>NZ_JAGPYK010000003.1 GCF_018070045.1 Micromonospora sp. U21
CGCCTACTTCGACCTCGCCGACGCCATCATCACCATCCGTAGCCTCATCCGCCAGGCGTGGATCTTGTACCGATGGGACACCCGCCCCACCCGCCGACCATGAAGCCCACCTATTTGCGCGACCACTTACACGTACGGCTCGCGGGGCATGGTCTGTGACCACCTGCCCGCAACCCGTGGGCGCGGCCGGAAGGTGGCACGGTGGAGCCGGTAGACGTGGCGTTCGCGCTGGTGGGTCTGGGCGCCCTGCTCGCCGGCATCCTGCCCCGGGTGCTGGAGCGACGGCCGCTGTCCATGCCGATCGCCTTCCTCGCACTGGGGATGCTGGTCTTCCTGCTGCCGATCGGGCTGCCCACACCGGACCCGCTGGCCCACCCGGAGCTGACCACCCACCTGACCGAGATCGGGGTGATCGTCGCCCTGATGGGCGCCGGGCTCAAGATCGACCGACCGTTGAGCTGGGCGAAGTGGTCGTCCACCTGGCGCCTGCTGGTCATCGCGATGCCGCTGTGCATCGCGGCGGTGACGCTGCTCGGCTGGTGGTGGGCCGGGCTGGTGCCGGCCGCCGCGCTGCTGCTGGGCGCCGCCCTGGCCCCGACCGATCCAGTGCTCGCCGCCGACGTGCAGGTCGGCGAGCCGACCGACGTGGAGGACTCCGAGGACGAGGTCCGCTTCGCGTTGACCTCCGAGGCGGGCCTCAACGACGGGCTGGCGTTCCCGTTCGTCTACGCGGCCATCGCCATCGCCTCGACCAGCCTCGCGCCACGGGACTGGCTGGCCGACTGGTTCACCGTCGACGTGCTCTGGAAGGTCGGCGTCGGGGTCGGCGGCGGCCTGCTCATCGGCTGGCTGCTCGGCAAGCTGTTCTTCCGGGCGCCCAGCCACCTGCGGTTGGCCCGGCACGCCGAGGGTTTCCTGGCGCTGGCCGCGACCTTCCTGGCGTACGGGCTGGTGGAGGTGGTCGGCGGGTACGGGTTCCTGGCGGTGTTCGTGGCCGCCCGCGCGATCCGGGCCGCCGAGCGGACCCACGAGTTCCACTCGGTGCTGCACGACTTCGCCGAGCAGATCGAACGGCTGCTCACCCTGGTGCTGTTGCTGCTGCTCGGCGGCGCGGTCGTCGGCGGGCTGCTCACTCCGCTGACCTGGCCGGCGGCGGCCGTCGGGGTGGCGCTGGTGTTCCTGGTCCGGCCACTGGTCGGCTGGTTGTCGCTGCGCGGCGCGCCGGGCCGACCGGCCGAGCACTGGGTGATCTCGTTGTTCGGCATCCGCGGTGTGGGCTCGTTCTACTACCTGGCGTACGCCACCACGAAGGCGGACTTCCCGCAGGCGGAGCTGCTCTGGGCCACGGTCGGGCTGGTGGTGCTCGTCTCCGTGGTGGTGCACGGCATCGCGGCGACCCCGGTCATGCAACTGCTGGACCAGAAGGGCGAGCGGACCAGCGGCCCGGCCGAAACGGACGTGCCCGCCCAGCGGGTCGCCGGCAGCGCCTGAGCCCCGGCCCGCCGGTCGATCCGACACCGGCGGCCAGCCGAGGGCCGGCGGGCGTCAGGTGAGGCAGGCGGCCAGGGCGCGGCCGAGGTCCCGCCCGGAGCGCCAGGCGCTCTGCACCCGGGGCTTGCCGAACGCGTCACCGGCCAGGCCGATCCGGTCGGCGTCCAGGTGATGGGTGCCGCCCCCGGGGTTGGTGGTGGGCTTCGCGTACGTCCAGCGGTGCACGTGCACGTTGGCCGCCGCGTCGGGCAACCCCAGCAGGTCCCGGACCGCCTGCTCGATCACCGGGCCGGCTCCGGTGGGCTGGGCGAGGTGGCCGGCGGCGAACTCCGGCACGGTGTGCGCGACCAGCACCGGGGCGGCGTCGCCCCGCCGGTCGCCGTCGTCGCAGACCAGGCTGAGCACCGGGTGGTCGTTGACGAACGCGCCCCGAAAGTCCGGCCAGCGCCGGGCCGGGAAGCGCAGCACCGCGGCCAGCGACGGCGACCAGCGCTGCGCCTGCACGACCCGGGTGGCGTCGGCCAGGGCCGGGTCGAGCAGCAGGGCGGCCTGCGGGCCCGGCATGGCCAGGGCGACCGCCGCGCACGGCTGGCCGTCCACGGCCGGCCCGGGTTCCACGCTGAGCACCAACCGGTCGACGGTCACCGGGACCGCGCCGGCCAGATGTTCGACCAGTGAGCGCAGACCGCGCGGCGCGGCGAAGCGCATCGGCCCGGGCTCGTCGTGCCGCCCGTCCCGGTCGTACGCCTGGAAGGTGTCGGTCCATTCGCGGACCAGGCCGGCGGCGCGCCACTGCTCGACCAGCGCGGCGAAGTCGGGGTCGCTGGCGGTGAAGTAGGCGGCGCCGATGTCGGCGGGGCGGCCGTCAAAGCGTTTGCTGGCCATCCGGCCACCGCGCACGTGCCCCCGCTCGCGGACCTGCACCGGCACCCCGGCCTCGGCCAGCTCCACCGCACAGGCCACCCCGGCGATGCCCGCCCCGACCACCACCACACCCGACCGGTCCACGCTCATCCGGTGATCGTAGGTGCCGGCGGACGGGCCGAGCAGGCATGAACCGGCGACGGCCCGGGTACTGGCACACCTGTTCGAAGAAAGGGTGATGACGATGACGGACCGCAACAACGAGCAGACCGACCCGCGCGGCGCGATCAAGGATCCGGACGAGTGGGTCACCGGCGACGAGGCGCCCACCGCGGCACAGGAGTCCTACCTGGCCACCCTCGCCCGAGAGGCGGACGCGGAGCTGCCGGACGACCTGACCAAGGCCGAGGCGTCCAAGCGGATCGACGAGCTCCAGGCCGAAACGGGCCGGGGCCAGTGAAACCGGGCGAGGGGTCGGGTCAGCGGCGGGGCAGCCGGTGCAGCTCGACCTGGGTCAGGCGGCCGGCGGTCACCTCGGCGGTGAGGTAGGTGGCGTGGGGCTGGGAGCGGCGGTCGGTGGGTGAGCCGGGGTTGAGCAGCCGCAGGCCGCCGGGGGCTTCGGTGTCCCAGGGGATGTGCGAGTGCCCGAAGACGAGCAGGTCGACGTCGGGAAAGCGGGTCGCGCACCGCTGCTCGCGACCGGTCCGGGCGCCGGTCTCGTGCACCACGGCGACCCGCAGGCCGTCGAGGTCGGCCCGGGCCACCTCCGGCAGCCGGGCGCGCAGCGCCGGGCCGTCGTTGTTGCCGTAGACGCCGATCAGCCGGCGGGAGCGCGCGATCATCGCGTCGAGCAGCGACTCGTCAACCCAGTCGCCGGCGTGCAGCACCACGTCCGCCGCCTCGATCGCCGTCCAGAGCGGCCCGGGCAGATCCCGGGCCCGCTTCGGTAGGTGGGTGTCCGCCGTGAGCACGAGCCGCATCCCGGCATTGTCCCCCGAGCCCTGGCCGTCCACCCGGGGACGCGGGTGGACGGCCGGGATCGCCTCCGGGGCCCGTTTCCCGGGGCGACACGACGTCGGGACGCCCCGGGAAGCGGGCTACGGAGTCGATCAACCGCCGGTCACGGCAGCGTCCAGCGCTGCGCCCCGGAGCCGTTGCAGGTCCAGATCTGCAGCTGCCGACCGTCGGTGAGGTCGGAGTTGGGGATGTCCAGGCAGCGCCCGGACTGCGGGTTGCGCAGGCCGCCGTCCGGCTGGGCGGCCCACTGCTGCGCCCCGGTGCCGTTGCAGTCGTACAGCTGCACGAGGCCGCCGTCGGTGGTGCCGCTGCCCTTCACGTCCAGGCACTTGCCGAGCCCTCGCACGGTGCCGTCGCCGGGCAGGGTCCAGCGCTGCGCGCCGGTGCCGTTGCAGGTCCAGGTCTGCACCCTGGTGCCGTTGGCGGTCTGGCTGGAGGCGATGTCCGCGCATTTGCCGAGGGCCTTGATCTCCCCGGTGCGCGCGCCGCCGGTGCCGACCCCCGGGCCGGTGAAGGTGTAGCTGTCCACGTCCAGCAACGCGCCGCTGCCGCCGGTGAAGACCAGGTACAGGTCGTGGGTGCCGTCGTCCGGCCTGGTCACCGTGGTGCTCAGCTCGGTGTAGGTGTCCCAACCGCCGGTGTTCGGCACCGCGATCCGGGCGACCTCGGTGCCGGTCGGCGAGTCGTACCGGAAGGAGACGGTGCCCCCGGGGCCGCCGGAGGAGACCCGTGCCCGGACCCCGGTGATCCCCTTCAGGCTCACCGCGTGGTGCCGGACGTTCTCGCCGTTCTGGATGTCGCCCAGTCGCCGGCCGCCCTCAGCCGCCGACTGGTCGATCACCTTGGGCCCGTTGAGCTGGACGAAGTGCTCCGCCTGCCACTGTTTCGGATAGAGGCTGATCTCCTTCTCCCCGGTCAGCGCCGCCGAGCCGGTCGCTCCCCGGTCGGTGTAGCTGCCCCGGAGCACGAAGAACAGCACCGAGTCGGGGCCGGCGTGCACCGCACCGGTGTTGAACGTGGCGCCGCAGCCGGTCCCCTCCCCCTCCTCGTGGGCGTGCTCCTGGTGGCCGAGCGCGGCCCGGACGACCACCGCCGAGCAGGCCGGAGTGCCGTCCTGCGGGTCGCTGGCGGCGGCGCTGACGGTCAGGTCCTGCCCCCAGTCGAAGAGCCCGCCCGCGGGCAGCCCGTTGAGAGTGACCGTCGGCCGGTTGTTGCCGACCACCACCGGCACCAGCGTGGTCGCGCTGCGGCCGGTGCCGTCGTTGACGGTGAGCCGGGCGCTGTAGCTGCCGTTGGCCGTGTACGTGAAGGTGGGGTTCGCCGCGGTCGAGTCGGTGCTGCCGTTGTTGGTGAAGTCCCAGGCGTAGCTGAGCTGTTCGCCGTCCGGGTCGGAGCTGCCGGCGCTGGAGAAGGCGACCGCCAGCGGGGCCAGGCCGTTGTCCCTGTTCACGCTGGCCTTGGCCACCGGCGACCGGCCACCCTGGACGTAATTGATCTTGTACAGGCCGGCGTCGGTGGCCCCGGAGAAGTAGCCGCTGCCGTACTCCAACAGGTAGAGCGAACCGTCCGGGCCGAACTGCCAGTCGATCGGGTGGACGAGCTTCATGCCGGCGAGCACCGGCTCGATGACCGTCGGCGCGCCGGTGGCCGGGTTGCCGTTGTCGAACTGGACCTCCTTGATCCAGTTGCGGCAGTACTCGGAGATCAGCCACTTGTTGTCGTAGTAGGCCGGCCACTTCACGTCCGAGGCGAGGTTCGGGTCGTAGTGGTAGGCCTCGACGTGGTTGGGCGAGCCACAGCCGCCCGGGTTGTCCAGCGCCGGCCAGTCGTCGCTGCCGCCGTGCTGCTCCCAGACCAGCGCCGGCTTCGTCGGTGGGAGCTGCTGGAGGCCGCTGTTGCGGGGCGAGTCGTTGACCGGGCCGGTGGAGCCGCCGCACGGGAACCAGCCGCGCGGCGAGGCGGTGGCGAAGTTCCAGTCGTTGTAGGCCACGTTCGGGCCGCCGCAGTACGGCCAGCCGTAATTGCCGGGCCCGGCGGCCCGGTTGAACTCGTCGTACGCCGCCGGGCCGCGGTTGGCGAGGTCCGCACCGGCGTCCGGGCCGACCTCTCCCCAGTAGAGGGTGTTGCCGGCCTTGCGGTCCACCCAGATCCGGTACGGGTTGCGCACACCCATCACGTAGATCTCCGGGCGGGTCCGCGCGGTGCCGGCGGCGAAGAGGTTGCCGGCCGGGACGGTGTAGCTGCCGTCGTTCTCCGGGTGGATCCGGTTGATCTTTCCGCGCAGGTCGTTGGTGTTGCTGGAGGTGCGCTGCGCGTCGTACTGCGGATTGCGAGTGGTCCGCTCGTCGATCGGGGCCATCCCGGCGGAGTCGCCGCCGGAGTTGGTGTTGTCCCCTACGGCGAAGTAGAGGTTGCCGGCGGTGTCCCAGCTCATCGAGCCGGCCGAGTGGCAGCACAGGTCCCGCTCGGTGGGCCACTCGATGAGCACGTCCTCGCTGGCCGGGTCGAGCAGCAGGGTGGACGGGTTGAAGGTGAACCGGCTGATCCGGTTGACCAGCGGGGTGACCTTGGGCGAGTAGAACAGGTACACCCAGCGGTTGCTGGCGAAGCCCGGGTGCAGGGTGATGCCGATCAGGCCGTCCTCGAACCGGGCGTCCAGGGCCAGGGTCAGCGCGACGGTGGTGGACCGCGTCGCCGGGTTGTAGAGGCGGACCTGACCGCCGCCGCTGCTCGTGCCCCGGTTGATGTAGAAGACCTTGCCGTCGCCGGCGACGGCCAGCTCGATCGGCTCCCCCATGGACAGTCCGCCGTCGAGGGCGACCTTTTCGAATCCGGTGGTGGCCGGTGGCGCGAGGGCTGCGGCCGCCGGCACCGGAGTGCCGGCGAGCGGACGCTCGGTGTTGGGACGGGCGTTCGCCGATGGCGCGAAGCCGACGGTGACCAGGACGGCGAACAGAGCGGCGGTGGCGATGACGAGACGTCGGCGCGGGGTGCGTGACACGAGAGCTCCAGGTGTCCGGGGGAACTCGGTGCCGCTCCCGCCGACTGGAGGAGCACCTCAGGGTGTCCCGGACATTAACGTCTTTCACTTCATCGCGACAGAACTTCGATCCAATGAATCGATAGTCGTCAAGATTTTTGCAAAAGGACCTGGTCAGGACCGCGTCGGGGTGAAGTGCGGTGGTGGCATGCCGCGATGCCGCAGCGCCGGATCCCGCTCGACGTCGGTGAGCTGACCCGCGGCGTTGATCAGGCCGATGTGTGAGAACGCCTGGGGGAAGTTGCCCATCTGCTCACCGGTCAGCGGGTCGATCTGCTCGGCGAACAGGCCGAGATCGTTGACCCGACCGGCCAGCCAGAGGAACAACTCGTGCGCCCGGTCCCGCTCACCACCCAACGCCAGGCAACCCACCAGCCAGAACGAGCAGATGACGAAGCCCGCCGGATCACCGTCCCAGCGCCGCAGCAGGCCGTCGTGGGACAGCCGCCGCTCCACCGCCCGGATCGTCGAGCGCATCCGCAGGTCATCGGCCCGCAGGAAACCCACCAACGGCATCACCAGCACCGAGGCATCCAGGTCGTCGGATTCGAAACTCCCGGTGTACGCACCGAGCCGGTCGCTCCATCCCCGCTCCAGCACCGTCGCGCGCACCTCGTCGCGGGCGACCGCCCAGCGGGCCACGTCCTCCGGTCCACCCAGCTTGTCGCCGAAGCGGACCGCCCGGTCCAGCGCGACCCAGCACTGCACCTTCGAGGACACGTGATGGTGTTCGATCCCGCGTTCCTCCCACATGCCCGCGTCCGGTCGCCGCCAGTCCACCAAGGCCTGGTCGGCGAGCACCCGCAGCACGTTGCGCACCTCCGGCTCCATCGGCTCCATCTTGTCGCGCATCAGCCAGGCGGCGTCCAGCGCCTCGCCGAAGATGTCGGTCTGCCGCTGCCGCCACGCGTCGTTGCCGATCAGCACCGGCGGGCTGTCGCGGTACCCGGCGAGCTGCTCCAGGCGGTGCTCGGTGAGGTCCCGTTCTCCATGCACCCCGTACATGATCGGCACCGGCTCGTCGCCGATCCGGCCCATCGCCCGGCTCACCCAGGAGAACTGCCGCTGCACCTCGTCGAAGCAGGCCGACCGCCACAACGCCCGCAGGGTGAGACTGAAGTCGCGCACCCAGACGTAGCGGTAGTCGTAGTTCCGGTTCCCACCGAGCTTCTCCGGCAATGAGGTGGTCGCCGCCGCCACCGCCCCGCTGGGCCGGTACGTCATGCCCTGCACCACCAGCGCACTGCGTCGCACCTGTTCGGGGTAGCACCCCTGGTATTCGTGCCGTTCGACCCAGGACCGCCAGCCGGCGACCGTGTCGGCGATCGTCCGGTCGGCGTCCGGCACCTCCGGCGGCGGTGCGTCGTAGGTCGGGGCGCACCCGAGGGTGAAGTTGTGGACCGAACCGGAGCGGGCAGTGAACGTCGCGGTGGCCTCACCCTCGCCACAGCACAGGGGCACACTGCCGCGCAGGGTGAGCCGCGCGGCCCCGGCGATGGCCTCCAGCGTGCCGTCCCGCTCGACGAGGAACGCGGTGGTCCGCCCGTACTCAAAGCGTGGCCGGTAGTGCACCCGCATCGGCACCTCGCCGGAGAGGCCCTGCACGCTGCGGACCAGCACCTGCGGCGAGCGGAGCCCGATGTCGTGGTTGCGCGCCCCGGGCTCGAAGGCGAGCGCGTCGGTCAGCGCCACCTCCCCCTGCCCGGTGCGGAATACGGTCCGCAGTACCAGCGTGTCGTCGAGGTAGCAGCGCTCGACGCTGAACTCGCCCTCCGGCTGGATCGACCAGTGCCCGGCATTCTCGTCGAGCAGTCGCCCGAACACCGACGGTGCGTCGAACCGGCCCGGGCACCACCAGTTCACCGAGCCGGAGCGGTCCACCAGCACCGCGCTGCGGCCGTCGGCGAGGAAGCCGTGGTCGCTGATCTGTCCGCTCTGCACCCGGTTACCTACCCGGGGCGTCCGGGCGCATTCCTGCCGAACGGCACGGCATCCACCGTGGTTGCTGGCGTTACCGAACGGCGCGGGCGGGAACCCGGACGGCTTGACGAGGGAGGATGCTCATGACGTCAGCTTCGGGGCCGGCCGCCGCGTGGCGGCCCGGCACACAGGGTGGCGATCTGCTGCCGTCCGGCCCGGCCGGCCGTCCGTCGGCGCCGTCCGGTGACGGGCACGGGCCGGAGACCGGCCCGCCCACCGTGACAATCGGCTCGTATCCGGACTATCCGGCCGCGCAGCGCGTAGTCGACTATCTCGCCGACAACCGCTTCCCCGTGGAGCACAGCGCGATCGTCGGCACCAATCTCACGCTGGTGGAGACGGTGCTCGGGCGGATGACCACCGGCCGCGCCGCGCTGCTCGGCGCCGGCACCGGCGCCTGGTTCGGGCTCTTCATCGGCCTGCTGTTCGGCATCTTCACGGTCGGCAACTGGCTGGCGGTGATCCTGGTCGGGCTGGTCATCGGCGCGATCTGGGGTGCCGTGTTCGGCGCCGTCGCGCACGCGATGACCGGCGGCCAGCGGGACTTCACCTCGGCCAGCTCGCTACGCGCCGGCCAGTACGCGGTGATCGTCGACGCGCAGCTCGCGGACCAGGCCCGGCAGTTGCTGGGTCGGATGCAGATGTCCGGTTCGGCCACGAGCGCCGGCTGAGAGCGGTTCGACCGGCCGTCCCGGCAGCACGCTGGGGCGGCCGTTCAGTCGTGGTACGCCAGCTCGCCGGCCCGCAGCGGCACGTCGACCCGGTTCTCCGGCGGTGCCAGCGGGCACGCCCAGCGGTCATCGTATGCACAGGACGGGTTGTAGAGATAGTTGGCGTCCAGCCGGACCCGGTCGCCGGGCAGCAGCTCGAGGCCCCGGCCGAAGGTGCCCTTCACCGTGTCGGTGAGGTACCGGCCTCCGCCGTAGGTCTCCCGCCCGCAGGTGCCGTCGCGCAGCGGCACGAACAGCCCGCCCCCGTACGCCTCGATCCACCACAGGGTCAGCGGCCCCCACGACGTCTCGGCCACCGCGACCCGCCGGTACGCGACCACCCCGTCCGGGCCGCCGGTGTCGATCCGCAGCTCACCGCTGGCCGGGCGCAGGGGCGCTTCCACCACGGCGGCCGGGTTGGGCGGGAAGTAGCGCACTCCGGAGAAGCCCGGTCTCTCCGCCGACGGGATGGGGCTCTGCGGGTGGGTGGCGAAGAGCTGATTGCGGCCGGCGCGGAACCCCGCCAGGTCGACGTCGGACAGGTACAGCCGGGCTACCCGCTCCCGCCAGTCGGCCAACTCCAGATCATCCACGCTGTCGAGCCTAGGCGGTCGCCGTACGTCACCGAGCCGTCTCCGCGTCGGTACTCTCGGCGGGCGGCCAGTTGCTGAGGACCGCGTCGAGGGCGTCCAGGGCGCGGGACCAGGAGGCGTCCGTCGTACGGGGGGTGTGCCGGAAGCCGCCGGTCTTCTCCAGGCTGACGAACCCGTGGAACGTGCTGTGCATCATCCGGACCGCGTCGGTCTGGTCGGGCTCGGAGAGCCGGTAGCCACGCAGGATCGCCCGGGTCATCTCGGCGTGCCGGACGCCGGCGCTCGCGGCGGCCGTCTCCGGGTCGAGGTCGATCTGCATCGCGGCGTACCGGCCCGGGTGCCGCGTCGCGTAGTCCCGGTACGCGTTGGCGAAGGCCACCAGCGCGTCCTTGCCCGCGCGGCCGGCGAGCGCGGCAGCCACCCGGTCGGCAAGCTCCGCGAGCGCCAGCAGCGCCACCCTGACCCGCAGGTCCTGTGCGTTCCTGATGTGGAAGTACAGGCTCGCGTCCTTGACGCCGAAACGCCGGGCGAGCGCGGCGACGGTCACGTTCTCCATGCCGATCTCGTCGGCCAGCTCGGCCGCGGCCAGGGTCAGGCGTTCGGCGGTCACCCCGGCACGTGCCATCCCGCACACCCCAAACCTAGCCGTCTTTATGGTTTGCCTAGGAGAGCTAGGCTACTACCTATGCTAGCGATAACCGAGCGCGCCATCCGCGCGTCTTTCGTCAACTGCACGCAGGGCGAGGCGAAGCGGCTGGCCGTACCGAACGATCTTGAGACGCGACCGTGGGTCGACCTCGACTTCCTCGGCTGGCGCGACCCCGCCGCGACGCAGCGGGCCTACCTGGTCGCCGAGTCCGACAGCGGGTTGGTCGGGGTGGCGTTGCGGGTGGCCCCGCAGACCGGGCGCGCCCGGCGCAGCATGTGCTCGCTCTGCCTGACCACGCACACCGGGGACGGCGTCTCGCTGATGACCGCCCGCAAGGCCGGCCGGGACGGGCGGCAGGGCAACTCCGTGGGGGTCTACGTCTGCTCCGACCTGGCCTGCTCGTTCTACCTGCGGGGCAGGAAGGACGCTGGGCGACGCCTGGACGAGACCATCACCCTGGAGGAGAAGATCGACCGCACGACGACCATCCTCGGCGCCTTCCTGCGCAGAGTGCTCGAGTGAGCCCGACGTACGCCGCACGCGAATCCTGACGTGCTTCGACCGCCTAGCGGTCGGTGGACAGGCGCGCGTGCAGGTGCTCGTCGTGGCGACGGCCGTCGCCGTACCGGTACGACTCGCGCAGCGTCCCCTCCGCGAGGTAGCCGGCCCGGTGGGCGACCCGGCAGGACGCCCGGTTGGCCACCGCGTGGCACAGCTCCACCCGGTGCAGCCCGAGGTCGGCGAACGCCCAGTCGGTGAGCCGGACGACGGACCGCACCGCCACCCCGCGCCCGCGCGCCGCCGGCACCGTCCAGTAACCGATGGACGCGTCGCCGTGATGGATGTGGTACAGCGACACCGAGCCCAGCAGGTCCCCGCCGGCCGCGGCGGTCACCGCCATCGAGGCATGGTCGCCGCCGGACCAGTCGACCCGGCGGCGCACCCACAGCAGGGCGGCCTCGTCGTCGATCGGGCCACCACCGTGCGGGTTCCACTGGGCGATGGCCGGGTCGTGCAGGGCGTCGCGCAATGCGGGGACGTCCGCCTCCACCCAGGGGCGCAGCAACAGGTCGGCGGCGGTGAGCTCCACGTGATCCACGAGGGCGGAGTCTGGTACATCGCGCCCCGCCCGCCCCGCCGGATCATTGGCGACTTCTTTCAAAGCTGCACGAATCCCGGCCATCGACCGCTCGAATGTGACCCAGACAACACTCACAGGGACTAGTTAAATTTTGAAAGAGTGCTATCGTCGTGGACGTGACAAGAAGCCTGGACAGCACCCGAGAGGCCGCCTGGCGCGCCTACATCGAGGCCAGCCAGCGCCTCTACACCCAGCTGGAAGAGGACCTTCGGGCCGACAGCGACCTCAGCTTCGCCGACTACCACGTGCTGGTCCTGCTCTCCGAGGCACCGGGGCAGCGGCTGCGGATGGGCGAGCTGGCCGGCCGACTGGTCTTCTCGCCCAGCCGGTTGACGTACCAGATCTCCTCAATGCAACGCCGCGGCCTGGTCAGCAAGGAGTCCTGCCCGGACGACCGACGGGGCAGCGAGGCGGTGCTCACCGCCGCTGGGCTGCTCGCTCTGCGGGAAGCCGCGCCGCACCATCTGGCGTCGGTGCGTACCCACCTGATGGACGACCTCGACGACGCCGAGGTCGCCTGCCTCACCCGGGTCTTCGGCCGGCTCGGTGACCGCCTGCGGGCGGCCCGGGCCACGTCGACCACCCACGCCACGAACTAGGAGCCTTCGATGCCCGCGATCACCGTTGACAACGTCCTCGTCCTTCCCCGGCTGCCCCAGCTCGACGAGTCCGCCAAGATCCGCCCGGTCCGCAAGGTGACCACCGCGCCCAGCGGCTTCGAGGGCGAGGGCTTCCCGGTCCGCCGGGCCTTCGCCGGGGTGCCGGCGACCGACCTGGACCCGTTCATCCACCTCGACCAGATGGGTGAGGTGGACTACGCGCCGGGCGAGCCGAAGGGCACCCCCTGGCACCCGCACCGTGGCTTCGAGACCGTCACGTACATCATCGACGGCGTCTTCGACCACCAGGACTCGCAGGGTGGCGGCGGCACCATCACCGACGGCGACACCCAGTGGATGACCGCCGGGAGCGGGCTGCTGCACATCGAAGCCCCGCCGGAGCACCTCGTGACGAGCGGTGGTCTCTTCCACGGCACCCAGCTCTGGGTCAACCTGCCCCGCGCGGCCAAGATGAACCCGCCCCGCTACCAGGACATCCGGGGCCGGGAGTCGGCGCTGCTCACGACGCCCGACGGCGGTGCGCTGATCCGGGTCATCGCCGGTGAGGTGGCCGGGCACCGCGGCCCGGGTTCCACCTTCACCCCGATCACCATCACGCACGTCACCGTGCAGCCGGGGGCGCAGGTCGACCTGCCCTGGCAGCCGGAGTTCAACGCCCTGGTCTACGTACTCGGCGGGCGGGGCACCGTCGGCACCGACCGCCGGCCGGTACGGACCGGCCAGCTCGCGGTGCACGGCCCGGGCGACGCGCTGCGCTTCAGCGCGGACGCCACGCAGGACAGCAACACCCCTGCGCTGGACCTCTACATCATGGGCGGTCAGCCGATCCGGGAGCCGGTGGCACAGTACGGCCCGTTCGTGATGAACACCCGGGACGAGCTGATCCAGGCGTTCGAGGACTACCAGGCCGGTCGGCTCGGCGTGATTCCCTCCGAGCGGCTGCCGCACACCGGCGGTCAGGGCGCCCGGCCCTGACCACGGTCAACCGCTGAGATCGGCGCCGGCGCCCCCGTACACCGGGGGCGCTGGCGCCGCCTCAGGAGACGGCGAAAATCCCAGCCACGCCGAGAATCACCATCACCAACACCGCTACCAACGCCCCCCGTTCGCTCTCCACCGCCGGCTCGCGGTACTCGGTCACGGGGTTCGTCGTCTCGCGGGGCATGGTGTGGCCTCCTCGGTTGTTGTCACGTCGTTCCGGTGGTGTCGCCAGGTGGTCGGTCTGCCGGCCCTGGCGTGCGGACCCGCGTCGGGGGTCCTACCGTGAGGACGTTGTCGACCTCGGGGGGGCTGGACGTTGCCGTTGCAGGACTGGTTCCTCACCGCACAGGAACGGGCCAACCCGGTCTCTGTGTTACCCGTCTGGACCACCGGAAACCTCGCCGAGCCACTGATTCACGGTGCGGCGTACTTCGACCGGCTGGTCGACGAGGTGCAGGCACTGACGGCCGGCGACCACCTCTTCTTCACCGACTGGCGGGGTGATCCGGACCAGCGGCTGCGCCCGGACGGCCCGACCGTGGCCCAGCTCTTCGCCCAGGCCGCCCAGCGCGGGGTGGTGGTCAAGGGGCTGATCTGGCGCTCCCACCTCGACGCGCTGACCTACAGCGAGGCGGAGAACCGCGACCTCAGCGAGGTGATCTGCGCGGCCGGCGGAGAGGTGCTGCTCGACCAGCGGGTGCGCCGTGGCGGCTCGCACCACCAGAAGCTGGTGGTGCTGCGGCATCCGGGCGCCCCGGAACGGGACATCGCGTTCGCCGGGGGAATCGACCTGTGCCACAGCCGGCGGGACGGCGCCGCGCACCACGGCGACCCGCAGCCGGTGCGGATGTCTCCCCGGTACGGCCCCAACCCGCCCTGGCACGACGTGCAGCTCGCGGTACGCGGACCGGTGGTCGGCGCGCTGGACACCGTGTTCCGGGAGCGCTGGACCGACCCGATGCCGCTGGACTCGGAGAACCCGATGGCCTACCTGCGGGACCGGCTGAGCGGCACGGACCTCCGCCCGGACCCGCTGCCCGGGCAGCCTGCCGACCCGCCGCCCTGCGGTCCGCACCAGATCCAGGTGCTGCGTACCTACCCCGCGGTCCGACCGCGCTACTCCTTCGCACCGCACGGCGAACGGTCGGTGGCCCGGGGCTACACCAAGGCGGTACGCCGTGCCCGCCGGCTCATCTATCTGGAGGACCAGTACCTCTGGTCGAGCGAGGTCGCGGATCTGTTCGCGCACGCCCTGCGCGACAACCCGGAGCTGCACCTGATCGCGGTGGTGCCCAGACACCCGGACGTGGACGGCAGGCTCGCGCTGCCGCCGAACATGGTCGGCCGTGAGCAGGCGTTGTCGCTGTGCGAGCGGGCCGCTCCGGACCGGGTGCACGTGTTCGACGTGGAGAATCACGTCGGCGACCCGGTCTACGTGCACGCGAAGGTCTGCGTGGTCGACGACGTCTGGGCCAGCGTGGGCAGCGACAACTTCAACCGCCGCTCGTGGACGCACGACAGCGAGTTGTCCTGTGCGGTGCTCGACGACACCCGCGACCAGCGCAAGCCCACCGATCCGGCGGGGCAGGGCGACGGGGCGCGGGTCTTCGCCCGGGAGTTACGGCTGCGGCTCTGGCGCGAACACCTGGACCGCGACCCGGCCGGCGCGGACGACGCCGACCTGCTCGACCCCACGGACGCCGTCGCGGCCGTCACGGCGGCTGCCGACGCGCTGCAACAGTGGTACGACGGTGGCCAGGTGGGTGCCCGTCCGCCCGGCCGGCTGCGCCCGCACCGCCCCGATCGACTGCGCTGGTACACCCGCGCCTGGGCGTTGCCGATCTACCGGTTGGTCTACGACCCGGACGGCAGGCCGCTGCGGACCAGGTTGGCCGGCACCTGGTGAGCCGAGCGGGCCGGCGCCGGTGGCGGGCCGCTCCCGCCCGGGTACACGCTGAGCCCGCCGGGGTAGGCGAACGAGGAGCGCGGCGAGTAGTAGCCGAAGCCGATGGTCAGCGGGTTGGCTGGCCGTAGCGCGTACATCGGGTGACCGGGCTCCAGGAACTCGACCGACTCGATCTCGAACGGGGCGACCGGCTCCGCCACGAACGGGTAGACGGCGCTGAGCAGTTGCCCGTCGCGGCGGGTGAAGTAGCGGTGGTGCCCGCTGCTGATCACGTGGCCGGTCTCCCCGACCCGGCAACGGGCGCGGATCAGCGGCGCCCCGTCGGCCTCGGTCACCGAGACCAGCTCGCCGCCGCGCACCTCGATGCTGGTGCGGCCGGTGATCGCCGGGGCGCCGCGGGCGGCGGCGTAGTCCCGGACGGTGCGACTGGACGCCACGTAGTGGGTCCACCAGCCGCCCGGGCTGAGGCCGCCGGGGGCGTCCACTCCGGTCAGCGAGACGCCGAGGTAGGTCAGCGAGTACGCGCCGAAGCCGGAGGTCTGCGTCTCGTCGTCGACGATGTACTGGTTGAGGAACACCTGTCGGTCCGGGCGGGGACGCAGGCCGGCCGGGACCAGAGCGGCCACCGCGTCCGGATCCGCCGGCAACCAGCTGAAGTAGAGCGTGCGACTGTTCACGACGAGCTGGGGAGCGGCTGGATCGAGCACGGTGCCTCCGAACCGGGTGTGTACACCGACGCTACGGCTAGTCCCACCGGCGGGACAACGACGGATAGTAGACACCTCGGTCCAGATGTCGGATTTCATGTTGACCGCTCGGCCGGGTGCGGTGGGCCGACCGGTCAGGCCGGGGTGGGACGGCCGGGCGGCCGGGCGGGTGCGCAGGAACCGGCAAGAGATCTCACAGCCGACCAAGCAGCCACCCGATTTGTCTCTTCTGCTCGCCAAAAGGGCTTAAGTACATCAGCCTTTCGGCTAGGTTTCGGGGAGACGATCAGGTTAAGGTGAGTCCCGAACGGCCCATACGAAGCTAAACCAGAGCGTCACGTCTTTTTGTCCGCGGACGAGGTGCAGGGAGGACCACCCATGACCGCGCCAACGATCACTGAGCAGTCGAGCACCACGACGAAGAGCACGAAGCTCGACCCGCGCGCCCTCACCGACAGCGCCACCGACCTGCTCAACGCCATGGCCGCGCTGCCGACCACCCACCCGTCGCGCGCCGCTCTGCGGGATCGGGCGATCGAGGCCTGGCTGCCGCTGGCCAACCACCTCGCCCACCGCTACAGCGGGCGGGGCGAGCCCACCGACGACCTGGCGCAGACCGCCGCGGTCGGCCTCATCAAGGCCATCGACAAGTTCGACCCGTCCCGCGGCGTCGACTTCGCCGGGTACGCCATCCCCACGATCATTGGCGAACTCAAGCGGCACTTCCGCGACCGCACCTGGGACATCCGGGTGCCCCGCCGGCTCCAGGAGCTGCGGCTGGCCATCTCCGACGCCAACAGCTCGCTCCTGCAGACCCTCGGCCGCTCGCCGACCGTCGCCGACATCGCCGCCCACCTCAAGCTCACCGAGGAAGAGGTGCTGGAGGGCCTGGAAGGCGCCCGCGCGTACAACGCGGTGTCGCTGTCCACCCCGACCGGCGACGGCGAGCGTGCCACCGAGCTGGGTGACATGCTCGGCGGCGAGGACGCCGAGTTCGAGCTCGCTGAGCTGCGGGTCGCCCTGGGCCCGGCGCTGGCCACGCTCGACGAGCGGGAGCAGAAGATCCTCACCCTGCGGTTCTACGGCAACCTGACGCAGTCGCAGATCGCCGAGCAGATCGGCGTCTCGCAGATGCACGTCTCCCGGCTGCTGGCCCGGGCGCTGACCAAGCTGCGCGGCCAGCTCGACGGCACGTACTAGGCGGTTCACGATGGAGGGCCGGGTCGTCGACCCGGCCCTCCATCGCGCTACGAATTGTCACGCGAACGTTACAGCGCGTCCGCTGTGCGTACCGGCCGGGCAGTGTGGCGGCCAGTCCCGTCAGCGGCTCACCGGCTCCCGCCACATCGGCCAGAACGGCGTGCCGTCCGGCACCCGGAACGGCTCGCCGGCCCGGTAGCCGTGCTGCGCGTACAGGTCCCGGCTGCGCGGGCTGCTCGCCTCCAGGTAACCGGGCATCCCGTTGGCGTCCAGCCACGCGTGGTGGTGCTCCAGCAGCGCGGTGCCCAGCCCCCGCCCCTGTCGGTCCGGCTGGACCGCCAGGAAGGCCAGATGGTGGTGGTCCGGATGCGGGTGGTTCGCCGCGAACAACTCGTCGAGATGCTGGAACCGGTCGGTCCAGTCACCGCAGGCAGCGGCGAGCCGGGCATCGTAGTCGGGCGGCGGCGGGGCCGGCTCGCCGACCGAGGGGAACCAGACCGCGACCGCGGCCCGGTCCACGCTGGCGTACACCAGGCCGTGCCGCATCGCGTGCTCGACCAGGATCTCGAAGTTTCCGGCCAGCACGGCCTCCCGCTTGCTCGCGTCGGGCACCAGCCAGCGGGTCACCTCCAGGGCGGTGAACGCCTGGGCGATCCGGCCGGCCACCAGCGCGGTGTCCTCGAGCCCGAGCCGGCCGATGGCCACGCTCATCGGGGCACCTCCGCGCCGGCCGGTGCCGACGGCTGCTCCGCCGGCTGCACGGCGGCCGCGGCGCTCGCCGCGCCGAGGCCGATCCGGGCATACGTGTCCGGGCGGCTGCTGCGCAGCACCAGCGCCCAGCCGACGCCCAACGCGGCCGCCACCGGGTAGACCGCCGGCAGCGCCCAGCGCAGGGTGGAGTCCGGCGCGACGCCGAGCAGGTTGGCGAAGTTCGACACGGCTAGCCAGATGATCACAAAGAGCGCGAGGGTGGCCAGGCCGGGTGCGATGATCCGCCGCCAGAGCGTCTCGCCGCCGCCGGCACGGAGGAAGTAGACGATCACGGCCACCGAGGTGGTGGCGATCAGCAGCAGCACGCCGAACCCGCCGGTGGTGCCGCCCCAGAAGAACAGCTTGACCACCGGGTCCCAGCCGTTCACCGCGTACAGCAGGATGACCACGAGGCCGAGGACGCTCTGCGCCAGCGAGGCGGCCCGCGGCGCGCCGCTGCGCGGCGAGGTCTGCCCGAACACCGCCGGCAGCACCCGCTCCCGACCGAGCGCGAACGTGTAGCGGGCCGTGGTGTTGTGGAACGAGATCATCGCGGCCAGTACCGAGGTCAGGAAGAGCGCCTGGCCGATGGTGACGGCGGTGTCACCGAGGTGCTCGCCGGCCAGGTTGAAGATCAGCCCGACGCTCTGCTCGCCGGCCGCGGCGACGATCTGGTCCGGCCCGACGGCGACCGTCATGGTCCAGGAGGAGAGCGCGTACAGCCCGGCGATGATCGCGACCGAGAGGTACGTCGCCAGCGGCACCGTGCGCTTGGGATCCTTGCTCTCCTCGCTGAACACCACCGCGGACTCGAAGCCGACGAACCCGAGGATGGCCAGGACGAGCACCGCGCCCACCCCGGGCACGAAGAGGTTGTCCGGCGAGAACGAGGCGAAACTGACCTCGCCGCCGGCCGGATTGCCGAGCTGTCCCAGGTCGAAGATCAGGATCACCACGATCTCGGCGACCAGCAGCGCCGCCAGCACCAGGCCGTTGATGTCCACCCGGAGCAGACCGAGCAGGCCCACCAGCGCCCACGCCACCAGGGCGACGATCGACCAGTGCGGGTGCCCACCGAAGATCCGGTCGAGGACCGGCTCGGCGGCGACACCGATGGTGCCGTAGAGCCCGACCTGAAGCGCGTTGTACGCGATCAGCGCCACCCAGGCGGCGCCCACGCCGGCCGGCCGGCCCAGACCACGGGAGATGTAGGCGTAGAAGGCGCCGGCGTTCTCCACCCGGCGGGACATCGCCACGTAGCCCACCGAGAAGAGGGCGAGCACCGCGGCGACCACGAGGAAGGCCAGCGGGATGCCGGTCACCCCGATGACGCCGTAGCCGGTGGTGACGACACCGGCCACCACGGTCAGTGGCGCGGCGGCGGAGAGCACGAAGAAGATCACCGAGGGGACGCCGAGGCGGCCTCGGGCAAGCGCTTCGGAGACGTTGCTGGGTCGGTCGACTGTCGATGTCGGGGGCATTCGACTACTCCGGTTGTCGAGGGGAGGGTGGGGTTACCGGGGGATCATGGGACGCCACGGAGCACGGCGGCGCCGACGGCGGCCTCGGTGTGCCCGACGAGTTCCTTCAGCGGCGCCGGCAGCGCGGGGATGAGCACGTTCAGCCGGTGGTGGGCACGTGGGCCGGCGCTCCACAGCACCTCGCGGGTCAGTCCGGCGGCCACCACCAGGCCGAGCAGCAGGGCGTCCGGCACGCTCGGCGGGTCCGGCCGGTCCAGCAGGGCCCGCAGCCGGGTGGCCGGCCAGGCCACCGCGTTGAGATCGATCGGCAGGTAGCTGACGGAGGTGCGCAGCAGCCGGCGGCTCTCCTGGCGGCGCAGCATGCCGGCCCGGGCCAGCCGCTCCCCCACCGAGGTCGTCGCGCTCTGCGCCAGGAAGCTGAGCCAGGTGCGGACCGCCTGGTGCTGGGACTCGCCGATCAACTGGTCGAGCACGGTGTGTGCCAGCGCGTCGCCCGGCGGGCGCCGGTCGATGACGGTGACGTGCCCGCCGGAGACGGTGATGTGTCCATACAGGATCAACTCGCCGAGCAGCCCACCGGCCAGGCCGAGCCCGGTCGCGGCCGGGTGGAGTTTGGCCTTGCCGCGGCTGTCGTTGTGAGCGATGAGGAAGAACTCGTCGGCGATGAGCAACGGTCCTCCCGCACGGGTGTGTCCACAGTGATCGCGACCGGCAAAGGATGCACCGACAGCTACCGCAATGCAACTCCCAGATTTGAAAGTTGCACTCCGTGCAGGCCCGACCTGCGGATCTTGTCGTGACAGACTCGGACGGTGACCGCCACCCCCGCCGTCCCACCCGCCGCCAGCCCGACCGTGCGTCGTCGACGCATCGCGCGGGAGCTGCGCCAGCTCCGGGAACGCGCGGGCATGACCCTCGATGTGGCGGCCCGCCAGCTTGACATGTCCAAGAGCAACCTCTCCCGGATCGAGACCGCGCAGATCGGCATCAGGCCGCGCGACGTCCGGGCCGCGCTGGCCCTCTACGAGGTGACCGGAGCGGACGCCGAGGCGCTGATCGAGATCGCCCGGAGCGCCCAGCAGCGGGGCTGGTGGCAGAACTACAGCGACGTGCTGCCCGAGTGGTTCGAGTTCTACGTCGGGCTGGAGGCCGAGGCGGTGGCGCTGCGCACGTACGAGGCCGAGTCCGTGCCGGGCCTGTTGCAGACCGAGGCGTACGCCCGGGCGATCTACCGGCGCACCGCGGGCGAGGACGGCGTGGAGCGCAAGGTGGCTGCCCGGCTGCACCGGCAGGAGGTGCTGCGCCGCGACGATCCGGTCCGGTTGTCGGTGGTGCTCAACGAGGCGGTGCTCCTGCGCCCGGTGGGCGGCAACGCCGTGATGGGCGAGCAGCTGATCCACATGAGTCGAATCGCGCAACTACCGAACGTGACAATCCAGGTACTTCCATTCGCTGCCGGTGGGCATCCCGCGATGAGCACCCCGTACGTGATCCTCAACTTCGCCGACGCCGCCGACGCCTCCGTGGTTTACCTGGACAACCTCACGATGGGCCTGGCTCTGGAGGATGCCGACCAGGTGCTCGGGTATAGCCTTCTGCACGAGGAGCTGTGCCGGATGGCGCTCGATCCGGCGGCGTCGTTGACCCGTCTTGAGCAGGCTTCTCGTAACTTTGCGTGACCGCGTCTGCGGCACGCCGACGCAGACGAGAGGTACCGCGGATGACGGCGCACGACCTGACCCGGGCGGACTGGCGGACCAGCACGCGCAGCAGCGGCAACGGCAACTGCGTGGAGGTCGCGACAGCCGAAGGTCAGGTCGCCGTCCGGGACAGCAAGGACCGGTCGGGTCCGGTGCTCGCCTTCGACGCGCCGGCCTGGCGCACGTTCCTGCACGGCGTCGGCGAGGTCCACCGCAGCTGAGCCCCCGGGGCCGGTGCGAGACTGGGCCGTGCTCTCCGACGTAACCCTGGACCTGCCGGTACGCCCGGTGCTGCCGGCGCTGGTCGCGGCGCTCGACGCGGCCGGAGCCGGTATCCTGGTGGCCCCGCCGGGCACCGGTAAGACAACCCTCGCGCCGTTGGCCGTGGCCGACCGGGTCACCGGCCGGGTGGTGATCGCGCAACCCCGCCGGGTGGCCGCGCGCGCCGCCGCCCGGCGGATGGCCGAGCTGCTCGGCGAGCGGGTGGGCGACCGGGTCGGCTACGCGGTACGCGGCGAGCGCCAGGTCAGCCGTGCCACCCGGGTAGAGGTGGTCACCACCGGCCTGCTGGTCCGCCGGCTGCACCACGACCCGGAGCTGCCCGGCACAGGCGCGGTGCTGCTCGACGAGTGCCACGAGCGGCAACTCGACGCCGACCTCGCGCTGGCCTTCGCGGTGGAGGCACGGGCCACCCTCCGACCGGACCTGTGGCTGCTGGCGATGTCCGCCACCCCGGACACGGACCGGTTCGCCGGCCTGCTCGGCGGGTCCACCCCGGCCCCGGTCGTTCGCGCCGAGTCGGCGCTGCACCCGGTGCAGCGGGTCTGGGCGCCGCCGGCACGGCCGATCGCCGCGCCCGGGGGCGGGCCGGTGGACCGGGCCCTGCTCGACCACGTGGCGACCACCGTCCGGCGGGCGCTGCGCGAGCGCGACGGCGACGTGCTGGTCTTTCTGCCCGGGGCCGGTGAGATCGCGGCGGTCACCGGCCGGCTGGCCGACCTGCGGGACGCCGTCGCGCTGCTGCCGCTGCACGGCCGGCAGCGCGGCAGCGAGCAGGACGCGGCCCTGCGTCCGGCGGATCGACGCCGGGTGGTGCTGGCCACCGCGCTGGCCGAGACGAGCCTGACCGTGCCGGGTGTGCGGGTGGTGGTGGACGCCGGGCTGTCCCGGGTCCCCCGCACCGACCTGGCCCGTGGGCTCGGCGCGTTGATCACCGTGCGCGTCTCCCGGGCCGCCGCCACCCAGCGGGCCGGCCGGGCCGGCCGGGAGGCTCCCGGGGCCGTCTACCGCTGCTGGTCCGCGGCGACCCACGAGCGGCTGCCCGCCCGGCCGGAGCCGGAGATCGCCACCGCCGACCTGACCGGCTTCGCGCTGGAGCTGGCCGCCTGGGGGCGGCCGGACGGCGTCGGGCTCGCGCTCCCCGACGCGCCGCCGGCGGCGGCGATGGCGGTGGCCCGGGACACGCTGGCCACCCTGGGCGCGGTCGACGCGGACGGCCGGATCACCGGGCGGGGGCGGGCCATCGCCGCCGCCGGGGCGCACCCCCGGCTGGCCCGGGCGCTGCTCGACGGCGCGGGTCTGGTCGGCGCCGAACGGGCGGCCGAGGTGGTGGCCCTGCTCGCCGAGGAGAGCGCGGCCGGCCCGGGCGACGATCTGGTCGCCGGCTGGCGTCGGCTGCGCGCCGGGGCGGACGCGGGCGCGACCGCCCGCTGGCGGGCCGAGGTGCGCCGGCTACGAGGTGCCCTGCCCGCCGGCTCCCCGCCGCCGGGCCGCGCCACCGCCGACGCGGCCGGCCGGACGGGCAGCCCGGAAGCCAGCGGGCCCGCCGGCTCCGGTGGACTCAGTGACGACCTGGCCGCTGGGCTGCTGGTCGGGCTGGCGTACCCGGAGCGGCTGGCGCGGGTTCGGCGGCCGGGCGGTGCGGCGTACCTGATGACCGGTGGGACCGCCGCGGAACTGGCGGCGGGGTCGGGTCTGACCGGGTCGGACTGGCTGGCGGTGGCCGTCGCGGACCGTACCCCCGGCGCCCCCTCGGCGCGGATCCGCCGAGCCACGCCGCTGGACGAGGCGACGGCCCGGGAGGCGGCCGGTCCGCTGCTGTCCACCCGCCGAGAGGTCGGCTGGTCCGACGGGGACGTGGTGGCCCGGGAGGTGACCCGGCTGGGGGCGATCGTGCTGCAGGAGCGCCGGCTGGATCGTCCGGACCGGGCGGACGTGACCGCGGCGCTGCTGACCGGCCTGCGCCAGGACGGTCTGGGGCTGCTGTCCTGGACGCCGGCGGCCCGGGCGCTGCGCGAGCGGCTGGCGTTCACCCGGCACCACCTCGGCGCACCGTGGCCGGAGGTCAGCGACGAGGCGTTGCTCGCCGCCGCGCCGACCTGGCTGGGCCCGGAGCTCTCCGGCGCCCGGCGCCGCGCCGACCTGGCCCGGGTGGATGTGGCCGCGGCGCTGCGCCGGCTGCTGCCGTGGGCGCAGGCCGCCCAGCTGGACGAGCTGGCCCCGGAGCGGATCGCCGTCCCGAGTGGTTCGCGGATCCGGCTCGACTACAGCGACCCGGCGGCGCCGGTGCTGGCGGTGAAGCTCCAGGAGACGTTCGGCTGGCCGGCGGCCCCGCGCATCGGCGGCGGGCGGGTGCCGGTGCTGCTGCACCTGCTCTCCCCCGCCGGCCGGCCGGTGGCGGTCACCGCCGACCTGGCGTCGTTCTGGCGCACCGGCTACCCGCAGGTCCGCGGCGAGCTGCGCGGTCGCTATCCCCGGCACCCGTGGCCGGAGGATCCGACGACCGCGACGCCCACCCGGCGCGCCACACCGCGCCGGCGCTGAGGCCGTCTACTCCTCCACCACGTCGGCCACCACGACGGTGACGTTGTCCGGCCCGCCGGCGTGCAGCGCCAGGTCGATCAGCTTGCCGGCGCAGGCGGCTCGGTCCGGGTAGCTGGCGAGCACCTCGGCGAGGGTGTCCGAGCGGACCACGTTGGAGAGCCCGTCGCTGCACAGCAGCCACCGGTCGCCGACCCGGGGCACCATCGTCGCGTACGACGGGGAGACATCCTCGCCCTGCAACGCCTGGGTGACCACCGCCCGGCGCGGGTGGCTGCTGGCCTGGTCCGCGGTGATCACGCCCTGGTCCACCAGCATCTGGACGAAGGTGTCGTCGCGGGTGACCTGTTTGAGCACTCCCTCGCGGAACAGGTACGCCCGCGAGTCACCGACGTGCACGAGGGCGAGGCAGGTGCCGGTACGGGCGAAGAGCAGGGCGGTCAGCGTCGTGCCCATGCCCTGGCGCTCCGGGTCCTCGGCGACCGCCTGCCGGATCCGGGTGGTGGCCAGCGCGATGCCGCCCTGGAGCGCGGCCACCAGGGCGTCCTCGGGGGTCTCCACGTCCAGAGGAGCGACCGCGTCGATGGTGAGCGCGCTGGCCAGGTCACCGGCCGCCATCCCGCCCATGCCGTCGGCGACGGCGACGAGCCAGCTCCCGGCGTGCAGGGCGTCCTGGTTTCCGCTGCGGATCAGCCCACGGTCGCTCGTTCCCACGGAACGCAGCTTCAGGGTCATGGGAGGCAGCCTGCCAGGCGAAGGGCGCAGTTGTCTCTAGGAGATCAGGACGACGACGCGTGGCGCGGCCAATGTCACGTGTCCGCCCCGGCGCGTCGCGGCACCCCGGCCCGGCGTGGTGCTGAGCCTACCGCCCTCGTCGGACGGCGAAAGCCATCCAGTCGGATCGATTGACACGGCGTACCGCCGCTGGAAACATCGAGCCGATGCCTGGGAGCGCTCCCAGGTTCTCGCCACCACCCGTCCCCGAATCCGTCCCGGAAGGACTCCCCGTGACGTCATCCCGATGCCGCCTCCTGCTGGCCGCGGCGACCACCCTGGCCCTCACCGGCGCGGGCGCCGGCGCGGCCCACGCCGACCCACCACCGGACGCCCCCGAGCAGATCGACAACGGCGACTTCAGCGCCGGCGTGAGCCCCTGGTTCTCCTACGGCACCGGCGCGCTCGCGGTGACCGGCGGCCGGCTCTGCACCACCGTCCCCGGCGGGCTGGCCAACCCGTGGGACGCCGGAATCGGCCAGGACGGCGTGCCGCTGGTCGCCGGCGCCGAATACACCCTCGGCTTCGCCGTATCCGCCACTCCCGGCGCCGCGGTCAAGGCCGTCCTCCAGCTCGGCAGCGCCCCGTACACCACGTACGCCGCCGTGGACGCCACCGCCACCGACACCGCCCAACGGGTCGAGCAGACCTTCACCGTCCCGGACGACAACCCCGGCGCCCAGCTGATCTTCCAGGTCGGCGGCGCCGCCGAGACGCAGACCGTCTGCCTGGACGACGTCTCGCTGCGCGGCGGTGAGCCGCCCGAGCCGTACGAGCCGGACACCGGGCCACGGGTGCGGATCAACCAGGTCGGCTACCTGCCCGGCGGGCCGAAGAACGCCACCGTGGTCACCGAGGCCACCGAGCCGCTGCCCTGGCAGCTACGCTCGGCCGCCGGCACGGTCCTGGCCAGCGGCACCACCACCGCACGCGGCGTGGACGCCGCCTCCGGGCAGAACGTGCACACGGCCGACTTCTCCGGATACCGCACACCGGGCAGCGGGCTGACGCTCACCGTGGACGGTGAGACCAGCCACCCGTTCGACATCTCGGGCACCCTCTACGACCGGCTGCGCGCCGACTCGCTCCAGTTCTTCTACGCCCAGCGCAGCGGCATCGCCATCGACGGCCACCTGATCGGCGACGAGTACGCACGGCCGGCCGGCCACCTCGGGGTGGCGCCCAACCAGGGTGACACCACCGTGCCCTGCCAGCCAGGCGTCTGCGACTACTCGCTGGATGTGCGCGGCGGGTGGTACGACGCGGGCGACCACGGCAAGTACGTGGTCAACGGCGGAATCGCCACCTACCAGCTGCTGAACACCTTCGAGCGGACCAGGACCGCGGTCACGGCGGGCGGCGGCGCCGGTCTCGCCGACGGCACGCTGCGGGTGCCCGAGCGCGGCAACGGCGTGCCGGACATCCTCGACGAGGCCCGCTGGGAGCTGGAATTCCTGCTGCGCATGCAGGTGCCGGCGGGCAAGCCGCTGGCCGGAATGGTCCACCACAAGATCCACGACCGGAACTGGACCGGGCTGCCGCTCGCCCCGCACGACGACCCGCAGCCCCGCGAGCTGCACCCGCCGTCCACCGCGGCCACCCTCAACCTGGCGGCCACCGCCGCCCAGTGCGCACGGCTCTACGCCCCCTACGACGCGGCGTTCGCGGCCCGCTGCGCCACCGCCGCGGCGACCGCCTACACCGCGGCCAAGGCGCACCCCGCGGTGTACGCCAGCCCCAGCGACAGCACCGGCGGCGGCGCGTACGACGACACGACCGTCACCGACGAGTTCTACTGGGCGGCGGTCGAGCTGTACCTGAGCACCGGCGCGCAGGCGTACCTGACCGACCTGACCGCCTCGCCGCACCACGCCGGGGACGTGTTCACCCCGCAGGGATTCGGCTGGCAGGGCACCGCCGCGCTCGGCCGGCTGGACCTGGCCACCGTGCCCAACGGGCTGCCCGCCGCCGAGCTGACCCGGATCCGCGCCTCGGTCACCGCCGCCGCCGACGCGTACCTCGCCGAGCTGCGCGGGCAGGCGTACGGGCTGCCGATGCCCGGGGACGAAACCAGCTACTTCTGGGGCGCCAACAGCAACATCATCAACAACGCGGTCGTGCTGGCCACCGCCTTCGACCTGACCCGCGACGCCGCCTACCGCGACGGCGCCGTGCAGGCGATGGACTACATCTTCGGCCGCAACGCGCTGAACATCTCGTACGTCACAGGGTGGGGCGAGCACGCGGCGCAGAACCAGCACAGCCGGATCTTCGGCCACCAGCTCGACCCGAACCTGCCCCGCCCGCCCGCCGGCTCCCTCGCCGGCGGCGCGAACGCCGCACTCCAGGACCCGTTCGCGGCGCGACTGCTCGCCGGCTGCAAGCCGATGTTCTGCTACGTCGACGACATCAACTCCTACGCGACCAACGAGGTGGCGATCAACTGGAACTCGGCGCTGGCCTGGATCGCCTCGTTCCTGGCCGACCAGCGTGACGCCGGCGCGGTGCCGACCACCACCTGCGCGGTCCGCTACACCAACCACGGCACCTGGCACGGCGGCACCGGATTCACCGCACAGCTGACCGTGCGCAACACCGGCGCCACGACCGTCAACGGCTGGACCGTGCGGTTCGCATTCACCGGCGACCAGCGGGTGCGCGAGGCATGGCTGGCGAAGGTCACCCAGTCCGGTGCGACGGTGACCGCGCGCAACGAGTCGCACAATGCCCGGATCGGGCCCGGCGGCACGGTGACGTTCGGCTTCAACGCGACGACCGGGGGCGGCGCCAACCCCAACCCGGGCCTGGTCACCGTCAACGGGGTGCCCTGCACCCTCTCCTGACCCCGACTCCTGGTGGCCGTCCGCTGTGGGCGGCCACCAGCGGGCCTCGGGCCGCCGGCGGTCGTCGTGTCTTCCGGCTCGGAACGTCGGGTGTGGACGGCGATGCCGGCAGGGACGCGGGCCGCGCTCCACCGACGAATACCCCGGAACCACGGCCGGGGCTGCGCCTTCCCGTGCTGCGACCGCCGCGCTGGTACGACGCCCATCACACCCAGCACTGGGCGTCACCGTAGCGCCGGCCAGGGGCGATGTGACCGACCTCGCGTCGTTCGGGACCGCAGGCTCCGCTCAGCCTGCCTAGCGTCGGCACCATGACTGCCAACGGGGACATGGACTTCGATCTGGACACCGAAAGCGTTGAGCTGACCATGGCGGTCCCGGCCACCCCGCCCTGCCGGCGCTGATGCGGGGTATGTCGCCGCTTCCCCCGTCCGGGCGGCTGCGCACCCTTTCCCTCGCCACCCTGGCGAACTCCGTCGGCGCGGGGCTGTGGCTGACCGGCGCGGCTCTCTACCTCACCCGGGTCGTGGGACTCTCCGCTGTCCAGGTGGGCGTCGGGCTCAGCGTCGCCGGGCTGGTCGGGCTGACCGCCAGCGTGCCGCTGGGCGGGCTGGCGGACCGGCGCGACCCGCGAACGCTGCGAGCCGTCCTGCAAGTGCTCCAGGCGGCGGTTGCCGTGGCGTACCTGCTGGTCGGCTCGTTCCCGGTGTTCCTGGTCGTCGCGGTGCTCGAGCTGCTGTTGACCTCTGGCAATCTCGCGGTCCGCGCCGCGCTGGTCGCCGCCGTCGCCGGCCCGCAGGGGCGGGTGCACGCCTTCGCCACGCTGCGGGCGGTGGCGAACCTGGGCATCGCGCTCGGTGCGGGGCTGGCTGGGTTCGCGCTGGCCGCCGACACGCATCTGGCGTACCAAATCCTGGTGGCAGGCAACGCGGCCAGCTATCTGGTGTCGGCGGCGCTGCTGTCGCGGCTGCCGGCCTTCCCGCCGCCCCCGCATCCCGCGACGGCCGCTGCTCTCCGCCGGGGTCGTCCGCTGCACGACGGCCGGTTCCTCGCGGTGAGCGGTGCGTCGGCGGTGCTCAGCCTCCACCAGACGGTACTAACGCTGGTGGTGCCGCTCTGGGCGGTGACCCTGGTCGGGGCGCCCCCGCCCGTCGTGTCGGCTGTGCTGCTGACCAACACGCTGCTCACCGTACTGCTGGCGGTGCGGCTGAGCCGGGGCGCGGACGCCGCGGCCCCGGCGGCCCGGAAGATGCGCCGGGGCGGCCTGATGCTGGCCGCCGCGATGGCGCTGTACGCGGCCACCGCCACCCTGCCCAGAGCTTCGGCGGTCACGCTGTTGCTGGTCGCCACCGTCGTCTACACCGTCGGCGATCTGTGGCACAGCACCGCCGGGGCCGGTCTCGCCTACGATCTCGCTCCGCCCGACGCGGTCGGCGCGTACCAGGGTGCCGACGGGATGCTCGCCGGTCTGGCCCGCGCCGTCGCCCCGGCCCTGCTGACGCTCGTAGTGCTCGACGGGGGCGTGCCCGGTTGGCTGGCCGTCGGCGGCCTCTTCGCCGTGGTGGGCCTGGCCATCCCGACGCTGACCCGGTGGGCGTTGGCCATCCGCCCGGGGTGTAGCAGCATGGTGGGCATGACCGACCAGCAGAGCATCACCATTCGCCCCGGTGGTCCCGCCGACGCCGCGACCGTGCTGCGGCTGCTCGACGGCGCTACCGCCTGGCTGGCGGCGCGCGGCCGGACCGGTCAGTGGGGCACCGAGCCGGCGTCGACGGATCCGCGCCGGATCGCCCAGGCCGACGGCTGGGCCTCGGGCGGCGGCCTGCACCTGGCAATGCGCGACGACCGCCCGGTCGGCGCCCTGGTGGTCGGCGCCGCGAACGACGACGTGCCCCCGGCAACCGAGCCGGAACTCTACGTGCGGCTGTTGGTCACCGACCGGGAGCACGCAGGCCTGGGGATCGGGGCGCGGCTGCTGGAACACGCCGCGGAACTTGCCCGGTCGCGAGGGCTGGGGCTGCTCCGGGTGGACTGCTACGGCGGCGACGATCGGGCGCTGGTTAGCTTCTATGAGCGCTGCGGCTTCACCGCCACCGACTCGTTCACTGTCGCGCGACCGGGACGCGACCCGTGGCCCGGGCAGCTCCTCGTCCGTCGGCTCGGCTGAGTGCTCGCCCCGACGCTGACGGCCGGGCCGTTTCCAGTCGTCGGGCCCGTCAGCCGATCTCCTCGTCCACGTAACACCAGCGCCAGGCCTCGCCCGGCTGCACGGAGCGGATCACCGGGTGGCCACTGGACTCGAAGTGCTTCGTCGCGTGCTGATACGGCGACGAGTCGCAGCAGCCGACGTGCCCGCAGGTCAGACAGGCCCGCAGGTGCACCCAGTCGGCGTTGCCGATGACGACGCAGTCCGGGCACTCCTCGGTGGTGCGCGGCTCCACCGCACCCGTCTCGGTCAGGTGCTGACAGCTCACTTCTCGACCTCCTGCCGCAGCAACGACTCCTCCAGGTCCAGGTCACGATAGGCCTGCACCAGCACCTCCTCCGGGATCCGACCGGCGTCCCGGGCATCCCGGAAGACGGTCCGCTCGGCGTCGATCATCTCTTGTCGGAGTCGACCGTACGCCTGGGACGGGGTTTCCCGCTCGGTGCCGCCGAGCCGTTCCCAGGCCAGGTTGGTGCGGTCCTCCAACAGCCGGCGCAGCCGGTCCACCACCGCCGCCGGCGCGCCTACGGCCAGCTCGTCAAGGCGGTCCCGGGCGGCCCGGCTGGCCTGCTGCTGCACCCCGGCGGCCGACAACGCGTCCTGCATCGGGTCGTCCTGCGGCAGCTTCAGCCGGCGGGCGACGATCGGCAGCGTGGCCCCCTGGCCGACCAGGGTGACCACGATAACCGCGAAGGCCAGCCAGATGAACAGCGCCCTCGGGTACGGCGCTTCGTCGGCCAGGGTCAGCGGCAGGGCCAGCGCGGCGGCCAGGGTCACCACGCCACGCATCCCGGCCCACCCGATGACGATCGGGAACTTCGGCGACGGGGCCACGTCCCGGCGGCGGATCCGGGGAACCAGCCGGGCCAGGTAGGTGGCGGGGAAGACCCAGACGAACCGGGTGAGGAAGACCGTGGCGAGCACGGCGAGGGTGATCGCGGTGAGCGAACCGAGCGGCTCGTCGAGGTCCCGCAGCACGTCCGGCAGCTGGAGCCCGACCAGCAGGAAGACCAGTCCTTCCAGCAGGAAGCGGGCCAGCCGCCAGAACGCGCCGACCTGCAACCGGGAGGCGGCCGAGAGCAGCCGGGGCAGCTTGTGACCGAGCACCAGCCCGGTGACCACCACCGCCACGACGCCGGAGGCGTGCACCTCCTCGGCGGCGAACACCACCGCGAAGGGAATGATCAACGACAGCGCGTTGTCCAGCAGCGGATCGTTGATCCGCCGGTGCAGGAAACCGAAGACCAGCGCGCCTAACGCACCGATCAGGATTCCGCCGCCGGCGGACCGCAGCACCTCGATGGCGACGTCGGCGGTGCCGACCGCCGAGCCGGCGACGGCGAGCGTCGCGACCCGCAGCAGCACCAGCGCCGTCGCGTCGTTGATCAGGCTCTCGCCCTCCAGGATGGTGACCACCCGGCGGGGCAGCCCGACCCGCCGGGCGACCGCGGTGGCGGCCACCGCGTCCGGTGGCGCGACCACCGCGCCGAGGGCCAGGCAGATCGCGAACGGCACCTGCGGCAGCAGCAGGTGCAGCACCAGGCCGACCACGAACGCGGTGAACAGCACCAGGCCGACGGCGAGCAGCAGGATCGGCCGGATGTTGTTCTTGAACGCCGGCACCGAGGTCTCCAGCGCCGCCACGTAGAGCAGCGGCGGCAGGATGCCGACCAGCACCAGTTCCGGCTCGAGGTGGACCTGCGGGAAACCCGGCACGAAGGAGAGCGCCAGACCGACTACGACCAGCAGGATCGGCGCGAGTAGGCCGAGCCGGCGGGCCAGCGCGGCGCCCAGGGTGGCGATCGCCAGGAAGACGACGACCGGAAACAGGCTTTCCATGGGACAGGAGCCTAGGGGTCCCGCGTGGTGGACCTCGCTCAGCGGCCCGGGCGCAGCTTCGGCAGCACCTCGGCGCCGAACGCGTCGATGAACCCGCGCTGCTCCTGCCCGACGTGGTGCAGGGCGATCTGGTCGAACCCGAGCTCCACGTACTCTTCCAGCCAGCCCACGTGCCGGCCCAGGTCGGCCGAGACGTTCACGACCTGCGCGACCCGTTCCGGCGGCACGTCGGCCGAGACCGCGTCGAAGTGCTCCACGGTCTCCAGGTCCCAGCAGACCGGCGGGGCGAAGACGTTGCTGCGCCACTGGTCGTACGCGAGCGCCTCGGCCTGCGCCTGCTCCGGCGCCCAGCTGACGTGCACCTGCAGGTGCAGCGGGCCGCGCCCGCCGGCGTCCCGGTACGCGCCGATCATCTCGCGCAGGTGTGCCACCGGCGCGTTCACGGTGATCAGCCCGTCCGCCCACTCGGCGCACCGGCGGGCGGTGGCCACGCTGACCGCGGCGCCGACCAGCGCGGGCGGCTGCTCGGGCCGGGTCCACAGCCGGGCCCGGTCCACTCGGACCAGGCCGTCGTGGCTGACCTCCTCGCCGGCCAGCAGCGCCCGGATCACGTCCACGCACTCGCGCAACCGGGCCGCCCGTACGTCCTTGCGCGGCCACGGGTCGCCGGTGATGTGCTCGTTGCTGGCCTCACCGGTGCCCAGCGCGGCCCAGAACCGGCCCGGGTACATCGCGCCGAGGGTGCCGATCGCCTGCGCGATGATCGCCGGGTGGTAGCGCTGGCCGGGGGCGTTGACCACGCCGAACGACATGCCGGTGGCCTGCAACGCGGCCCCCAGCCAGGACCAGGCGAAGCCGGATTCGCCCTGCCGGGCGCTCCACGGGGAGAAGTGGTCGGAGCACATGGCGGCGTCGAAGCCGGCCCGCTCGGCGTGCCGCACCGCCTCCAGCAGGGCGCGAGGGTGGATCTGCTCGTGGGACGCGTGAAATCCGAACACCGTCATGGGGCACTTCCTACCCACAACACCACCCACTGATGCGCACAAGGAAGGGCCCCCTGTTAACGTCTCGCGTTGTACAAGGGGCCCTTCCTAACAACTTCGGCGCCCCGCTACTCGGCGTGCGCGCCGGCGCCGGCCGAAGCCACGCCCTCCCCTACCCAGACCGTCTTGGTGTTGCAGAACTCCCGCATGCCCAGCTCGGACAGCTCCCGGCCGTAGCCGGAGTTCTTCACGCCGCCGAACGGCAGCTCGGGGAACGAGGTGGTCATGCCGTTGATGAAGACGTTTCCGGCGTCCAGGTCGACGGCGAAGCGCTCCTGCTCGGCCTCGTCCCGGGTCCAGGCGTTCGAGCCGAGCCCGAACGAGGTCCCGTTGGCCACCTCGATCGCCTCCTCGTACGACGACACCCGGTACAGCCCGGCGACCGGGCCGAAGACCTCCTCGCGCCACATCCGCATCTCGGGAGTGAGGTCGGTGACCACGGTCGGCGGGTAGTACCAGCCGTCACCGCCGGGCAGCTCGCCGCCGCAGAGCACGGTCGCGCCGTTGTCCACCGCGTCGCGTACCTGGGCGTGCACCTCGTCGCGACCGCGCTGGCTGGCCAATGGCCCCACATCGGTGCCCGGATCCATCGGGTCGCCGACCCGCAGCGCGGCCATGTTCGCGGCGAACTGCTCGGCGAAGGCGTCGAAGGCGTCGGTGTGCACGATGAACCGCTTGGCGGCGATGCAGGACTGGCCGTTGTTCTGGCAGCGGGCGGTGGTGGCCACCTCGGCGGCCCGGTCCACGTCGGCCGAGGGCATCACCACGAACGGGTCACTGCCGCCCAGCTCGAGGACGGTCTTCTTCAGCTCCCGGCCGGCGATCTGGGCGATGGAGCGGCCGGCGGGCTCGCTGCCGGTGAGCGTGGCGGCGCGCACCCGGGGGTCGCTGAGGATCCGGTCGACGGCCTCCGAACCGACCAGCACGGTGGTGAACGCCCCCTCCGGGAAGCCGGCCCGGCGGAACACGTCCTCCAGCAGCAGCGCGGTCTGCGGCACGTTCGAGGCGTGCTTGAGCAGGCCGGTGTTGCCCGCCATCAGCGCCGGCGCGGCAAAGCGCAGCACCTGCCACAGCGGGAAGTTCCACGGCATCACCGCGAGCACCACGCCGATCGGCTGGTAGCGGATGAACGCACGGGTCGCCTTGACCGCGCTCGCGTCCGCCGGCTGGTCGGCGAGGAACGACGGCGCGCGGTCGGCGTAGAACCGGCAGGCCGAGGCGCACTTGGTCACCTCGGCCTGCGCGGCGACGTACGTCTTGCCCATCTCCTGGGTCATGATCCGGGCGATCTCGTCCCGGTCCTCCTCCAGCAGGTCGGCCACGGTGTTCATCCACCGGGCGCGCTGGTCGACGGTGGTTTCGCGCAGCTGCTGGTACGCGAGGTCCGCGCGTTCGATGGCTGCGTCGATCTGCTCGGTGGACATCGCCTCGAAGGTCTTGAGCACCTGTCCGGTGGCGGGGTTGGTGGTGGCGATGGACATCTCGTCCTCCTGTCACTCGAACAGTGAGTGCCGGACGCCCGGCTCCTCGCGGCGGCGGGCGGCGCGGCGGCGCTGGATCACGACCAGGTCGACCACGGCGACCACGGCGAAGATCGCGCAGAGTACGCCGAGCCAGGCGATGCCAGCCCAGAACGCCAGCACCGCGAAGAGCACCATGATCACCAGTCCGAAGCCGGCGAGGATCAGCCGGAGGTTCAACGCGCTGTACGCGTGCCCGACCGTGCCACGGGCACGCCGGGGCTGCGATCTCGTCATACCTCTCGACCTACCCCAGATCGCCAGCGTTAACCGGCCCGGCGCATCCCGGTCAGTCGCGCCAGGCGCCGCGTGACGCGGCCTCGGCGGCGTACGCCACGAAGTCGCGGGGGTCGCGCCCGGTCACCCGGCGCACGGTGTCGGTGGGCACGGCGTGGCCGAGGTCGCGCAGCGCCGCGAAGGCCCTGATCTGCTGCTCGATGTCCTCCGCGGGGACGCCCACCGAACCCAGCGCGGCCCGGTAGTCCTCGGCGGTGCCGAGGTGCCGTACCGGTCGGCCCACCGCCCGCCTGATGATCTCGGTCGCCCGCGGGTGCCCACGTCCGCGGTGCCGACCAGTCGAACGCACCGCACCGCTGCGGGAGGCAGCGCGGCCCCGGACACCCTGGGCCCGGAGCCGGTCGGCGACCCGCCGCCCTGTCGTGCCGGTCGCCCCGAGCACGAGGATCTCGCTGCCGTCCATGGCCCGAGTAGACCACCGGCCCCGACAGCCGGGTCGGTCGCCGGGGCCACCGGGCAAGGCTGCGGGGCACGCCGGTGTGCTCGGTTACATCCGTTCGCCCCACAGCCCCGTCGACCGCAGGATGGACGCATGTCCATGACCCAGACCGTGCCGGTGACCGTCGCCATCGCCCGGCGCGCCGACCCGGCCCGGGCCAGCGAGATGGTGGCATGGATGCGGGCCGGCACGGCGCTGGCCGAGGCGTTCCCCGGGTTCCTCGGTGCGGGCTGGGTGCAGAGCGGTCCGGGCTCGCCGGAGTGGCACATGCTCTACCGCTTCGCGGACGCGGAGACGCTGCACCGGTGGGAGGAGTCGCCGCAACGGCACTGGTGGCTCAGCTCGGCACAGGGCATCGTCGAGCACACCCGGGTCGAGCGGCGCACCGGGATCGAGGGCTGGTTCGACCCGCCGCTGGAGCACTGGGTCGACCCGGTCGAGCCGATCCCGCCGGCGTCACCGCCGCGGTGGAAGCAGGCGGTGACGATCTGGCTGGCGTTCTTCCCGCTGAGTCTCACCGCCACTCTGCTGACCAGCCGGTTCCTCGCCCACGTGCCGCTGGCGGCCCGGGTGCTGCTGATGACGCTCTGCCTGACCCCGCTGATGACCTACCTGGTGCTGCCCCGGATAACCCGGGCGCTGCACTGATGGCTGCACGGCCACCCGGCCCCCTGGCGCAGCCCGCGCACATAGCACGTAGGGGCGGCCGCACCGACACTCTGCCGCATACCCGACAGCAACTTCCCGACGGACCGACCCCTACGCATAGAGTTACCACGCCGTCGCTCTGCGCCGCCAAGACGGGGGATGTCATGCCTCGACGCTGGGTCACCGCCCTGGCCTGTCTCGCGGCGCTCGTCGCGCTGGCCTGCGAGGGTGGCACCTCCGCCACCCCCCGCCCCACCAAGGGCACTCCGCAGCCCGGCGGGCCGGGCGGCATCGCCGCGCTCGGCGACTCGATCAGCACCGGCTTCGCCTCCTGCCTGGTGCTCACCTCCTGCGAGCGAAACTCCTGGTCGACCGGGGACGGCCTGCGGGTGCGCAGTCACTACCGGCGGCTGCTGGACCAGGACTCCGCAATCCGCGGGCGGACGTACAACCACGCCCGGCCGGGGGCACGCGCCGACGCCCTCGAGGGCCAGGCCAAGGCTGCGGTACGCGACCGCGCCGACTACGTCACGGTGCTGATCGGGGCCAACGACGTCTGCCGGGGCGGCGTGGAGGCGATGACGCCGGTGGCCCAGTTCCGGGCCGACGTCGACCGCGGCCTGCGGGTGCTGCGGACCGGGCGGCCGAAGGCCCGGGTCCTGGTGGTGAGCATTCCCGACCTGTACCGGCTCTGGGAGGTCGGGCACGGCGACTCGCGGGCGGTGCGCGCCTGGCGGCGGGGCGTCTGCCCGGCCCTGCTGGCCGACGCGACCTCGACGGCGCCGGCGGACCGGGCCCGGCGGGCCGCCGTCCGGGACCGGATCGATGCGTACAACGCCCAACTGGTGGCAGCCTGCCGGGCCTACGGCTCGCGCTGCCGGCACGACGGCGGCGCCGTGCACAGGGTCCGGTTCACCCTGGACCTGCTCAACCCGCTCGACTGGTTCCACCCCGACGCCGCCGGGCAGGGCCGGCTCGCCGAGGTGACCTGGCGCGCCTCGGGCCTGGCCGACTGACCGGCCGTACGCCCCGCGGGTGTCAGTGGTGGCGGGGCTCCGGCACGGCGCCGCGCGGGCGGTAGAGGGCGCGGGAGCGCTCCGCGAGATCCTTGGTGGCCGACGAGTTGGCCCAGGTGCCGAGCACGATCGCCGCGCCTGGCACGACCTTGGCAACCATCCGCTTGGCCGCGCGGACCCCGGCCATCTGCGCCAGCCGGATGCCGAGCTTCAACATGACGTGACCGAGCGGGCGCTGGCGCCCGCCCAGGCCGAAGAGCGCGTCGGCGCGTTCCCGGCCGGCGGCCACCCCGAGCGCCAGCCGCGCGCTCTCGGCGACCTTGTGCACCCGCTGAAGCACCAGCAGGTCGGTGGCCCGGTCGCTGTGCAACGGGTCGACGTCGTACGCGGCGGCGATGTGCAGCACCATCCGCGCCTGGGTCCAGGCCAGCACGCCCACGTCGAGCACGGCGCCGGGCAGGCCGGCCGCGCCGGAGACCGCGCCGGAGAGACGGGCCAGGTTGAGGAACTTGCGGGCCGCCTGGTCGACCAGGACGTCGGCTGAGACACCCGGCTGATCGGCCCTGGCCCGGGCAGCCCACTGGGCGGCCTCCGGCCCGAGCCGGCGCACCGCCTCCAGGGCGAGGTGCTCCGGGGCGTACTGCGGATCCGCGCGCATCCGGTCCCAGAGCCGGGCCGGTGGACCCTCGGGGGCGTCCACCGGCGGGGTCGGCAGGTTGCCGGACGGTTGGGGGGTGGGCGCGGCGGGCTGGCCGCCGACGGGCGGGGTGTCGGTCACCGGGTCTCCCCAGGGGTCGGTACGGCGGGCAGGACGGCCGGTGGAACGGTCAGCGGCGGCGGTTGGACAGCCGGGCCGCCAACCCCTTGAGCTTCTGCTGGTTGCCGGGCTTGGCCAGCTCGCGCCGCCCACGGTCGACCAACTGCTGCCCCTTGGGTGATCTCAGGAACATGCTGATCCGCTGCATCAGTGACATAACGTCCTCCTGTCGGTGATACCTCTGTCATGTGTACCCCGTACCCGCAACGGATGCACCCGGGACCCGACAGGCTCAACCCCAACCGTCCATAGTGGTCGGTACGTTACCGCCCGGCCGGCACGATGGCGTCGACGACCCTGCTGGCCCGCCACTCGTGCTTCTGGTAGTGCTCGGGGTACGCGGAGACCTGCACCGCCTGGGCGGCGTCGGTGAGCCGCATGTGCTGCCAGCCGGGCACCTGCTCCAGCGCGCTGAGGAACTGCCGGGTGGCGAACTCGGGGTCCATCAGCCGGCCCACGGGCCCCCAGCCGCTGCTGGAGCGCTGCTGGAACAGCCCGACGGAGTCGTGGTCCCACCCGACGCCCTGGTGCGGATGGTCCTGCGACTCGGGCAGCACGCCGCTCGCCACGTTGTACAGGTTGCTCTCCTGCATGGCGGTGGCCACCGCGATCACCAGGCCACGGCGGGGCATCCCCATCTCGCGGCCGGCCCGGACGATCGCCTCGGCGTTCTCCATCTGGTCCTCGTCCAGTCCGGCGACGGGGGCCGGGTCGGTCGGCCGAACCGGGGCGGCCTTGCGCGCCGACCGGGTGGTGTCCGGGTCGGCGGGGGTCGCGACGGCGGACGGGGTGGCGGCGGACGTGGCCCGGTCGAGGCCACGGGAGGCACGCTGCTGCTCGGCGCGCTGCACCAGCTCCGCGCTCCCGGCGAGCGGATCGCGGGCCACGGCGCCAGCGCTCTCGTCGCTGACCTGCGCGACGGCGCCCAGGCCGAGGCAGCAGACCACGCCGGTGGCGAGCGCCACCTGTGCCCGGCGTCGACCGGTCAGGTCCCGGGCGTACGCCAGGAGCCGGCTCGCGACGGTTGTCCGTTCGGCTGAGGTGCCATCCTCCGTATCGGCAGTGGGCCTACTCGGGGCGTCCGGGTCGTCGAGGGTGCCGTCGTCACGCATCAACCGAGGCTAGGCAGGCGCAAACGCCGATCACGCACGGTGATCACGTGGCGCTCGCCACAGATCGGGGCCGTCCTGGTGGACGACCGGGGCGGGTCGACCCGCCCGAGGAATGGACCTCGCGTACCGGATGAAGCCGGCGCGGCACGCAGGCCGACACGGCCCACGACAGGGGCGGACATCGGGCCCCGCGCCCCGACATGATCGACAAACTCGGCCTTTGGGCTGAACCGCCCTCGGCCGATCGGTCGGCAGGGGCCAACCTGGCGGGGTAATCGGGTGATTGGTCCGGTCGCGCCCATCCGCCGGGCGACGGATCGCCCGACGCAGGAATGCACCAGGATGGCGGGTACGTTGCCCGAACCGGGTGCCGTCCGTCGCGTCGGCATCCCGTAGGCACATTCCAGGGAGGTCCGCACCGGTGCTCGACCCACACGAGCTCTACCAGCTCACCGACGATCTGCCCGACCTCGGGCAACCGGTCATGATCCAGGCCCTCACCGGGTTCGTGGACGCCGGCAACGCAAGCCGGCTGGCCCGCGAGCAGCTGCTCACCTCGCTGGAGAGCCGGCCGATCGCCACGTTCGACGTGGACCAGCTCTTCGACTACCGCTCGCGGCGCCCCGTGATGACCTTCGTCGAGGACCACTGGGAGAGCGTCGACGCGCCCGAGCTCGAGCTGCACCTGCTGCACGACGACGACGAGACCCCGTTCCTGCTGCTCACCGGCCCGGAGCCGGACCTGCAGTGGGAGCGGTTCGTGGCCGCGGTCGCCGGGCTGGCCGCCCGCTTGGACGTCCGGCTCACCGTCGGGTTCAACTCGATCCCGATGGCGGTGCCGCACACCCGTCCGACCGGGGTGACCGCACACGCCACCCGGCCCGAGCTGATCGCCGGGTACGAGCCCTGGCTGCAACGGGTCCAGGTGCCCGGCAGCGTCGGTCACCTGCTGGAGTTCCGCCTCGGCGAGCAGGGTCGTGACGCGCTCGGCTTCGCCGCCCACGTGCCGCACTACGTGGCGCAGACCGAGTACCCGGCCGCCGCCGAGGTGCTGCTCACCTCGGTGTCCCGCAGCACGGGCCTGCTGCTGCCGGGCGACGGACTGCGCTCGGCCGCCGAGGTGGTCCGGGTGGAGATCGACCGGCAGGTCGCCCAGACCGAGGACGCCGCCGCCCTGGTCCAGGCCCTCGAGGAGCAGTACGACGCGTTCGCCCGGGGCCGCGGCGAGAAGAGCCTGCTCGCCGCGGAGGCGGGCCCGCTGCCCACCGCTGACGAACTCGGCGCGGAGCTGGAACGGTTCCTCGCCGAACAGACCCGTCCCGGCGACACCCCGGGCAGCTGACCGGGCATCACGGGGGCGGATGCGGCAGGCTGGGGACATGCGCCTGGCGACCTGGAACGTGAACTCGGTGAAGGCCCGGCTGCCCCGGCTGCTGGAGTGGCTGGCCGACACCGGGCCGGACGTGGTCTGCCTGCAGGAGACCAAGTGCCCGGACGGCGCGTTTCCGATGGCGGAGGTGGGCGAGCTGGGCTACACCGTGGCCAGCCACAGCGACGGCCGGTGGAACGGGGTGGCCATCCTGTCCCGGGTCGGCCTGACCGACGTCCGGGTCGGGTTCGCCGGTGAGCCCGGCTTCCCCGCGCCGGAGGCCCGGGCCATCTCCGCCACCTGCGACGGGGTGCGGGTCTGGTCGGTGTACGTGCCCAACGGCCGGACACCCGACGACCCGCACTACGCGTACAAGCTGGCCTGGTTCGCGGCGCTGCGCGACGCGCTGGACGCGGAGCTGGCCGGCGGGCTGCCGCTGGCCGTCTGCGGCGACTTCAACGTCGCCCCGACCGACGCCGACGTCTGGGACCCGGCCGTCTTCACGCACTCCACGCACGTGACGCCGGCCGAGCGGGCGGCTCTCGCGGCGCTGCGCGACCTGGGGCTCAGCGACGTGGTGCCGACCCCCATGAAGGGACCGCACCCGTTCACCTACTGGGACTACCGCGCCGGGATGTTCCATCAGAACAAGGGCATGCGGATCGATCTGGTCTACGCCTCCGCGCCGTTCACCCGGGCGGTCCGCTCGGCGTACGTGGACCGGGAGGCCCGCAAGGGCAAGGGCCCCTCCGATCACGCCCCGATCGTGGTCGACGCCGACCTGGTACCCGTGGTCGAGACGTTCTGAGCCGACCGGCGTGGCTAGGGTGGGCAGATGGCAGTCGTGAAGATCAACGCAATCGAGGTTCCCCCGGGCGCCGGCGCGGAACTGGAGAAGCGGTTCGCCGCCCGAGCCGGCGCCGTGGAGAAGTCCCCCGGCTTCCTCGGCTTCGAGCTGCTCCGGCCGGTGGCCGGCGAGACCCGCTACTTCGTCTACACCCGGTGGGAGACCGAGGAGGCGTACCAGGCGTGGGCCGCCGGCCCGTCCCGCGCCGCACACGCCGAGAAGCCCGGCGAAAAGCCCCGCCCCCCGGTGGCCACCGGCGCCAACCTCCTGGAGTTCGAGGTGGCCCTCCACGTCCCCCAGCCCTGACCCCGCCCGCCCCGTTGATCATGGGGTGGACAGATCGACTCCACGTCAGCGATATCGGGGTGTCTGGGTTGGTGGGATGCCCCGACATCGCCGACGCCGTATCGATCATGCGGGTCGGCTGTCGGGTGGGTTCAGGGCTTGCGGGAGCTCTGGAGAGTGGCGAAGGCGATGACGTTGTCGGCGTAGCCGGTGCGGCCGCCGATGAACTGGCCGCCGCAGGTGATCAGGCGCAACCCGGGGGGCCCGTCGTGGCCGTAGATCCGCTCGGCGGGCAGTTGGTCCTTCGGGAAGTGCTCGACCGTGTCGACCTTGAACACCACCACCGACCTGTCCGCCCGGGCCACCTCGATGAGGTCGCCGGGATGCAGCTTGCCCAGGTCGTAGAAGACCGACGGCCCGCTCTTGGTGTCCACGTGCCCCACGATCACCGCCGGGCCGGGCTCGCCGGGCGTGGGCCCGCGGTCGTACCAGCCGGTCTCGTTGTGCCGCTCCAACGGGGGTACGGCGATCGAGCCGTCCCGCGCCTGCCCGACCGGCGCCACCGGCGCGGCGACCTTGATCGTCGGCACCGAGAGGCGCACCGGACGGCTGGCCGACAACCCGACCGTCTCGCTGCGGGCCGGCCGGTCACCGCCGGCCGGCGCCCAGTCGAACGGACCGGCCGAGCCACCCAGCCCCGCCCCGGTGGCGAACACGCCGGCCAGCACCAGCACCACGGCCACCGGCAGGGACCAGGGGCTGCGGCCGGGCGGACGGCTGCGCCGGGGCGCGACGGCGGTCGGCGGTCGGGCGGCCACCGACGGTCGGTCGGCGGGCGGCTGCGAGGGGCGGAAGATCTCCATGGCGGCCTCAGCGGCGGGAGACGCCGCGCGGCCGGCGCAGGGCCACCACGGCGACGATCAACCCGGTGATGGTCAGCGCCGCGCCACCGGGCAGCAGCAGATTGCTGGTCATGCCGCCAGCGCCGCCGCCGAAGCCGGTGGCCGGGCCCCGACTGGGCTGGATCTTCTTGACCACCTGGAGCATCGTCGTGGCGCTCTCGCCGTCGCGGCACTCGAGCTTGATGCGGTAGTTGCCGGGGCGGGTGCGCTCACGCACCATCGGCGCGGCGGTGAGCACCCCGCGCTGCGGCTGCACACCGACCGCGCCGAAGGCATCCGAGACCACCGTGGCGCCCACCGAGTTGTCCCGACAACTGGCCCGGATGCCGACCAGGTAGCCGGGCTGCACCGTGCTCGGGCTCACCTCGACGAAGACGTCCACCACCGGACCGGGCTGGGGTGCGCCACCGGGCGGGTCTGGCTGCGGCGCCCCGGGCGCGGGCGCGGCGAGCATGAGGGCGGCCGTGGACACTCGGACGGGCGCGGCGGGGGCGAGGACGGCGGCGGGTACGGGGGTGGCTGGCGCGGCGTGTGCGGGGGCGGCGGCCAGCAGAGGGCCGGCGAGCATGGCCACCACCGACAGGGTCACGCCGCCGCGGGTCACTGTCACGATGCCCCCTCTCGACGCCGTGCGGCCGTGCCGGGCATCGGACCACCCGGCCTTGCCGTACCAGTTGGATCCTCTCATTCCCGGTCGCACATCACATCCGATCCGCCGACAGGGTCGCGTACGCTCGGGTCGCTGTGACCGCCACTGACCATGACCCCGCCGCCCCGCCCACGAGCCGGGCGATCCGCACCTTCCACCCCCGACGGGGCCGGATGAGCGGCCGGCAGACCGATGCGCTGGATCGGCTCTGGCACGCGTACGGCCTGGACGTGCCGGACGGGCCCGTCCAGCCGGTCGACCTCGCCGGCCTGTTCGGCCGCCGGGCGCCGGTGGTGCTGGAGATCGGCTCCGGCATGGGCGACAGCACCGCCGCGATGGCCGCCGTCGACCCGGACCGAGATTATCTGGCGGTAGAGGTGCACACGCCGGGAATCGCGAACCTGCTCGACCTGGTGGACCGGTGCGGCCTGGGCAACGTGCGGGTGGCTCAGGGCGACGCGTTGGACCTGGTCCGTGGCCTGTCCGAGGGTGTCCTGGACGCCGTCCACGTCTTCTTTCCGGACCCGTGGCCGAAGGCCCGCCACCACAAGCGGCGGATCATCCAGCCGGCGCACGTGGCGCTGCTGCGCTCCCGCCTGACCTCGGGCGGCACGCTGCACTGCGCGACCGACTGGGCCGAGTACGCCGATGGGATGCGGCAGACCCTGGACGCGGACCCGGAGCTGGTGGACGCGTACGGCGGGTTCGCGCCGCGTCCGGCGCACCGCCCGGTGACGAAGTTCGAGCGACGGGCGCTCACGGCCGGCCGGCCGGTCGCCGACCTGATCTACCGCCGACGGTGACCCGGGCGTACGCGGCACGCGGACGGGGGTCCGGCGGACGGCGGGTTGGCGCCCGGGGGCATGATCCAGGCACCATGGACGGGATATGACGCTCACCGCCGCGCTGCCGACAAGCGCCGACCCCGACACCCTCTTCGACGCGTTCGCCGGCTGGGCGAAGGAGCGCGGCCTCGACCTCTACCCCCATCAGGAGGAGGCGGTCATCGAGATCGTCTCCGGCGCCAACCTGATCATGAACACGCCCACCGGCTCGGGCAAGAGCCTGGTGGCGGTCGCCGCGCACTTCACGGCCCTCGCGGACAGCCGGACCACCTTCTACACCGCACCGATCAAGGCGCTGGTGTCGGAGAAGTTCTTCGCCCTCTGCGAGGTGTTCGGCGCCGAGAACGTCGGCATGCTGACCGGCGACGCCAGCGTCAACGCCGACGCCCCGATCATCTGCTGCACCGCGGAGATCCTGGCCAACCTTGCGCTGCGCGAGGGAGACCGGGCCGACGTCGGCCAGGTGATCATGGACGAGTTCCACTTCTACGCCGAGCCGGACCGGGGTTGGGCCTGGCAGGTGCCGATCATCGAGCTGCCGCAGGCCCAGTTCATCCTGATGTCCGCCACCCTGGGGGACACCACCCGGTTCGTCGACGACCTGACCCGGCGCACCGGGCGGCCGACCGCCGTCGTCCGCTCGGCCGAGCGGCCCGTCCCGCTGATCTTCTCGTACGCCATGACGCCGCTGCACGAGACCCTCGAGGAGCTGCTGGAGACCAAGCAGGCCCCGGTGTACGTGGTGCACTTCACCCAGGCCGCCGCGCTGGAGCGCGCCCAGGCGCTGATGAGCGTCAACGTCTGCACCCGCGCCGAGAAGGACATGATCGCTGAGGCGATCGGCGGCTTCCGCTTCACCTCCGGCTTCGGCAAGACGCTGTCCCGGCTGGTCCGGCACGGCATCGGCGTCCACCACGCCGGCATGCTGGCCAAGTACCGCCGGCTGGTCGAGACCCTCGCGCAGGCCGGCCTGCTCAAGGTCATCTGCGGCACCGACACCCTCGGCGTCGGCATCAACGTGCCGATCCGCACCGTGCTGTTCACCGGCCTGTCCAAGTACGACGGGGTGCGCACCCGCCTGCTCAAGAACCGCGAGTTCCACCAGATCGCCGGCCGGGCCGGCCGGGCCGGCTTCGACACCATCGGCCGGGTGGTGGTGCAGGCGCCCGAGCATGTGATCGACAACGAGAAGGCCCTCGCCAAGGCCGGCGATGACCCGAAGAAGCGGCGCAAGGTGGTCCGCAAGAAGCCGCCGGAGGGCTCGATCGGCTGGGGTCAACCCACCTTCGACCGGCTGGTCGACGCCGAGCCGGAGCCGCTGACCTCCAGCTTCCAGGTCAGCCACTCGATGCTGCTGAACGTCATCGGCCGGCCCGGGGACGCGTTCACCGCGATGCGGCACCTGCTCACCGACAACCATGAGGACGCCGCCGCGCGGCGCCGGCACATCCGCCGGGCGATCGCCATCTACCGCGCGCTGCGGGCCGGCGGTGTGGTCGAGGAGCTGCCCGAGCCGGACGAGACCGGCCGGCGGATCCGGCTCACCGTCGACCTTCAGCTCGACTTCGCGCTCAACCAGCCGCTCTCCCCGCTGGCGCTGGCCACCATCGAGCTGCTCGACGCCGAGTCCCCGTCGTACGCCCTGGACGTCCTCTCGGTGATCGAGTCGATCCTCGACGACCCCCGACAGATCCTGTCCGCGCAGCAGTTCAAGGCGCGCGGCGAGGCGGTCGCCGCCATGAAGGCCGAGGGCATCGAGTACGAGGCTCGCCTGGAGCTGCTCGACGAGGTGACCCACCCGAAGCCCCTCGCGGAGCTGCTGGAGGCCGCGTACGAGATGTACCGGCAGGGGCACCCCTGGGTCGCCGACCACCAGCTCTCCCCCAAGGCCGTGGTCCGCGACATGTACGAGCGGGCGATGACCTTCACCGAGTACGTGCAGTTCTACGGTCTGACCCGCTCGGAAGGCCTCGTCCTGCGCTACCTGGCTGACGCGTACAAGACGCTGCGGCAGACGGTGCCCGAGGACGCCAAGACCGAGGAGCTGATCGACCTCATCGAGTGGCTGGGCGAGCTGGTCCGCCAGGTCGACTCCAGCCTGATCGACGAGTGGGAGCGGCTGCGCAACCCCTCCGACGTGGCGGAGGTGGCCCAGGCGCACGCCGCCCTGACCGACCGGCCACCGGCGGTGACCCGCAACGCGCGTGCGTTCCGGGTGCTGGTGCGCAACGCGCTGTTCCGCCGGGTCGAGCTGGCGGCGCTGCGCCGCTGGGACCTGCTCGCCGAACTGGACGCCGCCGACGGCTGGGACTACGACGCGTGGGCCGACGCGCTGCGGCCGTACTTCGAGGCGTACGACTTACTCGGCGTCGGGCCGGACGCGCGCGGACCGGCGCTGCTCATGATCGAGCAGGGCCGGGAGCGGTGGACCGTCCGGCAGATCTTCGACGACCCGGACGGCGACCACGACTGGGGCATCAGCGCCGAGGTCGACCTGGCCGCCTCGGACGAGATCGGCGCGGCCGTCATCCGGATCACCGAGGTCGGCCAGCTCTGACGCGATGCGAGCCGGAACTTCGCCTCCGGCACACGACCGGCGACGGCCTCGGCCTGGCTCCACTCACCGTGCCTCGGCCACCGCCCTGATCCGGCGCACCGCCTCGCGGACGCCTTCGTTCCACGGGGTGCCGTGGCCGGGGAGGATCCACGTCGCCTGCAGGTCCTCGATGCGGGCGAGTGAGGCGAGGGCCAACGCCGGGTCGTCGGTGAACGGCGCCGGCTGCGGACCCTGCCGGCCGGTCAGCACGTTCCGGGTGGTGAGCGCGTCCCCGACGAACACCGCGTCGGCGACCGGCACGTGCACGGCGATGCTGCCCGGCGAGTGGCCGGGCATCCCGATCACGCGCGGGGCACCGGGCAGGTCGAGCACCTGACCGTCCTCCACGGCGGTCACCTCGGTGAGGTGGGTCGTGCGCAACCCGCCCTTGCGGCTCGCGTACCAGAGGAAGCGCGCCGTCGCACCCACCTTGAACTTCCCGAAGGACGCCTCGGGCTTGACCTCGCCCCGGGCGCGGGCGGCGTCCGCGCTGTGCACGTGGACCGGCACGCCGTGATCGCGCCGGAGCCGCTCGGCGAACCCGATGTGGTCCGTGTCGCCATGGGTGAGGATCAGGCCGCGGACGTCGGCGAGCGAACGGCCCATGCCGGACAACTCCGCCACCAGCTCCGACCACTGACCGGAGAGCCCGGCGTCCACGACGGTCACGCCCTCCTCGGTCTCGATCAGGTAGGCGGCGACGATGTCGTTGCCGATGCGGTGCAGGTGTGGACCGAGCCTCATGAGTGCCTCCCGAAGTGACGTCACGCCCCTGATGGCTACGGTATATAGCCATCATGGCTAAAAGCTATAGCTATCATGGTGACGGCCGTCGCCCTACCCGGAAGGAGCACCCGCATGCCGACCCCCGACCGGACGTCGCTCGCCCACATCGTCGAGGCCGCCCGCGACATCCTGGAGTCGGAAGGGCTCCCGCGCCTGACGATGCAGGCGGTCGCCGAGCGGGTCGGTGTGCGCGCCCCGTCGCTCTACAAGCGGGTCCGCAATCGCGACGCCCTGATCCGGCTCGTCGCCGAGACCACCGTTCGCGACCTAGGCCAGCAGCTCAGCGCCGTCGCCAGCAGCGGCGACCCGGCCACGGACCTCGGCGAGTTGGCCCGCGCATTCCGCGCGTTCGCCCACGCGCACCCGGCCGGCTATCAGCTGATCTTCGCCAACGGCCGCGAGGAGACCCGGCCCAGCCTCGACGCCCTCACCATGGCCAGCGCCCCCGCCCTGCGCGTCGCCGCCGACCTCGCCGGGCCCGGGCACGCCCTGGAGGCCGCCCGCATGTTCACCGCCTGGGCCAACGGCTTCGTCAGCATGGAGTTCGCGGGCGCCTTCAACCTCGGCGGCGACCTCGACGAGGCCTTCGAGTTCGGCATCATCCGTCTGACCGCCGCCTTCGCGGCCCCGGAACCGCCCCCGGCCGACTGACCGCCAGGGGCCGTATCCGGGCCTCCGAGGCGACTCCTTCCCGCCCCCGGTTTCGCTGGGCAATGTCAGACCCGTCGATTAGAATGTATGTACTAATCGAGATCCTGACCTGGGAGGACGCCCGTGACCGCGCCCGCCTCCACGCCCCTCACCCCCTACGCCACACTGCTCGGCTTCACCCGCTACGTCGACCGCAACGGCCCCACCAAGGCGACCTTCGTGGGCGGCCTGCGTAAGCAGCGGGCCAGCCGCTCCGGCTTCAACCCGCACGGCCAGTTCGTCAAGGCTCTCAAGGCCGACATCGCCTTCCACACCGGCGGCACCCACCTCACCGGCGTGGTCGACGTGGTCAAGCCGCGCTGGCGCCCGCTCTACCAGGCGCTGGTGCCCGGCGCCACGGCCTGGCTGCACTCCCTGGGCGAGCCGTCGGCCGTCGACCTTGCCCAGACCCGCGACGCCCTGGCCATGCTGGGCGACCTACCCGTCAAGATCAACCCCCACTTCGGGGTACGGCACGCCGACGGCCGGGCCGAGGCGGTCCGGCTGCACTTCGACGAAACCCCGCCGAGTGCGGAATCCGTGCTCGCCACCCTGCACCTGATGACCCGGCACATGGACGCGGTGCTGCCGCACGCCGAGCCGGTTCTGGTCGACGTCCGACGCGGTCAGGCCCACCACATGCCCGCCGACGCCAAGCCCGAGCAGATCGAACGCTGGCTGGCCGGCGAAGCCGCCGCCTTCCGCGCCATCTGGTCCACCGCCGCCTGACAACCAACCCCGCCAGCCCGGGCCGCTGTCCGGGGCCGCTGCCCGGCAAGATCACGCTCGATCCAGGATGTAGTGGCCTCCCCTCCTCGGGAGGCCACTACATTCATGTTCGGGCGAGATCATGAGGTCAGTGGGCAGTGAACGTGCCGCGCGTTCTGCGGTTATCCACAGGGGCGGCGTGGGGCAGCGCGATCGGTCAGCCTGGAGGCCATGCCGAAAGCTCCTCGCCGGCCGCCCCAGTTGCGCGGTCGGGTCTTCCGCGGCTCGGTCGCCATCTCGCAGGGGCTGCTGACCCGCAACGACCTACGCAGCTCCGCGTGGCGGCCACTCTTCCGGGACGTCTACGTCGACGCCCGGGTCAGAGTCACCCACCTGACCAGGTGCGCCGCTGTCGGACGCTGGCTGATCCCGCCCGGCGCGGCCATCGCAGGGAGCGCCGCGGCGGCCCTGTACGGCTGCGCGACACCGACTCTGAGCGAGCCGGTCGACGTGCTGGTGCCCAGCGACGCCCGGATCGGGCCGACCGCCGGCCTTCGGATCCACCACGGGGAGATCGACCCCGGCGACACGGTGGACCGGGCGGGAGTCAGGGTGACCAGTCCGGCGCGGACCTGCTGGGACCTCGCCCGTTGGCTCGATGTCGTCGAGGCGGTGGTCGTCATCGACTCCCTGATGGCCAGCCGGCTCATCGACGTGCCGACATTGCGCGAGTACGCGCTGGGCCGGGCCGGTCGACGGGGCTGGCGGGCTCTGCTGCGCGCGGTTGACCTGGCCGACGCGGGCGCGGAGTCACCCCAGGAGTCCCGCACCCGGGTGCGGCTCGTGCTCGCCGGGCTGCCCAGGTCGCAGACGCAGTGGATCGTCGCCGATCAGGGCCGGTTCGTGGCCCGGCTGGACCTGGCCTGGCCGCAGTTCAAGGTCGCGGTGGAGTACGACGGGCTCTGGCACGACGACCCCGAGCAGTTCCACCGGGACCGCCAGCGGCTCAACCGGCTGCTCGGCGGCGACTGGATCGTCCTGCACGTGACCGCCAAGCGCCTCCGGGACGACTTCGACGGCTTCCTTGCCGAGGTCAGGGCCGCCCTGCGTACCCGGTCCCGCTCCCCTGGGCACCATGATCGTGCTCGAATAAGGAAATAGTGGCCTCCCCGTCAAGGGAGACCACTACTTCCTGGGTCGAGCGTGATCTTGGGGCGTGGCGCGCGGCGCGCCGGGGTTAGGCGGCGGGGAGGTACTTTGCCAGGTCGTCGAGGATCTTGTTGGCGGCGCCGACGCCGATGCCGGTCATCCAGACCTCGTCGGCGACCGGGTACGCCTTGCCGGCCTTGACCGCGCCGAGGCCCTTCCAGAGGGTGCCGGCGGTCATCTTGGTCTGCTCGGCGGCGGCCTTGTCGCCGTAGGCGGTCACGAAGATGACGTCACCGTCGACCTCGTTGATCCGCTCGGGGCTGACCAGGTCGAAGCGCTTGTCCTCCTTGTTGGCGAGCTGCTGCCGCTCGGGGCGGCCCAGGCCGGTGTCGCCGATGACGATGCCGGAGAACGAGTCCGGGCCGTAGACCCGGATGTTGCCGGGGAGGAACCGCACGATGGACACCTTGCGGGCGGCGGCGTCGCCGAGCGCCGCGCCGAAGTCCTTGGCGCGCTTCTCGTACGCGGCGAGCAGATCCTTGGCCTGCTGCTCGTGGCCGAGTGCCTTGCCGTCGAGGAGGAAGTTCTCCTTCCAGGTGATGCCGACCTTGTCGGTGAACACCGTCGGCGCGATGGCGGCCAGCTCGTCGTAGAACTTCTCCTGGCGGAACTTGCTGCCCAGGATGAGGTCCGGCTTCAGCGCGTTGATCGCCTCCAGGTCGGGCTCGGTGAGCACCCCGACCTCCTTGATGCTGGCGAGCTTGTCCGCGCCGAAGTAGGTCGGCCAGCTCTTGGCCTCACCGGCGGTGGCGGCGCCGACCGGCGTGACGCCCAGCGAGAGCACCGTGTCGATCTTGTCGGTGTCGAGCACGACGACGCGCTTGGGCTCCGCCGGGACCTTGGTGGTGCCCATGGCGTGGGTGATCTCCCGGGTCTCCCCGGTGGTGGAGCCGGCGACCGGGTCGCTCTCACCGCAGGCGGTGAGGCCGACGCCGAGGGCGACGGCCGCGGCGAGGGCGGCGACGAGACGACGCATCAGAGTCCTTTCGAAGGGTACGAGCCGGCGAGCGGGATGTTCCCGTCGTCGGCGGGTTGGGCGGAGGGGGTAACCGGGCGGGCGGTGGTGCCGCCGGTGTGCGCGGGAACCACCAGGGGCGCCCCGGTCACCGGGCAGGGCACGACCACGCAGGCCAGCCCGAAGACGTCACGGACCAGGTCCGCGGTGAGGATCTCCCGGGGCGGCCCCGCGGCCACCACCGTGCCGGCGCGCATCGCGACCAGGTGGTCGGCGTAGCGGGCGGCCTGGTTCAGGTCGTGCAGCACGGCAACCACGGTGCGGCCCCGCTCGACGCGCAGCCGGTGCAGCAGGTCCAGCACCTCCACCTGGTGGGCCAGGTCGAGGAAGGTGGTCGGCTCGTCCAGCAGCAGGGCGTCGGTGTCCTGGGCCAGCGTCATGGCGATCCACACCCGCTGTCGCTGGCCGCCGGAGAGGCTGTCGACCGGCCGGTCGGCCAGGCCGGCCACGTCGGCCAGGGCCATCGCCCGGTCCACCGCCGCGCCGTCCTCCGGTGACCACTGCCGCCACCACCGCTGGTACGGCTGCCGGCCACGCCCCACCAGGTCGGCAACGGTGACACCCTCGGGCACCAGCGGGCTCTGCGGCAACACGCCGAGTCGACGGGCCACCTCCCGGGTAGGCAGGTCGCGGATCGCGCTGCCGTCCAGCAGCACCGTGCCGCGGCGGGGGGTGAGCAACCGGGCCATGGTTCGCAGCAGGGTGGACTTGCCGCACGCGTTCGGCCCGACGATCACGGTGAACGCGTCGGTCGGCAGGTCCAGGTCGAGCCCGTCGAGCACGGTCCGATCGTCGTAGCCGGCGACCAGGTCGCGGGTGGAGAGCATCACGACTCCTTCAGGGGGCCGGGGCGGGTGGCCGTCACGAGGAACGCCGCCGTCCGCGCAGCAGCAGGAAGATCAGGTACGGCCCACCGATCGCCGCGGTCAGCACGCCGGCCGGCAGTTGGGTGGGTGCGAACAGCCGCCGGCCGGCCAGATCGGCCAGCACCAGCAGCAGCGCGCCGAGCAGCGCCGCGCAGACCAGCGGCGGCCGTTCGGCGCGCACCAGCCGCCGCGCCACCTGGGGCGCGACCAGGGCCACGAAGTCGACGGCGCCGACCTGGGCGGTGACCATCGCGGCGACGAGTACGCCGGTGCCGGCGAGCCCGATGCGACGGGCCACCGGACGCAGCCCGACCCCGCGCGCGGTGTCGTCGTCCAGCGCGGTGCTGTTCAGCGCCCAACCGGCCCAGGCCAGCACCGGCAGCAGCACCAGCAGCGTCCCGGCGATCCAGGCGGCCTCGGTCCAGCCCTTGCCGGCCAGCGTGCCGATCAGCCAGATCTGCGCCCGCAGCCCGTCGATCGGGTCGGCGGTGAGCATGACCACCTCGGTCAGCGCCCGGAAGGCGAAGGCGACCGCCACCCCGGCGAGCACGAACCGCTGCGCGGCCAGCCCGTGCCGAGCACCGAGGGCGAACAGCAGCACCGCGGCGAGCAGCCCGCCCACCAGCGCGGTGGGGGCCACCAGCACTGCGGCGGCCCCGCTGGTCAACGCCACGGTCGCGGCGAGCCCGGCGCCCTGGGTGATGCCGATGACGTCGGGGCTGGCCAGCGGATTGCGGGCGACGCTCTGGATCAGCGTCCCGGCCACGCCGAAGGCCGCGCCGGCCACCGCGGCCAGCACGATCCGCGGCAGCCGAAGGTCAAAGACGACCAGGTCGTACGGGGTGCCCGCCCCGGAGAGCGCGCGCAGCACGTCGGCCGGGGCGACGTACGGGGTGCCGAGGGAGAGGCTGAGTACCACTGCCAGCAGGAGCAGCACGATCAGCGCGGCGGCCACCAGCACCGCGCGACGGCGGACCTGGAGGCTGACCGGGCCGATCCGCAGCAGCGACCGCCCGGGCAGCCGTGCGCTGGCGGTACCGGGCGACGCGTCGGCGTCGGGCGCCGTGGTCGAGGAGTCGGGGCGGCGGTCGACGGTGGTCACGCGGTCACCACCCGGGCACGGCGGACCAGCACGGCCAGCAGCGGCGCGCCGATCAGGGCGGTGACGATCCCGGCCGGTATCTCACCGGGCGGGGCGACGAGCCGGCCGACGACGTCGGCGCCGAGCAGCAGCGCCGGCCCGAGCAGGGCGGAGACGGCGAGGGTCCAGCGGTGGTCCGCCCCGACCAGTGCGCGCGCCAGGTGCGGCACGGCCAACCCGACGAAGGCGACCGGGCCGGCGGCCGCCACAGCGGCCCCGGTCAGCAGCACCGCGGCGAGGCCACCGCCGAGGCGGACCAGGCCGACCCGGTTGCCGAGGCCGCGGGCCACGTCGTCGCCGAGGGCCAGAGCGTCCAGACCCCGGGCCACCAGGGCGGCCAGCACCAGCCCGGCGAGGACGAAGGGCAGTACCTGAGCGGTGACCGACAGGTCCCGCCCGGCCAGCCCACCGACCACCCAGAACCGGTACTCCTCGAAGGTGCGGGCGTCGATGCTGAGCAGCGCGTACACCCCGGAGGCGAGGCTGGCGTCGAGCGCCGCCCCGACCAGCGCGAGGGTGACCGGACTGGCGCCCTCGCGGGCCCGGCTGGCGATGGCGAAGACCAACAGCCCGGCGAGCAGCGCGCCGGCGATGCCGAACCAGACGTACCCGGCGAGCGTGCCGACACCGAAGACGGAGATGGCCAGCACCACGCCGAACGACGCGCCGGCACTGATGCCGAGGATGCGCGGCTCGGCGAGTGGGTTGCGGGTGAGCGCCTGGAACAGCACGCCGGCCACGGCGAGCGCGAGCCCGACGGCAAGGCCGAGCGCGGTGCGCGGCACCCGCAGCTCCCGGACGATGGTGCTGGCGTCACCGCCGTCCGGCGCGACGAGGGCGTTCCAGACCTGGTCGACACCGAGTTGCCGGCTGCCGAGCGCGAAGCTGGCCAGCACGGTGAGCAGCAGTACCAGCGCGGCGCCGACGGTCACGGCCACCCGGCGGCCGGTGCGGGTGCCGGACCGGCTGCGGGCCGGTGCCGGCCGGATGGCGAGGGTGGTCACGAGTCTCCTGCACGTTCGCGCTTAGGTTCGCCTTACCTTAGCCGACGTGCTGAGGGTCGCCTAACTGGCGCTCGTCGATCCCGAGCGGATGACCAGGGCGGACGCCCGCGCCGAGGGGGCGGCGCGCCTAGGGTGGGAGCATGCGATTCGACCAGCACACGGTCGTGCTTCTGGTCCGGCCCGAGGACGCCCCGGAGCTGCCGCAGGACGCGATCGACCGGTTGCAGAACGCGCACCTGGCGCACCAGGCGGGGCTCGTGGAGCAGGGACTGGTGCTCGCGGCCGGGCCGTTCCTGCACGCCGACGACGACCGGCTGCGGGGCTTCGTCGTGCTCTCCATCGCCCCGGACGAGGCCCGTACGCTCTACGCCAACGATCCGGCCGTGCGGGCCGGCCGCCTGGCCGTGCAGGTGACGAGCTGGCTGGTCCCGGAGGGCAACGTGCGGTTCGAGAGCGTGCCGATGCCCCGGTCGATGCTGGAGGCGGCGGCGGGCGACTGATCCGACGCCGGTGGGCTCAGCCGGTGGCGCCGGTCGGGGCCGCCGGGAGGCCGGACGAGCTGACCGGCGCGGGCGTGCTCCCCTGCTCATCCTCACTGCGGTGCTCTCGCGGCAGCTCCCCGATCGGGACCACCCGTAGCGCCTCCACCGAGCCGATGATCACCCGCAGCGCCGGGAAGTGGTCCCGCAGCACCTGCTGGCACCGGCCGCACGGCGCGACGACCGCACGCCCCCGGTCGGCGACCGTCACGATGGCCTCCAGCCCGGTCACCCCCTGCGTCGCGGCGGTGCCGACGACGATCAGCTCGGCGCAGGACCCTCCGGTGACGTGGTGGACGTTGACTCCGGTGAAGACCCGCCCGTCGGCGGTCCGGGCGGCGGCCGCGACGGTGTGGTGCTCGCTGCGGCAGCGCAGCTTGGCGACCGCCGTGGCGGCCTGCACCAGCGCCCGGTCGGTGTCCCGCAGCTCCATTCCGGCCCTCCGCGCTCGACGTCGGCCGCCAACTGTAGACCGCCGCCCGGGCGTCCAGGCGGCGGTGGCGCGGTAACCCGGGGGCGGTACGCGGCCGGGCTGCCTATCCTTGGGCACGACATGCAGAATCCAGCCGCCTCCGCCGCGACCGATCCCGTCCGCGAGCTGCACCGCCGCCTCACCCCCCTGATGTTCCGCGACCAGCGCCGGCTCCAGCGACGGCTGGACGGCGCCCGCAAGCTGCGCGACCCGCAGCGTCGGGACGCGGCGCTGGCCGAGATCACCGCTGACGTGGTCCGGGCCGAGCAGCGGATCGCCACCCGGCGAGCGGCGGTGCCCGTCATCACGTACCCCGCGGGGTTGCCGGTCAGCGAGCGCAAGGACGACATCGCCGCCGCCATCCGCGACCACCAGGTGGTGATCGTGGCCGGCGAGACCGGCTCCGGCAAGACCACCCAGATCCCCAAGATCTGCCTGGAGCTGGGGCGCGGAGTGCACGGGCTGATCGGGCACACCCAGCCCCGGCGGCTGGCCGCCCGGACGGTCGCCGACCGGATCGCCGACGAGCTGGGCACCGAGTTGGGTGACGTGGTCGGCTACAAGGTGCGCTTCACCGACCAGGTCAGCGAGCGCAGCCTGGTCAAGCTGATGACCGACGGCATCCTGCTGGCCGAGTTGCAGACCGACCGGATGCTGCGCCAGTACGACACGTTGATCATCGACGAGGCGCACGAGCGCAGCCTCAACATCGACTTCATCCTCGGGTACCTGCGGGAGCTGCTGCCCCGGCGACCCGACCTCAAGGTGATCATCACCTCGGCGACCATCGAGACCGACCGCTTCGCCCGGCACTTCGCCGGACCGCCGACCGCCGACGAGCCGCAGGGCGTACCGGCGCCGGTGGTGGAGGTCTCAGGGCGGACCTATCCGGTGGAGGTGCGCTACCGGCCGCTGGTCGAGGTCGCCGAGGGCGAGGAGGACGGCGACGGGGACGAGGAAACCGTCCGCGACCAGATCCAGGCGATCGGCGACGCCGTCGAGGAACTGGCCGCCGAGGGCCCCGGCGACATCCTTGTCTTCCTCAGCGGGGAACGGGAGATCCGGGACACCGCCGACGCGCTGGGCAAGCTGGTACAGAAGAAACGCGCACTGCTCGGCACCGAGATCCTGCCGCTGTACGCCCGGCTCTCCAGCGCCGAGCAGCACCGGGTCTTCGCCGCGCACACCTCGCGCCGGGTGGTGCTCGCCACCAACGTCGCGGAGACCTCGCTGACCGTGCCCGGCATCAAGTACGTCGTGGACCCGGGCACCGCCCGGATCTCCCGCTACTCCAGCCGCCTCAAGGTGCAGCGGCTGCCGATCGAGCCGATCTCCCAGGCGTCGGCCAACCAGCGCAAGGGGCGCTGCGGCCGGACCTCGGACGGTATCTGCATCCGCCTCTACGACGAGCAGGACTTCCTCTCCCGGCCGGAGTTCACCGACCCGGAGATCCTGCGCACCAACCTGGCGTCGGTCATCCTCCAGATGACCGCCATCGGGCTCGGCGACCTCGCCGCGTTCCCGTTCATCGACCCGCCGGACCGGCGCAACATCACCGACGGGGTCAACCTGCTGCACGAGCTGGGCGCGCTCGACCCGGCCGAGGCCGACCCGGCGAAGCGGCTCACCGCGCTGGGCCGGCGGCTGGCCCAACTGCCGGTCGACCCGCGACTGGCCCGCATGGTCGTCGAGGGCGAGCGCAACGGTTGCGCCACCGAGGTGCTGGTGATCGCCGCCGCGCTATCCATCCAGGACCCGCGGGAGCGGCCGGCGGAGAAGCAGGCCCAGGCCGACCAGGCACACGCCCGGTTCGCCGACAAGGAGTCGGACTTCGTCGCCTTCCTCAACCTCTGGCGCTACCTGCGGGAGCAGCAGCGGGCGCTGTCGTCCAGCGCGTTCCGCCGGATGTGCAAGGCGGAGTACCTGAACTACCTGCGGGTCCGCGAGTGGCAGGACATCGTCGGCCAACTGCGTCAGGTGCTGCGTACCCCGCCCGACGGCGACCGGCGTGGTGAGCGGCCGGCGCGCGACACCTCGGACGGCGCGGACGCCGGCCGGGGTGAGAGCCGACGTGGCGGCGCGGACCTGCCGGAGGAGATCGACACCCCGAAGGTGCACCTGTCCCTGCTGCCGGGCCTCCTGTCGCACATCGGGCTCAAGGACGCCCAGAAGCACGAGTACCTGGGTGCGCGGGGAGCGAAGTTCGCGCTCTTTCCCGGCTCGGCGCTGTTCAAGAAGCCGCCGCGCTGGGTGATGGCCGCCGAGCTGGTGGAGACGTCCCGGCTGTGGGGCCGGATTGCCGGCCGGGTCGAACCGGAGTGGGTCGAACCGCTCGCGCAGCACCTGGTCAAGCGCAGCTACAGCGAACCGCACTGGGAGAAGAAGCAGGCCGCGGTGATGGCCTACGAGAAGGTCACCCTGTACGGCATCCCGCTGGTGACCTCGCGCAAGGTGAATTTCGGTCGGATCGACCCGGCGCTGAGCCGCGAGCTGTTCATCCGGCACGCGCTGGTGGAGGGCGACTGGCAGACCCACCACCAGTTCTGGGCGGACAACAAGCGGCTGCTCGCCGAGATCGAGGAATTGGAGAGCCGGGCCCGCCGCCGGGACATCCTCGTCGACGACGAGGCGATCTTCGGCTTCTACGACCAGCGGATCCCCGCCGACGTGGTCTCCGGCCGGCACTTCGACGCCTGGTGGAAGAAGACCCGCCGGGACCAACCCGATCTGCTCACCTTCACCCGCGACCTGCTGGTCAACGACGGCCGGCCGGGGGTGGACGAGGGCGACTACCCGGACGAGTGGCGAGCCGACGGGGTGACCCTGCCGCTGACCTACCGGTTCGAGCCGGGCACGCCGACCGACGGCGTCACCGTGGACATCCCGCTGCCGCTGCTCAACCAGGTGCCGGCGGAGAGCTTCGACTGGCAGGTGCCCGGGCTGCGCGAGGAGACGGTGATCGCGCTGATCCGCTCGCTGCCCAAGGCGGTGCGCCGCAACTTCGTCCCGGTGCCGGACTTCGCGCGGGCCGCCCTGGCGGCGATCACCCCTGGTGAGGAGCCGCTGCTGGACGCGCTCACCCGGCAGCTGCGCCGGATGACCGGTGTCACCGTGCCCCGCGACGCCTGGGAACCGGGCAAACTCCCGGCCCACCTGCGGGTCACCTTCCGGGTGCTGGGCGACGACGACAAGCCGGTCGCCGAGGGCAAGGACCTACCGGCCCTGCAACGCCAGCTCCACCAGGAGGTACGCCAGGTGGTGGCGGCCGCCGCGCCGGAGGTCGCCCGGACGGGGCTGCGCGAGTGGAGCATTGACGATCTTCCTCGCACCATCGAGCAGGTCCGCGCCGGCTACGCGGTGACCGCGTACCCGGCGCTGGTCGACGAGGGCGCCACGGTCGGGGTGAAGGTCTTCGACTCCCCCGCCGAGGCGGAGGCGGCGCACTGGGCCGGCACCCGCCGGCTGCTGCGGCTCACCGTGCCGTCCCCGGCGCGTTTCCTGCAGGGCCGGCTGAGCAACGAGGCGAAGCTGGCGCTGAGCCGCAACCCGCACGGCGGCGTGCAGGAGCTGATCGAGGACGCGGCGGGCGCGGCCATCGACCGGCTGATCGGTGCCGCCGGCGGGCCGGCCTGGGACGGCGATGGGTTCGCGGCGCTCCGCGAGAAGGTCCGCGCCGACCTGGTCGACACCGTGGTCGAGGTGATGGACCGGGTCCGCAAGGTGCTCGCCGCCGCGTACGCCGTCGAGCAACGGCTCGGCGCCACCCGGAACCTCGCCGTGGTGGCCGCGCTGGCCGACATCCGCAGCCAGCTCGCCGGGCTGGTGCACGCCGGTTTCATCACCGAGACCGGGTACGCGCGCCTGCCCGACCTGCTGCGTTACCTCACCGCCATCGAGCGCCGGCTGGAACGGCTGCCAGGCAACCCGCAGCGCGACCGCCAGCAGCAGGACCGGGTCGCGGCGGTGCAGAAGGAGTACGCCGACCTGCTCGCCGCGCTGCCGCCGGGGCGCCGGCAGGAGACCGCCGTCCGGCAGATCCGTTGGATGATCGAGGAGTTGCGGGTGAACGTCTTCGCCCAGGCGCTGGGGACCCCGTACCCCGTCTCGGAGCAGCGGATCTACCGGGCGATGGACGACGCCGAAGGACGCTGACGGCGATCAGCGCGGGTCCACGCCGGACGGGAGGTTGTCGCGGTCGATCGCGGACTGCACGTAGTCGAGCAGGATCCGGCGAAGCTCCCGGCCGGCGTGGGTCGGCACGACGTCCCGCCGGCGGGCCACCGCGATGGTCCGCCGGACCCCGGGCGGCGCCAGCGGCGTGATCCGCACCCCCGGCCGGCGAGCCAGCACGATGCCGGGCACCAGCGCGATGCCGAGCCCTGCCTCGACGAAGCTGAGCACCGCGTCCATCTCACCGCCGTCCACCGCGAAGGTCGGCTCGAAGCCCGCCGCGCGGCACGCCTCGATGGTGGCGTCGCGCAGGTCGTAGCCCTCCCTGAACATCACCATGGGCTGGTCGCGCAGGTCGGTGATGCGCAACTCCCCGCTCGCCGAGGCGGTCGGCACCTCCCCCACCGAGGCGACCACCAGGCTCTCCTGGAGGATCGGGTCGACGCGCAGCCCCGGGTCGACGCCCTGGGCCGGCATGATGATCAGCGCCAGGTCGAGGTCACCGCGGAGCAGATTGCGCACCAGGTCCTGGGATCCACCCTCCTCGACCTTGAGGTCGACGGTGGGGTGCGCGTCGCGGAACCGGCGCAGCACCGGCGGGGCGAGCGACGTGGCGAGGCTGGGGGTGGCGCCGAGCCGGACCCGGCCCCGGCGCAGCCCGACCAGTTCCTGGACCTCGCGGGTCGCGGTCTCCACGTCGGCGAGGATCCGGGTCGCCAACGGCAGCAGCACCTCGCCGGCAGCGGTGAGGGCGATGTTGCCCCGTACCCGTTCGAAGAGTGGGGCCCCGAGGTCGGTCTCCAGGGCGTGAATTTGCTTACTGAGCGAAGGCTGAGTTATGCCGACGATGTCGGCGGCTTGGGTGAAATGTCGTACTTCGGCCACCGCAACGAAGTACCGGAGCTGATGGAGTTGCATCTACATAGCTTATGGCTATCAACACTGCGAGTTTGATGCATTGGACGACTGATCCAAGTGCTCCTAGCGTCGATCGTGTGGTAGTCACGAAAACTCGGTCGCCCATCCGCTCCAACGTCGGCCTCAAGGCCGTCATGGCGGTGACGGGCATCCTGCTGGCGCTGTTCCTGATCGCGCACATGATCGGAAACCTGAAGGTGTTCACGGGGGAGACCTCGTTCGACCACTACGCGCACTGGCTGCGCGACATCGGCAAGCCGCTGCTGCCCGGCGTGTGGTTCCTGTGGATCCTGCGCTCCGTGCTGGTGGTGGCGGTCGTCGCCCACATCGTGGCCGCGACCGTGCTGGCCCGGCGGGCCCGCGCGGCCCGACCGGTGAAGTACGCCCACCGCAAGAAGGTCAACGGCAGCTACGCGGCCCGCACCATGCGCTGGGGCGGCGTGATCATCCTGCTCTTCGTGATCTACCACCTCCTGGACCTGACCACCGGCACGCTGAACCCGGTCGGTGACGCCAGCAAGCCGTACGGCAACGTCGTCGCCGACTTCGCGCCGGAGCGCTGGTACGTCACGCTCTTCTACACCCTCGCCATCGTCGCGGTGGGCTTCCACCTGCGCCACGGCGCGTTCAGCGCGTTCCGCAGCCTCGGCCAGCAGACGCCCCGGGGCGAACGCCGGGCACGCAACGCCGCGCTGGTCTTCGCCGTCGCGCTCTGCGTCGGCTACCTGGTGGTCCCGTTCGCCGTTCTCACCGGATTGGTGGCCTGACATGGAACTCTTCACCGAGGGCGACCCGATCGCCGACACCAAGGCTCCCACCGGCCCGGTCGAGAAGCGTTGGGAAACCCGGCGCTTCGAGGCCAAGCTGGTCAACCCCGCCAACCGCCGCAAGATGACGGTGATCGTGGTCGGCACCGGCCTGGCCGGCGGCTCGGCCGCGGCGACCCTGGCCGAGCAGGGCTACCACGTCAGGTCCTACTGCTACCAGGACAGCCCGCGCCGGGCGCACTCCATCGCGGCGCAGGGCGGCATCAACGCCGCCAAGAACTACCGCAACGACGGCGACTCGGTGCACCGGCTGTTCTACGACACCGTGAAGGGCGGCGACTTCCGCTCCCGGGAGTCGAACGTGCACCGCCTGGCCGAGGTCTCGGTCAACATCATCGACCAGTGCGTCGCCCAGGGCGTGCCGTTCGCCCGCGAGTACGGCGGCCTGCTGGACACCCGCTCCTTCGGCGGCGCCCAGGTGCAGCGCACCTTCTACGCCCGGGGGCAGACGGGCCAGCAGCTGCTGCTCGGCGCCTATCAGGCGCTGGAGCGGCAGATCGGCCTCGGCAACGTGGAGATGAACGCCCGCCACGAGATGCTGGAGCTGGTCATCGTGGACGGCAAGGCCCGGGGCATCGTGGTCCGGGACCTGGTCACCGGTGAGATCAGCACCGAGATGGCCGACGCCGTCGTGCTCGCCTCGGGTGGCTACGGCAACGTCTTCTACCTCTCCACCAACGCCAAGGGCTGCAACGTCACCGCCACCTGGCGGGCGCACCGCAAGGGCGCGTACTTCGCCAACCCCTGCTACACGCAGATCCACCCGACCTGCATCCCGGTCTCCGGCGACCACCAGTCGAAGCTGACCCTGATGAGCGAGTCGCTGCGCAACGACGGCCGGGTGTGGGTGCCGAAGACCAAGGGCGACGACCGCAACCCCCGGGACATCCCGGAGGACGAGCGGGACTACTACCTGGAGCGGATCTACCCCTCGTTCGGCAACCTGGTTCCCCGCGACATCGCCTCCCGCGCCGCGAAGAACGTCTGCGACGAGGGGCGGGGCGTCGGACCGACCAAGCTCGGCGTCTACCTCGACTTCGCCGACGCGATCGGCCGGCTGGGCCGCAAGGCCATCGAGGCCAAGTACGGCAACCTCTTCGAGATGTACGAGCGGATCACCGGCGAGGACCCGTACGAGGTGCCGATGCGGATCTACCCCGCCGTGCACTACACGATGGGTGGTCTCTGGGTCGACTACGACCTCCAGTCGAGCATCCCCGGCCTGTTCGTGATCGGCGAGGCGAACTTCTCCGACCACGGCGCGAACCGGCTCGGCGCCTCGGCGCTGATGCAGGGCCTGGCCGACGGCTACTTCGTGCTGCCGACCACGATCGCCAACTACCTGGCCTCGGGTCCGCTGGAGAAGGTCGACGCCAGCCACCCGGCGGCGGTCGAGGCGCGCGCCGACGTCGAGGACCGGGTCCAGCGGCTGCTGGCGGTCAACGGCGACCGGACGGTGGACTCGTTCCACCGGGAGCTGGGCCAGATCATGTGGGAGCACTGCGGCATGGAGCGCAGCGAGGCCGGGCTGCGCAAGGCGATCGACGAGATCCGCGCCCTGCGCGACCAGTTCTGGCAGCGGGTCCGGGTGTCCGGCACCGGCGAGGAGCTCAACCAGTCGCTGGAGAAGGCCGGCCGGGTGGCCGACTTCTTCGAGCTGGCCGAGCTGATGTGCATCGACGCCCTGCACCGCGAGGAGTCCTGCGGCGGCCACTTCCGGGCCGAGCACCAGACCCCGGACGGTGAGGCGCAGCGCGACGACGACCGGTTCGCGTACGTGGCGGCCTGGGAGTTCACCGCCACCGGTGAGCCGTCGGTGCTGCACAAGGAAGACCTGAAGTTCGAATACGTCCACCCCACGCAGCGGAGCTACAAGTGAACCTGACCCTGCGCATCTGGCGCCAGAAGGGCCCTGAGGACAAGGGTCGGATGGTGACCTACCAGGTCGACGACGTGTCCCCGGACATGTCGTTCCTCGAGATGCTCGACGTGCTCAACGAGCGGTTGATCCTCGCCGGCGAGGACCCGGTGGCGTTCGACCACGACTGCCGCGAGGGCATCTGCGGCATGTGTGGCCTGATGATCAACGGTGACGCGCACGGGCCGCAGCGCGGCACCACCGCCTGCCAGCTGCACATGCGGCAGTTCACCGACGGCGAGACGATCGACATCGAGCCGTGGCGCGCCAGCGCCTTCCCGGTGATCAAGGACCTGGTGGTCAACCGGGGTGCCTTCGACAAGATCATCGCTGCCGGTGGCTACATCACCGCCCCGACCGGCAGCGCGCCCGAGGCGCACTCCACCCCGGTGGCCAAGGCCAACGCGGACGCCGCCTTCGAGTCGGCGGCCTGCATCGGCTGCGGCGCGTGTGTCGCCGCCTGCCCGAACGGCTCCGGCATGCTCTTCACCGCCGCCAAGCTCACCCAGCTCTCGCTGCTGCCGCAGGGCCAGCCCGAGCGGTACACCCGGGTGATCGGCATGGTCGACGCGCACGACGAGGCCGGCTTCGGCGGCTGCACCAACGCCGGCGAGTGCACCCCGGCCTGCCCGAAGGGCATTCCGCTGAACACGATCGGCCGCCTCAACCGCGACTACCTCATGGCCACCTCGAAGCGGGGCGACAACACTCCGGGATCTTGATCCTTGTCGGGCCTCTCCGTGGTCGGGCTTCGGGCTGGGGGCGACCGTCCCCGGCTCCGGGCGGTCAGGCTTGATCCCTCCGCCGGGGACGGTCGCCCCCAGCCCTGACCTGGTCACCGTCCGCGCACCGGTCCCGGTTCTCCCCGAGTACGTGAAAACGCCGCTGGCCGGCACCCCTCGTGGGTGCCGGCCAGCGGCTCTTTCCTTCTGCGCTTGGCGCTGAGGTGGGTCTGTTATTTCGGCGCTGGGCCGACGAGGCAGGCGGCCGACCGGGGCCGCAGGTGCTACGGCTGACCGTCGGAGCGGGAGCGGAGATCAACTCCGGCCCCTGGAAATCGGCGTATCCCCACGCCCGGGACACCCCGACGCCCCGCAAACCGAGTTGATCACTAGCCGCCGACAAGGCCATCCAGAGGCGACCACGGCACACGAAGAGCCAACCCCCGCACGGGGCAGGCGGGCGGTCCGGCAGGCCCGGACGAACCCGGACCGGCTCGGGGCTGGGGGCGAGCGTCCCCGGCGCAGGGATCAAGCCTGACCGCCCGGAGCCGGGGACGGTCGCCCCCAGCCCCCACCGCAACCACCGACGAACCGGAACCGAGCCGACCGGACCGGAGCCGAGCCGAGCCGACCGGAGCGGAACCGGACGATCCCCCGAGGCAGCCGCCCGGGACCGGTTCAAGTGCCGGAGCGCGGGTAGCAGTCCGAGGGACGGCACCGGAGAGGGGACGAGCGGCATGAAGGCACTGACCTGGCATGGCAAGCGGGACGTACGGGTCGAAGAGGTCCCGGACCCCCGCATCGAGGACCCGACCGACGCGATCATCAAGGTCACCTCGACCGCGATCTGCGGCTCAGACCTGCACCTGTACGAGGTACTGGGACCGTACCTGAAGCCGGGTGACATCCTCGGCCACGAGCCGATGGGCATCGTCGAGGAGGTCGGCCCGGAAGTGACCCGGCTCAAGCCCGGCGACCGGGTGGTGGTCCCGTTCAACATCTCCTGCGGCAGTTGCTGGATGTGCCAGCGCCAGCTGTACGCCCAGTGCGAGACCACCCAGGTCGGCAGCGAGGGCAAGGGCGCGGCGCTGTTCGGCTACACCTCGCTCTACGGCTCGGTCCCCGGCGGGCAGGCCGAGTACCTGCGCGTCCCGCAGGCTCACTTCGGACCGATCACCGTCCCGCAGACCGGCGCCGACGAGCGCTACCTCTACCTTTCCGACATCCTGCCGACCGCCTGGCAGGCGGTGAAGTACGCGGACACCCCGCCCGGCGGCACCCTGGCGGTGTTCGGTCTGGGCCCGGTCGGCCAGTTCTGCGCCCGGATCGGCCGCCACCTCGGTGCCGGCCGGGTGATCGGGCTGGACCTGGTGCCCGAGCGGCTGGAGCTGGCCCGCCGGCACGGCATCGAGGTGCTCGACGTCCGGGAGCTCGACGACGTACCGGGGGCGCTGATCGACCTGGTCGACGGACGCGGCCCGGACGCGGTGATCGACGCCGTCGGCATGGAGGCGCACGGCTCACCGGCCGGCAAGCTGGCCCACGCCGCCGTCGGACTGCTGCCGGACAAGCTGGCCCGGACGATGACCGACCGGGTCGGCATGGACCGGCTCTCCGTCCTGCACGCCGCGATCAAGGCGGTCCGCCGCGGCGGCACCGTCTCGCTCTCCGGTGTCTACGGGGGCGAGGCGGACCCGATGCCGCTGATGGAGATGTTCGACCGGGGCATCCAGCTGCGGATGGGGCAGTGCCACGTGCGTCGGTGGACCGACGAGATCCTGCCGCTGCTCGCCGGCGACGACGACCCGCTGGGCGTGGAGGACCTGCGGACCCACCGGGTGCCGCTGGCCAGGGCGCCGCAGGCGTACGAGATGTTCCAGAAGAAGGAGGATGGCTGCATCAAGGTCGTGCTCGCTCCGTGAGCCGGGTCGTGGTGATCGCCGGCGCGACCAGCGGGATCGGCCGGGCGACGGCCCGGGCGTTCGCCGAGCGCGGCGACCGCCTCGTCCTCGCCGCCCGCGCCCCACAGACCCTGGCCGAGGTACGCGAGGAGTGCGCCGACGTCGACGTGCTGACCGTGCCCACCGACGTCACCGAGCCGGGGGCACTGGACGCGCTCGCGGACGCCGCGACCGACCGGTTCGGCCGCATCGACGTCTGGGTGCACACGGCTGCCGTCATGGCCTACGGGCGCTTCGACGAGCTGCCGGAGCGGGTCTTCGACCAAGTGGTGCGAACCGATCTGCTGGCCGCCGCCGGCTCGGCGCGGGTGGCGTTGCGGCACTTCCGGGCCACCGGAGCCGGCACCCTGATCCTCACCGGCTCGGTGCTCGCGCACATCACCGCGCCGTACATGAGCGCCTACGTGGCCAGCAAGTGGGGGTTGGAGGGGCTGGTCCGGACGGTGCAGCAGGAGCTGCGCGACAGCCCGCAGATCCGGCTGTGCCTGGTGAACCCGGGCAGCGTGGACACCCCGGTGTACCAGCAGGCGGCGAACTACCTGGGCCGGGTCGGCCGGCCCCCACCGCCGGTCACCAGCCCGCAGCGGGTGGCCCGGGCCATCGTGGACTGCGTCGACCGGCCCCGCCGGGAGGTCTCGGTGGGCCGGCTGAACGTGCTGCTGCGAGCCGGCTTCACCGTGCTGCCGGGTGTGTACGACGTCCTGGTCGGACCGTTGATGCGGTTGGCCGGCCTGAGCGGGCGGCCGGTCGACGCGCACGACGGCACCGTCTTCGCCCCGAACCCGGCCGGTGAGGCGGTGCGCGGCGGTCATCTGCCTGACCTGCGGCAGTTCGCCCGCAGCGTCCCCGGGCCGGGCGGCGCCGCGCTGCGCCGGTGGCTCGGGTGAGCGGTCGGGGGACCCCTTGTATCGATCAACTCGCCTAGGGTGGTGGTCCGGCACGCGCTCCGGCGCACCACGATGGGGGAGACGATTGACCATCCGACTGAACCGCAGGACCGCGCTCGGGCTGGGCACGGTGGCCACCGCCGGTACGGTGCTCGGCGCCGCCGGCCCGGCGAGCGCCGCCGAGACGACCGAACCGAGCCCGACCACCCCGGCCCGGGCCGCCCGCCGGGTCGCCGCCAGCTACGCGCGGAGCAGCACCGAGGCCGGCGGCAACTGGCAGGCGTACGTCAGCGTCGCCGACCCGGCCGGCGCGCCCGTGGTCGCGGTGTCGGCCGAGGCGGACCGGCGGATCGAGGCGTACAGCGTCAACAAGATCGCGGTCGCCACGGCGGTGCTCGACAAGGTCGACCGGGGGCTGCTCGCCCTGGACCAGCGGGTCGAGGTGACCGCGGCGATCGTCGTACCGGGCGGTGACGGCATCTTCAGCCTGGACGGCGCGTACCCGAGCAGCGTGACCCTCGGGCACGTGCTGGCCACGCTGCTGACCGTCTCCGACGACACGGCGGTACGGCTGTGCGGGTCGGTCTGCCCGGCCGCCGAGCTGAACGCCATCCTGGTCGCCAAGGGCTTCCCGAACACCCAGGTCGAGCCGGTGGCCAACCCGAACCGGTTCTTCCTCGGCACCAGCACCCCCCGCGAGACGCACGACCTGCTGCGCGCCCTGGTCGCCGGCACCCTGCTCTCCCCCGCCTCGACGGCGTTCCTGCTCGGGCTGCTGCGCGCCCCGGTGGCGTTCACCGACGGCATCCGGCGCACCATGTCCTCGGAGGAGCGGGCCCGGATCGCCACCAAGGCGGGCTGGTTCGCCGATGCCCGTCACGAGGCCGGGATCATCTTCGACCGGTCCGGCGCCGCGGTGCTCACCTACGCGCTGTTCGCCGACGGGCAGGCCGACCCGGACGACTTCGGCGCCACCCACCCGGCGGTGCAGGCTCGGGCCGCCATGGGCCCCCGGTTCCTGGCCGCGGTGGACCGGCTCGCCGGTGCCGGCACGGCGTACCGGGTCGCGGCCCGGCGGCCCAGCAACGGCGGCTGAGCACGCGACCGGGCCGGCCGCCGTGGCGGTGGCCGGCCCGGTGCGGCGACCGCCGGGGCGCGAGCCGGCCCGGGTGACTACCGTGTAATGCGGGACACGGCGGAGGGACGGCGATGGCACCAGCGGAACGCACGGACGTCGAACGGTCGCTCGGGCGACGGATGGGTGGCGCCGCAGGGCTGGCCGCGCTGGCCGGTCTGGCCTGGGTGGCTCGGGACGTGCCGGCGGCACTGGGCGGCCGGCTCGCCGGTGTCCGGGCCGAACGGGCGGCCCGCTCGCCCCAGTTTCGCGACGGGACCTTCCACAACCAGGCCGGCACCCGCACCATGATCGCCGACCCGGGCCGCAACCTGCTCCGCGAGCTGATCTTCGGCAAGCAGAAGCGCCGCCCGAGCACCGCGGTGCCGCTGCTGCGTCCGGCCGAGGAGCCGGCCACCACCGGCACCGACCGGGAACTCGGCGTCATCTGGTACGGCCACGCCTCCGCGCTGGTGGAGATCGAGGGGTACCGGGTGCTCATCGACCCGGTGTGGAGCGAGCGCTGCTCACCGTCGGCCCTGGTCGGGCCCCGCCGGTTGCACGAACCTCCGGTACGCCTCGACGAGCTGCCCCGACTCGACGCGATCCTCATCTCCCACGACCACTACGACCACCTCGACATGGCCACCGTTCAGGAACTGGTCGCCCGGCAGCCCGCGCCGTTCATGGTGCCACTCGGGGTGGGGGCACACCTGGACCGGTGGGGCGTACCGGCAGACCGGATCATCGAGCTGGACTGGTCGGAGAGTCACCAGATCGGCGGACTGAAGGTCATCGCCACGCCGGCCCAGCACTTCTCCGGCCGGGGGCTGCGCCGTGATGGCACGCTCTGGAGTTCCTGGGTGATCGAGGGAACGTCCCGCAAGGCCTTCTACACCGGCGACTCCGGCTACTTCGACGGGTACGCGGCAATCGGCGCGGAACATGGGCCGTTCGACGTGACGCTGATGCAGATCGGCGCGTACGACCGGGCCTGGCCGAGCATCCACATGTTCCCGGAGGAGGCGGTCGACGCCCACCTCGACCTGCGCGGCGGGCTGTTCATCCCGGTGCACTGGGCGACGTTCAACCTGGCTCTGCACGACTGGTCCGAGCCGGTGAACCGGCTGTGGGCCGAGGCGAAGGCCCGCGACGTCCGGCTGGCCGTCCCCCGCCCCGGGGAGCGCGTGCTGGTCGACGATCCGCCCGCCGTCGACGGCTGGTGGCAGGCCGTCGCCTGAAGAAAGGGCCCCTTATTGACGCCTGGCGTTAATAAGGGGCCCTTCCTTTCATTTCAGAGCACGAAGGCGTCGGTCCAGAGCGCGCCGGAGCGGCCGGAGAGCGCGTCCAGCATGGCCACCGCCTGGCCGTCGGTGAGCTGCGCGACGAAGTCCACGATGGCCCGCCCCCGGGCACGCCCGATCCGGTCCGGGGTACGCGGGTGCAGCTCCGCCTCGGCCAGCTCGACCAGGTCGTGCAGCCGCCGGGGCAGCCGGGACTCCTCCTCCGGGTCGAGCAGCCACTCCCAGAGCGCCTCGACCAGGGTGCCCAGCAGCCGGGCCTGGCCGCGCTGATGCAGAGCGAGGTCGGGACGGGCCAGCACGAACCGGTGGTGGACGAACTTGAGTACCTGCACCTCGTGCCACTGTGCGCAGCCGAGCAGCACGTACCCCGAGCGCACCGACGGCTGGTCGGTCACCATGATCGCCTCGACGAAGCGGGTGGACCAGCGGGCGGAGAACCGGGCCACGTACTGCTCGGCCTCGATCGAGCCGTCGAACGGCATCGCCAGCAGCCCGTCGGCCAGCTCCTCCCGGACGTGCTCGACGGCGGCGGCGAACGCGTCGTCGTCGGCGATCCAGGCGTCCTTGCGGTGCAGCTGCCGGCGTAGCCGCTCGATCGCCGCACCGGGCCGCCGGGCCGCGGTGGCCAGCGCCGCGTCGGTGATCGCCCGGAAGTGCCCGCTCTCCCGCTGCCAGGCCATCAGCTCGGCGGAGACCGCGCCCTGCTGGAGCACCCCGACCCGGTAGAAGTCCTCCACGTCGTGGATGGCGTACGCGATGTCGTCGGCGGTGTCCATCACGGACGCCTCCACGGTCTGCTGCCAGTCCGGGATGCGGCCGGCGAACGGCTCCCGGGCCTGGCGCAGGTCGTCGAGCTCGGTGCGGTAGGCGCCGAACTTCGACGAGCCGCTCTCCGCGTCGTCCGGCGGTGGGGTGGCCCCTCGCGGCGGCGGGTCCAGCAGGCGGGGGTGCGGGTCGGGGTGGTCCAGCCGGGTCCAGGGGTACTTCAGCATCGCCGCGCGGACCGCGGCGGTCAGGTCCAGCCCGGTGGTGGCCGCGCCCCGGATCTCGGTGCTGGTGACGATCCGGTACGACTGGGCGTTGCCCTCGAAGCCGTCGCTGAGGCCGAGGCGCTGGCGGGCCAGCCGGTCCAGCACCCGCTCCCCCAGGTGCCCGAACGGCGGGTGGCCGAGGTCGTGGGCCAGCGCGGCGGCCTCCACGACGTCGGGATCGCAGCCGCCGAGCCTGTTCAGCAGGGCACGCCACCGCTCGTCGGCCGTCAGCCGCTCGGCGATCGCCCGGGCCACCTGGGCGACCTTCAGGCTGTGGGTGAGCCGGTTGTGCACCAGCAGGCCGGACCCGACCGGGCTGATCACCTGGGTGACGCCGCCGAGGCGGGCGAAGAACGGCGAGCCGACGATCCGGTCCCGGTCGGCGCGGAACGGGTTGGCCGCGAGGTCGCCCAGGGCCCGGGCGCTGCCGCCGAAGAGCCGCCGGGCGCGCGGCTCCGCAGCGGTTTCCATGATCGCCACGCTAGCGCAGGCGCGGCGGGGCCGCCGCCGGGTCGCCCCGGCCGGGCGCGGCGGTTCAACCCCGCCGGGCGAGACGGATCAGCCCGGCCGGGCGCGGCGACAACGTCCGGCACCGCCCGGCACAATGCAGGCGGTACCCACTTCCAAAGGCGGATCGAGATCGTGACCCAGTCTGTTCATCAGCGGATCGCCGACGAGCTCGGCGTGGCCGAGCGTCAGGTGCGGGCGGCCGTGGAGCTGCTCGACGGCGGCGCCACCGTGCCGTTCATCGCCCGCTACCGCAAGGAGGCCACCGGCCTGCTCGACGACACCCAGCTGCGCACCCTGGAGGAGCGGCTGCGCTACCTGCGCGAGCTGGACGAGCGGCGGGCCGCTGTCCTGGAGTCGATCCGCGGCCAGGGCAAGCTGGACGAGGCCCTGGAAGCGCAGATCATGGCCGCCGACTCGAAGTCCCGGCTGGAGGACATCTACCTGCCGTACAAGCCGAAGCGTCGGACCCGGGCGCAGATCGCCCGCGAGGCCGGGCTGGCGCCGCTGGCCGAGACGCTGCTGGCCGACCCCACCAAGGACCCGCGGGCCACCGCCGCCGGGTTCGTCGATGAGGAGAAGGGCGTCGCCGACGCCGACGCCGCGCTGGAGGGCGCGCGGGCGATCCTGATCGAGACCTTCGCCGAGGACGCCGACCTGATCGGCACGCTGCGCGAGCAGATGTGGTCGCGGGGCCGGCTGGTGTCCCGGGTACGCGAGGGTCAGGAAACGGCCGGCGCCAAGTTCGCCGACTACTTCGACTTCTCCGAGCCGTACCCGAAGCTGCCCTCGCACCGGATCCTGGCCATGTTCCGGGGCGAGAAGGAGGGCGTGCTCGACCTGACGATGGAGCCGGAGGAGGCCGGCGAGGCGGGCGCCGCGCCGACCGGCCCGAGCCGGTACGAGTCGGTGGTCGCCGGCCGGTTCGGCGTGTCCGACGCCGGCCGCCCGGCCGACCGCTGGCTGGCCGACACGGTCCGCTGGGCGTGGCGCACCCGGATCCTCATCCACCTCGGCGCGGACCTGCGGATGCGGCTGTGGCAGGCGGCCGAGGAGGAGGCGGTACGCGTCTTCGCCATGAATCTGCGGGATCTGCTGCTCGCCGCGCCGGCCGGCACCCGGCCCACGATGGGGCTGGACCCGGGCCTGCGTACCGGGGTCAAGGTGGCCGTGGTCGACGCCACCGGCAAGGTGGTCGCCACCGACACCATCTATCCGCACGAGCCGCGCCGGCAGTGGGACGCGTCGATCGAGACGCTGGCCCGGCTGGCCGGCGCGCACGGCGTCGAGTTGGTGGCGATCGGCAACGGCACCGCATCCCGCGAGACCGACAAGCTTGCCGGTGACCTGATCAAGAGGCACCCGCAGCTCAACCTGACGAAGGTGGTGGTCTCCGAGGCGGGTGCGTCGGTCTACTCGGCCTCCGCGTACGCCTCGCAGGAGTTGCCAGGGATGGACGTCTCGCTGCGCGGCGCGGTGTCCATCGCCCGCCGGCTCCAGGATCCGCTGGCCGAGCTGGTCAAGATCGATCCGCGGTCGATCGGGGTGGGGCAGTACCAGCACGACCTGTCCGAGGTGAAACTGTCTCGGTCGCTGGACGCGGTGGTGGAGGACTGCGTCAACGCGGTCGGGGTGGACGTCAACACCGCGTCCGCGCCGCTGCTGACCCGGGTCTCCGGGATCGGCGCCGGGCTGGCCGAGAACATCGTGCTGCACCGCGACGCCAACGGGCCGTTCCGGTCGCGTACCGAGCTGAAGAAGGTGGCCCGGCTCGGGCCCAAGGCGTTCGAGCAGTGCGCCGGCTTCCTGCGCATCCCCGACGGTGACGACCCGCTGGACTCCTCCAGCGTGCACCCCGAGGCGTACCCGGTGGTGCGCCGGATCCTCTCCAGCACCGGCCAGGACCTGCGCTCGGTGATCGGTAGGAGCGGGATCCTGCGGGGACTGCGCGCGACGGACTTCGTCGACGACCGGTTCGGCCTGCCCACCGTCACCGACATCCTCGCCGAGCTGGAGAAGCCGGGCCGCGACCCTCGGCCGGAGTTCCGCACCGCCACCTTCGTCGAGGGCGTGGAGAAGATCGGTGACCTGACGCCGGGCATGGTGCTGGAGGGCGTGGTCACCAACGTTGCCGCGTTCGGCGCGTTCGTGGACGTCGGGGTGCACCAGGACGGCCTGGTGCACGTCTCGGCGATGTCCCGGACCTTCGTGAAGGACCCCCGCGAGGTGGTCAAGTCCGGCGACGTGGTCAAGGTCCGGGTGCTCGACGTGGACGTACCCCGTAAGCGGATCTCGCTGACCCTGCGCCTCGAGGACGAGCCGGGCGCGGCACCCGACGGCACACGGGACAAGCAGGGTGCCCGCAGCGGCCGCGCCAGCCAGGACGGACGCGGCGGGCCGGCTCAGCGCGGTTCGCAGAGCGGACGCGGCGGCCCCGACCAGCGCGGCGGTCAGGGTGGTGGTCGCGGCGGTCAGGGTACGGGCGGCGGGCAGGGCGGACGCGGCGGGCAGCAGCGACAGGGCCGGGGCAACGGCGCGGCGGCACCGGCCAACGACGCGATGGCGGAGGCCCTGCGCCGCGCCGGCCTGGCCTGACCGACCAGCGGGGCGGCATGCCTCGCCCGACCGGCTCGGGATGCCGCCCCGCACGGGCGGCATCCCGGACGCCCCGGCGCTCGACTCACCTCACTGGCCGGCCCGGTCCGGTCGGGATGCGCACCGCACCCCGTCGGGGAGAAATAGGGTCGCCTGGCGATGGAGTGGAAAGTGATGATCTCCCGGTGAGGATGCACACCGACCAGGTCGACGTCACCGCGGACGTGGTCGCCGCGCTGGTGGCCGAGCAATTTCCCGAGTGGCGGGCCCTCCCGGTCCGCCCGCTTCCGTCGTCCGGCACGGTGAACGCCCTCTTCCGGCTCGGCCCGGCGATCGTCCTGCGGTTCCCGCTGCAACCCACCGCCGACCCCGAGCTTCGCGCCGAGCTGCGGCGGGAGCAGGAGTACGCCCGGCTGCTCACCGGGCACCTGCCGGTCGCGGTGCCCGAACCGCTCGGTCTCGGCGAACCGGGCGCGGGATACCCCGGCCCGTGGACGGCGTACCGCTGGATCCCCGGCGAACCGGCCCGGCCCGAACTGATCGACGACCAGGACGCCTTCGCCCGCGACCTCGCCGGCGTCGTCACCGCCCTGCACGGCATCGACACCGGCGGTCGGGCGTGGCCCGGGTTCGGCCGGGGCGGTCCGCTGGCCGCCCAGGACGCCGGCGTGCGGTCGTCCCTCGCCGACAGCGGCCAGCTCACCGACACCGCCCGACTCGCCGTCGTGTGGGACCGGTGCCGGGAAACTCCCCGGCACGACGACACTGACGTGTGGATCCACGCCGACCTGATGCCGGGCAACCTGCTGGTCCGCGACGGCCGGTTGGCCGCGGTCATCGACCTCGGCACGGTCGGCGTCGGCGATCCGGCGGTGGACCTGATGCCGGCGTGGAACCTGCTCGACGGCGGGTCGCGGGAGACGTACCGGCGGGCGCTCGGCGTGGACGACGACACGTGGGAGCGGGGGCGCGGCTGGGCCCTGATGCAGGCGATCAACGCACTGCCGTACTACGTCGAGACCAATCCGGTGATGGCCAACATCGCCCGGTACACCCTGCGGGCCGTACTCGACTGAGCCGCGCCGCACCGGCGGGCGTACCGTCGGCGTCGTGAGTGAGCGGGACGGCCGCGAGTGGCGGGAGCGGCAGCGGCAGGCGGTGCGGGCGCACGCCGACGCGGACGCGCGGCGGCGAGCCGCCGAGCAGGCCGAGGCGGCGGAGCTGGTGGCCTGGTTCGTGGCCGAGGCGACGCGGCGAGGACTGCCCACCACCCGGCTGGTCGCCCGTGGCTACGACGGGCGCGGCCGCTACCGGACCCGGCTGACCGGCTGGTACGTCGACCGGGCCGGAACCCGGGCGGTGGACGTGGCCGGCCGGTTCCACCTGCTGACGGTGCCGGGCGGCCTGCGGGCCCGGCTGTTCGGCGTCGATCCGGAGCCCAGCCCGGCGCCGCTGATCGTCGGGGCGGGTGGCCGCGACGGTGAGTCGGTCCCGTTGCGGACCCTGCTCAACCGGCTGCTGGACGACGGGACCGACGGGCCAGGCTCCACCACCACAGCTGCTGCACCGCGAGGGTGAGCAGCCCGGCCAGGACGATCGCGCAGAGGTTGATCACCAACTGGAGGGCCGACCCGGCCGCCTCGTCCCACACCCCGTAGGCGGCGGCCACCGCCACGTTCGCCGCGGCCGGCACCGTGGTCACCGAGATCAGCACTCCGACCAGGCTGCCCGACTTCTTCGAGGTCAACGAGAGCATGCCGGCTACCCCGGCGAGCAGACCGACCACCCAGGACAGCGCGTCGGGTCGCCAGATGAAATCGGTGAGCGGGCGGTCCGCGAGCAGCATCTCCCGGTTGACCAGATCGGCGGCGTTCAGTGCCCAGGTGCTCAGTACGGTCGCGACCATGGCCGCCAGGAAGCCGACCGTCAGTGCCTGCACCGACCGGACGATCACCCGGAGCCGGCGGCGCAGCAGCGCGACGCAGAGCGCGGCGAGGGGACCGAACTCCGGACCGACCACCATCGCCCCGACGATGAGGATCGGCTGGTCCAGCAGCACACCGATACCGGCGATCATGGTGGCGATGGTGATCAGCACCAGATAGGTGCCGGACAGTTCGGTCTGCTCGCCGGTCTTCGCCGCGATCTCGTCCCAGACCACCGCGTCGGCGCCGCTGCCGGGCGCCTTCTCCGCCGCCCGGTCGGCCGCCGCGGAGATGGTCAGCTCGACGTCGTCAGCGGCGATCCCGCCGCGCGCCTCCACACCGAGTTGCTGCAGGCCGTGCAGGACGCTGTCGGCACTCTCCCGGACCACGTCGCACTGGATGAGGTCGCCCCGGGGTTGCCGGGCGACGCCGGGCAGCACCACCAGGTGGGTCACCCCCGGCTCGGCGGCCAGCAGGTCGGCCACCGCTGCCGACTGGTCCGGCGGAGCAATCACCCTCAGGTGCAGCACAGTATTCCCCCTCGCCCGACCGGCCAGTTCTCCACTCGCCCGACCGGCCGGTCGCGACCCTACCGCTCGACCGTTGATGGCACGGACTGCAGGAGGGCGCACTGCGAGGCCGTGTCCATGCGCGCCGTTTAGAGGTTGATCGGGGCGAAGCAGCCTGACTGTCTGGATTCGAGGCCGCTTCACCGCTTTGTACTGGTAAAACCCATACGTGGCTCTACGTCGCTTTCTCTCGGAGGTCGGATCGGTGCCGGTGCCTGGTGGTCTCGTGGAAGCCCCCGAAAACCCCCCACTGTTGCCGCGTCCTGACCCGGTCAAGCGCATCTTTGACGCGACCCTCGCGGCCGTACTGCTGGTGCTGATCACGCCGCTACTGCTGGTGGTGGCGGTCCTCGTCATGGTGGGCCTCGGCCGCCCGGTGCTGTTCCGCCAGTGCCGCGCCGGCCTGCACGGCCAGCCCTTCGAGGTGGTCAAGTTCCGCACCATGCGGCCGCCCAACTACGGCCGCGGCCTGGTCGGCGACGGCGACCGGCTCACCCCCCTGGGGCGCTGGCTGCGCGCCACCAGCCTGGACGAGCTGCCCACGCTCTGGAACGTGCTGCGCGGCGACATGAGCCTCGTGGGCCCGCGCCCGTTGCTGCCGGAGTACCTCGATCGCTACTCCTCCAGCCAGGCCCGCCGGCATGAGGTACGGCCCGGCGTCACCGGGCTGGCCCAGGTGCGCGGGCGCAACAGCCTGAGCTGGGAGGAGAAGCTGGACCTCGACGTGCAGTACGTGGACATCCGGAACCTCCGACTTGACCTGTCGATCCTGGTCGCGACCGCGCGCACCGTGCTGCGTCGCGAGGGCATCAACGCGGCCGGATCCGCGACCGCGCCGGAATTCCTCGGAGCCGGCCACTGGTCGAGATCGGGCCGACAGGACCAGAAGCCAGCACCACGACCCGTGCCGGAGGTGCCGCGATGAGCCGGACGATCTACCTGTCAGCACCCGACGTCGGCCCCTTGGAGGAGTCGTACATGGTGGCCGCGCTGCGGTCAGGGTGGGTCGCGCCGGTCGGCCCCGACCTTGAGGCGTTCGAGCGGGAGGTTGCCCACCGGGTCGGCACCCAGGGCGCGGTAGCCGTCACCTCCGGCACTGCGGCGCTGCACCTGGCCCTGCTCGGCCTCGGGGCCGGTCCGGGCGACGTGGTCCTGGTACCGACACTGACCTTCGTGGCCACCGCGAATGCGGTTCGCTACACAGGTGCCCGGCCAGTCTTCGTTGACTGCGACCCGCTCACCGGCAACCTCGATGTCGGGCTGCTCACCGAGGCGCTGGGACAGCTCAGTGCCCGAGGCGAGCGGATAGCCGCAGTCATACCGGTGGATATGTTTGGCAGCTGCGTCGACTACACCACCTTGTTGCCGTTCTGTGCGGAGGCGGGCGTACCGGTCGTGGAAGACGCCGCAGAAGCTCTCGGCGCCTACCACAACGGGCGACCTGCCGGCTCGTTCGGACACGTCGGAGCGTTCTCGTTCAACGGCAACAAGATCATGACGACCTCGGGGGGCGGGATGCTCGTCTCCGACGATCTCACCCTGCTCGCGCATGCCCGCCACCTCGCTACCCAGGCGCGAGAGCCGACGCTGCACTACGAGCACCACGAAATCGGATACAACTACCGACTGAGTAATCTGCTGGCCGCGCTGGGCCGGGCTCAGTTGATGCGGCTCGACGGGATGATCACTCGCCGCCGTGCGCTGCGGGACCGTTACGCCAAGCTCTTCGCCCCTGTCCCCGGCGTCGAGTTGATCGGCGGGGAAGACACCGGCTCCAACTGCTGGTTAACGTGCCTGCGCGTGGAGGCGGCGCGTTCCGGCTGGGAGGCGACGGACCTCGCCGCCCACCTGGCCGCCCGCGACATCGAGACCCGGCCGGTATGGAAACCGATGCACCGACAGCCGGTGTACGCCGAAGCCGAGAGTGTGCTCACCGGTGCGGCCGACACGCTCTTCGCTCAAGGACTCACCCTGCCCAGCGGCAGCGGGCTCACCGAGCGTCAGATCGAATTCGTGCTCGCGGCGATCGACGAGTTCCTGTCCGCCCGGGTTGAGGCGGCGGTCGCGTGACCATTCCACTTGTGGTTGTCGGCTGCGGCGGCCACGGCCGCGAGATGCTCGTCACCGCTCGGGCTCTGGCAGACCACGCCGGGGGACCACGTTGGCGACTGCTCGGCTTCATCGACGATCGGCCCTCAGACGAGAACCTGAAGCGTGTACAGCGGCTGGAGGTCCCCTTCCTCGGCGGCCTCGCTTGGTTACATGACGCACCAGCGGACACCCACCATGTCATCGGAATTGGCGACCCACAGGTGCGCAGGGCCGTCGGCGAGCGCATCGACCAATACGGCACACCCGCAGCGAGCCTCATCCATCCGGCGGCCACGATCGGTCCGGACACCGTCCACGGGCCCGGGTTCGTCGCCTTTGCAGGCGCTCGGGTCACCACAAACGTGACCATCGGTCGCCACGTGCACCTCAACCAGAACACCACGGTCGGACACGACTGCGTGCTCGCCGACTACGTCTCGGTCAACCCCCTCGCCGCGGTATCCGGTGACTGCCACCTCAACGCGGGGGTGCTGATCGGCACCACCGCCGCCGTGCTGCAGGGCCTGACCGTCGGACGGGACAGCGTCGTGGGGGCAGGCGCCTGCGTCGTCCGCGACGTACACGAGGGCGCGGTTGTCAAGGGCGTCCCGGCCCGCTGAGCTGGCATCACCGTCGGACATTGCTGAACTTTCAGCCCAAAACCGACGAGATTGCGTAAACCGTGCAAATAGCATGTATGAAGCTTAAAGCGGAACAAACTTCCCGCCCCCTCGGGCGGAATGGTCGGAAATGGATCAAGGAGCATACATGCCGCTGGACACGGACAGCCCGCCTCGGGCGGACGAGCCGACACGCAGGTCCCGAGCCCGCCGCCGCACTGTCGCGTTCCTCGCCGCCGACGCCACCGCCTGGCTATGCGGCTTTCTCGCGGCCGCGTGGACCCGCTACGAGTTCCAACCCCCGCCCAACCTATTCGCGCGAGCCGCCGTCGTCGCCGCGCTCGCCGCACTGGTGCACGTCGCGGTGGCCGCGCTCCGGCGGCTCTACTCCGGACATCATCCGCTGGGCAGCCTGCAGGAAGTCCAGGGCGTGGCCGGAACAACGATCACGACGGCCGGCATCCTACTGCTCGGGCTGCTGCCGTCCGATGACCGGCCCGTGCCGGCGAGCACCCCACTGGTCGGCGGCGCTCTCGCCCTACTGCTCATGCTGGCAGCCCGGTTCGCGTACCGGCACCGGCGCGATCTTGCCATGCGTCCTGATCACCGGTCGGCGACGCCGGTCCTGCTCTTCGGGATGGGTGACGCCGGGCAGGGCCTGCTCCGCGCGATGCTCAGCGACCCACGCGGCCGGTACCTGCCGGTCGGCGCTCTCGACGACGACCCGGACAAGCGCGACCTGCGCATCGGCGGGGTACGCGTGCTCGGCGGACGGCGCGACGTCAGCAAGGTGGTACGCCGCACCAACGCCAGCACGGTCATCTTCTCTGTCGCCAACGCCGACGCCGCATTAATACGGCAGATGCGCGAAGCAACCCTCCAGACCGGGGCGGCGTTCAAGGTACTGCCTCCGGTGCGAGAGCTGGTTGACCACCGGATCACCGTCACCGACGTCCGCGACGTGCGGATCAGCGACCTGCTCGGGCGCCGCCAGGTGGTCGGCGACCTGCCGCTAAGCACAAACAGCCTGACCGGCCGACGGATCCTGGTCACCGGCGCCGGCGGCTCGATCGGCTCCGAGCTCTGCCGTCAGGTGATGAAGGCGGACCCGGGTGAGCTGATGATGCTGGACCGGGACGAGTCCGCTCTGCACAGCCTCCAGATGTCGCTCGCCGGACGGGCCCTGCTGGACGGTCCCGAGCTGATCCTCGCCGACTTGCGGGACGACGAGGGCATCCGACGGATCATCCGAGAACGCCGCCCGGAGATCATCTTTCACGCTGCGGCGCTCAAGCACCTGCCCCTGCTCCAGCGGCACCCAGGCGAGGCGGTCAAGACCAACGTCTGGGGCACGGTGTCCGTGCTCGACGCCTGCCAGGACGTAGCACGGTTCGTGAACATCTCCACGGACAAGGCCGCCGACCCGATCAGCGTGCTCGGATACTCCAAGCGAATCACCGAGATGCTGACCGCGCACGCCGCCTCACGGTTTCCCGGCACCTTCCTCAGCGTCCGGTTCGGAAACGTCCTGAGCAGCCGTGGATCGGTCGTGACGGCCTTCCAGCGGCAGATCGAGGCGGGTAACCCGCTGACGGTCACGCACCCGGACGTGACGCGCTACCTGATGACTGTCGAGGAAGCCGTACACCTTGTGCTACAGGCTGCGGCGATTGGCCGTGACGGGGAAGCATTGGTGCTTGACATGGGGGAACCGGTCCGCATCGCCAACCTGGCCCGGCAAATGGCCGACCAGGCCGCGAGTACGGTGCCGATCGTCTACACCGGTCTGCGGCCGGGCGAGAAGCTCCACGAGGATCTGCTGGGTACCGGCGAAACAGACACCAGGCCGTTCCACCCACTGATATCGCATGTTTCAGTGCCTGCCCTGGATTCGCTGGAGGTCAGCGGCCTCGATCCGTATGACGACCCGGACAAGATTGTGGCGCAACTCGCTCAACTCTGCGCCCATCCGGTCAACCCGACCCTCGCCTCCACCCGCGAAGCGCCGCTACCGCACTGACCCGTGGGCGGTGGTCTGGCGCGTCGGCGCGCCAGGCCCCCGCCCACATAGTCGTTGAACGTGTGCTGAAGGGAGATCCCGCACGGTGACATCGACCGACGAGAAGCAGGTTCACACGCAGGGGACCCAGGCGAGCCGACAGCTCCGGATCGTCGTTCTGATGAAGACGAACAGCGGGGGGACTTGGATCCTGCCGCAGGTGGAGGCGATGCGGGCGCGCGGACACGAGGTCATGGTGGTGCTTCCCCCGGGCCCCGGCCGGCTCACCTCCGAGCTGCGTGGGCGCGGGTTCAAGGTTTTCGAGTGCCTATTCCCACTACGGCCGGCACCATCGACGCTGGTCGGGCTCGCACGCCTGCGTCGCCTGATCCGCCGCCTGCGGCCGGACATCGTGCAGTACCACCTGATCGCCTCAGCGTACGCGGCGCGGCTGGCAACGGTCGGGCTACCCGTCCGTCGGGTACACAGCGTTGCCGGCCCGCTGTATCTGGACTCGCCACTGATTAGGACCGCAGAGCGCCTGATGTGGCGGTTGGACGACGTCATCGTCAACGGCTGCGCCAACGCCGCTGCCCGATACGCGGCGCTGGGATGCCCCCCAAACCGACTTCCGGTGGCGACCTACGGGGTGGATACCAGCAGGTTCGACCCGACCGAGACAGCACCGGAGCAGCGCGCAGCGGCCCGCGCCGCGTTGGGCGTTGCTCCGGACGCGTTCCTGGTCATCATGGTTGCGTATGCGTATCCGCCAAAGCGGCTGGTCCACCGGGGACGCGGCATCAAGGGTCACGACGTGCTGCTCGACGCGTGGCGGATGTTCCGCGAGAAGCACGAGAACTGTCATTTGCTGCTGGTCGGTGGCGGCTGGACTCAAGCTGGAGAGACGTACCGGCGTAGCCTCATCGATCGGTTCAGGGTCAACGAGGACGACAGCATCACCTGGCTGACGACCGTGCCCGACGTCCGGCCCTGCTACCTGGCTGCGGATGTCAGCGTCAGCCCGTCGCTGAGCGAGAGCCACGGGGCGGCGGTCGAGGCCGGGGCGATGGCCGTACCGAGCATCGTCAGTGACGCCGGAGGGCTCCCCGAGACGGTCGACGCCCACTCCGGCTGGGTCGTGCCCCGCGACGACCCGCCTGCGCTGGCAGCCGCCTTGAATAACGCATACGCCGAGTTCATCGCAGGCACGTTGGCAGGCCGCGGCTCGGCCGCTCGGCAACGGATGGTCGACCAGTTCGACAACCGTAGGACAGCCGAGCAGGTCACCGATGTCTGCGAACAGGTCGCCGCGCTGGTGGTGCGCCAATGAGGGTCGTGGTGAGCACCGAATCCCGGTTTAGCCGCACCCCCGACGGTCGGGTCTGGGTCCAGGCGGGACCGGACAACTCGATCTGGCGGCGCTACCTCACCGTGTTCCAGCGTGTCCGGGTGGTCGGCCGGACGCTTGACGTGGCGGACGTTCCCGAAGGGGCCGCCCGGGTGGACGGAGACCGGGTCGAGGTCTGGCCGTTGCCGTACTACGTCGGCCCCCGCCAGTACCTGCTCCGTCGGCACCTGGTGGCACGCGCCGTCACCGCGTCGGCGGACGCCGAGGACGCGGTGATCCTCCGAGTGCCCTCCCCGATCGGCTCTTTGTTGGCTGCGGCCCGAGAACGTGCCAGGCTTCCGTACGCCTTGGAGGTCATCGGCGATCCGTACGACGTGCTCGCCCCCGGCGTGGTCCGCCATCCGCTGCGGCCGGTGCTGCGAGCGTCGGCCACCCGACGGCTGCGCCAGCAATGCCGCTCGGCAGTCGCGGTGGCGTACGAGACGGAACGGCATCTGCAGCGGCGATACCCCAGCCTGCCCAGTACTCCCACAACTGGCATCTCCAGCGTCGATCTGCCGCCGGCGGCGTACGTCCCACGGGCACGGGGCGTACGGCCGCTGCTGCGGGAAGCCAAGCTAATTTCGATCGGCTCGCTCGAACAGCTCTACAAGGGCATCGATACCCTGATCGAGGCGATCGCTCAGTCGTCCGCCCTTTCCCCGCGGCTCCAGTTGGTACACGTCGGGGTCGGCGCGTACCGCCTCGATCTCGAACAGCTCGCCACCCGGCTCGGCGTTGCAGACCGGGTGACCTTCACCGGTGTCCTACCTACGGTCGAGGCGGTGCGCGAGCAGCTCGACAGGGCCGACCTGTTCGTGATGCCCTCGCGGACCGAAGGGCTGCCACGCGCACTTATCGAAGCCATGGCTCGGGCTCTACCCGCCGTCGGCTCGACCGTAGGCGGAATCCCCGAGTTGCTCACCCCGGCGAATCTCGTTCCGCCCAATGATCCTGCGGCCCTGGCCGCCGCCATCACCCGGCTGCTGGCCGATCCGGAACGGCTGGCCAGCGCCTCTGCCAGGAATCTGGCTCGGGCCAGGCAGTTCTCCACTGAGACGCTCGGTGCCCGGCGGCTCGCCTACTATGATGCGGTGGCGGAGGCTGCCCGTAAGCCGCTGCGCCAGCGCTCCACCCTCGTGGTCGGGCGCTGATCTGGCCGGGTCATGCGGCGCGACGCGTCCCCGCGCCCGCCCGGTTGGGCGCGGGGTCGCGGCTTAGCGGCGTGACGTGACCGTCCGGGAGCCTCGACCGGTCGCAGCTCGCAGGGCAACATCACGCAGAATCTCGATGTATCCGATGAGTTGGTCCTCCCGGTAGAGGCCGTCCAGCGCGGCGGCGGGCACGGCTGGGATCTGGCCGGTCCGCTCCTTGACGGCCAGCCACTCGCGGAGCTGAGCCGCGATCGCGTGCTTGTCGTTGTGGACAACGCCGGCGCGGCGCTCGCGCACCATCTTCGCCGCCAAACCCCCCTCATAACCGAGCAACAGAATCGGCCGCCGGGCTTGGAGGTAGTCGAACATCTTGCCGCTCATCGTCCCGGCGTCCCGCGGATCGTTCCACATCAACAGGACGAGCACGTCCGCTTCCGCCTGGATGCGCCAGGACTTCTCAGCAGAGACGTGACCGAGGAGGGTGACCGAGTCCTGCACACCGGCACGCTCCACGCCAGCGCGCACCACCCCATTGTCCTCGCCGGCGAACACGAGGTGGATATGTGCGGCGTCCGGCCCGAGCAGCGCAATCGCGTCAAGCAACGGGCCAGGCTCCCGCTTTCCCGGGTAGATGTAGCCGGTATGCGCCAGCGTCAACGTGGGTACGGCCTGGCCAGCGGCTGCGGGCTGCGCCCTGATGGCAGGTGCCGCGCTGGTTGGGGGGAGCGGGCGGCGGTCGATTCCATTCATGATCGCGTAGGTCTCGCATCCGAACGTGGCCCGCAAGGTTTCGGCCATCGGCTCAGAAACGGTCACGCACGCGGCTACCGAGCGAAGTACCCACCGCTCGATCCAGCGGTCTACGACGAGGCGCAACCTGGATCGAGCCCAGTACTCGTTGCCGATCGACCAGAGGTCGCGGTAGTCGGCGACCCAAGGCACGTCGAGCCGGCGAGCCAGCTTGGCCGCCACGACGAACCCGGAGAAGGGGGGGCCCGAGGTGACGATGACGTCCGGCCGCCAGTCACCGCGCACCCTCAGGTACTCCCGAGTGGCCGGTCGGATCCAGTTAAGTTGCGGGTCCGGCACGAGCATCTCCATGCCGAGACGCCAGAGCCGGCGGTTGGCCGCCCGCCGGACTGCCGCCAGCCGGACCCGCGACGCTGGCCGGTCGGTCGCGGAGTGTGGGATACCCGACGGCGAGAGGTTGAACCGCGGAAGCTTCGGTGCGGGCGCCACCCGCACCACCAGGTCCTCGGGGATCACGGCAGACGCGTCACCCGACGCAGCCGCAGCGGCGGTGAGCACCTGGACGTCCCAGCCGTGCTCGATGGCGAAGACGACAAGAGCGGCTGGCCGCCGGGCCCCCACCGTCTCGGCCGGGGGAAAGTGGTAGGAGACGAGCAGCATCCGGGGCATCCCGTCGGGAACCCGTTCGCTGGCGCGGGTTGGGTCCGCGTCGTCCCGCGCAGCGGGCCGCCGACGGCTCATCGACGTCCTCCGCGCAGCCACCGGTACCTTTGTCGATCAGCGTCCCGCATCGCCTTGCTCCTTTCTGCACTGGACACCTGGGTCAACGACGCCTCCATCGGCAAAGACGTGCAGGGCGTCGGAAGAGCCGCCACCGGTCAGCCCTGGGGCACCAACGGGGTCTCGGTCACGCCGACTGCCTCGGCCTGCCGCCCGGCAAACGTCACGGTCCGCAATGCCATCAGCCATGACGCGGTGTAAGCAAGGAGCCCGGATACGCTCAGGGCCCAGACCGCAACCAGCGATGATGCACCAGCTGCGGCAACGGCACTGACCGCCCCGGCGACGAGTACGACCCGACCCACGTCCCAGGCCAGTTGGCGGCCCTGTTGCTCGAAGACAACCAGGGTCTGGGACAGCGGCGACGCCATGAGTTGGGCGGCGACGTATAGCGCCAGAGCCTGTGCGTACGTCCCGCTGCGCTCCCACTCCGACCCGAACACGACAGAGAACGCGGCGGGTGCAGCGACCCAGAGCACCACTGCGGTGAGGCCGGCGAAGAGTGCGAGCTTACGACTCGCGGCGACGAAGATGGACCGGCAACGACCGGGTTGCTGGCGCGCCGCGCGGGAGACCTCCGCCAGGTAGACCTGAGCGACCGCCGACGCGACCAGAGCGGCCGGAATCGCGATCACACGTTGGGTCAACCCGAGCCAGCCGGCGACGGAGCCTCCGTACCAGTAGGCGATGAGCAACACCGGTAGCTGGGTGCCGAGGACGTTGAGCAAACCCGACGGCGTCAGCAGCAGTGGAAACCCTCGGTATCGACGGGCGACCTCGCGCAGGTGGCGCCTCTCACGACCCGCCCGTGCCTGTCCACCGGAGAAGCCCGCGCCGCGCATAAGGACGAGCGCGGCCATGGCCTGGCCCATCCCGAGCCCCAGCACCAGGCCGCCGGGGCGCAGCGCCGCACCGCCCAGTGTGAGCTGCATGGCCGCGGTGGTCGCCGACTGGAAGAAGTTGCGCCGGCCGATCGATCCATACCGGCGGTGCCGGATGGCGAGTTGATTGAGCAGCAGCACGACGCCCGTTGCCGCCGCTGCCGGCGGGACGACCCACAACCACGTTTCCAGCTCCGGCTGTCCGAAGATCCGGGCGACCTCATCCCTGACCGCCAGCACCGCGACGGTGCCCGCCAGCACCGTTACGCAGGCTGCGGCGATCCCGAGCGCGACCAGCGTGTGCGCGTCGCGCTCCCGTTCCGGCAGCGGGACGGCCAGGTCGTAACGGAGGACCGACACCGTCCCGATCGTCAGCGTCAGAGCGGCGACCACGGTCAGGACGCCGAAATCAGCGGGCCGGTAGATTCGGGACAGCAGCGGCGCGGCTGCCATGGCGAGTACCTGACCGCCGGCCGAGCCCGCAATGATGGCAACCACGCCTCGCCGGCTCCCTGACATGCACCGGACGCGCAGCCTGCTCACCGGCGTACGCACTCCCCCGCTCGCCCGTGCCCCATCCTCGATCGGCTCGGCTCACGCCGCCCGGAAACCGGCGGCCTGCCCCGGCGGGTGGACGCCAGATACCGGTCTGGCGCCCGCCAACGCCCATCGACGCCCTGCCAGCCCGGTGGCGTGTGCCGGTATGCGTCCCGCAGCATCCGGTGCCTGCCCGCACTCTCGTCCCGAGTCGCTCCGAGGAGCACGAGCAGGCCGAGAGCCAGCGAACAAAACAACGGCCGACTCGCGTTGATGTCGCCGGACGTCGAGACCGCGAGCACGTTGAACGTCAGAATCGCGAGGACGAATCCGGCCACCGGATCAGTCGCGGCCGACCGCCAGAGCCCGATAGCCACGAGTGCGACAGCCAGCATGAACACCCCGCCGACCAGCCAGCCGCCCTCGGCGACTAGCTCCAGCCACAGGTTGTGCGGATAGGTGTGCTCGATCATCCAGGTGTGGCTGTTCCAGTTGCCGTACCCCACCCCGCCCGGGTTCTCGGCGATGACGGACAGGGTGCGCTGACGCATGTCCGCTCGGGCGCTGTCGAACAACTCCTCGGATGGATCGACGATGAGTGCGTACATCCGTGGCGGCAGTAGCGACGGTAGTGCCCAGACGGCAACGACCACGCTGGACATGAGCCCGACGCCGATCCACTCCCGCCGCCCCCGCCTGCCCCTCTGACGCAGACCGGCGAGTACCAGAGTGAGGACGGCGGCGGCGGTCGCCACCAGCGGGCCTCGCGAGCCTGTGGCGAACAGGCCCATGATGAGGAAGAGTCCGATCCCGGCCGCCCACCACCACGAGAGTCGACTGCGGAAGTACAGCCATGCCAGGGCCACCATCGCACCCCCGATCGCCCGGGCTAGCCAGATGGGATTAGAGCCGAAGCCGCCCGACCGGTCACCCTGCGATTCGCCGACCAGCGCCGCGAGCGCCAACACCACGCCGCAGCCCAGGAAGATCGCGGCGAACATCTCCACGTCCCGCCGGCCTCGAATGACGGCCACAGCGATGGTGGCGAGCAGGGTCAGCGTCACCAGGAGGAAGAACTTCTGCTGCCCGTACTCGGTCTCCGGCGTTCGCAGAATCCCCGGCAGGGCGAGGACCCCGAACGTCATGAGCACCCAGAAGACGACGACCCGCGCGCGGGAGGCCGGTCGGAACAGGTCGTGAAACACCAGCAGCACCGCCAGGGCGGCCCCAGTGATGAGAAAGGTTCGGCCAACCGTACGCGGGAACTGGTCGAAGTTCAGCAACATCACGATGACGGCAGCTCTGGTCACGGTGGACCAGATCCCGCCACGCTGCTTCGACATCACCTCCGATCCCGTCGTCCGCCCTGCACGGACAGCACTCCCGATCACCGGCGACCAGGTGTCGCCACGCGTCATCATCACGTCGTTCCTCCGGTCGGCTGCCACCACTCGTTGTCGGGCGGCGGCAGCGGACGCCCTCCAGGTGGGTGTGAAAAGTCAGGCGGGGCGCGCTCAGACGGCGCGGTCCGGCCGGTACCGGGCGAGGTTCCCGGGCTCGAGGAACCACTCGACCGTCGCCTTGAGCCCATCGTCGAGGGTGGCGGTGGGCTGCCAACCCGTCTGCTCCCGGAGCAGCCGGCTGTCACCCACCAGCCGCTCAACCTCGGAACCCGCAGGCCGCAGCCGGGCCTCGGTCACCACCACCTCCGGGTGGTTGCCGAACATCGCCCCGATCCGGCGGACCAGTTCACCGATGGCTGTCTCGCACCCCGTGGAGGCCTGGAACACCCGGCCAACCACCGCAGACTCGACAGCGGTCCCGACTGCGATAAAGGCCGCTACGGTGTCCGCCACATACAGCAGATCGCGGGTCGTGGTCAACGCACCCAACTCCACCCCGCCGCGCCCCTTCGCCAACTGGCTGATGATCGTCGGGATCACGGCACGGGTCGACTGCCGGGGCCCGAAGGTGTTGAACGGTCGGAGGGTAACCACCGGCAGCCCGAAGCTGAGGTGGTAGCTCTCCGCCAACTTGTCCGCGCCGATCTTCGTAGCTGCGTACGGTGACTGGCCACGCAGGCGGTGGTCCTCGGTCATCGGCACCGTGGTGGCCGTGCCATAAACCTCGCTGGTGGAGGTCACCACCACCCGGTCGACTCCGGCCACCCGTGCGCTCTCCAGCACATTGAGCGTGCCGGTGATGTTGGTGTCCACGTACGACTGGGGTGCCAGGTACGAGTACGGGATCCCGCCGAGCGCAGCCAGGTGGTAGACGACCTTCGTCCCGTCCACTAGACGCTGGGTAATGCCGCGATCACGGATGTCTCCTGCAATGACCTCGACGTTCGCCAACTGGTCTGGGCTAAGCGTGTCCAGCCACCCGTGCGTCCCCGCCCCGTTGTAGTGGACGAGGGCACGCACCTGCTGTCCTCCTGCCACGAGGGCCTCCACCAGGTGTGAACCGATGAATCCTCCGGCGCCCGTCACCACTACCGTGTCACCGGCAGAAACCGTCCTCATGTCAACTGCTCCTCTTTCTGTTTGCCCGGCACAGAGGCCTGCATGCCGCTGGTGCGGCCGGGGCGACTTGGAGAGCGTCCGGCCAGGCCGAGCGCCGCTGCGCTCCAGACGGTTCGAATCGAGTCACTCAGGGCGTGTTCGGGGTTCCAGTCGAGCACGGAGACTGCGCGGCTGATATCGGCACGGACCCAGTCAACCGTCGCCGTCCGCGGTGACGAGGGCTGGTCCTCCACGATCTGCACCCGCAGGCCGGACGTTTCGATCAGCAGGCGTAGCACGTCCCGCACCGATACGGCCCGCCCGCTGGCGATGTTGAGGACGCGAGCCCGGGGTGCCCTGACCATGACCGCAGCCCGTACCGCCGCCGCCACGTCCCGAACGTCGACGAAATCGCGATACGCGTCGAGCGGCCCGGTCCGCAAGGAATCGTCGGGAGCGAGCCGGGCTAGCAGCGTCGCCGCCCGCCCGAGCAGCGTCGTCGGTGGGACACCCGGACCGATCGGGTTGAACACGCGCAGCACGATCGAGTCCACCCGACCAGCGGCCGATGCCACCTCGATCAGCCGGGTGGCCGTCGCCTGACTGATGCCGTAGTCGCTGACCGGCTTCGCCGTAACGTCCTCGTCGACTGACGCGCCGAACGGTATCGGCCCGTACTCGGCGGCCGACCCGAGCCGGACCAACCGGGCGCGGGGCGCCGTGGCGGCCACCGCCTCCACTAACTTTGCCGCCACGATGGCGTTGCCGAGAAGCAGTTCCGCAGCGGTACCGGAGGTCGCGCCCGCGCAGCAGACCACTGCGGCCGGGCGTACGGAGCCGACCAACTCTCGTAGCTCTGCGGGCGTGCAGATGGTGAGATCGCAGTCGGTCCTTGAGGGACAAACGACGTCCGCATCGGCCTCGATTGCCCTCCGTACCTGGCTCCCGAGGAAACCGGAGGCACCGAAGATCAGCACACTTGTCATGCCACTGGCGTCGTACCGACGGGCAGCAGCATGTCCTGCATCTGCGCAAAGGACCGATTGGCTTCGTCGTAGTCCTCAGGGCGGCCGATATCGAGCCAGTAGCCATCGAATTCGTAGCCTGTCGGCGGGTCACCCTTACCAATCAGGTCCAGCACAAGCTGGTCGAACCCGAAGGGCCGTCCGGGCGGGTAGGACGCGATCGCCCTCTTGGAAAGCCCGTAGACCCCCATGCTGACCCGGTACTGAAGGACCGGCTTCTCGGAGAAGGAGGTGATCTTTTCACCCTCGGCCTCCAGTACGCCGAAGTCGATTTTGACCGTTCGGCGGAATGTCGCGACCGTCAGTGGCGCGCCGGATCGCTGGTGTTGAGTGAGCAGATCGGCGAAGTCCAGGTTCGTGAGGATGTCGCCGTTCATCACTAGGAAGTGCTCCGGCAGCCTGTCCCGGATACCAAACAGGGGCCCAATGGTGGAGAGCGGCTCTCGCTCCTCGATGTACTCCACGTTGAGCTTGAACCGCGAGCCGTCCCCGACGAACGCACGGATCAGGGAACCGAGATGATTGATGGCCAACGTCACCTGCGAAAATCCGCATGCCGCCAACTGGTGCAGGATGATCTCAAGGATGGCGTAGCTCTCGCCGATCGGCACGAGTGGCTTCGGAAGTGTCGACGTGTATGGCCGCAGTCGCACACCCGCACCACCAGCCATGATCACTACATGCATCGACCCCTCCGCTCAGCACGCCATCCATCGCCCGTCCAACGACTTCAACCCGCCCAGGACACGCAAAAGATGCGTTTGGAACAAAACAGACTGCCTGGTAAACGTCTCATCGCTCGATGAAGGCCTAGTGCGTCCCGACGAACCGCTCAATCACCTCGGCGATTCGGACGCCCGCCCGTCCGTCCCACAGCGGCGGCGTGGGCCAGCCGGCAGCGGGTGGCCCTGCCGCCAGGACCCCGCGGACCACCTCCGCCAGGTTCTCCCTCGCCACCAGACGATTCGTCCCCTGGGTGACCGTCACCGGGCGCTCTGTCTCGTCTCGAAGAGTGAGGCACGGTACGCCCAGCATGGTCGTCTCCTCCTGGACGCCGCCCGAGTCCGTCAGAACGGCCTTGGCGCCGCGCACCAGACTGAGGAACTCGACGTAGCCCAACGGATCGACCACCCGCAGGTTCGGGTGGAGGAAAAGGCCGGCACCGGCGAGGCTGTCCCGTCCGCGCGGGTGCAAGGGCAGGACGATGGGCGTCTGGTCGGCAACCGCATGAAGCGCCTTGACCAACTCGGCGGCATCACCTGAATTGTCCACATTCGCCGGGCGATGCAGCGTCGCGACCACATACCGCTCCGGCAGCGACAGCTGTGCGCGGGCGGCCGCGACGTCGAAGCGGTGCAGATTCGCCAGCAGCGTGTCGATCATCGGGTTCCCGGTGAAGAAGACGTTGGTCGCGCTGATTCCTTCGTTGCCCAGATTCACCAAAGCATCCGGGCTCGTCGCGAAGAGCAGATCCGAGAGCCGATCAGTGACCAGCCTGTTGACCTCCTCGGGCATCGATCGGTTGAAGCTACGCAAACCAGCTTCCACATGCGCGATAGGAATGCCGAGCTTGGCGGCGACGAGCGCTGCCGCCACGGTGGAGTTCACGTCCCCGTACACCACCACGAGACCGGGGCGCGCAGTCTGGAACAAGGGCTCCAACCGGTTCATGATCTCGCCCGTCTGGTGGGCGTGGCTGCCGGAACCCACCGCCAGGTTCAGATCGGGTTCGGGCAGGCCCAACTGGCGAAAGAAGACCTCAGACATCCGCTCGTCGTAGTGTTGCCCCGTGTGCACCAGTTGCTGTCGGACGTGGCATCGGTCCAAGGCTCGGATGACCGGCGCGGCCTTGGGAAAGTTCGGCCGGGCACCGGTGATGTGAATAACCTGGATAGACATCTCTCTCCTCAGCTCGCTCCACCCGGCCGGTCCGGACCGCGGCGCCAACCACGCTGATTCCAGCACCGCAGCAGATCCGGTCCAGAACCCCGGGTCAGGCGGAACGGCTCGGGCCAGCCAGCGCGGCGCATCGTTCAACGAGGCGATCACGCCGGTCGTTGCGTCAGCGTGATGAGAGAACGCCCACGCGGTACAGCCGTTCCCCGGCGATCATCGGGATCATGCCGCGCCGGCCCGGCACCGCGAGGGCGTCGACAGCCGTGTCGGCAACGGCGCCTCTTCGCGGTCAAGGTCACCAAGAACGTCCGGACGGTGCCGGATGGCGGGCACCCGGCGGTGCTCTAAGGCAGCGCCCAGCACGTCCGGGAGTGGATCACGCCGGAGATGACCCGCCGGCTGATGCATCACGTACGGGACAGCTACAGCACCGACCGGGAGATCACCCGCCTCCTGGACATCACCGAGCTGTGGTTGATGCCGGCTGCCAACCCCGACGGCCACGATTACACGTTCACCCCCGGGCAACGGGCTGTGGCGCATGCGCCTGCGCGAAAACAACGGCCGCAACTTTGGCTGCAGTTGGGCACGACAACGAGAGCTCGTCTTCGGAGCCCCACAGCGAGACATACCGCCGCCCCGGCACCAACTCGTAGCCGGAGGTCAGGGCGCTTGAAAGCTCCTCCGTCGGGTCGGTTTCAAGTTCTTCGTCAACTGCCACTCGGCGGCGCAACTGCTGCTCCCGTGCGTCGACCGGCATGCGAAGACCCCACCTCCGGAGGACGAGTCGGCCTCGGCCGTCGATCCTCATCTTCCCCCGACGACGAGAAGTTGATCGCCAGCGAGGTGAGCAAGGACCTGCGTTAGCGCTGGCCGTAGCACGGTCCGCGGCGGACCCGGTCCCCGGACCGGCGGCGCACCTTCGGGGTACGCCCGGCGCGGCTGCCACCGATGTGGTGAGCTGTACGGGTGTCGGGTCTGGGTCTGGTACTGCACCCCACCCGGGATGTCACCGAGGTGGTCGGGATCATCGAGCGGTGGGCGACGCGCCACCACAAGTCGCTGATGGTGCGCGCGGAGGACAAGCACCGCGTGCCGGCCAGCGTCGAGCCCGTTCCGGAGGACGAGGTGGCTGTCCGCGCCGACGCGTTGATCAGCATCGGCGGTGACGGCACCATGCTGGGTGCGCTGCGCTCCGCCGTCCTCGATCCGAAGCCGGTGCTCGGCGTACACCTGGGCCGTCTCGGTTTCCTGGTCGAGGTCGAGCCGCCGGAGCTGCCCGAGGCGTTGAGTCGGTTGCTGTCGAAGGACTTCACCATCGAGTCGCACGCCTGCCTGGTCTGCGACGTGTGCGGCGACGACGTGGTGGCGTTCAACGACATCGCGCTGGTCCGCCAGCCGGGCTCCGGCTTCGTCACCGCCACCCTCGCCGTGGACGGCCAGCAGTACGGCTACTACCGCGCCGATGCGGTGGTGGTCAGCACACCGACCGGTTCCACGGCGTACAGCTACGCCGCGGGCGGCCCGCTGATCTCCCCGGCGGCGGACGCGGTGGTGGTGACGCCGTCGGCGCCGATGGCCGGCATCTCCCGGGCGGTGGTGCTCTCACCGGACGAGAAGATCCGGCTGGAGCTGGAGCCCAACTCGTCGTCGGTCGTGGTGGAGATGGACGGGTTGGTGTTTCGGGACGCGGCGACCGAGGGCGCCGTGGACATCAGCTACCGCCGCAACGCCGGCCTGGTGGTCCGCTTCGACCCGTTGCGCTACCAGGAACGCAACCAGTTGAAGATGACGCTGCTCGACCTGCCGTTCCTGCCCGAGCAACTCAGCGAACTGCTCCCTGACGAGCTGCGGCGGCGCACCCAGCGGGAGCTGCCGCCGCCCTGCTGACCGGGCCGCCGCCCACCCGGCCCGCTTCCCGTCCGCGCTCAGGCCTGCCCGAGCACCCCGTCGACCAGGGCCTTGGCCTCCTGCTGGATGCGCGCCAGGTGTTCGGGGCCCTGGAACGACTCGGCGTAGATCTTGTAGACGTCCTCGGTGCCGGAGGGCCGGGCGGCGAACCAGCCGGACTTCGTGCTGACCTTGAGGCCACCGATCGCGGCACCGTTGCCGGGCGCGCTGGTCAGCGTCGCGGTGATCCGCTCGCCGGCCAGCTCGGTGGCGGTGACCTGCTCCGGGGAGAGCTTGCCGAGCACGGCCTTCTGCTCCCGGGTGGCCGGGGCGTCGATCCGGGCGTACGCGGGGGCGCCGAACCGCTCCGCCAGCTCCGCCCAGTGCTCGCTCGGGCTGCGCCCGGTGCTGGCCAGGATCTCGGCGGCGAGCAGGCAGAGCAGGAGGCCGTCCTTGTCGGTGGTCCAGGTGGAGCCGTCTCGGCGCAGGAACGACGCGCCGGCGCTCTCCTCGCCGCCGAAGCCGACCGCGCCGTCGAGGAGCCCGGGAACGAACCACTTGAAGCCGACCGGCACCTCCAGCAGCGGCCGGCCCAGGTCGGCGGCGACGCGGTCGATCATCGAGGAGGAGACCAGGGTCTTGCCCACCGCGGCGGCCGGGCCCCAGTCGCTGCGGGTGCGGAACAGGTGGTTGATCGCCACCGCGAGGTAGTGGTTGGGGTTCATCAGGCCGGCGTCGGGGGTGACGATGCCGTGCCGGTCGGCGTCGGCGTCGTTGCCGGTGGAGATCTGGTAGTCGGCGCGGGCGGCGATCAGTGACGCCATGGCGTTCGGCGACGAGCAGTCCATCCGGATCTTGCCGTCGCCGTCTAGCGTCATGAACCGCCAGGTCGGGTCGACCGTCGGGTTGACCACGGTCAGGTCGAGCCGGTGCCGCTCGGCGATCTCGCCCCAGTACGCCACGCTCGCCCCGCCGAGCGGATCCGCGCCGATGCGGACCCCGGCGTCGCGGATGGCGTCGATGTCGATCGCGGAAGGCAGGTCGTCGACGTAGCTGGCGAGGAAGTCGTACTCCCCGGTGGTGTCGGCGGCGCGGGCCCGCGCGTAGGTGATCCGGCGGACCTCCTTGAGCCCGGCGGCGAGGATCGCGTTGGCCCGGTCCTGGATCCACCGGGTGATGTCGGTGTCGGCCGGCCCGCCGTTGGTGGGGTTGTACTTGAAGCCGCCGTCGTCGGGCGGGTTGTGCGACGGGGTGATGACGATGCCGTCGGCGAGCCCGCTGGTGCGCCCCCGGTTGTGGGTGAGGATCGCGTGCGACAGCGCCGGGGTGGGGGTGTAGCCGTCGCGGCTGTCCACCAGCACGGTGACCCCGTTGGCGGCGAGCACCTCCAGGGCGTCCACCGCGGCCGGCGCGGAGAGCGCGTGGGTGTCCCGGGCGAGAAAGAGCGGGCCGTCCGGGCCCTGCTCGCGGCGGTAGTCGCAGAGCGCCTGGGTGACCGCGAGGATGTGGTCGGAGTTGAACGCGTTGCGCAGGCTGGAGCCCCGGTGGCCGGAGGTGCCGAAGGAGACCTGCTGCGCCGGGTCCGCGGGGTCCGGATGCTCGGCGTAGTAGGCGGTCACCAGGCGCGGCACGTCGACCAGGTCGGCGGGCTCGGCGGGCTGGCCGGCACGGGGATGGGTCACGGGGTCTACCTCCTCGGTACTGCGATCAACGACGGGCGGGCTCGGGTCACAGCTCGACTCTCTGGCCCTTGCCGATCACCACGATGCCGTTGTCGGAGACGGTGTAGCGCTGCCGGTCCTTCTCCAGGTCGACACCGATCTCGGCGCCCTCCGGGACGAACACGTTCTTGTCCAGGATGGCGCGCCGGACGACCGCGTGCCGACCGATCTCCACACCCTCCATCAGCACCGAGCCCTCGACGTGCGCCCAGGAGTGCACCCGCACCTTCGGCGAGACGATCGAATTTTCGACCAGCGAGCCGGAGATCACCACGCCCGGGGAGATCATCGAGCCGACCGCCCGGCCGACCCGCTCCCCCCACTGGTGTACGAACTTCGCCGGCGGCCACGGCGGCTGCTCGGTGTAGATCGGCCAGTCGAAGTTGTACATGTTGAACACCGGGTGCACGTTGATCAGATCCATGTGCGCGTCGTAGAACGAGTCGAGCGTTCCGACGTCCCGCCAGTAGCCCCGGTCCCGGTCGGTGCTGCCCGGCACCTCGTTGTCGCGGAAGTCGTAGACGTTCGCCTCGCCCCGCTCGACGAGCATCGGGATGATGCTGCCGCCCATGTCGTGCTTGCTGGTCTTGTCCTCCGCGTCGCGCTCGACGGCCTCACAGAGCGCTCGCGTGGTGAAGACGTAGTTGCCCATCGAGGCGTAGATCTCGTCCGGCGCGTCGGGCAGGCCGACCGCGTCGGTGGGCTTCTCCCGGAACGCCCGGATGCGCCGGCCGTCCTCGCCTACCTCGATGACGCCGAACTGGTCGGCCATCGACAGCGGCTGGCGGATGCCGGCGACGGTCACGGCGGCGCCGGAGGCGATGTGGTCCTCCACCATCTGCCGCGGGTCCATCCGGTAGATGTGGTCGGCGCCGAAGACGATCACGTAGTCGGGCTGCTCGTCGTTGATCAGGTTGAAGCTCTGGTAGATGGCGTCGGCGGAGCCGGCGAACCACCAGGGGCCGCGCCGCTGCTGCGCCGGCACCGGAGTGACGTAGTTGCCGAGCAGCGTGGACATCCGCCAGGTCTTGGTGATGTGCCGGTCGAGGGAGTGGGACTTGTACTGGGTCAGCACGACGATCTTGAGATAGCCGGCGTTGGCCAGGTTGGAGAGGACGAAGTCGACCATGCGGTACATCCCGCCGAACGGGACGGCCGGCTTGGCCCGGTCCGTGGTGAGTGGCATCAGGCGCTTGCCCTCCCCACCCGCCAGGACGATCGCGAGCACCTTGGCAGCCATGCCCAGACGCTATCCACCCTCGCCCCACTTCACCACTCGTACGGGGAGTCTTCTGCACTAGGGTGCGGGGTCATGACGGAACCCACCCCGCTGCGCGTCGATCTGCTGACCCGGGAGTACCCGCCGGAGGTCTACGGCGGCGCGGGAGTGCACGTCGAGTACCTGGCCCGGGAGTTGCGCCGCGTGGCCGACGTGCGGGTGCACTGCTTCGGCCTGCCGCGCACCGAGCCGGGCGTCACCGCGTACGCCGAACCGCCCGGCCTGACCGGCGCGAACGCCGCGCTGCGCACGATGGGCGTGGACCTGGAGATGGCCGCCGGCACGGCCGGCACCGACGTGGTGCACAGCCACACCTGGTACGCGAACCTGGCCGGGCACACCGCGAAGCTGCTGCACGGGGTGCCGCACGTGATGACCGCGCACAGCCTGGAGCCGCTGCGGCCGTGGAAGGCCGAGCAGCTCGGCGGCGGCTACGCGCTCTCCTCCTGGTGCGAGCGCACGGCGATGGAGGCTGCCGACGCGGTGATCGCGGTCAGCGGCGGGATGCGCCGTGACGTGCTCGCGGCATACCCGCAGGTCGACCCGGACCGGGTCCGGGTGGTCTACAACGGCATCGACACCGCCCAGTACGCCCCGGACCGGGGCACCGACGTGCTCGACCGGCTCGGCATCGACCCGGCTCGACCCAGCGTGGCGTACGTGGGAAGGATCACCCGGCAGAAAGGGCTTCCCTACCTGCTGCGGGCCGCCCGGGAGCTGCCGGCGGACACCCAGCTCGTCCTGCTCGCCGGCGCACCGGACACGGCGGAGATCGCCAAGGAGGTGGAGGACCTGGTTGCCGAGCTGCGGGCCAACCGCTCCGGGGTGATCTGGGTGGCCGAGATGCTGCCCAAGCCCGAGGTGATCCAGGTGCTCACCCATGCCACCGTCTTCGCCTGCCCGTCCGTGTACGAGCCGATGGGCATCGTCAACCTGGAGGCGATGGCCTGCGAGACGGCGGTGGTGGCGACCGCCACCGGCGGCATCCCCGAGGTGGTGGCCGACGGCGAGACGGGCCTGCTGGTGCCGATCGAGCAGGCCACCGACGGGTCCGGGACCCCGTTGCAGCCGGAGAGGTTCGTGGCCGACCTCGCGGCGGCGATCAACACGCTGCTCGCCGACCCGGCCCGCACCGAGCGGTTCGGCCTGGCCGGCCGGCGTCGCGCGGTCGAGCACTTCTCCTGGGACGCCGTCGCCCAACAGACGCTGGAGGTCTACCGGTCGGTGATGTGAGGAAGGGACCCTTGTTAACGCCTCCGGTATAGGAAGGGGCCCTTCCTAACGCGCAGCTCGCCAACGTCGCTTGCTTGGCCGCGCGCGAACGGATCTCGCGCAGTAGGTTGGCGGGGTGACTGGACGGTTCCCGATCGAAGACGTCTCCCCCGTCGTCTCCTGCGGGCGGTACCCGGCCAAGGCGGTGGTCGACGAGCCGATTCCGGTGTCGGCGCGCGCCTACCGGGAGGGGCACGACGCGCTGGGCTGCAACGTGGTCTGGACCGGCCCGGACGGCACCACCAGGCCGTTCACCCGGATGCGGCCCGGCCAGCCCGGGCAGGACCGCTGGCACGCGGTGATCCGTCCGGACGCCGTGGGCACCTGGACCTTCTCCGTCGAGGCGTTCGCCGACCCGTACCTCACCTGGCAGAACGCGGTGACCAAGAAGGTCGCCGCCGGGCAGGGGCCGGCCGAGCTGGCCAACGACCTGGCGGAGGGGGCGCGGGTGCTCACCGCCGCCCGCCCGCTGGTGCCGGCCGCCGACCGGGCCAGGGTCGCCGCGGCGGTCACCGCGCTGGTCGACACCGACCTGCCGCTGCCGCAGCGGGTCGACCCGGCGCTGGCCCTGGCCGACCTGCTCTGGGCTCATCCGGTGCGTGAGCTGGTCACCGCAGGTGAGACGTACTCGATGTGGGTGGACCGGCGGCGGGCCCTCTTCTCCGCCTGGTACGAGTTCTTCCCCCGCTCCGAGGGGGCGGTGCCGGCCCGAGCGGATGCACCCGCCCGCTCCGGCACCTTCGCCACCGCCACCGAGCGACTGCCCGGTGTCGCCGCGATGGGCTTCGACGTGCTCTACCTGCCGCCGATCCACCCGATCGGCCGGGTCAACCGCAAGGGCCGCAACAACGCGCTCACCGCCGGGCCGGACGACGTGGGCTCGCCGTGGGCGATCGGCGCCGCCGAGGGCGGCCACGACGCCATCCACCCCGACCTGGGTACGCCGGCAGACTTCCGAGCCTTCATCCAGGCGGCGGCGGCACAGGGCCTGGAGGTGGCGATGGACCTGGCGTTGCAGTGCGCACCGGACCACCCGTGGGTCACCGAGCACCCGGAGTGGTTCACCACCCGGGCCGACGGCAGCATCGCGTACGCGGAGAACCCGCCGAAGAAGTACCAGGACATCTACCCGGTGAACTTCGACAACGATCCGGAGGGCATCCGGGCCGAGGTGCTGCGCGTGGTGCTGCACTGGGTCGGCGAGGGTATCCGGATCTTCCGGGTGGACAACCCGCACACCAAGCCCTTCGACTTCTGGCACTGGCTGATCGCCGAGGTGAAGAAGGTCGACCCGGACGTGCTGTTCCTCGCCGAGGCGTTCACTCGGCCGGCCATCATGCACGGCCTGGGCAAGGTCGGCTTCACCCAGTCGTACACCTACTTCACCTGGCGCACGTCAGCCGCGGAGATGCGGGAGTACTGCGAGGAGCTGCTCGCGGCGGCCGACTACATGCGACCCAACTTCTGGCCGAACACTCCGGACATTTTGCACGAGTCGTTGCAGCACGGCGGCCCCCCGATGTTCAAGATCCGGGCGGTGCTGGCCGCGCTGCTCTCCCCCTCCTGGGGCATGTACGGCGGCTACGAGCTGTTCGAGCACGTGGCCCGCCCCGGCGCCGAGGAATACCTGGACAACGAGAAGTACGAGCTGCGCCCCCGGGACTGGGCCGGCGCCGAGGCGCAGGGCCGCTCGCTGGCCCCGTTCATCGCCACCCTGAACCGGGTACGCCGGGACAACCCAGCCCTGCACCAGCTGCGCAACCTGCGCTTCCACGAGATCGACAACCCGGCGCTGCTCTGCTGGTCCAAACACGACGCGGAGACCGGCAACACAATCATCGTGATCTGCTCGTTCGATTCGCGCACCGTTCAGTGGGGCAACACCACGCTCGACATGCCGGCGCTCGGCTTCGACTGGCACGAACGGTTCACCGTGCACGACGAACTGACCGGCACCAGCTACGACTGGGGTCAGCGCAACGCGGTACGGCTCGACCCGTACCTGCAACCCGCGCACGTGTTGACCGTGCGTCGCCCGACCCCGCCGACCGAGCCGCAGCCGGCAGGCACCGAGCCGGCCGACCTCACCGTCGCCGAGGTGCCGGACGACCTCTCCGGCGGCACCGCGCCGACCGCTCCCGCCCCGAAGGACGCCCGATGGACCAGCTGATCTCCGGCGCGACGCACGACCCGCACGCGCTGCTCGGCGCGCACCCCGTCGACGGGTCGACGACGATCCGCACGATGCGCCGGGGCGCCGGCGACGTCGTGCTGCTCGTCGGCGACGAACGGCACCCGATGAAGCGGGTGCACGACGTGGGCGTGTTCGAGGCGGTGCTGCCCGGCGAGGTCCTCGACTACCGGGTGGACGTCGACGGGGCGACCCACGACGACCCGTACCGCTACCCGCCGACGCTCGGCGAGCTGGACCTGCACCTGATCGGTGAGGGCCGGCACGAGCGCCTGTGGGAGGCGCTCGGCGCCCGGGTCTTCGACGAGGGTGTGGCGTTCACCGTGTGGGCGCCCAACGCCCGCGGGGTGCGGGTGGTCGGCGACTTCACCGGCTGGTCGCCGGACGACGGTTGGCCGATGCGCTCACTCGGCTCCAGCGGGGTGTGGGAACTGTTCGTCCCCAACGCCCGGGTCGGGGCCCGCTACAAGTACCGCGTCCTCGGCGCCGACGGGCAGTGGCGGGACAAGGCCGACCCCCTGGCGGGGTACGCCGAGGTGCCGCCGGCCACCGCCTCGGTGGTGCACCACTCGACGTACCGGTGGTCCGACGCCGACTGGCTGGCCCGGCGGGCCGAGCGGCAGCCGCACCAGGAGCCGATGAGCGTCTACGAGGTGCACCTCGGCTCGTGGCGGCCCGGGCTGGGCTACCGCGAGCTGGCCGAGCAGCTGACCGCGTACGTCACCGAGCTTGGCTTCACCCACGTGGAGTTCCTGCCGGTGATGGAGCACCCGTTCGGCGGTTCCTGGGGCTACCAGGTGACCGGCTACTACGCGCCAACCTCCCGGTTCGGCGACCCGGACGAGTTCCGGCACCTCGTCGACCAGCTGCACGCCGCCGGCATCGGCGTGATCCTGGACTGGGTGCCCGCGCACTTCCCCAAGGACGAGTGGGCCCTCGCGCGCTTCGACGGCACCCCGCTCTACGAGCACCCCGACCCGCGGCGCGGTGAGCACCCCGACTGGGGCACCTACGTCTTCGACTTCGGCCGCCGCGAGGTCCGCAACTTCCTGGTCGCCAACGCGCTCTACTGGTGCGACCAGTTCCACGTCGACGGGCTCCGGGTGGACGCCGTCGCCTCGATGCTCTACCTGGACTACTCCCGCAAGGACGGCGAGTGGGCCCCCAACCAGTACGGCGGCCGGGAGAACCTGGAGGCCATCGCGTTCATGCAGGAGGTGAACGCGACCGTCTACAAGCATCACGCCGGGGTGGTGCTGATCGCCGAGGAGTCCACCGCCTGGCCCGGGGTGACCCGGTCCACCGCCGAGGGCGGGCTGGGCTTCGGCTTCAAGTGGAACATGGGCTGGATGCACGACACCCTGCTCTACACCTCGAAGGACCCGATCTACCGCCAGCACCACCACCACCAGCTCACCTTCTCCCTGGCGTACGCCTGGAGCGAGAACTACGTCCTGCCGATCAGCCACGACGAGGTGGTGCACGGCAAGGGCTCACTCGCCGGCAAGATGCCCGGCGACACGTGGCAACGGCTGGCCAACGTCCGGGCGCTGCTCGCGTACATGTGGGCGCATCCGGGCAAGCAGCTGCTCTTCATGGGCTCGGAGCTGGCCGACGACCGGGAGTGGAGCGAGGAGCGCGGCCTCGACTGGTACCTGCTGCACGACCCGGCCCGGGCCGGCGTGCAGCGTCTCGTCGGCGACCTCAACCGGATCTACCGGGCCACCCCGGCGCTCTGGGCGCAGGACACCGAGCCGGCCGGTTTCCGCTGGATCGCCGGCGACGACGTCGCCAACAACACCGTGTCGTTCATCCGGATCGCCCCGGACGGGTCGACGCTGGTCTGCGTGGCGAACTTCTCCGCCCTGCCGCTGCACGACTACCGGATCGGCCTACCGGCCGGTGGCACCTGGACGGAGGTGCTCAACACCGACGCCCACCACTACGGCGGCTCGGGGGTGGGCAACCTGGGCGCGGTGGACACCGAGGACGTTCCGTGGCACGGCATGGTCGCCTCCGCCGCCCTCCAGGTCCCGCCACTCGGCGTCATCTGGCTCCGCCAGGGCTAGCCGTCGGCGCCAGCCGACGGGTCAGACCAGGTCGGCGTCGCGCAGCAGCGTCCACAGGCCGGCACCGTCCGGCGCGGAGAGCCACTTCTGCCCCACCCGTCCCGCCGACTCGCGCTCTCCGGCCGGGGCGGGCAGGCTGCCGGCCAGCACCGACTGGGTCGGGGAGAGCCGACGGATCGCCACCGCGGCCACGTTCTCCGGGTGGGCGGCGGCGAACTCCCGGTAGATCTCCTGGTCGTGCTGGCCGTCGTCGCCGACCAGCAGCCAGCGCACCTCGGGGAACTCCCGGGCCAGCCGGGCCAGGGTGGCCCGCTTGTGCTCGCGCCCGCTGCGGAACCACCGGTCGGCGGTCGGGCCCCAGTCGGTGAGCAGCAGTGGCCCGGCCGGGTAGAGGTGCCGGGACAGGAACCGGGTCAGCGTCGGTGCCACATTCCACGCGCCGGTGGAGAGGTAGAAGACCGGGGCGCCGGGGTGCGCGGTGACCAGCCGCTCATAGAGCACCGCCATGCCGGGCACGGCGGCGCGGGCGTGCTCGTCGAGCACGAAGGTGTTCCACGCGGCGAGCAGCGGCCGGGGCAACGCGGTCACCATCACCGTGTCGTCGATGTCGGAGAGGATGCCGAACCGCACCTCCGGGTCGAGGATGCGCACCGGCGCGTCCACCGGCTCGGCGTCCGGCACGCTCAGCCGGACCGTGCCCCAGCCGGGCGGCAGGTCGGCCTCGACGAGCGTGTCGACGAAGCCGCTGCGGTCGGCCCGCGCCTCGCAGCGCACGCCGCCGGCCTCGATCGTCACCGTCACGTGCTTGGCCGGCAGCGTCGTGAAGCTGCGCCAGCCGCGAACCTTGTCCAGCCGCCCCCGCTGGCGGGTGTCCGGTCGGCCCAGCAGCACCCGGCACATCACCCGCACCCAACCCGGAGAGCCGTAGCCGGTGTACGCGATGACGTTGATGCGCCAGCCGGTGCGCCGCAGCCGACGCTCCACGAGCTGGTGCACAGCGTCCTCCATCCGCGCGGCCCGGTGCAGGTTCGGAACGGCCAGCTGGCCGGCGGGAGTGGGTGGCACCCGCCAACCCTGCCACACCTCGACGGCGACGGCCACGCGAGCGACGCCGGCTGCCCAGAACCGCCCCGGCCGGCCCGCCGTCCGTGAAACACTCCGGTCGGGACGACGACGGGGGCGTGGTCGTGTCGCATCCAGAGCAGCACCGCGGACGATGGCGTCCGCGACTCGACCGGCCGGCGCTCGTCGCGCTGCTGTTCGGGCTGGCCGGCGTCGGATATCGGCTGGTCCTGACGCTGTACACCGTGCCGGTGTCGAACAGCGACGAGGCCACGTTCGGCCTCGCCGCGCTGCACATCGGGCAGGGCCGGGAACGACCAGTCTTCCTCTACGGCCAGCACTACATGGGAATGCTGGAGTCGTACCTGGCCGCGCCGCTGGTCGCGGTGACCGGGCCGAGCTGGCCGGTGCTGCGGCTGCCGATGCTCGCGCTGTACGCGGTCTTCCTCTACCTGATCCACCGGCTGACCCGTCGGCTCTGCGCGCCCTGGTTCGCCGCCTTCGTCGTCGGCCTGCTGGCACTCGGACCGGAACGGGTGGTGCGTGACCAGCTGACCGTCGTCGGCGGGCGGCCCGAGGTGAAGCCGGCGGTGCTGCTGATGCTGCTGATCATGGTGGGGCTGGCGGCGGGCACCGTGCACCGCCGGCGGCTCGCCGTCGCCCTGTTCGGCCTGCTCGTCGGGCTGGCCGCCTGGTCAGACTGGCTGATCCTGCCGTACCTGGCGGTGGCTGGGCTGGCCCTGGTGTGGGCGGTACGGCGAGAGCTCCTCGGCTGGTCCGGCCTCCTGCTGGTGGCGGGCCTCGTGGTCGGGGTGGCGCCGATGATCTACGACAATCTACGGGCGCCGCCAGGTGCGGACTCACTGTCGGTGTTCCGCGCGGTCAGCACCCAGGAGGGCCCGTTGCCGCCGTGGTCCGAGCGGATCCGGGGTGGTCTGCTGGAGGGGGTGCCGCTGGCGCACGGGCTCTGCCCGGTGGACGGCTGCGGTCGCTGGCAGCAGTGGTTCGGGCTGCTCTACCCGGTGCTGCTGGTGGTCGCCGCGGTGCTGGCGGTGGTCGCGTACCGCCGGGCCGCCGGGGCGTCACGCGGTGAGCGGGCACGGCCGCTGGTGCAGCTCGCGCTGATCACCGGCGCCGCGTTGACCCTGCTGTCGTACGTACGCACCCCGCTCGCCGCGACCAGCCCGCTGGACAACGCCCGCTACCTGTCGGTGCTGCAACTGTCGCTGCCGGCGGTGCTCTGGCCGCTCTGGATCGCCGCCGTCGCCTGCTGGCGGGGCACGGTCGGCGCGCTCGGCCGGCTCACCGGCGCGCTGGCCACCGCCGCGCTGGCCGCGCTGACCGCGACCACGCTGGTGATCACCGTGCTCTTCGCGACCAGCGGCGTCGGGGCGTCGCGGACCGAGGAGCGCCAGGCCCGGGAGCTGGCCGGCGCGCTGCGCGCCAACGGCCCCCACGAGGTGTACGGGGACTACTGGACCTGCAACCGGCTGATCTTCAACACCGACGAGGCGGTGGTCTGCGGTGTGCTCGACGGTGACCTGTCCCCCGGGCAGAACCGCTACCCGCCGTACTGGCGACAGGTCGGCCGGGCCGAGCGACCGGGCTACGTGGTGGAGGTCGACTCGCCGATGGACCGGCGGCTGCGCCGGCTGCTCGCGGACCGGCCCGACGCCGCACCGGTCCGCGAGGTAGGCGGCTATCGCGTGTACCACCCCGACACCCCGGTCCGGCCCTGGCGGTAGCGGCGGGTCGTACGCTGGCCGGGCCGCCGCCGTCCGCCCGTCGAGGAGATCCAATGCTCATCCTGCTGCCGCCCTCGGAGGGGAAGGCCGACGCCGGCACCGGTCGACGATGGTCCCCGGACCGGCTCGCGCTGCCCGAGCTGAACCCCGCCCGGGAGCAGGTGCTCGACGCGCTCGTGGCGCTGAGCGCCGGGCCGGACGAGGCGGCGGCGCGGGTCGCGCTCGGGCTCAGCGAGGGCCAGCGCGGCGAGCTGCGCCGCAACGCCCGGCTGCGGGTGGCCGCCACCGCGCCGGCCGCGCAGGTCTACACCGGGGTGCTCTACGAGGCGCTGGACCTGGCCTCGTTGCCGGCGGCGGCGCAGCGGACGGCCCGCCGGTCGATCCTGATCAGCTCCGGTCTGTGGGGCGCGGTGCGGCTCGCCGACCGGATCCCGCCGTACCGCTGCCCGATCGGCGCCCGGCTGCCCGGTGTGGGGGCGCTCTCGGCGTACTGGCGGCCGGTGCTGGCGCCGGTGCTGTCCGCTGCGGCCGGCTCCGGGCCGGTGCTCGACCTGCGCTCCGGCGCGTACGCGGCCACCTGGACGCCGCGCGGCGAGCTGGCCGAGCGGACGGTGACGCTACGGGTGCTGCACGAGCGGGAGGTGGACGGAGTGCCGGTCCGCTCGGTGGTGAGCCACTTCAACAAGGCGACCAAGGGGCGGTTGGTCCGTGACCTGCTGGTCGCCGGGGCCCGGCCGCGTACCGCCGCGGAGCTGATCGGCGCGCTGCGCGAACTCAAGCACACCGTCGTGGAGCAGGCGGCCGGCCCCGGTCGGCCGCGGCAGGTGGATCTGGTGGCCACGGACCTCTAGAGGCGTGCAGCCGCAAGATTTCCTCAAGGCTGGGCGGCACCGGTTCCGCAACGGCGGCGCAGGGGCCACGGTAGGGGAACCCAGACTCCGACAAGGGAGCACCCCCGTTGGCCCGTGAACCCGCCCTGCTCGACCGGCTCCCCTCCCCGGCGACGCCACCTCCGCTGGACTGGCTGACCCTGGGTGACGCGTTCGAGGCCGCCTGCCTGCTGCGCTGTACGCCACGGCCGACCGGCGCACGACCGACGGCGGCGCCTTCGTCGCACTCGCCGGGGGTGGAGTTCAACCGGGAGGACGCCGCCCAGCGGATGCGGCAGTTGCTCGCCCGGCTGGACATCCCGGTGACCCACGAGGTGGCCGTCGGCGGCCTGCGCCGCCGCTACGAACTGCACCGGCTCTGGGTCCCCGGGGAGCACCGTGTGGCGTACGCCCGGATGCTGGACGCCGGTTGGTGGCAGGGACGCCGGGAGCTGCTCGGCGGTCCGCTGCCCGGCGCCTCGCCGGCCCGTCGGCGGTGGGTGTCCCGGCTCGCCGCGGCGGCGTGGCGTTCGGCGCTGCTGGCCGGCGGGCGGCACGTCCGCCGGCACATCCTCGGGGTACGGCTCACCGACCGGGAACTGGCCGCGGTGCTGATCCGTGGCGCGGCCGTGCTCGACGTGCCGGCCCTGCTCCGTCCCGGCACCGGCTGTTTCCTGGTCAGCGTCGCCGACGGACCGGACCGGGAGCGGATCCTGCGCAGCGCGGCGATGGAGCCGGCCCGCACCACCGCGATGGAGCCGGCCCGCAGCGCGGCAACGCAGCCGGAGCGTCGCCCCGCCTGCTGACCCGGACCCGGGCGGCAGCCGCGGCCGGGACCGGCCGGACGGGCTTGCGCCCACCGGTCCGACGGCGCACAGTGCACCGCGTGAGTCGTACCTCGCCCAGCCGGCCCGGTCACCGCCGTCCGAGGACGGCGGCGCTGCTGACGCTGCTGCTGGCCGCGACCCTGACCGGGGCCGCCAGCTGCCGGGACGCCCCGGCCGAGCCGCTGCCGATCCGGATCGCCACGGGCAGCCCCACCGCCGTCTACTACGCCTTCGGGCAGTCCCTGGCGGCCATCCTCAACCGGGAGCTGCCCGGCGTGCGGGCCAGCGTGGTCGTCACCGCAGCCTCGGCGGAGAACGTCCGGCTGGTCGGCTCGGGCGCGGCCGAGCTGGGCTTCACCCAGGCCGATGTGCTGCCCACCACCACGACGGAGAGCCCGACGGTCGGCGCCGTCGCCCGGGTGTACGACGACCAGCTGCACCTGGTCACCACCGGCGGCGGGCCGGTCCGTACGGTGGCCGACCTGCGCGGCCGGCGGGTCTCCGTCGGCGCGCCCGGGTCGGGCACCGAGATCACCGCGATCCGGCTGCTGGAGGTGGCCGGGCTCGGCGGTGACGGGGTGCGCCAGGAGCGGCTCGGGTTGGACGACTCGGTGACCGCGCTCCGCGCCGGGCGGATCGACGCCTTCTTCTTCTCCGGCGGGCTGCCGGTGCGGGGCATCAAGGAGCTGGCCGGGCGCAGCGCCACCCGGGTCGTGGACCTCGGCGAGTGGACGGACCCGCTGCGCGCCCGCTACGGCCAGGTATACGTCTCCCGGGACATCCCCCGCTCCGTGTACGGCGTGGACCCGGTGACCACGGTGGCAAACCCGAACTACCTGATCGTCCAGGCCGACCTTCCGGAACGGCTGGTGCGGGAGGTGACCCGGCTGCTGATGGAGCGCCGGGCCGAGCTGGGCGCCGCGCACCCGGCGGCGGGCCGGATGAGCCCACGCTCGGCGATCACCACCGCACCGCTGTCGCTGCACCCGGGGGCCGCCGCCTGGTACCGCGCGGCCAAGCCATGACGCCCGGCCCGCTACCGGGCGAGGGTGGAGCGTAGGTCGACGGGCGGTTCGTCGTCCGCCGGCTCCGCTGCGGGGCCGGACTCGGGCGCCGGGAACCACAGGCCGGCGACCAGTCCACGCGGCTTTCCGGCGCGCATGGTGAGCCGCCCGTCGGAGGCGTCCACCAGCACCGCCGCGATGGTCAGGCCGAGCCCGGCGCCGTCCACGTTCTGCACGTCCGGTGCCCGCCAGAACCGTTCGGTGGCCTGGCCGAGCTGGCTCTCGGTCATGCCCGGACCGCTGTCACGCACCTCCAGGGCCACCCCGTCGTCGCGGCTGGTCACCGTCACCGTCACCGCCCCGCCGGCGCCGCTGAACTTCACCGCGTTGTCGATCAACGCGTCCAGCGCCTGGTCGACGGCGGTCGGGACGGTCCGGGCGTACGCCGGGGCGTCGGTCGTGACGAGCCGCAGCGCGACCGACCGGTGCCGGGCCAGCGGCGCCCACGCGGCCACCCGGGACGCGGCCACCGCGGCGGCGTCCACGGTGACCCGCTCGTTCTCCTCGCGTTCGGCCCGGGCCAGGGTCAGCAGCGCGTCGAGCACCAGGGCCAGCCGGTCGGTCTCCTCCAGCGCCAGCCGATGCTCGGAGCGCCCGTCCGGGTCGGTGAGGCTGGGACCCAACTCCTCCACCCGCAGCCGCAGCGCCGTGAGCGGATTGCGCAGCTGGTGGCTGGCGTGCGCGACGAACGCCCGCTGCCGGTCCATCACGTCGGAGACCACGTCGGCCATGTGGTTGAAGCTCGCCGCGAGCCGGCGCAGCTCCGGCGGGCCGAGCCGGTGCAGCACCCGGGCGCTCCGGTCGCCCTCGGCGATCTCGTGGGTGACCGCGTCCAGCTCGGTGACCGGGCGCAGCACCCAGCCGGCCAGCCCGAACGCGGTGAGCACGCAGGCCAGCACGGCGAGCAGGCCGGCCAGGGCGAGCAGCAGCCACCAGGCGGTGACGGCCCGGCTGATCGGGCCGGCCGGGGTCACGATGACCACCGCACCGAGGACCTCGCCGCCGTCGTTGATCGGCACCGCCACCACCACCGCACCGGCCGTCCACGGCAGGACCGACTCAGGGGCGCTGGTCTGCTGCCCGGACAGCGCGATGTCCAGAGCCGTGGTGGTCCCCGCGGCCGGCCGCCAGCTCGCCGAGGCGACGACCGTGCCCCGTTCCCGGTCGACGACCGCCGCGCCGATCGCGTACAGCTCGTCGTAGCTGCGCAGCTCCGCCTCCAGCGGGCCCGGCCCGCCACCGCGCAGCGCCGGCCCGGCCAGCGAGGCGAACCGGGTGGCGTCGGCGAGCCGGTCGGCGCGGACCCGTTCGGTCTCGCGGCTGGCCAGGGTGGCGGCCAGCGGGGTCTCCAACGCGATGAGGACGAGCACCATCAGCAGCAGATAGCTGATCACCAGTCGACGGCGCACGGCAACCCCTCAGGCATCGCGCAACCGGTAACCGACCCCACGTACGGTCTCGACCAGGCGGGCGTCGCCCAGCTTGCCGCGCAGCGACCCGACGTGCACCTCGACGGTGTGCCGGTCGGTCCAGGTGGTGCCCCAGGCGTCGAGCAGGATGCGGTCGCGGGGCACCGCCACCCCGGGCTGACGGGCCAGCGAGAGCAGCACGTCGAACTCCTTGCGGGTCAGCGTGACCGCCCGGCCGTCCACGGTCACCGTCCGGGCGGCGACGTCGATGCGCACCGCACCGGCCTCGATCAGGTGCCGCTCCGGTGCGGCGTTCGCGGCCCGGCGCAGCACCGCCTCGATGCGGGCCTGCAGCTCCACCATCGAGAACGGCTTGACGACGTAGTCGTCCGCGCCGAGGCGCAGACCGAGCACCCGGTCGCGTTCCTCCCCCCGGGCGGTCACCGCGATGATGCCGAGCTGGCTGCTGCGCCGGCGCAGCTCCCGGCAGAGGTCGGTGCCGTCCCCGTCGGGCAGGGTCAGGTCGAGCAGCACCAGGTCGCACGGGGCGGCGGCGAGCGCGGCGGCGACGGTGGCGGCGTGCTCGACCTGGTACCCGCGGCGGGTGAGGGCGGAGGAGAGCGCGGCGGCCACCCGGCGGTCGTCCTCCACCAGCAGGATCCGCACCCGTGCCCCCGTCCATCGCAGTACCGTCCTGCGAATGGTGGCAGAAGGGTGCCGCGAGCGGGAGGGCCGCCTCCCCGGGACGGCCCTAGAGGCCGAAGACGTCGTCGTCGACGCCGTCCCGGACGCCGTCGACGAAGCCTCGGAAACCCGGGTCGTCGTGGCGGGCCGGCACGCTGGTGACGTTGACCCCGGTGACCTGGGTCACCGCGTCGACCAGGGGCGGGTAGTCGATCTCGGCGTCGGTGAAGGCGTCGTCGTCCGCCTCGGCCAGGTTGATCACGTGCTGTACGTCATCGGACGGGGTGTCCGGATCCTCCGCCCACTCGCCACCGGCTCGGTAGCACTCGTCGTACAGCGCGCGCTGGGTTTCGGTCCAGTTGTCGTCGTAGCTCTCCATCGTCACCCTCCCGCGGCCTGCTCCACCTGAGCATGCCGGGCCGCGACCGGCGTCGGCGGCGGTACGGCCGAAACGCCTGCCGGCCCGCGTAGGCTGCCACGATGATCTACAAGTTGCTGCCGACGGTGGAGTGGGACGACGCCCGGGCGGTCGGCCACCTGGTCGGCTCGGCGGTGGACCGGCAGGACGGCTTCATCCACCTCTCCGCCGCCGACCAGGTGGTGGAGACGGCCCGGCGACACTTCACCGGCGCCACCGGGCTCACCCTGCTGACCGTGGACCCGGAACGGCTGGGCGATGCGCTGCGCTGGGAGCCCTCGCGCGGCAACCAGCTCTTTCCCCACCTGTACGGCCCGCTGCCGGTGACGGCGGTGGTGTCGACGCAGACGCTACCGGCTGATCAGCCGGCCGCCGACGCGGTGGCGACGCTGCTGGCCTGAGCGGTCGCTATGCTACGCCGAGTCCCGCGCGCCCCGGCCCCACGCTCCGTGCCCGGGCGGGCGTGGCAGCCCCGATCCGCGCGGCCGATGGCCGTCCCGGCGCATGCCGACGCGGGTCACCGACGGCGCCCGGCGCGCCCTGCGACCCATGCGAGTTGAAGGATGACTGACAGCAGTTCCCCGTCCCCCTCGGTCTTCGTCCACCCCACCGCCGACGTGGAGGAGGGGGCCCGGGTCGGCGACGGCACGAAGGTCTGGCACCTGGCCCACATCCGGTCGTCGGCGGAGGTGGGCGCCGGCTGCGTCATCGGCCGCAACGTGTACGTCGACGCCGGCGTCACAGTCGGCGACCTGGTCAAGATTCAGAACAACGTCTCCGTCTACCAGGGGGTGACCCTGGAGGACGAGGTCTTCGTCGGCCCGTGCGTCGTCTTCACCAACGACTTGCGGCCCCGCGCGCAGAATCCGGACTGGAAGATCACCCCGACCATGGTGCGCCGGGGCGCCTCGATCGGCGCGAACGCGACCCTGGTCTGCGGAATCGAGATCGGCGAGTACGCGATGATCGCGGCCGGCTCGGTGGTGACCAGAGACGTCGCGCCGTACCAGCTCGTCGCCGGCAACCCGGCCCGACCCAAGGGCTGGGTCGACGACCGCGGCGAGGTGGTCTCCCGGGACGTGGACAACCCGCCGCAGCAGCGGGGCTGAGCCGACGACGAACGGCGGTGGACGGGAGGCATCCGTCCACCGCCGTTCCTGTCGGTCGGGTCGTTCAGCGGCAGAGCCGGGAGATCTCCTCCTGGAACCGGTCCATCGAGTTCGCCTCGGCCGGACCGAGCAGGTAGGTCTTCAGCTCACGCCGGGCCTCGGTCATCGGGTCGTCGTCGGCCCGGGTCACGGCAACGATCTTCTCCAGCTCGCCGCAGTCCCGGCAGAGCAGGTACGCCGCCCGGGCGGTCGGGTACTCCCGCCGGAACTCGTCCTCCGGCAGGCCGCCCGGGTTGGCCACCACGTACGGCCGTTCGCTCTGAACGAAGTCCGAGACCACACTGGAGACGTCGCTGATCAGCAGGTCAGTCTGATTGAAGCAGTCGAACAGCGCCGGCGTCCGGCCGGTGACCACGAGGTGCCGGGTACCGTCCAACGAGGTCGCGTCGGCGTCACCGCCAGCGGCCCGGATGAGTTCCACCAGCCGCTCGTGCACTGCCTTGGCGTCCTTGGAACGGGAGCCGGTCAGCGGGTGCGGCTTGTAGATGATGCGCACTTCGGGCCTCGTCGCCAGCAGACCCTTGATGATCCGCTCCCCCATCAGCACGAGCGAGGTGTGGTACGGGTCGTCGTCCAGCCACCCTTCCCACGTCGGGGCGTAGAGCACGGTGAAGGGCCGATCGACCGACTCCGCGCCGAAGGTGTGCACGCCAGCGAGCTGCGGACGCCCGATCTCAACGATGTCGGAGTCGAGCACGCCCACGCCCGCCCGGGCGTACCGCTCGCGACCGGCGAGACCGGCGACCCAGACCTCGTCGTACACCTTGCTGTAGGGGTTGACGCTGGCCGCCTTGTCGCTGTCGCCGTGCCCGACGAAGACGTGCTTCATGCCCGGCTCGCGGAGCATGTGGATGTTCGCGCCGACGTTCGCCGCGTAGAGCGTCCCGCGTACGCTGCCCAGCTCGAGGTTCATGAAGTCCACCCCGGCCGGCACACAGATCACCGGCAGTCGAGTGTCGGCGAGCTCGGTGAACGCCTCCCGGCTACGCATCAGCACCACCGCGCGCTGCTCCAGCGCCTCGGTCGGAGCGAGCCACATGTTCGCCTGGTAGACGTCCTTGGCCGGGCCCGCGAAGTAGAGCGCGACCTCCGGGCGGTAGCTGTCCAGCCAGCGCTGCACGGCGGGCAGCAGGGTGCTCTGCCCGCGCCCCCGACCCCGTAGCCAGGTCACCGCCACCGTCCCGCCGACCACCGCGGCGGCGGCCACCGCCACACCACCCGCGATCAACACCGCTGTGGCGTCGTCCCGCACAGCCGCGACCACCGCGGCCGGTGCCAGCAGTACGTTGATCAGGGCCAGCCGGTCACCGGCGAGCCAGGCCGTCCACTCCGGCGGGCGAGGCGCGGCGGCGATCGGCCCGAGGTCGATGTTGCGCACCAACGCCGAGACCGGGTTGCGCCGGTCGATCATGGTCTTGAGCGCGCCCGCCAGGACCGCGGTGAGCCAGACCGCGGCCGGCAGCAGGAGAATCACGCTCAGCTCGGCCGCACGCGGGCGGACCGTGGCCACCACCAGCAGGACAACCGCGAGGTCCCGGGTGAGCTGCCGGTAGTCCCCGCGTAGGCCGACCTTCTCCAGAAGTGTGTGTGTGCCGGGCGACCACCGGGCGAGCGCGTACTCGCCGCCGAGGGCGAGGAGGCCGGCCACCGTGAAGACGGCGACCCAGCCGAGCGCACCGGCGGCGAGCATCACCACGTAAGCCAGCAGAAGCAGCGCGCCGCGGGCGGCGACTCCCGACGGTCCCATCAACTTGCGGAACAAGGACTACGCTCCCTATCGACGTAGACGACGAGCCGCACCCGGCGGGCGTCGTGTCATACGGAGACGCGAAATGCCCGACGGGCCGCGTCGTTCGTCATACCGGTCCAACTCGCCCAAGACCTTAACGCGAGAGCGACCGGGGGGCATCGTTCGGGTATCGGTCGATCAGTCGGAGGATGAATCGACCGGACACGGTCGTGTGGCCGTCCGACCTCCTCCCGGCCACACGTCCCGGAACCGGCGCCGGCCCTGACGGGATGCCCCGGCCCGGATCAGGCGGGCTGGCGGAAGCAGCGCATCGCCCCCGGAGCTGCCCGCTTCGCGAACTCCTGGAACCCGAGTTCCACCGCGGTCTCCCGGGCGGCGCGATTGCCCGAGTACACGCAGATCGTGGACACGTCCAGCCGGTCCACCGCCGCCTTCAGTTCCGGCAGCGGTGCAAGATCCGGCCGGCCGTCGGCCAGCGCCGCAAGCTTGAACCGGTCCTGGACGAAATCGGAACTCTGGTCGTACTCGATCAGGTAACCGTCCCGGGGCATGACGACCCGCAGCCGGCTGCTGACGATCGGCGAGATTCGCATCAGCGTCGAGGGAGCGAGCAGCAGGCCCGGCGGACGGTCCAGCCCCTGCATCCAGAAGACGATTTTCTGGCGCTGCTGGGGCAGCTTCCAGATCGGGTGCGGCCGCACCTCGACGAAGCTCTCGGTCGACCACATCGGCGCGCCCCAGACGGCGAACGACGCCACCAGCGCGGCGGCGGTCGCGGCTCCGACCAACCCGTCAAGGAGCCGCCGGGCCCCGGGCAGCCGCACGGTGCACAGGATGCCGACGAGCCCGGGCAGGGCGAGGATCCAGGGCACCCGCCAGAGCACCGCGGAGACCCCGCTCAGGTCACCGAGCAGTTCGAGTACGCCGGGGACGAACAGTACGCTCATGGTCAGAGCGGCGCCCGCCGCGAGCAACTGCGGGGTACGCCTCCGAACCAGCATCGGAGCGCACCAGAGGGCGAGGCCACCGATCACACCCAGCACCCCGATCAGCAGGGTCCGCCGGTAGGTGCCCTCGGCGTCGAAGAACTGCGTCTCCCCGCCGGCCTCGGTGACCGGCCCGAGGACGAGCCGCGACACCACCACCGAACCGACCGGGTATGCCACAGCGGCGACGAACGCGGCGAGCGCCTCCCGCCAGCGCCCGACCAGCAGCATCGCCGCGGCGGCCCCACCGACCAGGATCGGCAGGATGATCGCCGACGTGGAGGTGAGCCCGGTGGCCACGATCGAGAGCGCGAAGACCAGGAAGAGCCGCCACCGCGACCGCGACTCGAACCAGTCGGTGAGGTAGACCCACATCAGCGGAACGACCGCGGAGACGAACATGCCCTTGCCCTCGTAGAGCCGGGGCAGATGGAAGGTGCCGAGTGCGGCGTCCGAACCGGCCACGAGGTAGAGGTAGGCGATGCCGACGCTGAAGGCGAGAACCGGTCGGCGCGGCGCCCAGCGGTGCACCAGCCGCCAGAGGGCGAGCACCGCGAGCACGGCCAGCACGGGCAGCAGCACGTACCAGGTGGCGGAGGCGCCGTGGATACCGAGGAACCGCCCGAGCGCGCCGGCGAAGACTTCGATCGACGAGATGGGCGGTTGGGTCGTCAGCGCCGGGGCGACCCCCTCGGTGAAGAGGAAGTCGCGCAGGGGGATCTGATCGCGGTCGGCCACCCATACGGACTTACCGACGTAGAAGACGTCGTCCCTGGAGTTGCGGGCCATGAAGAACGACGAGACGGCCACCAGCACCGAGATCAGCAGCGCGTAGCCGGCCTGCCAGGCGCCGGTGGCGGGGGCCTCCGCTCCGGCGCCGGTCAGCCAGTGCCGCCGGGCCAGCAGCGCGACCACGACGGAGGCGACCAGACCCAGGACGGCGGGCACCCACCACGGCATGTCGCCGGCGACACCGGCCGTGACCGCCGCGCCGACCCCGGCGACGATCGCGACCAGCGGCCAGCGGCGCGACCGGTCCGTGCCGGGGTCCGCCGGGCTCTCGGTCCCGGCCGGCGCCGGTGCGGGCTGCCGGCGGACCGCCCGCACGATCGCGACACCCGCGAGCAACACGCAGCCGACCAGCCAGATCAGGAAGATCACCGACGGGGCGAGGCGGAACAGGAACGCGACGTGGTAGATCACCGTGAAGAGCGCGAAGGCGATCACCGCCGCGTCGGTGACCAGCCGGGGCGACGCCGCCACGAGCACGCGCAGACGACCGGCGAGGCTGTCGCGCCGCGGCGGGTCCGGCTGGGTCACATCCGGCTCGGTCTCTGCCACAGCGGAACTACCGACCTTCGACACGAAGCTTCCTAATCTTTTCTCATCAGGGCTAGGTCCTCGCGACCCTAAGGTGCGCCCCCGCCGGTCGGACGACGGGAGCGTACCTGGGCGTCGGCGTTCGCAGCATCCCCGTCGGGCGGGGATGCCGCGTCAGCGGCCGCTGTCGGCGAAGAGCCGACCCACCACCCGGTGCGCCGGCAGGATCCGCTGCCGCTCGACGTCAGCGTCGGCGGTGCCGGCGACGATGTCCAGGAAGTGGTCCAGCTGGGCGGCGAGCGGCTCGCGGTTCGTGATCAGCTCCGGCACCTCGATGATGCTCTGCTGCCGGTAGCCGCGGCCGTCCGGGGTGGCGGCGTCCAGCGAGACGTGCCGGTAGATGGTCACGTCCTTGCGGATCAGGTCGGCCTCGATCAACCGGTCGACCTCGCTGATCACCAGGGTTCGCACCTTGCGCTGCCCGATCCGGCTGGCCGACACGTTGGCCAGGGCGCCGGTGCCGAACGACAGCACGGTCTCCGCCACGTCCTCCGCCTCGGTGAGCGAGTCGGGGTGGAAGTGACCCAGGGTCCCGCGTACCGCCGCCGGCTCCTCTCCGCCGAATGCCTGGATCGCCAGGTCGACGTCGTGGATGAGCAGGTCCCAGGCGACCCCGGTGCGGATCCGCGGCGCGTACGGCGAGTGCCGGGTGGCGGTCAGGTGCACCGGGCGGTGCACCAGGGCCAGAGCCGTCAGCACCGCCGGGTTGAACCGCTCCAGCAGCCCGCACAGCAGCGGTACGCCGCGCTTCTCGGAGGTCGCGACGATCTCCTCGGTCTCGGCGAGGCTGCCGCAGACCGGCTTCTCGATCAGCAGCGGCTTGTCGGCGGCCAGGACCTGGTCGGCGAGGCCGTGGTGGAACTCGGTGGGAGCGGCGATCACCACCGCGTCGACGTCGGAGAGGTCGTCGGCGTCCGCGGACCAGTCGGCCCCGTACCGCTCGGCGGCCTGCTGGCCCACCGAGCGCCGGGGCTCGATGACCCGGGCCAGCTCGGCCCGGTCGGACTGGGCGACCACCCGGGCGTGCAGCGAACCCATGACCCCGGTGCCGACCAGGGCGAAACGCAGCTTGGCGGTCACGCGCCGACCGCCTTCCGGACTGCCTCGACGACCTGGTCGAGGTCGCCGTCGGTGAGGTGCTGGTGCACCGGCAGGGAGACGCACTGGCGGACGACCCGGTCGGCCACCGGTGCCGGGTCGGCGATCACCCGTGGGTGGTCCCGGTAGCAGTCGTAGTCGTAGACCGTCTTCGGGTAGTAGATGCCGCAGCCCACGCCGCTCTCGGTCAGGCGGGCGATCACCTCGTCGCGGCTCACCGGCGCCTCGTCGGTGACCAGCACCGTGTACTGGTGCCAGACGTGCGACCGGCCGGGCAGCTCGGTCGGCAGGCGCAGCCCGGGGACGTCGGCCAGGCCGGCGGAGAGCCGGGCGGCGTTGTCCTTGCGGCGCTTGACGTTCTCGCCGTACGAGGCGATCTGCGGGATGCCCAGCGCGGCCTGCAGGTCGGTGAGGCGGTAGTTGTGACCGGCCACCTCGTACTGGTAGCGCTGCCGCATGCCCTGGTTGCGCAGCACGCGCAACCGGTCGGCGAGCACCGCGTCATTGGTGGTGATCATGCCGCCCTCACCGGTGGTGAGGTTCTTGGTGGCATACAGCGAGAAGGTGCCGAGACCGAAGCTGCCGGCGCCGCGGCCGGAGATGGTCGCGCCCAGGGACTGCGCGGTGTCCTCGACCAGGCCCAGGCCTCGCTTCTGGGCCAGCGGGCCGATGGTGTCCATGTCGGCGGGCTGGCCGTACAGGTGCACCGGCATCAGCACCCGGGTGCGCGGGCCGATCGCGTCGGCGAGCGCCGCCGGGTCGACGCAGAAGTCATCCTCGCGAATGTCGGCGAACCGGGCGGTGGCGCCCGCCTCGAGGATCGCGTTGAGGGTCGCGACGAAGGTGAAGGGGCTAGTGACCACCTCGTCGCCGGGCTGCAGGTCGAGCACCTGGAGCGCGGCCACGAGGGCGGTGGTGCCGTTGTTGACGGCGACCGCGTGCTCGACGCCGACCAGGTCGGCGAACTCGCGCTCCAGGCGGGCCACCATCGGGCCCTGCGCGATGACACCCGAGCGGATCACCTCGACCGCCAACCGTTCGGCCGCCTCGTCCAGCTTGACGACGGAAATCGGGATCACAACAGCTCTCCTTGAGGTATGGGGCAGCGTGCAGACCGTAGCAGCGCGGGAGACGCCCGGCACACCTGGACCACCGCGACGCGAATCCCCCACCGCCGAACCGGTCCCGACTCGCGGTCAACCTCGGTTCGTGGTACGCGGCACACTGCGCTAGTCTCGGCGAATTGTGCAGGCGACCCGGACGGGTCGGGACGACCAAAGGACAGGACGGCCGTGGCAGACACCGCGACGCAGGTCGAAACGGTACCCACACCGGCCACCGGGGCCACCGCGGCGAAGTCCCGCTGGCTCTCGCTGGCCGTCCGGGTGGTGGTGATCGGGGCGATCGCGGCCGGCATGACCTGGAGCGTCGTCAGCCAGTGGCCGCAGGTGCGGCAGACCTGGCTCGACCTCGCGTGGCCCTCGGTGGTGCTCGCCGTGCTGGCGGTGCTGGCCGGCATGTTCGCCAACTCGATGGCCTGGCGGGCCGCCGCGGCGGACCTGGAGCACCGGGTGTCCGTGCCGGCCGCCCTGCGGATCTGCATGGTCGGCCAGCTCGGCAAGTACATCCCGGGGAGCGTCTGGGCCTACGTCCTCCAGATGGAGCTGGGCCGGCGCGCCGGCCTGCCGCGGGCCCGGGCCTTCCTGGCCACGCTCGTGGCGCTGGGCCTCGGCGTCGTCGCCGCGCTCGGTGTGGGGCTGCTCAGCCTGCCTTCGCTGCTCGACGCGACCGCCGACTCCGGCGCGGAGTACGCCGAGCCGGTCCGGGTGGCGCTCTACATCGTCGCCGTTCTCTTCCCGATCGCGCTGCTCTGCGCCATTCCGGCCGTGTTGACCCGGCTCATCCAGCTCGTCCTGAAGGTGCTGCGCCGGCCGCCGCTGCAGCACAAGCTCACCCTGCCCGGCGTGCTCCGGGTGGTCGGGTGGAGCGCTCTGGGCTACACCCTGTTCGGCGTGCACCTGTGGCTGCTGGCCAACGCCCAGGCCGCCCCGGGCGTCGGCGGCCTGCTACGGAGCATCGGATCGTTCGCCATCGCGATGACCGTCGGGATGTTCGCCTTCCTCTCCCCCTCCGGGCTGGGCGTCCGGGAGGCCGTGCTGGTCGCCACCATGGCGCCCTTCCTCGCCGGAGCCGGCGGCATCGGCGCGGCGACCGGGATCGCGCTCGCCTCCCGACTGATCTTCACCGTGGCCGACCTGCTCGCCGCCGGCATCGCCGCCCTCTCCGGAATGCGGCAGCTGCGGAAGGTCACCGGCGAGAGCCCCGTCGAGCCGGCCTCGGACGAGCCCGCACGGGCGGTCGTCGCGGACCCGGTACCAGCTCCGCGCTCCGGCACGGACGAGCCGGCGACCGCGGTCATCAGCCGCTGAACGTTCCTCGCCCGGTCACCACGGCCGGTTCCCGCCCGCCCGGCGATCACCGCCGCCGGGTCGCGGCGTCCAGCCGCGCGGATGACGTGAACGAGTGTGATACCGCGGAGGCATGAATCTGCCTCCGCGGTATCACGTTGAGAAGTAGGTGTGACGTGCTTCGGGGGCGTTTGCTGCCGCTGGAGCGACAGCAAACGCCCCCGGACGTGCCGTGGTTGCGCGCCCCGGATCAGGGCCGGCGCGAGGCGGCCATCTCGCTGAGCACCTCGAGGTGCCGGTGGAGCACCCGGTCCAGGCTGAACCGCTCGCGGATGAGAGCCTGACCGTTGACCCCGATCTGCTTGGCCACACCCGGCTCGGTCAGCGCGGCGACCAGCCGCTTGGCCAGGCCCTGGACATCGCCCGGCTGGCAGAGCAGGACGTTGTCGCCGTCGCGGAGAGCGATGCCGGGGAAGTTGTCGGCCCGCGCCGGCGCCACCACCGGCACCCCGGCGGCCATCGCCTCCAGCGTCGCGGTGCCGAGGCCGAGCCCCTGCTCGTGCGACTCCACAGTGGCGGCGGCGAGGTAGTCCGGGATTTCGCTCTTGGGCACCTTGCCCGCGGCGATGATGGCGTGCTCGACGCCGAGCGCACGGGCCCGCTCGGCGAAGTGGTGGTAGTAGACCTGCCCGCAGATGAGCAGCTTCGCGTCCGGCACCGTGGCCAGCACCTCGGGCAGCGCCTCGACCAGCGCGACGCGGTCCCGCAGTGGGATGACGTGGCCCACCGACAGAATGACCGGCGCGTTGCCCAGGTCGTGACGGTCACGGACACGCTGACCGTTGCCGCCGACCACCCAGTCCGGATCCACCCCGACCGGGATCGGCACCAGACCGGAGTGCGCGCCCCGATAGCGCGACTCGATGTACTCCTGCATCAGCACATCCATAACCACGAGCCGGGGCTTGGCGCGCCGCATGAACGGCTTGACCATGGTCGCGTCCAGACCGCGGAACACCTTCGCGTACCGGGCCTGCGGGTTCTCCAGCCGGGTGTGGATGGAGAGCAGCGTCGGCACCCGGCGCTTACGCGCGTACAGCGCGGTCGCCCAGGTCAGGTCGAAGAACTGCCCGTGCTGGTGGATGACGTCCGGCCGGAAGTCGTCGAGCAGGGTGCGGACCCGCCGCAACACGCTCGGCCGGCTGGTGAAGGAGATGTCGAAGCTGACGGCCAGCCGGGTCTCCGGCAGCATGAACGCCGGCAGACGGACGATCCGCAGCCCGTCGCGCTCCTCGACCGCCGGAGCGTCCTGGTAGGCGGCGGTGAGCACCAGCACCTCGTGCCCGGCGGCGGCGTAGCCGCGGGCGAGCGACTCGGACAGGTGGGAGCTTCCGCCGGCGCGCGGCGGGAAGAAGTTGTTGACGACTGCGATTCGCACGGGAGGGGGGCTCCTAGCTTTCCGCTACGGGGACGAACCGGACATCGCCGCCGTCCAACTCGACTGTGGAGACCACCCGGGCCGGGACACCCGTCACGACCGCCCCCGGTGGCACGTCTCTGGTGACCACCGCGCCCGCGCCGATGACCGCACCGTCACCGACGGTGACGCCCATCATCACGGTCGCGTTCGCCCCGATGAAGACGCGGTCGCCGATCAACACCGGCGCCCGGTCCACCGAAGCATAGGCACGACCCGATACGCAACGCCGGGCGGTGGAATGGGTGTAAATCTGCGCGCCGCAGCTGATGTCGCACCCGGCGCCGATGGTCAGCCCGCCGGAACCGTCGATGACCGTGAAGGCACCGATCCACGTCCCGGCGCCGATCACCGGCTCGCCGATCACCCAGGCGTGCGGGTTGTACGGGTTCGCCGGGAGCCCGTGCGATGACGGACTCCCGGCGGACGACGGCTGGGTCACGCCACCTCGGTCTTGATCAGGTCGGTCATCCCGTCCTCGACGGCGATGGTCGGCTCCCAACCGAGCACCTCGCGGGCCCGGGTGATGTCCGCGGCCCGGCGGCTGACCAGCACCTCACGCGGGCTGAACTGCGGCTCGACGTCGACGCCGACGGCCTTGATCAGGATCTCGGCGAGGGTGGCCACCGAGGTGTCGATGCCGGTGCCGATGTTGACCGACACGTTGCCCTGCTCGGCCTCCAGCGCGGCGACCACGGAGCGGGCGATGTCGTGGACGTGGATGAAGTCCATCGACTGCTCGCCCTTGCCGTCGATGACCGGCGGCTGGCCGGTCTTCAACCGCTTCACGAAGTGGTTGATCACCGAGGTGTAGTAGGCGGTCGGCTTCTGGCCCGGGCCGTAGACGTTGAAGAACCGCAGAGCGACCCAGTTCAGGCCCTTGCTGCGCTGGTAGAAGCCGAGCAGGTCCTCACCGGCCCGCTTCGAGATGCAGTACGGGGTGAGCGGGTCGAGCCGGTCGTCCTCGTGCATCGGCAGCTTCTTCGGGTCACCGTAGACCGAGGCCGACGACGCGAAGACCAGGCGCTTGACGCCGTGGTCGGCGGCGGCGGCGAAGACGTTGTGGTTGCCGACCATGTTGATGTCGATCGACTCGTGCGGGTCGGCCTGGCTCTTGTTGATCGAGACCGCGGCGAGGTGGATCGCATAGTCGCAGCCCTTCATGGCAGCGTGCACCGCACCGCCGTAGCGGACGTCCTGCTCGATCAGCTCGACGTCGCCGGTCGCCACCAGCTCCGCGATACGGTCCCGGTCGCCGCGGGTCATGTTGTCGAAGATGCGGACCCGGTAGCCCTTCTCCAACAGCATCGGTACCACGTGCAGGCCGATGAAACCAGCGCCTCCGGTGATGAAGACGGTCTGCTTCGACATGGCGGAGCGTGTCCTTCCTGGGGGGATCAGCGGCTGGTGGCCGCGGTGTTGACGACGTCGATCAGCGTGGCCGCGACGGTCTCGACCTGGTCGTCGGTGAGGTTGGCGTGCATCGGGATGGCCAGGTGCCGGACGAACAGGTCCGCCGAGACCGGGCAGGGCGTGGTCTGGCCGTAGAGCGGCTGGGCGTGCGAGGCGTACGTGCCGAAGGTGCACTGCACCCCGCGCTCGCGCAGTGCCAGCGCGACCGCTCCCCGGTCGACCGAGGAATCCAGCGTGACCACGTAGGACTGCCAGGGGTGCTCGCGGTCCGGTGCCTCGTAGGGCGTCGTGATCAGCTCGTGGTCCTTGAGCAGCTCGCCGTAGCGGGCGGCGGTGCGACGCTTGGCGGCCAGCAGGTCGGGCAGCCGGTCGAGCTGGGCGAGCATGATCGCCGCGGAGATGTCGGAGAGCCGGTAGTTGTAGCCCAGCTCGGTGAAGGTCGGGATCGGCAGGTGCGACAGCTCGGCCCGGGTGAGCGCTCCCTCCACCCCGTACGTGTGCAGCTTGCGGGCGTGCGCGGCGAGATCCTCGCGGTCGGTGACGTACGCCCCGCCCTCGCCGGCGGTGATGCCCTTGCGGCCGTGGAAGCTGAAGGTGGCGATGTCGGCCAGGCTGCCGGCCGGGCGGCCCTTGTAGGTGGCGCCCGCCGAGCAGGCGGCGTCCTCGACCAGGAACAGCCCGTGCTTGTCGGCGATGGCGCGCAGCTCGTCGTAGTCCGCCGGCTGCCCGAACACGTCGACGGCGATGATGCCGACGGTACGGGGCGTGATCGCGGCCTCGACGGCGGCCGGGTCGACCGTCCAGGTGTCCGGCCGCACGTCGGCGAAGACCGGCGTGGCGCCGGTCCACATCACCGAGTGGCCGGTGGCCGGGAAGGTGTAGTCGCCGACGATCACCTCGTCGCCGGGCTTGACCCCGAGGGTGAGTAGCGCGAGATGCAGAGCGGAACCACAGTTGCTGGTGGCGAGGGCGTGCCGGGTGCCGGCGACGACGGCGAAACGCTCCTCGAAACGACGGCAGGTGGGCCCGGAACCAGCTAGCCAGCCGGAGGCGAAGACCTCGGCGATGGCGGCGAGTTCGGCCTCGCCGACCGTGGGCTGACCGAGCGCGATGACCTCAGACATGTGACTCCCAGAGAGGATGGACCCGGAGCAGTCTAGGCCAAGCCCATGGGGGGTGGGCCAGTCGGGCGCGCGGATGGGCTTGGTTACCATCTGTTGCGGCGTCGGGCAGGGGAGATGACATGACCAGGTTCGTGGTGGTGGGTGGCGGCATCGTCGGGCTCGCGGTGGCACACCGGCTGATGACCGACCGGCCCGGCGACCCGGTCACGGTGCTGGAGAAGGAGGCCGGCTGGGCGGCCCACCAGACCGGTCACAACTCGGGCGTCATCCATGCCGGCGTCTACTACAAGCCCGGCAGCCTCAAGGCCACCCTCTGCAAGGCCGGCAGCGCCTCGATGGTCGAGTTCTGCCGCGAGCACGGGCTGGCGCACGACATCTGCGGAAAGCTGATCGTCGCCACCGACACCGCGGAGCTGCCCCGGCTGCACGACCTGCACCAGCGCGCCGTGGCCAACGGCCTGCCTGCGCGGCTGATCGAGGGTGCCGAGGCGGCCGAGTACGAGCCGCACGTGGCGGCCGTCGGCGCGCTGCACGTCGCCTCGACCGGCATCGTCGACTTCGGCGCGGTCTGCCGCAAGCTGGCCGAGCTGCTCGCCGCGGGCGGGGCGGACCTGCGCACCGGCACCGAGGTCACCGGGGTGGCCACCCGTCCGGAGGGCGTGGTCGTCACCACCACCGGCGGCGAGGTGACCGCGGACGTCCTGATCAACTGCGCCGGCCTGCACGCCGACCGGATCTCCCGGCTGGCGGGCGTCCCGACGCCGGTGCGGATCGTGCCGTTCCGGGGCGAGTACTACGAGCTGGTCCCGCAGCGGCAGGGGTTGGTGCGGGGGTTGATCTACCCGGTGCCGGACCCGCAGTTCCCCTTCCTCGGGGTGCACCTGACCAAGATGATCGACGGCAGCGTGCACGCCGGCCCGAACGCGGTGCTGGCCACCGCCCGCGAGGGCTACTCCTGGGGCCGGATCAACCCGCGTGACATCTGGGACGAACTCTCCTACCGCGGTCTCTGGGCGCTGGGTCGGCGGCACTACCGCTACGGCCTGACCGAGGTGACCCGGTCGCTGTCGAAGAAGCGCTTCGCGGACAGTCTGGCCCGGCTGGTGCCGGAGCTGACCCCGGCTGACATCGTCCGGGCCGGCGCCGGCGTGCGGGCGCAGGCGATTCTCCCCGACGGCGGCCTGGTGGACGACTTCCTGATCGTCGAGGCCGACCGGCAGGTGCACGTGCTCAACGCACCCTCCCCCGCCGCGACCAGCTCGCTGGAGATCGCCCGGCACATCGTCTCCCGGCTTCCGGTCGACGCGCCCCGCTGAGAGCGCCTGACCGCCCTGCCTGATCTCCTCCAGGCTGCGCCGGGGAGAGATCAGGCAGGGCGGTCAGGCGCGCGCCGACGGGGCGACGGCGCCCCGGGGCCGGGGTGCGGCCGGTTCGGCACCGAGCCCGGTGGCCACCGACTCGACCAGGGTGCCGAGGTAGGTGTCGGTGACCGGAGCGCGGGCGATGGCGAGCCGCCAGTAGAGCGGGCCGATGATGAGGTCGACGGCGGCGTCCGGGTCGGTGTCGGCAGGTAGCTCGCCGCGCTGCACGGCGCGGGTGACCAGACGACCGGCGACCTCCTGCTGGCGGGCGTGCAGCACCTGACGCAGGGTCTGGTCGATGGTCGGGTTGCGGGCGGCCTCCGCGAGCAGGTCGGGGATGATCTGCGAGGCCAGCGGATGCCGCAGCGCGTGCGCGACCGCCTGGAACAGCAGCGCGAGGTCGCCGCGCAGGGTGCCGGTGTCCAGCACCGGCAGCTTGCCGTGCGCCGCGGTGGCGACGATCTCCAGCACCAGGTCGACCTTGGAACTCCACCGTCGGTAGACCGCCGTCTTGCTGACGCCGGCCCGGCGGGCCACCGCCTCGATGGAGAGCCGGCCGTAGCCGACCGCGGCGAGCTCCTGCATCAGCGCGCGCCGGATGGCCGTGGTGATCTCACCACGGAGCACCGCCGCGCCGGCCGGGGCACGCCTCTTCTCGGTCGTCACCAGGGACTCTTCTCGCAGGTCACGACGACCAGAGTAGCGCAACGACGGTACGGTTGCGTCCCGACGTGTTTCGGACTACTGTCCACGCAGCGACGAGGCGGCGCTCCGCGCACAGCTCCCACTAGGATTCCATCGTCGCGAGCAACCCGTCTGCACGAAAGATCGGAGCGCCATTTCCATGGCCACCACCGCGCTGGTCGACCCCGACACGGGCCTGACCCAGGCGCAGCTGGCCGCTCGACACGGGCTCCGGGTCGCCGGTGAGCGGCCCACCCTCGTCGAGTACAGCCGCCGACTGTGGGCCTACCGGCACTTCATCGCCGCGTACGCCAACGCCAAACTGGTCGCCTCGTACAGCAACGCCAAGCTGGGCCAGCTCTGGCAGGTGCTCACCCCGCTGACCAACGCCGCCGTCTACTACCTGATCTTCGGGGTGGTGCTGGCACAGAACGAGAACATCCCGAACTTCATCGGTTACCTGACCACCGGCCTGTTCATCTTCAACTTCACCCAGAGCGCGGTGCTGGCCGGCACCCAGTCGATCAGCGGCAACCTGGGGCTGATCCGAGCCCTGCACTTCCCCCGGGCCAGCCTGCCGCTGTCCACCACGGTGACCCAGTTCCAGCAGCTGCTCGCCTCGATGGTGGTGCTGATCGGCATCGTGCTGGTCACCGGCGAGCCGCTCACCCTCAAGTGGCTGATGCTGGTGCCGGCCCTGCTGCTTCAGGCGGTGTTCAACGCCGGCGTGGTGCTGCTGGTGGCCCGGATGGGCGCCAAGGCGAGCGACCTGAAGCAGGTCATGCCGTTCATCATGCGCACCTGGATGTACGGCTCCGGCGTCCTCTACAGCGTCAGCCTCTTCGAGCGGCTGCCCGGCTGGGCGACCACGCTGGTCCAGTTCAACCCGCTGCTGGTCTACATCGAGCTGGCCCGGTACGCGCTGCTGGAGCAGCCGCCCCTGCTCAACGAGTCGCTGACCCAGCTCTGGCTGGTGGGGGCGGCGTGGGCGGTCGTGGGCGGGATCGGCGGCTTCATCTACTTCTGGCGCGGCGAACAGGAGTACGGCCGTGGTTGATCACATGCACGCCACCGACGAGGCGACCGTCGCCCTGCCCGTGCTGGCGCAGGAACGGATCCCCACCGTGGTGGTGGACGACGCGCACATCATCTACCGGGTGCACAAGGGTGCCACCGGTGGCAGCACGCCGGTGGCGGCGCTGCGCCGGCTGGTCAAGCGCACGTCCGCGCCGAACGTACGGGAGGTGCACGCGGTGAAGGGGGTCTCGTTCACCGCGTACCGGGGCGAGGCGATCGGGCTGATCGGCAGCAACGGCTCCGGCAAGTCCACCCTGCTGCGGGCCATCGCCGGCCTGCTGCCGGTCAACCGGGGCGCGATCCACACCCAGGGGCAGCCCTCGTTGCTGGGCGTGAACGCGGCCCTGCTCAACGACCTCTCGGGTGAGCGCAACGTCACCCTCGGTTGCCTGGCCATGGGGATGCACCCCGACGAGGTGGCCCAGCAGGCCGCGGGGATCATCGACTTCTCCGGGATCAACGAGCGGGGCGACTTCGCCAGCCTGCCGATGCGCACGTACTCCTCCGGCATGGCGGCCCGGCTGCGGTTCTCCATCGCCGCCGCGAAGAAGCACGACGTGCTGCTCATCGACGAGGCGCTCGCCACCGGCGACAAGGGCTTCCGCAAGCGCAGCGAGCAGCGGGTGCGGGAGCTGCGGGAGGGTGCTGGCACAGTGTTCCTGGTCAGCCACCAACTCTCCTCGGTCCGGGACACCTGCGAGCGGACGATCTGGCTGGAATCCGGCGTTCTGCGGATGGACGGGCCTACCGACGACGTCATCCGGGCATACGAGGCATACGCGAACAGCAAGTAGGGTGCTGGCGAACGACGGCTTCGACAGGGCATCGCCGAACCGCGTCACCCGTTGGGGCGACGCGGTCCGAGCGTTAGGGTTCATTCCGTCGCCGCTCGGGCGGAACCTTCCGTTAACGCATACCTGAGAGTGAGGATCCGGCAATGACGCAGGACCAGACCACTGGCCCGGACGCCACACCGGAGACCCCGGCACCCTGGCGGCCCTCACGGACGGTGGCCGTGGTGCTGGCCGGCGGGACCGGGACCCGGCTGGGCCTCGGCATCCCGAAGCAGCTGTTGAAGATCGCCGGTAAGCCGATCATCGAGCACACCCTGGCGGTCTTCGAGGCCGCCCCGGAGATCGACGAGATCATCGTGCTGATGGCCGCCGGGCACGTCGAGGACGCCCGGCAGATCGTCGAGAAGGCCGGCCTGCGCAAGGTCACCAAGGTGATCGAGGGCGGCGACACCCGTAACGCGACCACGCGGATCGCGCTGGACGCGGTCGGCCCGACGGACTGCAACATCCTCTTCCACGACGCGGTGCGCCCGCTGCTCAGCGGCCGGATCGTGCGCGAGTGCGTCAACGCTCTCTGGACCTACGCCGCCGTGGACGTGGCCATCCCGTCCGCCGACACGATCGTCCAGGTGGACGAGAACGACTGCATCACCGACATCCCGGTGCGCTCTCGGCTGCGCCGCGGGCAGACTCCGCAGGCGTTCCGCTCCCCCACCATCCGCGAGGCGTACCGGATCGCCGAGGACGACCAGGACTTCGCCGCCACCGACGACTGCGGCGTGGTCCTGCGCTACCTGCCGGGCACCCCGATCAAGGTGATCGACGGCTCGGACGAGAACATCAAGGTCACCCACCCGGTCGACGTGCACCTGGCGGACAAGCTCTTCCAGCTCGCCGCCGCGCAGGCACCCCGGCTGACCGACCACCGCAGCTACACCGAGGAGCTGACCGGCCGCACCATCGTGGTGTTCGGCGGCAGCTACGGCATCGGCCACGAGCTGACCGAGCTGGCCCGGCGCCTCGGCGCCCAGGTCTTCCCGTTCAGCCGCTCCACCACCGGCACGCACGTGGAGCGGGCCGAGGACGTCGAGGCCGCGCTGAAGACCGCCTTCGAGGCCACCGGCCGGATCGACCACGTGGTGGTCACGGCCGGGATCCTGGAGAAGGGCGCCCTCGCCGAGATGGACGAGGAGACGATGGACCGGCTGCTCCAGGTCAACTTCGTCGGCCCGGTGACCATCGCCCGACAGTCCCTGCCGTACCTCCAGCAGACCAAGGGCCAGCTGCTGCTCTACACCTCCAGCTCCTACACCCGCGGGCGGGCCCGCTACGCGCTCTACTCCGCCACCAAGGCCGCCCTGGTCAACCTCACCCAGGCGCTGGCCGACGAGTGGGCCGACGTCGGCGTGCGGGTCAACTGCATCAACCCGGAGCGGACCGCCACCCCGATGCGGACGCGGGCCTTCGGCGAGGAGCCCGAGCACACCCTGCTCGCCGCGGAGGCCGTCGCCCAGTCCTCGCTGGACGTGCTGATCTCCGACCTGACCGGCCAGGTGATCGATGTACGCCGGGCGCCCGGCGACGGGCCCTCCTCCACCGTGCCGGCCCAGCCCGGGTCAAGTCGGGTCGGCTCGCCGGCCGGTACGGCCTCCGTGAGCTGACCCTGACGGCGACCGACCCGGGACGGCAGCGAACGGAGCGACATGCGTGGTGATCTGGTCCGAAAGCTGGCCGCCCGGTGCCTGAGCACCGGCCTGGCCGTGCTGGCCTTCGTCGTGGTGGCGTTGACCGGCGCCACCGGATGGGGGCTGGCGCTGGCTGTCGCCGCGCTGGCCGCGGCGGCCGCCGAGCAGCGGATCCGGCCCGGCGATGACCTCGTCGCCGAGACGGCGCTGATCGCCGCCGCCGTCCTGGTCGGATACGCCCGGCGGCTGGACGACGGGCTCGACCCGGCGCTGATCGCCACCGCGCTGACCCTGCTGGGGCTGGTGCTGCTAGTGGGGCCGCTGCGGACCGCCGGCAACCTGGAGATCCGGATGGCCAACCTGCCGGGGCGGGCCTGGACGGCGCTGGTCGCCGACCAGCTCGGCACCGCCCTGCTCGGGCTGCTCGCCGCGGTGACCCTCGCCGCCGCTGTTGCCCTGCCCGCCGCCGTGGCGCTGGTCGCCAGCCTGCTGGTTGGCGTCGGCGCCGGGGCGGTCGCCCTGGACCTGGCCCGGCGCCGGTTCCGGCCGGCCACCGGCGGTGGCGCGGTGGCCCGCGCGCTGCGCCGGCACCAGCCGGAGTTCCTGCTCTACTTCTCCGCGCCTCCCGGCTCGGAGTACCAGGTCACCATGTGGCTGCCGTACCTGGAGCGGATCGGCCGGCCGTTCATGGTCGTGCTGCGCGAGCCCGAGTTCCTGGCGCCGATCGCCGCGGCTACCACCGCACCGGTGGTCTACTGCCCCACCCTGCGGGCACTGGACGAGGCGCTGGTGCCGAGCCTGCGAGCGGCGTTCTACGTCAACCACGGGGCGAAGAACAGCCACTGCATCCGGTTCACCCAGCTCACCCACGTGCAGCTGCACCATGGCGACAGCGACAAGGCGCCGAGCGCCAACCCGGTGTCGGGGATCTTCGACCGGATCTTCGTGGCCGGCCCGGCGGCGATCGACCGGTACGCCCGGGCCGGGGTGCAGATCCCGGCCGAGAAGTTCGTGGTGGTGGGCCGCCCGCAGGTCGAGTCGATCGAGGTACGCCCGGAGCCGGTGCGCGGCCTGGCACACCCGACGGTGCTCTACACCCCGACCTGGACCGGGCACCACGCCGACGCCGACTACTGCTCGCTGCCGGTGGCCGAGGAGTTGGTGCACCGCCTGCTGGAGCGCGGCGCAACGGTAATCTTGCGCGCCCACCCGTACACCGCACAGAACCCGGCTTCGGCCCGCCAGCTCGGCCGGCTGACCGAGCTGCTGGTCGCCGACCGCGCCCGCACCGGGCGGCAGCACGTGGTCGGCGCCGCGGCCCGGGAGCTGAGCCTGACCGAGTGCGTCAACCGGTCGGACGCGCTGGTCTCCGACGTGTCCGGGGTGATCTCGGACTACCTCTACTCCGGCAAGCCGTACGCCGTCACCGACATGGGCGACGAGGGCGAGCAGTTCGTGAAGAACTTCCCACTGGCCGGGGCGGGCTACGTACTGCGCCGGGACATGGCCAACACCGACGAGGTGCTGACCGCCCTGCTGGACACCGATCCGCTGGCGGAGGCCCGGTGGGCCACCCGCCGTCGCTACCTGGGCGACTTCCCCGTCGAGTCGTACGCCGAGGCGTTCGTGACCGCCGCCCGCCGGGAGTTGGCGCCGGCGAGGACCCTCGCCGCCTCCGCACCGGTCTAGCGGCCGCCGGACGGCTCAGCGGTACGCGTCCAGCAGCGCCAGCACCGCTCCCGGGTGCTCCACGTGGGCGTTGTGCCCGAGCCCGGGCAGCGTGACGACCGGCACGCCGAACTCCTTGAGCTGCGCGTCGCTGACCATCGGGTCCTGCTCGCCGCGGGCCAGCACCACCGGCACGTCGGTCGCCGCCACCAGCGCGGCGAGATCGGGATCGCCGACGGCGAACGCGGCCGGATCCATCGCGAGGCGCCACCGGCCGTCGACCTGGCGCAGCCCGGCGTCCACCACCGGGTGGTCCGGCGGGACCAGGCCCGCGAGCCCGGAGACACGCAGGTAGCGACGGGCCGCCTCGCTGCGGCTGGCGAACCAGCTGATCGGCCGGGCGGCGAGTTCGGCGGCGCGGGTCAGCTCGTCGGGTGACCAGACAGCCTTGATGCCCAGCCCGACCACCGCGTCCACCGGCAATCCGGCCGCGCGGGCGGCCAGCGCCAGGCCGACCACCCCGCCCAGCGAGTGCCCGAGCACGACGATCCGGTCGTCGGGGGCGAGGCCGTGGGCGATCCGCTCGGCGAACCCGACGAAGGAGTACGACGGCAGCGGGGCCGACCAGCCGTGACCGGCGAGGTCCGGTGCCAGCCACCGTCCCGGCCAGTGCTGCTCCAGCAGCGGCGCCCAGGGCAGCCAGACGTCGCCGGTCGACCCCATCCCGTGCAGCAGCAACAGGACCGGCCCACGGCCGGTGTGACCACCCGATTCATCCACCACGGCCGCAGTCTCCCACGGTTCGCGGCACCGTACGAGAGTCCTCGTGGCGGCACGACGCGAACCACCTCGCGCTGTACGGGTTCACCGGCCACCGACCACGTGGGAAGACGCCGCGGGCGCCGGCCCCTTGTGGGGGACGGCGCCCGCGGCGGCCGCGCCCGGGTCAGGCGGAGTAACCCCGAGTGGCGATCCAGTTCGCCAGGTCGATCGTGGTGATCCAGTACGACGGGTCGGCGGCGTTCGCCGAGTCGGCGATCCGCACGGTCCGGCCGTAGTCCTTGTAACCCACTACGGCGATGTAGTGCCCGCCGCCGTAGGAGTGCCAGCCACCATCGGTGTCGGTGGCGTCGCCGGCCACGTTGGCCACCACGCCCCGGCCGGCGGTGATCGCCGCGACCACGTCGGCCTGGAGCCGGTCCATCTGGGCGGGGCTGGGCGCACCGGCGAACATCCGGGTCCGGTACGGGGAGCCCTTCACCTCGGCGTTGAGCACCCGGGTGGTGTCCAGGGCCGAGTTGGTGCCCATCTCGGTGGTGCCCAGCTCGACGCCGAGCTCGTCCTGGGTGCGGTCGATACCGGTGGCGCTGAGCGCGTTGCGGGTGGCCGCCGGTCCACAGTTGTAGTACGTGTTCTGGGCCTGGTAGTCGTAGTCGAGCACCTTGGTCGCGGGCGGCTTCGGCGGCGCCGGCTTACGGGTCAGGTCCGGGTTGCCGCTGGTCTTGGCGGCGGGCGACGCGGCGCTGGCCGTCGGGGCGGCGGTGCTCGGCGAGGTGCTGGCCGAGGGGGACGCGACGCGCGCCTCGCCGCGGGACGCGACGGTGTCGCTGCGCATCTCGGCGACCGTGGTCGCGGTGTGCTGGCTGGCCGGGGCGTCGTCGGCACCGGCGATCAGGGCGCCGGTGGTGGTCGCGAGCGCGAGGGCCGCGGCGGAGGCGGCGACGATCTGGTAGGGGCGCTCGGTGGCGAGACGACGGAGCTGACGCTTCAGGGTGTGCTTCACGGGGTCCTCCACGGATCGGGGGGAGAGCGGCACACCGGGCCGGACCGGTGCCCGGGCAGGCGCCAGCGCGCGGACCGTGGTCCGCGGGTGGTGAACCGCTCAGGGGATTGCCCGGCGCGGCCGGGCTGGAGAGGCGGTGACCCGGGGGGTCAGCTCACCGTCACCGGACGGATGAGTGGGGGCACCGCGGCGCCGTGGAGGCGGGGGAACAACCGAGGGGTGGAAAGGTGCTGCACGAGGATGGAACTCCTTCCGACACCGCCTACCGGGTTAGCTGACGGATTCGGGCGGGAAGATCGCCCTACCGCGGGCCGTGGCTCGCGGATTCACCCCGGTCGTACCTGGGTCCCCGGTTCGTAGATCACGATTGAGCGGGTCGGCGCGGCGTCGCCTCTTGCGATCGGTTACCGCACCGGACGCGCCGACACTACTGGCCGGCTCGCGCCCTGCCAAGCCAGCTTCACCTGCGTAAACCTGAATTCGCGCGCGAACTTCTGCGCGTATTGCCACTGACGTGACTCGATGGGACAACCGGTTACGCTGGCGCCTGTGGTCGACAACCGGACAGGCCGTCGACAATGCCGCCGCATTTGCGCGAACATTGCGCCCGACCGTTCCAGCTGCCCGATTCGGTGTGAGTGTGATCGGGCTCACGCCCCTCTCGGGGCATTTCCGGTCAGCCCACCCGGGCCGGGCGCCAGCGCGCCGCCGTCGCCGGACGGGCCGCCACGGTCGCTGCCGGCCGGACCGGCACTCGGATCGGCCGCAACCGGGCCGCCGCTGTGTACGCCTCCTCGGCGAGCGTGCGGGCCGCCTCGGCAGCCAGTTCCGCATCCCGCCAGGTGGACCGTTCGCGCTCGTCGGCGGCCCGGTGCTCGACCAGCTTGCCGTCGCGGACAGCGCGGCTCAGCAGCACCTCCTGCTCGACCGGGTGCCGTCGGGGGTCCCAGCCGTTGCGGTGTGCGAAAACGTCGGTGAGCTGACGCATCGACAGGTCGCCCCGCCAGTGCGCCGCCATCGCCGCGCGGTGCAGGTAACGCTCCCGGCTGGCGTACTCCGTCGGGGAGCGCGGCGTGCGCGGGGTGGGCAGCGAACCGGCGCCGGCAAACCGGCGGGCGGCCCGTTCCGCCTCCTCGTATCCGGCCCACGCCCGCTCAGCCGCCTCCTGCGCGGCCAGCCAGTCGGCGCGACGTCGGCGGGCGGTCTGCGCCGCGCCGGCCGCGGCGACGGCCACCTCCTCGGCGTACCGGCGCAGGTCTGCCGCCTCGACGGCGGCCAGTTCCGGGGCGGTGGGCACCCCGGAATCCTCGACGGTCGGCCGGTCCCGCTCGGGGCGGGCGATCAGGACGGTGAGCACGGTCAGGGCCAGCAGGAGCAGTGCCGACCAGATGGCGGCGGCCTGCGGAACCTCGGTCAGGAACTGGTAGAGCACGGTCTCCATGATCGGCACCTCGGGGAAGAGCGCTGCGGTGGGGAGCCGCACGGCCGACCCGGACGGACCATCGTGGCGGGCCACGGGCCGGCGGGCGGGGTGCGGAGGTGAGTGATCGACAGGCGTGGTGGCGGGACGTCGTCCCGGTGGCTCAGCGCCGCGGCGGGGCCCGGGAGGCCCGGGTGGCCGGATCGGCGGTGCGCGGCGATCGCCGCGGACCAGTCCCGACCGCTGAGGCACCGGCCTCCGCCGGCACGGCGGCCTCGACGGCGGGTGCCGCCGGGTGCGCGTCCGGCGAGATCGGCGGGGCGGTGTGGTCGACGGCGACCGGAGCCGCGAGGTCGGCGGCGCCCGCGGGGGCGACCCATCCGGACGACGGAGAGCCCGAGGACAGCGCCGACGTGGGCAGCGGGCCGGCCGCGGCTGGCGGGGCGGTCGACGCGCCCGAGCCGAGGGCCAGGGCGGCCACAACGGCGAGGCTGGTCAGGATCCGCGTCGCCCAGCGCGCCACCCACCACAGCGGACAGGTGAGCGCGACGGGAGGCACGTCCCCACGCTACCGCCGGCGCCGTCCGGGCGCATCGACGCCGGGCGTGTCGGATACCGCCGCGCCGCCGGATCTGACCAGCGTGGACGCTCGTCGCGGACGTCGAGCGGCGGGCCGCTCAGCGGTCGGCGTACGCCGATCGGCGCTCGGTGTCGGCAGCCCCGCTCCGCTGGCGCGGCAGGGCGGGAGCAGACCCGGCGTCGGCGGTCTCGGCGTCGCCCGACCCGGCCTCGACCTGCGGCGGACGGCGGCGGCGCGCCCACCGGCGCATCATCGGCGTCTCCACGTAGCGGTGCAGCAGCCCGGCGAGGAGCAGGGTCACCAGCAGGAAGCCGAGCACCACCGCGGGCCCCCGCCAGCCGGTGAAGCCGACACCCCAGTACCCGGTCCAGCGCAGCACGGTCGTCATCACCAGGACGTGCACCAGGTAGAAGGCGAACGACACCTCCCCCAGCCACACCAGCGGGCGCGATCGCCACGGTGAGCGCTGGCCACGCACGTCAGCGTCCGCGGCAGCGGTGATGACCAACAGGTACGCCACCGCGAGCAGGGTGGTCCACAGCTCGGCGCGGATCCACTGCGCGGCGACCACCCAGGTGACCACGAAGATCACGCTGGCCCCGGCCAGCCCGGGCCCCCGCCAACTGCCCCGACGCATCAGCTCGGCCGCCGCCGCGCCCATCCAGAACTCCAGCGACCGCACCGGCGGGAAGATCTGGGTGAACCACCACCGGCTGTCCTCAGGTACCAGGGCCTGGGCCGGCCAGAGCGCGAGGATCAGCAGCGGCACCGCGATGACCAGCGTCCAGAGCAGCGCTGGCCGGGCCCGGCGCAGCAGCGGCAGCGCCAACGGCAGGCAGAGGTAGAAGAAGAACTCGCAGGACAGCGACCAGCTCACCGTGTTGACGCTGTAGAACCATCCGGGCCGCGGGTCCCACGCCTGGAGCAGCAGCAGGTTCTCCAGACCGGCGGCCGGGGAGATCGGATCGGCGAACCAGAGGGCGACCAGCAGCGCGGCTGCCCACAGCACCAGGTGGTTCGGGTAGATCTTGGCGACCCGCCGTCGCCAGAAGTCCCGCCGGCGCTGACCGGGACGGGCCGACCAGACCAGCACGAAGCCGCTGAGGATGAAGAAGAACTGCACCCCGGACAGGCCCAGGGTGAACAGCGCGTCGACCACCGCCCGGTAGTCCGGCTCGGCGACGATGCGCATGGTCCCGGCGTGGAAACCGAACACGAGCAACGCGGCGATCCACCGCAGCCCGGTCAATGAGGGCAGCCGGTTCCCCAGGCCAGCGGTCGGAGCGCCACGACCGGCAGGTGCGGCGACGGTCATGCCGGGCTCGCGATCGACGGCCGGCTCCCCAACATGCGCGTCTCCTCCGTCGACCTCGCCGGACGGCTTCGCGAGCGCGTCCGACGGCGGGCCGCGGTCCCGGCGCCGCCCCGACCGGGCACCCTACCGGCGGCGGTCGGCACCCGCCACCTCGCCGAGGGTGACGCTCGGGTTTGTTCCGGCTGACTCGTGTCCTAATATTCCGGGACCCGGAGGTGACGGCGCGCCCGCCTATCCAGGCCTGGGCGGCGCTGTGCCCCGGCGCCAGCAGACGAGAGGTGGAGCCCCATGCACCAGCGGATTCTGATGCGGGCGAAGAAGGGTCCCTTCGACGTCTACTCCCCCGAGGAGGCGTTCGAGGGCAACTGGATCGGGGAGAACAACGGCAACCTGGTGTTCAGCCACGCCGCGCACAAGATCCTGCGTACCAGCACCGCCGAGATCACCTCGACCGGCTTCAAGGTCGACCTGCGTGACGCCGACCGCATCAACGAGCAGTACGACGTCTACGTCATCCCGCTGGCCAACGCGTTCCGCCGCAGTTACGCGCACCGCATCGAGGCGATGACCAAGCTGGTCGAGCGGTTGAAGATCCCGGTGGTGGTGCTGGGGGTGGGCGTACAGACCAATGTCGCGGGCGACCGGGAGTACCTGCGCCCGATCGACGATGTGGTCAGCCGGTTCGTCCGGGCGGTGCTCAACCGCTCGCACAGCATCGGCGTGCGGGGCGAGATCACCGAGGGCTACCTGCGTACGTTGGGCTTCTCGGCGGTCGACGTGATCGGCTGCCCGTCGATGTTCCTGCACGGCGACACCCTCGGGGTGGAGAAGGGCAAGACGGCGCTGGAGCCGCACGATCGGGTCGCCCTGACCGTCTCGCCGTACGTGAAGTCCATGGGGAAGATCATCGCTGGGCACCAGCAGCGCTACCCCAACCTGCGCTACCTCCCGCAGGACCTGAAGACCCTGGGCACCCTGCTCTACGGCGACGCCCCGGAGGACCGGGGAAAGACCGGCAGCATCCCGATCCACACCTCGCATCCGCTGTTCACCGAGGACAAGGTGCGGATGTTCCTCGACCCGTGGACCTGGATGGACTATCTCGCCGGCTTCGACTTCGCCTTCGGCACCCGCATCCACGGCACCATCACGGCGCTGATCGCCGGTACGCCCGGGTTCCTGTTCGCGCACGACTCGCGCACCCTGGAGCTGGCCCGCTACTTCGACATCCCGCACCGGGTGATGAAGGACGTTCCGGCCGACGTCGACGCCGCCGACCTGTACGAGGAGGCCGACTACACGGCGTTGAACAACGGTCACAAGGCCCGGTACGCCACCATGCTCTCCTTCCTGACCAAGCACGATCTCGGCAACTCGTTCGCCGACGGCGACAGCGCCGGTCGCTTCGACGCGCAGGTCCGGGCCACCGCCTTCCCGCCCGCCGTACGCCCGGCCGCCGCCACCTCGACGGAGGAGCTTCTGGCCCGGGTGCAGTGGCTGCACGACCGCAACGGTGAGCTGCGGCGCGACCTTGAGACGATGGAGGAGCAGCGGCTGCGGGCCCGGGTCCGGCGAGCCGTGCGTGAGCCGGTGCGCCGCATCCTCAACCGTTAACCCTTTGCTGTAGGGCTGTTCAGGCGGCCCACGCTCGTGCGCCACGTGAGGTTCCGAGGCCGTCCATCCGCGTCGTCAATGGTGACGAGGTGGTCTTCGAGCCGACGCACGCCCCGCTGCTGAGTATCGTCGTGCCGGTCTACGGCGTCGAGGCGTACCTGTACCAGTGCCTGGAATCGATCCGGGCCGACATCCCGGCAGGTGAGGCGGGGGCGGTCGAGTTGATCGCCGTCGACGACGCCTCCCCCGACGGCTGCCCGGCGATGCTGCGCTCGTACGCCGCGGGTCGGGTCGGCGTTCGCGTCGTGCACCTGACCAACAACGTGGGTCTGGGGCTGGCCCGCAACGCCGGTCTCGACGTGGCCACCGGGCGGTACGTCTGGTTCGTCGACAGCGACGACTGGCTGCCGCCCGCGACGCTTTCCGCGGTGCTCGACCGGCTGCGCCGGCATGAGCCCGACGTGCTGATGCTCGACCACCTCCGGGTGCACGAAGACCGCCGGCGCGAGGTCGACGCGAGCAGCCACCTGCTGCGCGGCGTGACCGGCGTGGTCCATCTCGCCGAGCAGCCGCAGTTGCTGCGGGTGCAGCACACCGCGTGGAACAAGGTCGTCCGCCGGGCCTTCCTGGACGAGCTGGGGCTGCGGTTCTTCCCCGGGTGGTACGAGGACATCCCGTTCAGCCACCCGCTGCTGATCGGCGCCGAGAAGATCTCCGTGCTGGATCGGGTCTGCTACCTGTACCGGCAGGGCCGGCAGGGTGCGATCACCTCCACCCGCAGCGGCCGGCACTTCGACGCCTTCGACCAGTACGAGCGGCTGATGGAGTGGGTGGGGCGTCACCACCCCGACGAGCGGCTCCGGGCCGAGCTGTTCCAGCTGATGGTGAACCACTACCTGGTGGTGGCGGGCAACGACGACCGGCTGCATCCGCACCTGCGGCGCGCCTTCTTCCGCCGGGTGGCCGAGCACTACCGCCGGTACCTGCCGGCTGGCGGCTACCCGTTGCCGGACGGGGTCGCCGGCCTCAAGCACCGCCTGGTCGGGCGGAACGACTACCTCGCGTACGCGGCGCTGCGCCAGGCCCACCGGGTGGCCGGCCGGGTACTGGGTGCCCGGGCCGGAACGTCGTCCGACCCGCCCGCCGAGGACGCGCTGGCGGCCGCGTCGGCGGGCGATCCGGCGGCGGCGCCGAAGGAGCCGCGTGCGCTGGCGGGTCGCGGATGACGGAACCGCTCCGCCCGGCCGACGACGGTGACCTGCACCGGATGCTGCGCTGGCGCAACCACCCGCAGGTACGGATGGTGAGCCTGACCCGGCACGAGATCAGCCTGGTGGAGCACACCGCATGGTGGGCGCGCGTCCGCGCCGACCCCGACCGGCGGGTGCTGGTGCACCTGCACGAGGGCGTCCCGTCCGGGGTGGTCACCTTCTCCGGCGTCACCTCGCCCGAGCGGGCCCTCACCTGGGGCTTCTACCTGGACATCGCCGGGCTGGACGCGCGGGCCGAGCTGTTGCCGGCGTGGCTGTCGTTGGAGCGCGCCGGGATCGCGTACGCCTTCGACGTCCTCGGGGCACGGACGCTCGGAGGCGAGACGCTGGCCACCAACCGGCCGGTGCTGGCGCTGCACCGGCGCTTCGGATTTCGCGTCGTCCGGCAGTACGAGCAGGACGTCGACGGCAGACCGCACCAGGTGGTGTGGACGGAAATGAGCAGAGGAACATGACAATCAAGATCGGACCGCACGCGGTCGGCGCCGGGGAGCGGCCGTTCGTGGTCGCGGAGATGTCCGGCAACCACAACGGCAACCTGGACCGGGCGCTGGCCATCGTGGACGCGGTGGCCGCGAGCGGTGCGCACGCGTTGAAGCTGCAGACGTACCGGCCGGACACCATCACCATCGACGTCGACGCGCCGGCGTTCCGGATCTCCGACGGGCACGACCTGTGGGGCGGTGAGCGGCTCTGGCAGCTCTTCGAGCGGGCCCACACACCGTACGAGTGGCACGGCCCGATCTTCGAGCGGGCCCGCCAGCACGGTCTGACCGTCTTCTCCTCCCCCTTCGACCACACCGCCGTGGAGCTGCTGGAGGAGCTGGGCGCACCGGCGTACAAGATCGCCTCTTCGGAGCTGGTGGACCTGCCACTGATCCGGCTCGTGGCGAGCACCGGCAAGCCGATGGTCATCTCGACCGGCATGGCCACCGTGGGTGAGATCGACGCGGCCGTGCGAGCGGCCCGAGAGGGTGGCGCCGGCGGCATCGTGCTGCTGGCCTGCACCGCGTCCTACCCGGCGCCGCCGCAGGACAGCAACCTGCGCCGGCTGCCCGTGCTGGCCGACGCCTTCGGTCTTCCGGTGGGGCTCTCCGACCACACGCCGGGCATCGGCGTGCCGGTCGCCTCGGTGGCGCTCGGCGCCTGCCTGATCGAGAAGCACGTGACACTGCGCCGGGCCGACGGCGGCGTCGACTCCGACTTCTCGCTGGAGCCGGACGAGCTGGCCGCGCTCACCGTCGAGTCGGAGCGGGCCTTCGCGGCGCTGGGCGGCACGACGATCGGGCCGACCCCGACCGAGCGGGAGGGGCTGCGGTTCCGCCGGTCCCTGTTCGTGGTCGCCGACGTGCGCGCCGGCGACCCGGTCACCGCCGCCAACGTCCGCTCCATCCGGCCGGCGGGCGGGCTCCCCCCGGCCGACCTCGACCGGGTTCTCGGTCGCACCTTCACCCGCGACGTGCCGCGCGGTACGCCGCTGGCCTGGGACCTGATCTGAGCCCTGATCCGCGACGACGGGCCCGGTCCTGAGGGACCGGGCCCGTCGTGTCGTGGCGGGCGGTCAGCCGTCGACGCTGACCAGCCGGACGAACTCGCGCAGCAGGTCGTAGCCGTCCCAGACCGGGGCGAAATTGAGCGCCGCTCCGAACGGCACGATCCGGTCGATGCCCCGGCCCCCCAGCTCCCGGGCGAACCCGACCAGCTCGGCCGGGTCGAACCCGAAGTGGGTCAGCGTCTGGTCCCGCCGGCGCAGGAACGGCACCAGTTCCGCCAGCTCCGCGATCGTGACGAAGCCGAACGTGCCGGTGCCGAGCCACTCCCGAGGCACCGCGGCCGGCGTGGCCAGCTCCAGCGTCGCCACCAGGTTGTCGGGGAAGGTCATGCGGGACACTTCCCCGTCGGCGGCCAGCCCGTACGACCCGACCCGCTTCTCCACCGCCATCGCCGCGTCCACGTCCGAGCCCCGATCCCGGGCCGCGACGCCGAGCAGCGCGACGAACTCGGCCCGTACGGCATCAGCGCGCGCGGCGTCGCCGACCAGGAACACCGCCCGCGGCGACGAGCACGCCGCCTGGTCGAACCAGTAGGCGTCGTTGGCGAACTTCGCCACCGCGTCCCGCCGGGCGGCGACCGTGGCGGCCTCCCAGCCGGCCACCGACAGCACCGCGAAGGACGACCGGTCCGGGAACGTGAGGTCGCGGGCCGCCGGAGCCAACGGGTGCCGCCGGACCGCCGTCACCGCCCGGTCGCCGCCCCAGATGACCCGGACGTCGCAGTCGGCGCTGAGCCGGGCGGTCACCGCGTCGTCGTGACCGTAGGTGACCATGCGCTGGGTCCGGGCGACCACCGGGTCCGCCTCGGCGAGGCTGTCGTTCAACACCTCGAGTATCGCGTCGGCGGCCGCCGCCGAACGGGGCGAGACGCGGACGACGTTGATGTTGCCGGCCAGCGCGGCCAGCGCCCAGGAGTAGACGAAGATGGTGTCCACGTTGGCCGGTGGGACGTGGAACACCACGCCCCGGGGAAAGGCCAGCAACCGCTCGTCGAGGCCGGCGCGCAGCCGCTCCAACCCGCGCAGCAGTTCCCGACGGCGCAGGAAGAAGCCGAGTGAGCCGAGCTCCGGGTGCCGCCGGGCCAGGGCCGGGGTCAGCAGGCGGCGCGACACGGCGGTCAGGAAGTCCATGATCCGCTCGTCACCGACAGCCAGCGGCATCGCCGGGGGCGGCGGCACCAACTCGTCCACCGACAGCTCCGGCCCCGCCGGGAAGCGCATCCGAACCGTCATGACCGACCTCCGACGTAGGTGTCGCTGCAACCGCGGGCTTCGGCGCGGGGCAGCCGGCCCAGGACGCTGAACCGCTTGCCCGGCCAGTGGCCGTCGTCGACACCGTGCACCACCCCGAGGTCCTCGGTGAGCAGCACGTTGCCCGGGTACGAGGTCGGCAGGGTGCTCAGCACCTCGATCACGCCCGGTGTGCCGACCGGCGCCTCCCGCCAGGTCACCGGGTCGCGGACGATGACGTCGGCGAAGTCCGGGCAGTAGAGCGAGCCGCCCTCCGGGCCCTCCAGGAAGACGGTGCCGATCTGCTCGACCATCCCGTAGAAGTTGTGGATCCGGGTCAGGCCGGTGTCCGCACCGAGGCGGCGCCGGAACTCGGCGTTGTCCACGGCCTGGTCGGCGAGCTTCTTCCAGCCGCCGGAGTGCACCAGGATCCCCTGGGACAGGTCGAGGCCGTGGTCGCGGGCCACCTCGTAGAGGTAGCGCCAGACCATGAACGTGAAGCCGAAGACGAGGAACGGCGAGCCCCCGTGCCGGCCGAGGAACTCCTTGAGGGCGGCCACGTCCGGCCGGTCGTCGGCGTCGAGCAGCCAGAGGTGGTCGCGGCCGAAGTTCACCATGCCGAGCGCCCCCGCGCCCCGGGCGGAGTAGGAGCGCCGGTCACCGACCACCCCGGAGCGGTCCACCACGACCATCGGCAGCCGCCGCGGTCCGAGCACCGTGCCGAGTGTGCGGGCCAGCATCCGGGACTGGGTGGCCGCGGCCGCCCGGTCCAGGTGGATCCGGCTGACCTCGCCGGTGGTGCCGCTGGAGGTGAGCACCCGGATCACCTCGTCGTCGGGCACACTGGACAGCTTGCGGGTCTTGAACAACCGCACCGGCAACCAGGGCAGGTCGGCCAGCGTCGCCGGCTCACCGTCCTGGTCGAGGGCGTCCAGGATCCGGGCGTACGGCGGGCAGTGGCGCCGGTGGTGTCCCAGCAGCTCGACCAGCTCGCCGCGCAACCGTTCCTCCTTCTCCGGATGGGTGAGGGTGAACACATCGGTCAGCACTGTTCCTCCAGCGCGCGGTAGTCGGGCTTGCCGGCGGGCGTCAGCGGCAGCGCGTCGACGCTCCGCACCTGGACGCCGGACGAGTGGGTGCCCAGCGCCGCCGCGACCTCGGTGCGGATCCGGGCGAGCCGGTCCGCGTCGGCCCCCTCGGCCACCACCACCAGCCGGTCCACCCCGGCGATCGCGGCGAGTGGACCGTGGTGGCCGAGCGACCGTTCCACGTCGTCGAGGTTGACCCGGACGCCGAACACCTTGGCGATCCGCTTGATCCGGCCGGTGACGAACAGGAAGCCCTCCGGGTCCAGCCGTCCCAGGTCGCCGGTGGCCAGCGTGCCGCCCAGCTCGTCCGGGCGGGCCAGGTCGGCGGCGCTCTCGGCGTAGCCCATCATCACGTTGGGTCCGCGATAGACGATCTCGCCCACCCGGGCGGCCCCGGTGGTCTCCGCGCCGTCGTCGGTACGGATCGACACCGTGCCGCCGGGCACCGGCAGGCCGACCGAGCCGAGCTTCGCCGGCAACCGGTCGGACGGCAGGACGGTCATCCGGGCGGTCGCCTCGGTCTGCCCGTACATCACGAAGAACCGACCCTCGACCTCGGTCATCCGGCCGTGGAAGTCGGTCACCAGGTCGGGGTGCAGCCGGCCGCCGGCCTGGGTGAGCGTCCGCAGCCGCTCGTACCGGCCGGGTGCGAAGCGCAGCCGGCGCAGCATCTCGTACTGGTAGGGCACGGCGGCGAGCGAGGTGACCCGGTGCCGGTCGACCGCGGACCAGAAGTCGCGGGAGGTGAGGCCGGAGCGTTCCAGCAGCACGGTGGCGCCGGCGTGCAGGTGGCTGGTGAGCACCGAGAGCCCGTAGGTGTAGTGCAGCGGCAGGGTGGTCGGCGCCACCTCGTCGCCGTCGAGGCCCAGTGCGGTGGCGATAGCCGCGGCGTTGGCCCGCACGGCCGAGCGGGACAGCCGGACCAGCTTGGGGTTGCCGGTCGAGCCCGACGTGGTGAGCAGCAGGGCCAGGTCCGGGTGCGGGGTGGGACCGGCGGGCCCGGTGCGCCGCCAGGCCGGGCCCGGCCCGACCGCTGCCGCCCGGTAGCCGTCCGGCGGCGTCGGGTGCGTCAGCAGCAGGGCCGGGCGGAACCGGTCGACCAGGTCCCGCAGCGTGGCCGCGGGGATCTGTGGATCGAGCAGCGCCACCGGGCGGCCCGCCTGCCAGGCGGCGAGGACGCGCACCACGGCGTCGATGTCGGCGGGCACGGTGGCGAAGACGACGCCCGGAGGTTCCCGGTCGAGCGACGCCGCGAGGTCGGCGACCCGGGCGGCGAGGTCGGGGCCACCAAGTTGCCGTCCGGTGCCCGCGTCCACCAGCCGGGCGTCGGCGTGCAGGAGGTCGCTCACAGCGTCAGCCCGCCGTCCACCCCGACCACCTGGCCGGTGACGAAGGCCGCGGCCGGCGAGAGCAGGAACACGACCACCTCGGCGACCTCGGCCGGTTCGCCGAGCCGGCGCAGCGGGGTGGCCGCGGCGCGGGCCTGCCGGCCCGCGTCGTCCAGGTCGGCGAGCAGATCGGTGCGGATGAAGCCGGGCGCGACCGCGTTGACCCGGATGCCGGCGGGACCGAGTTCCTTCGCGGCGGCCCGGGTCAGCCCCTCGACCGCGGCCTTGCTGGCCGCGTAGACCGTCTGGCCGGCGGCCCCGGCCGAGCCGACCAGGGAGGCGGTGAGCACCACCGCGGGGCGCTCGCCCCGGCGCAGCAGGCGGACTCCCTGCTGCAGGGTGTGCGTCGCACCGGCGGCGTTCACCGCGAACAGCCGGGTCACGGTCTCGTCCGACACCCCGCCCAGCAGCCCCGCCGCGTGCGTGCCGGCGTTGACGACCAGGGCGTCCAGGCCGCGCCACCGCTCGAACAGGACACGGGTCAGGGCGCGGATCTGGTCGGGGTCGGCCACGTCGCCGTGCACCGCCAGGTGCGGCCCGCCGGGCAGGGTGGCGACCACCTCGTCGGCGGAGCCGGGCGACCGGCCGTGCACGGCGACCACGCAGCCCTGCTCGGCGAGCCGCCGGGCGACGGCCAGACCGATGCCCCGGGTGGATCCGGTGACCAGTACCCGGCGGGCCGGCGGATCAGTAGGTGAGGACGACACCGTGCTTCTCCAGGATTTGGCGAGCGCGGTCGAAGGAACTGAGATCAATGACCTCGTCGGTGTCCAACATGACGCCGAACTCGTCCTCGATCGCGGCCACCAGGGACATGTGCGCGAGCGAGTCCCACTTCTCGATTCCGCGATATTCGAGACTGTCCACGGCGGCGTTGTCGGGCAGTTCCAATGCCGTGCGGAAGACGACTCTCAGTCGGTGCAGTTCCACTGGTCTTTCCTCCGTAACTGGTACGCACGACCGGCGTGCCGGCCGAGTGTAGCCGAGGTTCTGAGCTGCTCCGCCGGGCCCCGAATGAGCGGGAAGTGTTTGCCTGCAAGGCATTCCGCATTCACTTCCCACGCGGCGTCAGTTCACCGAGGTGCGTCGGGTTGTTAACCCGCCGGGTCTAGCGTCTCGATCCGGTTGGCCAGCCGAACGCCACCGCGGAAACAACCACGACCATGGGAGCACCAATTGAGTGAGCTGAATGGGTCTTCCATTCTTGTCACCGGGGGAACGGGTTCCTTCGGCAGGACCTTCCTCCGGCACGTCCTCGCCGAGGCCGACCCGGCCCGGGTCGTGGTGTTCTCCCGCGACGAGCTCAAGCAGTACGAGCTGCGCCAGCAGCTCGGTGACGATCCCCGCCTGCGCTGGTTCATCGGCGACATCCGGGACCGGCACCGGCTGACCCGGGCGATGCACGGGGTGGACCACGTCGTGCACGCCGCGGCTCTCAAGCAGGTGGACACCGCCGAGTACAACCCCTCGGAGTACATCGCCACCAACATCACGGGCTCCCAGCACGTCGTCGACGCGGCGATCGAGGCCGGCGTCAAGAAGGTCATCGCGCTCTCGACCGACAAGGCGTCCAGCCCGATCAACCTGTACGGCGCGACGAAGCTGGTCGGCGACAAGCTCTTCGTCTCGGCCAACCACTACGCCGCCCACCACCCGACCCGGTTCGCCGTGGTGCGCTACGGCAACGTCGTGGGCAGCCGGGGCTCGGTGGTCCCGCTGTTCCGCCGGTTGGCCGCCGAGGGCAAGAGCCTGCCGGTCACCGACAAGCGGATGACCCGGTTCTGGATCACCCTGGACCAGGCCGTCCAGTTCGTCATGGACTCGTTCGACCAGATGCAGGGCGGCGAGCTGTACGTGCCCCGGATCCCCAGCATGCGGATCCTCGACCTGGTCGAGGCGGTCGCCCCGGACGCCACCACGCACGAGATCGGCATCCGTCCCGGCGAGAAGCTGCACGAGGAGATGATCGCGCCGGACGACAGCCGCCGGACGGTGCGCACCGCGGACCGGTACATCGTCCAGCCGACCATCGCCGGCTGGGGCTACCAGCCGCCGGTCGACTGCGAGCCGGTGCCGGACGGCTTCGCGTACCAGTCGGACAGCAACGACGAGTGGCTCAGCGTCGAGCAGGTGCGCGACATGCTCGGCCTCAGCGCGTGATGGCGATGCTCCCCTACGGCCGGCACGCCGTCAGCGAGGACGACGTCGCCGCCGTCGCCGACGTGCTGCGCGGCGACCGGCTCACCACCGGCCCGCAGGTCGACGGGTTCGAGGCGGACCTGGCCAAGCTGACCGGTGGGGCCGGCTGCGCGGCGGTCTCCAACGGCACCGCCGCGCTGCACGTGGCGTACGCGGCGGCCGGCGTCCGTCCCGGCGACGAGGTGGTCGTCCCGCCGATGACCTTCGTCGCCACCGCGAGCAGCGCCGCGCTGCTCGGCGCGAAGATCGTCTTCGCGGACGTCGAGGAGGAGACCTTCACCCTCGACCCGGCCGCGGCGGCCGCCGCGACGACGTCGCGCACCAGGGTCGTCTCGGCCGTGGACTACGCCGGCCACCCGGCCGACTACGACGCGCTGCGGACCGCGATGAGCGGCTCGGACGCGCTGCTGCTGGCCGACGCCGCGCACTCCGTCGGCGCCACCTACCGGGGCCGGCCGGTCGGCTCGCTCGCCGACGTGACCACCTTCTCGTTCTTCCCGACGAAGCACCTCACCACCGGAGAGGGTGGCGCGGTCGCCAGCACCGACGCCGAGTTGCTGAGGCGGGCCCGCCGGTTCCGCAACATCGGGTTGGTACGCGAGCGCGACGAGCAGCGCTGGCCGGACGAGGGCGGCTGGCACCAGGAGGTGCACGAGTTCGGCCTGAACTACCGGCTGCCGGACGTGCTCTGCGCCCTGGGCCGCAGCCAGCTGCGCCAGCTCGACGCCTTCCTCGCCCGGCGGGCCGAGCTGGTCGCCCGCTACAACGAGGCGCTGGCCGACCTGGACGGGGTGCGGCTGCCGGTCCAGAAGTCGTGGGCCGAGCCGGCCTGGCACCTCTACCCGATCCGGGTGCTCGACGGTCGCCGCCGCGAGGTGTACGGCACGATGCGCACCGCCGGCATCGGCGTGCAGGTCAACTACATCCCCGTGCACTGGCACCCGGTCTTCGCCGACCTCGGCTACCGGCGCGGATCCTGCCCGGTCGCCGAGTCGTTCTACCGTCAGCAACTCTCGCTGCCGCTCTACCCGACGCTGAGCGACGCCGACCAGGACCGCGTCATCGACGCGCTCGGTGCGGCGCTGCGGCGCCGCCCGACGCGGCCCGTCGCCGCCTGATGGGACGCTGATGCACCACGCCAACCACTTCTACGGCCACGCCCACGTGCTGGCCCGTTACGCCGGGCTGGGCGACGGCCACCCCCCGCGGATCAACGGGTACGTCCAGCACGGCTGGAACATCGGCGACGGGCTGGCCCCCGGCCACCCGTACGCCGAGGGCACGCCGAGCCTGCTCTGGTCGGAGCAGACCCGGCGACGGGCCTGGTCGGTCGGGCGGCGCAACCTCGTCGTCATCGGCGCGCCCTTCGCGTACCTGCTGGCCCTGCGGCCCGAGGACCCGCCGGAGTCACAGCGGCAGGGCACCATCTGGTATCCGTTCCACGGTTGGGAGGGTCAGCACGTCCGCGGCGACCACAAGGAGCTCATCGCCCGGATCCGCGACACCGAGCCGGGCCCGGTGACCGTCTGCCTCTACTGGCACGAGTACGGCATGCGGCGGGTGCGCCGGCTCTACGAGAACGCGGGCTTCCGCGTGATCTGCCACGGCTACCGCGGGCACTGGTGGAGGGACACCGACCCGCTCTTCCTCGACAAGCAGCTCACCGAGCTGCGCCGGCACCGTCGGGTGGCGTCGAACCGGCTGACCAGCGCGATCTTCTACGGCATCGCCGCCGGCTGCGAACCGGCGGTGTACGGCGACCCGATGGTGCTCGCTGACGAGGATCCGACCTTCGGCGGGACCGCCCGGATCCGCCGCCAGTGGCCGGAGCTGCACGGCGAGTCGGTGGACCTGCCGACCGCCGTCGCGATCGCCCGCGCCGAGCTGGGCACCGACCACCGCTGCACGCCGGCCGAGCTGCGCGAGCTGCTCGGGTGGGCGAACCTCCAGGAGGAACGAGTTGACCACTGAGACGGCACCGGCCGACCGGATCGTGCTGCCGGGCGGGGAGATGCTGGCCTGGTCCGACCTGCCGGAGCAGCGCACCGCCGACGGCGTTGCCCTGGCCGCGCTCGCGGCGCGGATCGTGCCGGCCGGCGCCCGGGTGCTGCTGGCCGGGCCGCACGATCCGGCGGTGCTCGACCGGCTCGCGCACGCCGAGGTGACCTGCCTGCTGCGCAGCTACCCGGACGGGGTGGCGCTGGCCGCGCGTACCGCCCGGGTGGTGGTGGGCGGGCCGGCCGGCCTGCCGGAGGGCGAGCGGTTCGACGTGGTCATCGCCGGCGCGGGCCTGGACCCGGTGGAGTCGGTGGAGGGCGATCGGCTGGGCTGGGGTGGCGTGCTGGGCTGGCTGGCCGACGCGCTGTCCCCCGGCGGCACCCTGCTGCTGCGGGTGGACAACCCGCTCGGGCTGCACCGGCTGGTCGACGCCACCCCCTGGTACGCCCGGCGCGACGACGCCGCCTGGACCATCGGCGGCGTCCTCGACTCCGACCACCCCGCGAACCGGGAGCAGGTGCGCGCCCGGCTGACCGACGCCGGGCTGCGGCCGGGCGCCTGCTTCGCCGCCTACCCGAGCGCGGGGGCGGCGAGCGTGCTGCTCGCCGCCGACCAGCTCGACCGGCGGACCACCGCCGGGTTCTTCGACGCGGTCCTGCACGACGCCTGCACGGGAGGCTTCGCCGCCGCGACGGTGCTCCAGGACCCTGCCCGACTGGCCGTGGACGCGCTGCACGCCGGGCACGGCGCCGCGCTGGCCCCGGGTTGGCTGGTGCTGGCCCGCAAGGCCCCGGCATCCGACGCCGCCCCGGCCCTCGGGTCGCCGGCCAACCTTCCGGTGGCGCTGCTGCAGGCGGGACCGCCCGGCTCCGACGTGGTGGAGGTGGTCGACGGGCCGGACGGCTGGCGGTGGCAGACCACTGCCGGCGCCGACCGCACCGGCACGGCCGTCGCGCCGTTCGCCAGCCGGGAGGCGGCGTACCGGGACCCGTCCGTGCTCATCGGGCAACCGGTGCCCGACGGGCGGCTGCTGCGCACCCTGCTGCTCGACGCCGCCCTGCGGCGCGACCTGGACACGCTGCGGGCGCTGCTGCGCGGGTACGCGAACTGGCTCGCCGGGCAGGCCGGTGACGACGGCCGGATCGCCGGCGCCGCCGCGCTGGCCGGCACCGACAACGTGGTGGTCTCCGCCGGCCGGTACGCCGTGCTCGACCCCAGCTGGCGGGCCACCGAGCCGCTCCCCCGCGACGTGGTGCTCGCCCGGGGTCTGTGGCGGTTCGCCGCCGCGCTGCTCACCGGCGGGTACGCCCATCCCTGGGCGTCCACGCTGGACGTCGCGGGACTGACCGTGGTGCTGGGCGGCCTCGCCGGCCACGACCTCGACCGGGCGACGGTGTCGGCGGCGGTGGAGGCGGAGGCGGCGGTCACCGCCGCGCTCCGGGGGCTGGACGCCGATGGGCGGGTCACCCTCGTCGCCGACCTGCGGTCGGTCGAGCCGACCGACCCGCCGGCCGGGCCGCGCGGCTACCAGCAGCTGCGCGAGGCGTGGCTGCGCCAGCGCGACGAGCTGACCCGGATGTCCGCGTTGCTGAAGTGGACCGAGGGCCTGCTCACCTCGCGGGAGCGGGCGCTGCGCCGGGCCGACGCGACCATCAAACTGCTCAGCGGCTCGCTGAGCTACCGGGTCGGACGGCTGGCCCTCACCCCGGCCCGGCTGGCCCGGCGCGGGGCCCGCGCGGCCAAGCGACGGGCCCGCCAGGCGCTGGCACCGCAGCAGGAGGAGCAGCAGTGAGGGGCCGTGGCGGGACCGGACGGGGGTACCGGTGATGCGGATCGTCGGGATCGTGCAGGCCCGGATGGGCTCGTCCCGGTTGCCGGGCAAGGTGCTGCGACCGCTCGCCGGCCGCAGTGTGCTGGGCCGGGTGGTCCGGGCCGCCCGGGACAGCGGGGTGCTCGCCGACCTGGTGGTGGCGACCAGCACGGACACGGTCGACGACGCGGTGGCCGCCGAGTGCGACCGGCTCGGCGTGCCGTGCCACCGCGGCCCGGTCGACGACGTGCTGAGCCGGTTCGTCGGCGCGCTGGACGCGCACCCCGGGGACGCGGTCATGCGGTTCACCGCCGACTGCCCGCTGCTCGACCCGGAGATCATCACGCTGGTGGCGTCGGTCTACCGGGCGGTCCCCGGGCTGGACTACGCAAGCACGTCGATCGCGAGAACACTGCCGCGCGGGCTGGACGTCGAGATCATCCGCGCCGACGCGCTGCGGACGCTGGACCGGCTCGCCACCGGGCACCACCGGGTGCACGTCACGTCGTACGCGTACACCCACCCGGAGCTGTTCCGGGTGCTCGGGGTCACGCTCACGCCGGACCGGTCCGGACTCCGGCTCACCCTCGACACCGAGCAGGACTGGACGCTGGTACGCGCGGTGACCGACCATTTCGGCGACGTCAGCGTGCCGCTGGCCAAGCTCGCCGACTGGCTCAACGGGCAGCCGGCGCTGCGCGCGCTCAACGCCGACGTACGGCAGAAGCGGCTGGAGGAGTCCTGAGCACGTTACGCGTCGGATTGCGCTGCGACGCCGGGCCGCGGCGCGGTGTCGGCCATCTGGTCCGCTCGCTGGCGTTGGGCGAGGAGTTCCTGGCCCGCGGCAGCCGCGTCGACATGTTCGGCGCCGTCGAGGGGGTCGGTTGGGCAGCCGCACAGCTCGCGGCGCGGGGCATCCCGCTCCATCCGGGGCCGCGGACCATCGCCGAGCTGGTCGAGACGGCCCGCCGGCACCAGCTCGACGTCATGGTCGTCGACTCCTACGAGCTCGAACCGGCCGCGGCGGGCGCGCTGCGCGCGGCGGGCGTGCTGACCCTCGCCGTGGTCGACGGCGACACCCGGGGTCAGGACGCCGACCTGTACCTCGACCAGAACTTCGGCACGGACATCGCCGCGCCGGCGCAGCGGCTGCTCGCCGGCGTCCGGTACGCGCTGCTGCGGGACTCGGTGGTGGCGGCCCGGCCGCCGGCGCCGCGGCCCGCGACGCCGGTGGGCCGGCCCCGGGTGCTGGCCTTCTTCGGGGGCACCGACGCGGTCGGTGCCGCACCCGTGCTCGCCAGGGTGCTGCTGTCAACCGGACACCCGATGGACCTGACCGTCGTGGTGGGCCGGCCCGAGGTGGAGGCGGAGTTGGCGGCCGTGACGACGGGCCGGGGGCAGTCGTTGCGCCGGGTGCCGCCCACCGACGAGCTGCCGGCCCTGATCGGGGCGGCGGACCTGGTGGTCAGCGCCGCCGGCACCTCCACCTGGGAGCTGTGCTGCCTCGGTGCGGCCGCCGCGCTGGTCTGCGTGGTGGACAACCAGCGCGAGTCGTACCGCCGGGTGGTCGAGCACAGGCTGGTCGCCGGCCTCGGCGAGCTGCCGGAGCTGGCCGCCCGTGGGGTGGCCGGGCGGGCGGCACGGGCGGCTGCCGCGCAGACCCTGACCGCGCTGCTCGCCTCCCCGGCCTGCCGTGCGACCCTCTCCGCCCGGGCCTGGTCCATGGTGGACGGGCTGGGTCGGCGCCGGGTGGCCGACGCCGTCCTGGAGGCCCGCGCCGCCGCACCGGCCTGACCGGCACGCGGGAACTCGCCGGGTCGGCGCACCCGACCTCGGCGCGGCTCACCGGGTCAGCGCAGCGGTTCGAGGGTTACCCGGGAGCGCAGCTCCGGACGCTCGGCGAGCAGCCGCTCGACCGCCGCGGCGGCCTCCGGCCCGGTGGCCAGGAAGCGGATCGGCCGCCGCTCCCGCTCGACCACCGCCGCGGCGCGGTCCGGTTCGGCGAGGGGCAGGTTGTAGAACGCCGGCGCGGACGCCCCGTGGGTGCCCTGCAGGGTGGCGAGGAAGAGTGTCTCCAGGTAGCCCTCCCGCCGGTGGTCGCTGACCACCACGGTCACCTCGCCGTCGCGTACCGGGGCCTGGGCCAGCGCACGGGCCGTCACGTCGGCCTGCCGGGGCCGCTCCAGCAGCCCCGACCACCAGGCGGCCGACCAGGTGGTGCTGCGGTTGCCGAACGGCTGGGCGAAGATCCCACCGCCGCGCGCCAGGCCGGCGCTCCCCGCCGTCCCGGCCACCAGCGAGAGCGCGACGAGCACCCGGGCGAGGACGACCGGGAGGGCGCCGGACCGGCGGGCCGCCGCGGCGCGCGCCGGCAGTGGCCGCAGCAGCAGCACCGCCCCCGCGCCGATGAGCAGGACGACCAGCAGCAGGTGCAGGGTCTTGCCGTAGTAGTAGCGCGGGTCGGTGCCGAGCGCCCGGAAGTAGACGTTGAAGCCGACGGCGAAGGCCAGCGCTGCGGCCAGCGCGCCGGCGTACCGGCGCCACACCGGCAGCCGCAGGCCGCCAGCGAACAACCCGGCGCCGATCACCGCGGTCAGCGCCAGGTAGGCGTCGTAGCGCGGAAAGACCCCGCCACCGGTGGTGACGTTGTCGACCTGGTCGGTGAAGAGGAGGCCGGCCACGCTGGGCAGCGGGGTGAGCACGGCGGTGACCACCGCGACCGTGGCGAGCAGCCAGGGTCGCCGGCGCACCGCCCGCCGGTGCCGGACCAGCCAGGCCAGCACCAGCACGCCGACCACCGGCAGGAACATCAGGTACGCGAAGCCCACCCCGACGCAGAGCGCCCCGAGCAGGCAGAGCTGGGTGCCCGTGCGGGCCACCGGCCGGCAGACCAGCGAGATGAGGATCGCGGTGAGCGTCAGGCCGAGGCTCTCGCCCGGGTAGCCGTAGACCACGAACCGGGTGAGCTCGGAGCCGAGGGCGAGCGCGGTGACGGCGCCGGCCAGGACGAACGCGCGGACCGGGTCCAGCAGCCGGCCGGCGATCCGTCCGGCGGCCCAGACCACGGCCAGCACCAGCAGCGCGTACGCGGAGATCGCCCAACCCAGGTAGTGGTCGAGGGTGCTCGTCGGACCGCCCGCGGCGGTCGACGAGCGCAGGAAGGTGTCCAGCAGCGCGGCCGTGACGTGGAAGCCCTGCGGGTAGTAGACCATCGCCTCCGGCGCGATCCGCGCCGCGGCGTCGGGGTCGGCGAACAGGTAGCCGCCCACCGCCCGGATTCCCTCGACGGCCGCCAGGTGCCGGCTGTTGTCCTCGCCGACCATGGCGTACGCCAGCCGGCCGGCCAGGCCGTCGGCGCGCAGGTAGGGCCACGCCAGCGCCAGGCCGGACAGCACCGCGGCGGCCACCGGTGCCAGGTCGGCCGGGACCGGCCGGGGAAGGCGCGGCCGGCGGCCGGTGAGCAGGCCGAGCCCGAGCAGCGCGGTCAGGGCCGTGCCGGCGACCGGCACCGGGTGCAGGCCCCACGGCCAGAACGAGAAGAGCAACGCCACGGCGCAGACCGCGCCGACCAGCAGCGCCACGGCCAGCACCAGCCGGTCGAGCAGGGTGCGCCCGACACGCAGCAACCCGGCCGTCAGGAGCAGCACGAGCGGCGGCAGAAGCCCGGCGAGCCCGAGGGCGTACGCCAGCATCGGGACGACCCAGGCGGCGGCGAGCCCCGCCGCGACCAGGAGCGCCCGCCGGCGGGCCGGGACCGGTGGCTGCTCCACCGGCGGGGCCGTCGATCCGGGCGCCACCGACAGGCTGGTGGAGCTTCTTAGCACTGGTCGTCTCCTCGCGACACCGCCCGCCCGGCCGGGCGGAGCCGCCTCACGCTAGGGCCGCCCCGACGATGCCCGGCGACACCGACATGTGCGCCAGGTGACCAGCGGGCGAAAACAGGGCCCTCGTCGTACACCTGTACCAACACGGCGGGTAGGGTGAGGGTGTGTCCGGGCTCGCCTACCAGCCGTCGATGCTGGATCTCGCCGCTGCGGAGCCGTCGCTCGGCCCGCTGGCCGGGCAACCGCGTCGACGACAGCTCTCCCGGGGCGCCTGGGTGGACCACCTGCCCGGCTGGGTCGCCGGCTCGGACGCGGTCTTCGACATCCTGCTGCGGGACGTGCCCTGGCGGGGCGAACGGCGGACGATGTACGACACCGAGGTGGAGGTGCCCCGCCTGCTCTCCTGGTACGGGCCGGACCGGCCGCTGCCGCACCCGCTGCTGATCGAGGCGCGCACCGCGCTCACCCGTCACTACGCCCCCGAGTTGGGCGAGCCGTTCGTCACCGCCGGCATGTGCCTCTACCGCTCGGGGCGGGACAGCGTCGCCTGGCACGGCGACACCCATGGCCGCTCCGCGCACACCGACACGATGGTCGCCATCGTCTCCTTCGGCGCACCGCGGCCGCTGCTGCTGCGCCCGCGCGGCGGGGGCGCGAGCCTGCGGTTCCCGCTCGGGCACGGCGACCTGGTGGTGATGGGCGGCTCCTGCCAGCGCACCTGGGAGCACGCGATCCCGAAGACCGCCCGGCCCGTCGGCCCCCGGGTCAGCGTCCAGTTCCGGCCCGTCGGCGTCGCCTGAGGCGCGCAGCGGCGGCGCGCGAGGGACAGGCCGAGCGGGTCAACGAGATCGTCCGCTCGACCGCTCCGCCCAACCGTTCGGCCGGGGATCCCCAGGGCCGGGGGCGATTCGGTCCTTTCGGGCAGGTGAACGGCAGTTTGCGGCATTGACACGCTGCTCTTGGCGCCCGCGCCGGTCCACACACGGCGAACGGTCACCGTGTTAGCTTGGCGGCCAATCACTCTCCGCAGTTTCCTGGAGCGCTCCGTGCCCTTTGGACGCCTGATCGCCCGATCGGCCCGCACCACCCGTACCCTCGTCGACCTGCTGCGTCGCCACGTCGGGCTCACCGTCGTGGTCGCCGCGGGCATCGCGCTGCGGATCGTGACGATGCTCGCCTACCAGCCCGCGTTGTGGTTTCAGGGCGACTCCGGCACGTACGTGCGGCTGTCCCGACACTGGCCGGCCATGCCACCCCGATGGCCGTTCGCGTGGCTGCTCAAGGCGTTCGAGTGGAGCGGCACCTTCGCCTCGGTCGTGGCGGTGCAGCACGTCGCGGGCGTCGCCCTCGCCGTCGCGACGTACCTGCTGCTGCGCCGGATCGGCGTCGGCCCGTGGGTGGCCACTCTCGCGGTGACCCCGGTCCTGCTCGACGCCACCCAGGTCACCCTGGAGCAGTACCTGCTCACCGAGACGCTCTTCACCACCGCACTCGCGGTCGCGGCGCTGCTGCTGGTTCGGCGGGAACGGCCCGGGATGGCGGCGAGTCTGGGCGCCGGCGTCTCCGTCGCGCTGGGCATGGCGACCCGCCCCACCGGTGTGGTGGCGATCGGCGCGCTGCTGCTGTTCCTGCTGCTGCCGTGGCGGGGTTGGCGGGCGCCGACCGCGTTCCTGCTCGGCATCGTCGCTCTCTTCGGTGCCGCCTTCGTCGGCATCGGCACCGTGCAGGGCGCGCTCGGCCTCGATGGCGGCCGGTTCCTCTATGGCCGGACCGCGCACTTCGCCGACTGCGATCGGCTGGAGCTGCGCCCTGGTCTGCGCAAGCTCTGCCCGGTGCAGCCGCTGGACCAGCGGCCCGACCGGCCGGACTGGTACATCTGGAACAGCGAGAGCCCGATCCTTGACGCCGAACGGCCCGAGGACCTCGACGAGTTCGCCCACGAGGTGATCAGACAGCAGCCGGGCGACTACCTGGCCGCGGTCGCGTCGGACACCGCGCGCTACTTCTGGCCGAGCCGGCTCAAGCCGATGGAGGAATGCCTGGCCAACTGGTGGCGACCGCAGCCGGCGCCGAGCAACTGGGCGGCCGACTTCAACTGCGTGCCGCGCACCGCCAGCCCCGGCTACGAGCCGGTTGCGGCGCCGTCCCGGGACGTCGAGGCGAACGCGGCGAGCCGGCTCCTGCACGGGTACGGCCGGTACGGCGTGACCCCGGCGCCGGCCATGGCCGCCATGGTCCTGATCGCGCTGGTCGGCGCGGTGTGGCCGCGCCGGGGCCGGCTGCGGCTCAGCATGATCGCCCTCCTGTACGCCGGCATCGGCGTCGGGATCATGGTCTTCTCGGTCGCCACCTCCATGTTCGACCACCGCTACGGCCTGCCGGCGCTGGCGTTCCTCCCGATCGCCGCCGCGGTCGGCTGGCAGCGGCTGCGATCGGCACCAGTCTCGACGGACCGGCACACGCCGGCCGACGGCGAGCCGGAACGGCTCGCACCCACCATCTCGTCCGAAAGCAACGGGGATCATGACGAACGAACGGGAGATCGAGGTCACGGTGCTGCTGCCGTGCCTCAACGAGGCTGAGACGCTGGAAACCTGCGTCCGCAAGGCACTGCGCTCGCTCGAGGAGTGCGGGGTCGTCGGGGAGGTGCTGGTCTCCGACAACGGTTCCGCCGACGGGTCACAGGAGATCGCCGAGCGGGCCGGCGCCCGCGTGGTGTCCGCTCCGATCCGCGGCTACGGCGGCGCCCTGCTCAACGGGATCGAGCAGGCCCGCGGCCGGTACGTCATCATGGCCGACGCGGACGACTCGTACGCGTTGTCGGACCTCGGGCCGTTCATCGAGGCACTGCGCGCCGGGCACGACGTGGTCATGGGCAACCGGTTCCGGGGCGGGATCGCCGCCGGCGCCATGCCGCCGCTGCACCGGTACCTGGGCAACCCGGTACTCAGCTGGCTCGGTCGGGCGCTCTTCGGCCTGGGCGAGGTCCGGGACTTCCACTGCGGCATGCGCGGCTTCGACACCGAGCGGATCCGGGCGCTCGGACTCTGCATGCCGGGCATGGAGTTCGCCTCCGAGCTGGTGGTGCGCGCCGCGCTGGCCGGCTACGACATCGTCGAGGTGCCGACCACCCTCTCGCCGGACGGGCGGTCCCGGCCGCCGCACCTGCGCACCTGGCGGGACGGCTGGCGGCACCTGCGGTTCCTGCTGGTGTTCGCCCCGCGCAAGACCCTGGTCCGGCCGGGCACGGCGCTCGCCCTGCTCGGGCTGGTCGGCGTCGGCGCGCTCACCCCGGGCCCCCTGTCGCTGGGCTCGGTCCAGCTCGACGTCAGCACCCTGGTGTACGCGTGCCTGATGGTGATCGTCGGGGTGCAGCTCGTGCTCTTCGGCGGGCTGGCCGAGATCTACGGCCGGCAGGAGCGGCTGGTCCCCCGGCGCGCGTCGGACCGGTGGATCCGCTTCCTGCGGCTGGAGACCAGCGTCACCATCGGTCTGCTGCTGCTCGCCGCCGGCGCGGCGGGCACCGTCGGCGCCGTCTGGTACTGGGGGCTGGACGGCTTCGGCGACCTCAACCCGCACGACACGCTGCGCGTGGTGCTGCCGTCGGCCACCGCGATCGCGCTCGGCGTGGTGGTGCTCTTCTCCGGGCTGGTCGGCAGTCTCCTCACGCTCCGCCCGGCGTACCCGGCGCCGACGATCGTCCGGCAGCCCGGGCCGGAGCGGGACCGGGTGCCCAGCGGCGCATGATCCGGCCGGGTCGGCGGGGCGGAGAAACACCATCCCCGTCCCGCCGCCCCGGCCAGGGTCGGGTCAGTCGCGCTCGATGACGTGGCCGACGACCGTCGGGCCCAGCATCACGGCGAAGCCCGAGCCGTCGCGGCGCGGGTCGGCGGCGGGCAGCTCGACCGGTTCGCCGGTGCCGGTGGCGCCCACCGGCCGCGGCCCCACCCAGGCGACGACCACGTCCGTCTCGTCCTTGAGGAAACGGTGCGCGCGCACGCCGCCGGTCGCCCGCCCCTTCGCCGGGTACGCCTTGAACGGCGTCACCTTGACCGTCGCCCCGGTGGAGGTGACCACCATCGGCTCGCCGTGCCCCGGGTCGTCGGTGCGCACCGCGCCGAAGAAGACCACCCGGGCTCCGGCGGGCAGGTTGATGCCGGCCATGCCGCCACCCTTGAGGCCCTGCGGGCGGACCAGCCCGGCGGCGAAGCGCAGCAGCGACGCCTCCGAGGTGACGAAGGTCAGCGCCTCGGCGGCGTCGGTCAGCCAGGTCGCCCCGACCACCTCGTCGCCGTCCCGCAGGCCGATCACCTCGAACTCGTCGGAGCGCACCGGCCACTCCGGCGCGCAGATCTTCACCACGCCCTGCCGGGTGCCGAGCGCCAGCCCCGGCGAACCGTCCGCCGCCCCGCCGAGCGGAGCCAGGCCGACCACCGTCTCCCCCGCCTCCAGCGGCACCAGCTCGGCGGCGGACATGCCGCCCCGCAGCGACACCGTGCCGGCCTGCTCGGGCAGCACCGGCAACGGCAGCACGTCGATCTTGAAGGCTCGCCCGGCGCTGGTGACCAGAAGCACCCGACCACGGGCGGTGGAGTGCACGATCGCGCGGACCGTGTCGTGCTTGACCCGACCGTTGCGGCGACGCCCCTCGGCGCTCTCCTCCGACTCGGCCGCGGTCCGGGCGACCAGCCCGGTCGCGGAGAGGATCACCTGACACGGGTCGTCGGCGACCTCCAGCGGCCCTGCCGGCGCGGACGCGGCCAGCACCTCCTTGAGGTCACCGTCGACCAGCGTGGTGCGCCGTTCGGTGGCGAACTGCTTGACCACTGCCGCCAGCTCGTCGGAGACCAGCTTCTTGAGCACCTTGTCGTCGTTCAGAATGGTGGACAGGTCGGCGATCTCGGCACGCAGCCGCTCCTGCTCGGCCTCCAGCTCGATCCGGTCGTACTTGGTCAGGCGGCGCAGCGGAGTGTCCAGGATGTAGGTCGCCTGGATGTCGGAGAGGCCGAACTGGCTCATCAGCCCGTCCTTGGCGGCCTGCGCGTCGTCGCTGCCCCGGATCAGCCGGACCACCCGGTCGATGTCCAGCAGTGCGATCAGCAGGCCGTCGACCAGGTGCAGCCGCTCCTGACGCTTGCGACGACGGTACGAGCTGCGCCGGGTGACCACCTCGTACCGGTGGGCCAGGAACACCTCCAGCAGCGCCTTCAGCCCGAGCGTGCGGGGCTGCCCGTCCACCAGCACCAGGTTGTTGACGCCGAACGACTGCTCCAGCGGGGTGAGCCGGTAGAGGTCGGCGAGCAGGGCCTGCGGGTTGACGCCGACCTTGCACTCAATGACCAGCCGGGTGCCGCTCTCCCGGTCGGTGAGGTCCTTGACGTCGGCGATGCCGGTCAGCCGCTTGGTCTTGGTGACCTCATTGGTGATCGCCGCGATGACCTTCTCCGCGCCGACGCCGTACGGCAGCTCGACCACGGTGATCGCCTGGCGCCCCCGGCTGCCCTCGAGCGGGCCGATCTCCACCTTGCCGCGCATCCGCACCACACCGCGCCCGGTCTCGTACGCCCGGCGCACCTCGTCCAGGCCGAGCAGCACGCCGCCGGTGGGCAGGTCGGGGCCGGGGACGAACTCCATGAGCTTGTCGAGAGTGGCGTCCGGGTGGTTGATCAGCCAGCGGGCGGCGGAGACCACCTCGGCCAGGTTGTGCGGGATCATGTTGGTGGCCATCCCGACCGCGATCCCGGACGCGCCGTTGACCAGCAGGTTGGGGAAGGCGGCCGGCAGCACGGTCGGCTGGGTCAGCGACCCGTCGTAGTTGGGCTCGACGTCGACGGTGTCCTCGCCCAGCTCACCGACGAGCAGCATCGCCTCGCGCGACATCCGCGCTTCCGTGTAACGCGACGCTGCCGGTCCATCGTCTGCGGAACCGAAATTTCCATGCCCGTCGATGAGCGGCACGTTGAGGGAGAAGTCCTGCGCGAGGCGGACCATCGCGTCGTAGATCGCCGTGTCGCCGTGCGGGTGGTACTTACCCATGCAGTTGTGAACAACGTAGCCCTCGGCAACGAAGGCGTGGTCGTCACTGCCAACCTGGACGTCGTACGTGACGTCCGGCGACACCGCCTCGACCGACGAGACCCGCAGGAACGAACTGCCGACCAACGCGTCGAGCCGAGCGGCGAGCGGCGAGCCGATTCGGTGGAGTTTGTGGATCCAGCCGTCTCGTACCGCCCGCTCCAACTGGAACGACCGGTCCGCGAGCGGGACGCCGTTGCGGTCCTTGCCATACCGCACCTTCGGTCCACCGCTAGCCGAGAGTGAAAAACGGAACGCCTGGCCGTCCTGGTCCCGGAACCATCCACCGCCCTGATGCGCTGCCGTGAACTCCGCCATGACCGGGCCGTACGGCAGCCGGTCGTTCCCCTGCTTGCCGCTGTACTGGTAGTCGATCTCGGCGACCCGCTGCAGGCCATCGTGCTTGTAGCCGATGCGCACCCAAGGCAGCAACATCCGAGCGAGGTCCGCGGCATCGCGCCCCGCTACGGAGAGCCCGTGAAGGGAGCGACCGCCCGAACGAAGACCGCTGGTCCAGTGGTGCCCATGCAGCCCCAGGTCGGCGAGCATGGCGTAGATCTGCCGTACCAGCACCTCGCTGGTGCTGACGAAGACCATCTCCCTGAAGCGCTTACGGATGTAGCCGTCTCCGTCGAAGAAGCCGGCGAGGAACGGCGCCCACGCGGACCGGTCTCCGATGATGTCGCGCGGTACGTGCTTGTCCCGACTGAGCGGCTGTGCCGCCTCCAGCAGCCCTTCGTGTCGGCTGAAGGTCAGGATGTGCTGGTCCCGATGACGGGGATTGCGGGCCTCACGCTTACCTCGGGAGACGTTCAGCCCAGTGGTGATGGCCCAGCCGTGGGCGACATCCAGCGGCTCGACGTCACACATGTGGATCCGGACTCGACCGTCCGCCTCACGAGACCGTTGCACAGGGAAGCCCTCGGCCACCACCAGCCCGCGCACGTAGTCGTAGACGTCGCCGGGGGACGTCGACACCGCACTGCGGCGACTCCCGTACGCCAGCGCCAGTTGCCCCGAGAGATCCCGAGCCTCGACCCACTGCACCGAAAGGTCATCGGCGACCACCCGGAAGCGCTGGCCCGGGGTGACGAGCATCGTGTGCCCGTTGCTCCAGGTGACGCGCACGAGGTCAGAGGTCGGGTTCCGATAGACGGCAGTCACCGGTACGGAGGCGCCGTCACCGTCCAGCACGAGGTTCCCCACCTCGATCTCCTCAATGGCCCGCAGGCCATCGGGCGTCGAGACGAGTGTGCCGGCGACGAAGCAGTCACCTACGATGCGCGCGGACTTCACATGCCCACGATCCGGGCGATAGCCCTGCTCGTACATCGACCAGAGGATGCGCCGGTGCACGGGCTTGAGGCCGTCGCGGGCGTCGGGCAGGGCGCGGGAGTGGATGACCGAGAACGCGTACTCCAGGTAGGAGTCGGAGACCTCGGTGACCAGCGGGTTGTCGAAGACCCGCGCGCCGGCCTGGTCGAACGAGGAGAGGTCGACCTTGTTTTCCTTGCGGCGTGCCATGACTCAGCTTTCCCCTCGGACGGTACGCGTGCTCATGCGTCGATCGCCTCGCGGTCGACGCGGTCGGCGGAGTCGATCAGCCAGTTGCGGCGCGGCTCGACCTTCTCCCCCATCAGCAGTTCGAGGATCCGCTCGGCGGCGTCCACGTCGTCGAGGGTGATCCGGCGGACGGCGCGGGTGGCCGGGTTCATCGTGGTGTCCCACAACTCGTCGGCATCCATCTCACCGAGACCCTTGAAGCGCGGGATCGGGGTGACGATCTGCTTGCCGGACTTCTCCAGCTTGCGGACCGTCGCCTCCATCTCGGCCTGGGTGTAGGTGTAGGTGGTCTGCGGGTTGCGCCCCTTGGTGGTGATCTTGTGCAGGGGTGGCATCGCGGCGTAGAGCCGGCCGGCCTCGATCAGCGGGCGCATGTACCGGGCGAAGAGGGTGATCAGCAGCGTGCGGATGTGGGCGCCGTCCACGTCCGCGTCGGCCATGATCAGCACCCGGCCGTAACGCAGTGCGGAGAGGTCGAAGGTGCGCCCCGAGCCGGCACCGAGCACCTGGACGATCGCCGCGCACTCGGCATTGTCCAGCACCTGCTGGAGGTTGGCCTTCTGCACATTGAGGATCTTGCCCCGGATCGGCAGCAGCGCCTGGTACTCCGAGGAGCGGGCCATGCGGCTCGTCCCGAGGGCGCTGTCGCCCTCGACGATGAACAGCTCGCTGCGGTCGATGCCGGTGGCGCGGCAGTCGACCAGCTTCGGCGGCATCGACGCGCCCTCCAGGGCGGTCTTGCGCCGGGCGGCGTCCTTCTGCTGCTTCTGGGTGAGCCGGACCCGCGCCGCGTCGACGACCTTCTGCAGCACGGTGCGCGCCTCGGCCTTGGTGCGCTTGTCCTCCAGCCACGCCTTGAGGTGTGCCTCGACCAGGGTGTGGATCACCTTGGTGATGCCGGTGGTGGAGAGCTCGTCCTTGGTCTGCGAGGTGAACTGCGGCTCGGGGATGCGCACGTGCACGACCGCGGTCATCCCCTCCAGGACGTCGTCCAGGGTGGGCGGCTCCTCCTTGGCCTTGAGCAGGCCGCGGGTGTTGCGGATCGCGTCGGCGAGGGTGCGGACGAGGGCCCGCTCGAAGCCCTTGCGGTGCGTGCCGCCGTGCGCGTTGCGGATGGTGTTGGTGAAGCACTCGACGGTGCGCTCGTAGCCGGTGCCCCAGCGGAACGCCACCTCGACCTCGGCGCGGCGCTGCACGTTGGACTGCATGACGCCGTTGGCGTCGGCGGCGTTCTCCCGGTACGTCCCCTCGCCGGTGACGAGCAGGGTGCCGGACACCGGCCGGTCGCCGGCCGGGGCGAGGAACTCCACCATGTCGCTGAGCCCGTTGGGGTAGTGGAACTTCTCCTCGGCGGGCGCCTCGCCGGTCAGGTCGCGCAGAAGGTAGAGAACGCCGGGGACCAGGAAGGCGGTGTTGCGCAGCTTCATCCGGACCGTGTCGACGTCGAGTGCCGCGCCGGTCTCGAAGTAGCGGGCGTCGTGCCACCAGCGGATCGAGGTGCCGGTGGACTGCCTGCGCTTCATCGCGCCGACCACCTGGAGCCCGGGGCCGGCGGTGAACGGCGCGTCCGGCCCGTCGCCGTCGAAGATCCCCGGAACGCCGTGCCGGAAGGACATCGAGTGGATCTTGCCGGCCCGGCGGACCGTCACGTCGAACCGGCGGGACAGCGCATTGACCGCGGACGCGCCGACGCCGTGCAGGCCACCGGAGGTCTTGTAGCCGGAGCCGCCGAACTTGCCGCCCGCGTGCAGCCGGGTGAGCACCAGCTCGACGCCGGAGATGCCGGACTTGGCGTGCACGTCGGTGGGGATGCCGCGGCCGTCGTCGTCGACCTGCACCGAGCCGTCGGGGTGCAGCGTCACCTCGACGTGGGTGGCGTGGCCGGCGACACCCTCGTCGGTGGAGTTGTCGAGGATCTCGTTGACGAGGTGACCCACGCCACGGCTGTCGGTGGAACCGATGTACATGCCGGGCCGCTTGCGGACAGCGTCCAGCCCCTCAAGGTGGGTGAGGTCATCGGCCCCGTACAGGGTGTCAGGCTCTGCGGTCAACTGGTCGTACTCCCCGGTCTCGGCGGTGTGCTGCCGGTCACCGGCGACATCAGCCGGCGTGGCGCGCCGCAGCGAGCCTAGCCCGAGGCTGAGACAACCCCCGGAGGACCTACGCGACCCGCCGTGCCTCGGCACCCGGACGTGAGCGAACGAACAGCCCGCCGCCAGCCTCAGTCCGGGCGGCCGGCGGTGATCACGGGGCCACCGACGGGCTGTTCAGCCACTACGCTGACCGACGATCGCGGCCGGCACGCACCGGCGCGGGGCGGGAGCGTCATGAACGAGGACGAGGCGACCGGGCGGTTGGCCGCCGAGTCGCTGGCCACCGGCGACCCGACGGGCTGGTTCGAACGGCTCTACACCGAGGCGGGGCGCGGCGAGGCGGTCGTCCCGTGGGACCGGGACGCCCCGCACGGCCTGCTCGCCGAGTGGACCGCCGAGCGGCGCCCGATGGGGGCCGGCCGGCGGGCGGTCGTGGTCGGCTGCGGGTACGGGCGGGACGCCGAGCACGTCGCCGGGCTGGGCTTCGCCACGGTGGCCTTCGACATCTCGCCCACCGCGGTGGCCGCCGCCCACGACCGGCACCCCGTCTCGGCGGTCAACTACCGCGCCGCCGACCTGCTGGCCCCGCCAGCGGCCTGGCGACGGTCGTTCGACCTGGTGGTGGAGAGCATGACCGTGCAGGCGTTGCCCACCGAGATCCGGGCCGCCGCGATCGACGCGGTGGGTGAGCTGGTCGCGCCGGGCGGCACGCTGCTGGTGATCGCCGCCGGCCGCGCCGACGACGAGCCCACGCCGGCCGCGCCGCCGTGGCCGTTGACCCGCGCCGAGATCGACGCGTTCGGCGGCGCCGGGCTCGCGCCGCTGCGGGTGGAAGAGATCCAGGACCAGAGCGGGGTACGCCGCTGGCGCGCCGAGTTCCACCGCGGGCCGGTCCGGTGAACGCGCCAACAGACCCGGGGTAGGACCAACCGTCAGGAGGCCAGCGTGGTGGATGAGACGACGGCTCGCGGCATTTCCCGGAGCGCCATCGGCACGCGGGCCCGACGGTGGCTCCTCGCGGGCACCCTGCTGGCGGGGCTGCTCGCCGCCATCGCCCTGACCGCCGCGATGGACCCCGCCGACCGCACGTTCGCCGGTCTCTCGGACACGGTCCAGAGCCTGATGTCGGTCGCGACGCCGCTCTTCGGCATCCTGCTGGTGCGCGACCTGCGACGGGCGCCCGACGCCGTCCGGGTCATCCCCACGGTGCTCGCGGTGGGGCTGCCGGCCGTCGTCATCGGCGTCGTCGGGGTGCTGATCTGCGCCGCGACGCTCGCCCTCACCCCGGCGGGCATCGCCGACGACCCGTGGCGGCACGCCGGGACCATCGCGGTCGGCAGCGTGCTGGTGCAGATCGTCGCCGGGCTGGTGGGCACCGGGCTGGGCCTGCTGGTGCGGCCGCCCGTCGTCGCGTTCCTCGGCACCATCGTGTTGCCGCTGGGCGTGTACGCGCTACTGGGCGCCGTGGACGCCCTCCGGCCCGCCCAGGCCTGGCTCACCCCGTACGGCAGCGTGCGCAACCTGCTCTCCGGGGACATGACCGTCCTGCGGTGGGCTCAGTGGCTCTGCGTACTCCTGATCTGGGGTGTCGGTCTGAACGCCGCCGGTGCGGCGCTGCTGGGGCGGCGCCGGCAGGCCGAGAGGTAGGTCGGCCCGGCGCCACCGGCCCTCCGGGGTGCGGACCGGGCGGGGTGCCGTCGGTGGGCGCCGCGGCCAGCCGCTGTTGACGCGGCCGCCGGCGGGCGGAGGCCGGACGGCACAGCCGCGTCGGCGTGTCATTCATCGAACGAATCTGTTGCGAGGCATTGACGCCCGTTGCACGCGGGTGATCTGATCGCGCTCTCAGAGAATCTTTCATCTTTCGATGGATGGGAGCCCCATGGCCAGGTTCCGGCGTACCGCGCTCGCCGCGGCACTCACGATCGTCACGGCGGGGCTGTCGACCGCTGTCGCGCTGCCCACCCCCGCGTCCGCCGCGCTGCCCACCGCCGCGGTGGCGCTCGGCGACAGCTTCATCAGCGGCGAAGGCGCCGGGGCGTACACCCCGGTCGTCGACGTCAACGGTGTCGCCCAGGGCTTCCCCGGCTGGACGGCGCCGAACAGCAACGCGTTCTTCTGCCACCGTTCGGCGAACGCCTCGTTGAACCAGGCCAACCTGCCCGGCATCCAGAACCGGTTCAACCTGGCCTGCTCGGGCGGCCAGCCACACGACATCGCCACCGCGTCCGGCGCGCGGGCCAACGGCCGCACGGTGGCCGCGCAGCTCGACCAGCTGCGCGCCGTCGCGCAGACCCAGGACATCGACCTGGTGCTGGTCGGCCTTGGTTCCAACAACAGCTCGTTCACCTTCGGCAGCGTGGCGGAGAAGTGCGCCAACCGGTTCATCGCCGACGCCTGGACGGGCTGGTGGGAGTTCTGGGCGTACCTGGGCGGCCCGGTGGAGCAGAAGCCGTGCAGCGACGCCGACCTGGCCACCGCCGCGCAGCTCAACGCCGCGACCGCGGAGACCACCGCCGCGGTACGACAGCTGCTGACCACCCTCGACCAGGTGGACGCGGACGGGCAGCACCGCATCGTGTTCCAGGACTACACCAACCCGTTGCCGATGGACCTCAACGCGACGTTCCACACCGAGGACGGCCGGGACGACACCCGGGACAAGTTCCGTGACCTGGGCGCCGAGCGGTACGCGGCCGGTTGCCCGATCCACCGGGCCAGCCTGATGCCCGGACACCGCTTCTCGCAGGGTCTCGGCACCCTGGTGAAGTCCACCCGGGACACTCTGGCCGCCGAGTTGCCCGCCGCCGACCTGGTCTACCTCAACGTGCAGCGGGCCTTCGACGGCGCGCGGCTGTGCGAGTCGTCGACCAGCCCGACCGGCGCGCTGGCCACCCCGATCCGGCTCCAGGACAGCCCGAACGGCACCTTCGTCACCAGCCTCTCCGGCAAGGACAAGATCGCCATCCAGCGCATCGCCAACACCTGCGTCAGCTACTTCCAGACCTGTCAGGAGTCGTGGCACCCGAACGCCACCGGGCACCAGGTGCTCGGCCAGTGCCTCAGCGGCGCCGCCACCACCAGCGCCCGGGCCGTGGCCTGCGTCCGGGCCGGCAACGGCACGATCTCCGTCTCCTGACCGGAAGCGTCATCGGAGGCCCCGCCATGCGGCGGGGCCTCCGTCGCGTCCGGACAGACCGGCACGGGCAGCGTCGGCTACCCGCCGGTAACGTCGGCCCGTAAGCTGGGCCGGTGAACGGGGACACGGAGTACGCGCAGGAGTTCGTCGACGTCGACGGCGCTCGGCTCGGCGTGCAGGTGTATCCGGAGCCGGCCGGACCGGCGGGCGCGCCGATGGTGGTGATCTGGCCGGCGATGGGGGTCCGGGCCCGCTACTACCGGCCGTTCGCGGCCGCGCTGCGCGCCGCCGGGCTGGCGGTCGTCGTCGCCGACCTCCGCGGCACCGGGACGAGCACGCCCGCGCCGAGCCGCGCCGACCGGCACGGCTACAGCGAGCTGGCCGGCGACGTCGGCACCGTGCTGGCCGCGCTCAAGCCACGGCTGGACGGGCGTACCCGGCTGCTGCTGGGGCACTCGCTCGGCGGGCAGGCCGCGCTGCTGCACCTCGCCCTGCACGGCGGTGACGCGGTCGACGGGCTGGCGCTGGTCGCGGTCGGCGTCCCCTACTGGCGAAGCTATCCGGGCCGGCGCGGCCTCGGCGTGCTGCCGTACACCCAGGGGATCGCCGCGACCGCGGCACTGCTCGGAGTCTGGCCGGGCTGGGGTTTCGGCGGCCGGCAGGCGCGCGGGGTGATCAGAGACTGGGCGCACACCGCGCGGACCGGCCGTTTCCCCCAGCTGGACGGCACGGACACCGAGGCGGCGGTGCGCGCGGTACGAACCCCGGTGCTGGCGGTCAGTGTGGACGACGACCAGTACACGCCGCACGAGTCGATGGACCACCTCTGCGCGAAGCTCGCCGTGGCGCCGCTGACCCGGGAGCGGTACACGGTGGCGCAGGCCGGCGCGGCGCTGGACCACTTCACCTGGGTCCGCGCGGGCGCCCCGCTCGCACAGCGGGTCGCCCGCTTCGCCGGCGACCTGCCGCGCCGCTGATAGATGCCGGCCGGTTGCCGCGTGGCCCGGCCGGCCCGCTCACTCGTCCTGATCCAGCGGCACCAGGTCGCCGTCGCGCTCCACCCGGACCTCACCGTGGTCCTTGCGCGGCGGGACCTGCGCGGTGTTCTTCTTCGGGTCGTTGTCCGGGTGCATGAGCACCGCGTCGGTGGTGGCGGTCTTCTCCCGGCTCTCCTCCGGCTGCGACATCCCGTTCCCCTCTCGGTCAGCGTCCGTCGAGATCTACCCACCACGGACCGGACGACTCCTGCCGGCGACGTTGCGACAACCCAGGGCCGGGATGTCTCCGAAGTACCGGATGCGGCGCGGATCGGCCAGCCAGGGACGGGGTTAGCCGCCCGGGCGGCGGGTAAGCCGCAGCGCCCGACACGGCGGAAGGGGATCAGATGTCCGAACGGCATACCGCACTGCGCTCGATGCACGATCTGGGTCTGGCGGCCTGGTTCGGCGGCTCCCTCATGGGAGCGCTCGGCGTCAACGGCGCGGCGGCGAAGATCAGCGACTCCACCCAGCGGCTCCCGGCCGCCTCGGCCGGATGGTCCAAGTGGACCCCGGTCAACGCGGCCGCGATCGGCGCCCACCTGGCCGGGGCGGTCGGTGAGCTGGTGACGGAGAGCCCACGGGTGGCCGCTCAGTCAGGTGTCGCCCGGGCCAGCACAATCAAGACGGCGCTGACGATCGGCGCGCTCGCGGTGACCGGCTACAGCCGGTTGATCGGCATGCGGTTGGAGAAGGCGGGCGCCCCACCGGTGAACGGCGCCACCGAGCCGAACCACCAGACTCCGGCCAGCGTGGCCGCTTCCCAGCGGCAGATGAAGCTGCTCCAGTGGGCCATCCCGGCACTGACCGGGACCCTGGTGGTGGTCACCGCGTACATGGGTGAGCAGCAGAAACCCGGCGAGGTGTTCCGGGGGATGCTCGGCCGGGCCGGCATGCTCAAGAGCGCCCCGAAGGGGATGGCCAAGATGGCGGGCATGGGCGCCGGCAAGCGGCAGATGGCGATGGCCGGGCGCTGAGCGCCGGGCTGGCCGGCGTCCCGCCGGGCACCTCGACGGCGGGGCGCCGACCGGCTCTGCGCCGCCGTTGCGACGGGGCAGGGCGTGCGACCGGGCGAGCCAGACCGGCCCGGGGAGGGCAATCGTCCGTCGGTAGCGGCGGACCTGACGAGCGGGGTGGCCATGACGGCGCACGACGGACCCAGAGGCAGCGGCGACCCGCTGCAGCCGGAGGCGGTCGAACCGTGGAAGACCAGAGACGGCTTCGATTCCGAGCCGCCCTGGGGCGTGGACGAGGACTCTCCGATGGACGAGGGCAGCGAGGAGACGGCGGTGCCCGAGGGGCGGCGCGGCGAGCGCCGCGCCGGCGCTCAAGCGGGCCGGTCCGGCCCGGCCGGTCGGCACGGCTTCGGCTCGGTGGAGCCCACCCGTACCACTTCGGCCGGACCGGGCGCGCCCCCGGACCCGGCGCCCAGCCGTCGGTCCTTCCCGGACGATGCGGACATCGACGAGCGGGCCGAGGACGCGCTGCGGACCCGAGGGCGGCGCTCCTAGCGGCGCCGACGCCGCACACCGAGCGTCTGCCCGATCGGCATCTGGGTGCCGGACGTGCGAGCGTCAGCCGGTCGACGTGGCACGGGCCGGTACGGTCTGCCGCTCGGGCTCGACTCCGAGAATGTTCTCGGTGAGCAACTGCGCCAGCCGGGTGGCGTCGCGCTGGGCCTGACCGGCGCAGCAGTTGTTGAACAGCACGTGCAGCTCGTCGGCCGAGGCGGCCAGCTCGGCCAGCAGCCCGGCCCAGTGCCGCAGCTCCTCATCGGCGTACGCGTAGCGGAACTTGTCCTGCTTGTCGCCGTCGCGCCAGGCGTCGCTGTGGCCGTGGAACCGGACGATCGCCGGCTCCGCCGTGGTGGTCAGGATCGGCGGCACCGACGACGGGTGGCCCTGCGGCATGTCGACGCAGACCAGCGAGAGGTCGTGCGCGCGCAGGAGGTCCATCGTGACGGGTGTGGCCTCTTCGTCGAACCAGGACCCGTGCCGCAGCTCCACGGCGACCCGCCACGGACGGCATCGCTGCGCCAGCTCGGCGATCCGGCGTTCGGCGGCGGCGCTGCGTACCAGCCATGGCGGAAACTGCAGCAGCACCACGCCCAGCTTGCCGTCCACCGCGATCGGGTCCAGTGCCGCCCGGAACCGGGACCACAGCTCGTCGTACGCGCGCTCCGGTAGGTCGCGGCGACGGATCCGGCTCGGGCCGGCGGCCGGGCGCAGGTCGCGGGGCAGCGCGGCGACGGGCGTCGGGTGACCGGTGAAGAGGCTGAACGCCTTGACGTCGAAGGTGAAGTCGGCCGGTGTGGCGTCGACCCAGCCCTGCGTGATCTCCGGCGCGGGGATCGCGTAGTAGGAGGTGTCCACCTCGACCAGCGGAAACCGGCCGGCGTAGTAGGCCAGTCGGCCGGCTGGGGTGTTGGCCGAGCGCGGGTACCACCCGGAGCGCAGCAGCGACTGGTCGGCCCAGGATGACGTGCCCACCTTAATCACACCCATGTTGTTCAGTGGACCGCCCCGCGCCCGGATCGGCAACCGGTGGCGGTCCGCGCGGTCGTCGTGTCGGTCCGGAATTGTCGGTGCCCCCTCCTACGCTGGCGTCGAGCGACATCGACGGAGAGGCGGCACCATGACCAGCACCGAGCAGCTCACCGGGGAGCGGGCCGACCTGCTGCAGACGCTGCGCCGACACCGGGGTTTCCTCCTGCACACCGTCGGCGGGCTGACCGACGAGCAGGCGGCCAGCCGCAGCACCGCCAGCGAGCTCTGCCTCGGCGGTCTCATCAAGCACGTGGCCGGCTGCGAGGAGCGGTGGATGCGCTTCGCCGTCGGCGGCGCGGAGGCGATGCAGCGCGAGGCGGTCGACTGGGCCGGCCAGTTCCGGATGTCGCGGGGCGAGACCCTGGCCGGGTTGGTCGAGCGGTTCCGGCAGGTCGCCGACCAGACCGACGAGCTGATCGCCACCCTCGACCTGGACGCGGCGCACCCGCTGCCACAGGCGCCCTGGTTCGAACCGGGGGCGAGCTGGACGGTCCGCCGGGTGCTGCTGCACCTGATCGCCGAGACGTCTCAGCACGCCGGGCACGCCGACATCCTGCGCGAGGAGATCGACGGCGCCAAGACCATGGGCTGAGCGGGCCCGGCTCGGCGGTCCCCACCGTCCACCTCGCGCGTCACGCCGGTCCCCTGCGGCCGGATGTGACAGCGCGCAGGTGAGCGGCGCTGAGGGACACGAGATGAACGCAGACCGGATGGACCAGGAAACCGCCGAGCGGCTGCTCGGCGGGACCGTCGAGCCATCGGCCGGGCCACGACCGGTCGTGCTGCTGCTGACCGCGGCCCGCGCCGCGCCGCGCCCCGCGGAGCTGGCCGGCGAAGACGTCGCCGTGCTGGCCTTCCGCCGCGAGCGCCACGGTCGCCTCCATTCGAAGCCCGCCCGGCGCGCCGGGGAGGGCTTCGCCCTGGCCGCACCTGCCGTTGCCCGAGGGCCCGCCCGCCGGTCCCGCAGCCTCGCCGGGTTCGGTGGCAGGGCCGCGGTGGCGGCCCTGGCCCTCGTCGCCAGCGGCGGGGTGGCGCTGGCCGCCGCCACCGGCCCTGGGCCCCGTCCGCCGCACCCGCCCACGACCACGCTGCCGCCGCCCGTCGATCCACCCACCGTGACCGCCCCGGTCATGGGTGGGCAGGTCGTGTCGGGCGCACCCGCCACGAGCGGGCCGGCGCCGCCCGCCCCGGTCGCCGCTGAGATGGCGGGCCCGTGCCGGGCGTACCAGGCAGTCGCCGGGGGCGACCGCGGCGCAGCCCTCGACAACCCGGCCTACTCCGGGCTGATCGCCGCCGCCGGTGACCGGCAGCGGGTGGCCGATTACTGCACGCGGGTCCTGGCCGCCGGGCCGGCGCCGGGCGGGGCCAACGGTGGGCGACCAGAGACCGCGCCGAGTCGGCGCCCACAGCCGCCCGGCCCCTCAGACAACCGGCCCACCGCTGCCGGACCGGACCGCACCGGACCGGGCGACGGCCGGCACTCCCCGCAGGGCGGCCCACCGACCTGACCAGCCGGGGCGCACACTGGCGACTCCCCGCCGGTCCTCGCGCGGCGGGGCCGTGCGGCACGTCCAGCGAAGCGCCGGGTCGCCCGTGGACTGATAACTTGCCCCGATGAGTCTGCGGCGGCGACGCGCGGCGGCGGTCCTGCGCCTGGTGGTGGTGCTCAGCGTGCTGGCCGGGATCGCACTCACCGCGCTCGGCCCGGCCACCGTCACCGGGCTGCTGCCCTACTTCACCATCCAGAGCAACGTCGCGGTCGGCGCTCTCGCGGGGTACGCAGGCCTCAGCGCGTGGCGGGACCGGCCCGATCCACCGTCGGCGCTACGCGGCGCGGTCACCCTCTACATCACCATCACCGGCCTGGTCTACCACCTCGTGCTGGCCAACCCGGCCAGCCCGTTCGCGATGGCCCAGCCGGACCGGGCCGTCGGCGAGGCACTCGGCAACCAGTTGCTGCACACGGTGGTGCCGCTGCTGGCGGTCGCCGACTGGGTGCTGTTCGACCAGCGCGGCCAGCTGCGCCTGCGGTACGCGGCCTGGTGGCTGGCGTTTCCGCTGGGCTACCTCGGCTTCGCCCTGCTGCGGGGTCTGGTCGTGCACGGCTACCCGTACCCGTTCCTGGACGCGGGCGAGCTGGGCTACGCCGGGGTGGCCATCAGCACGGTCTTCTTCGCCGTCGCGTTCTGGCTGCTCGGCCTGCTCTTCGTCGGCATCGATCGCACCCTCTCCCGCCGCACCCCCCCCCCCCCCCCCCCCCCCCCCCCCCCACCCACCCCCACACGGCACAGCGATCGAGACGTCGGCGTCACCGCCGACGGCGTGCCGTGACGCAGCCCTCGATCAGCGAAGCCGGCGACGGCCGGCGGCGGTGGCGGAACGGTCTCCGGCGTACGCGTCTGCAAGACCCCAACGGCCCGGGATGTTCAGCAGCTCGACTCTGCCGAAGCCCACTGGCAGGGCCGGGTTGACCAGGAGGTTGTCACCGACGGGCCGCAGCCCCAGCAGAGCGCCCAGCAGCATCAGCAGCGAACCCGAGGACCACGACTGCGGGCGCCCCGCCGCGGGCAGCTGGACGGGGTACTTCGTCAGGCTGCGCTCGTAACCGGCGATCAGCTCCGGCACCGCCCCGCCGAGCGTCTGCGCCATGTCGAAGATGCCAGCCGCGATCCGGCCCGCCTGCGCATCGAAGCGGTAGTGCCGCAGCCCGGCCGCGATCAGGGCGTTGTCCGACGGCCACACCGCCCCCAGGTGTGAGCCCACCGGGTTGTACGGACGCTGCCCGGCCGCGAAGGTGCGGACGCCCCAGCCGCTGAACAGTCGCGGCCCGACCAGGTGCTCGGCGACCGCCTCGGCGCGGTCGTGCGGGACGATCCCGCTCCACAGCAGATGCCCGATGTTGGACGACAGCGCGTCGACCGGCTCGCCGTACGGCCCCAGCGCCAACGCGTAGTAGTCCCGTTCCGGCAACCAGAAGTCCCGGTTGAACCGGTCCTTCAACTCCGCCGCCTCCCGCTCCAGCCGGTCGGCGTACCCGGGGTCACCCCAGAACTCCCGGGCCAGCCGCGCGCCGCGCCGTTTCGCGTCGTACGCGTAGCCCTGCAACTCGCAGGTGGCCCGGGGAAAGGGCGGCTGCCGCCCGGATTCGTCGGTGATCGCGTCCGCGGAGTTCTTCCAGCCCTGGTTGATCACGCCGTGCCGCTCGTTGCGGCGCTGGTAGCGCAGGTACCCGTCACCGGTCAGGTCGCCGTACTCGTCGATCCAGTTCAGTGCCATCCGGGCCGGGTGCCGCAGCTCGCGGACCAGGTCCGCGTCGCCGGACCAGCGCTCGTACTCGTCGAGCAGGACGACGAACAGCGGGGTGGTGTCCGCCGCGCCGTAGTACAGCCCGTCCGGCCGTTCGCCGAACGCCGCCGACTCGCCGTAGCGGAGCTGCGCGAGGATCTTGCCCGGCTCCTCGTCGTGCAGGTCGTCGAGTTGGCCGCCCTGCAGCAGCGCCAGCATCCGCAGCGTCGCGGGGGTCAGCTCGGGGGTGAACGCCATGGTCTGCAGGCAGGTCATGATGCTGTCCCGCCCGCAGAACGCCATCGCCCACGGCAGGCCGCCCACCGGCACCCGAGCCGGGTACGACAGCGGCGTGTACCGCAGCGCCGCCAGGTCGGTCAGGCTGCCCCGGTAGGTCTCTTCCAGGCCGTCCCTCTCGGCCATCAGCTGCGGCGCCCGGTCCAGCCAGGCGGTCAATTCCTCGCGCATCCCTCCGTGTATGTGGTCCCGGTGCGACTCCAGGTCGTTGCGCAGGTCCCGGCCGCCCTCCCCCCGGATGGTCATGGTGACGTGCAGGTCGGTCTCCCACTGGCCCTCGGGCTCGATCCGGATCCGGAAGGTCATCCCGCGCTCGTCCACGTCGGCCGGAGCCGTGCTGTTGACGGTCGTCTCGCGGACGAACCGCTCCCGCGCGTACCGCAGCACGAGTTGGTGGCGCGCGGAGTCGGCAGCGACCTCGACGTCCCGCCGCCGCAGCTGCCCGCGCGCAGCGGTGTCGGTCAGGTCGGCCAGGTCGGCGAAGTCGTTGCCCATGTCCATCCGCACCGTGAAATCGGCCGGCTTCGCCGAGTGGTTGAGCAACGTGATGCGCTCGTTGAAGCTGTCGTTGATCGAGCGGTGCCGGATCACCGACACGTCGGCGTCGACGTAGTGGCTCGCCGCGCCCGGGACCAGGAAGAACCGGGTCTCGAAGTACGCCATGTCGTCGCGGGAGAGGACGTTCAGTTCCTCCCCGTCGACACTGAGCACCCAGCGGGACAGGAAGCGGGTGTCGAAAGAGAAGAGCCCCACCGGGGCGTCCGCAGCATCTGTGACGTCGCCCTCGCCGTCGCTGATCGCGAAGGCGTTGCCGGCGATCACGTTCACCCATTCCCGGCTCACCGTCGCCCCTCCCGCCCGGCCATCGCGGCCCGACCCAGCTCGCGCGGATGCCGGGCACCGGCCGGCCCGGGAAAGATGCGCCGCAGCAGCATCAGCAGGCGCAGGTTGCCCTGCACGGTCAGCTCGTTGCGCAGCAGCGCCGTCGCCACGTGGCTTTCCCCGCTCGCCAACCGGTCGAAGACCGCCGGGGTGGCGCGGATGACCAGCTCCGCGTCGTCGCCCGACCGGGTCACCCGCACGTGCTGGTCGGCGACGGTCAGGTACCAGTGCTCGGTGTGGCCGTCCTCGCGCGCGTCCAGCCGCATGGTCCCGGCGGTCGTGTCCGGCAGGTCGGTACGCCGGCCGGCGCCCAGCTGTCGCAGGTGTTCCGCGATCGTCGCTCCCATCACGTCCCCCTCCCCCGCTTCCCCGCAGGATCACCCGCGCCGGGGTGAGGCCGGCTCACCCGAACCGGGTGACGACGCAGCCGTGGCGTGAGCCCGGCGGAAGCCGCCGGTCAGTCGACCCCGGTCAGGCCACGGACGTAGCTGGCCTGGCCGACGTGTTGCAGGTCGTCCTCGGCGACGCTGACCAGCCGGACGCCAAGGGTGACCGGCGGATCCCACGCCTCGTCGACCACGCGGTCCAGGTCCGCGGGCCGCAGACCGGCCAGGAACTCGCGGGTCCGCCCCGAGACCGCCTCGTAGTAGTCGATCAGCGCCTGCGCGCTCTCCGGCCGCACCGCCGCGACCTGCGCGGGCGAGTGGCCGTAGCCGGTGTCGTCCGGGTCGGCGGTGAGCCCGAACCGCCCCGCCCAGTCGCCACTCACCCAGATCTGGTCGGTGTCCATCAGGTCGGCGACGTGGTCGTCCTGCACGCGGGTCAGGTGCCAGACCAGCCAACCGATCGTGTTGGCGCCCGGAGCGGGCGCCCAGCGCAGCTGCTCCGGGGTGAGACCGTCGACCGCCGCGCGGACGAGGTCGGGCAGGCGGTCGTACGCCTCGGTCAGCAGGTCACTCACGCCCACGGGTCACGCCTCCTGGTCTGTTTCCGATCAGGTACCGCCGGGACCGCCAGGCAAACCTCTGCCGTTACGGTGATCACGTGGTCGCCGCGCTGGAGCTGTATCTGGATCCGGACGCCACCCGCCGGATCCGGGTGCTCTGGGACGCGCTGGAGGCCGAGGGTGTGCAGAGCATGCGTTCGCTGCTGGAGCAGCGCCACCGCCCGCACGTCTCGCTCGCGGTGGCGCCCCGCTTCGACCCCGAGCAGGTCGCCGCGGCGCTGCGGGGCACGGTCGTGGCCGCACCGCTGCGGCTCGACTTCCAGCACGCCGGTCAGTTCGTCGGCCGGGTGCTGTGGCTCGGCCCGACGGTCACCCCGGAGCTGCTGGCGCACCACCGGCTGGTGCACGACCGGCTCGCCGCTGCCGGCATCACCCTGGTCGAGCACTACCAGCCGGGACGCTGGGTGCCGCACTGCACGCTCTCCATGCGCGTACCGAACGCGTTGATGGCCGCCGCGGTGCGCCGCTGCCTGGAGGTGCTGCCGGTGGCCGCGACCGTGGTCGGCGCGGCGCTCACCGACCACGCCCGCGGCATCGCCCACCCGCTGCCCTGACCCATCCCGCCGGCCGGTCAGAGTCGGGAAATTGAAAACAAGGGGTACGGACGAGTCCGGGCGTGGGATGGTGCGAGATGGCTGCTGTACCGGTGGCGATCTGCCCGCACGCGGGTGACCCGGCCGGAGGCGCGGGCGCACGCCGCGCCGCGCGGGGTGGCTTCGACGAGGAGAGGCAGTGCCCATGCAGGCTCAGCGCAGGCCATCGCGTACGGAGCGGAGCCAGACCCGGGACGACCGGACCGGCGGCGGCATGACCGGGGCGGCCACGCCCCTGACCATCTGGGCCGCTGCCGTGCTGCTCGGCCGGATCGGCGCCGGCGACGACGACAGCGAGGACGAGCGGCACATCCTGCGCGGCATCGAATGACCCTCGACGGTCCGGTCACAGCCAGCCGCGCCGCTTGAAGATCAGGTAGAGGCTGCCGCAGACCAGGGCCATCAGCAGCAGCGCGAACAGGTAGCCGTAGTGCCAGTTCAGCTCCGGCATGTGCACGAAGTTCATCCCGTACACCGTGCCGATCAGCGTGGGAGCGAACAGGATCGCCGCCCAGGAGGAGACCTTCTTCAGCTCCTCGTTCTGGGCGTAGCTGGCCGCGGTGAGGCTGCGCATCTCCTCGTTCTGCTGCTGCGAGACGAGGGTGGCGTTGACGGTGAGGATGTTCTGCAGCAGGTGCCGGAAGCCGTCCACCCGCTCCACCACCTGGGTGAGGTGGTCGGTCACGTCCCGCAGGTAGCGGCGCAGTTCCTCGTCGGGGCCGTAACTGCCGGCGCCGGCCGCCAGCGCGTCGAGCACGGTGAGCAGCGGGCGGGCGGCCCGCTGGAACTGGATGACCTCGCGGCTGAGCCCGTAGATGCGCCGGCTGGCGTTCGGGTCGCCGCCGAAGACCTCGGTCTCGATCTCGTCGATGTCGTTCTCCAACCCGGCCACCACCGGCGCGTAACCGTCGACCACCTGGTCAAGGATCGCGTACAGGACCGCCTCCGGACCCTGGGCGAGCATCTGCGCGTCGGCCTCCATCCGCCGCCGCACCGCGGCCAGGTCCGGCGCCTCACCGTGGCGGACGGTGACCACGAAGCCGGGCCCGATGAACAGGTGCAGCTCGGAAAACTCGACCTCTTCCCGCAGATCGTCGTAGCGGGCGGCGCGCAGCACCACGAAGAGCGTGTGCCCGTACCGTTCCAGCTTGGGCCGCTGGTGGGCGTTGATGGCGTCCTCCACCGCCAGGTCGTGCAGCCGGAACTCCCGCGCGAGCGAGGTGATCTGGTCGATGTCGGGCCGGTACAGCCCGATCCAGGCCATCGCGTCGCTCTGCTCCTGCAGGCAGCGGTACGTCTCGGCGAGGCCGTCCGGCGACGCGAACCGGTGCCCCTGGATGTAGACGGCGCTGTCCACCAGGCCGCCGGTGGGCGGCGCGGTCGGCTCCTCCCGCGGCGGCTCGCCGACGCGGATCTCGTGCTCGTCGAGCCGGCGGCCGAAGCCACCGCCCGGGCGGAACCGACGGCCGCCGACCATGACCCGCTCCCTCCCCGGACGCACCATCCGGCGACTGCCCGAACCGCCGGGCCGTCCGGGCGTGGAAGCCGGGAGGCGCTGCTTCCCCCGTACCCACGGCCCGAAACCCCCCGACGCGCCGGCTCCCGGAGGGCCCGGGCAAGGCGGGTTCCCCGCACTCTCGTACCGGCCCGGCCGGTTGGCGGACACTCACGGTGACCGTCGGCGGAGACAGGGGAAGCGCCGATGGAGGTCGACAGGCGCGCCGGCCGCCTGTCGTCGACGGTGAGCGTGGTCATAACGACTGGACGACTCGCCTCCCCCGGCTGCTAGCCTCGGCGCAGGTCATGAGCGCCAGCGCGAAGCCCCGGCTCGCTGGCCGGCAACCCTCCTCCGCGGTGGGGTGCCCCGGGTGAAGACCAGGCACCGGCACGACGTCGGTGCAAGCGTGGCCTGGCACCCAGGTCAGCACAGACCCGGGAGAACCATGCGCATCCTCAGCAGCACCACCCCATCAGCCGACGTCGCGGATTCCCGTGCCGGCTGGGCTCCGCCGGCACTGACCCGGCGACGGCACGTGGACATGATGCGGGTGTGCAGCGCCGCCTGTCGCGGCCGCGCCGCGTACTAGCGCACCCCTCTTCCCGAACCCATCCCAGCGGTACGCCCACCGGGCGCACCGTCGGCGGCGCACGTCTGTGCCCGCCGCTGCGCAACCTTCGGAGACACCTGTGCGATTCCTTCCTGCCCTGACCCGCGCCGCGGCCCTCGGCGCGGCCACGATCCTGGCCGCCACCGCTCTCACCGCCTGCGGCGACGACACCTCCTCCGACGCCGCCGGCAATCCGTACGGCCTGGCGCAGCCGGGCGTCCTGCGCGCCGGCACGCTGACCGACGCCCCGCCGAACGTGTACCTCAAGGACGGCAAGTTCACCGGCTTCGACAACGACCTGCTGACCGCGGTGGCCGGCAAGCTCGGCCTGAAGGTCGAGTTCGTCGGCACCGACTTCTCCGCGCTGCTCTCCCAGGTCAACAACCGCAAGTTCGACGTCGGCAGCTCCTCGATCACCATCACCGAGGCACGGAAGAAGACGGTCGACTTCGGCAACGGCTACGACTTCGGTTACTTCGGCCTGGACGTGCCGGCCGGCTCCCCGATCACCGGCTTCGACCAGCTCGCCGGCAAGCGGGTCGTGGTGGTGCAGGGCACCGTCCAGGACGACTACGCCACCGGCGAGCGGCTCAACCCGGTCCGGGTGCCGGACTACAACGGCGCGATCAACCAGCTCAAGGCGGGCACCGCCGACGCGTGGATCGCCCCGGCCGAGATCGGCGAGAAGTCGGCCGCCGACAGCAACGGCAAGATCACCGTGGCGGCCAAGCAGCTCAGCCCGGCACCGACCGCGTACGCCGTCGCCAAGGGCAGCGACAAGCTGCGGGAGGCGCTGAACAAGGGCCTCGACGAGGTGATCGCGGACGGCACCTGGAGCCGGTTGCAGGCGCAGTACTACCCGGGCCGGCCGGTGCCGGCGGACTTCCGACCGGGCGGCGGAACGGTGACCGTGCCGGCCGCACCGTCGGCGTCGGCGTCGGCCGCGTCCTGAGACACCCGGTGACGAGCGAGCGGGGCGGTAGGAGAGGCGACCGATGGATCCGTTGAGCACCCTGTGGGAGACCTTCTTCGACTGGGACGCGATGCGCGAGGCGCTACCCGAGATGCTGACCGTCGGGTTGCCCAACACGCTGATCCTGGCGGTCTCGGCCGCCCTGCTCGGCTCGGTGCTGGGCCTGCTGCTGGCCGTCGCCGGCATCTCCCGCAGCCGCTGGCTGCGCTGGCCGGCGCGGGTCTACACCGATGTGTTCCGGGGGCTGCCGGCCGCGGCGACGATCCTGCTGATCGGCGTCGGGCTCGCGCCGCTGGGCATGCAGGTCTGGGGACCCGACCCCTACCCGCTGGGCATTCTGGCGCTGTCGTTGATCGCGGCGGCGTACATCGGGGAGATCTTCCGCTCCGGCATCCAGTCGGTGGAGGCCGCGCAGCTGGAGGGCGCCCGGGCTCTCGGCTTCTCCTGGGGCGACGCGATGCGGCTGGTGATCATTCCGCAGGGCATCCGACGGGTGCTGCCGGCCTGGGTGAATCAGCTCATCGCGCTGATCAAGGACTCCAGCCTGGTCTACTTCCTCGGACTGGTGGCCAGCCAGCGGGAGCTGTTCCGGATCGGGCAGGACTACGCGGCCACCACCGGCAACGAGTCGGCGCTGCTGCTGGCCGGGCTCTGTTACCTGGCACTGACCGTTCCGCTGACGCACGCGGTCAACTGGATCGACCGGCGGCTGCGCCACGGCCGGCCGGCCACCGCGCCGGCCGACGAGGACGAGGACGACACCGAGTCGGCGCTGTCCGGCGCGACGGAAGGGGACCGGCGATGACCGCCAGCACGACCACCTCGGTCAGCCTCGACGTACGCGACGTGCACCTCGCCTTCGGACCGAACCGGGTGCTGCGCGGCGTCGACCTGGCCGTGCCGCGCGGCGCGACGGCCTGCGTGATCGGGCCGTCCGGGTCGGGCAAGTCCACTCTGCTGCGTACCATCAACCGGCTGATCGAACCGGACCGCGGCGATGTGCTGCTGGATGGACGCAGCGTGCTGCGCGACGACCCGGACGCGCTGCGGCAGCGGGTGGGCATGGTCTTCCAGCAGTTCAACCTCTTCCCGCACATGAGCGTGCTGCGCAACGTCACCCTGGCGCTGCGGCGCCTGCGCAGGCTCGGGGAGGACGAGGCGGAGGCCGTCGCGCGGGCCCAGCTGGAGCTGGTGGGGCTGGCCGGCAAGGCCGACGCCCGGCCGGCGCAGCTCTCCGGCGGTCAGCAGCAGCGGGTGGCGATCGCCCGGGCGCTGGCCCTGCGACCGGAGGTGATGCTCTTCGACGAGGCCACCTCGGCGCTCGACCCGGAGCTGGTCAAGGGGGTGCTCGGAGTGATGGCCGACCTGTCCGCCGGCGGCATGACGATGGTGGTGGTCACCCACGAGATGGGCTTCGCCCGGCAGGTCGCCGACACCGTGGCCTTCATGGACCGGGGCGTGGTGCTGGAGGCGGGCCCGCCGGAGGCGATCTTCGAGCGGGCCGAGCATCCCCGGCTGCGCCGGTTCCTCGCCCAGGTGCTCTGAACCGTTGGGAAGGGGCCCTTCCTGCACACCAGGCGTTAAGAAGGTGCCCTTCCTTCGCGTCAGGCGGCCTGGCGGCGTAGGTGGGCGGCGAACGCCTTCAGGTCGCCGAGCAGCACCAGGATGGCGTTGCGGTAGGCGACCGACGCCCACAGGTGCAGCTCCTCGCCGTCCAGCCCACCGAACGCCAGCGACAACGCCTTGCGCCGGCGCCGGTCGAGCACCTTGTGCGGGCGGGCGAGCAGGTCGCCCTCCCGGCGCAGGGCCTGCAGGTAGGCGGCCACCGCCTCCTGGTAGTGCCGGCCGGCGACCCGCTCCAACAGGGTGAACTCGAAGACGTTCAACGCCGCCTCGGATTCCCAGTAGGCGCTGTCGCGTTCCGGCGCGCTGGCGAAGTGCCGGCCCATCGCGTGCCGCGCCTCGTAGAGCAGCAGCACGCCCCGGCCGGTGGTGCTCAGCGGCCGGCGGGGTGCCGGCAGCCGCAGCGTGCGCACCGGCGCCGCGCCGGTCAGGTCCAGTGCGCCGGCGTACGACGGCATCCGCTGCGCCCCTGCGGCCGGCTCCGGCACCAGGCAGGCCCGCTCCTGGTAGGCCACCGGGCCACCGGCCGGCAGCGCGCGCACCGCCGTGGCGTGCAACTCGGCCAGCGGCCGGTCGTCCGGAGCCCGGGCCGGCGGGAGGGTGAGGACGAGACCGTTGGCGCCGGGCACCGGCACACCCAGCACGCAGGAGTTGCGCAGGAACGCCCAGGTCGCCGCCGCCTCACGGACCCCGCTCGCCACGGCCTGCGCGTCGGCCCGCCAGTCCCGGGCGATCCGCAGCCGCTGCTGAAGATCCGCCGTCGCGGCGGCGTCGTGCGGGTACAGCTCCCGGATCGCCCGGGGTAGCGACCCGAGGCGCAGGTCCAGCGGGTCGCCGCTCGGTGCGGGCACGGCGTGCCGCGGGCAGTCGGCGTCGGTGTGCGGGTCGCCGGTGACCGCGTGGCAGTCGCCGAGCCAGCTCGCCCCGGGCTGGCCGACCGGCCGGGCGAACGCCAGGTGGGGCAGCCGGCCGGTGCGCAGCACCGTCTCGTACTGGGGTCGGGTACGCGCGGTCCGCATCAGGTCCAGTGGCAGCACGGGTGCCAGCGCCAGCACCGCTTCGAAGATGACGCAGTGCGGGCAGGCCGGGCCGCGCACCCGGTAGCGGCGCAGATGATCGAGGCCGGGCTGCTCCCACTGCACCCCGATGACGCCGTCGCCCTGTGCCATCAGGTACAGGAATTCGGTCGCGCCGCGCTCACGGGTGACCGACGTCAGCTCGTCGAGGAACTCCCGTTCGCTGACCACCCGCAGGTCGGTCTCCGTCCCACCGGTGGTCATGGGCACCCCCTCGCGGATCGAACGCATCGACCAACGCCGAACCGGTTCCACCGTACCCGGCGGCGGGGCGGCCACCCGCCCCGCGCGCGGCCCGGGAAGTGTCGCCAATCCGTCGGTCCGCCGCCGCCCACCATCCGGCTGGGCCGCCGGTCCGGCTCGTCCTGACGGCCCAGCGGGCACCGCGGGTCCGGGCGGCCACGATCAGCCTGTGGTCTCGCGGCCCAGCAGCCGGATCTCCTCGTTGTCCAGCGCGGACTGAAGGTCGAGCAGCACGAGGTCGTCAATCTCCCGACTGTTGCGCAACCGGGTGACCTCCCGCCGTTTGTGCTCGAGGACCCCGAGGCGCAGTTGACGTTCCAGGCGGAGTTCCTCGGCGGTACGTCCACAGCCCTCGTTGGCGTCCTCCAGGTGCCGCTGGTACTCGGCCCGCAGCCGGCGGACCGACTCCTCGTCGGCGCCGATCTCCTTGGCGACCTGGGGTAGCGCGGCCAGGCCCACCTCGGTGGCCCGCAGGCGTGCCTGCCGCAACTCGTCGGCGCGCTCGGGGTCGCCGGACAGCCGCGCCCAGCGCACCACCGCCGGCAGGGTGGTGCCCTGAAGGAGCATGATCAGCATGATCACCAGCGCGGTGACGAAGATGATCAGGTCGCGTTCGGCCACCGGTTGACCGGACACCGTCATCGTCGGGACCGCCAGGGCGGCGGCGAGCGAGACGGCACCCCGGAATCCCGACCAGCCGGCGACGATGCCCACCCGCCAGCCGCCCTGCGCCTGACTCGCGTTCATCCTTCGGCGGCTCAGCAGCTTCACCGATTCCGCCGTCAGGTAGACGAAGAGCAGCCGGGTGACGAGGACGACCACGGTGACCACCAGCACGATCGTCAGCGCGCGCTGCGGCGAGGCGCTGGTGATGCCTCTCACCGCCCGGGGGACCTGTGTGCCCAGCAGGACGAACAGCCCGCCGTTGATCAGGAACGTGGACAGGTCCCAGAACGCGTACGCCAGCACCCGGGACCGGGCGCGGATCACCCGGGGGCCGGCGTAGGCCAGCACCAGGCCGGCGACCACGACCGCCAGCACACCACTGGCGTGTACCGCGTCGGCGAGCAGGAACGCGCCGAACGGCGTCAGTACGCTCAGCGCGCCCTCGCGCAGGGGATCGTCGAGCCGTTTGCGGATCAGCACCACGGCGCCGCCGACCAGCAGGCCGGCGATCACTCCCCCGGCGCTGGCCCCGACGAACTCCTCGCCGATCCCGAGCGCGCCGGGTTCCGCTGCCCCGGTGAGCAGGCCCACGGTCACCGCGAAGAGCACCAGTGCGGTGCCGTCGTTGATCAGGCTCTCCGCGTGCAGGGTGGTCAAGAGCTTCCGGGGCAGCCGCTTGGCCAACCCGGTGACCGCGGCGGCGTCGGTCGGCGCGAGGACCGCCCCGAGCACCCAGGCGGCGGCGGGGTTCACCCCGAACGCCTGCGCGGTCAGCGACACCGTGACCATGGTGAGCACCACCAGCACCACGGCGAGCAGCCCGATCACCGGGAAGTTGGCCCGGATCTCGCGCAGGCTCATGGTGAGACTCTCCCGGTAGAGGATCGCCGGCAGGAAGATCAGCAGTACCAGGTCCGGCTCGAGGGTCAGCTCGGACAGCGGCGGCGCCAGCCCGAGCAGCACCCCGAACGCGATGAGCAGGATCGGTGGCGCGACCCTGTACCGGCCGCCGAGCGTGGTGCCGACGAGGACGGTGACGCCCAGCACCACGATCAGGACGAGCACCTCCACGCGTACCCCCTTGATCCACCGCGGACGGTGGCCGCGCCGCTGGGTCCATCTGACCGCACGCTGCCGGTCGGTTCCCGGGGAACCGGCAAGTCGCCGGGGGCGGCGGGGTGACACCGCCGCCCGGCGGTCCAGCCGGAGATGCGGCGGTCAGGCCGGGACGCGGCGGTCCAGCTTGGGAGGCGGCGGTCAGGCCGGGGACGCGGCGGCGCGGGCCCGGGCGGTGACCGCGCGGGCGGTACGGCGGTGCCCGGCCGCCTCGTCGTCGCGGCCCAGTGCTGCGGCCAGGTCGGCGAGGTGCCCGGCCACCGGGCCGACGGTGAGCACCCCACTGCCGGCGGCCAGTTCATCGGCGGCCGGCTGGAGTTCCGCGGCGACGCGTTCCATCGTGGCCCGGTCGCGCAGGGCGAGCGCCGCGCGGGCGGTGACGCAGAGCCGCGCCTCCCGCAGCAGATCGTGCGGTCCGTCCGGAAGTGCGCGCAGCGCCGCTCCGGCAGCGTCCCGGTCGCCGGCGGCGAGGAGCAGCAGTGGTCGGACCCACGGCTCGTGTGGGCCCCAGTCCATGCCCACCCAGTCCTCGCCGTAGAGCCCCGGGACGGGCTGGTCGACGACGCCGTCCGGCCCGGGTACCGACCGGTCGGCGTCGGCGGGACCGGCCAGGCGCAGCCCGAGCAGGGCGAGCGGGAGCAGCCCCCGGGTCAGGCCCGGCATTCCGTCGGTGGGCAGCCGGTCGGCAGCCGCCCGGTACGCCTCCGCCGCCGCGGCCTGCTCGCCCTCCAGCGCCAGCCGCAGCGCGGCGTACCACCGGGTGAAGACACCGACCAGCGGTAGCTCGTACCGCTCCGCGAGGCGGTCGGCGGCGCGGGCGTGCGCGTCGGCGCCGGCGCGGTCGGCCAGCGCGCAGCTGGCCTGCACCAGGACGAGGTGGCCCAGCACTTCGAAGGTCACGAGCTGGTGCCGGGCGGCCAGGTCGACCAGCTCGGCGCCGATGCGGGCCCGCTCACCGGCCAGGCCGACGCGGTGGAAGGCGTGCATGAAGCGGGCGTTGAGCGCGAAGGCCAGCAGCCCGGGGTCTGCGGCGGTCCGGGCGATCCCCTCGGCCTCCTCCGCCGCCCGGCGGCCACGGTCGGTGGTGGTGCCGCGCAGCTCCAGCGCAAGGGTGCTCAGCAGCCGGCTGCGCTGCGCCGAGCCGGTCGAGCCGAGGGCGGTCAGGGCGTGCTCGGCGGCCTCGACGATCCGCCCGGAGAGCCGGTCGTCGTCGTTGCGGGTCCAGATGGCGGGCACGTCGAAGCCGGCCAGCGCCTCCGCGACCAGGCGGGGCTCGCCGATCGCCTCGGCGTCGGCGATCGCCTCGGCCCGGCGCCGTCGCGCCTCGGCAAGCCGGCCCGTCACGGCCAGCGCGCGCCCCAGGCCGAGCACCGCGCTCAGCCGCTCGCCTCCGCCGGCGCGGTCGTACGCGTCGACGACCTGCGCCCACAGCCGAGCCGCCTCGTGCGGGTTGCCGGCCCGCTCGGCCTGTTCCGCGGCCGTACGGGCGTAGCCGGCGGCGCGCCGGGCGGCTGTCGGTCCACCAGCGTGCAGCAGGTGGTGGGCCAGCGCGGCGGGATCGTTGGGCTGGCGCCGCTGCAACGCCTCCGCCGCGGCCCCGTGCAGGGCGGCGCGACGCGGCGCGGACAGGTCGGCGTAGAGCGTGTCGCGGACGAGGATGTGCGTGAACCTCAGCCGTCCATCGGGCTCCTGCTCGCTGAGGAAGCCGGCCTGCAACGCACGGTCCACGGCGTCCAGCAGGGTGGTGGGGTCGCCGGCCAGAGTGCCGAGCACCTCCGGGTCGAGGTCCCGGCCGAGCACGGCCGCCTGCCGCAGCACCGTGCGGGTCGGCGCGGGCAGCTGCGCCAGGCGATGCCGGATCACGTCGCGTACCCCGGGCGGCACCACCGCCAGCGCCCCGCCGCCCTCGGCCGCGTACAGCTGGGCCAGCTCGCGCACGAAGAACGGGTTGCCGCCGCTGCGGTGGTGGATCAACCGTACGGTGGGCGGGTCCAGCGCCGCGCCGGCGACGACGCGGGCCAGTTCACCGGTCGCCGACGCGGACAGGCCGGCGAGGTACTCCCGCACCGGCTCCAGCCGGGCGGCCCGGGCCAGCGCGGCGGTCAGCTCCGGGCTGATCTCGGTGGCCCGGTAGGTGCCGACGATCAGCACCGGGCCGGTGGCCGGCTGTGGGCCGGTGAGCAGCACGGTCAGCAGGTCCAGGGTGTCTCCGTCGGCGCGGTGCAGGTCGTCGAGGACCAGCAGCACCGGTCGCCGGTCGGCGACCGCCGAGACCAGCGACGCCACCGCTCGGTGCCGGCGGAACCGGGCCACGGTGGGATCGCTCGCGGCTCCGGTGCCATCGATCACGCCGTCGGCGCCAGCGCCGCCGGTGCGGTCGGTCGGGCCGGCGAGCGCATCCGCGATCTGCGTCCACGGCCAGGCCGCCGGGCCGCCCTCGTACTCCGGGCTGCGGCCCCACGCCGTGGCCCAGCCCTCGGCGGCGAGCCACCGGGTCAGCGTCTCGGCCAGTGCCGTCTTGCCGGCGCCGGGGTCCCCGCTGAGCAGGGCGAGGGTCGGTTGGCCGCGCCGGGTGGCGGCCTCAGCGGCCCGCCGCAGCCGGTCCAGCTCCGCGTCGCGGCCGACGAACGGACGCTCCCGCACCGGTCCCGGCCCGCCGGATCGGACGGGCCCGGCCAGATCCAGGGTGGACGGGGCGGCTGCGGGCCAGGTGAGGTGCGGCGCCTGGGCCAGGATGTCGGCTTCCAGCCGCCGCAGCTCGGGCCCGGGGTCCACACCCAGCTCGGTCACCAGGACGTCGCGGGCCTGGCGCAGCGCGGCCAGCGCGTCGCCCTGTCGACCGGCGCGGTACCGGGCCACCGCGAGCAGCCGCCAGGCGTCCTCGCGCAGCGGATGGGCGGCGAGGTGGGCCGGCAGGTCGGCGGCGGCCTCGTCCGGCCGGCCGAGCGCCAACAGCGCCTCCGCCCGCCGTTCGATGGCGAGCATCCGCAGCTCTTCCAGCCGGTTGATCTCCGCGACCGCCCAGGCCTCACCCGCGCAGTCCGCGTACGCGGTCCCGCGCCAGAGCCCGAGCGCCACGTCCAGCGCGGCCAGGGCCGGTGCGGGCAGTCCCGCCGCCAGCAGCCGGCCCGCCTCGCCGACCGCCGCCTCGAACCGTCCGGCGTCCACCGCGTCCGGGGCGGCCCGCAGCACGTACCCCGGTGGTTCGGTGACCAGGAGCCGGGGCGGTTGCCGGGGCGGCCGGTCGGGCTCCAGGGCCCGGCGCAGGTCGGCGACGAAGGTGCGGATCGCGCCCACCGCGCCCTCCGGGGGCACCTCCCACAGGTCGTCGACGAGCCGGTTGATCGACACGACCCGGCCCCGGGCGATCAGCAGCCGGGCCAGCACCGTGCGCTGTCGGGGCCCCTTGAGCGGGACCGGGCCATGCTCGGTCGCGGCGGTCACCGGCCCGAGCACGCCGAAGGTCACCGCCACGGGTGCCGCCGCCTGGTCATGGCACCAATCTAGGCGGGTCCACCCGGCCGGACCCTGCCTGCCGGCACTGATCCGCCGCTGACCGTCCGCTGATCACCTGGGGGCAGGCTCGACCAGGTACGACGGCGACGGGCCACCGCCCCGCCGACCCCTGCTCACCAGAGAGGTTCCCGTGGACCCGAGGATCAACGGATTCGACTACCGGCGGGTCACCGTCGCCGAGGGCGTGACGCTCAACGTCGCCGTGAGCGGCTCCGGGCCCGCGATCGTGCTGCTGCACGGTTTTCCGCAGACCCACCTCATGTGGCGGCACGTCGCGGCCGACCTGGCCGCCGACCACACGGTCATCTGCCCGGACCTACGCGGCTACGGCGACAGCGACAAGCCCGTCGACGTCGACGGCAGCGGGTACGCCAAACGCACCATGGCCGCCGACATCGTGGCGCTGGCCCGGGCGCTCGGCCACGAGCGCTTCGCGCTGGCCGGGCACGACCGGGGCGCCCTGGTCGCGTTCCGCGCCGGTCTCGACCATCCGGAGGCGATCAGCCAGCTCGCCCTGCTCGACGTGCTGCCCACCCTGGACATGTGGGACGTGCTGCACGGCGCCACCGCGGCGGTCGCCTTCCACCTGTACCTGATGGCGCAGCCACCCGGCCTGCCCGAGGAGCTGATCGGCGGCAGCCCGGACGCCTTCTTCGGCCACTTCCTGGACGCCTGGACCCGCGATCCGGAGGCCCTGCCGGTGGACGTGCGGGCCGCGTACCTGAGCGCCTCCCGGGCCGCGGTCACCTCGATCGTCGCGGACTACCGGGCGTCCGCCGGGATCGACGTCGCCCACGACACCATCGACCGGGCGGCCGGCGACCATCTGCGGATGCCGGTGACGGTGATGCAGCAGGACTGGGGCGCGGCGCTCGGCTACGACGCGGCCGGGCTGTGGCGGGCCTGGTCGCCGGACCTGTCGCACCAGACGGTCACCTGCGGGCACTTCATGGCCGAGGAGGCGCCTGCGGAGGTGGTCCGGGCGCTGCGCGCCCTGCTCGCACGGTAGCGACGGGCCGACCGCATGCCATGTCACGAGTCGTAAGATATCCGACACTTACTGTCACTCGCTGGCGTGGCTCGGTCGGCCCGGGGGGTGTACTCCCGGCCCACACCGCGCCAGCCGGACCAACAGCCATCAAAAAGGGCCCTGACCTGCGAATATGTGACGTTGCACAAAGTGGACGCCAGCGGTTCATCGGTGCTACACAGGCAGATATCGGCCAGCCAACGACGGCGAGTCGCTCACCTCCTCGACCATCGACCGTCCACACGCACCGTCACCACCGTCGGGCTTCGCCGCACGGACCGCAGCGCGGTCACCACCCACCCGCACGGCAACCCAACGGCCGCTGGCGGGTGACGACGGTCCCCGACCAAGGAGTCGCCGTGGGATACCTGCGTATCCGGTCCCGGCACCAGCCATTCGAGGTGGCCGCCCTGGCCATGGCTCCCATCTGCGGTGTTCTGCTGCTCCTGCTCGGCGGCCGGCCGACCTCCGTCCGGACGGCCATGCCGGTGCCGATCCAGATCGGTTGGGAGATCGGTCTGGTCCTGGTCGGCGTGGGAGGCCTGCTGGGCATCCTGTGGCCCGGTCGGCTCGCCACCGGGCTCGGCATCGAGCTCGCCTCGGTGGTGTTGTTCGGCACCATCAGCGGCATGTACACGATGGCGCTGGTGGTCGTGTCGGGCCGGCAGGCCATCGCCGCGGCGTCGTTCATCGCCGCGCTCACGGTCGGTTCGCTGTGGCGGGCCGCTCAGATCGCCATCGACCTGCGCCGGCTGGCCCAGGCCAGCCAGTGCCTGACTGTCGAAACGGCGGAAGGCGGTGGCACGTGATCTCCACACCGGCGCCCGACGCACCCCCGTGGCTGCAGGTGGCGCTCAGCGTGTTCGGCATCCTCGGCGGCAGCACCGGGCTGGTCGCCATCGCCACGGTCGTGGTGCAGCGGGGCAAGTTCAAGGCCGACGCTGCCGACACCCTCACCGAGGCCGCCCTCACCCTGGTGCAACCACTACAGACCCGGATCACCGAGCTGGAGGAGGAAGCGCTGAGCGCGCGGTCGGAGCTGGGGGTGCTACGCGAGCAGGTCAACCAGTTGCAGTTCGTGGTGCGGGTGCTCACCCGGACGCTGGACCGGTGGCGTGCCGCGATCCGCTCCCCCGACGCCACCCTGCGCAAGGTCCGGACGGTGGTCTCGGAGTCCGAACGGCTGCCGGAGGACCCGTGAGGATCGGCGTCCAACCGCCCGGATCCATCGACGATCGCTCAGGCACGGCCCTGGTCGCGTAGTCGACCGGCGAGTTCGCGCACCGCCGCCCGGAACTCGGGGTCGGACTCGCCCGGTTGGTGCCCCCGCAGCGGCGGCGGCCAGCGCTCCCCTGACCGCGCCAGCAGATTCCGCGGATCCCGCAGCCGCCGGTCGACCCGCCCGGTGGGGTCGGCGGCGTCCGGCGGCGGATCGCCGGGCCGGTGCGCGGCGAAGATCCAGCCACCGACCGGGTCGGTGTCCCGCCACAGGTTCAGCCACCGCCACCCGACCCGCTCCCCCACCTGGCGCAACACCTCCTCGCTCAGGTAGGCCGGGAACAGCCGGGCGTACAGGCGGTCCAGCGGGGACCCGTAGGTGAGCAGCGCGACCCGCTGACGCACCTGCGTGGGCAGCCGCAGCACCGCGAGAGCCAGCAGCGCCGAACCATGGCTGTGCCCGCAGAGCACCACCCCGGCGTGCCGCTGCGCCAGCTGGGTGATCCGGTCGGCCAGCTCGGGCACCGCGCGGTCGGCGTAGCTCGCGGGTGCGAACGGGTGGGCGGCCCGGGGCCAGAACGTGCCAAGGTCCCACAGCACTCCGACGTACCGGCGGAACCACGACGTCCGGTAGGCGAACAGCCCGCTCAGGAGCAGGACGAGCAGCAGGGCGGCGACGAGGGAACTGCCCACAGCGAGGCCGACCCAGACGAACCCGGCTGGCAACCCGAGGAGTTGCCGTCCCAGCCGGTCCGGCTCGAGCCGGAACTGTCCCAGCACGCTCGTGGTGAGACCGATGACCGCCAGCGCCGCGTAGGTCGCGGCGAGCAGTCCCAGCCATTCGGTGAAGCGGGCCCGGGCAACCATTCTCGTCACCCTCCGCAGATACTCGGAGGCTCCCGGCGGAGCCGTCGGGAAATCCCGGGCGGTGATCGCCGAAGCGGCACGCCTCCGGCGGCCGCGCGAGAGCAGCGTCATCGCACCGCACAGCACCGCCGCCGTCGCGACGTGCAGCATGAAGGCCAGGATGGTCCAGTTGTACGCCCGCGGCTGGCCGGCGGCGCCGCCAAGCAGGTTCCCGGCCCAGTAGACCAGGGCAGCGGAGAACGCTCCCGCCAGACCGACCGCGATGGCCGCGATGACGGCCGCGCCGAGCCCGTGCCGCGGTGCGCCACGGGGGACCGCCCGACGGTGGTCCCACAGCACCAGCCCGCCCAGCGCCACGAGCAGCGACATCTGGGCGAGCGACGCCCAGCCGACGATCCGCTCGAACCCCGGCAGCCCGACCGACGACGGCCAGCCGCGCGGGTCCAGGGCCACCGTGGCGAGGGTTGCCACGCTCAGTCCGTAGGCCACCGCGCGCAGCGTGGCGGCGGTCCGGCCGGCCGCCCGTGCGGTCGCCGCCCCGTCCAGCAGCCCGGGCACGCCGACCAGGGCGACGCAGGCGAGCAGCACCGCCCCGGCGAGCGCGAGCAGCATGGTCGTCGCGGTCGTCCGGCCGCCAGCCGACCGGGCGCCGAGCAGTACCAGGTCGAGCACGGTGAGCGCGGCGGCGACGTGGGTCGCTCGCAGCCGTCCGACCATCGGCTCCACCGCCCAGAGCGGATTCCCGACGGGACGGCGCCGACGAGTGCCGAGCAGCCGGAGGAATCCGACGGCGGCAACCGGCAGGAGGGCGAGCACCGCGAGTCGCTGCCCGGTCGACCAGCCGTCGAGCCCGGCGAGCACGCCGCGCGCGGCCGGGCAGTGGGCCGCGCCGAGACAGCGCCAGGCGAGCAGGTCGAGCGCGACACCGGCGATCGACAGCACGTACACCAGGGTGAGGTCGAGCGCGAGGAGCCGGCACAGGACGGTGACACCGGGGCCGGTCCGCCGACCCGCCGGCCGCATCCAGACCGCCAGGTTGCTGAGCATGAACGGCAGCAGGAAGACCAGGGAGAGCGTTCGGGCCACGGTGCCCGAGGGCAGGTCGCCCCACCGGTACGCCTCCAGCGTGATGCCGTCCGAGTCGGTGTCGTCGGGCTGCTGGGGCGTGGGACGATGGAACCCGCCGCTGCGGTCACCTGCCACCTGCCGTACCTGTGCCCGGTCGAGCAGCCTCTCCGGCCCCGCCCCGGACACGCCATGCACCCGCAACTCCACGACGTCGTCGTGCCGCCCCGGCCCGTCGCGGTGACGCGGTGACCCCCCACTACCCACGCCGCCACCGGCCAACCGCCCCGCCCGGACCCGCCAGCCGGCGCCGCTGACCCCGGCCGAGCAGCACGTCGGCCGCGATCATCAGGATGAGGAGACCAAGGATGATCGCGCCAGCGCCGAGCAGCGGCAGCTGCGCACTCGCGAAGCCACCCAGGACGATCATCAGCAGCCCGATCAGCCGGGGCCGGGAGAGGCTGCCGTCGACCACCACCGAGAGCAGGAGCCGGCCGATCAGGAACAGCACCGGGCCGGCGACGGACACGGTCAACCCAGCCGGGTCGGACGACCCGGGGTCTTCGATCGCCAGCTCCATTCCGACCGAGGTGGCCAGGACCCCGGCGATCATGACGAGGTGCAGGTACCCGGCGAGCAGCGCCAGCCGGCTACCGGGCGGACCGGCCGCGTCGATGGCGGTGCCCAGCCGCCCGCCGGCAGGGCTCAGGTAGAGCCGGGCGAGGGCCACCGCGGTCAGGAACGCCACGGCGAACGCCACGGTGCGCTCCCTATCGAAGCCGGAGTCGCTGTAGGTGATGCCGGACATCAGGATCAGCTCACCCAGCGCGATGATGAAGATCTGCTGGTAACGCTCGGAGAGATGTTCCCCGTTCACCTGAAGGTCCGGCCACGAGCTACGGCCCAGCCGCGGCGTCGGCCAGCCCAGCCGCGCCAGGGCGTACTCCAGGATCAGGGCGAGCGCCCAGAGCGCCTCCCGGGCCGGGGCGACGGCCGCCCCGACGACCCAGAGCACGCCGGAGACGGCGAACCAGATCGCCACCCGCGCGGTACGCACTTGTAGCGGGTGACCCCGCAGGGCGGGGATGAGCAGGAAGGCGCGGCCCAGGTGGATGGCCACGTACGCGATGGCGAACACCATGGCGTGCCGGTCGAATGCCGTGGGCACGGCGGCGGCCATCAGCAGGCCGCCGAACATCACCCAGAGCAGCAGGACGACGATCAACGGGGTACGCGGGTCGAACCAGTCCGCCGACCAGGCCGTCACGAACCACACCCACCAGATGGCTGCCAACAGCAGGAGCACCTGGAAGCCGCCGTGGAGGGTGAGGTCGCTGAGCAGCGCCCGGGACAGACGGGTCAGCGCGAAGATGATGGCCAGGTCGAAGAAGAGTTCCAGGAACGACGCCCGGCGGGGGTCCTCCCGCCGTTGCAGCAGCCGCCCCGGAAGCCCGTTCGCCATCGCCATCCTTCCCCGGCCCCCGGTGTCGCCGCCTCCAGTCGTACCATCCGCAGGGCCGGGTCCGGGTCGGTTCCCCCGCGCCCGCAGCTCGTCCCGCTGGTGACGCAGTACCCGTGACCGGGCGACGCCGCCTCCGGCCGCCGGTGGCTATCCGGGTTGGCCGGCGGCCGCCCGCTCGGCGACCACCACCGAGATGCCGTCCAGGACGCGTTGCAGGCCGAACTCGAAGGCGTACTCCGGCCCGTACGCGGCGCCGTGCTGCTGGCCCGCCGCGGTGCCGACCCGGGCGGCGGTCGGGTAGCTGCCGGCCGTCATGACCCTCTCCAGCCAGGGCGCGTGCGACTGCCACCACTGGCCGTCGGTCATGCCGGTCTCCCGCTCCAGGTCGACCACCTCGGACGCGGCACGCGCGGCACTCTTCACGTGCCCGAGGACGAGGGTGAGAACGGCGTCCATCTCCACGTCGGTGAGCCCGATGTCGGCGACCGCGTTCAGCTCGTGGTCGTACTTGCCCACCAGGTGGGGGCCGAGCACGGGTCGGGTCGTCTCGGCTCGCAGCATCCAGGGGTGGCGCTGGTAGAGGGCGAGATTGTCCCGGGCGATCCGCTCCAGTCGGGCCCGCCAGTTGCCGGCGACGGCGGCACGGGGCATCTCGCCGTACACGGTGTCGATCATGACGTCGACGAGTTCGGCCTTGCCCGGCACGTAGGTGTAGACCGACATGGTGCCGACGCCCAGCGCCTCAGCGACCCGGCGCATGGTCAGCGCGTCGAGGCCCTCGGCGTCCGCGATGGCGATGGCGGCCCGGACGATCCGGTCGACGCTGAGCCCCGGCCCGGCGGTGCGGCTGGTCGGCTCCCGGGTGCGCCACAGGATTGCCAGGCTGCGGGCCGGGTCCGCGGTCGCCTTGCGCTCACTCGCCATGGTGCGGCCATCCTAGCAATCGGCCGTACGCCGTACGCCGCGTGCCGGCCCGCTGCCGACGTCAGAGCGCTTCCCGGTCGTCGGTCAGCGTCGGACCGGCGGCCGCCGGCACCAGGTGCCGCACCTCCGGTTCGCCGTCGGTCAACTCCCGGGCCCGCTCCTCGGCCTGACGGTCCTCGCTCGTCAACCGGCCGCCGTGCTGGCGCAGGTGCTCGTCCCAGGACGGCACCAGGTACACCTCGACGAACCGGTCCGTGGTCTCGGCCGGCCGGAACAGCCCCCAGCGCATCGCGCCGGTCCGCTGGCGGGCCCCGCGCACCAGGTCCATGGCCGCGAGGAACGCTTGTGTCCGCTCGGGCCGGACGGTGTACTGCACGGTCACCAGCACCGGCCCCACCCGGGGGTCCGGCTCGTGCGCCAGGTGCAGCTGCGGCCAGTAGGCGGCCGGGTCCCGGTTCACCGTACGCAGGTCCGGCAGCGGCCAGATCCGACTGGTCACGGTGCCGACCAGCATCAACGCCGCCGCAGCGAGATAGGCGATCACCAGCCCGGCCAGGTCGGCCACCAGACCCCAGACGAACGCGCCCACCGCCTGCCCGCCGGCGAAGAAGACCTGGTAGACGGCCAGCCCTCGGGCTCGCACCCAGCTCGGTAGGAAGACCTGCATCTCGGCGTTGACGTTGGCCAGCACCGTCACCCAGGCCAACCCGGCGGGCAGCAGTGCGATGAGCACCAGCGGCACCGCCCGCACCGTGCCGACCACCGTCAACGCGGCGGTGAACAGCACCCCGGCGATGAACAGGAGCTGGTTGGCCGACAGCCGGGTCCGGATCACGGCCAGCAGCAGGCCACCGGCGACAGCCCCCACCCCGAGGGCTGCCAGCAGCAGACCGTACCCGCCGGAGCCCAGCCCGAGCCGCCGGTCGGCCACCAGCGGCAGCAGCGCCCACAGGGCGCTGGCCGGGATCACGAAGACCAGCGCACGGCGCAACAACCGGCGGACGGTCGGCGAGTGCCGCACGTAGCGGCTGCCGGCCCGCAGCGCCGCAGTGAACCGCTCGGGCACCTCGACCGCGCGGGCGTTGCCCGGTTTCCAGCGCGCCAACGCATACGTGAAGATCAGGAACGCGACGGCGTTGAGCGCGAAGACCGGGGCGACACCGGTCCGGGCGATCAACACGCCGGCCACCGCCGGCCCGACCGCCCGCGCCATGTTCACGCTGATCGAACCGAGCGCGGATGCCGCCCGGAGCTGGTCCTGCGGCACCAGCTCCGGGACCACCGCCGCCCAGGCCGGCAGGGTGAGCGCCTGCCCGACCCCGAACGCGAAGGTGAGGGTGAGCAGCAGCGCGGGCGGCATCCGGTCGGTGACGGTGAGCAGGGTCAACGCCGCCGCCACCGCCACCAGGAACAGCTGTACGGCGATCAGCAGGTGCCGACGGTCGAAGTTGTCGGCCAGCACGCCGGCGGGCAGCGCCAGCAGCAGCACGGGCAGCAGGCTGGCGGTCTGGACCAGGGCGACCAGGGTGGAGGCGTTGGAGTGGTGGATCAGCAGCCACTGCGCGCCGACCGTCTGCATCCAGGTGCCGATGTTGGCGGCGAGCAGGGCCAGCCACAGGTTGCGATAGACGGCGGTCCGCAGCGGCGCCCACGCCGAAGCCGGACGCTCGGCGGGTCCGGCTTCCGCCGTCACCACCGCCCGTCCGCGCGCAGCACGCGCTCGCCGGAGACGTAGAGATCGTCGGGTTCGAGCAGCAGCAGCCGGACGACCTCGGGGGCGACCTGCTCGGGCATGGCGTACACCTCGTCCAGGAACTCGGCGCCGACCCGTTCCTGCAGTCGGGTCGGCATCGGTCCGGGATGCAGCTGCATCACCTTGACCTGGTTGCTGTGCTGGGCCTCGGCCAGCGACTCGACCAGGCTGCTGCCGTAGCTCTTGGTCGCCCGGTACACCGGGATGCCGGGCCGGGGGGATGTCACCGCCATCGCGCCGACGTACACCACGTTGCCGTAGCCCTGCCGGTGCAGGTGCTCCAGCGTCTCCCGGAACAGGTACGTGGTGCCCAGCACGTTGATCTCCACGGCCCGCCGGATGTGCTCCACGGAAAGGTCCGCCAGGTCGCCGCCCGCCCACATCGACGCACAGGCCGCCACCCCGTCGATGGTGCCGTAGCGCCCCACCACCTTGGCGAACGCGTCGCGAACCTGCTCGTAGGAGGAGACGTCACACACCGCGCCGGCGCAGCCCAGTTCGTCGGTCACCGCGGCGACCTCAGCCGCCACGTTGCCGAGCACCACGACGTGGTGCTCGTCGACCAGCAGCCGGGCCACCGCGAGGCCGAGCCCGCTGGTAGCGCCGACCACCACGAAGGTTCTGGCACCCATGTCTCTCCAGCCGCCGCCAGCACAGGTCACGCGGGTGGCGTGACGGCGCGTTCTTCCCGTTTCCGGCCACACCACACCCGTCCCGCCGGGCCTCCGTGCCCGTCTTCGGGCCGGCGACGGTAGGGCTGGGCATACCTCAGGAGTGGATCTGGACGGCTGGGTCGGCCCGGGCGCGACGAATAGCGTCTGCGTCATGACCCCGGAACAACCCCGTCACCTGGCCGAGGCGCTGCGCCGCCGCGGCTGGCTGGTCTCCGCCTGGCCTTGGCGCGCGCTGGTCTACCTGGTCAGCACGGTGCCGGTCGCCGGTGTGCTCGCCGTCGGGCTGCTCGTCGTCGTCGCGCCGCTGCTGGCCGCCCTCAACGCGGTATGGCTGCACGGCCGGTCGCCGGAGATCCCGCTCGTGCTGTTCCTGGCCGTCGGCAGCCTCACCCTGCTGGCGCTGGCGCCGATCGTGAGCTTCCCGGTGGCCGCCGTCGAGCGGTGGCGGCTCGGCCTCGTGGACGGCCGCCCGGTGCCCCGATCGCCGTGGCCGGGCCTGGCCGCCCGCTACCGCACCGCCGCCGGCTGGCGGGAGGTGGCGTACGTGTTCTGGCTGGGCGGGTTCGTGCCGATCGCGTACTGGGTGTTGCTGCTGGTGGTGCTGGTCGACCTCGGGCTGGTCACCAGCCCCTGGCTGGCCGGCGACAGCAACCAGCCGGTCGTGATCTGGCGCACGCTGGACAGCCCTGGCGCGGCCGTCCCGTACGCGATCGTGGGTGTGCTGCTCATCCCGGTGCTCTGGTACGCGGCGGGGCTGCTCGCCGCCACCCAGGCCGCCGTGGCGCGGTGGGCGCTGGCCTGGCCGGTCGACGCGGCGGCGCTGCGCGAGGTCGCCCGGTCCCGGACCCGACTGGTCGGCGCGTACGAGGCCGAACGGCGCCGGATCGAACGCGACCTGCACGACGGCGCCCAACCCCGGCTGACCAGCCTCACCCTCCAACTGGGCCTGGCCCGGCTGGACGTGCCCGACGACTCCCCCGCGGCCCGGCCGTTGGCCGTCGCGCACGACCAGGCCCGGGGCCTGATGGTGATGCTCCGGCAGCTGGTGCACGGCATCCGGCCGCAGAGCCTCACCGACCTCGGTCTCGCCGGTGCGGTACGGGAGCTGGCCGACGCGGCCACCGTCGCGGTCGCCGTACGGACCGATCTCGACGGCGAGCTACCGGAGATCGTCGAGACCACCGCCTACTTCGTGGTGTCGGAGGCGCTGGGCAATGTGGCCCGGCACGCGGGGGCGACCCGCGCCGAGGTGCGCCTCACTCGGACCGGCGGTGACCTCGTCGTCGAGGTTCTCGACGACGGCCGTGGGGGCGCCGACCCCGCCCGGGGGCACCGGCCTGACCGGCCTCGCCGACCGGGTCGCCGCCGCGGACGGCCGGCTGCTGCTGTCCAGCCCGGCCGGCGGGCCCACCCTGGTCCGGGTGGAGCTGCCATGCCGTCCGTGACCCGTGTCGTGCTGGCCGAGGACGAGGTGCTGCTGCGCGAGGGCCTCGTCGCGCTGCTCACCCGCTTCGACTTCGCGGTGTGCGCGGCCGTCGGCTCGGCTCCGGAGCTGCTGGACGCGGCCCGCGCGCACCGGCCCGACCTGGTGCTGACCGACATCCGGATGCCGCCCGGCCGGCGCGACGACGGGTTGCGCGCGGCCGTGGCGTTGCGCGCCGAGCGGCCCCAGCTGCCGGTCGTGGTGCTGAGCCAGTACGTGCAGACCGGGTACGCCGCCGCGCTGCTGGACAGCGGCGACGGCCAGCGAGTGGGCTACCTGCTCAAGGACCGGGTGGCCGAGGTCGCCGAGTTCGTCGACACGCTGCACCGGGTCACCGCCGGCGGCACCGCCATCGACTCGGACGTCGTCCGGCAGCTGCTGCACCGCCCGCGCGACCCGCTCGCCGCACTCTCCGCCCGGGAACGCGAGGTGCTGGCGCTGCTGGCCGAGGGCCGGTCCAACGCGTCGATCGCCGCCCGGCTGCACGTCACCGAGGCGGCGGTCGGCAAGCACGTCGGCAACATCCTGCTGAAGCTCGACCTGCCGCCCAGCGACGACACCAACCGCCGGGTGCTCGCGGTGCTCACCTACCTGCGCGCCGACCCAGCCAGCTGACCAGACTCACCACGTCCGCCGCCAGCTCGACGGCTCCGTCTGTCGTGGCGCGTACCAGGCATGTCGCTCCGGCGAGCGTTATACCTGTGAGTCATAGATATGACGCACAGGTATAACGCTCAACAGATCGGTGCCCACCGGATCCAGGCAGCCACTGAGTGACCGGTCTGCGCCGTTGTCGAGCCGGGCGCGGGCCGGGCCTGGCCGGCCGGGGCGTAGATTCGATCACCGGGACCGCCGTCACCAGGGCGCGGACCGGGAGACGGGAGTACGGCATGGCGGAGGCGCTGCGGGTCGGTCTGCTGGGGTACGGGCTGGCGGGCCGGGTGTTCCACGCACCGCTGATCGCCGCGACGCCCGGGCTGCGGCTGGACGCCATCATGACCCGCGATCCGCAGCGGCGCGAGCAGGCCCGGCAGCACCACCCGGACGCCCGCCTGGTCGACGACGCGGACGAGCTGTGGCGTACGCCCGACGCGCTGGACCTGGTCGTGGTGGCGACGCCGAACCGGCTGCACGTGCCGATGGCCCGGGCGGCGCTGGCCGCCGGCCTGCCGGTCGTCGTCGACAAGCCGCTGGCCCCCACCTCCGCCGAGAGTGGCGCGCTGGTCGAGGAGGCCACCCGCCGGGGAGTGCCGCTGACGGTGTTCCAGAACCGCCGGTGGGACGGCGACTTCCTGACCGCACGCGGCCTCGTGGAGCAGGGCGAACTGGGGCGGGTGCTCCGCTTCGAGTCCCGGTTCGAGCGCTTCCGTCCGACGATCAAGCCGGGCTGGCGGGAGCTTGCCGGCCCGGAGGAGGCCGGGGGCGCCCTCTTCGACCTCGGTGCCCACCTCATCGACCAGGCGGTGCAGCTCTTCGGCCCCGTCGACCGCGTCTACGCCGAGGTCGACCGCCGCCGCGAGGGCGCCGAGGTCGACGACGACGCGTTCGTGGCGTTGACCCACGCGAACGGGGTCCACTCGCACCTGTGGATGGGCGCGCTGACCGCTCAGCTCGGGCCCCGGCTGCGGGTGCTCGGTGACCGGGCCGGCTACACGACGTACGGGTTGGACGTGCAGGAAGCGGCGCTGCACGACGGTGGCCGGCCGGACCAGCCGGGCTGGGGCGAGGTCCCGGCGGAGCGGTACGGCCTGCTCGGCGTCGACGGTGACCTTCGGCCGGTGCCCACCCAGCCTGGCTCGTACCAGAGCTTCTACCAGCAGGTGGCGGCGGCGCTGCGGGACGGCACGCCGATGCCGGTGGATCCGCGGGACCCGGTCGCCATCGTCAAGTTGATCGAGTTGGCGCACCGGTCGGCCGCCGAGGGTGTGGTGCTCCCGGTTCCGACGAACCCGGGCGCCTGACCTCTGCGTTCAGGATGGGGCCGGCTCGGCTCGGGCCGGCCCTACCCGGCGTCCTGCTCGGTGCGGGCGACGTCCGACACCAGGGCTTCCTCGTCGGTCAGCGCGTCCTCGGACCGGTCGGTGAGCGCGGCCAGCCGACGCTCGGCCTCCCGCGCCTCCTCCTCGACCCTCGGGTTCTCCTCGTCGGGACCCTGCGACATGGGCGACCTCCATCGGGCAAAACCGGCCTCCCTCGGTGTACCCCGCCTGACGCGGGGGACACGGGGACTGCCCAGATCCACTCGATCACGTGATGGTCAGTAGTGGTCGAGGGGATTCACATCGATGTTGAGAACGGCGGGGTGAGCCGTGCGCCGGGCCGGCCGGTGACCGCGCCGGGCTGGAGCCTCGGAGCGTTGCCGGCCCGGCCCGGTGCCGGATCAGCGCGTCAGTTCGCGCCAGGAAGGGTGGGTGCCGCGCCAGGCGTCGGCGAGGATGGCCGCCGAGGCCCGGCTGGGGCACTGCTGCACCCGCTCACGACCCGACGCCCCGCCGATCTGGGCGCGGACCTCCCAACCCTGCCCGTCAGTACGGATGTACACGTCCCGGCGCCCGCGCGGGGTCGTGTCACCGTTCCACCAGTGTTCCTCCACCATCATTCGCCGACCGTATAGCAATTCCGCGGCAAGGGGTACGGCGCAGGTGGGCCTAGAGCGGGACAATGGCCGTAATTCGGGCGCAGTTCGGGTCAACTCGAGACATGGGGAAGCCACCGCGGCCACTCCTCCCGTCCTGAGCAGCGGATCAGGGCCGGGCGAGGTGCCGGTGGACACGCCGGCCAGGGGCCGGCTGCATTCACCCCTGCGCGGTGAGCAGGTAGTCGTCCGCTTCGGGGCTCCAGCGCAGGTCGACCACTCCGCCGGTCGCTGCGGCCTTGCAGAACTGGAGGAAGCTGCGATAGCCGAGCTTCTTCTCGCTGAAGTCGGGCCGGGCCCGGCGCAGCTGGTTCTTCAGCCCGGACAGCGCCACCGGGTTGCCGCCGCTGCCCAGGTCCGCCACGACACCACGGAGCAGGCCGAAGGCCACCTCCCGATCGCCGTGCTCGGGCAACGAGACCTCCGGGTCGCCCTTCGCGGGGCCCTCGGCCAACTCGATCACGTTGTGCGCGGCGAGGTGGCGCAGCAGTTCACCGAAGGTGCGGAACCCGTAGTCGGACTCGCTGAACGTCGGGTCCTTGCGAAGCAGGGTGCGCTTGAGTCGGGAGGCGGTCACCTCGCCGTTGGCGCTGCCCTGCAGCCCGGCCACCGTCTGGGCCACCAGCACGGCGAGGGCGTCCACGTCCCGGCCGGGCTCCTCCCCCGTCGGCTGCCGCTCCTCCTCCGGCTCCTGCTCCCGCTCCGGCTCGGATGGACGCAGGTCCGGGCCCGGCTGCCGCACCGGACGGCCGCGCCGGGCGCGGGTCGGCGGGATGTCCACACCCTCCAGCCGGTCGTAGTAGAGGAACTCGTCGCACGCCGGCGGAAGCAGCGCCGAGGTCGACCCCTCGACTCCGACACCGATGACCCGCTTGTTCAGCTCGCGGAGCTTGTGCACCAGCGGGGTGAAGTCGCTGTCGCCACTACAGATCACGAAGGTGGAGATGTAGTCGCGCTCGAAGGCCAGCTCGATGGCGTCCACGGCCATCTTGATGTCGGCCGCGTTCTTGCGCGACGCCCCCATCCGCTGCGGGATCTCGATCAGTTCGACGTGCGACCGGGTGAGCATCCGGCGGTCCTCGTCGAAGTACGACCAGTCGGCGTACGCCCGGCGCACCACCACACGCCCCCGCTCGGCCAGGGCGTCGGCGATGGGCCGGAAGTCGAAGGCCATGCCGCCACGGTTGTCGCGAGCCCCCAGCGCGAGGTTCTCGTAGTCGAGGAACAGGGCGATCCGGTCTTCTTGATCCACGCGGTTCAGCCTACGCCCGCCGACAACCCATCCGGTGGAGCTGAGCGAAGGGGAGCGTCGCATCCCCTTGTCGGTTTCTTTCTGCCCACCGGTCGTCGCCTTTCATGTTTCCATCTTGCTCTTGCAACGTGACGTTCGCCACTGGCATCATGGCGGTCGATGCTGAGCGCCGGTGAGAGCGCGCGGACCACAGAGGAGAGTCCCATGTCCCGGAGCACAACGCCGGCGCGGCGACGCCCCCGGCGGCCACTGACCGCAGGCGCGGTCGTGGCTGTGACCGTCCTCGCGCTACTGGGCGGTGGGCCCGCCGCGACCGCCGCGCCACCCGCCGGCGCGCAGCCGGTGGTCACCCGGGCCGCCCTCGACCCGGCGCTGGTCGCGGGACGCGGCGCCGACGTCGACTTCGTCGAACAGGAGGCGGAGAACGCCCGCACCAACGGCGAGATCATCGGCCCGGACCGGTCCGCCTACACGCTGCCCGCGGAGGCCTCCGGCCGCCGGGCGGTGCGGCTCACCCCCGGCCAGCACGTCGAGTTCGTCCTGCCCAGCGCGGCGAACGCGATCACCGTGCGGTACAGCATCCCGGACACGCCGCAGGGCGGCGGGATCACCGCCCCGCTGGGCGTCGCGGTCAACGGCCGGCACGTCCGCAGCATGACGCTGACCTCGCAGTACTCGTGGCTCTACAACCAGTACCCGTTCTCCAACGACCCCCAGGCCGGGCTGCTGCACCCGGACTGGTGGATCACCGAGTGCTCGTGCGTGCCGTCGGCCACCACGCCGTACCCGACCATCAGCACGCCGTTCCGGCCCACCCACTTCTACGACGAGCAGCGGCTCCTGCTCGGACGCACCTACCGGGCCGGTGACCGGATCCGGCTCACCGCGCCGCCCGGCAGCGCCGCCGCCTGGACCGTCATCGACCTGCTGGACTCCGAGCTGGTCGCGCCGCCGCACGTCCGGGTCCTCGCGGCGAACGTGCTGGCCTTCGGCGCCGACCCCACCGGCCGGCGGGACTCCGCCGCAGCCCTGGACCGGGCCATCTCCTTCGCCCGGCGCACCCACCTGAAGGTGTACATCCCGCCGGGCACCTACCAGGTCAACCGACACATCATCGTCGACGACGTGACCATCGTGGGCGCCGGCAGCTGGTACACCATCATCAAGGGCCGCGAGGTCGCCCTGCCGACGCCGGCCCCGGACGGCTCGGTGCACACCGGCGTCGGCTTCTACGGCCGCGACGCCGCTGAGGGCGGCAGCCGTAACGTCCACCTCTCCGGCTTCGCCATCGAGGGCGACGTCCGGGAGCGGATCGACACCGACCAGGTCAACGCCATCGGCGGGGCGATGAGCGACTCGACCATCGACGGGCTCTACCTGCACCACACCAAGGTGGGCCTGTGGTTCGACGGCCCGATGACCAACGTCCGCGTCACGAACAACGTCATCGTCGACCAGATCGCGGACGCGCTCAACTTCCACACCGGGGTCACCGACTCGCTCGTCGCCCACAACTTCGTCCGCAACACCGGGGACGACGGCCTGGCGATGTGGTCGGAGAAGACGGCCAACACGCGGAACACGTTCGACCACAACACCGTGCAGTCCCCGACGCTGGCCAACGGCATCGCCATCTACGGCGGCACGGACAACACCGTGTCGAACAACCTCATCGCCGACCCGGTGCGCGAGGGCAGCGGCATCCACGCCGGTTCCCGCTTCGGCGCGGAGCCGTTCACCGGGCACCTGTGGATCACCAACAACACCACCGCACGCGCCGGGACGTACGAGCTGAACTGGAACATCGGGCTGGGCGCGATCTGGATCTTCGCCCTGGACCGGAGCATCGACGCGACCATCGAGGTGGTCGGTGACGCGTACCTCGACAACACCTACAACGCGATCATGCTGGTCAGCGACTGGCCGGTGAAGGACCTCTACTCCATCACCAACGTGCGGTTCCGGGACATCCGGGTCGACGGCACCGGCACCTCGGTGGTCAGCGCCCGGGCGGCCGGGTCGGCCTCGTTCGCCAACGTGGACGCTCGCAACGTCGGTGCGGTCGGCGTCAACAACTGCGGGTCCTTCCACTTCACCCCGGCCGGCTCGGAGTTCGCGTTGACCGACCTCGGCGGCAACGACGGCGGCTGGTTGGCCCCGTGGCTGCTGCCGAACACCATCACCTGCGACGACCGGCCACCGGTGTCGCCACCACCGCCACCGGCCCGCTGGTAGCGGACGGGGGCCCGGACACCCGGGCCCCCGTCCGCCGTCAGCTGCCCAGCCGCTGCCGGGCCAGGAACTTCGGCACCACCATCCGCCATGCCTCGGTGACCAGCTCGGTCATGTACCCGTGCCCCAGTCGCCCCGTGTGGCAGCACACCCAGTGGAAGCGCAGGTCGGATTCGCCGGGCAGGAAGAACAGGTCCGGCTCGGCGGCGACCAGCCCGGCCCGCTCCTGCTTGGGGAACCCGAAGCCCATCGTCGCCTCGTCGCGGGAGAACGCGACGTAGACGATCGACCCGACCCGGAACTTCACCCGGTCCCGGATCAGGTGCTCGCTGCTGCGGGGCAGCGTCCGGGCGAGGGCCCGTACGTCGGCGACACTGACCATGCCACGACCGTAACCGCCGGTCGGCCGGCCGGTCGGCCCGCTGGAGGGAAGCCGGGCCGCCGTGGCGTCAGCGCGGTCGGGCGTACGCCAGCGGCACGGTCGTCGGCTGGCCGTTCCAGCTGCCACTGAGGACCGCCCCGGCGGCATCGGCTGCGCCAGCGCCGGGCCGGCGCACGACGACCAGCTCGACGGAGTCGGTGAGGATGAGCGTGGCGTCCTCGTCGACCACCGGTCCGGCGGCGCCGGCCGGGGGCGCCCCGGTGCCGCTGGCCACGATCGTCATGGTCGGCTCACGCAGCTCACGTCGGCCGTCGACCTCGAAGTACTCCTCCGCCTGACCGGTGCCGGCGAGGATCGCGTGGGCCAGCGCCACGGCGTACACCGGGTCAGCGCAGCCGTCGTACACCCAGCGCGGGCCGAGCACCGAGTGCTCGGTGGTACCGACGAGCCGGTCGTCGGCGCCGTCGAGGGGCTCGGCGCGATAGGTGAGCGGAACCTGGTGGACCGGCCCGTCGGCGACGCCGACCAGGATCGTCTCGATGCCGACCGCGCCGGCGGGGTCGTCGAAGCGGTAGGCGCCCAGGCTCACCACGTCGGCGCCGGCCGGCCCCCGGTACCACGGTCGTCCGGGCAGCCAGGTCGCCAGCAGGTCGATCTTCGAGGGGCGCAGGGTCGCCCGGTGCAGCAGTGCCATGCCGCCAGCCTAGGGACGACCGCCCGCCCGCGTGCCCTCGGGTCGGGCCGCTGACGGCGGGCGGCGAGAACCGGTGGAGGCGGCACGCCGGCGACCGGTGCGCCGCCCGTCGCGGCCCACGCTCAGACGCCCGCGCACGGGCTGCCGCCCACCGTGCAGCTCTCCGGTTCCCTGGCCTTCGGTCGACTGTCGCGGACGTCGAAGCGGATCGTCTGCGATTTGCCGGCCGGCACGGCCGGCCCGGTGAAGGTGAGCGTCCGCCCGTCCTGTCGCACGTCAGCGCCGTCGACGTCGTCGACGCTGCTGCCCTCGGCGAGGGTGACCACCACGACCCAGTCCGCAGCCGGCGCGCCCCCCGGGTTGTCGACCACCACCTCGCCGGTGTAGCCGAACAGCCGACTGGAGTCGGTGCGGTAGGTGGCGGTCACCGGTGGTGGTGCCGCCGGGACCGAGGCGAGGGTGGGCGACGGCTTCGCCGTCGGGGTGCGGCTCGGGTGGGCGGTCGGCGACGCGGCGGTCCGCGAGGGGCGCGCCGAGGGCGTCGCCCTCGGTGTGCCGGTGGGCGCGACGGCCGCCACGGACGACGACGGCGACGGCGGTGTCCCTGTCGCCGGGGGCGGTGCGGCGACGCTGTCCGGCTCACCCGGCAACGTGACCCATGCCGCCAGCCCTCCGACCAGTACGACCCCGGCCAGCACCGCGACCACTGTGCGGCGACGGCGGAGGGCTCGGGCGGGGCGCTCGCCGATCGTCGGCAGTTCGGTCGTCATTCCGGCTTCGCCGCGCCGCAGGTCCACCTGTTGGAAGGCGAGCCAGTCGAGAATGGCCGGCAGGCGCACGGTCAGCGCCTGCCGCAGCTGCTGCTCCCGTGGATCGTGCTGCTCGGCGGACCAGGTGCCGTGTGTCGTGACCTCCCGGACCGCCAACCGGCTGCCCTGCTTCGTGGCGGTGACGACACAGGTCACCTCGGTGAGCCGGCCGGCCTCGTCGCAGCGCATCGCGAGCAGCTCCGGCACCCGCCGCTCGGTCACCTCGACCTCGACGTTGGCGTCGAAGCCGGGCAACCCGGCCGTGTGCAGCACCAACCGGTCCGGGACTCCCGCCACCGTTTCGGCCTCGGCGAACCACCGGCCGAGCAGCTCCCGATCCGTCAATGCGAGCCACACCCGGTCCGGCGGGTGGGACAGGTCGACCTGCGCGCCGATCTCGATCACGGCGAGACTCTACGGCTTTCGCCTCCGCCCCGTCCGGCCCACCCGGGCCGGACGGCGATCTGGTCAGCCCCAGTGGGTCACCCGCTCGGCCGCCGCCGCCAACGCGGTCCGGGCGCCGGCGCTGACCTCGACGACCAGCTCGGCCGCCGGCAGGTCCCGGGCCAGGGGGTGCGCCTGCCCGGCCCACAGGTTCGGCACGGACGCGTCCCCGTCGCTGCGGGCGGCGGCGAGCAGCGGACGGGTCAGGTGCAGCACCTGCGGGTAACCGGCCGGTGCCGCCGCGTCGTGCCGGCGCAGGAAGTCGTTGACCACGCCGCGAGCCCGCTTGCCGGTGTACGCCCGGGTCAGGGCGGTCGGTGCGGAGCTGGCCACCGCCGCCCGGTGCATCGGTGAACTGCCCGCCTCCGGGCAACGCAGGAATGCCGTGCCGAGCTGCGCGGCGGCGGCGCCCGCGGCCAGCACCGCGGCAACCCCGGGGCCGTCGACGATGCCGCCAGCGGCCACCAGCGGCCGGTCACAGTCGGCGGCGACCAGCCGGAGCAGCGGCAGCAGCGCGTAGTCGTCGTCGTCCGGCAGGCCACCGCGATGCCCACCCGCCTCGGTGCCCTGCACCACCACGGCGTCCACGCCGAGGTCGGCGGCAGCCGTGGCGGCGTCCGGCCGGGTGACCGTGGCCCACACCTCGGTGCCTCGCTCGCGCAGCGCGGCCACCACGGCCCGGTCGGGCAACCCGAAGACGAAGGACACCGCCGGGACCGGGTCGGCGAGCAGCATGGCCAGCTTGTCCGGGTACCCGTCGTCGCCGCCCACCGCCTCGCCCAGGGTCACCCCGCGCCGGCCGGCCTGCGGGGCGAGCCGGTCGGCGTACGCCCGGATGGCGGCCTCGTCGACGGTGCCGGAGCCCGGCAGGAAGACGTTGACACCGAACGGCCGGTCGGTGCGGGCGCGAACCTCGGCGATGTCGGCGGCCAGCCGGCCGGTGCCGATCATCCCGGCGGCCAGGAATCCCAACCCGCCGGCGGAGCAGACGGCCGACACGAGCGCCGGTGTGGACGGGCCGCCGGCCATCGGGGCGGCGACGATCGGGTGGCGCAACGCGGACAGCACGGACATCCACCCATCCTGGCGCACCGACCCGACCCGCGACCGGTCGGTGCTCGGGTCCGTCAGCCGGGGGCGGGCCGGTCGCGCCGGACGAGCCGCCGGCACCCGTCGACCTTCGCCGGGACGCTGCCGTCACTGTCGGGCCGTGTGTCGCCACCACAGCACACCAGCCAGCCCGACCAGCGCCAGCAGCGTCCCGGCGCCGGCCACCAGCGGCCAGGTCCGATCGCCCTCGACGCCCACGTCCACCGCCGCTGGGCGGGCCGCGGTGGGCGCCAGCGGGCCGGCGGTGGTGGACCCGGTCGAGCGTGGGGTGGCGGCCGTCCCCGTCGTGGCGGGGTACCGCAGGATCGCCGGGTGGGTGCCCTGCGGCTGGCCGGCGGACTCGGAGACGGTGAGCAGCGACCGGCCGTCCCGGCTGTAGGTGATCGACTCGCCCTGGGGTTCGTCCGGCAGCGGGGTGACCCGCGGGACGCCGCTGGTCAGCGCGGCGACCAGGTCGCCGCCGGGCACGTCGTACTCGAAGGCGTCGGCGTAGCTGCGGAGCACCACCCGACGCCCGTCCGGCGCGCTCGCCGCCCCGGTCACCACGCCCCGGCCGAGGAAGGAGAACGGGTTGCTGGTCGTGGAGGCCGGCAGAACCACCTGACCGACCGAGGCCAGCGGCGTCGTCGCCGCGGGCCGCAGTGCGGTGGTCGGCGCGTACAGGAAGACCGTGCCGCTGCCCCCCTTGGTCACGATCAGCGGCCGGCCGTCCGCGTCGAGCAGCAACGCCTCCGCGTCGTGCGGGCGGTCCGGGTACGTCATCCGGTGCAGCACCGGCTGGTCCGCGCCCGGCGCGAGCCGCCACAGAGCGATCGTCTCCCGGGTGCGGTCGTTGTCGCCGACGTCGGCGACCCAGATGGTGCCGTCCGGGCCGACGGCCAGGTCCTCCGTGTCGCGTGGCTGGGACGGGTAGGTGACCGTCCGCGCCACCGCGCAACGCCGGTCGAGGAAGAAGATCCGGCGGCGGGACTCGTCGTCGGCGCCGTCGTTGACCACCACGTACCCGTCGTCCGTGGCGACCATCCCGGAGATCTCCCTGAGCCGATCGTCGCGCACCTGACACACCGGCGTTCCGGCACCGGGGGCGCCAGCCAGCGCCGCGCCCGGCGCCAGCACCAGTGCCAACGGAACCACGCCGACGAGCAGGGTGCCCAGCGCCGTTCCCGCGCGGGCGTACCGCCCCCGGGTCAGCCGCACCCGTACCCGCATCGCCCCGCCCTCCTCGCCACGGCCGTGGCCGGCCACCTCGCCCATCCTGGCCGATCCAGGCCACCGGCGGTGGCTATCGCGGGGATGACGCCACATCCTTGCCCAGGCATAAATGATCTATCTATAGTGCCGGCATGGCAGGAATGCGCGAATGCACCCGCTGGCCCGCCGGTACCGGCGGCTGCTGCGCAGGTGTCCGCGCGACCGCCGGCGAGGGCGCGCTGGCCGGTTGGCTGGTCTTCGGCTGGGCCAGCCGACGCACCGAGGGCCGCCGGGTGAGCGGCACGGCGAGTTTCCTGTTCGGCATGACCATGGTGCTGTGGTGGCTGCCGGTGCTGCTGGCCGCGCCGCACCTGCTGCAGCACCACCTCGGCGAACCGCACCCGGCATGGCACCCGCTGTGGGAGTGGCTGGGCCAGCCGACGGCCTCGCTGCTCTTCCTGGTCGGCGCGCTGTGCGCGCTGCTGGCACTGGGGTTGGCCGCCGCACCCCACCGCGACCGGTCCCCGGTGGCGCTGGTCGACTGACCCGCCGCCCGGTCCACTGCGGACGCGACCGGCCGGCGGAGGGTTATGCGTCGGCCCGCACCCCGGTACGGTCCGAGATGACCACGGTCACGGCGGGCGCGGCCAACGGCAGACCCGCGTCCCGCACCCGTCGGGCCGCCCGGCACACGGAGGGGAGCCAGGGTGCGGATCAGAGCGGGATTGTGCGTCGCGGCGATGCTCGCGGCGGGGCTGGTGGTCGCCACACCGGCCGCCGCCGCACCGGTGGACGGCGCCACCGTGGTGCCGATCCAGGTCACCGGTGACCCGGCGAAACGGTTCAACCTGGTGCTGCTCGGCGACGGCTACACCGAAGCCGACCTGCCGACCTTCCGGTCACACGTCGACCGGCACCTCAACACGCTGTGGACGATCGAGCCGTTCAAGTCCTACCGCAGCTACTTCAACGTCTATGCCGTCGAGATCGTCTCCACCGAGTCGGGCGTGGACTGCGACCCGAGCCTGTCCGCGCCGCAGCGGGAAACCGCGCTGGGCATGGGCTTCTGGGGTGGCTGCGACCCGGCCAGCGTGCAGCGGCTGTTGACGGTCGACGGCGCGGCGGCGAACACGTACGCCGACCTGGCCGTCGGGACCAACCCGGGCAACCGGCAGCTGATCGCCCTGGCCAACAGCGGCACCTACGGCGGCGCGGGCGGCCGCAACGCCACCGCCTCCGGGGGCAACGCTCTCTCCGCGCTGATCAGCCCGCACGAACTGGGCCACTCGCTCGGTGGGCTCCAGGACGAGTACGACTACTACGGCCGTGGGGTGCCCGGCGACACGTACACCGGGCCGGAGCCCGACTCGGTGCACCACACGGTGCTGACCGAGCAGCAGATGCGTGACACCCGGGCCAAGTGGTGGCGCTGGCTGGGCGAGCCGAGCGAGTCCGGCGGCGAGATCGGCCGCTACGAGGGTGGGCTGTACCTCCAGCGCGGGGTGTGGCGGCCGAGCCGGCACTCGATGATGAAGTCGTTGGGCTTCTACTTCGACCAGGTCGGCCGGGAGCAGATGACCGAGCGGATCGCCGGCCGGGTCGGCATCGTGCAGGGCGGCACGGCCACCGACCAGCCGGTCGGCGCCGACCGGGTGCTCTGGGTGGACACCCTGCACCCGGTGAGCCACGCGCTGGCCGTCACCTGGTCGGTCGACGGCAGGGCGGTGCCGCGTACCGGCAACGCCCGCCACCTGGACCTGCGGGCGCTGCGACTCGCGCCCGGCCGGCACACGGTCACCGCCACGGTGACCGACCCGACCGCGTTCGTCCGCGACCCGGCGGTGCGCAACTCGCCCGCGCTGACCCAGACCCGCGCCTGGACCGTGGACACCGGGGTGCGCACCGCGCCGGTGGCGGAGCCGCTGGCGATCACCGGGTCCACCGCGACCGACCGGCCGGTCGGCGCGCGCGACGTGGTGTACGTGCGGACCAGCCAGCCCACCGACCGGGTGCCCGGCGTGCGCTGGTCGCTCGACGGCCGGCCGGTGGCCGACGTCGGCAACGACCGGGACCTCGATCTGGGCACCCTGCGCCTGTCGCGGGGTACCCACCGGCTGACCGCCCGGGTCAGCGACCGCGTGACCGCAGAGACGGTGACCCGCACCTGGACGGTCGACGCCACCCGGCCCGACGTCGGGTACGCCCTCTCCGAGCCGCTGCTGACCACGGCCCGGCCCGGCCGGCCCACCGAGTACGTGTACAACGGGCCGTTCACCATGGGGCTGACCGGCACCGACGACGGCGCCGGGCAGGTCACCTCGGAGTTCCGGCTCGACGGCGACGGCTGGCACAACTACTACGGCTGGCCCACCGACGCCCGGTCGCCCTTCCTGTTCACCGCCACCGGCACCGACGTGGACGGCCTGGTCTACGGCAACCTCGGCCCGGGCGGCCTGTCGGTGTCCCCGTTCGCCGAGCGGTCCCCCGGCTACGGCCGGCACACCATCGAGTACCGGGGCATCGACGCGGTCGGCAACATCGGCGCGGCCCGTGCGTTCGTCGCCACGCTGATCCCGGCGCCACCGGCCTGCACCAGCGTGGTCTCCGGCCGGCACGCCGGCCCGCTGGTGGTCAGCGCCGGTGTCACCTGCCTGCGCACGGCGACGGTGTCCGGCGGGGTGATCGTCCGGCCCGGCGCCGGCCTGGTCGCGGAGCGGTCCTCGATCGCCGGGAGTGTGGTGTCGACCGGCGCCACCGCCGTCGAGCTGCTGAACTCCGAAATACGCGGCGCGGTGACGCTGACCGGCACCACCGGCCACGTCACCGCGGTGGGGGCGCGGGTGGCGGGTCCGCTGGTGCTGGCCGGTACCGCGGGCGCGGCCGCACCCATCCTCGCCGGCGGCCAGGTGGGCTCGCTGGTCTGCACGGGCGGCGGTCCGGCCCCGGTCGACCTGGGCGCACCCACCACGGTGCGGGGTGCGGCGGCGGGGCACTGCCGCCGCGGTCGCGAGCAGGGCACTGCCGGGTAGCCAGCAGAGCGATGAGGCGTGAATCGGACGGTGACGGGTAGGCAGCGGCCGGCGGCATGTCGACACCCGCCGGGTAGGAGGCCGCGATGGGCACGTACCGGGACGAGCAGAGTGATCCGATTCCCCCGCCGGAGGCGGACGCCCTCGAACAGCGGCAGGACGCGGTCGACCCGGGACCCCCGGACCGGATGTCGGGTGACGTGGACCCGGAGGCGTCCGAGGCTGACCTGGCCGAGCAGGGAGCCCTACCGGCCGGCTCGCTCGAGGAGGCGACGTCGCTGCCGGCCGACGCGAACGCGGCGGACGCCCTCGAACAGCGCCAGGAGATCCCCACCCGCGACGAGGACCGGCGGACGTGACCGGGTCGGTCGCGGCCGGCTGAGCCCCGCCCGGCGGCGGCTCAGCCGGGTCGCCGCAGCCTGCGGTTCCACCAGCCCGGCCGCTGGCGGGCGATCTCGCGCAGCCGCCAGTGCTCCGCGTGCTGCGTGACGATGAACAGCGGCACCAGGCCGAGCGCCAGCAGCGGTAGGTAGCGCGGTGCCGAACGGTTCTCCCGCAGCAGCGCGCCCAGGGCCGCCGCGCCCGACACGTACAGGATCGGGTTGTAGAACCGCATCAGCTCCGGCCCCAGCCCTTCGCACTCGCGCAGCCACGGCAGGCCCAACCGGGTGCGCCCGCGCGGCCAGCCACGCAGGTGGGCGATCACCGCAGCCAACCCGACGCCGTTGCAGACCGCGAAGACCCGATCGCTGGACGCCGGGCGGGTGCCGGCCGCCCGCCACAGCGTCCCGGCGCCCAGGGTCCACAGCCCGGCGGCGGGCACCGGGCCCAGAACGGAGGCCGTCGGCATGCCCACGCCGGCGCCCAACTCGAAGAAGACGTGCGCCGCCAGCCCCGCCGTGGCGAGCCTGGTCAGCGGCCGTCGGACCGCCGGATCCGGTCGCACCCGGCTTCCGCCCGTCCACCCGATCCGGTACGAGCCCACGGCAGGACCTCTTCCCAGTACGGCATCTCCGCCCGTCGCCGGTCACGCCCCCGGACCAGCCCGATCGCGGTACCCGATCCGACCCGGCGTACACGCGGGCGCGGGCGATCTGCAACGGCGTCGCCGTCGACACCGCGAGTTCTCTGGTGACCGGGCAGCCCGGGGACCCCACCCTTTCGGGGGGACTCGGCGGCCCGCCCTTGACAGCGGTGGGGCTCCCGATGAAGCTGTCTATTAGTCCTACTGTCGTAGGACAACAGGAAGGATCATCTCGAGTGATCGAGTTCGTGCTGGACAGCCGGTCGAAGGTGAACACCTACATGCAGCTCGTGCAGCAGGTGAAACAGGCGCTGCGGGTCGGCCTGCTGGTGCCCGGCGACCAGCTGCCGAAGGTCCGGGAGGTCGCCCAGTCGCTGGCGATCAACCCGAACACAGTGCTGAAGGCGTACCGGGAGTTGGAGATCGAGGGTCTGGTCGGTGGCCGGCCGGGGGTGGGCACGTTCGTCCAACGCACCCTGGCCGGCGCGTCCCTGCCCAATCAGGCCGAGCTGCGCGAAGACCTGGTCGCGTGGCTGCACCGGGCGCACGCCGCCGGCCTCACGGCCGACGATGTCGTCGCCCTGGTGGAGACCACGCTGCGAGCCACCCTCGCCGACGACACCCCTCAGAAGGAACTCGCGTGAGCGGAACGAGAGGACAGAGGATGGACATGGTCTTGGAGGCCGACCGGCTGGGCAAGCGGTACGGCAGCACCTGGGCGTTGCGGGACTGCTCGCTGCACCTGCCGGCCGGCCGGATCGCCGCGCTGGTCGGGCCGAACGGCGCGGGCAAGAGCACCCTGCTGCACCTGGCCGTCGGGCTGCTCAAGCCCGACGCGGGCGCGGTACGGGTGTTCGGCAGATCGCCGTACGGCGACACGGAGGGGCTGGCCGACATCGGGTTCGTCGCACAGGACACCCCGCTGTACCGGGACTTCACCGCCGCCGAGCTGGTCGTCGCCGGCGGCAAGCTGAACCGGCGGTGGGACGCGACGCTGGCCCGTACCCGGCTGGCCCAGCTCGGCATACCGCCGGACCGGCCGGTCGGCAAACTCTCCGGCGGCCAACGGGCCCAGGTGGCGCTCGCCCTGGCGCTGGCCAAACAGCCCCGGCTGCTGCTGCTCGACGAGCCGGTCGCCAGCCTCGACCCGCTGGCCCGACGGGAGTTTCTCCAGTCGCTGATGGGCAGCGTGGCCGACTCCGGGACCACCGTCCTGCTCTCCTCGCACCTGCTGGCCGACCTGGAGCGGGTCTGCGACTACCTGATCGTGCTCAACGCCGCCCAGGTGCAGCTCACCGGCACGGTCGACGACCTGGTGGCCGGGCACCGGCAGCTCATCGGCCCGCGGCACGACGGCGGCCCGATCGGGGGCGTCGCCGCCGTCGTCCGGGCCAGCCACACCGACCGGCAGTCCACGCTGCTGGTCAAGACCGATGGTCCGATCACCGATCCCGCCTGGACGGTGCGTGAGGTCGGCTTGGAGGACGTCGTCCTTGCCTACCTGGCCGAGGGCAACGCACAGACCAGTCACACCGAGTGGGGGGTCCCGGCATGATCTGGCTGACCTGGCGGCAACACCGCAAGCAGGCGTTCTTCACCCTCCTGGCGTTCGCGGCGCTGGCCGCCCTGATGGTGCCGATCGGCCTGTCGATGCGCAGCACCTTCGCCGACCTCGGGCTGGCGGAGTGCGTACGCCAACTGAACGAACCGAACGTGGCCGCGGCGGTCCGGGAGGGCTGCGACGCGGGCTTCCACCGCTTCAGCAACCGCTACAGCAGCCTCAATCTGCTCGCCGTGCTGTTGATCACCCTGCCGGTGCTGGTCGGCCTGTTCTGGGGCGCCCCACTGGTCGCCCGCGAGGTGGAGCACGGCACCCACCGCTTCGCCTGGACCCAGGGCGTCGGCCGGACCCGCTGGGCGTTGGTGAAGTTCGGGCTGGTCGGCGCCGGCGCGGTGGTCCTCGCGGTCGGCTACGGACTGGGTATCTCGTGGTGGGTCGACCCGCTGACCCAGACCGCCCAGGAGGGCCGGCTCGGCCTGATCGTCTTCGACCTGCAGGGCGTCGTCCCGATCGGGTACACCCTCTTCGCGGTGGCCCTGGGCATCTTCGCCGGCACGGTGTGGAAGCGGATGCTGCCCGCCATGGGCATCACCCTCGCCGGGTTCATCGGCGTACGGGCGGCGGTGGAGATCCTGGCCCGCCCGCACTACCAGCCCGCCCGCACCCAGACCTTCCCGATCGAGGGGGACGGACCTCCGGAGATCAGCCGGGGGAACTGGATTCTCACCCAGGGCGTCCGCAACCCCGACGGGACGATGATCGCGGAGGACACCCGGATCCAGTGCCCGCCGGGTGGCAAGGGACCCAACGGTGAGGCGTGCGGCGCCGAGCTGGGCATCGAGCCGGGCGCGTACAACTGGCAGCTCTACCAGCCGGCGGACCGGTTCTGGCTGTTCCAGGGCATCGAGACCGGCGTCTTCGTCGCCCTGGCCCTGCTCCTGCTCTACGTCGCCATCCGTCGGGTCCGGAGGATCGCGTAGTCCGCGACGGGTGATCGCCGGGGCCACGGGGCCTGGCGATCACCCGTCAGCGCAGGCCATCGGCGGTCAGTTTCAGCCAGGACGCGAGGTCGTGCAGCTCGTCGTGCACGGCCCGGGTCAGCTCCGGCGTGAACGGCACGTTCTCATAAATGGCGTGCAGCGTGAGAATGCCGCACCGGCGGTCCGCCGTGGCGTCGACCTTCCCAACCAGCCGGTCGCCGGGCGGACCGGCGAAGTCGGATTCCGGCCCGTCGCCAACGCGACTGAAAGTGCCCGCCAGATCACAACGGGTGCTCCGATGTGGACCTCAGGGCCCGCGTCGGTCGGGCTGCAGGGATGGGAGCGTACGCGTGAAGTCCAAAATTTTCCGTCGGGTCGCCGCGTCGACCGTGGCGCTCGCCTGCGCCGCAGTGGGCGCGGTGGCGCTACCGGCCGCGCCGGCGTCCGCGAGCCCGATCCGGAACGCGACCGCCTGGTCGGTGCTGCTGTGCAAGTTCAGCGACAAGCCGGCCGAGCCGAGAGCACCGTCGCACTTCGCCAATTTCCTCACCGCGGCCGGAGTGGGCACGGGCGGGGTGGCGGACTACCTGGCCGACCAGTCCGGCGGGCGGGTCTCGCTGGCCGGTTCGGTGGTCCGGGGCTGGTACCCGATGTCGTACACGCTGGCGCAGTTCCAGTCGATCGACCGGTGGACCCGGATCCAGCGCTGCGTGGACACCGCGGCGGCCGCCGGCTACGGGGTGCCCGCCGGCAACCGGATCGCGGTCATGCTCAACGACTGGGTGGATTCCGGCGCGGCCGGCGGTCGGGTGCTGCTCGACCCGGGCGCCTGGAACGTCGGGTTCGCCGCGCACGAGATGCTGCACGGCTACAACCTGGGCCACTCGTTCTCCAACGACACCACGTACCAGAACGCGCCGTGGTCTCAGCCGGGCGAGTACGACGACCCGTGGGACGAGATGAGCGCCATGCACATCTACGCCTTCGGCACCGCGAACTACGGCACCAGCGCGGTCGGGCTCAACGGGCCCCACCGTGACGAGCTGGGCTGGCTGCCGAAGAACCGGGTGTTCACCATGGCCGCCGACGGGGTGGGCTCGCGCGCCCTCACCCTGGCGCCGCTGGAGGTGCCCGCGGCGAGCGGCCCGCAGCTGGTCCGGATCCCGTTCGACCCGGCCGACCTGTTCCACTACTACACCGTCGAGTTCCGCCGGAAGACCGGCTGGAGCGCCGGCATCCCGGGTGACACGGTGCTGCTGCACGAGGTCCGCAACGGCACCCCCACCCTGCTGCGCACCGGGCCCGGCGGCGGGCCGGCCCAGTCGCTCAACGCAAACGGCGTGCAGATCGGCGTGAACTGGGTCTCCGGCAACGCCGTGTCGGTGACCGTGACCACGGACGTGGTCAACCGCTGCCTGCAGGGGTACGTCTGGCGGGAGGCGCGCCCCGGTGACCTGGTCTGCGTCACCGGCGCCACCCGCAGCCAGGTGTGGGCGGACAACGCCGCCGCGCCGAGCCGATGGGTGAACGGCCCGTACGGCCCGCACACCTGCGTCAGCGGCTACGTGTGGCGCGAGGCGTACGCCGGGGACGACGTCTGCGTCACCGGCGCCCAGCGCAGCCAGGCCGCCGCGGACAACGCCGCCGCCGCGTCCCGACGCAACCCTGCCCGGCTGGTGTCCGGCCCGAACACCTGCGTCAGCGGGTACGTCTGGCGCAACGCCGACCAGTCCGACTACGTCTGCGTGACCGGCACGACCCGTTCCCAGGTGCTCGCGGACAACGCGGTCGCCGCGAGCCGCTGGGTCAGCGGCCCGTACGGCCCGCACACCTGCGTCGCCGGCTACGTGTGGCGCGAGGCGTTCCTCGGCGACGACGTCTGCGTCACCGGCGCGCAGCGCAGCCAGGCCGCGGCCGACAACGCCGCGGGCCCTGGCCGGGTACTGCGTCCCGGAGGCTGACCGCTGGCGTCCCGGTCGGGCGGGCACGCCTCGCCCGATCGGGCGCCTGGCACGAACACCGAGCAGATCACCGACGGCCGGTGGGCCGGTCCGGCGGCAGGTCGAGCAGGGCGTCAGCCGGGTCCGTGCGGGGCGGTCCCGCCGGCCACCAGGCACCGCCGCGGCGCCGGAACGGATACCAGTGCCCGTCCCGGCCGTAGCGCACCTGGACGTCCCGGCCGACGGTCCACCGGTTGCGCCAGGTCCTGACGCCGTCGTCGCCCACCTGGCGCAGCGTCTCGGTGACCCGGGCGGTCACCTCGGGTGGCGGGGTGAACACCGCGTCCAGGACGTCGACGCCGGCCGTGCCGCCGTACTCCCAGGCTCGGATGGCCCGGGGCAGGTCCGCCGCCCGGCCGGTGGCCTCGGCGAGCCGTTCGACCGCCGGCGAACGCGGCGCGCGGGCCGCCAGCCGGGCGGCGTCCGGCCAGGCGTCGGGGTCCGGCGCGAGCAGCTCCTCCCGAGTGGCGGCGAGCAGGTGCCGCGCCCGGGACGCGGCGTCGGCGGCGAGCAGCCCGAGCGCCTCGGCGTCGACGCCGGGCGCGGAGTGCCCGGCGAGAAGTGGGGTGAGCGCCAGCGGTTCGCCCGGCACCGGCACGGGTGGGCCCGGCAGCGGCGCCGGGGTGGCGGCGTACGCCTCGTCCGCTCCGGTGCCGGCCGGGGCGACGTCGTCCGACACCGCGAAGCGCCGCCGGGCGTTGCGCCGACGCAGCTCCTCCACCAGCTCGGCCTCGGCCCGCCCGCGCATCAGCAGCAGCACGAACGGGTCGCGGTCGAGAAGCCAGGACGTCTGGTAGGCCAGCGCGGCGGCGTGCCGGCAGGGCTGGTCCCAGGAGGGGCAGTCGCACTCGGGCTCGAGGTCACCGAAGCCGGGCAGCAGGCGTACTCCGGCGTCCTCGGCGGTGTCGACCAGCTCGGGCGGCATCTCCCGGTCGAGCAGCGCGGCGATGTGCCCGGCCTTCGCGGCGAGCGCGTCGAGCAGCCGGTCCCACTGGCGGTCGGAGAGCGGGGCCACGCGAACCACCGTGTCGTGCGGAGTCTCCGGGTCGCCGTCGTGGACCGGTGCGGAGATCCGGCCCGGACTGACGGTGATCGGGCCGACCTGGCCGGCCAACGCGTACCGGCGGCCCCGGCTCAGCTGCCCGCGGTCGAGCGCGGCCCGCTCCATCGCCTCGATCCAGGCGGTGCCCCACCAGGTGGCGGCGAACGTCCGGCCGATCCGCCGGTCCGGCCCGAAGGCCGGGAAGCTGCGGGCCCGGCCGTCGTCCCGCGCCGGTTCGGCGTCGTCGTCCCACTGGTCGTCGAATTCGGCGTTGTCAGCCACGTCCGGGTCCCTCATTCGTCGCCGCCGAGCCGGACGAGACGGAGCAGCTCGGCGTCGGACAGCTCGGTCAGGGCGGTCTCGCCGCCGGTGAGCACGGCGTCGGCGAGCGCCCTCTTGGACTCCAGCAGGGCGGCGATGCGCTCCTCCAGCGTGCCCTGCGCGATCAGCCGGTGCACCTGTACCGGCCTGGTCTGCCCGATCCGGTGGGCCCGGTCGGTGGCCTGCTCCTCCACCGCCGGGTTCCACCATCGGTCGTAGTGGACGACGTGGTCGGCTCGGGTGAGGGTCAGGCCGGTGCCGGCCGCCTTGAGGGACAGCAGGAAGACCGGCACCTCACCGGCCTGGAACCGGCGGACCAGTTCCTCGCGCTGCGGCACGGGCGTGCCGCCGTGCAGCAACTGCGCCGGTACGCCTCGCTCGGCCAGGTGCCGGGCCAACAGTCGGGCCATCCGCACGTACTGGGTGAAGACCAGCGCGGCGCCGCCCTCGGCGAGGATGGTGTCCAGCAGGTCGTCGAGGAGGTGCAGCTTCTCCGACCGGCCGCGCAGTGGGCCGCGCGGCTCCTTCAGGTAGTGCGCCGGGTGGTTGCAGACCTGCTTCAGCTCGACCAGCAGTTTGAGCACCAGGCCGCGGCGGGCGATGCCGGCGCCGCTGGCCCGGATCTCGGCCAGCACCTCACCGACCACCTTCTCGTAGAGGGCGGTCTGCTCGGCGGTCAGCGGGACCAGGTGATCGGTGACCGTCTTCGGCGGCAGCTCGGGGGCGATGCCCGGGTCCGACTTGCGGCGGCGCAGCAGGAACGGACGGACCAGGCGGGACAGCCGCGCCGCGCTCGCGGAGTCCCGGTCCACCTCGATCGGCCGGGCCCAGGTCGCACGGAACTGCCCCGCCGCGCCCAGCAGGCCGGGCGTGGTCCAGTCCAGGATCGCCCACAGATCGGTGAGGTTGTTCTCCACCGGGGTGCCGGTGAGCGCGACCCGGGCACGCGCCGGAATCATCCGCAGCGCCTTCGCGGTGCCGCTGAGCCGATTCTTGACGTACTGGGCCTCGTCGGCGACCACCAGCGCCCAACCATGGCCGGCCAGGGTGTCGGCGTCGAGTCGCATGGTGCCGTAACTGGTCAGCACGATCCCGTCGGTCAGCTCGGCCAGCGACCGGGCGGTGCCGTGGAAGCGGCGCACGGGCGTGCCGGGGGCGAATCTGCGGATCTCCCGTTCCCAGGTGCCGAGCACCGAGGCGGGACAGACCACCAGGGTCGCTCCGGCGGTCGTCGGGTCGAGCTGCCGGCGCAGGTGCAGGGCGACGACAGTGACGGTCTTGCCGAGGCCCATGTCGTCGGCGAGGCAGCCACCGAACCCGAGTGAGGCCATCCGCTCGAGCCAGCGCAACCCGCGCAGCTGGTACTCGCGCAGGCGACCGGCCAGCCCTGCCGGCGGCGTCAGCGGCTCCGGCCCGCCGTCCGGTTCGCCGAGCAGGTCGCACAGCGCACCCAACCAGCCCTCGGCCACCACCTCGACCCGCTCGCCGGCCACCTCGGTGCTGGCGGCCAGGGTCGCGGCCAGGGCGTCGTACGCCGGGCGCGGTGGAAGCCGCGGCTCGGCGGCCTTGTGGGCCAGTGCCGGTGGGACCAGGACCCACCCGTCCCGGAGGGGGACGATCGGCCGGGCAGCGGCGACCAGGTTCGTCTGCTCGTCGGTCAGCGGGACCCCGGCGAGGGTCAGCTGCCATCTCAGCGGCACCGGCGCGGCGGAGCGGAAGAACGCCGCCGGGTCGGCGGGCTGCTCCGGTGGGGAGCTGACCAGCACCCGGGCGGCGAGCGCACGGGAGAGCCGCGGTGGCCACTCGATGTCGATGCCGGCGGCGGCGAGTCGGGCCTCGGCGTCGCCGAGCAGGTCGACCAGGTCCTCGTCGAGCAGCTCCAGCTCTACCGGCGCGGCCTCGTCGAGGAGTCGTTCCAGCGGCTGCCACAGTGCGGCGGCGCGCCGCACGGCGAGCATCGCATCGACGGTGGCCCGGTCGCCGAGGCCGTGCTCGTCTCCCGCCCAGAGGGTGGCGGCGTCGCTGACCAGAGTGGGGTCGGCGAGGCTGCGCAGCCGGACGACGGCGGTGGGCACCGTGGTGTCGAGATCCCCCCGGATCTCCACCCGCAGTGCCATCCGCAGGCCGGTGTCCACCCCGGCGGAGACCTGCCCGGCCCAGCCGCGCAGCTCCTCGGCCCGCTGGGGCTCCGCGGCCGTGAACCGGGGGTCGCCGGTGAGCCAGGGCGCGGCCGGGGTGCGCGGCAGCGTGTCGGCCACCGCGTCGAGGAACGCGCGGATCAGCTCCTCCGGGTCGGGGAGGACCAGCCGACGCGCGGTGGGGTCCAGCGGCACCGCGCGTGCCGCCGCTGGCATGGCGGCGGCCAGTGCGCGGATCCGTCGCACGTCGGCGACGTCGAACGGGCCGGCCCGCCAGGCGTCGTACCCCTGCGGGGACACTCCGGGCAGGATCCGCCCCCGGGCGGCGAGGTGCAGTGCGGTGACCGCGACGGCCGACCAGAACGCGGCGGTCGGGTCGAGCTCGTCGGTGTCGCGCAGCGCGACGAGCCGGCGAACCGCGTCACCCACTCCGATGGTGCGGACCGGCACGGTCTCGGCGGCCGTCCGGCCGTTCCGCGGCAGGGCCAGCCGTAGTTCACCGTGCTGCCCGAGGCCGGCGAACTGCTCGGTCAGCGCCTCGCCGGCCGGGTGATGAACGTGGATCGTGCCGGTCCGGGGTGGGTCGCCCGGCGTGAAGACGACCGCGAACCGCACTGTGCCTCCTGACCGGTCGGGGCGGTGCTGCCCCGACACCCCTAGCGTACGACGTACGACACGATTCGGTTCAACGGGCCGGGCGACCGACAGTGGCCGGGAGATCCTTGGCTGATGGTGCTGGCCGACGGCCGGCTCCGGCTACACGAGACCTGGTCGTGGGAGCCCCGGCCGGGCAGCGGCACCAGCGTCGTGGAGGAGTTGCCGCCGCACTGACCGGCTCACCGCCCGCGGGCGAGGCTAGGCCGGGTCGTCGGTACCCAACTGGCCCGCGACGCCGACGTTCAGCGGGTCGGCCAGCAACTTGTCGAAGGCCAGTTCGGCGGCACCGATCAGGACGGCATCGCGGCCGAGTGCCGCCGCCTCCAGCCGTAGATGTTCACGGGAGCCCGGCAGCGGCATGGCCGCCAACCGGCGACGGACCGTGTCCGCCCCGGCGGTGAAGATGTCGCGCAGCGAGCCGCCGAACACCACGGCGTCCGGGTTGACCACGTTGACCAGGTTGGCGACGCCGAAGCCGAGCCAGTCGGCGACCTGCTCGACCGCCTCCCGGGCGGTCCGGTCGCCGTCCGCCGCCGCGCGCAGCACCTCGGCCACCGCTCCACGGTCGCCAGGGTCCCGGCCGGCGTGCCGCAACAGCGCGGCCTCGCCGATCTCGGTCTCCCAGCAGCCGCGGGAGCCGCAGCCGCAGGGCAATCCGTTCGGGTTGACCACCATGTGACCAACCTTGCCGCTGTGGCCCCGGTGCCCGATCACCAGCCGGCCGCCGACGATGATGCCGGCGCTGATGCCGAGGTCACCGTGCAGGTAGATGAGATCGTCGATGCCGGCCGCCACGCCGCGGATGTGCTCAGCCAGGCCGGCGATGTCGGCCAGGTCGCCGGCCACGAAACCCGGGCCGGCGTTGAATTCGGCCTCGAGCGCGACGCCCAGGCTCTCGTCGACGCCGGCGATCCGGATGCTGCCGTCCGCCTCACAGGTGGTGTCGGTGACCGCGACCGCGCCGCCCACCAGCAGCGCGTCGGCGGCCACGGAGCGCTCCATGTCGCGGACGAGGTCGGCCAGCGGCCGAACGGCGTCGACCGCCGTCATGCCACCGGGGCGGGCGACCTCGCGCAGGTCCAGGATGCGCCCACCGAGGCCGACCCGGGCGGCGCGCAGTCGGTCCGCGTCGATGCTCAGCGCATGCGCGTAGACGCGGTCGGAGCGGGGGCTGACCACCAGCGACGGGCGGCCGGCACGGCGGGCGGTGGTCGGCGCCACTTCGGTGACCAGGCCACTGGCGACCAGGTCGGCCGCGAGAGCGCCGATGGTGCTGCGGTTGAGGCCGAGCCGGCTGGTCAGCTCGGCCCGGGACGTCGGCCCGTGCAGGTGGACGTAGCGCAGGACGGCGCCGAGGTTCTGCCGCCGGATCTCCTCCTGGCTGGCGCCGGGAACGGAGGGCAGCGGGGATTCGGGGTTACGGCCGACGCCGGCTGGCCTGGCCCGGACTGGTGACGCCACGGTCAGACCTCCTTCCGGATCGGTACCGGCTGGTGCGGGGGTGCCAGGACGACGATGGGTCCCGGAAGAGGAGCTCCGGGACCCATCGGCCTTGCTGCCTACCGTGTGGTGCTTACTTGGTGAGCGGCGCGAGCTTCGGGTCGTTGGCGTACGCCTCAGCCGCGTTCGCCTTGGTGACGGCGACCGGCGGGAGCAGGTACGTGTCGACGACCTTGCTGCCGTTGTTGTAGGACTTGGTGTCGTTCACCTGCGGGGTGTTACCGGCCTGGAGGGCCTTGACCATGTTGATGGTCTCCTTGACCAGGTTCCGCGTGTCCTTGTTGATCGTCATGTACTGCTCGCCAGCGACGATCGACTTGACCGACTCGACCTCGGAGTCCTGACCGGTGACAACCGGGACCTTCTTGCCAGCACCCTTGATCGAGGTGATGATCGCACGGGCCAGGGTGTCGTTCGGGGAGAGGACGCCGTCCAGCTCCTTGTTGCCGTAGGTCGAGGTCAGCAGCTGGTCCATACGGGCCTGCGCACCCTCGGCCTTCCAGCCCTGGATGGCGGTCTGCTTGACGTCAATCTGCTTCGAGGCGACGACCACGTTGCCCTTGTCGATCTCCGGCTTGAGCACGCTCATCGCGCCGTTGAAGAAGACACCGGCGTTGTTGTCGTCCGGCGAGCCGGAGAACAGCTCGATGTTGTACGGGCCGTTCGGCTTCTTGGCCTTCATGCCCTCGAGCAGGGCCTGGCCCTGGAGCTCGCCGACCTTGAAGTTGTCGAACGCGACGTAGTAGTCGAGGTCCGGCGTGTTGGTGATGAGCCGGTCGTACGCGATGACCTTCACACCGGCGGTGTGGGCCGCGGCGACCTGGGTCGACAGCTGCGCGGCGTCGGTCGCGCCGATGACGATGACCTTGGCACCCTTGGTGACCATGGCGGTGATCTGGGCCTGCTGGTCGGCCACCGTGGTCGACGCGCCGGCGTACTGCACGTCACCCTGGAAGCCGGCCTCCTTGAGGCCGTTGGTGAACAGGTCACCGGCGAGGACCCAGTTCTCCGAGGTCTTGGCCGGGAGGGCCACGCCGATCAGCGAGTTCGCCGGGAAGCCCTTGGCTGCCTCGCCGCCGGAGCCGCTGTCGCCGTCACGGCCGGAGCCGCAGCCGGCGAGAGCCAGCATGGCGGCGGCGCTGATGGCGACCACCGACGTGCCGAAGAATTTACGCATGGGAGGACTTGCCTTTCTGATAATTGAGACGGGTGGAGAGGTCGGTGGCCGTCAGCCGGACACCGCAGCCTTGGCGGGCTCGCGCTCCGCGTCCGGCGGTGAGGCGGGTGGGGCGGCGTCCTCGCGACGGAACGGTCGCATCAGACTTCCGATGATGGAGAAGCGCCCCTGGCTCTTGTTGTAGACGTCGATCGCGACGGCCAGCAGCAGGACCAGGCCCTTGATGATCTGGACGCGGTCGGTGCCGACGCCCATCAGTTGCAGGCCGTTGTTGAGCACGGCCATGACGAGACCACCAACGATGGATCCGCTGATGGTTCCGATACCGCCGGAGACGGCCGCGCCACCGATGAAGACCGCGGCGATCGCGTCCAGTTCCCAGCCGTTACCGTCCTGCGGTCCGGAGGCCGCCGAGCGGGCCACGAAGATCATGCCGGCCAGGGCGGCCAGGACGGACATGTTCATCATGACGAAGAAGTTGACCCGCTTGAGCTTCACACCGGACAGCTCCGCGGCCCGGGAGTTGCCGCCCACCGCGTAGATGTGCCGGCCGCCGGCCGTGTTGCGGGTGTAGAAGGAATAGGCGATGACCAGCGCCACCAGGATGATGCCGGAGATCGGGAAACTGGTGCCGACGCGACCGCTGGCGAAGCGCAGCGAGGCGAAGGCGATCACGCCGACCATGACGGCCATCCGCAGGATCGAGATCCACATCGGCGCGGGGTCCGCGTCCATCGCCCGGCGGGTCTGGCGCAGCCGCAGCTCCCGCCACACCAGGGCCACCGCCGCAGCCAGGCCGAGCAGCAGCGTGGCGTTGTTGTAGCCGGTGTTCGGCCCAAACTCGGGCAGGAACCCCGAGCCGATCTCCCGGAAGCCCTCGGGCACCGGGATGGTGCTCGCGTTACCGATGAACTGGTTGCCGCCGCGGAAGAGCAGCATGCCGGCCAGGGTGACGATGAACGCCGGTACCCCGATGTAGGCCACCCAGAAGCCCTGCCAGGCGCCGATGATGGCACCGATCGCGAGGCCGAACAGGATGGCGACGGGCCAGGGCAGGTTCCACTCGGCCATCGACTTGGCGACCAGGATGCCGGCGATCGCCGCGACCGAGCCGACCGACAGGTCGATGTGCCCGGCGACGATCACCATCAGCATGCCGATGGCCAGGATGAGGATGTACGAGTTCTGCTGGAAGAGTGCGATCAGGTTGTCCGATCGCAGGGTCAGCCCGTCGGTCAGGACCTGGAACAGCAGGACGATCGCCACCAACGTGAAGATCATGCCGAACTGACGGGCGTTGGAGGTGGTGCCTCCAAACAGGTTCTTCTGAAGGTCCTTCAATCGGCTCATCGTGTCAACATCTTCTTCGTAGAGGTCATCTGCTTCATGAGGGTCTCCGGGTCCGCATCCTTGCGGGCGATCTCGCCCGTGATGGTGCCTTCGAACACGGTGTAGGTGCGGTCGCAGAGCCCGATCAGCTCAGGCAGTTCCGAGGAGATGACGACGACGCCCTTCCCCTGGTCGGCGAGCCGCTGGATGATGCCGTAGATCTCGTACTTGGCACCCACGTCGATGCCGCGCGTCGGCTCGTCGAGGATCAGCAGGTCCGGGTCGGTGAACATCCACTTCGCCAGCACCACCTTCTGCTGGTTGCCGCCGGAGAGCTTCGAGACGCCCTCGTCGACCGTCGGAGCCTTGATCCGCAACTCCTTGCGGTAGGCCTCGGCCGCCTTGTACTCCTCCACCTGGTCGAGGACGCCGTGGTGCGAGATCTTGGACAGTTTGGCGGCCACCGTCGACATCTTGATGTCGTCGAGCAGGTTGAGGCCGATCGCCTTGCGGTCCTCACTGACGTACGCGAGCCCGTTGGCGATCGCGTCCGCCACCGACTTGAGCACGATCTCCTTGCCGTCCTTGATGATCGTGCCCGACTCGAACACGCCGTAGGAGCGACCGAAGACGCTCATCGCCAACTCGGTGCGGCCGGCGCCCATCAGGCCGGCGAAGCCGACGATCTCGCCACGGCGCACCACGAAGCTCTCGTTCTTGCAGACCTGGCGCTCGGCGGAGATCGGGTGCCGGACGTTCCAGTCGCGGACCTCGAAGAACACCTCGCCGATCTTCGGCGTGTGCTCCGGGAACCGGCTGCTCAGCTCGCGGCCGACCATGCCCCGCACGATCCGGTCCTCGTCGACGCCGTCCGCCTTGACGTTCAGCGTCTCCACCGTCCGGCCGTCCCGGAGGATGGTGATCTGGTCCGCGATCGCCTCGATCTCGTTCAGCTTGTGCGAGATCATGATCGACGTGATGCCGCGCGAGCGGAAGCCACGCAAAAGGTCCAGCAGGTGCCGCGAGTCGGCCTCGTTCAGGGCGGCCGTCGGCTCGTCCAGGATGAGCAGCTTCACGTCCTTGGCGAACGCCTTGGCGATCTCCACGAGCTGCTGCTTGCCGACACCGATGTCCTTGATCAGGGTGTCCGGGTCTTCCTGGAGACCGACCCGGGCCATCAGGTCCAGCGCCATCCGGTTCGCGGCGGTCCAGTCGATCACGCCCAGCTTGCGCGGCTCGTTGCCGAGGAAGATGTTCTCGGTGATCGACATGCCGGGGATGAGCGCGAGCTCCTGGTGGATGATCACGATACCGGCGCTCTCGCTGGCGCGGATGTCGGAGAACCGGGCCTCCGCGCCCTGGTAGACGATCTGGCCGTCGTAGGTGCCGTACGGGTAGACCCCGCTGAGGACCTTCATCAGGGTCGACTTGCCCGCACCGTTCTCACCCGCGATGGCATGGATCTCGCCGGCGCGAACCACCAGGTTGACGTCGGAGAGGGCCTTGACTCCGGGAAACTCCTTGGTGATGGAACGCATCTCAAGGAGGATGGGCACGTTGCTCATCGCTCGTACCACCTCGCCAACGTCATCGGTGCCTCCGGAAGGTTTGACCTTCACTTGGTTTTGTTGTTGACGGCAACGTATTGCGGTGCAAGGGTCATCCGCAAGGCGAGGGACTGTTGAAAATGTAACAATCCGGCAATATAGACGTCGCACGGTGTTCGTCCGTCACAGCCGCCCCCGCCGCCCCACCGGCGACCCCGCCGCGGCTCGCCACACCCCGTCGACCCGGTGACCACGCCAAGATCGACCTCGGCCACTGCCCGCAGGGCCGCCAGCAGGCACGACCCGGCACTGGCGGGTCGTGGAGTAGCGCGCCGGGCGCCTGTCGCCATCGAACAGCCTTGATCAGGCAGACCTCCAACGCCCCGCCCGGCGACGATGCGGCGGATCGGAGACGGCGATGTGATCAACGCCTCTGGCCGCGCCGCTCGGGATACACGATCAGGCCCCGACCAGCCGGCAGGCGACAGTTCCGGGGGTAGGCGTGGCGCTGGTCACCGCCCTCGTCGCCGACTACCTCCTGCGGGGCCAGGAGTGGGCCTGGCTGGTGGGGCTGCTGCCCGCGGCCGTGTGCGTGGCGAGCGCGTGGCGGGGTGGCCGCGCCTGACCTCGCTCAGTCCGGCAGCGTGATCGGGTTGATGATGTCGGCCACCAGCGTCAGCAGGGTGAACCCGGCGAAGATCAGGATCACCGCGTACGTCAGCGGCATGAGTTTGAGGTAGTCGACCCGACCCGGGTCCGGCCGCCCCAGCCGGGCGTAGAGCAGCGACCGGGCCCGCTCGAACCAGGCGATCGCGATGTGCCCACCGTCCACCGGCAGCAGCGGCAGCAGGTTGAACACCCCGATGAAGAAGTTCAACGCGGCCAGCAGCAGAAGGAACGTCGGCCACTCGCCCCGATCGGACAGCTCACCGCCGATCCGGCTGGCACCCACCACGCTGATCGGTGTCTCCGGGTCCCGTTCCACGCCGGTCACGGCCGCCCAGAGCGCGGGGATCTTCTCCGGCACCCGTTGCAGCGAGTCCACGGTGTTAAAGAACATCACGCCGGTCTGGTCAGCCGCCCGGCCCACGGCGGCGACCGGGCCGGCGGTGCTGGTCGGGACGATCGGGGTGACCCCGAGTATGCCCACCTGCTCCAGGTCGGCCGGGGTGATGTCCTCGATGGTCCGGGTCGGATCGCGGACCACGTCGAGCCGGACCCGTTCGGCCAGCGGCAGGGTGACCGCCGCCGTCCGGGGCTGCCCGTCCCGGACGAAGGCCACCTCGACCTGCCGGCCACCACTCGCGCGGACCGCCGCCGACATGGTGTCCCAGCCGCGCAGCGGCCGGCCGTCGATCGCGGTGATGACGTCCCCGCGCCGCAGCCCGAGCTGGGCCGCCGCGCTGGGTGGGTCCACCCCCGGGCCGGCACTCCCGCTCGCGCTTCGTGGCCGGGTCGACGCTTCAGCTCGCCTGCACGCACGGCGAGGTGGACCCGACCCGGACCGGCTCGGACTGCAACCTCGCCACATCCTGCACGGGCACGAACGCGAAGAGGCCCCACAGGATCAGCACGCCGAGGGCGAAGTGCGTCATCGAACCGGCGGACATCACGATGGTGCGCTTCCACACCGGATACCGCCACATCGCCCGTGGCTCGTCCTCCGGGTCGACCTCGTCGTCCTGCTGCGTCATGCCGACGATCTTGACGAAGGCGCCGGCCGGAATGGCCTTGATGCCGTACTCCGTCTCCCGCCGCCGGAACGACCACAGCGTCGGGCCGAAGCCGATGAAGAACCGGGTCACCTTCATGCCGAACATCCGGGCCGTGCCCATGTGCCCGGCCTCGTGCAGGGCCAGAGAGATCAGGATGCCGATGGCGAAGAGCACGACACCCAGCACGTACGTCATGACCCGGCGCCCGCTTCCCGTCGCTCCACACTGTCGCACCGGCCCGGTCGTCGATCAGGCCCAGGGACCGGCGCGGATGGCTCTGCGGCCATCCTAGGGACTCGTGGACGTGGATGTGGCCCATCGACGTCACGCGTGCCGGCCTGGCACGGGGCGTCCCGCTACCCTCGGGCGCATGGGAGATCCGTTCCGGGTACGCATCACCGTTCGTGGCTACGAGCTGGACACCCAGGGCCACCTGAACCAGGCCGTCTACCTCCAGTACGGCGAACACGCCCGGTGGGAGTGCCTGCGCGCGGCCGGCATCGCGCAGGACCGGCTTCTCGCCGCCGGTGTGGGACCGGTCGCCATGGAGGTGACCCTGAAGTACCTACGGGAGCTGCGCGGCGGGGACGAGGTGGACGTCTCCTGCGAGTTCCGCTGGGGGGAGGGCCGGGCCTTCCACATCGAACAGGACTACACCCTCCCGGACGGGACGCCGGTGGCGCGGCTGACCGGGGTGGGCGGGCTGCTGGATCTGTCGGCCCGGCGCCTGGTGCCCGATCCGCGCGGACGGTTCCGCGAGCTGGCCACCGACCCGGCGCCACTCAACCTCTGACGGCCGGCCAGCCGAAGCGGGCCGGCTCGTAGCCGTCACCGGGCTCCCCGGGCACGGGTACGCAGTTCGCGTCGGCCCACGGCACGCGCAGCAGGTCGGCCTGGGCACCCCGGTACGGGCCCATCCCTGCGTAGCCGTACGCGGCGCCTGGCCCCTCGGCGCGGGCGCGCAGGCAGGCCGCCGAGAGCCCTCGGGCGCACAGCACGCAGGTCCCGCAGAACAGGTGCGTGGGAATCACCACGCGGGTGCCGGGACGGACCGTCTGCACGGCGCTGCCCACCTGCTCGACCACGCCCAGCGGTTCGTGGCCGAACACCAGGCCGGGTTCGGCTCCGGTCCGTCCGTCGTACATGTGCAGGTCGGTGCCGCACAGGGCGGTGGAGGTGATCCGCACGAGCGCGTCGGTCTCCGCCTCCAGCATCGCGTCCGGCACCTCCCGTACCGCGACGGTCCGGACGTCCGCGTAGGCGACGACTCTCATCCCGGCTCCCCACTCCGGCGGCGGACGACGTTCTTCCCGCGCCGGGTCGTTCATGCCACCGGCAGGCGGGTCGACCCGCGCCGGGGTCGTCGGCGTGCCGACGTCCCCGGCGCGGTGGTGTTCGAGAGCCGGGTTCCGCTGGGCGCCTGCTACTCGGGGGCGGCCCCGTTCTGCTGCTGTCGGAACTGGTCGACCGGGAGGCCACCGCGACCCCAGTTCTCGGTCTCAACCTCGTCGATCACCACGAAGGTCGACGTCAGTGGCTTGTTCAGGACGTCGCGCAGCAGTTCGCTCACGCCCTTGATGAGGGCGGCCTTTTCCTTGGCGGTCGCCGCGGACGTGCCCGGCGTGCTGCCCTCGCGGGTGATCTGGATGGTGACGATCGGCATCGTCTGCTCCTCTTCCGAAATGGGGTTGGACGTCAGTGACCGGCGTTCTGGCCGCCGTCGACGTGCAGGATCTCGCCGGTGACGAAGGGTGCGGACTCGAGGTAGACGATGGCGTCGACCACATCGCTGGTCTCGCCGATCCGGCCGACCGGGTGCAGGCCGGCGAGCGCCTGGTGCGTCTCGACCGGGTGCATCGGGGTCTTGATGATGCCGGGCGCGACGGCGTTGACCCGCACGCCGCGAGCCGCGTACTCGATGGCCAGGGACTTGGTAGCGGAGCTGAGGCCACCCTTGGTCAACGATGCGAGCACGGACGGGACGTGCGAGCTGGGCTGGTCGACGAGGGCGGTCGTGATGCTCACGATGTGCCCGGCGCCGGTGGCCAGCAGGTGCGGCAGGACGCGCCGGGTGAGGTGGAAGAACCCCGCGAGGTTGACCCCGGTGACCAGGTCGAACTCCTCGTCGGTGTAGTCGGTGAACGGCTTGGCGACAAAGACGCCGGCGTTGTTCACCAGGGTGTCGATACGCCCGAAACGGTCCAGGGCGGCACGGACCACCCGGTCCGCCGTGTCCGGGTCGGCGATGTCGCCGCGAACCGTGACGACCTCCGGGTCGTCGGCGGGGCCGATCGAGCGCGAGGTCGCCACGACGCCGTACCCGAGTTTGCGGTAGGCCTCCACGAGGTCGGCGCCGATGCCCTGTGACGCACCGGTGACCACGACGACCTTCTGTCCCTGACTGGTGCTCATGAGAACCACTTCCTGACTGGCCGGAGGGGGCCGGACCGGTTCGGCCCGGCCGGAATGATCACTAGACGACTGGTCGACTAAAAGCTAGCCGACCGGTCGGGTATCGTCAAAGCATGGGACGGACCAGTGACGCACGAAACAAGATCCTCGAGGCGGCCGCGGTGCTGATCGAGCAGCGCGGCTACTCCGCCCTCGGCGTGGCGGAGATCTGCGCGACGGCGGGCGTGCCGAAGGGCAGCTTCTACTACTTCTTCGAGTCCAAGCAGGCGCTCGCGCGCACCGTCATCGACGAGCACTGGGCGAGCCAGCGCCGCCAGTGGGAGCAGCTGCTCAGCAGCGGGCACGACCCGCTGCGGCGGCTACGGGACCTGTTCGAGGCCACCGAGGAGGTCCAGCGCACCGGCCAGCAGAAGGCCGGCGTGGTCGCCGGCTGCCTGTTCGGCAACCTCGCCCTCGAACTCAGCAACCAGGCCGAGGAGATCCGCCGCCGGCTCCAGGAGATCTTCGAGGCCCAGATCGACCTCATCGAGCAGGTGGTCGTCGAGGCGAAGGTGAGTGGACTCGCCGGCCCGTCGGTCGACACCCGGGAGGCCGCCCGGTCCATTGTGGCCCAGATCGAGGGACGGGTCCTGCTCGCGAAGCTGCTCAACGACCCGGCCCAGTTGGAGACGCTGTGGCGCAACTGCCTGGACCTCCTCCAGGTGCCGGCGGAAGCGCGCACCACGACCGACTGAGAAGCCGGGGCCGTGGAGTGGGCGCCCGGACGTAGCATCGGCGATGCACGATGTTCAGGCGGCCCACTCCCTGGTCGACGAGCGTCTCGGTCTCGCCTCCAACGCGACCGACGCGGAACGCTTCCTCGCCTTCGTCGAGGCGACCTACCTGGACCTGAGGCCAGCAGCGAGTCACCGTTGCCGCCCAGGCTGCGCTGCTGAGCACGATCGTGTGCCTCACGCCGGAGGCCGGTGCGCTAGCTGACCTGGGCCACCGAAGCCGGGCGGCGCTTCATCTCCTCCATGAACGGGAACCGGGCGGTGAGCTCGGCGAGCGTCAGCCCGGCGCGCCAGGCCGAGGCCAGCTGGGCGACCTGGACGAGGTCCATGGCGTCGCCTCGCGCCTGGACCTCTCCGGAGACCCGAAGGTCGATCATGAAGTATCGGGCCTGGGAGCCCAGGCCGACGCAGACCACGCCCTGATCGGAGTGCAGCTCGGCGCAGGTGAACCGGCTACGCCCCTGCTCGGGGGCGGTCACCCGGCCGAGGTCGAGCTCGTGCCGGGCAGCGATCTCGATGAGCGCGGGGGCCAGACCACCCCGCTCGACCAGGTCCGGGTAGAGGCGCACACCCAGCGCCGTCGACACGTCGCTCATGACTGACTCCCACTTCCTCGTGACAGAGACCAGCAGCGCGCAGGTTACGGGGATGTTTCCGGCGAGCCTCGTCATCCTGTCCCCCATGGACGCCCCACGGCAATAGGAAGGATCGATTCGGCCCCGATCGGAGGAATGTGCCGTCGGACCCGCAGCGGCCGGCCACATCGACCATGGTCACCAGGCGTGCGGCCTCCCATCGCTCGCCGGACGGCTCGTTTGCCCGTGTCCGCACCGGGAACGCGCCGCGCGACGCCAGGCGCCGTCAGAAGAGACGGCGCCGCGAAAGGAGCCGCAGGATGGCCACCCGACAGCAGGCACTGGCCGGCAGGCGGATCGCGTTCCTGGCAGCGGACGGGGTCGAAGACGTCGAGTACACCCAGCCCCGGGCCGCGGCGGAGGAGGCGGGTGCCCAGGTTCACCTGATCTCGCTACGCCCTGAGGAGATCCAGTCGATGCACCACGACCTCAACCCGGCGAACCGTTTTCCGGTGGACCGGACGGTGGAGCAGGCCGATCCGGGTGACTACGACGCTCTGGTGCTTCCCGGTGGAACGGTCAACCCGGACCGGTTGCGGATGAACCCGGGAGCGATGTCCTTCATCCGGGCGTTCTTCGAGCAGAGCAAGCCCGTGGCCGCGATCTGCCACGGTCCGTGGTCGCTGGTCGAGACCGGGATGGTCGCCGGTCGGATGGTCACCTCGTTCCCCAGCCTGCGTACCGACATCCAGAATGCCGGCGGGACCTGGGTGGACAAGCAGGTCCAGGTCGACAACGGCCTGATCACCAGCCGCAGCCCGGACGATCTGCCAGCGTTCTGCGCCGCGATGGTGGAGGAGTTCGCCAAGGGCCAGCAGATCCGGCGGGTGACGACCGCCTGACCCTCCGCCGGAGGCCGGGCTGCGCGCCCGGTCCGGAGGGGTGTGCGCCCACCACCCCGACGCCATCAGGTGGTAGCGGACTGTCGTCGCATTGGAAACACTCTTGACAAAAACACCGTCATATCGACATGCTTCGTTATAGAGAGCGCTCTCCAGGCCCTCCGGTGCACAGCCTCCGCCACCCCCCTCGCTGAGGAGCCCCCCGTGTTCACAGCCCGAACCGCCCCCCGTTTCCGACCCCTCGTCCTCGCCGCGGTCGCTCTCCTGGCCGCCACCGCGGCGCTCGTCCTCCCGGCACACCCCGACCGGGCCGAGGCCGCCATCGGCCCGATCACCTGGCAGGACGAGTTCAACGCTCCGGCCGGCGCAGCCGTCGACCAGAGCAAATGGCGCTTCGACATCGGCGGTGGCGGCTGGGGCAACAACGAGCGGCAGTACTACACCAACAGCACCAGCAACGCCGTCCACGACGGCCAGGGCAACCTGGTCATCACCGCCCGCCGGGACAACCCCGCCAACTACCAGTGCCACTACGGGCGCTGCGAGTACACCTCGGCGCGGCTGCTGACCGCGGCCACCTTCACCCAGACGTACGGCCGGTTCGAGGCCCGCATCAAGATCCCGCGCGGTCAGGGCATCTGGCCGGCGTTCTGGATGCTCGGCACGGGCAGCGGCGGGTGGCCCAACGTCGGCGAGATCGACATCATGGAGAACATCGGCAGGGAGCCGAACACCGTCTACGGCACCGTGCACGGGCCCGGCTACTCCGGCGGCGGGGGCATCACCGGCAGCCGCACCCTCGGCGGGCCGCTCGCCGACGGCTTCCACACCTACCGGGTGGACTGGGAGCCGAACGTGATCACCTGGTACCTGGACGGGGTGCAGTTCCACCGGGTCGATCCCGCCCGCCTGGGCGGCAACCGGTGGGTGTTCGACCACCCCTTCTTCATGATCCTCAACGTGGCGGTCGGCGGTAACTGGCCCGGCTACCCGGACGGCTCCACGCAGTTCCCGCAGCAGATGCTCGTCGACTACGTCCGGGTGTCCGGGTACACCTCCGGCGGCGGTGGCGACCCGGCCCCCGGCACCAGCCGGATCCGGGGTGCGCAGAGCGGGCGCTGCATCGACATCCCCAACGCCAACCCGGTCGAGGGCGCCAAACTCCAGATCTGGGACTGCAACACCACCGCGGCGCAGGCCTGGACCTTCGCCTCCGACGGGACCGTCCGGGCGATGGGCAAGTGCATGGACCCCGCCTGGGCCGGCACCGCCAACGGCACCGAGGTAAACCTGGTCTCCTGCAACGGCAATCCCGCCCAACGCTTCACCCTCAACGCCGCCGGTGACCTGGTCAACATCAGCGCCAACCGGTGCGTGGACGTCCGGGACGCCAACCCCGCCAACGGTGGCAAGCTGCACCTGTGGGACTGCATCGGCGCGGCCAACCAGAAGTGGTCCCGCGTCTGAGGAGCGGACAGCTCATACCACCAGCGACTGGGCCGCCCGGGAAACACGTTCGGGCGGCCCACCGCCATGCGCCGTCCGGTGGCGGTCGGAAGCGGTTGACCCGTGGTGCTCCGCGGATTCGCTTGATGATCGAAGGACCACAGCAACGCCCGCTATGTTCGGATTTAACCAATAAGTCCGGCAGCACCGGGAGTCAGCTCATGTCGCACCACCTCGACACCCCCCTCGCCGCCCAGAGCGGCCAGCTCTTCATCAACGACCTGTACGTCTTCAACGGTGAGCGCGCCACCGTGTTCGTCATGGACGTCAACAGCTCGGTGACCAAAGCCGACATCAAGCGCGGCTTCCACGCTGAGGCGCGCTACGAGATCAAGGTCCACTTCAACGACGGGGAGTTCGAGGAGTTGACCTACCGGGTCGCCTTCGGTGAACCGGACGGCGCCGGGAAGCAGACGCTGATGGTGTACGAGCTCACCGGAGCGGATGCCCGCGACGACGCCGCGATGGGCACTCCCATCGTCGAGGGTCGGACCGGCGAGGTGTCGAGCGGCGGGAACGTCCGGATCTGGGCCGGGCGGATCGCCGACCCCTTCTACATCGACCTCGGCCAGCTCGCGACCGTCAACGCCGCGTTCAAAAACGGCGCGAAGCTCGACCGCTCGGCGTGGAAGGCCGACGAGGCCAAGAACACTTTCGCCGGCACCACCGTCGAGTCGATCGTCCTCGAGGTGTCCCAGGACGAGCCGATGCTGCGCGACGGCACGCAGATCGGCGTCTGGTGCACCACCAAGCTGGCGACCGACGCCGGTGGGTGGCGGCCGATCAACCGTGGCGGCCACCCGATGATGTGGCCGACCTTCTGGCCGACCGACACCGACTTCTCCAACCCGGCCAACGCCCGACACCCCAGCAACGACCTCAAGGAGGACGGCGAGGAGATCGCGTCAGCGGTCGCGCGGGTGGTCGCGGCGAACGGGACCGCGCCGGACCCCCAGGCGTACGGCTGGAGCGTGGCTCGGCAGCTGTACCCCGACGTGCTGTCGTACCAGGTCGGGACGCCGGCCAACTACGGCTTCGCGGTCCGCAACGGTCGCACCATGGCCGACAACGCACCCGAGGTGATGTTCTCCCTGGTGCTGAACACCGGGATTACCTCCGGCCTCACTCCGGACGTGACCAAGGCCGCCCGCGCCGACGCCTTCCCGTACGTCGTGCCGGCCTGACCGGGCCGCCTCGGCCCCTATCCGGCGCGGCGGCCTTCAGCGCCGTCGCCACGCCCCGGCCGCGTTGGTCCACGGCGACACTGTGTAGAAGGTGTACCAGTCACCGCCGCCCGTCTGCGGGGTGACGACGGTCAGCCCGCACAGCGGGCTGCCAGGCGCGTCGGGCAGCTCGGGCAGCTCGGGCAGCTCGGGCAGCAGGACGGTAGCCATGTCCGGGATCATCCGGCGGGCATGCGCGAGGTCTACCTCCTGGCCCTCGGCGCCGGGTAGGGGCAGGCCGGGCATCGTACGGCCGATGCACTCGACGATCACCGTCTCCTCGGTCCGCAGGTCCGCGACGCGGATCCGCACGCCGGCAGCGTCGGCAGTGCGTGCGCCGCACGTTCGGCGAGGTCGTCACCGCGCCCCGCGAGGTCGAACCAGCCGACGTTGTGCCGCGTGACCACCAGGCCGTACCGCTGTGCGAAGCCCCACCCGCGGTCGAGATCATCCCGGAGCGTACTGATCACCACATGCTGCGGGCGGAGGTTGAGCTCGGCCCACCTGTTCAGCTCGGCGGCCAGGGCGCTGCCGATCCCCCGCCCGCGGTCGCGTTCCGCGACGGCCACCAGCGCGGAGACCGTGCCCGGCCACGCCGGCTCCGCGGTGAGCTTGCCGGCCCCGACGATTTCTCCCGACCGCTCTGCCACGAGGGCGTGGTGGACCTCGCCAGGCTCCGCGCTGCTCAACTGGTCGAGCAGCCGGTGTCGTTGTCGTCACCCGCGGTGAGCACCAGCAGGTCGACGGCGACCGCGATGTCCGTAGGGCGGAGGGTACGGATGGTGGCGTCTGCCGGGGCTGTCAGCGCGGTCACGTGATCGCAAGCTACCCGGCGCGGTAGGCCCCCCATGAATGACCTTCGACACGCCTCGACCTCACGTTCCGCAGAGGTGAACGGCCGGTCACGAACGGGTAATTCGTCCGCTGACGCGAGTTGCTGGTGATCGCGGAAGGCGTATAGGTGGCGGACTGAGATAAGCACGCGCCGCAGGGCTAGGCATTCCGTGAAAGCGGACTGACCTCCTCGGCCGCGCCGAAGAGGTCAGTCCGCAGGGGGCTGGAAGCTGTCAGCCCTCGATGTCTCGTGGGTCGCGGCTGCGCGGGTAGGTGTTCTTCTCCCCGATCGTGCCGTCCTGCTTCTTGATCACATGCTCGACGCCACGGTCGGCCGCCATCTCGCGACCCTGGGCCTGCGCGTCGGACTTGGAGTCATGCGTGCTGCTGGCCCGCTCGTTGCCCTCGGGCCGGTTCTTCCACTGCCCGTCCTCGTGGTACGTGTCGACGTCACCCTTGGTCATCGCCGGCTCCTCCCTGCGTCTGCGGCGTCCACCACACCAGTTGCCCGGAGACGTTCTGGGACAAACGTGGGCTGTGGCGTCCTCAACAGACGGTGGCGCTGGCCGTCACCCGGGTTGGCAGTTGTTGCTCGTCCGCTTGACGATGTGTTCGCGCTCGTCGGTGGTGATGCCCGACGGCTCCCCGTCGAAGTGCGTCTCCACCTTGTCCCACCCGCGGCGCTGCTCGTAGTGCAGGTGCGGAGCGCCCGAGTTGCCGGTGCTGCCGAGGCGGCCGATCTGGTCGCCCTGGGCGACCCGCTGACCCTTGCGGACCAGCGGCGGTTCGAGCAGGTGCAGGTACTGGGTCTCCCACTTGCCACCGTGGTCGATCTTCACCCAGTAGCCGCCACCGCGACCGCGCGGGCCCTCGGGATTCCCCGGGTTACGCCCGCCCACCGACCCGTTGACGCCCGCCACGGTGACCGTGCCGGCGTAGGAGGCGAGCACCGGCCGCCCCCACGCCTCCCCGTCGGTCGGAAACAGGTCGACGTCGTAGTCGTCGTGGCCGGGATAGGTGCTGAGCTGCCACGTCTCACCGCAGGAGACGGGGAGTTGGAAGAGCGGACGCGGGCCTGGCGGTCGCAGCATCGGTACGACGACCAGGGCGGTGGCGATGAGGGCCACGACCGCGACGAGCGCGAGGAGAACCCGGGCGGTGCGGCTGCGGACGCGGCGGTGGGTGCGGACTCTGGTGGGGCGGCCGGTCGTCACCGCACCGAGCATGGCAGACCCCGCCAACGCCTCAGCTCCGGGTCACGACTGCCGTCCGGCCGCCCCCAGCGGTCACATTGCAGTCGTATCGCGAACCGGGTACGGTGGGATGCAATGCAATTGCATTGCATAGAGAGAAGGCCCCCAGATGCACGTGATCGCGCTGTCCGAGGCAACCGCCGACATGGTCGACCTGGTGGGCGGCAAGGCGGCCGGGCTGGGCGAGCTGATCCGGCAGGGCGAACGGGTCCCCGAGGGGTTCTGCGTCACCGCCGAGACTCACCGGCTCGGTGTCATCCCGCAGGCGGAGATCGTCGCCGCGTACGAACGGCTCGGGGCGGGCCCCGTGGCGGTGCGCTCCAGCGCCACGGCGGAGGACCTGCCGGACGCGAGTTTCGCCGGGCAGCAGGACACCGTCCTGAACGTCACCGGCACCGCCGAGCTGATCGACGCGATCAGGAAGTGCTGGGATTCGCTGCACACCGTGCGCGCGACCGCCTACCGCGACGCCCGTGCCATCGATCACCAGGCGGTGCGGATGGCCGTCGTCGTGCAACGCATGATCACCCCTGCGGTGGCCGGAGTGCTGTTCACCGCGAACCCACTGACCGGCCGCCGCGACGAGATGGCGGTCGACGCGGCGCCGGGGCTCGGCACCATGGTGGTGGACGGTGCGACGACGGTGGACCACTACGTCCTCGACGGCGTCGCGCGAAACGACGCGGGATGCCTGACGTCGGCGCACCTGGCGGAGCTGCGGACCACGGGTGAACGGTTGCAGGATCACTTCGGCCGCCCGCAGGACGTGGAATGGGCGATCGACGGAGACGGACTGCTGTGGTTGCTGCAGTCGCGGCCGATCACCAGCCTGTTTCCCCTCCCTCCGGATACCGGGAAGCCCCTCCCCCGGGTCTATCTGGAGTTCGGCCACGTTCAGGGCATGCTGCAACCGGTCACCCCGATGGGCATGTCGACACTGCGGTCGCAGGTCGCGGCGATGCTCGCCTCGCTCGGCGTCCGGGTCGAGATCGTCGACATCGGCGGTCGCCTCTACGGTGACCTGACCGAGCTGGCCCGGAGCAGGTCGTCCCGCAAGCGGCTGGTCAAGCTCATGGCGGTCGACTTCGGCCCGCGGGCCCAGGCGGTGATGGAGCACGTCCTGACGGATCCACGGTTCGCAGCCACCACGGGCAGCACTGAGCGCGGCGCGGCGGCCGGGGCCGCGTCCCTGCGCACGGCCGGCCGTGCGGTCGTGGGGATCCTGCGCGCGCTGGCGCGTCCGGACGCGGCGCGGATCCGGATGTTCCAGGCGATCGAGCGGATGAGAGTGCGGTCGGCGGCGCCCGACGACCTGCGGACCGCTGCCGACCGGCTGCGCTTCCTTCGTTCGCAGGACGCCGAGGACAGCGCGGACGACATCATGTGGCCCATCGTGACGGGGATGCTCGCCGCCGCGTTGCCGGCCTCGTTGCTCAAGGGCGTCGCGAGCCCGGACGAGATCCACACCGTGCTGGGCGGGATGCCGCACAACGTCACCATCGAGATGGACCTGGCGCTCTGGCGGCTCGCCCGGCGCGCCGACGAGCACCGCCGTCTCCTGCTCGACACCCCACCGGACGAGCTGGCCGCCCGCTATCTGGGCGGGACGCTACCCGACATCGGGATGGCCGCGTTCCTGGACGCCTACGGTCACCGCGGCGTCGCCGAGGTCGACATCGGCGTACCGAGGTGGGCGGAGGATCCGGCACCGGTCTTCGCGGCGATCGCCAACTACCTGCGGGTCACCGATCCCCAGCAGGGGCCCGACCAGCGGTTCGAACGGGCCGCCGCGGCGGCCGAGACCGCGCTCGAGGAACTGGCCGCGCGGGCCCGCCGTCGCCGGCCGGTACGCGGCAGGGTCGCCGTGTTCCTGCTACGCCGGGCCCGGTCGTTGGCCGGCCTGCGGGAGGCCGGCAAGTTCGCCGGGCTGTACCCGCTGCGGGAGACGCGCCGGCAACTGCTGCTCATCGGCGCCGACCTGACCGCCGCCGGCCTGCTGGAACAGCCCGACGACATCATGTTCCTGACCCTGGACGAGGTGGAGACGGCGGTGCACCGGAGCACCGACCACCGGGCCACGGTCGCCTCCCGCCGGTCGGAGCACCGCCGGGAGCTGCGCCGCAGGTCGGTCCCGGTGGCGTTGCTGTCCGACGGCACCGACGTCGAGACGATCCTGCCGGCTGCGCCCGCCCGCGACGGCACACTCGCCGGTGTCGGCGCCTCGGCGGGCCGGGTGACCGGCCCCGCCCGGGTCGTCCACGACCCGGCCACCGCCCACATCGAGCCCGGCGAGGTCCTGGTCGCCGCGACCACCGACCCCGGCTGGACCCCGCTCTTCCTCACCGCCTCGGCGCTGGTCACCGAGACCGGCGCGATCATGGCACACGGCCCCACCGTGGCCCGGGAGTACGGCATCCCCGCCGTCATCTGCGTCCCCGACGCCACCCGGACCATCTCCACCGGCCAGGTCGTCACCGTGGACGGCGGCGCCGGAACCGTCACCGTCCACTGACGACAGCCCCCGACCACGAGGACGAGGAATGACCGACACGAAGGCCCCGACCAGGGCGAAGGTGGGTCCGCTGCTACGCAGGGCGGCCGCGACGGAGGGAGCCATGTGGCGCAGCCTGTACGTGTGGGCACGGCGCAGGCCGCTGCCGCTGGCCCCGGGCGACGAGCCGTTCGGCTACCTCGGCGTGGTCAAGCCGATCCTCGGCATCTTCATCGCCCTGTCGGTCGTCGAGATTCCGATCTTCGACCTCATCGTCACCCACGTGGTGCCGTGGCGGCCGGCCCGCTGGATCGTGCTCGGCCTCGGCATCTGGGGTCTGCTCTGGATGGCCGGCCTCTACGCGAGCATGCAGATCCACCCACACATCGTTGGTGACAGGGGCCTGCGGGTACGGCTGAGTTCGGGCATCGACATCTGGATCCCGTGGACGGACATCGAGGCACTGCGCAAGCGTCACCGCTCGCTGCCCTCCAGCAAATCGGTGCAGGTCGAGCAGGAGGGCGAACGCCGCGTCCTGTACATCTCGGTGGGAAGTCAGACCAGCATCGACGTCCTGCTGCGCCGGCCGACGACCTTCGACCTGCCCAAGGGCCGGTCCGAGCCGATGGATGAGCTGCGGCTGTACGCCGACGATCCCGACGGTCTCCTGCGCAGCGCTCGCGGCACCCCCGCGACCGGAACCGTCAGCCGGTAGCTGCCGCCCGCTGGCGGAGTGTCCGGGCCACCGACTCTGAAATGATCGAGGTCATGCCCAAGAAGGTCGATCACCAGGAGCGGCGCACCCTCATCGCGGACGCGTTGATGCGGGTCGCCGCGGATCAGGGCCTGGAGGCCGTCAGCCTCCGTCACGTGGCCGCCGAGGCCGGGGTGTCCGCCGGCATGGTCCAGCACTACTTCCGCACCAAGGACGAGATGATGGCGTTCGCGCTGGCCGTGGTCCGCGAGCGTGGCCAGCTCCGGGTCACCGAGGCGATGGAGCGGCTGGGCCCGGACCCCTCTCCTCGGCTGCTGCTGCGCACGATGATCGCCGCCCTGCTACCGCTCGACGACCGGACCCGCGACGACGGCCGGGTGGCGCTGGCGTATTTCGCCTACACCGCGGTGCGGCCGGCGGTCGCGTCCAGCCTGCGCGCGGACACCGCGCAGCTGACCGAGTTCATCGCCAGCGCCCTGCCCGCTCGAAACGCCAACGCCGCCGCGGCCGCAGCCGGCCTGCTGGCGCTCATGGAGGGGCTGGGCATCTATCTGCTGGGCGGGCAGTACACCGCGGAGCAGGCCTTGGCGGCGCTGGATGCCCACCTCGACCTGCTCTTCGGCGTCGACAGCGCCTGAGTGGCGACCGACGGGAGCGGAACGCCCTCAGCAGCGGGGCACGTTCGGGATGTACCCGTCGTGGCCGGTCAGCACGTAGGCGTCGGAGACGTAGCGGTTGGTGCCGATCCGGTTCCAGATGGCGGTCGTGCCGTACGGGCCGGTGACCGTGCTGCCGACGGCCTGGCAGTAGATGGCGACGGTGGCGCCGTCGGCGACCGAGCCGACGACCGGATAGCTGGAGCCGGGGCCGGAGCGCACGTTGAGGTTGGCCGACTCGGTGTTCACCGTGCCGGGGCCGATGCCGGTGATGCCGTTCACCAGTTGCAGGTAGTAGGTCCAGTTCCAGTTGGGGCCGGGATCGGTGTGGGTGGCGCCGGGCACCTCGACGTGCCCGATGATGTGCGCCCGGTCCCGGGGGATGTCGTACCGGGTGGTGAGGGCGCGGGTGAGCGCCGCGGACGCGCGGTACATCGCGTCGGTGAACCAGGCCGGGTTGTCGACGTACCCCTCGTGCTCGATGCCGATCGACTGGGTGTTGTAGGTCCAGTTGCCGGCGTGGTGGGCGATGTCCTTCTCCCGCACCGACTGGGTGACGGCCCCGTCGGAGGACCGGAAGGTGTAGTGCGCGCTGACCTTGGCCGCCGGGTTCTGGAACCAGCTGATGGAGCCGGCGTAGGAGCCCTGCGTCATGTGGATGACGACGCGGGTGACCGGGTGGCTGCCCGGTCGACTGGCCACGGTGTAGTTGCTCGTGCTGGCCGGCGCCCACGCGGCTGGCCCGTAGTCGGTGCTGAGGGCGCCGAACCCGCCGAGCACGGCGGCCCGCTTCAGGCCGCCCCGGCGCGGCTCGACCGGCCGGCCAACCACCGCTTCGCCGCCCGCCGGGGTGAATCCGGCGCGCAACAGGTCGTAGACGGTGTCCGCGTAGAGCCGCGCGACCGACGGGTCGCTGGCGCCGCCGTACCGGGCGACCGGTGCGTACCAACCGTTCACGTCGTCGCGGGTCGCGGCGGTGAGGCCGGCCTGATCGGCGTACGAGCGCAGCACGGCGGCCGCCCCGAGAACGTTCCCGGCGGGTTCGGTACGCAACGCGACCTGGCTCAGCCGGGTCAGCGTCGCCGCCTCGTCCAGGGTGCGCAGCCGCGGGTTGCTCGCCAGGTGCATGAGCCCGTACCCGCCGGCCGCGCTCGCCGCACCGCCGTGCATGTCCAGCCGCGACTCGGCGTACCCCAGCGCCACCAGCAGGTCGCGCGGGACGTCGTACCGCGCTGCGGCGGTGTCGAACGCGGCGGCCAGCGGGCCGGACGACGCCGGCGTCCCGGCCGGGGTGGCAGCCGCCGGTGACACGGCCACGACGGGGCCGGCCAGGGCGGTGGTCAGGCTGAGCAGGAGCCGGCCTCGGTGTGCGGTTCGTACCGTCATGAGCACTCCTTCGGATGACTGAGGTCGGCCGGCCCGTTGCGCCGCCCACCCGGCGGTCGGGCTCGTCAGCACCAGCCGTTGACCGGACCGTTCACACCGGTCCAGAGGTAGGCGTCGGACACCCAACTGCCGTCGCTCAACCGGTCCCAGAGCGCGGTGGTGCCGTACCGCCCGGTGTGGGAGGTGCCGTTGGCGGAGCAGGAGACCGAGACGGTGGCGCCGTCAGCCAGCGAGCCGAGCGCCCCGTAGCCGGTCCCGGGACCGGCGCGTCGGGTCAGCGCCCCACCGCCGTTCGCGTCGACCACCGCCTGGGTGAGGCCGAGCGCGCCGTGGTTGTACAGACCCGCTCCCGCACCGGCCCAGGCCGACCCGTGCCGTGCCCCGCCCTGGTAGGCGGCGGCGCCGTTGGCCAGCACCCACTTGCCGATGTCGTGGCCGGCGATCGGCACGTACGCGCTGTTCTGCCGCAGCCCGAAGTGGACGTGCCGCCCGTAGGCGGCGCCGCCGCAGGTGACGTCGGTGCCGGTGTTGCCCAGGAAGGCGCCCTGACCGACGCTGGCGCCGTTGACCGAGATGCTGTTCCACAGGTGGTAGTAGTCGCTCGAGTAGCCCCGGTCGTGGATGACCCGGATCCACCCCTGGCACATCGTGTACGCCGCGCCGGCCCGGGCCGCCCGGACCACCTGATCGCCCCCGGCCAGGTCGACCGAGCTGTACGGCGACTCGTTCCCGCCCCAGCCGTGCGGGCCGCCGGCGAGCGTCCACGTCTGGCCCACCGCGAACGGCAGGGCCATTCCGGTCCGGTAGTCCCCGCCCGCGTACATCGGGGTCGGGGTGGTGGTGAGCGCGTTCCTCTCCGGGCCGTTCACCAGGGGCGACTCGGCGGCCAGGTCGCCGAAGGCCGCCTCACCGTCGAAGGCGACCCGCCACCCGGCCGGGTCGGCCCGGGCGATGAAGATCGAGCCGGTCGGGTGGGCGTCCTCCTGCCGGGGCGCGAGGGCGACGGCGGTGCCGAACGCCCACCGGCCGCTGGTGCGGCTGACGGTGACCCGGGTGTCCCGTTCGGCGACGGCCGTGCGCGGCTCGGCCGAGCCGAGCAGTTTGGCGGTCACCGCGGCGGTGAGCGCGGGGGCGTCGGCCGTCGCGGCGGCGCTGGGCGCCGCCCCGATCAGGCTCGTGACCGTCAGCAGGGTCGCAGCCGCGCTGCCGGCCCATCGTCGACCGTGTCTCATGGTGACCTCACTTCCGGGACGTGGTTTCAGGCCGGGACCACGGAGAGCCGGGGGCCGGTGGCGGGCGGCGTGCCGGCCAGGCTGAGCAGGGTGTGTCCGGTGGCGTCGTCGACCACGGCGACCCGCACCGCGTCCGGTTCCCGGTCGGTCAGTGGCACGGCGAACACCGCCGTCACCAGGCGGCCCTGGTAGCGCGCGGCGTGCCCGACGAAGCGCCAGTCGCCGTCGTCCCAGTGCTCCCGTACGTCGGAGCGGAGCAGCGGCGCCACCCGCCGGTAGGCGTCGCTGAGCTGGAGTTGCTGCACGGTGGCGAGCAGCGGGACGCCGGAGCCGCCGCGCAGCGGATGGGTCAGCCTGGCCCGCAGCCTGCGCAGCGGCAGCAGCCAGACGTGGTCCAGCTCCGGCGAGAGCGCCACCACGGCGGCGATTTCGACGAGCAGCACGGCGCCGCCGGCCGCTGGCTGCCCGGTCAAGGCGGTCATCCAGCCGCCGGTGGCCAGCAGGGCCAGTCCGCCCGCCGCCGCCAGCAGCCCGGCCCGGGCCAGGCTGCGGCCGGAGACCGGGGTCGGTCGGGCACTCAGGCAGCCGCAGGAGGAGGCCGGGGCGGCGCGACGGGCGTAGGCGAGGTAGCCGAGGAAGGCGACGGCCAGCCCGGTCGCGGCCATCGCCTCCGCACGCAGGACGGGCGGCAGCAGGAGCAGCGCGCCGAGGGTCACCTCGATGCCACCCAGCAGCCGGTACGCGGGCAGTGCCCGGTCCTGCCCGAGCAGCCGGACGAGCGCGGACCGGTTGGCGGCCGCGGTGGCGTGCGGGCTGACGAGCTTGACGCGGGCGGACCAGATCAGCACCGCGCCCACGACCAGAGGCTGCAGCGTCGCGATCAGGTCGATCATGGGTTCTCCCCTCGGGTGTCTCCGGCGGGCGGCACGCCGATGCGCGGATGCGCGCCGCCCGGGGTCCGTCAGGCGGCGGCGTAGACGGTGGCGATGTCGATCTCGTTGGTGTCCGGATGCCAGGCGCCGAGCACCTGGACGTGCCGGCCGACCCGCAGCAGCGACAGGTCGCTGACCGCCGGGGTGCCGTTGTAGACCGCTGCGGACCGGTCCGGCACGACGTGCGCGACGATCCGCCGACCCTGGTGGTCGAGGTGCAGCACGTTGCGGCCGACCGCGGCGATGTGCCCGTGCAGGTTGACGATGTTGACCCATACGGAGTCCGCGGCGAGCGTGCCGTCGGGCAGGCGGACGCCGCGGGCGTAGAGCCCGTCGCCGATGGCCACCTTGTCGAACGTGGTGGGGTGCAGCTTCCAGATGCTTGTGCCGCCGGTGATGCGGATCGAGTGCAGCACGGTGTCCGAGCCGGTGACCAGCAGCATGCTGCCGGAGATCTTGCTGATCCGGCCCTCGGCGAAGTTCGGGTCCGGCGCGCCCGGCTCGATGGTCGCGGGTTCGGCGGCGAAGGCCGCCTCCGGGGCCAGCGAACCGAGGCCGGTGGCCCCGACCACGCCGCCGAGCGCCGCGGTGGCGAGCAACCGTCGGCGGTCCAGGGTCTGGTTCATGGTGGCGCCCTCCGTTCAGACCGTGTCGACCGAGCAGGGCCGGAGCCCCGCGGAAAGACTGGCGATCGCGCTGTACGCGGCTGGCGTGAGATCGATGATCCGGTTGCTGCCGCAGGCGGAGCCGCAGCAGGTGCGCTCGCCGCAGAACAGGTCGGTCTGCGGCCCGCAGTCGGCGATGGTGGTGCCGACCCGGGCCCCGTTGCAGAGGTTGGTGGTGTAGTGCCGGAAGCCGCAGCCGCGCCGGGTCATCCCGGTCACCCCACACCGGTCCGGACGGGTGATGGCCAGGCACGCGTCCGAGGTGTTCGGCCAGGCGTGCTGGTAGTTGCCCGATCTGCAGGTGCCGCAGGCGCCGCCGCCGGCCGTGCCGCACGGACCCCAGGCGCTGCCGCAGCAGAACCACGACACCTCGCCTCGCAGAGCTGCCATGGATGCCTCCTCTCTGGCATGAGGACTACAAAGATGAATGTAAATATTGATGGTGATTGTTGTGTCATAAACCATCGAAGTCAACCGTCGCATCGAAACTTTTCTACGTGCTGTGTGGCGTGTCGACCGTCGGAGGCGGTGGTGACCAGGCGGGGATGAGCCCTTCGTGGCGGCGCGGCGGATCGATGGATTGTGCCGTCCCCACTCGCCGTGGCAGTGTGCGAACCCTCTGGCCGGAGGGGGCGGTTGCACATGTTGACCATCCATGAGGTGACGGTCGGGTACGGCGACGCACCACCCGTTCTCACGGACGTCTCGGTGACGGTCCGCCCGGGGCGGGTGCTGGCGTTGACCGGCTCGTCGGGCGCGGGCAAGACCACCCTGCTCAACGCGATGGCGGGGCTGCTGCGGCCGCGCGACGGCGCGGTGACCGTCGACGGGCAGCAGCTGCGCGACCGAGATCACGCGGTGGACCACCGGATCGTCCTCATCCCGCAGGACAACGGGCTGGCCCCGATCCTGACCGCCGCGGAGAACGTGCAGGTGGCCCTCGTCGCCGGCGGTGTGGCACCGCCCGAGGCCCGCCGGCAGACCGCCGCGACGCTCGCTCAGCTCGGTCTCTCCGGCCAGGCCGACCAGCTGGTCGAGGAGCTTTCGGGTGGCCAGCAGCAGCGGACGGCCATCGCCCGCGGCGTGGCGCTGCGCGGCGGCGTGCTGCTGGCCGACGAGGTGACCAGCGAGCTGGACGCGGGCAACCGGCAACGGGTGCTGGATCTGCTGCACGACGAGGCCCGGCGGGGTGCCGCCGTCGTGTTCGCCACCCACGACGCCGAGGTGGCCGCCGCCTGTGCGGCGGAGCTGCACCTCGTCGACGGGCGAGCGCAGATCGTGCGCGATTGAGACGCTCGCGGTAGGTAACCGGTCGGTATCGATCCGCGTACGCGGGGCGTTGGGCCGGCCGGTTGCTCGATAGCGTGACCGTCAATGCTGGCCGTCATCGGGGGAGCGATCGCCGCCCGCCGGGCACAAGCCCTGGCGGTGCTCCTGCTCGCGGTGCTCGCCAGTGCCGCCGCCGCGGCCGCACCCAGCTACGTGGCCGCCGCCGGGCGGGCCCTCGCCAGCAACGAGCTCTCGACCGCCGACCCGGACGAGCTACGGCTGCGGCTCGTCGACCCCACGGAGTACCCGGGGATGCCGGGCGACCCGACCGGAAGCGTTTTCGGCGCTCAGGTCGAGCGACTCGCGCCGGCCGGGTTCGTTGTCGTCCTCGGCGCGCATAGCGGCGGCGTCGCCACCGGCCCGACCGGGCGCGTGACCGCCAACCTGACCTTCCGAACGGGAGTGTGCGAGCGGGTCGTCGTGGCCGGCGCGTGCCCCCGGTCCACCTCGAAGGGCCAGCTCCCCGAGGTGCTGGTCAGCACGAACACCGCGACGCATCTGGGTGTCGCCGCCGGCAGCGAGTTCACGTTCGGCGCGGTGCCGGTACGGGTGTCCGGCGTCTACCGGCCACTGGACGCGACCGACCCGTTCTGGCTCGGCGGCGAGTATCTTCGGCCACCCGCACCGGGTTTGGCGTCCACGTCGGCCGTGGGCAGCGCCGAGGACGCCATCTTCACCGCCGAGTCCTCGCCCCTGGCCGACGACCAGACCATCCTGTACCGATCGACGGCCGACCTGTTCGTCACCGAGCAGCTGTTGTCCACCCGGTCGGCGCAGGACCTGCGGGCCATCGTCGCCGCGGTGACGCGCGACGGGAGCCGTGAGGGTTTCGGCGCCGGCACCGCGCTGCCGCGCCTGCTCGATCGCGTCACGCTGGAGCGCGGGCAGCTGGCCGCGGGCGTGACACTGGGCGCCGGGCTGCTCGTCCTGCTCTGCTGGCTGGTGCTCTTCGTGGCGGTCAGCTCGGCGGCCGACGAGCGCCGACCGGAACAGGGCCTGCTGCTCCTGCGCGGCGTGCAACGCCGACGACTGTGGGCGCTGGCGATCGGCGAGCACGCCGTACCCGTGCTGGTCGCGATCCCCCTGGGCTGCCTGGGCGGTCTCGCCGCCGCCAAACTGCTCGCCGCGCACACCCTTCCCGCCCGTGCCGACGTCACATTGGACGTGACCGCGATCGGGTACGCCGCCGTCGGCGCCGCCGGCGCGCTCGCCGCGGTGCTGCTGGCCCAGGCGCGGACCATGTCCGCGCCGGTCGTCGACCTCCTGCGCCGGGTGCCGGCGCGGATGCGGGGATGGCGGGCGACCGTCGGCGACATCGTCGCGCTGTCCGTCGCGGTGGCCGCCGTGGTGCAGTTGCGCTCCGGCGGGTCGCCCTCGGGGTTGGCCCTGTTGGCACCGGTCTTCGGCGCGCTCGCCGCGGGCGTCCTGCTGGCGCGGGTCGCCATGATCGCCGGGGCGGTGGTGGGGGCGACGCTGCTGGCGCGGGGCCGGACAACCGTTGGCCTCGCCCTCGTCCAGGTGGCTCGCCAGCCACGGTTCCGGCCACTGATCGCGCTGCTCACCGTGGTTGTCGCGATGCTCGCCTTCACCGCCGCGACGAGCGAGGTCGCGTCGGCCGCCTACACGGATCGGGCAACCGTCGAGGTCGGGGCACCCCGCGTGGTCGGCGTCGACGCGTTGTCGCACCGGCACCTGCTGGAGTCCGTCCGGGCCGCCGACCCCGAGGGTCGCTTCGCGATGGCCACGGTGGTGAAGGAGGTGGCCACCGGAGCCGGCACGGCGGTGCTCGCCGTGGACTCCGACCGGCTGGCGGCGGTGGCCGCGACACACTCGTCGTACGGCGTGGCCCTGGCGGACATCGCGCGAAAGATCCGCCCCGAGCCACCGGGAGCACCGGTCCTGCTGCGGGGTCCGCTGCTCACCGTGGCCCTGTCCGCCAGCTACGACGAGGAGGCCTTCGGCGGAAACCGCGTCCGCCTCTTCATCTCGGTCGCCAGCAGGACCGGCACCCGCCGGATCACCGCCCACAAGGACATAAAACCCGACCGTCGCGAATACCACGTGCAGGTGCCCGAGTGCGCGCAGGAATGCCGGTTGGTCAACATCGAGGTCGTCGCTCCGGTCACCCCCGGCTCGTTGCAGGTTCGCTTCGAGGAGTTGCGTACCGACGGCGCGGCGCGGGTGACCGGAGCTGAGTTGGCCGATCTGCGGCGGTGGCGGTTGTCCGACCCGATGGACTCGGCGCTGACCGCCACGAGTGGCCGGGACGCTCTGGTCTTCGATGTGGCCGAGGGCCGGCGGTCCAGGTCGACCGCCATTTCGGTCATTGACTCACCGCTTCCGTTGCCCGGTTGGCTGACCCGGTCCAAGGGGACGCCGCTGCAGCGGGAGCATCCGTACGAGGGGATCGACGGTTCGCCGACCCGGGCGTCGGTCGAGGGCCTGGCCGACCGGCTGCCCCGGCTCGGGGGATCCGGCATGATCGTCGACCTGGAGTACGCCGACCGGCTCGCCGTCGCCGGTCAGACCGGTGTCAAGGAGGTCTGGTTGGCGCCGACGGCGCCCGCCGACATACTCGACCGGCTGCGGGCACAGGGTCTGGTCATCCAGTACGACCGGACGATCGCCGGAGCGCGACAGGGTTTCGACCGGCAGGGTGCCGCGCTGGCCGTGCGGTTCAACCTGTTCGCCGCGCTGGCCGGGGTTCTCATCGGCGCGGCCGGCCTCATGGCGGCGGCAGCAGCGGAGCAGCGCAACCGGGTCGCGATGCTGGTGGCGCTCCGGCGCCAGGGGCTGTCCGCGCGCGCCGTCCGCGGCGGCTACGGGTGGCCGGTCGCGGTCGCCACCGTGTCGGCCGGTCTCGCCACCCTGGTGATCTGGCTTCTCACCCGCAGTGGGCAGCGCCTGTTCAGTGACGGCCGGTCGCCGGTCCCGTTGCCCGACTGGCCGGACGTCGACCGGCTGCTGTTGTTCGCGGCGCCCACGGTCGCGCTCTTCGCCGTCACCGCGGCGGTGCTCGGCCGGTTCGTCGCCGCCTCGGTTCGTCGCCGGACCGGGCGATGACCGCCGCACCGCCCGCGGAGGGCGTACCGGTCACCTGTCACCGGCTGATCCACATCTACTCCACCGGGACCGGTGACGTGGTCGCGCTCTCCGGGGTGGACCTGCAGATCTCCGCCGGCGAGATGCTGGCCCTGGTGGGGCCGTCGGGCTCCGGCAAGTCCACCCTGGTCTCCATACTCGGCGGGCTCATGCGGCCCAGCGCCGGCCGGGTGTACGTGGGCGAGCATGACCTGTCCTGGCTCTCCCCGACCGATCTGGCCGCCCTCCGCGGGCCCACGGTCGGCACGGTGCTGCAGGGCGCCGAGCGCAACCTGCTGCCGTACGTGTCGCTGTCGCGCAACATCTGGTTGGCCCAGCGGCCGGCGGCGCGGATCGCCGGGCGTCGGCTGGATCCGCCGGAGGCGATCCTGGAGCTGGTGGGTCTCGCCGGCGCCGGCGCGCGCCGCTCCGGCGACCTGACCCCGGGGCAGCGTCAGCGGGCCGCACTGGCACAGGGGCTCGCCGCCGGGCCCGGTCTGCTCCTGGTCGACGAGCCGACCAGCCAGCTCGACGGGGCCGGTCGCGACGAGGTGCTCGCCGCGCTGGCCACCATCAACTCCGAGCGGGGGACGACGGTGGTCGTGGTGACCCATGACGGTGACGTCGGCGCCCGGCTGGGCCGAGCCGTCACCATCCGGGACGGCCGGGTGGGCGCCGAGGGCCGGGACGGCCGGGACTTCGCCGTGGTGGCCGGGGACGGCACGATCCAACTACCGCCGGAGACGTTCGCGGCCTTTCCGGCCGGGACTCTCTTCGAGGTCGACCACACCGACGAGTCGATCACCCTGCACGCCACGATGAACCCGTCCATCCCCCGGATCGGCGAGGTGGCGAGGGGCAGCGGCGAGCGCGGCCACGCCGGTTGACGAGTGCACCACGCACCACGCCCGATCCACGGGCCGCCCGCGGTCCACGGCTTCAGGTGAGCGGGGACGGGGACTCGGCGCCGGGCAGCACCAGTCTCGGCCTACCGGACCCGTCGGCCGGGACGGTCCAGACATCGGGTCGGCCGTCGCTCTGGCGCAGCGTGTAGGCCAGCGTGCCGGCGTCCAGCCAGGCCGCCTGGTCGTCGACGCTGGCCGTCTCCGCCGTCGCGGTCACCCGCATGGTCGCCAGCTCGAGGACGGACAACCGCCAGCCCTTCGCCGGGTCGGCGTCGATGGCCTCCTTGAAGGCGATCCGCGTGCCGTCCGGCGACAGCGACGGGCACTCGACGTTCTCCCGCACCGTCTCGACGCCGCGGGCGGCGACGTCACCCCGGACGAGGTACCGCTTCCCGTTCGTCGACATGGTCGCGTAGAAGCGGTTGTCGTCGGCGGTGAAGGTGACGCCCCAGTAGTTGACGTCGGGGCTGCGGTAGGCGCGGCCGTCCCGGGTGACCGCGAACTCCTCGAGCGACATCACCGTGGCGCCGGTGGCGGTGTCGAGGATTCCGGTGCGCGTGGAGAACCCGCTGGTGGTGTAGGAGTCGCCGCCGACGAACGTGGTCCAGGAGACCATCCGGCCGGAGGACGAAACCCGGGCCCGGTTGGGCAGGCCGGGTACGGGGACCGACCGGGTCGGTCGCAGCGCGGCGTCGAGCACGACGACCTGGTACGTCCAGGGCGTCTCCGGCTTCAGGCAGACGCCGGTGCCGGCCGCCGCGTACACGCGAAGGCATTCGAGGCCGGACACGGTGCGCGGGCCGGTGGGGTCGGCCGCGGCGACGGAGGAGACGTGCCGGTCGGTGATCGCCAGCAGGCGCGGCCCGGACGTCAGGGTGACCGCCTGGTCCGCGCCGGCGGCGGGCGGCGGGGTCCGGTCCGGTTGCGCGGCTGTCGCGGCGTAGCCGGCCGCCACGGTACCCAGCAGCACCGCCGAGACGGCCACCACACCGAGCTTCGTTCGGGTCGACATCGCGGTCATCGGGGCACCTTCCGGGTGAACAGGCGGGGCGGAGAGGCGAGCAGGAGCACCGTGACGACGAGGACCCCGCCGACGGCCAGGGCGGCGACCCGGATGGCGGTGTCCGGTCCCCACGCCTGCCAGGTGAGGCCGAACAGGACCGAGGAGACGAGGTACGCCAGCGCCTGCCCGGTCTGCACGAGCGCGATGCCGGTGGTCCGCAGCCGTGGGGGCAGCAGCGGCCCGGCGAGCGCGATGAGCACGCCGTCGGTGGCCGCGTAGAACGTCCCGTACAGCACCAGCGTCAGAGCGAGCACGGGCCAGCCGTGGACCGGGCCGGCCAGCAGCAGGTACGTCGCGCCGAGGGCCGCGTAGCCGCCCACCACCACCGGCAGCCGGCCGATCCGATCGGCGAGCACGCCGAGTGGGGCGGCGAGGACCAGGTAGGCCAGGCTGGTCCCCACCGCGAGCAGCGGAAACCATCGCAGGCCGAGATCCTCGCGGCGTTGCAGCAGCAGATAGACGAAGCCGTCGCCGATCGTGGCCAGCCCGAGCAGTGCCGCCGCCAGCAGCAGGCGGCGGGCGGGGCGGCTGCGCAGCAGGCCGAGCGCCTCCCGTACGGAGACCTTCGGGTCGTGCGGGCCGTCCGTCGGTTCGCCGGACGGTCGTTCCCGGACGAAGAGCACGAGCACGACGACGGCCAGTGCGGCGACGCAGAAGCTGGTGACGAAGACCGCGTCGTACGACTGCCCGACGGCCAGCAGGACCGCGAACGCGGCGAGCGGCCCGAGGAACGCGCCGACACTGTCCATCGCCCGGTGCACACCGAACGCCCGGCCCAGCGCCTCCGGTGGCGTGGAGAGCGTGATCAGCGCGTCGCGCGGTGCGCTGCGCAGGCCCTTGCCGAGCCGGTCGACGGCGATGACGGCGCCGATGGCCGGCACCGACCGGCCGGCGAGCAGCAGGCCGAGCTTGGCGACCGCCGAGAGCGCGTAGCCGACGCCGGCTACCAGCTTGCGCCGGCGGAAACGATCGGCCGCGAAGCCGCCGACGACTCGCAGCAGAGCGCTCGCGCCGGTGTGGACGCCGTCGAGCACGCCGAAGGCCAGTGGGCTGAGTTGCAGACCGAGCACCAGGTAGAGCGGCAGGACGGCGGTCACCATCTCGGCGGAGACGTCGGTGATCAGGCTGACCGTGCCCAGGGCGACGACGTTGCCGCTGACCAGGGCCAGCCCGCGGCGGGGCCGTCCCGAGGAGGGCGGGTCGGCGTCCGGTCTGGAGACGGTCGACAGGTACACGAGCATCTCCTCGAATCGGCGGGCTGACGGTCAGCCATCCTGCGAACTAATCCGACGGGATACAAGAGACCGTGGGTGGCGGGCGGACGTGCGGTGGATGAACTCGGGTAGAACATCGAAATGTCTCGCTGTTCGAGCGTACTGTTCATCTGGCCGTAGTCCGCCGGTTCGGCGACCTTCCTACGTTCCTTGCGCTTGACACACGCAGAGAAGGGGTCCTGGATGGACATTCGATTCCCCCGCCCGCCGGTGACGATGGGGGCGGTCGCGGTGCTGATCGCCGCCACCGCCGCCGTCGTCGTGACCGGCGCAGGAGCGGCGTCGGCGGCGAGCGTGACCTTCACGCCGGTCGCCGACACCTACGTCCAGAGCGACACGGCGTCCACCAACTACGGCACGTCCACGCAGGTCGTGGCCGACAACTCGCCCGTCCGGCGGTCGTTCCTGCGCTTCACCGTGACCGGCGTCAGCGGCACGGTGACCACGGCGAAGCTGCGGCTGCGCACGATCAGCGGCAACAGCGGCAGCGACGCCGGTGGCACGTTCCGCCGGATGTCCAACACGAGCTGGTCGGAGACCGGCACCACCTGGAGCAACCAGCCGGCCATCGACGGGGCCACGCTCGGCTCGATCGGGGCGGTCAACGGCGACAACTGGTACGAGCTGGACGTCCGGGCCGCGGTGACCGGCAACGGCACGTACAGCTTCGGGGTGACCTCCGCCAGCGGCGACGGCGCCTACTACGACTCGCGCGAGAGCGGAGCCGACGCTCCGCAGTTGGTGGTCACGACCGGGACCACGCCGCCGCCCTCCGGCGACCCGATCCTCGTCGGTGCCGGCGACATCGCCAACTCCGGCTCCGGCGACACCGCCACCGCGGCGCTGCTCGACAACATCCCCGGAACGGTCTTCACCACCGGTGACAACGTCTACAACAACGGCACCGCGGCGGAGTTCAGCAGCTACTACGCCCCCACCTGGGGCCGGCACAAGGCCCGCACCCGCCCGACGCCGGGCAACCACGACTACAACACGTCGGGAGCCACCCCCTACTACAACTACTTCGGTACGCAGGCCGGCCCGAGCGGCCGCGGCTACTACTCCTACGACCTCGGCAACTGGCACGTCGTGTCGCTGAACTCGAACATCAGCATGTCGGCGGGCTCCGCACAGGAGCAGTGGCTGCGGGCAGACCTCGCGGCCAGCAGCAAGCCGTGCACCCTGGCCTACTGGCACCACCCGCTGTTCACGTCGAGCTCCAACCACGCGCCGTCGACGTCGACGCGGCCGCTGTACCAGGCGCTCTACGACCACAACGCCGACGTGGTCGTCTGGGGGCACAACCACGTGTACGAGCGGTTCGCCCCGATGAACCCGGCCGGTGGCGCCGACGCCAGCCGGGGTATGCGCAGCTTCGTCGCCGGGATGGGCGGTGCCAGCCACTACGGCTTCGGCACCATCCAGCCCAACAGCGAGGCGCGCAACAGCTCGGCGTACGGGGTCCTGAAGTTCACCCTGTACGCCGGCAGCTACGACTGGCAGTTCGTGCCGGTCGCCGGGCAGACCTACAACGACAGCGGCACCGCCAACTGCCACTGACCCGAGGATCCCGCTGCGCCGGTCACGGCGCAGCGGGATCGTCTCCCCCGACAGGTCAGCGGGTGCCGGCGGCGCGTCGCTTGTTGTAGACGTCGAAGGCCACGGCGACGAGCAGGACGAGCCCCTTCACCACCGACTGGGTCGACTGGTCGACGCCCATCAGCTGCATGCCGTTGCTCATCACCGCCATGATCAGACCACCGACCATCGCGCCGACCACGGTGCCCACCCCGCCGGTGACCGCCGCGCCACCGATGAACGCGGCGGCGATCGCGTCCAGCTCGAACATGTTGCCGGCGGCGGGCTGGGCGCCGTTGGACCGCGAGGAGTAGATGACGCCGGCGACCGCCGCCAGGAAGCCCATGTTGACGAACATCCAGAAGTTGACGGTGCGGACCTTCACCCCGGACAGGGCTGCGGCCGAGAGGTTGCCGCCGATCGCGTAGACCTGCCGACCGAAAACGGTACGCCGGGTGAGCAGGCCGTAGACCAGGACGAGGACCGCCAGGACGATCAGCACGATCGGAAGCCCACGGGCGTGCGCCAACTGCCAGGCGAAGTACATGATGACCGCGCCGACCACGGCGATCCGGGCGACGAACAGCGGGAACGACTCGACGGGCTGCTGGTAGCGGATCCGCGCGACGCGGGTGCGGAAACCGCTCACCGCGTACCCGGCCACGGCGACGGCGCCGATCAGCAGCGTGAAGGCGTCGAAGCCCTGCCCGCCGAGCAGCCCGTTGAGGAATCCGGCCGCGACGCGCTGGTACTCGGCGGGGAACGGCGACAGCGAGATGTTGTCCAGCACCCGCAGGGTGAGGCCACGGAACAGCAGCATCCCGGCCAGCGTCACGATGAAGGCCGGGATCCCGGCGTACGCCACCCAGAAGCCGTGCCAGGCGCCGACCGCGACGCCGACGACGAGCGCGGCCAGGACGCCGACCCACCACGGGTAGCCCTGCTGGATCACCAGGACCGCGGAGACCGCTCCGGTCAGCGCGACCACCGATCCCACCGACAGGTCGATGTGCCCGCCGATGATCAGGATGACCATCCCGATCGCGAGCACCAGGATGTACGAGTACTGCAGGACGATGTTGGTGATGTTCCCGGGGCTGAGCGACACCCCGTCGGTCAGGATCGCGAAGAGCGCGACGATGACGACCAGGGCGACGTAGATCCCGCTCTGCCGCAGGTTGTTCAACACCAGGGCCCGCAGGTCGCTCGTCCCGGTGTGCAGGGCGGCGGCCGGCGCGCGGTCCGGGGGCGTCGGGCGCTCCGTCGAGGGGGTCTTGATGCTGGTCATCCGACGAGCTCCTTGTCCTTGGTCATCAGCTCCATGAGGCTCTCCTGGGTCGCCTCTCCGACCGGCTTCTCACCGGTGATCCGGCCGGCGGCGAGGGTGTAGATGCGGTCACACATCCCGAGCAGCTCCGGCAGCTCGGAGGAGATGATGATCACCGCCTTGCCCTCGGCCACGAGCCGGTTGATGATCGTGTAGATCTCGTACTTGGCCCCGACGTCGATCCCGCGCGTCGGTTCGTCCAGGATCAGCACGTCGGGATCGGTGAAGAGCCACTTCGACAGGACGACCTTCTGCTGATTGCCGCCGGAGAGCTTGCCGACCACCGCCATGACGCTGGGCGCCTTGATGTTCATCTCCCGCCGGCTCGCCTCGGCGACCTTGATCTCCTCGTTGCCGTTCACCCAGCCCAGCCGGGCCAGCCTGGCCAACGCGGCGGCGGAGACGTTGCGGCGGACGTCGTCGATGAGGTTCAGGCCGAACCGCTTGCGGTCCTCCGTGACGTAGGCGATGCCGTTGTCGATCGCCTCCGCGACGGTACGGGCCTTCACCTCCCGCCCGTGCACGAACAGTCGGCCGCTGATGTCGCGGCCGTACGATCGGCCGAACACGCTCATCGCCAACTCGGTGCGCCCGGCCCCCATCAGCCCCGCGATGCCGACGACCTCACCGGCCCGCACGGACAGGCCGACGCCCTCGACGACCAGCCGGTCCTGGGTCGGGTGCCGCACCGTCCAGTCCTCGATCCGGAGCACCTCCTCGCCGGGGGACGACACCCGGTCGGGGTAGAAGCTGTCCAGGTCGCGCCCGACCATGCCCCGGATGATCCGCTGCTGGGTCACGTCGTCGGCCCTCATGTCGAGGGTCTCCACCGCGCGCCCGTCCCGGATGACCGTGGTCGAGTCGGCGATCTCGGTGATCTCGTTGAGCTTGTGGGAGATCATGATGCAGGTGATTCCCTGCTCCTTGAGCTGCCGCAACAGGCCGAGCAGGTGGGCCGAGTCGACGTCGTTGAGGGCGGCGGTCGGCTCGTCCAGGATGAGGAGGCGCACCTTCTTCGACAGCGCCTTGGCGATCTCCACCAACTGCTGCTTGCCCACTCCGAGCTGGATGACGGGGGTGACCGGGTTCTCGTGCAACCCGACGGACGCCAGCAGCTCCGCCGCATCGGCGTTGGCCCGGTTCCAGTCGATGAGCCCGCTGCGGCCACGGCGTTCGTTGCCGAGGAAGAGGTTCTCGGCGATCGACAGGTACGGCACCAGGGCGAGTTCCTGATGAATGATGACGATGCCGTTGGCCTCGCTGTCCCGGATGCCGCGGAACTGCATCGGCTTGCCGTCGAACAGGATCTCGCCGTCGTACGAACCGGTCGGGTGGACGCCGGACAGCACCTTCATCAGGGTGGACTTGCCGGCGCCGTTCTCGCCACAGATGGCGTGGATCTCGCCGCGGCGCACCGCGAGGGTGACGTCCTCCAGCGCGGTCACCCCGGGGAAGGTCTTCGTGATGCGACGCATCTCGAGGATGGTGTCGTCCATGGTCACTGTCCTCATCGTGAGATCGGGACGCGGTACGCCATGGCGCCGGGCCCGGCGGCGAGCGCCGAGCCCGGCGGACGGCTAGTTCTTGGCCTGACCGGCGGCGACCTCTTCGGCCGTCCAGTAACCGGAGTCGATCAGCGTCGCCTTGATGTCGTCCTTGTAGACGGTGGCGATCGGCAGCAGGTACGACGGCACGACCTTGACGCCGTTGTTGTACGTCTGCGTGTCGTTGGCCTGCGGCTGCTTGTCCTGCAGGAAGGCCTCGGCGGCGTTCACGGCCTGGTCGGCGAGCAGGCGGGTGTCCTTGAAGACGGTGGAGCTCTGCACGCCGTCGTTGATCAGCTTGATCGAGGCGATCTCCGCGTCCTGGCCGGTCACCACGGGAATCTTCTTACCCGCGGTGCCGTAGCCGGCGTTCTGCAGGGCGGTGATGATGCCGCGGGAGATACCGTCGTACGGCGACAGGACCCCGTCGACCCGCGCGCCGTCGTTGTAGCTGGAGGTGAGCAGGTCCTCCATCCGCTTCTGCGCGGTCTCCTGCTGCCACCGCAGGATGGCCACCTGCTCGATGGTGGTCTGTCGCGACTTGACCCGCAGCGTGCCACCGTCGATGAACGGCTTCAGCGTGTCCATCGCCCCGCCGAAGAAGTACTGGGTGTTGTTGTCGTCGAGCGAACCGGCGAAGAGTTCGACGTTGAACGGCCCCTTCGCGGTGCCCTTCGAGCCGTCCTTGTTCTGCAGGCCGAGGCCGACCAGCAGACCGGTGGCCTGGGCGACGCCCACCTTGTAGTTGTCGAAGCTGACGTAGAAGTCGACGTTCTTGCTGCCGCGGATCAGCCGGTCGTACGCGATCACCGGGATCTTGGCGTCGGCGGCGGCCTGCAACTGGCCGCTGAGCGCCGTACCGTCGATCGCCGCGAGGACCAGGACGTCCGCGCCCTGGGTGATCATCTGATCGACCTGCTGCGACTGCGTGGGGATGTCGTCGCCCGCGTACTGGAGGTCGACCTTGTAGCCCTTGGCCTCCAGCTTCTGCTTCACCGCGTTGCCGTCGGCGATCCACCGCTCGGAGGTCTGCGTCGGCATCGAGACACCGATGGTCAGGTCGCCGGGCTTGTCTCCGCTGGTGTCACCGCCGCTGCCAGCACCCTCGCCACTGCACGCCGCCAGGCTCAGCGCCAGCACCGCGCCACCGAGAGCAACCAGGAACTTCCTGCCCACGGGCTTCTCCTCTCTGGACTCCCCCGCCGACTTCCGGGGCCACCTGTCATCGTCCCGGGTAGTGTTAGCGCTCACATATGGCACGTCAACACTTAACCGGAAATACCGGTGTCACGGTCTCGTAACGGCGGCGCGTTTGGCAAGGGCATCCCGAATACGCCCTCCACTACGGACGCAAGGTGGCACGACGGCGTGGACGTCAGGTGATCCACTCGTCATCGCTGACATCGGGGCATCCCCAACACGCGGACACCGCGATGTCAACGAAACCGAGTCGATCAAGCTGGATCGGAGATGGGGCGGGCCTTCACGGGCGATGCCGCGTGCGCGCAGCGAGGTACGTGCCCGGCGGTACGGGGGCGGGCAGCCGGGCCTGACGCCGTCAGCGTCGGGGCGGCGCGGCCACGCTGTCGCGCGCGACCAGGGTCGGGGCGATGGTCTGACGCAGCGCCCCTCCGGTGCCCGATTCGATCTGAGCCAGCAACAGCTGGATACTCGCCCGCGCCACGGCGTCGAAGTCCGGCCGGACGGTGCTCAGCGGCGGAATGAAGTACGCCGCCTCCGGCACGTCGTCGAAGCCGACCACGCTGATCTCGTCCGGCACCCGCCGACCGAACTCGTGCAACGCCCGCAGCACGCCGAGGGCGAGATGATCGTTGGCGGTGAAGATCGCGGTGACCTCGGGCATCCGCGCCAGCAGCTGCCCGCACCGGTATCCCGAGGCCGCTGACCAGTCCCCCTGCATCAACGGTGGCGGGTCGACCCCCGCGGCCAGCAGCGCTTCCCGCCAGCCTTCGATCCGCCCAACGCTGTCGAACCAGTCCGACGGCCCCGACACGTGCCAGACCGTGCGGTGCCCGGCGTCGAGCAGATGCTGGGTCGCCGCCCGGGCACCCGCCACCTGGTCGACCGTCACCAACGGCACCGGACGGCGTGGGTCACCGTCGACGGTGACCAGCGGGACGTCCTTGGGCAGGCGTTCCAGCGCCTCACCGGCCGACTCCACCGGCGCGATGACGACGATGCCGGCGACCCGGTGCGACAGGTGCCGCTCGACCGCGGCCGAGATGGAGCGGTAGTCCAGGTCCCGCACGCTGCCCACACTCACCGCGAAACCCTCTTCCGCGGCGGTCTGCTCCAACGCGGCCAGCAACGACGCCGGCCCGTACAACGTCGTGTTCTGTGCCACCACGCCGATCACCTGGGATCGGCCGGTCACCAGGGCACGCGCCGCGCCGTTGGGCCGATAGCCCAGTTCCGCGATCGCCGCCCGCACCCGCAACCGGGTCTGCTCACGGACATTGGGGTGCCCGTTCAGCACCCGCGACACCGTCTGGTGGGAGACACCGGCCAGACGGGCGACGTCCGTCATCGCCGGACCGTGCACGGCCATGTCACTTCCCCCGTCTGCGTACCCGAAGCCGCGGCCCGCCGACGTCGACTGGAGCGGTCCGCCGATCCCGGCGCTCAGCCACCACGCCGGTGCCAAACCCCCGCTGACCGGCGCTGGATGGCTGACAGTCTACGCCAGCCAACGCCCTGACCAGGCGTGCGGCTGGCCCGTGGCGACGCCCCGGGCGGCGCGGGCGAGTCCTGCCGGGGCAGGGAGTCCTGCCGCCCACGCCGCCTGTCACGGTCACTGCTTCACCGCCTCGTGATCATGCTAGAAGCCGCGAGCCAGCCGGTAGTAGGCCTGGTTCCAGCGGATCTCGTCGGCGAAGCGGCGGGGCTCGGTGTCGGCGTCGATGACGACCAGTTCGGTCCGGCTCATCTCGGCCAGGTCGTGCAACTCCTCCACGCCCACCGCCTGCGACAGCACGGTGTGGTGCGGGGCGCCGGCGGTGATCCACGCCTCGGCCGAACCGGGCAGGTGCGGTCGCGGACGCCAGACGGCCCGGGCCACCGGCAGCCGCCGCAGCGGCTGCGGCGGAGACACCACGTCGATCTCGTTGGCCACGAGCCGGAAACGCTCACCCATGTCGGCCAGCCCGAGCACCACCGCCGGACCGGGTGCGGCGTCGAAGACGAGCCGGACCGGATCCTCGCGCCCCCCGATGCTCAGCGGGTGGATCTCCACGTTCGGCACGCCGCCCGCGATGGTCGGGCAGACCTCGAGCATGTGCGCGCCGAGCACCAGCTCCTCGCCCGGGGTGAGGTCGTAGGTGTAGTCCTCCATGAACGATGTGCCGCCGTCCACGCCCACGGACATCGCCTTGAGGGTCCGGACCAGCACGGAGGTCTTCCAGTCGCCCTCGCCACCGAACCCGTAGCCGTCCGCCATCAACCGCTGCACGGCGATGCCGGGCAGCTGACGCAGCCCGCCGAGATCCTCGAAGTTCGTGGTGAACGCGTGGAAGCCGCCGGCGTCCAGGAAGGCCCGCATGCCGAGCTCCAGGCGGGCGGCGTAACGCAGCGAGTCGTGCCGCTCACCCCCCGGGCGCAACCCCGGGGCGACCCGGTAGGTGTCGTCGTACTCCTTGACCAGGTCGTCCACCTGCGCGTCGGCGACCTGGTCGACGACCTGGACCAGGTCGTTGACGCCGTAGGTGTTGACCGACACCCCGAAGCGAAGCTCCGCCTCGACCTTGTCGCCCTCGGTCACGGCGACGTCGCGCATGTTGTCGCCGAAGCGGGCCAGGCGCAGCGACCGCATCGCCGACCAGCCGAGCGCCGCGCGGGCCCACGCCCCGACCCGGGCGGTCACCCGCGGATCGCTGACGTGCCCGGCCACGGTCTTGCGTGCCACGCCGAGCCGGGTCTGGATGTACCCGAACTCACGGTCGCCGTGGGCGGCCTGGTTCAGGTTCATGAAGTCCATGTCGATGTCGTCCCACGGCAGCAGGACGTTGGCCTGGGTGTGCAGGTGCAGCAGTGGCGTCTGCAGGGCGTCCAACCCGGCGATCCACATCTTCGCCGGCGAGAAGGTGTGCATCCACGCGACCACCCCGATCGCTCCCTGCGCGGCGGCGTCGCGGCAGACCCGCAGAATCTCACCGCTGTTAGTCAGGACCGGCTTCCAGACCACCCGGGCGGGAACCTGCGGCGAGTCGTCGAGCGCGGCCGCGATCAGGCGGGACTGCTCGGCCACCTGCCGGAGAGTCTCCTCGCCGTACATGCCCTGGCTGCCGGTCAGGAACCAGATCTCGGGTGCGGTGTGTGGTGCCATGGGGTTGCCTTCCGCGAGAGGGGCGGTCACTTGTAACGGATTCCGATGAGGCGCTGGAGGAGGATGAACGCGAAGAGCAGGCCGCCGATCACGATCTTGGTCCACCAGGAGTTGAGGCTCCCGTCGAAGGTGATGAGGGTCTGGATCACGCCCAGGACCAGGACGCCGAGCACCGTGCCGAAGACGTACCCCGAGCCACCGGTGAGCACGGTGCCGCCGATGACGACCGCCGCGATGACGTCCAGCTCCATGCCGACGCCGATCAGGGGCGCGCCGGAGAGGGTGTAGAAGGACAGCAGGATCCCGCCGATCGCGGAGCACAGACCGCTGATCGTGTAGACGGCGATCCGGGTACGCCCCACCGGCAGGCCCATCAGCAGCGCCGACTGCGGGTTACCGCCGATGGCGTGGACGTTGCGGCCGAGACGGGTGTAGGCCAGCGTGTAGGCGGCGACGACGACCACGGCGAAGGCGATGAGCACGCTGATCGAGACGAAGTTGCCTCGGGGATCTCCGATCCGCTCCTGGGACATCCTGGTCCAGAACCCGTCGGTGATCGGGATGGACGAGCCGGAGATGAACGTGCACATCCCCCGGGCGAAGAACATCCCGGCGAGGGTGACGATGAACGGCTGGATGTCGAAGAAGTGGATGGCACAGCCCATCAGCAGGCCGAGCGTCGGGCCGATGAGCAGGGCGATGACGAGCACGAGCGCCGCCGGCAGGCCCTGCTGGAGCAGCGAGGCCGACACCATCGCCGTCATGGCGACGACGGAGCCGACGGACAGGTCGATGCCGCCGGTGAGGATCACGAAGGTCATCCCCACCGCGACGACGAGCAGGAAGCCGTTGTCGATGAAGACGTTGAAGATGACCTGCACGTTGGAGAACGCCTGGTACTGGGACACGCCGATGCCGTACATGACCAGGAGCAGGGCGAGTGTGGCCAGGACCGGTATCTGCCGCCTCGGCAGCCGGAGCCGGGTACGGCCAGCGGTGAGCGATCCAGTGGTCATGCCGGCACCTGCTCCTTCGGCGAGTCGGTGACGGCGCTGGGCGGTGGGGCGCTGCTCCTTCGGCGGGCGAACCGCGCCCGGAAGGCCGGCGCCTGGATGAGGCAGACGGCGATGACGACGACCGCTTTGAACAGCAGCGAGGTCTGCGGCGAGATGTTCATGGCGTACACCGTGGTGGTCAGGGTCTGGATGATCAGCGCGCCGAGGATGGTGCCGCTGAGGAAGAACCGCCCGCCCGCGAGGGACGTGCCGCCGATGACGACCGCGAGGATGGCGTCGAGTTCCACCCAGAGGCCGGCGGCATTGCCGTCGGCGCTGGAGACGTTGGCCGTCATCATGAAACCGGCGACCGCGGCGCAGACGGCGCTGAGGACGTACGCGAGGAAGATGACGCGGCCGGAGCGGATGCCGGCCAGTCGGCTCGCCTCGGCGTTGCCGCCCACCGACTCGATGATCATGCCGAGCGCGGTGCGGCGGGTGAACGCGCCGACGAGCAGGGCCGCCGCCAGGGCGATGAGGATGGCCAGTGGCAGGGTGAGCACGTGGCCCAGCCCGATAGCCCGGTACGGCTCAGAGTTGATGGTGATGATCTGGCCCTCGGTGATCAGCTGAGCGAGCCCTCGGCCGGCCACCATCAGGATCAGGGTGGCGATGATCGGTTGGATTCCGATCACGGCCACCAGCACCCCGTTCCAGGCGCCCAGCACGAGCGCCACCCCCAGCGCCATCGCGAGGGCGGTCAGCACCACGGGAAGGCTGTTCTGGTCGGGCTGCTGACTGATGTACATGCAGGCGATCGCGCCACTGATCGCACACATCGACCCGACTGACAGGTCGATGCCGCCGGTCGAGATGACGACGGTCATGCCCAGCGCGACGAGGATCAGCGGCGCGCTCAGCCGCAGGATGTCGATCGGCGTGCCGTACAGGTGCCCGTCCTTGAGCTCGACGGACAGGAACCCGGGCCGGTAGACCGTGTTCGCGGCGAGCATGACGACGAGCACGGCGGCGGGCCAGAACAGCCGGTGAGCGGTCATCGCCCGGTAGCGGCCCACGGTGTCGTTCATCGGTCTGCCTCCTCCCGGTGGGTTCCACTGGCGATGGTCTGCATGACGCGGTCGGCGTCGAGGCTGTCGTCGTTGGCGAGCTGCGCGACCATCTGCCGGTCCCGCATCACGGCGACCTTGTGACTGAGGCGCAGCACCTCCTCCAACTCGGCGGAGATGAACAGCACGGCCATGCCGCCGTCGGACAGCTGCGTCACGAGTTTCTGGATCTCGGTCTTCGCGCCGATGTCGATGCCCCGGGTGGGTTCGTCGAGGATCAGCAGCCGCGGCTCGGTGATCAGCCACCGGGCCAGGAGCACCTTCTGCTGGTTGCCTCCGGAGAGGTTGCGGACCGGCACCTCCGGGTCGGCCGGCCGGATGCTGAGCGCCTTGATGTACTTCTCGACCAGCTCGTCCTGACGGCGACGCGGGATGGGCCGCAACCAGCCCCGGGCGGCCTGCATGGCGAGGATCAGGTTCTCGCGGACCGACAGGTCGGCGACGATGCCCTCCGCGCGGCGGTTCTCCGAGCAGAAGCCGATGCCCCGGTCGATGGCCTGCGCTGGGGTGCGCAGGCCGCTCGGCTCGCCGTTGACCGCGACCTGACCGCCGTCCGCCCGGTCGGCACCGAACAGCAACCTCGCCACCTCGGTACGGCCGGAGCCCAGCAGGCCGGCCAGGCCCACCACCTCACCGGCGTGGATGGTGAGGCTGAACGGCTCGACCGCGCCCGCCCGGCCGAGGTTCGACACCGCCACCAGCGGGGTGCCCTCCTCCACGGCGGCCAGGTCCCGTCGGGAGTGCTCCTCGATGCCCTCGAGGACGTCGAGTTCCTTGCCGATCATCTTCTCGACGAGGCTGAGCTGGGGCAGCTCAATGGTCGGGTATTCGCCGACGAGCCCGCCGTTGCGCAGCACGGTGATGCGATCGGCGATCTCGTAGACCTGGTCGAGGAAGTGGGTCACGAACAGGATCGCGATGCCCTCGTCGCGCAGTTGCCGCATGATGCGGAAAAGCTGCGCGACCTCGCCGGCGTCGAGGCTGGAGGTCGGCTCGTCGAGGATCAGCACCCGGGCCTGGATGTCGATCGCGCGGGCGATGGCGACCATCTGCTGAATCGCGAGGGAGTACGAGCCGAGCGGCGCGCTGACGTCAAGGTCGAGGTCGAGCCGGGCCAGGAGCGCACGCGCTCGGCGGCGGACCTCGCCCCAGCGGACGGCGCCGAGCAACCGGGGCTCACGGCCGATGAAGATGTTCTCCGCCACCGAGAGGTTGGTGCAGAGGTTGACCTCCTGGTAGACGGTGCTCACCCCGGCGGCCGTCGCCTGCATCGGCCCGCTGAAGGACACCGGCGCACCGTCGAGGGTGATCGCGCCCTCGTCGGTGTCGTAGACGCCGGTCAGCACCTTGATGAGGGTCGACTTGCCGGCCCCGTTCTCGCCCATCAGGGCGTGCACCTCGCCGGGGAAGAGCCGGAAGTTGACGTCGTGGAGTGCACGCACCCCGGGGAAGGACTTGCTGATCCCGGTCATCGTCAGGACCGGACGGCTATCCGTCATCCCATCAGACCTCTTCTGGGGTTGTCGACGCGGAAGGACCGCTTACTCCCGGTCCGTTCGGGGGATGGGCTGACGCTGCGGGGCCGCCGCGCGAGCGCGGCGACCCCGGCGTCGATCAGTACTTACGGTTGGGCAGTGCTTCCTTGGCCTGCTCCTGCGTGAAGGTGGTCTCCTCGGTCTCGATCCGAGCAGGCACCTCCTCGCCCGCGGAGACCTTCTTGGCCAGGTCCATCAGCTGTGGGCCGAGCAGCGGGCTGCACTCCGCGATGAAGTTGAACTTCCCGTCGGCCAGAGCCTGCATGCCGTCCTTGACCGCGTCGACCGTGATGATGGTGATGTCCTTGCCGGGCACCTTGCCGGCCGCGGTGATCGCCTCGAGCGCGCCCAGACCCATGTCGTCGTTGTGCGCGAACAGCACGTCGATCTTCGGGTTGGCCTTGAGGAACTGCTCCATCACGGCCTTGCCGCCGGCCCGGGTGAACTCACCGGTCTGGGAAGCGATGATCTTCAGGTTCGGGTTGGCGGCGATCGCCTCGGCGAAGCCCTTCTTGCGGTCGTTGGCCGGGGCGGCGCCAGCGCTGCCCTGCAACTCGACGATGTTCACCGGGCCCGATGCGGTCTTCTTCTGCTCGACCAGCCACTCGCCGGCGAGCCGGCCCTCCTTGATGAAGTCCGAGCCGAGGAAGGTCTTGTACAGGCTCTTGTCGGCCGAGTCGACCGAGCGGTCGGTCAGGATGACCGGGATGCCGGCGTCCTTGGCCTCCTTGAGCACGGTGTCCCAACCGGACTCCACCACCGGCGAAAAGGCGATCACGTCGACCTTCTGCTGGATGTAGTTACGGATCGCCTTGATCTGGTTTTCCTGCTTCTGCTGCGCGTCGTCGAACTTCAGCTCGACGCCCGCGGCGGCGGCCGCCTCCTTGATCGAGGTGGTGTTCGCGGTACGCCAGCCGCTCTCCGCACCGACCTGGGAGAAGCCCAACGTGATCTTGCCGTCGTCGGCGGCCCCGCCGCCGGTGTCGCTGTTGCCGCAGGCCGCCACGCCGCCGACGAGCAGCACGCTGGCGAGGACCGCGACAGCGCGCCACGGAGCGGATTGCGTTCGCATCTTTCTCATCGGATCTCCTTGGCTGGGTGTGGTGGGTGACCGCGCCAACCGCCGACGTGGGGGCGGGCGGCGTACGCGGGTGGTGCGTGCGGTGCCGTCGGTGGTGCAGCCCGGCGGGCTGCGCCGGGGTCGCCGGTCAGGAACCCGCCGGTGAGGTCGGTTGTTGGCCGTAGACGTTCTGGTAGCGGTGGTAGAGGGCGTCGATGTCCGCCTGTGCGATCGGCACCGGCCGCCCGAGTGCGCGGGTCAGGTGCGCGGTGCGGGCGACGTCCTCGCACATGACCGCCGCCTTGACCGCCGCGCGGGCGTCGCGGCCGATGGTGAAGACGCCGTGGTTACGCATGAGCACCGCGGGTGAGCGGTGCCCGGCGAGCGTGGTGACGATGCCCTTGCCGATGTCGTCCCCGCCGATCAGCGCGAACGGACCCACCGGGATCTCCCCGCCGAACTCGTCGGCCTGCGCCGTGAGGTGGCAGGGGATCGCCTCCCCGCGGGCGGCCCAGGCGGTGGCGTACGAGCTGTGGGTGTGCACCACCCCGCCGACCTCCGGCATCGCGCGATAGACGTACGCGTGGGCGGCGGTGTCGCTGGACGGGGCGAGGTCCCCCTCGACGAGGACGCCATCGAGGTCGCAGACCACCATGGTGTCCGCCGAAAGGTCGTCGTAGCCGATGCCACTGGGCTTGATGACCATGAGGTCTCGACCGGGAACCCGCGCGGAGATGTTGCCGGCCGTCCAGGCCACCAGGCGGTACCGGGTCAGTTCGGCGTGCAGGCGGGCGACCGTCTCACGCAGCTCGCGGATCTGTCGGGTCACCTCGGCGTTCATGCGACCACCTCCAGGGCGCTCTCGTGCGTTGCCGCGCCGGCCTCGACCGCCGCGTTGCGGATCGCGCGCAGGCGGAGCATGACGTCGTTGCCGCCGCGACCGAAGTGGTCGTGCAGCGTCCGGTACTCGGCGTAGAGGGCGTCGTACGCGCGCGCCCGGTCCGGGTCCGGTCGGTAGACGGCCTCGTGCACCCGGCCCATCGCCTGCGACGCCTCGTGGATCGACGGGTACTCGCCGGCGGCGACGGCGGCGTGGATCGCCGATCCGAGCGCCGGCCCCTGCCCGGAGGCGATGATGTTCAGCGGCCGGTTGGTCACGTCGGCGTAGATCTGCATCAGCAGGTCGTTGGAGGTGAGACCACCGGCGATCACCAGGTCGCTCACCGCCACCCCGGCCTCGACGAACGCCTCAATGATCATCCGCGTGCCGTACGCCGTGGACTCCAGCAGCGCCCGGTAGACGTCCTGCGGCCGGGTGGCCAGGGTCATCCCGACGATCATCCCGCTGAGGTCGTGGTTGACCAGCAGTGACCGGTTGCCGTTCCACCAGTCCAGCGCGATCAGGCCGTGCGCGCCGACCGGCTGGCTCGCGGCCAGCTCGGTGAGGCGTTCGTGGGTGGCGATCCCGGCCGGGGCGGCGTGCTCGACGAACCAGCCGAAGATGTCGCCGACTCCGCTCTGCCCGGCCTCGTAGCCCCACGCGCCGGCGCTGATGCCGCCGTCGACGACGCCACACATCCCGGCCACCTCGGCGAGGTGCGGGCTGTTGACCACGTGGCAGGTGGAGGTACCCATGATCGCCACGAGTCGACCGGGCTCCACGGCCTGCGCGGAGGCCGCGGTGACGTGCGCGTCGACGTTGCCGGTGGCCACCGCGATCCCCTCCGGCAGGCCGGTCCACGCCGCGGCACGGGCGGTGAGCGTGCCGGCACGGGCGCCGAGCGGCAGCAGCGGACCGTCCAGCTTGGCAACGAAGTCGCCGAAGTCCGGGTTGAGCGCGGTCAGGAAGCTCTGCGACGGATGCTGGCCGTCCTGCAGGATGCCCTTGTAACCGGCCGTGCAGACGTTGCGGGTCTCGGTGCCGGTGAGCTGCCAGACGATCCAGTCCGCGGCTTCGATGAAGCGTTCGGCGCGGTGGTAGACCTCGGGGTCCTCCTCCAGGATCTGGAGGCCCTTGGCGAACTGCCACTCGGCGGAGATCTTGCCGCCGTACCGGCCAATCCAGGGCTCCGCCCGATCGTGGGCCAGGGCGTTGATCCGGTCGGCGTGCGGCTGGGCGGCGTGGTGCTTCCACAGCTTCACCCAGGAGTGCGGACGGTCGCGCAGCTCCGGCGCCTCACAGAGCGGCGTGCCGTCGGCGAACGTCGGCAGCACCGTGCAGGCGGTGAAGTCGATGCCGACGCCGACGATCGCGGCGGGATCCACCCCCGCGGCGGACACGGCCGCCGGGACGGCGTACCGCAGCACGTCGCGGTAGTCCTCCGGATTCTGCAGAGCCCAGTCCGGCGGCAGCGGCCGACCTCCGGGAAGGGCAGCGCTGATGACTCCGTCGCCGTACTCGTGCACCGCGGTCCCCAGCTCGGCGCCGTCGCCGACCCGGACCACCAGGGCTCGCCCGGACAGGGTGCCGAAGTCGACACCGACGACGTAGCGTTCGCCAGCTCCGTCCACAGGATTCATGTCCACCTCCACCGTCAACGGACTCAGTGTTAACGCTCACATCCATCCTCGTCAAGACACCTGCGGGCAACAGCTCCGTAACGTCGACCGGGCGCCGCAGGGGGCGGTTACGCGGGCGCTCGTCGCCGGGCGCCCCGATGGGCAACGGCAGCGGCCGGAGCGGGGAACCGGCCGGTGCGGCCGATATGGACGCTGGAGCAGCGCCTCCGGCGCTGGGCCCGCACTGGCCCTCGACGCACGATTGGAGAGCCACGACGGCTGCCACGCAGCAGAGCCGTCGGAACGCCCGGGCGTGGAACGCCGAAGGCCCGGCCTGCCGGCCGGGCCTTCGGGTGTAGCGGTGTGTCGACCGCGAGCGGTGCGGGGATCAGCGGGCGGGATTGCGGTTGTACAGCGCCCTGGCCCAGAAGAAGGAGAGCACGGTGATGACGGCGCACCACGCGACCGCGAGGATCGCGTTGGCACCGATTCCGGTGCCCAGCAGCAGACCGCGCAGGGTCTCCATGACGGGGGTGAAGGGCTGGTAGTCGGCGAACCACCGCACCGCCGTCGGCATCGAGTCGGTGGGGACGAACCCGCTACCGAGGAACGGCAGCAGCACCAGCGGCATGGGCAGGTTGCTGGCCGTCTCGACACTCTCGCTGACCAGCCCGAGGGCGACCGACAGCCAGGTGAGCGCAAAGGTGATCATGGTGAGGACACCGATCGCGGCGAGCCACTCGACCGGATTGGCCGTCGGCCGGAAGCCGACGAGCAGTGCCACACCGGTCACGACCGTGAGACTCAGCAGCGTCTGGAGCAGGCTGCCCAGCACGTGGCCGGTGAGGACCGACGGTCGGAAGATCGCCATGGTCCGGAACCGGGCGATGATGCCCTCGGTCATGTCCATGGCAACCGAGATGGCGGTGCCCTGCGCCCCGCTGGCCACCGTGATGAGCAGGATGCCGGGGGTGACGTAGTTGGCGTAGTCGGCCCGGTCGCCGGTCGGTCCGAGGCCGGCGCCGAGCGTGCCACCGAAGACGTAGACGAAGAGCAGCAGGAGGATGACCGGCATCCCGATGAGCAGGAGCGTCATCGACGGATAGCGCAGCATGTGCAGGAGGTTGCGCCGCAGCATCGTGCTCGAGTCGCGGGCGGCGAGGGTGAGGGTGCTCATCGCGCCATGGCCCTTTCGTTGTCGGGTTGACCGGTGAGGGTGAGGAAGACGTCGTCGAGATCGGGGGTGTGCACGGAGAGGCTGGCCACGTCGATCGAGGCACGGTCGAGCTGGTCCAGCAGGGATCGCAGCGAGCCGACTCCGCCGTCGCTCGGGAACCGCAGGGTGAGTGCCGCGTCGTCCCGGGCGGTCGCCCCGAGCGTGTGAACGGCCGAGTCGAGCCCCGCCAGGTCGGCGAACTGCAGCACGACGTGGCCACCGGGGATGAGCCGCTTGAGCTCCCGCGGGGTGCCCTCGGCGATCAGGCGGCCGTGGTCGAGGAACGCGACCCGGTCGGCGAGTTGATCGGCCTCCTCCAGGTACTGGGTGGTCAGGAGGATGGTGACGCCACCGGCGACGAGATCACGGATGATCTGCCACATGGCACGGCGGCTGCGCGGGTCGAGACCGGTCGTCGGCTCATCGAGGAAGATGACGCGCGGCTCACCGACCAGGGTCATCGCGAGGTCGAGCCGACGGCGCATGCCGCCCGAGTACGTCGACACCGGCTTGCCCGCCGCCTCTGTGAGGTCGAACTGCTCGAGCAGCTCGACGGCGCGTCGCCGGCCGGTCGCCCTGTCCAGGTGGCGCAGGTCGGCCATCAGACTCAGGTTCTCCCGGCCGGTGAGCAGGTTGTCGACGGCGGAGAACTGTCCGGTGACTCCGATCAGTCCGCGTACCGCGTCGGGCTCCCGGGTCAGGTCGTGGCCGCCGATGCGGGCGTCGCCGCCATCGGCATCGATCAGGGTGGACAGGATCTGCACGGTGGTGGTCTTGCCGGCGCCGTTGGGGCCGAGCAGCGCGAAGATCGTTCCTTCGGCGATCTCCAGATCGATGCCATCGAGCACGACCTTGTCGCCGTAGGACTTGCGCAGGCCGGTGGCGACTATCGAGGGTCGGGAAGGGCTGGCCATGGTCTCCTCAATTCGTGGACGGGGGTCGCCGCGCGGGGTTCATCAGGCGCGGCGGATCGTGATGTCGCCGTACGAGGTGTGCGCCCGGACCTCGACCGTGTCGTCGGCCTGCGGCGGGCTGTCGGTCGTCTCGAGCGCGTTGTGCACCCGGCCATGGCGGGAGCTGACGTCGAGCCAGGCGGCGGTCCCGCGGCGGACACCGACCTCGATGGCCCCGTAGGAGGTCTGCAGCTCGATCGCCCCCCGCACGACCTCGCCCAGCCGGACGTTGCCGTAGGCGGTGCGTGCCGCCACCGAGGCCATCGGACCGTCGACGGTGATGTCGCCGTAGGCGGTGTTGATCCGGACGTCGCCGCTGCTCCGGCCAATCCAGCAGTCGCCGGAAGAGTTCTTGATCTCGGCAGCGCCGTCGACCTCGCCGATGCGCACCTTGCCGGAGGACGCCTTCACCCGGACCGGGCCGGCCACGCGTTCCACGGCGACCTCACCGTGGCTGGTGTCGATGTCCAGCGGCCCGGTCTGGTCGAGCCGGATCGCGCCGCCGGTCTTGACGTGACACTCGCCGAGGCGCCCCTCGCCGCGGAACGCGGCCCACGACGCCTCGGCGTGCACGCGGGACCCCGTCGGCACCTCGATCAGCACATCGACCGACGGGCCGGCGCCGAAGCCGTAGCGACGCCAGCTCTTCGGCACCCTGATCGCCAGTCGCCCGGCGGCGTACTCGACGGTGGTCTGCTCCGCGGTGCTCACGTCGGCCTTGCTCGACGGGTCACGGGGTCGCACCTCCACGACCGTGTCGGCACGGTCGGTCGCGCTGATCCAGGCGTCCCCGACGGGCAGCTCGATCTGGACGGAGATGGGTTCGGGTGTATCGAAAACAGGCATGGTGGTCTCCCGGAAGGTCGACAGCGGGGATCGCCGCAGGTGAGCGGCGTGGAAGGAAGGGGGTACGAGGTCAGCGCGCCCAGCCGGTGAAGTGCTGGCCGGAGCGCGGCTCCACCCGGCGTTCCGGGCGACGATCCGGCTCGCCGGCCCCGATGGCGCCGGCGACCGCTCGGACGAGCCAGGCGTTGACCGACAGCCCGGCCCGGCCGGCAGCCTCCTCGACGCTGGCCTTCAACTGGTCGGGGAGTCGGAGGTTGATCCGCGACGTGCCGCCGTCGTCGCCGCCCGGTGCGAGCACCGGCGCCGGCAGCGCGGGCGGGTGGACGTCCTGGTCCGCCCTGTCGGCCGGCGGGCTGGCCGGAGTCACGACGAAGTCGGGCTCGCGCCCGCGCAGCCGGACGTGCACCGACCCGGGGGCGAGGTCCCGGGTGATCTCGTCGGCCGCGTCGGACAGCGCGTCGAGCAGCATGAGACGGGTCGCCGCCTCCAGTTGGGTGTAGAGCCGCTCGGCCAGCGCCCGGCCGTCCGGGTCGACCCCCTCCGCGGCGACGGCGAACTCGTTACGCAGGTTCTCGACGTACGGCCTCAAGTCCATGACGCCATCATGGCACCACTTTGGCTCAGCGCGCAACACTGACGGCTCAATGTGACGCCATCGCGTTGAGCAAGATTGGATAAGCCCTGTTCAGCCACGAGCACCAGCGGGCGGCGTCAGCTCACCGAACGCGCGTCGGACCACGCGGTTCGCGAGTTCCTGGGTCAGTCCGGTAGCCACCAGCAGGTCACTGACGGTCGTGCGGACCTGCGCGACGACGACCGCACCGGAGAAGCCCACCCCTTCCCGGTAGGCGTCGCCGGCCGCACAGACCGCCCGCAACGCCTGCTCCCGCGCCCGCTTGGGTTCGTCGCCGGCGGCGAACTGCCGCTTCAGCAGCCGGACCGCCTCGGCCAGGTCGGTGACCGCCCTCGACATCGGCTCCGGTATCGGCTCGCCGTCCTCGATCAGGCTCACCGACCGGCGGATCAACGTCCCGGTGTTGCGCATCGCCCGGTCGATCGGCTCCGCCGCCTGCGCGTACCGGCCCACCGGTCCGTGCCGTTCGTGCCAGTGCACCGGCGACAGGGTGCTGGCCTCCCGTGCGCCCTGGGTCGCCTCGACGAGTGCCTTCAGCTCGTCCTTGTTCTGCCGTAGCTCGACCATGGCGGCACGTGCCGGAGCGGCATCGTGCCGCGCCAACGCGCCAGCGGTGGCGTCGAGCTGGGCACTCAGGAGATCCAGCGCCGGCCGCGCGGCCCGGTTGAGCACCCGCAGCGGGTTCAACGGCAGCAGTACGGCGGTGACCAGCAGCGCCACCACTCCCCCGACGAGGGCGTCCACGAACCGCGGGATCTCCAGGTCACGCACGGACGGACTGAGCGTGGCGATGAGCACCGCTGTCGCCCCGGCCTGGATCACCACCGCCGCGCTCCCGCCGAGAAACAACGCGACGACGACCGCCAGCACGACGATCAGGGCGAGTTGCCACCAGCCGGTGCCGATCACCTGGAGCAGCAGATCGCCGATCAGGACCCCGACCGCGACGCCAATGATCAACTCGACGGTACGGCGCAGGCGTTGGCCGACCGACGCGGCGAGGGTCGACACCGCGGAGATCGGCGCGAACACCGGCTGCGAGATGTGCAGCACCTCGTGCACCACCAGCCAGGACAGCGCCGCGGCCAGACCCGCCTGCACGGCGAGCCCGCCGATGCCGCGTACCCGCCGCAGCCGGTCCCGCAGACCGGCCGCCGTACGGCCACGAAGCCGGGCGGCGGTCGCCGCCAGCCCGGGGTGGTCGGTGTCGTCCGCCCGGGTCGGCGCACCCCCGTCACCTCCGTGCCGATTGGCGTCGACCATGGCGGCGCCTACCCCACCGTGACCGGATCAATCCTGGCCGCCCTCGCCGCGGGACCAGCGCACCCAGCGGTCAGCCGCGCAGTGACCGGACGTCGGCCACGGTGAATGTAGGCTCGACATCACCGCCGGGGACACCGTCGCCTACGCGCACGCGCTGCTGCGCTGCGGCACTCCCGACGACCTTGCGAAGAGGCCGGAGTTCCTGCTGCGCCTGACCCTCGGCCTGCGCAGGGAGGCCGGCTCGGGCTCCTGGGTGGTCGCGCACGAGCACCATTCGTTCCCCGACGACAACGGCGCGGACGACCGCGAGGCGTCCGAACGTGCGGTGCGGACGCTGCACCGGCGCTGGTTCGAGGCCACCGCGGCCAAGGACATCGAGGGCCTCATGGAGCCCATCGCCGAGACCGTCGTCTCGTACGAGCACGAACAGCCCCTGGAGTACGTCGGCCGTGACCAGGTGCGCGAGGTCTGCGCCAGCGGCCTCGACGGGGCACCCGGGTGTTCCACCGGACCGAACGCGGTTGGGAGATGATCCACCAGCACGTGTCGTTCCCGTTCGACCTGAAGACCGGGCAGGCGAGGACCGACCTGACGCCCACACACACGAGGTGATCCGGCCCCGGGACACCGGGCGGCCCGCGCTCCCGCGCGTACGGGGCGGCGCGGGCCCGTCGGCCGGGCGGCGGCGCGTCCGCTGTTGCCACGGTTGGGTCCGTCTGGGTGGGGTAGACCCGGTCTGCCACGCGGGCCGTCCTCGGCCCAACCGCGTGGTCAGGGCTGCCGGACGCGTGGGGGGCGATGTCGGATGGATCAGGGCGGTTGAGCCCGCCGGAGATGTCCGGCGGGATCGTGGAGCTGCGGGTCCACGGGGTGTCCGGTGCCAGTCCCGACCAGGTGTTGGACCTGCGGCAGATAGCGCAGGTGGCGGGCGACCGCAGCGGGGGGTTCTACCGGGCCCGCCCGCACGGCTCGGACGACAACGGCCCGCGAGGGGTCACGCTGGAGGCGTACCGCTGGGGTGACCTTCCTTCCGGGACCGTGGCCCGCACGCTGGCGCTGGTGTTCCTGCTGCCGTTCATGCTGGCCAACCTGGCCATCTGGATGCGCCCGGCCAACCCTGGCTCCGGGACGGTGGTCAAATCCCTGTGCCGGGTGCTGGCGCTCACGCTCACCGCGCTCTACGTGCTCGCCATCACCGGCGTCACCCTGGACCTGATCGCCTCGAAGTGCATGACCTCGGCCCGCTGCCTGGCCGGGCGCAGCTGGTTGTCCTGGTTGCTAGGGCAACCGGTCGGACTGCGGCTGGCGGTGCTCGCGCTGGTCCCGGCGGCCGCCATCGGCCTGATCTGGCGCCTCAGCAACCGCCCGGGGAGGACGTTCGAGGCGTTTCAGGCGCCCGAGAAGGCGGTCTCCGATCATCCGCTCGGCGCGGTCGGCCAGTGGGACGCCGAACCGCTGGTGGGTCGGCTGCGCTCCATCCACGTGGCGGCGGCGTTCGCGACACTCGACCTCACCCTGCTCGCTGCCCGAGTCGCAACCGGCGCCTCGGCCGTCACGGTCGTGCTGGCCGTGGTCACCGGGGCGGTCCTGGTCGCCTGCGTGGCCCTGCTCTGCACGCCCCCGATCATCGATCGGGCCGAAACCGACCGGCGGCTCGACCGGGTCACCCGTACGCTGCGGACGATCGCCATCATCCTGACCATCGTGGTCCTTACCCACGTGCTGGCCAGCACCGCGCCGTGGCACGAGCGGGGCGGCCTACCGGGCTACGACGCAATCATGACCTGGCTGTTCGTCGCCCAGACCACGCTGCTGGCCGCCCTGGGCGTGGTGCTGCTCTGGCGCCGGGACCGGCGGCGGGACGTCACCCCACTGTTCGGGCTGGGGGCGCTGGTGATCGCCGCCACCGCGGTCAGCCTGGGGGTCGCCTACTCCGCCGAACTGGTCCACCGGGTGGCGGATTTCCTCGATCGCGACCTGCCGACCGGAGAGGGCATAGCCAACGTCTCGCCCCGGGCGTACACCTGGGCGATCTACGGCTTCTTCCGCGCGGTGCTGATCACGCTGATCGTCGCGGGCCTGATCATCCTGATCTCCCGCCGCGGCCGGTTCCGCGCCGCGACGGCGATCGTCGCGCGCGACTACCCCGATCCGCCCCCGCAGACCGAACCCCGGCTACGGCAGGTGCGGCAGGCGATAGCCCGGGCCCGGTTCACCGAGAAACTGGTGCCGTTGGCCGTGACCTACGGATGCCTCGCCGGACTCGGCACGGCCACCACCACCATCGGCCTGCTGGGGCTGTTCCCGAGCGCCGCCATCGAGCGGTACGCCGGGGTGCCGGCCGACTTGATCACCATCTTCATCGCGTTCGGCAGCTGGCTGATCGCGGCGATCATCCTCATTCTGATCATCGCCGGAGTCTTCGCCTACCGGAGCGTCCCGTTCCGGCGCCACGTCGGCGTCCTCTGGGACCTCGCCACCTTCTGGCCCCGGGCCGCCCACCCGTTCGCGCCACCCTGCTACGCGGAACGGGCCGTGCCGGAGCTGACCCGACGGATCAGGTACCTGGTCTCCCAGGGCAACGCGGTGCTGCTCACCGGGCACAGCCACGGCTCGGTCCTGCTCGCCGCGACGGTGCTCCAGTTGCCACCGGAGGTCGGCAGCCGGGTCGCCCTGCTCACCCACGGGTCGCCGCTGCGCAGGCTCTACGGGCAGATCTTCCCCGCCTACGTCGACGACGCGGCGCTGTGGGAGATCGGGGGCCGGATCGGCTGGCGGTGGGTGAACCTGTGGCGCGACACCGACGCCATCGGCGGCTGGACCTTCTCCCCCCACCGGCCCGGGGAGCGGGCCACCGTCGAAGGCCCGCCGGCCGCGGTGGACCGCCGACTGCGAGATCCCGTCGATGTGGTGACGCCGCCCAGCGACAGCGTCCCCCCACCGATTCAGGGCCACTGCCCCGACGAGTCCGACGAGTCGTTCGCCGCTGCGGCGCGTGAGCTGGTGCGGCGCCTCGGCGGGCCGGTGGATCCGCCCGCCACGGCGACGTAGTGGAGGTCCCGCTAGGCCGTCCGCGCGCGCCAGTCGTCCAGACGCGTATCGGCGACGCGGGCGCCGTCGACGGGGACGAGGGAGCGCTCGCCCAGGCTGGCGCCGAAGTACCGGGCGCCGGGATCGGTCACCACCGAACGGGAGTCGGAACGGGCCACGAGAACGGATCGGCCCAGCTCGTCGAGGCGGAACTGCTCCGGCCCGGCGATCTCGACCGTACCGTTCGTCGGCGCGCCGACCGCGACCTCGGCCACCGCGGACGCGACGTCGTCGGCCGCCATCGGCTGGATGAGCACCGGCGCGAGGCGTACGGTGTCGCCGTCCGTGGCGGCGTCGATGATGCCCTGGACGAACTCGAAGAACTGCGTGGCGTGCACCAGCGAGTAGGGCAGCCCGGACGCGGCGATGAGCTTCTCCTGGGCGACCTTGGCCCGCATGTACCCGCTGTCCGGAAGCCGGTCCGAGCCCACGATGGAGAGGGCCACGTAGTGCCCCACCCCGGCTTGCGTCGTGGCGGCGAGGAGGGTCCGGGTGGACGTCTGGAAGAACTCCAGCACGGCGGCGTCCTCGAACGAGGGGGAGTTCGACACGTCGACGAGCACATCGGCGCCGTCGAGCACCTCACCCACCCCTTCACCGGTCAGCGTGTTCACGCCGGTCTTGGGCGACGCCGGGACGGCCTCATGACCCTGCGCGCCGAGTTTGCCCACCAGCTTGGAGCCGATGAGGCCGCTACCGCCGATAACGACGATCTTCATGAACCAGCCTTCCTGCTGTCAGCTGACGGATCACGGGGCGGACGGGGTCACGACGACATCAGGCTACGCACCTGCGGACAGGTGGCGCGTAGACATCACGGCTCATGATTGTGTGCCTGATGCACCATGGGAGACCGCGCCCGTCGCATCTGGAGGTCGTCCTGGCCACGGTGTCCCACCCGGTGTTCGCCCGGGTCTATGAGCGGCTCAGTATGGTGATGGACCGCGCCGGCACCGCGGAGCACCGGCGGAGCACCGGCGGAGTCTCGTCGCCGGCCTGTCCGGCCGGGTGATCGAGATCGGCGCCGGCAATGGCCGCATGTTCCCCCACTACCCACCCAGGGTCACCGAGGTCGTCGGGGTCGAGCCGGAACGACGTCTGCGCGCCGCAGCCATCCGGGCCGCGCAGACAGCGCCGGTGCCCGTGATGGTCGTTGACGGTCTGGCCGAGGCCCTACCGGCCAGGGACGGCGAGTTCGACGCGGCGGTGGTCGCGTTGGTGTTGTGCACCGTGCCCGATCAGGCGGCCGCGCTCGCCGAGATCGACCGGGTGCTGCCCCCCGGCGGTCAGCTGCGGTTCTTCGAGCACGTCGCCGCCGAAGGCCCGGGCGGTCTGCGCCGGGTCCAACGGCTGTTCGACGCGACGCTGTGGCCGAACCTGTTCGCCGGCTGCCACACCGGCCGCGACACCACCGCCGCCATCAGCGCGGCCGGGTTCGTCATCGAGGAGTTGCACCGGTTCCGGTTCCCGGCCGGCAGCAACAGCCCGTCCTCGCCCTGCGTCGTCGGAGGCGCGATCAGGCCGGCGCCGAACGCCCGGTAGCGGGGATGGCCGGTCGGCTGTCGTCGCCACCTCCGCTGCCGCCGGCGGTGAATCCACGTCGGACCGGTCTGGCAACCGGACGATCTGTGGTCGCCGGGCTGATGCGATGAACACGAGGCCGGCAATGAGGACATGAAGTTTCGTTCCATTCGTACTGGTGATACTAATTGCCCCATTTTGGCGGCATAAGGGCACCCAACGTGATGTGGTGGTCAGCGCACTTGTCTGCGCCATTCAGACCGTTCGCGCAGGAGCGACTCGCGAGACGCGTCCTGCGGGTAGTACCCACGGAGGGTGTTCTGTGACAGCAAAACCTCATCTTCGCCTACGGCGTGCGGTCTTGCCGACGCTCGCGGCTTCCGCGGCCGCCGCCGTCGCAACCAGCTTGCTGCTCTTCAACTCGACCGCAGCCAACGCGCAGGAAGCACCGGTGGGTCTGGGGACGTCGGCGAACTTCTCCGTCCTGGCCGGGGCCGAGCCCACCAACACCGGCCCCAGCTTCCTGGCCCAGAGTCTCGGCCGGTACCCGGGCAACACCCAGTCGGGCTTCGAGACGGCAACCATCGGCGGCGAGGTCCACCTCGGCGACGCGGTCGCCCTACAGGCCCAGAGCGATCTGACCACCGCATTCAACGACGCTGCCGGCCGGACCCCGTTCACAGTCCTTCCGTCAGAGCTCGGCGCCGGCAACACGCTCAACGCCGGGGTCTACCGGATCGGGGCCGCGGAGCTGACCGGGTCCCTGACGCTCAACGGCCAGGGCGACCCGGCGGCCGTGTTCATCTTCCAGGTCGACTCCTCGCTGACCACGGCGTCGAACAGCAGCATCATCCTGATCAATGGCGCCTCGGCCTGCAACGTGTTCTGGAAGATCGGCAGCTCGGCAACGATCGGCACGGGGACCTCCTTCGTGGGCACCATCATGGCTCAGGCCGCGATCACGATGGCCACAGGCGCGAGGCTCCAGGGCCGCGCGCTGGCGAGAACCGCCGCCGTCACCCTCGACAACAACGTCATCACCGCACCCATCTGCGCTGGGCCGACCGGCCCGCCGGGACCGTCCGGCCCACCCGGACCGTCCGGCCCGCCCGGTAGCCCCGGAGCACCGGGCAGCCCCGGAGCACCCGGCAGCCCCGGAGCACCCGGCAGCCCTGGTGCGCCAGGCAGCCCCGGAGCACCCGGCAGCCCTGGTGCGCCAGGCAGCCCCGGAGCCCCAGGTAGTCCCGGAGCGCCAGGCGCACCCGGTGCACCGGGCAGCCCCGGCGCACCAGGCAGCCCCGGCGCGCCCGGTAGTCCTGGAGCCCCGGGAGCCCCAGGTAGCCCCGGATTCCCCACGAAGCCGGGCGACAAGGTCCTGCCGGTAACCGGTAGCGGCGTGATTCCGGCCATGACGGGCATCGGAAGTGTCATGGTCGCCCTGGGCGGGCTCGTCTTCTTCCTCGCCCGGCGTCGACGCCAGGAGTCCTGATCGGTGGCCCGGCCGGCGACCTGCCGGCCGGGCCCCCGCCATCTTGACTGTTCTCGAAACGCCACCAGTGAGAGCGGGCCGCCGCCCTGCACGCAGCGTCATCCGGACCGTGACACACGATCCGACGGCTGTGCGCGGGGTGGCGGCTCGCTCGGCTCGCCCGGTCTGTCGCGGCAACGTACGCGACGAAGGAAACTCGCTTGCTGAACGCGCCGGGCGCCGCCAGAGTGGTGTCCATGACGTACTGACGGGCAACACTCCCCCGCTCCGAGCCACCCTGGCGACGCCGCCCGGTGCCGTGATGCCGTCCGTCCCTGCGTTTCGCGAGAAGTGAGCATCCTTGTCCCAGCACCACTCCCGTCGGGAGTCCCTGCACCCGTCCACTCCGGCGACCGTCTCGGTGTTCGCCTCCCCCGCGAGTTGGATCGAGTCCGATGCCCTCGCGCAGTGCCAGCAGGTGGCCGCCCTCGACGGCATGATCCACGTTGCCGCCATGCCGGACCTGCACCCGGGCAAGGGTGCACCCATCGGCGCCGCCATGGCGTCGACCGTTTTGTACCCGTTCCTGGTGGGCTCCGACATCGGCTGCGGCATCGCCGTGTTCCCCATCCGGCTCAAGCGCGTCGTACCCGAGCGGCTCGCCGCGCGGTTCCCCGACCTCGACCGTGCGCTGGACCGCGAGCGGGACGCCGACGACCCGGCCTGGGCCGTCGTGCGGGACGATATTCCCGCCGGCCACCTGGAGGGCCTCGGGACGGTCGGCCGGGGCAACCACTTCGTCGAACTCGCGCGCGTCGACACCGTCTTCGACCCCGGTCACGCGACCCGTCTCGGGCTCGACGCCGGTGACCTCGTCCTCATCGTCCACAGTGGTTCCCGTGGCCTGGGCGAGCGGATCCTGCGGGCGCACACCGAGGTCCATGGCGCGGGCCCCACCCCCGATCCCGCCGCCTACCTGGCCATGCATGACGACGCGGTGCGCTGGGGATCGCTCAACCGGCGGTTGCTGGCCGCCCGGGTCGCGTACGCCCTGGGGGCCGAGCCCAGCGAGCCGATCGTCGACCAGTGCCACAACCTGGTCGAGGTCCGCGACGGGGTCTACCTGCACCGCAAGGGAGCGGCACCGGGCGACGGTCGCGACGTCCTCATCGCCGGTACCCGGGGCACCTCGTCCTACCTCGTGGCGGCCCACGCCGGACCGGACGCCAACCACTCTGTCGCGCACGGCGCGGGCCGCAAGATGTCGCGCGCCGACGCCCTGCGCCGCGGCCGGGCCAAACACACCGTCGACGAGCTGCGCCGCACTCCGGTGGGGTCGCTGGTGGTGTGCGGCGACCGTCAGCTGCTGTTCGAGGAGGCGCCCACGGCGTACAAACGCATCGAGCAGGTGATCGCCGACCTCGTCGACCACCACCTGGCCACGCCGGTGGCCACCACCACTCCCCTGGTCACGTACAAGACGCCGGATCCGGGGCTGACGCCCCGGCCGGACCGCCGCGACCAGCGCCGCAGGCGAGGCCGGGTGTGAGCGTGCATCTGTTGTTGTCGGCCGGGCGTGGCCCGCAGGAGTGTGCCTGGGCGCTGGCCCACCTGCTGCGCCGCCTGGAGGGCGAGGCCACCCGGCAGGGCCTGACGGTTCGGCGGGTCCGGGCCGTACCCGGTGACCGGCCGGGCACCTACCGGTCGGTTCTGATCCAGATCTCCGGTGCGGCCGCCGAGGCGTTCAGCTCCTCGTGGACCGGAACCCTGTGCTGGCAGGCGCCCAGCCCCTACCGGGCGAGCGCCGGCCGGAAGAACTGGTACGTCATCGCGCAACCGCCCCAGCTCGACACCCCGCCCACGACGTTCGCAGAGGCGGATGTCGACATCGTCGCCTGCCGTACCGGCGGCCCCGGGGGCCAGCACCGAAACAAGGCGAGCACGGCGGTACGGGCGACGCACCGCCCCTCGGGCATCGTCGTCGTGGTGGACGACGAGCGACAGTTCAGCCTCAACCGGCGCATCGCCCTGCGCCTGCTGCGGCAGCGCATCGAGCGCGGCGACGAGGCGGCCCGTCGCGCCGTCACCACCGCCCGTTGGCGCGTCCACGACGAACTCGTACGCGGCAACCCCACCCGCGTCGAACGCCCGGAGCCATCGGAACAGGACACCCCCAGGCAGCGTTCGCGGCAGCGATGACGGGGTCCGTTCGCACCAGCGACGGGATCAGACCTGCAGCACCGCGTCGGCAAACGCCTGGGGGGGCCTCCTGCGGCAGGTTGTGCCCGACTCCGCCGCCGATGGTCCGGTGTTCGTACCGCGTCTTACGTGTGCAGGCGCAGGCCGTGGCGGCGACCCTCGTAGGGTGATGGCATGGCTGAGCGATCTCTGACCTTGATGGCGGTGCACGCGCATCCCGACGACGAGGCGACGAGCACCGGTGGTGTCCTTGCGCGCTATGCGGCGGAAGGGATCTCCACGGTGCTGGTGACCTGCACCGACGGGCGATGTGGCGACGGTCCCGGCGGGGTCAAGCCCGGCTACCCGGCGCACGACCCGGCCGCGGTCGTGGCGATGCGCCAGGCCGAGTTGGAGGCCAGCTGCGCGGCGTTGAAGGTCACCCACCTGGAGACGCTCGGCTATGCCGATTCCGGGATGATGGGCTGGGCGACGAACGACCTGCCCGGCGCGTTCTGGACCACGCCGGTCGACGAGGCCGCGGACCGGCTGGCGGCACTGATTCGCCAGTACCGGCCGGACGTCGTCGTCACCTACGACGAGAACGGCTTCTACGGCCACCCGGATCACATCCAGGCCCACCGCATCACCATGGCAGCTGTCGCGAAGACGGACGTTCCCGCGAAGGTGTACTGGACCACGGTGCCTCGGACGGCGTTCACCGAGTTCGGCCGGATCATGCAGGAGCTCGGCGTCGAGTGGGCCGAGCCGGACGCGTCGGGCGAACCGGAGCCGGAGCTCGGCCTGCCCGACGACGAGATCACCACCTGGGTGGACACCAGCACCTACGGCGAGCAGAAGTTCGACGCGTTGGCCGCGCACGCCAGTCAGACCGAGAACATCTTCTTCCTGCAACTGGGCAGGGAGCGGTTCACCGAGCTGATGGGCATGGAGACCTTCGTCCGGGTCCGTGACACCACCGGCGCGCCGCTCCCCGAGGACGACCTCTTCGCCGGACTGCGCTGACCCGTTGCCGCCTGACGCGGCGCCGCACGCTCCACACCGGGGCAACGATCACGATTCCAGTCGACCCGTGGTGATGGTGACATCTCGTGCGTCCCCGGGCGGGACCCTGGTTACCTGACCGCCGTGGGGGTTGCCATCGCCTCGGGACTGTCGACGATGCGGGTGGCCCACCGCTTCATGAGGGCGGTGTCGTGGGTGATGAGCAGGACGCCGGCGTGGTGCTGCCGCTGGTAGGTGGTGATGACGGCGGCGACATGGGCCTGGGTGGACGCGTCGAGCATGGCGGTGGCCTCGTCGCAGAGCAGGTAGTCCGGCTGGTGGACGAGGGCGCGGGCGAGGCAGGCGCGTTGTAGTTGCCCGTCGCTGACGGCGTGCGGCCGTCGGGTGAGCAGATCCGGGGTGAGCCCGACCAGGTCGGCGAGCTCTACCGTGGCCGCGCGGGCCGCGGTGTCGGAGGTGCCGGTGGCGCGCAGGGGTTCGGCGATGATGTCGGCGAGACTGAGTCGCGGGTCGGCGGCGGCGCGGGGGCTCTGGAACAGGATCGCCACCCGGGTACGGACGGATGCGGGGACGCGGTGGCGTGCGCCGGTGACGCGGACGCCGTCGATGCTGACGTGACCGCCGCCGGGCTGGTGCAGGAGCGCGAGGACGCGGACGAGGGTGGACTTGCCGCTGCCGGAGGGTCCCCGCAGTCCCAGGGTCTCGCCGGGGACGAGGCGCAGATCGACGCGGTCGAGGACCCGCTGCCGGCCGTAGGAGACGGTGACCTGGTGGGCCGCGAGTCCGCGCTCGTTCATGTCTCCGCTCCGATCCGGTGATGACAGGCGACCCGGCCCGCCCCGGCGTGGGTGAGCGCGGGCAGCCGGTGACAGGTGTCGGTGGCGCGATCGCAGCGGGGTGCGAAGGCGCAGCCGTCGGGCAGGTCGGTGAGCATGGGCGGATGGCCGGGAACGGGTCGGAAGGACCGGTCGGGCAGGGCGTCCAGCAGTGCCGCGGTGTAGGGGTGCGCGGGGGCGGTGAACAGGAGGTCGCTCGGGGCGTGTTCGACGATGCGGCTGGCGTACATGACGGCGACGGTGTCGGCGACGCGGCGGGCGGCGGCAAGGTCGTGGGTGATGAGCAGAACGGCTGCCCCGGTGTCGCAGCGGCGGCGCAGCAGATCGAGGGTGTGGTCGACGAGGGGTCGGTCCAGGCCGGTGGTGGGTTCGTCGGCGAGTAGCAGCGGCGGGTCCGGGGCCAGGGCGAGCGCGGTGACGAGTCGTTGGGCCATGCCGCCGGAGAGTTCGTGGGGGTAGCGGTCGAGGTCGGTGGGGTCGAGGCCCACGTCGGTGGCGAGTCGGTCGGCGCCGGCGGACGCGGCGATGCGGGTGTGGCCGTGGGCACGGAGGGTCTCGGTGAGCAGGCGCCGGCCGGTGCGGACCGGGGTGAGCGCGGTGGCAGGGCTCTGTGGAACCAGGCCGACGGCCCGGCCTCGGACCTGCCGGGCGAGGTGCCGTTCGCCGCAGCCGAGCAGGTCGACCGCGCTGTTCCCGGTGTGCAGTCGGGCGCTGCCGGTGATGGTGGCGTTGGCGGGCAGCAGGCCGAGCAGTGCGTACGCGAGCACCGACTTGCCGCAGCCGGATTCGCCCACGACAGCGAGGAGTTCACCCGGCCGGACGGCCAGGTGCAGGTCGGTGACGGCATGCACGACAGCGCCGCGCAACTGGAAGCGGACGGTCAGACCGTCGATGTCCAGCAGCGGGTGCCGGGTGCCGCTGGCGGTGGCCGCGGGTGCGGCGGCGGGCGTGGCCATCACAGGTTCAGCTCCGCCCGGACGCGGGGGTCGAGTCGATCACGCCAGCGGCCGCTGAGGGTGGCGAGGGCGAGGGTGACCACGATCAGGACGAGCCCGGGCGTGAGGCTCGCCCACCACGCGCCGGTGAGCAGGGACCGCTGCCCGTCGTTGATCATGTTGCCGAGTGAGGCCAGGTGCGGGGGCAGGCCGAGGCCGAGGAACGACAGGGCGGTCTCGTGCCAGACGGCGTGCGGCACCATCAGCGTGGTCGCGAGCGCCAGTCGGGGCAGGACGTGTGGGAGCAGGTGTCGAGTCAGGACGCGAAGGCGGCTGGCGCCGCCGGAGACCGCGGCGTCGATGAAGGGCCGGGTGCGCAGGCTGAGCAGTTCCGAGCGGACGATCCGGGCCGTGGACAGCCAGTGGGTCAGCCCGATCGACAGGATGACGGCGCCGAGGCTGGGACGCAGCATCGCGACGATGAAGATCCCCAGCAGCAGGTGCGGCAGCGCCCCGACGGTGTCGACCAGGCGCATCAGCGCCCTGTCGGTGCGTCCGCCGACGGTGCCGGCGACCGCGCCGACGAGACCGCCGATGACGGTGGCGACCAGCGCGGCGACCGCGCCCACGAGCAGGGAGACGCGCAGGCCGTAGAGGCTGCGGTGGGCGACGTCGCGGCCGAGGTCGTCGGTGCCGGCCGGGTGCGCCCAGGACGGGGCGAGTCGGGTACGCGCCAGGTCGACCGCGCTCTCGTCGAGCGGCCAGATCGCGGGTGCGAGCAGGCAGGCGGCCACCGCGACGGCGAGCACGACGCTCGCGATGAGGACGCCGGCGCTGGGCAGCTTCACCGGCGGGCGGCGGGTGGCGGGGATGGTGTGGGCGGTGTCAGTCATCGAGGCGTACCCGGGGGTCGGCGGCGGCGTAGGCGAGGTCGGTCACGAGGTTCGCGGCCAGCACCACGACCGTCGTCGCGAGGGTGGTCGCGGCGAGCAGGGGGAAGTCGCTGCCCAGTGCCGCCTGGACGGTGACCGCGCCGAGCCCGGGCAGGGAGAACACCGTCTCCACCAGGACGGCGCCGCCGACGAGCTCGGGCAGGTGGGTGCCGACCAGGGTGAGGAACGGCAGCAGCGCGGTCCGCAGGGCGTGGCCGAACAGCACGGTGCGGCCGGGCAGGCCGCGGGCGCGGGCGGCCAGGACGTGGTCGTCCCGGAGGCTCTCGGCGACCGCGTCGCGGATGAACAGCACGAACCACGGCGCCTGCGCGACGGCGAGCACGCCCACGGGCAGGATCAGGTGCCGCGCCACATCCGCCGGGTCCGTTCCGGTGGCGGTGATGCCGGTGAGGCCACCGGCGGGCAGCCAGCCGAGGGCGAGGGCGAACAGGGCGATCGCGGCCAGTCCTAGCCAGAACACCGGCATCGACTGCACCGCGTACGCGCTCGCTCGCAGTCCCCGGTCGAGCCACCCGCCGCGCCGGTACGCGGCGAGGGTGCCCAGCAGCAGGCTCGTCACCAGCACCAGGGCCAGGGCAGCGCCGACAAGCAGCAGGGTCCAGCCGGCGCGTGCGGCGAGGACGGAGGTCACCGGTTCGTGGCGGCTGGTGGACCACCCGAGGTCTCCCTGGAGCAGGTGGCCGACCCAGCGTGCGTACTGCACCGGCAGCGGGTCGTCCACTCCCCAGTTGGCGCGGATCTGGGCGAGGTTCTCCTCGCTGGTGGTGAATGCCGCCGCGCCCGCGTACTGCTGGGCGGGGTCGATCGGCGACGCCGCGCCCAGGGCGAACATGCCGGCGCTGGTGGCGGCCAGCACCGGTACGGCGACCAGTAGCCGGCGGCGGACCACGGCGCCGACCCCCGCCAGTCGACGGGAGCGCCGGCGCGGGGGCGGCGCGCCCGGCCGGACAGGCGTGGGTGTGCTCACGGCTTCTTCGTCCAGGTGTGGATGTTCCACCACAGACTGTTGGCCACGTCGTGCTCGTGCGGCTCGACCCGCGCCGCGACGCCGGTGACGGTGGCGCTGACGACATAGGTGTGCTGGAGGTACGTGAGGAACACCCACGGCACGTCGGCGGCGATCTGCTTCTGGAACGCCGAGTAGGCGGCCTGGCGGCGAGTCGGGTCGGCGTGGTCGCGGCCCTCCTGCAACGCCTGATCCACGGTCGGGGACCGGTACGAGCCGGGATTGAAGAAGCCCTGACCGGCGAAGGCGGAGCCGAACAACTTGTAGGAGACGAAGTCCGGGTCGTACGGGGTTCCGTACCCCATGACCAGCGCGTCGTTGCCCATTCGCGGGGTGATGGCGTCCCAGGTCAGGCCCTCCGGGGTCACCTTGATGCCGACCTTCCTCGCATCCGCCGTCACGGCGAGGGCCAGCTCCTTGCGCAGACTGTCGGTGGCCGGATACATGAGCGCGAACGCCGCCGGCCGGCCGTCCCTGGCCCGGATGCCGTCCGGGCCGGGCTTCCAGCCCGCAGCGTCGAGCAGGGCGGCCGCGGCATCGGGGGCGGCGCCCGCCTTCCCGGCGATCGACGGCTCGGCGAACGGCGACGACGGTGGGACCGGCCCGAACGCGGGCTCCCCGGCCCCGCCGAGCACCCCGGTCACCAGCGCCGCCCGATCCACCGCGGCGCTCAACGCCCGACGCACGGCCACATCCCCGGTGACGGGGTTGCCCATGGGCAGCGTCACCCCGCGGTAGTCGGCCGTCGGGACCTTCTGTACGCGGTAGCCGGCCTGCCCGTCGAACCCGGCGGCCAGCTTCGGCGCGAGCTCCGCGACGTCGAACTCCCCCGCCCGGGCCCGCTGGGCGCGGACGTTGTCGTCCGCGACGAAGGCCACCACGACGCCCTTGTTCGCCGGCCGGCCGGCCCAGTACTTCTGGTTGGCCGACAGGACGAGGCGGTCGCCAGGCGTCCAGGACTTCACCTCGTACGGGCCGGTGCCGACGGGCTGGCGATTGAACGCCGCCTTGTTGATGTCCTGCCCGGCCAGGACCTTGGCCGGCACGATGCCCAGCGTCAGCCGTTGCAGGAACGGTGCGTACGGGTACTTCAGCCGGAACACCACGGTTGCCGGGTCCGGTGCCGTGACGGAGACGAGCATGTCGAGGTCGGAGCGGAGCGTCGAGTCGACCTTCGGATCCAGCACCGACTGGTAGGTGAACACCACGTCCTGCGCGCTCAGCGGGCTGCCGTCGTGGAACAGCACGCCGTCGCGCAGCTTCGCGGTGACCGTCTTTCCGTCGGCTGACAACGTCGGCAGGTCCCGGGCCAGGGCCGGGACGAGCCGGTTGCTCTCGTCGCGGCTGACGAGGCCGTCGAAGATCAGCGACCCGCCGTCCACGCCGTAGTTCAACACCGGGTTCAGGGCGTCCGGCTCGCCGGCCGTGGCGACGACCAGGGTGTCACCTCCCGGCGCCGACGGTGTCGTGGACGGCGCGGAACAGGCGGCGAGGGCGAGCACGGCGACAGTGAGGGCTGTCAGCCGGGAGGTCACGTACCGCAGGTCGGGCAGCGTGTGGACGCCCACTCACAACTCCTCGTGGTCCAGACGACGTGCGGAGCCGGTCGCCCTGACAGGTGCAGCGGATCGTCGCCGCGCCAGGGTGACCGGCCCTACCCGGCCGGACGCGCCGGTCGGGTCCGATGAAGAGGATCATCACTGCTGCCATGTTGTCGCAACTGCCAAGAGTTTGCAATAAGCCCCTGGTGTCGCGGCTGCGGCAACGCCGACTCCGCCGGGGCCAGGCCCGGCCGCTGCTGTGGCTCGGGACGTCGCCCTGGCCGGAATCGTCACCCCGCCGCTTCGGGTGGCCCCGCTCAGTGGGTGCCGAGGATGAGATCGGCCGCGCGTTCTCCGATCATCAGGGTGGGTGCGGCGGTGTTGCCCGCGGGCGTCGTCGGCATGACCGAGGCGTCCGCGATCCGCAGCCCGGTGACGCCGTGCACGAGCAACTGCGGGTCGACGACGGCCAACGGGTCGGTGCCGATGCGCGCCGTACCAACCTGGTGGTGACCGCTGCCCGCCGAGGCCCGCACATAGTCGCGGAGTGCGTCCCGGCTGACGCGGTCGTGGCCGGGGTGGACCTCGGATGTGATCCAGTCCGCCAGCGCGGGGTGTCGGGCGATGTCGCGCAACGATTCGAGGTGGTCGACGATGGCCTCGATGTCGCGGGGATCGGACAGGATGCCGGGATCGACGAGGAGCGGGTCGCCGGGGTTCGCGGAGCGCAGTCGCACCTGGCCGTGGCTGTGCGGGTGCAGCAGGATGGCCAGTGCGGTGAACCCCTGCTCCGGCAGGTTCTCCGCGATGGTGGAGTAGACGAAGGAGAGGAAGACCGCCTGACGGTCGGGCTCGGTCGCCCCGGTGCCTCCGGAGTCGGCGATGACCTGCGCCTCGATGCCGGTCATCCGGGGTGTCGGGACAGCGCGGCCACTCTCCCACACGACGGGGCTGGCGACGTGGTCACGGAGGTTCCGCCCGACGCCGGGCAGGTCCGCCACCACCTCGATGCCGTGCTGGCGCAAGTCGGCGGAGGCGCCGACGCCGGACAGCATGAGGAGCTGGGGCGTGCCGAAGGTGCCGGCGGAGAGCACGACCTCCCGGTCGGCGCGGATGACGTGGCGCTCGCCGTCGTGGACGTACTCCACCCCGACCGCCCGACCGTTCTCGATGACGATCTTCGTAACCAGCGCGTCCGTGATGACCCGCAGGAGCGGGGAGTCGGCCACCGGGCTCACGTATGCCCGCCATGCCGTCACCCGGTTCCCGTCATCGACGGTGGCCTGGGTGTAGCTGACACCTCGGCTGTCCCCGGCGTTGTAGTCGTCGTTGAAGCGATGCCCGGCCTGGACCGCGGCGTCGACGAAGGCGGTCACCAGGGGGTCCGGGTCGGTGTTGCGGTGCACGCGCAGCGGGCCGTGGGCGCCGCGAGTGGGGTCGGCCGCCCCGTCGTAGTTCTCGAGCCGGCGGAAGTACGGTTCGACCTCGCGCCAGGACCAACCGGTGGCACCGGCGGCGGCCCACGCGTCGTAGTCGCTGTGCGCACCACGGATGTACAGCATGCCGTTGAGGATCGTGCTGCCGCCGAGGCTCTTGCCCCGGGGCTGGTAGAGCACGCGGTCGTTGGCGTGCGACTGCGGCACGGTGGACAGCGCCCAGTCGACCTCACTGGCGAAGAGGGCGCCCGCACCGAACGGGCTGCCGATCTCGGGCCGCCCGTCCGCAGGGCCGGCCTCGATGACGGCGACGCGGTGCCCGGCGTCGACGAGCCGCCGCACGACGACGGAGCCGGCGGTCCCGCCGCCGACGACCACGACGTCGGCGCTTTCGGTGGTTGTCATGTTCGTGCCTCTTTCGGCTGATGGGGCTGGTCAGCAGGCCAGCACTCCGACAAGTATGTGCCGCAAATAGTTTGTTCGACAACCGATGTTCCGATCAACACACCGCCTGCTAGAGTGGGAACATGTCCGACATCGACCCGTGCGAGCTGCCAGCCGACCGCCAGCGCGGTTCGAACTTCGGGTGGTCCCTCGGCATGGTGCTGCGCCGCTGGCACGAGTACGTCGAAGAGGCGCTGAAGGACCTGCCCCACGGCAGCCGCGGCTACCACATCCTGGCCGTGGTCGTCCATGAAGAGGTGCCGACACAGGCGGCCCTGGCGTCCCGGCTCGTGATCGACCGCAGTGTCCTGACGTACGTGATCGACGACCTGGAGAACGCCGGCCTCATCGAGCGGCAGTTGGACCCCCGCGACCGGCGCGCGCGCCGGATCGTGGCCACCGAGCGCGGGCGGCAGGCACTCGCCGACGCCGAGAAGCGGGTCGCACACGCCGAGGACCACGTGCTGGCCGGGCTGCCCGAGGAGCAGCGCGCCACCTTCCGCGACCTCGCCGACCGCGCCGCCGAGGCGATCCAGGCCGCCGCACCCGGCACCGACCCCTGCGCCGCGGTGAGCAGCGTCATCAGCCCGACGGATCAGTCCCCGCGCTGACGCGGGCCCGGACCGACCTCAGGCGCCATCGTCGGTCCCCTCTCCAGCCTGCTCGGCAGGCGCCGGTGGGATGGGGAAGTTGCGGTTGAAGACGTTGTCCGGGTCGTACGTCGCCTTGACGGCGCGCAGCCGGCTGAGGGTGGGCTCGGGGAAGGCGTCCAGGAGCCGCTCCGGGCTGGTGTCGGACTCGAAGCTGAGGTACATGCCGTCGAGGTGCTCGTACAGGTCGGCCCAGAGCTTGTCGAGCCGGAGCCTGCGGTCCGGGACGGTGGCGGCGAGCACGGAGAAGTTCTGATCCCGGTGCGCGTAGGCGGTGGCCTCGCGGGCGATGTCGTTGACCGCTCCCCCGACGGACCGGAACTGCATGACCATCACGTCACCGGAGCGGATCATCGTCGCCATGACCTCCGCGGCCTGCGGTGTGATGTGATGCAGCAGGCCGCTGTGGCTGTCCGACAGCCCCTGGCCCCGATGCTGGTTGCCGGGCGGTGCGACGAGCGCCGGATACGGCGCGAGCTGGGCCTGCTGGTCGAGGATCGGCCCGATCTCCAGGAACGGGCTCAGGGCGGCGTGCGCCGCCTCGATGTCGTCACCGGCGTAGACCAGGGTGACCTGGGCCATCGGTGGGTTGCCGCGGCGTCCGGGGAACAGGGAGAGAAAGCTGGTCAACTCCCGCGGCGCGTCCTCGATGAGCCGCCCCCAGCGACCGAGCAGGTCGGCGGTGTCGCTCGCGTCGACCACGAGCTGGGCGAACACGACCTTGTCGACCTCGTACGCCTCCAGTTCGAGGGCGGTGACGACGCCGAAGTTGCCGCCGGCGCCGCGGATCGCCCAGAACAGGTCGGGGTGATGGTGTGCGTCCACCCGGAGCAGGTTCCCGTCCGCGGTGACGATCTCGGCGGCGACGATGTGGTCGATGGTCAGGCCGTACCTGCGCACCAGGTATCCGACGCCGGCGGTGGTGGCGAGTCCACCCACACCCACGTCGCCGTAGTCCCCCGAGCTCATCGCCAGCCCGTACGGGGCGAGCGCCTGGGCGACGTGTCCCCAGCGGGCGCCCGGCTCGAGGCGGATCCGGCGGGTGGACCGGTCGAGCACCTCGACCTTGTCCATCGTGGACATGTCGATGACGACCCCGCCGTCATTCGTCGACCGGCCACTGATGCCGTGCCCACCGCTGCGTACGGCGAGCGGAAGCTGCTGCGTCCGCGCGTAGGTCACGGCGTCGACCACCTCGGCCGCGTCCCGGGGGCGGATCACCAGGGCCGGTGATCCCTGCCAGCTGTAGCTGTGGCGCACCCGCTCGTACTCCGGGTCGCCGGGCTCGACGGATCTGGTGGCCAGCGACGCGGGCAGGGCGTCGTAGCCGACGCCGGGCTGGCGCTTGGCCAGGGCGACGCTCGACCGGACCCGGCCGGTCGTGGTCGTGCTTTCCGAGCGTGCCTTGGCCACGGCCTCCCGCAGCGCGGGGGCGATCTCCTGCCCGAGAACCTGGATGAGGCGTGGATCGTCGCGGCCGATGAGGAAGGTGCTGAACCCCTCGTCGAGGACCAGCGGGAGGAGCTGGTCGACCCACTGCTCGGCCGGCCCCTGGAGGAAGCCGCGGCTACGCGACGACACGTCGACCGTGAACACGTTGAGCAGCCGGCGGATCTGTCGCGGGTCGCGTCCGGCCGCCACCGCCGCCTCGTCGATCAGCCGGTTGGCGGTGGTCCGGTCCGGCGACCGGAGGTACTCCTGCGTCGGCAACCAACCGTCGGCCTTCTGGCCGGTCAACGCCAGCATCCGAGGCTGATAGGCGCCGAGCCAGATGTTGATGTCGTGCTCCGGTGCCGGGCCGCGCTGCATGCCCGGAACCGGGTAGTACTTTCCCTCGCGCTGGAGCGGCCCGGCGGCGCTGTCGTCCCAGACGCCGCGCAGGACGTCGATCGCCTCGCGCAGCGCGTCGACGCCCTGCCCGGCGGTCAGCCGGCGCGCGCCCATCCCCTCGACCCCGTCCCAGAAGGCGCCGGCGCCAAGGCCGAGCTCGAACCGGCCGTGCGACAGCCGGTCCAGGCTCGCCGCGGCCCGGGCCAGGACGGCCGGCGGGCGCAGCGGCAGACTCAGGACGTTCCCCGAGATCCGTAGCCGCTCGGTACGGGCGGCCACCCAGCTCAGCAGAGTCCAGGTGTCGAGGTACTCGGCGTTGTAGGGATGGTCCTGGAAGGTGGCGAGGTCCAGCCCCGACGCCTCGGTCAGCTCAGCCAGCGCCACGACCCGGTCCGGGTCGTGCGCGCTCGGCGTGAGGAACGTCCCGAACAGGAGGTCGTGTCCGTAATCGGGCATTGCCGTACCCACCAATCTGCTTCTCGTCGGTCAACTTCTGTTGATCCACAACTTATTTGCTCGTCCGCACATTCCGCGCCGATCAGCAAATGTGTTGGTCACAACATGAGTTGTCGAACAAACGGTTGGCGCGCATGCTCGGACACCTACAGGGCGTCCGCACCAGGACGCGCTGACCGTCGAAGCGAGGGATCATGGGAACACTTACCGGCCAGGTCGCCGTCGTGACAGGCGCTGCCCAGGGCATCGGGGCCGCCATCGCCACGAACCTGGCCGCGGCAGGCGCCGCGGTGGTCGTCAACTACTACCCGGGCGACACGGACCGGGCGGCCCACGTGGTGACGAACATCGAGGAACAGGGCGGCAGGGCGATCGCCATCGCTGCCGACGTCACCAAGGCACCGGATGTGGAGAGCATGTTCCAGCAGGTGGTCGCCGAGTTCGGGTCAGTGGACATCCTGGTGAACAACGCCGGCGTCTACGAGTTCGGCGCGCTGGAGCGCGTCACCGAGCGGGACTACCGGTTCCAGTTCGACGTGAACGTACTCGGGGTCATCCTGGCGACCAGGGAGGCCGTGCAGCGCTTCGGCCCGAACGGTGGCAGCGTCGTCAACATCAGCTCGACCGCCGTGCACATGTCGCAGCCGAATCTGATGATCTACACCGCCACGAAGAGCGCCGTCGAGGCCATCACGCGCGTACTGGCCAAGGAGCTGGGCCCACGGCAGATCCGGGTCAACGCCGTGGCGCCCGGCGGTACGGAGACCGAGGGTGGGCACGAGCACGGGCTCATCGACAGCCCGTACATCAGAGAGCTGGTCGCGCAGACTCCGCTCGCCCGACTCGGGCAGCCCTCGGACATCGCCGGCGTCGTGACCTTCCTCGCCGGCCCGGAAGCCCGGTGGCTGACCGGAGAGGTCATCCTGACCTCGGGCGGCCTGCGGCCGTAGGGCGCGTCCACCACGCCGCCCCTGAATTGACAGCTCATCGACGCGCTGCTATTTGTTAACAGAGTTTCCTGATGCTCGCGGCGCCCTCGGGGTTCGGTCCGCCGCACGGGGGCCACCGACCCGCCGGCGGCACGCCGCCCCGTCCCCGAGGAGCATCATGCTTCGCAAGAGGTCAGCCGCCTACGTCGTGGGCGCGCTGCTGGTCGGCACGGCGGCCCTCGGGTACGGCCTGCCGTCGGCCAGCGCGGCGGCCGCCGGCCCGATCACCGGCCTCGGAGGCAAGTGCGTCGACGTGGCCGGGGCCAACCCGGCCAACGGCACGCCGGTCCAGCTCTACGACTGCAACGGCAGCGCGGCCCAGACGTGGACGGTCGGCAACGCCGACGGCTCGATCCGGGCACTCGGCAAGTGCCTGGACGTCACCGCCGCGTCGACCGCCGACGGCGCCAAGGTGCAGCTGTACGACTGCAACACCACCGGCGCCCAGAAGTGGACGGCCAACAACGGCGCGCTGATCAACACGGGCTCCGGCAAGTGCCTCGACGTCACGGACCGGAGCACCGCGAACGGCGCCCGGCTGCAGATCTGGAGCTGCTCCGGCGCCACCAACCAACGGTGGACCCTGCCCGGTGGTGGCACCCCCACCCCGACCGTCCCGGCTGGTCGCAACCTCGACGACCCGGCGAAGAAGGACGCCGCCATGCAGCTCGTCTCGGCCGCGGAGAACTCGTCGCTCGACTGGCGCGCGCAGTTCTCCTACATTGAGGACATCGGCGACGGGCGGGGCTACACCGCCGGCATCATCGGCTTCTGCTCCGGCACCGGCGACATGCTCGAACTGGTCGAGGCGTACACCCGCACCAAGCCGGGCAACGTGCTGGCCCCGTACCTGCCGGCGCTGCGTTCCGTCAACGGCACCGACTCGCACGCCGGCCTCGACCCCAACTTCCCCCGCGACTGGCGGGCCGCGGCCACCGACCCAGTCTTCCGAGCCGCGCAGGAGGCCGAGCGGGACCGGGTCTACTTCAACCCGTCGGTACGCGACGGCAAGACCGACCAGGTTCGGGCGCTCGGCCAGTTCGCGTACTACGACGCGGCGGTGATGCACGGGTACGAGGGCATGCGGGCGATCCGCAACCGCGCCCTGGCCCGGGCGAAGCCACCGCCCCAGGGCGGCGACGAGCGCGCCTGGCTGCACGCCTTCCTCGACGAGCGGGTCATCGAGATGAAGAAGGAAGCGGCCCACTCGGACACGTCCCGCGTCGACACGGCCCAGCGGGTGTTCCTCAACAACGGCAACTTCGACCTGAACACGCCGCTGGTGTTCGCCGTCTACGGGGAGCAGTTCCGCATCGGCTAGGCGCCCTTGCCTTGACGCCGGCGACAAGGTTTAGCGTGGTCGCGACGGGCTGGCGGAGGGGGTCGGATGCTGATCGGTGAGCTGGCTGAGCGGGCCGGCACGAGCACGCGCGCCCTGCGCTACTACGAGGCGCACGGGTTGGTACGCCCAGAGCGCTCCGCCAACGGCTACCGCGTCTACGACGAGGCGGAGCTTCGGGTCGTACGGGAGATCCGGGCGCTGCTCGACGTCGGCTTCGGCCTCGACGACGTCCGCCCGTTCGTCGCCTGCCTCCGGGCCGGCAACGCGTCCGGCGACGTCTGCCCGGACTCGGTGACGGTGCTGCGACGCAAGCTCGCCGAGGTCGACGCCTACCTCGACCGGCTCGGGGCGGTACGCCGGCAGCTCCACACCCAGCTCACCCACGCCATCGCGCATCGGGAGGAACCATGCCCCAGGAAACGGCACTCGGCTCACTAGTCACCGTCACCGACGACACGTTCGCCGAGCTGGTGCTGGCCAGCGACCGGCCCGTGGTGGTCGACTTCTGGGCCGACTGGTGCCCGCCCTGCAGGGCGATCGAGAAGAGCCTGGCCGAGCTGGCCGGGGAGTTCGGCGGGCGGATGGTCGTGGCCAAGCTCAACTCCGACGAGAACCCGGAGGCCACCCGGCGGTACGGCGTCATGTCCCTGCCAACCCTGCTGGTGTTCCGCCAGGGCGAGGTCGTCGGCTCGACCGTGGGCTCCCGGCCGAAGACTCACCTGCGACAGACCCTGACCACCCAGGCCGGCCTGTAGCTCGGTCAGCGTCGGTTGAGTTCCGCCTCGAGTCGCTGGATGAGCGTCTTGCGGGCTTTGCCGCCGCGCTCGTTCCGCAGGGCGGACCTGAGCTGTCGCGTGTCGAGGCCACGGACCAGCTTGGCCGCCTCGGCGACGGACATCTCCGACATCCGTCCGGCCGTCGTGGCGTCCCGGCGGGCACGCTTGGCCGGCCCCGTGTTGGCCACGAACTGCCTGCCGGTCCGCGACGCCTTCCGCTTCTTGGTGTCGGTGGCGCGCTTTTCGTCCTCCGACAGCTCCTCCCAGGCCTTCTTCGGCAGGTAGCGACTGGTTGTGTCGCCGCGCCGGGCCCGGGTGTCGCCCTCCCTGGTCTGCCAGTCCTCCGCGCCCCACCGTTGCAGGGACTTCTGCCGCTCGTCCTTGGGGCCCAGGAACCCCCCGCCGCGCCTCTTGTACTCCTGAGTGACCAGTTGTGACTTCCGCGCCGACCACTGCCCCGGTCTGCCGCCCTTGTCGGAAGCCTTGATCTCTTCCTTGATCTGTTCTCTGAGCTCGGGCTTCGTGTACTGAGCCATAAATCGCAGCTACCCGTGGCCGCACCGCATATGCCTCCTGCGCGGCGGCTTGACCTCAACCTCGCACGAGGTTCTAGCCTGCTACACGGAGGTACGGCATGAGCATGGAAGTTACCGCGTGGATGTCTCTGCACCACGCGATGAACGCGCAGGACGAACGACCACTGTCCCGGGCCACCTTGAAGCGCATCGCGCGGTTCGCGCGGCCGCACCGTAGTTTGATCATGAGGTTCCTGCTGTTGAGCGTGGTGACGGCGGTCCTCACGGTGGCGGCGCCGGTCCTCGCCGGTCGGGTGGTCGACGCGATCGTCGACGGCGCCGACAGCGGCATCGTGATCCGGTTGGCGGTGCTGATCGCGGTGATCGCCCTGGCCGAAGCCGGCCTGGGTCTGGTGACGCGGTTCCTGTCCGCCAGCATCGGTGAGGGCCTGATCGTCCAGCTGCGGACAGCCGTCTTCGACCACGTCCAGCGCATGCCGGTGGCGTTCTTCACCCGCACCCGTACGGGTGCGCTGGTCAGCCGATTGAACAACGATGTGATCGGCGCGCAACGGGCCTTCAGCGACACCCTGTCGAGTGTGGTCGGCAACGCCGTCACACTGCTCCTGACGCTGGCGGTCATGCTCAGCTTCTCGTGGCAGATCACGCTGCTGGCGCTCGTACTGCTGCCCATCTTCGTCCTCCCGGCCCGGCGGATGGGTTCGCGGCTCGCCCAGTTGCAGCGCGAGGCGGCCGAGCACAACGCGGCCATGAGCACCCGGATGACCGAACGCTTCTCCGCACCCGGCGCGACACTCGTCAAGCTGTACGGGCGTCCGGCCGAGGAGTCGGCCGAGTTCGCGGCGCGGGCACGGCGGGTGCGCGACATCGGCATCCGCGCCGCAATGCTCCAGTGGGTCTTCATCACCGCGCTCACCGTTGTCGGCTCGCTGGCGCTGGCACTGGTCTACGGGCTGGGCGGCCTCTACGCCCTTCGGGGCAGCCTCGACGCCGGCACCGTGGTCGCGCTCGCGCTGCTCCTGTCACGCCTCTACGCGCCGCTGACGTCGCTGGCCAGCGCCCGGGTCGAGGTGATGAGCGCGCTGGTGAGCTTCGAGCGGGTTTTCGAGATCCTCGACCTCAAGCCACTGATCCTCGACAGGTCCGACGCCCGGCCGCTCCCCGACGGACCGGTCGCCGTGGAGTTCGACTCGGTCCGGTTCGGCTACCCGTCGGCCGACAAGGTGTCGCTCGCGTCCCTCGAGGATGTGACGAAGCTCGATACGCGCGGCGGCGAGGAGGTTCTGCACGGCGTGTCGTTCCGTGCCGAAGCGGGGCAGATGGTGGCCCTTGTCGGCTCCTCCGGAGCGGGCAAGTCGACGATCGCCCAACTCGTGCCGCGCCTGTACGACGTCGAGGATGGCGCGGTGAAGCTCGCCGACGTCGACGTACGCGACCTGTCGGCCGAGTCGATCCGAACGGCACTCGGCGTGGTGACCCAGGACGGGCACCTGTTCCACGAGAGCATCCGCGCCAACCTGGTGTTCGCCCGGCCGGACGCGACCGAGGAGGAGATGTGGGACGTGCTGCGCCGGGCCCGGCTCGACACCCTGATCCGCTCACTTCCGGACGGGCTCGACACCGTCGTCGGTGAACGCGGGTACCGCCTGTCGGGCGGCGAGCGGCAACGGCTCACCATCGCGCGGCTGCTGCTGGCGCGTCCCCGGGTGGTCATCCTCGACGAGGCAACGGCGCATCTCGACTCCACATCGGAAGCCGCCGTGCAGGCCGCCCTCGCCGAGGCCCTGACCGGCCGGACCAGTGTGGTCATCGCGCACCGGCTGTCCACCATCCGCGCGGCCGACCAGATCCTCGTCATCGAGGACGGACGCGTCGTCGAACGCGGGCGGCACAGCGAGCTACTCGCCGCCGGTGGCCGGTACCAGGACTTGTACCGCACCCAGTTCGACCAGGACGAGCCGGTGGTCCAGGAGGAGCGCGTCGCGGCCGTCTGAGGAACGCCGTCGTACCGCCGCCCGCCACGGTGAGCCCGTGGTGGGCGGCGGCAACCCGGCGTCAGTCGTCGTCGCCGGACTTGTCGTCGTCATCGTCGTCCCTGTCGTCGCCGTCGTCGTCCCGGTCGTCGCCGTTGTCGTCCCGGCCGTCGTCATCGTCGTCGACCGGCTCCTGCTCGGCCTTGAGCACCGTGCCGTTGTCCCGGTCGACGTCGACCTCGTGCTCGGTGTCGCCCGCGACGATCTCGACGCTCCAGACCGGCCGGCCGTGCTCCTGCTCGGCCTCCACCTCGACGATCTGACCACCGCCGGCCCTGGCGAGCGCGATCTCGCCGGCGCGCTGCTGGTCGACGGCCCCGCCGGCCGACGGGCTGCTGGTCGACGGCGTACCGCTGGAGGGCGCGCCGCTCGACGGCGCGCCGCTGGTGCCCGGCGCCGGGCTGGTCCCGCTGTCGTCCGGTGCGCCCGTGACCGTCGGGTCGACGGTGGCAGCGGCGAGTGCCGTGCCGGTGGCCCGCGAGTCGCCGGCGGCACCGACGCCCACGGCGACCCCGGCCACGGCCAGCACCGCCGCTCCGCCGACCGACGCCAGGAGCAGAGAGGTGCGCTTCATCGTGATGTCCACCTTTCCTCGGTTGTCGACTTCGAGGATCGGCTGGATCGGGATAGCGCCGCGCTGTCCGGACGCTAAGGCCGGGTTAAGCCGTTCCCGGCGGACCTGGGCCCGCCGTCCGTCGCCGGTCGCTCGGGCGTCGGTGGTCCGAGCCGTAGCAGCACCTGGGCCCCGCCTCCCGGACCGGTGCGCAGCTCCAGCCGACCACCGCCGGCCTGCGCGGCGCGCCGGGCGATGTCCAGGCCGAGGCCGGTCGACCCGGCCGGGCTGGCGCCCCGCCGGACCGCCCCGGCAGGCATCCCCGGGCCCTCGTCGGTGATGGTGAGCAGCACCTGGCCCGCGTCTCGGGCGAGCCGGACGGCGAAGGGCGTGCCGTCGGGGGTGTGCGCGAAGACGTTGCCCAGCAGGGCGTCCACGGCCGCCGTCAGGTCGTCGGCGGGCACTCCGACGAGAAGCGGGCCGGGCTCCAGGTCCAGGGTGACGGCCCGGCCGGTGTCCTCGGCCAGCACCGACCAGAACGCGACGCGGTCGCCGACGATCGCCGCGGCGTCCGAGGCCGCCGTTCCCGTTGCCGGCGACCGGCGCCAGCGGGCCTGCCGGATCAGCCCGGTGACCGCCCGTTCCAGCCCGTCAGCGGCAGCGGTGATCCGGGCTGCGTCGTCCGGGTCGCGCAACGACTCCGCCTCCAGCCGCAGCGCGGTCAACGGCGTACGCAGCCGGTGCGACAGGTCGGCGACCTGCTCCCGCTCCTGCAGCAGGAGCACCTGGATCCGGCCGGCCAGGTGATTGAGCGCGCCGGCCACCTCACGCAGCTCCGCCGGGCCGCCCGGCACGACCCGGGCGTCCAGCTCGGCGTTCGCCAGCCGGTTCGAGACCGCCGAGAGGTCGCTGATCGGCCGGACCAGGGTGCGCGCCAGCCGGTCGGCGACCACCAGCCCGATCATCACCAGGACCACCCCGAGCAGGGCCAGCACCAGCCAGGCCCGGGTCACCCCGGCGGTCAGCTCGTCCCGGGGGACCACGATGCGGATCACTCCGGTGCCGTCCGCCCTGCCCTGCACCGCGATGACCACCTCCCGGCCGGCCGCCGATTCCCCGGTGAGGCTCTGCCCGCGTGCCGCCAGGGCCACCGCGGGCGTACGGGGTGCCTGGGCGCCGAGCACCGTGCCGTCCGGCAGGAAGACGCTCACCGGTCGACCGGACTCCGCGGCGAGCTGCTCGACGGTGAGCCGGATGGTCGCCGCGTCGGCGGTGCCGACCACCGGCACCAGGCTCTGCGCGTCGGCGGTGGCCCGCACCGTGGCCCGGTCCTCGGCGATGGTGCGGACCAGCAGCGCGAGTGGCACGAGGAACGCGATCAGGGTGAGGACGCTGACCGCGGCGACCAGCAGCGCGAGGCGCGCCCTCACCGCTGCGCCCCGGGCGCCTCCAGCCGCACCCCGACGCCGCGCACGGTGTGCAGGTAGCGGGGTTCCACGGCGCTCTCACCCAACTTGCGGCGCAACCAGGACAGGTGCACGTCGACGGTCTTGTCGGCGCCGCCGTACGGGATCTGCCAGACCTCGGTGAGCAGCTCGCGCTTGGTGACCACCTGACCGGGCCGGCCGGCGAGATGGTGCAGCAGATCGAACTCGCGGGGCGTCAGCTCGACCACCACTCCGTCCAGGGTGACCTGTCGGGCCCGGGGGTCGACCCGCAACCCGCCGACGACGAGCGACGGGGCCTGCTCGTCGGCGCCGGAAGGCCCCCGGCGCAGCACCGCCCGGGCGCGGGCGTCGAGCTGCGCCGCGGTGAACGGCTTGACCACGTAGTCGTCAGCCCCCGCGTCGAGGACCCGAACGATCTCGGCCTCGTCGTCCCGGGCGGTGGCCACGATGACCGGCACCGAGCTGACCGCGCGCAGCATCCGCAGCAGCTCGCGTCCGTCCAGGTCCGGCAGCCCCAGGTCGAGCACGACGAGATCGGGCCGGTCCTCCAGCGCGTCGCGGAGCCCGGCCATCGCCGTCGAGGCGGCGGCCACCGCGTGGCCGCGTTCCCGCAACGCCCGGATCAGCGGCGTACGGATCGTCAGGTCGTCCTCGATGAGCAGCAGGCGGGCCACAGCTGGCAGGCTAACCGCTGCGGCTGGCAGCGAGGCGCACGTTAACCGTGCCTTAGCCTCCGGATGTGCCGACGACAATGCTGGATCGGGGATAGTCAGGGGATGGGCCGTCGTTCGATCCTCGTCGCCACCGGGTGGGTGGCCACCGCCGCCGTGGCCACCCTGATCGGGTTGGGCGCGATCCGGCTGGTGGGCGAGAGCATCACCGGCACCCCGGGCGGCGTGCGCAGCGAGGCGGAGATCGAACGGGCGCTCGCCTCGCCGGAGCCGGTGCCCACCGGCACGACGGGCACCGCCTCGGCCGGGCCGGGCACGGCGAGCGCCGCACCGAGCGCCAGCTCCGGGGTCCGCCGGGGGTTCGCCACCGACGGCGGCACGGCCGTGGCCGAGTGCGGTGCCGGTGGCGTACGCCTCGTCTCCTGGGCGCCCGCGCAGGGCTACCGGGTCCGTGACGTGGACCGGGGCCCCGACGACGACGTCGAGGTCACGTTCGAGGGCTCGGCCCGCGAGTACGAGCTGAAGGTGCGCTGCATCGGCTCGGAACCGGTGGCGGTCGCCGACGACTAACTTGCTGGCTACGGGGGCAGACCGTGGCCGGCACGGAGACCCGTGCCGGCCACGTCAGCGATGGTGGCTCAACTGCCGTACGCCTCCACCTCCCAGAGCGAGTGGCCGTACCCGGTGCCCCGGGCGGTGCCGTTGATCCGCAGGTAGCGACCGTTGGCCCCGAGCCCTGTGTGCTCGTCCACCCCGCCGTCCGCGCCGGTCACCGTCTTCACGGTCGTCCAGCTGGTGCCGTCGTTCGAGGTCTGGATCTGGTACGCGCTGCTGTACGCCGCCTCCCAGCTCAGCTTGACCCGGCCGATCGCGGTCGGGCTGCCGAGGTCGACCCGGATCCACTGCGGGTCGGAGAAGGCGCTCGACCAGCGGGTGGTGAGGCTGCCGTCCACCGCCTTGGCGCCGGACACGTCGGCCCCCTCGTTGCTGGACGTCAGAGTCGGCTTGTTCAGCAGCAGGTTGCCCCCGGTCGGGCTCCCGGTGCCGCCGTACACCTCGAACTCGAACAGCGAGTAACCCCAGGCGGTGCCCCGGGTGGTGCCGAGGAGCCGGACGTACCGGCCGGAGCCGCTGAGCCCGGTCAGGTCGTCCACGCCGCCGTCGCCACCGGTCACCGTACGGATCGTGGTGAAGTTGACCCCGTCCGGCGACGTCTGGATCTGGTACCCGCTGCCGTACGCCGCCTCCCAGGTCAGCTTGACCCGGTTGACCGAGTACGTGGCACCGAGGTCCACATCGATCCACTGCGGGTCACTGAAGGCGCTGCCCCACCGGGTCCCGGCCACGCCGTCGAACGCGTTGGCCGCGCCGTACGCGCCCTCGAAGCTCGACGCACGCGCCGGCTTGCCCCGGGCCAGGTTGGCGCCCGGGTCGGGGTCCGGGTCCGGCCCTGGTCCACCGGGGCTGGTGGAGAGGGTGAACTCGTCGATGTCGAAGTACGGGCCCGTGCCCTTGAAGACCAGGAACAGGGTCCGGGTGCCGGTCGGGGCGGCGACCCCACCGGTGACCGTAGCGAAGTTGGCGTACCCGCCGGTGGGTACCACGGTGGCCGAACCGACCAGCGGCCCGGTGGGCGAATCGACCCGCAGCTCCAGCGTGCCACCGCCGCCAGCCGGAGCGCCGACCCGGGCGCTGAACGACTGGACGCCGGTCAGGTTGTAGGGGCGGAACGAGATCCAGTCGTTGTTGTCGACGTAGCCGACCGCCGCGCCGCCGTGCCCGGCTGCCCCGGCGACGATCTGGATGCCGGACGAGTCACCGAAGTGCTCGGCCTGGCGCACCCGTGGTTGCAGGACGGCCTGGGTGTGCGTGGTCAGCGGCGGCTGGCCACCACCGCCCAGGTCGGTGTACTCGGCGTCGATGATGCCGAAGATGTTCGCCGCGGTGTCGTGCTCGCCGTCCGCCGAGGTCTGGATGACGCCGGAGCAGCCCTGCACGCTGCCGAGCTGGTGGCCGTGCGAGTCGTGGCCGAGGACGTAGTTCACCTTCACCCAGGCGCAGTTGATCGCACCGTCCTGGGCGTCGGTGACGGTGACGGTGAAGGGCACCGCGTCCCCGAAGGTGAAGGTCTGCCCGTTCAACGGGGTGTTCACGGTGACCACCGGGGCACTGTTGCCGACCGTGACGACGACGCTCGCGGTCGCCGTCTTGCCGGTGGTGTCCCGGACCGTCAACGTCGGGCTGCGGGTCCCGTTGGTGGTGTACGTGAAGCTCGGGTTCGCCGCGGTCGAGTCGGTGGTGCCGTTGTTGTCGAAGTCCCAGGCGTAGGTGAACGGGTCGCCGTCGGGGTCGAGGGTGCCGGCCGAGGAGAAGGCCACGGTCAGCGGCGCGGTGCCACTGGTCGGGGTGGCGGACACCTTGGCGACGGGTGCCCGGCCCTCGCGGGCGTACTCGATGCGGTAGAGCGCCGAGTTGGCGTCGCCGTTGAACCAGCCGGTGCCGTAGTCGAGCACGTAGAGCGCGCCGTCCGGCCCGAACTCCATGTCCATGACCTGCGTGCCGGTCCACGGGAACGGGTTGATCTTCAGCGGTTGGCCGGACGCGTCGAGCTTGATGTTCTTGATCCAGCGGCGGCCGAACTCACCCGCGAAGTAGGTCCCGTCGTAGTACTCGGGGAACGCCACGGCGGAGGTGTTGTCCGGGTCGTACCGGTACACCGGGCCGCCCATCGGCGACAGGCCACCGCCGGTGAACTCCGGCGGCGAGCCGGAGCCGCCGTACGGCAGCCACGCCGAGACGGCCGGCGGCAGCTGGGTGATGCCGGTGTTGTTGGGCGAGTTGTTGACCGGCCCGCCCGCGCAGTTGAACTTCGGCCCGGACGGGCCGGACGGGAAGGTGTAGTCGTTGTACGCGTCGTTGCGGGCGGTGCAGTACGGCCAGCCGTAGAAGCCGGGCCGGTCGATCCGGGCGAACTCCACGTTGCCCGCCGGTCCCCGGTTCGGGTCGGCGGTGCCCGCGTCGGGGCCGTAGTCACCGAGGTAGACGACGCCGGTGGCCTTGTCCACGCTCATCCGGAACGGGTTGCGGAAGCCCATCGCGTAGATCTCCGGGCGGGTCCGCGCGGTGCCGGGGGCGAACATGTTGCCGGCCGGGATGGTGTACCCGCCGGCGGCGCTCGGCTTGATCCGGAGGACCTTGCCGCGCAGGTCGTTGCTGTTCGCCGAGGTGCGCTGGGCATCGAAGGCCGGGTTGCGGCCGGCCCTCTCGTCGATCGGGGTGAACCCGGCCGAGTCGAACGGGTTGGTGTCGTCGCCGGTGGACAGGTACAGGTTGCCCGCCGCGTCGAAGTCCATGTCACCGCCGACGTGGCAGCACATGCCCCGGCTCGTCGGCACGTTCAGGATCAGCGTCTCGCTGCCCAGATTGAGGGTGTTGTCCGCGTTCACCGTGAACCGCGACAGCCGGTTGACGCCGTCCCAGACGGCGAAGTCGGCCGGGGTGCCGGTGGCCGGCGCGCCACCGCCCGGCGTGCTCAGCGGTGGCGCGTAGTACGCGTACACCCAGCGGTTGGTGGCGAAGTTGGGGTCGGCCTTGATGCCCTGCAGGCCCTCCTCGTCTCCGGTGTAGACCGGCAGGGTGGCGGCGACCTTGGTGTTGCCGGCCGCGTCGGTGTGCCGGATCACGCCGTTGCGCGAGGTGTGCAGCACGCCCCGGTCGGGCAGGACGGTGAGGCTCATCGGCTCGCCGGTCTCGGCCGCGCCCTTGGCCAGCTCCACCTGCTGAAAGTTGCTGGTGACCGTGGGGCCGCAGTCCGCGTCGACCGCGCCGGCCACGGTCATGATGCCCCCGAGCAGGTGCTGGCGGAAGTTCGCGTCGGTGTACGACGCGTCGGTGTGGCCGAGGCCGGTGTACCAGGACCGGCCGCCGGAGTAGTTCTGGCACCAGGAGATCGGGTGGTCGTACCCCATGCTTCCGCCGCTGTAGGTGCTCTCGTCCAGGGTGGCCAGCACGTGCACGTTGCCCCGCGGGTTGGCGCGGTAGTTGTACCACTCGTCCAGCCGGTTCCACCGCTGCGGCAGCGTCGCGGTGGACGGGTGCACCTGGTCGGCGACCTTGATGGTCGCGGTCTGGTCGGCCGGGTGCGAGGCGAAGTACGCCCCGACCAGCCCGCCGTACCACGGCCACTCGTACTCGGTGTCGGAGGCGGCGTGCACGCCCACGTAACCGCCGCCGCCCTGGATGTAGCGCTCGAAGGCGGCCTGCTGGGCGGCGTTGAGCACGTCGCCGGTGGTGGACAGCCAGATCACCGCGGCGAACCGGTCCAGGTTCGCGTCGGTGAACTGGGCCGCGTCCTCGGTGGTTTCGACGGTGAACCCGTTGGCGGCGCCGAGCTGCTGGATGGCGGTGATGCCCGGGGTGATGGAGCCGTGCCGGAATCCGGCGGTCTTGGTGAACACCAGCACGGTGAACGGTGCGGCGCTGGCCACGGGTGGCACGGCCACTATGCCGCCCACGACGAGGATCGCGCTCAGCACGGCGCCGAGCCACGATCTCAGGGATCTGCGCACGGTAGGTCCTTTCGCGGTGCGGGGGACGGCGTGCGCCGATCACGCCTGGTGGTGGGCAGGGTGGCGCCGAGCCTGGTTGCGGTCGCCCGGCATGTCGGGCGACCGCAACCAGCACGACACATGTGAATGCATCGTTGCGGCTCGATCACCGGCGCGTCAAGGGCTCTCCCACCATTCGTGAGAGCGTTATCTCCGCAGGTCAGCCGAGACTCTCCCAGGCGAGATCAGATTACGGTTTTCGGGCCTGCGATCCGCCCGGCCCACCCGCAGGCACGGCGGCGCCACCACCCCGGGCGCCGCTGCCGGCGTGTCAGCTCCCGTCCGAGGCGAGACGGCTGTAGGTGAGAAAGAGGGCGCCGCTGTCCAGCACGGTGTGATCGGTCAGCTGCCAGGTACGCGGCGCGAAGACCGCGGCGCGGCCGAACAGCGGGATGCCGGCGCCGATGGTCAGTGGAGCCAGCTTGACGATCAGCTCATCGATCTCGGGATACAGGGCGCCGGCCAGGGCGCCACCGCCGATCACCCAGATGTCCTTGCCGTCGTGCCGTTTGAGTTCGCGCACGGTGGCGACCGGGTCCCCGGACCTGACCTCGACGGCCGGGTCGGGGCTCTCCGCCAGCGTGCGTGAGAACACCAGGTGACGCAGGTGGGGGTAGGCGTCCGTCACGCCGGCCTTGAGCCCGACCTCGTAGGAGTGACGCCCCTCCAGAACGGTGTCGAACCGCGAGCCCTCCGCGTCGATGCCGAATGCCTGCCGAGCCGGGCCCGGCAGGGTCTCCGGATACCCGGAGATGAGGTGGCGCAGGTAGTCGTCCGGAATGGGCCAGAACCCGCCAGGGCCGGTAGGGTCCGCGCCGTCGGGTCCGGCGATGAAACCGTCCACTGTGGCAGCGATGAAGTACACGAGCTTACGCACGACCATCTCCTTGGTTGCGGCACCGGGTGTGGTGTTCCGAGCCACGAGCCTTCCCGGAGGGGTTCCGGGCTGCAAGGTCAGGTCTGGTGTTGCATTTCACCCGGACCGCGGAACGGCTTCACCTGACCCAGTAGCCTGGGCGCATGGGGATTCTGCGCTCCGCGAGGGGTTTCGGTGGCTGACGCGGACGATGTTCGTCGTCTGGCGCTGGCCCTGCCGGAGGCGGTGGAGATCGACAGTGAGGGCTTCGACTTCCGCGTGGACGGCAAGGGGTTCGTCTGGTCCTATCCCGAGCGCAGCCCGGGCAGACCACGCCTGATCCGGACCGATGTCGCCGTGCTGTTCGTCGGCGATGAGGCCGAGAAGCAGGCTCTGCTGCTCGGGGAGCCCGACCTCTTCTTCACCACTCCCGGCTACGACGGCCTGCCGCTGGTCATGCTGCGCCTGGCGGAGGTGGGAGTCGATCGCCTGCGAGAGCTCGTGACCGACGCGTGGCGCATGCGTGCGCCGCACGGGCTCGTCGAGGACCTCGGCGAAGGACGCCTTCGCCTGGGCTGATCCGTCTGTCCGGGCGAGGGGGCGCGCTCAGTCGCGCCGGTTGCCGCGGTCCTCGAACTCGTACGTCGTGGTCAGGGCCTCCGGCAGGTCGGGGACCAGGGCGTTGGTGCCGTCGACGACCTGGACGTAGCGCTTGCCCTGGAAGATCGAGTAACTGCCGTCGGCGACCTGTTCGATCGTGAAGAGCTGCGTCTGCGCGGTCGTGTCACACACCCGGCCGCGGACGCTGCCCGGCGCGGCGTCGTGCACGACGGTCATGCAGACCTGGTTGGCCCCGCGCGCCGCGGCCAGCATGATCCGGAAGGCGTTCCCCTCGGGGCGTAGCACCCACAGCGCACGGTCGTCGATGCCCTGCTCGGTGGTGGCCCGCACCCGATCGTCGTCACGGCCGACCGCCAGTGCGGCCCGACCAATGCCGGGCACCACGATCAGGACCTGCCGCCGGCCACCGAGGATCTCCTGCGGTCCGGCCGAGGCGGTCACGGACGGGACGACCGACGGCGGGACCGTGTCCGCGGAGCCGACACCCTGGTCCACCGTCTGATCCCGCGTCGGCAGGAGGGCCGCGCCAGCGGTCACGACCAGCAGGGCCAGTCCCGCCCCGCGGACGGCCGTTCGGCGCCGCCGGCGCTGCTCGCCACGGCGGCGCAGCGTCCCGGCTGCGGGCAGCGTCGTGACTCGCCGGACCGCATCGGCGATCGTCGTGAGGCCGTCATGCGGATCAGTCATGGGAGGTTCCCTCCTGCCGCGCCTCGTCCAGCAGCCCGGCCATGGCTCTCCGGCCGCGGGCGAGGTACGTCTTGACGGTCCCGATGGGCGCCTGCATCTCGGCTGCCACCTCGGCGACGCTGAGATCGTTCAGGTGGTGCAGCACGACGGCGCGGCGTTGGTTGGCGGTCAGCCGCTGCAGCGCCTGAAGCAGGGCGACGTGGTCCTCGTTGAGTCCGGGCACGCTCTGGTCGACAGCTGCCCGGCGGTGCGCGCGGATCCGGTTGAACGTCTTGCGCCAACTGCTCACCGCGGTTCGGGAGGCGACCCGGCGGACCCACGCCTCCGGGCTGTCCGCCTCGCGCACGGTCGACCAGCGCTGCCAGGCTCGGGTGAACGCCTCGGCGACGGCGTCCTCCGCCTCGCTGCGGTTGCCGGTCAGGGCATAGACGTGACCCACGATCCGGCCGGCGCAGGCCGCGTAGAGGGCGTCGAACTCCTCGGCGTCACGCATCTGACCTGCGCTTTCCGAGGTCTCGTCCCGTGGTCACCGGCGCATGTAACCGGCAGGGGCATCTGGTCGCGCCCGCGCGGTGCGCGATTGTGGCGACCGTCACACCCCTAGTGATCAACCCGCCGGCCGCGCCAGGCGTCATCGTGCCGTCCCGGGAGAGGCCCGTGGCGGAGAGGACGATGTGCGACGACGGCAACGACGCGCCCTGACAGCCGGAGTGCTCGCCACCGCGCTGGCGGCGGCGGGCCTCACGGCTTCCCCCGCGGACGCGCAGGAGAAGCCGCCGGCAACGGTCTCCGGGCCGCACGGCACCTTCACCTTGATCACCGGGGACCGGGTTTCACTGGACGCGGAGGGCCGTCCGCAGATCCAGCGGGGACCGGGACGGGTCGGCATGCGGTTCGTGAGCAGCCGAGAAGGTGGCCACCAGTACGTCATCCCGGTCGACGCGATGCCGATGCTGCGCGACGGGCGGCTCGACCGGCGGCTGTTCGACCTCACCGCGCTCGGCGGTTTCGGCTACGACGACCGGACGGCCGAGCTGCCGCTGCTGGTCGCGTACCCGGAGAACAGGGCGGCGCAGGCGCGGTCCGCCGCCGTCGCCGGTGCGGCGCGGGTGCGGGCCGACCTGCCCGCCGCCAACGCGCTGGCCGTGCGGGCGGGCCTGGACGACCGGGCCGAGCTGTGGTCGTCACTCACCCGCGGCACGTCGTCGGCGCGCGCGCTCGCCGCCGGGATCACCCATGTGTGGCTGGACGGCAAGCGCCGCGTCTCCCTCGATCGGAGCGTGCCGCAGATCGGCGCGCCGACGGCCTGGCAGGCAGGCTTCGACGGCGACGGCGTGACGGTCGGGGTGCTGGACACCGGCATCGACGCCGACCACCCCGACTTCGCCGGGCACATCGCCGCGATCCACGACTTCACCGGCGGCAACGACCCCAGCGACACGGTCGGCCACGGCACTCACGTGGCGTCGACCATCATGGGCAGTGGCGCCGCCTCCGGCGGCAGGTACCGCGGCGTGGCACCGGGCGCGAAGCTGGTCGTCGGCAAGGTCTGCGCCACCACCCAGTGCCAGGACTCGGACATCATCGCCGGGATGCAGTGGGCCGCGCCGCAGGCCCGGGTGATCAACCTGAGCCTCGGCGACACGGACACGCCGGCTCTCGACCCGCTGGAGGCCGCGGTCCAGGACCTCAGCCACCGGTACGGCACCCTCTTCGTGGTCGCCGCCGGCAACGAGGGCAAGCCGAAGTCGGTCTCGACGCCGGCCTCCGCTGACGACGCCCTCGCCGTCGCCGCGGTCGACGCCGACGACCAGCGGGCCTACTTCTCGAGCCGGGGCCCCCGGGTCGGCGACAACCACATCAAGCCCGAGATCAGCGCGCCAGGCGTCGACATCGTGGCGGCCGCCCCCGGCGGCGGCTACGTCCCCATGTCGGGCACGTCGATGGCGACCCCGCACGTGGCGGGCTCGGCCGCGATCCTCGCCGGACGCCACCCGGACTGGTCCGGTGCCCAGCTCAAGGCTGCCCTGATGGGCTCGGCCAAGCCGGCCGACGCCGACAGCCTCTACGACCAGGGCGCCGGGCGGGTCGACGTCGGTCGTGCCGTCGCCCAGCCCGTCGCCACCGACATCGCCGCGATCGACTTCCCGGTCCAGCGCTGGCCCCACGCCGACGACACCCCGTTCACCCGCGTCATCGGCTACCGCAACACGGGCACCGCCCCGGTCAGTCTCTCGCTCAGCGTCACCCCGGCTCCCGCCGGCATGATCACTGTCAGCCCGGCCACCCTGGTGGTGCCGGCCGGCGGCCGCGCCGAGGCCACGGTCACCGTGGACACCCGGGTGGACGCCCCCGACGGCCTCTACCCGGGCGCGGTGACCGCGACCGGCGCCGGCGACCTGCGGGTGCGGACGCCGTTCGCGCTCAACCGGGAGATCGAGAGCTACGACGTCCGGCTCGACCACACCGGGCGCGACGGCAGACCGGCCACGGAGTACGAGACCGTGGCGGCGAACCTGACCACCGGCGAGTTCACCACCCTCGCCGGGCAACCGGGCGGCGGCACGCTGCGGCTGCCCAAGGGTCGCTACGCGCTGTACAGCACCATCCACGAGGGCGACGTGTCGACCATGCTCGTGCAGCCGGTCCTGGACGTACGCGGCCCGCTCACCGAGGCGCTCGACGCCCGCACCGCCCGGCCGGTCTCGCTGACCGTGCCCCAGCGGGACGCCGCACCAATCTCGATCAACGTGAGCGCGAACTGGAACGACGGCTTCCGCTACCCGGGTGTCCAGCTCAGCGGGGTGTCGTTCGCGGACGTCTTCTTCGGCCGGGTCGGGCCCGCCGTCACGGCCCCCGAATTCGCGGCGACGCTGGGCGTCGGGCTCGCCCGCCCGGGCCGGGACGGGACGTTCCGGAACAGCCCCTACACGTACGACCTCGCGTACGTGCGCCAGGGCGACATGTTCACGGGCCTGACCAGGAAGCTCTCCCCGAAGAACCTCGCGACCGTCAAGACGACCTACCGCAGCCAGTCCAGCACCGCGACCGCCGTCCGCTTCCACCGCGCGGCGTCCCCCGGCGGCCCGGGCCCGATCGGTTCGAGCACCTCGTTCGACCTGCCGTTCCACGCCACCGAGTACTACAACACCGACGGCGGCCTCGTCTGGACGTCCACGTTCGTGGAGGGCGACAACTTCACCACGCAGGAGTCCACCTTCCGGGCCGGCAGGACCTACCACCAGACCTGGAACGCGGCACCCTTCGGGCCCACGGTGGCCCAGCCGCCGGCCTGGTCGCCGCTCGGCTACGCGGGCCGCGACGGGGACACCATCTCGGTCGCGTCGCCGCCCCTCTTCGGCGACGCTTCCGGCCGCCCCGCCAGCCGTGAGGACCTGCAGGTCCGTTACCGGTTGTCGCGCAACGGCAAGGAGATCGCCACCGCCGACGGCTCGTACGCGGACTTCTCGGTGCCCGCCGGCAAGGCCACCTACCGCCTGGAGGCGACCGTCACCCGCGGCGCTCCGGACACCCTGTCGACGTCGGTCTCGGTGGCCTGGACGTTCACCTCGGCGCACACGGCAAAGCCGGAGCCGCTGCCCTTGACGACGGCCCGGCCGACGCCCGCGTTGGACGACACCAACACGGCCCGGGCGGGCCGGGCGATGACCATCCCCGTGGCACTGGACCGGCAGCCGGGATCGGCGGCCGCGCCGAACCGGACGCTCGGCGTCTCAGCGTCGTTCGACGATGGCCGGACGTGGGTCGCGTTGCCGGTCTTCCGGGGCGTCGCCCTGATCACCCATCCGCGCCAGCCCGGCTTCGTGTCGTTGCGCACGACAGCCACCGACACCGCCGGCAACACGGTGACGCAGACGATCCAGCGGGCCTACCGGATCGCCTGAGCCAGTGCCCGGTCCGGGGTGGAAGGCCACGTGCCGCCCTCCACCCCGGGCCGGACCGCCGGGGCAGCTCACAGCCGCCCTCGGGTCACGACGGCCGCCCGCCGAACGCCCACCTGTGCACCTCGATGTCGACGTACCGATGCGGGGTCAGGACGGCGCGCGCCGTCTCCGGGTCCGATGCCTGGACCAGCGCGGCCGTACCCAGCCAGGTGACCCCGTCGTCAGACAGCAGCGGCCCGTACGCGATCAGTCCGTCCCGGTCCGACGGCACGGCGAGGTCGGCGGCCTGCCCCGCGCCGAGGCCGAGCACCAGGTACCGCCCACCGCCGGTGCGCCCTCCGGGGAAGTCCCACATGGTGCGGCCCAACGTGTTGCGCCAGCGGCGTAGCAGCACGTCCCGGTACACACCGGCCTGGTAGTTGGGCTCGTCGAAGGCGAACGACCGAGCGGCGGCGGAATCGGGCAGGTCGACGATGTGCAGGCTGCCGGTGGGCGTGTCGCCGTCGTCGGCGAAGGTCGGGCCGCGGGCGATCATCTCCGCCGCGTAGCGGTCCATGTAGGACCAGTGCTCTTCCAACAGCTCGCCGCGCAGCGCGAGCGAGCCACGCCGGTCGCGGTGATAGCAGAGAAACTCCATGCCTGGAGTCTTGACCTCGATGCCGGACGCCGGCGCAGGTGGGTTGACCTCCGGAGAGCCAGAACGACCTCAGCTGCGGACCCAGCCTGTCCCAGGTGTGGCGCCGCCACGGTGATTACTGCTGTCGGAGCAGCCCTGCGATGAGCAGCTCGACGAGGCGCCGGGCGTCGTAGTTCGGGTCGCTGTCGGCGCCGATGCAGAGATTGCCGACGCCGCGCATCAACTCGTAGGCATTCATGTCGGGGCGTATCTCGCCGGCCGCTGCTGCGGCGTCGAGCAGTTGGGTGCACACGGGCACGAGGCGGTCGAGGAAGTAGGCGTGCAGCGCGTCGAAGCCGGCGTTGTCGGGGTGCAGTACGCCGGCCAGGCCGCGCTTGGTGACCAGGAAGTCGACGAAGAGGTCGATCCATCGACCGAGGGCGGCGTGCGGAGTCGTACTGCTTGCGAGCAGTGCTGGACCCGCCTCTGCGCAGGCCTCGACCTGGTGCCGGTAGACGGCGATGATCAGATCGGCGCGCGTCGGGAAGTGTCGGTAGATCGTGCCCGTCCCGACGCCGGCTCTGGCCGCGATGTCTCGTACCGGCGCTTCAACGCCTGCTGTCACGAAGACCGCGGCGGCCGCGTCGAGCAGGGCCTTTTCGTTGCGTACGGCATCTGCCCGCTTGCGCTGGGACGCGCCCGCACTCCCGTCCGCCTCGGTCGCCACGCTGTTCCTTCCGTCACCGGCCTTGTGAAACGGAACGCCGTTCCGTATCGTTTAACGGAGCGAGGTTCCGTTTGCTCATGATGCCAGAGCAGGGGCCGACAACCAAGCCGCGCACCACCACCACACCTCACCGACCAGCGGAGGAACACGTCATGCAGTACCGCACCTTGGGCCGCACCGGTGTGCAGGTCAGTTCTCTCGTGCTCGGCGCGATGAACTTCGGCAAGATCGGACAGACGACCCAGGACGAGGCCACCGCCATCGTCGACGCCGCCCTCGAAGCCGGGATCAACCTCATCGACACCGCCGACATGTACAGCCAGGGCGAGTCGGAGGAGATGGTCGGCAAGGCCATCGCCGGCCGCCGCGACGACATCGTGCTCGCCACGAAGGCGAGCATGCCCATGAGCGACGAGCGCAACCATCAGGGCAGTTCGCGCCGCTGGTTGGTCACCGAGCTGGACAACAGCCTGCGCCGTCTGGGCGTCGACCACGTCGACCTCTACCAGATCCACCGGTGGGACCCGAGGACCAGCGACGAGGAGACGCTGTCGGCCCTGACCGACTTGCAGCGTGCCGGAAAGATTCGCTACTTCGGCTCCTCGACCTTTCCCGCGTACCGCATCGTGCAGGCCGAGTGGGCCGCCCGGGAGAACCACCTGAGCCGTTACGTCACTGAGCAGCCCGGCTATTCGATCCTGCAGCGCGGGATCGAGACCCACGTCCTGCCCGTGACCGAGCAGTACGGGCTCGGCGTGCTGGTGTGGAGCCCCCTGGCCTCCGGCTGGCTGTCGGGCGTGATCCGCGAGGGCCAGGAGATCGCCACCAACCGCTCAGCGTTCATGCCGCTGCGCTTCGACACCACCGTCCCCGCCAACCGTGCCAAGCTCGACGCCGTCGAGCAACTGGCCACGGTCGCCGACGAGGCCGGCCTGACGATGATCCAGCTCGCGCTCGGGTTCGTCACCGCGCACCCCGCCGTCACCAGCGCGATCATCGGCCCCCGCACCATGGACCACCTGCACTCTCAGCTCGCCGCCGCGGACACCGTGCTCACCGCTGACGTGCTCGATGCGATCGACGCGATCGTCCCTCCCGGCGTCGACCTTGCCGCACACGAGAAGTTCGACACTCCGCCCGCGCTGCTCGACCCGTCATTGCGGCGCCGCTGATCGCTCCCGTGACGGTCAATCGTGCACGGTCGCGCGACCGTCAGGCCTGCCGGCGGACGAACGGCGCGGTCTGGTCAGCGACGTCCCCGTACTCCGCCGGCAGCTGGGTGACCACCTGTTCGTAGCCGGTGGGGTCGAGGGCGTCTCGGAGGACGTCGAAGACCGCCGTCACTCCGTCCTTCGCCGTGTCCACGTCGAGGTCCGCGCGACCGCTGACCCGGTCGACGAAGACGTCGAGGCCGAACCGTTCCGCGGTCTCGCTGCCGCCGAAGGCGTACGCCCGCAGCCCCTCGGGAAGCTGGCCGGACAGGTCGCGCGCCTCACCGCCGTCGATCCGTTCGGCCAGGGTGGTCAAGGTGGCCTGTGTGACGGCAGTCGCCTGCTCCGACGACATCCCGGATCGCGTCGCCACCAGGGCGAGGAACTCGTTGTCGTTCACCGTGCGGCCTTCCTCTCGCCGTTGGAGCAGTCGAGTTCCCAGGCTCCATGTCGACAAACGAGGTCACGCGTCGACGCGAATCGTGACCCTGGCCCCCGTCAACGGTCCGGACCGGGGCAACGGGCGCGGTTTGCGTCGGTTGCGTCCGGGAAGCCAGCGATCAAACAGGTGCGGGACGCACCTGTGCCGTGGTGAGGGGAGAGCGACATGGCGGACCGGGATCAGCTCCACGACCTGCGTCAGCAGGCCCACAACGCGGGCATCGAGGGCAACTCCAAGATGACCGAGGATCAGCTCCGGCAGGCGCTACGCAAGGTTGGCAAGGGCGCCGAGCCCCAGATGGCCAAGCGGGAAGCCAAGGGCTGACCAGCACTGTCGGCGCCAGCACCTGGGTCTTGGTGCTGGCGCCGACATGTTTCGCCCAGCAAGGACACCGCTCGGGTGCCCGAACAGGAGGAACGGAACATGACCAGGATCGGCATCATCATCGGCAGCACCCGGCCCGGACGGAACGGCGCCGCCGTCGCGCAGTGGGTGTACGACATCGCCAAGCAGCGCACGGACGTCGAGTTCGAGCTCGTGGACCTGCTCGACTACAAGCTGCCGCACCTGGACGAGGTGTACCCGCCGTCGATGGGCCAGTACCAGCAACCGCACACGCTGGAGTGGGCCAGAAAGATCGCGTCATTCGACGGTTTCGTGATGGTTACGCCGGAGTACAACCACTCGACCTCCGGTGCACTGAAGAACGCGATCGACTTCCTCTACAGCGAGTGGAACAACAAGGCCGTCGGGTTCGTCAGCTACGGCTCGGTGGGCGGCGCCCGGGCGGTGGAGCACCTGCGGCTGATCTCCGCTGAGCTGCAACTGGCGGACGTGCGGTCCCAGGTGGCGCTCTCGCTCTTCACCGACTTCGAGAACTTCAGCGTTTTCAAGCCCAACGACTTTCAGCGGGACTCGCTGAACGCCACCCTCGACCAGGTCGTGGCCTGGAGCCAGGCCCTCGCTCCCCTGCGAGCCCAGTAGGGCTCGACGGGACCGATCAACGCCACTCCCGGACAGCTGACCGAGCAGGGTGCCGACCAGCGCGACCACCAATCCCAGCACCTGCACCGGGCGCAGCGTCTGACTGAGCGCCAGCCAACCCAGGACCGCTGCGGTGATCGGGCTGAGCAGGGCGAGGAATGCCACCGAGGTCGCCGGCAGCGCGGCGATACCACGGAACCAGAGCCAGTACGCCAGCGCCGTACCGACGGTGGCCAGGTACCCGTACCCGGCGAGGTGGGTCCCGGTCAGGGCGGCCGGCAGTCCTTCCGCGGCGAGCGCCACGGGAGCGAGCAGCAGACCACCGGCGGTGAGCTGCCACGCGGTGAACGGCAGCGCACCGGTCCCGATCGGTCGTCCCCATCGTTTCGTCAGGACGGTGCCGGCGGCCATCGACGCCGTGCCGAGCAGCCCGGCCAGGATGCCCAGCAGGTCGAGGTGGGCACCCGGGCGCAGGACCACGAACGAGACGCCGAGCACCCCGAGCAGTCCAGCCCCGATCGCGATCATGGTGGGTCGGATCCGGAGCAGGGCGGCCGAGAGGCCGACCGTGAGCAGCGGGCCGGCGGCGCCGAGCACGGCAGCGACGCCGCCGGGTAGCCGGTAGGCGGCGAAGAAGAGCATCGCGAAGAACACCCCGATGTTCAGCGTGCCGAGGACCGCCGCCTTCCACCACCAGTCTCCGCGGGGCAGGAGGCGGGTCACCGCGAGCAGGACGAGGCCGGCCGGCAGCGCCCGTAGGGCCGCGGCCAGCAGCGGCCGCCCGTCCGGTAGGAACTCACTGGTCACGGCATAGGTCGTGCCCCAGACAATCGGCGTGACGGCGGTGCTGACAAGCATCCGGTTCATCGCGGTGTCCCCTCATCAGTGAGAACGGGACGTACATCCCGGAGCCCCAGCGCGTCGATCGTCGTGCCGGTGATGAGGGCCCGCTCGCCGGGGTTTCGTCTGGTCATCGTGCCGCCTCCTCGTGGCTTGCCGGTAGCTTAGTGCTAAGAAACTTAGTCTCAAGTATCTGACCGGCTATGAGACGTGACACAATCGGGTCATGCGGCAGGAGAGAGTGACGGCGACCGACGGGGTGGACGTGATCGTCCGGCAGTGGGCGGCCGAGCGACCCGACCTTGAAACCCTCCCGATGGAGGTCTTCGGCCGGATCTACCGGATCTCCCGGCTGATGGGAGACCGGGTCGAGCGGGCGTACGCGCCCTTCGGTATCGGACGCGGTGAGTTCGACGTGCTCGCCACCCTGCGCCGGGCCGGCGAGCCTCACACGCTGTCGCCGAGCCAGTTGTCGGCAACCCTGATGCTCACCACCGGCGGCATGACCGGCCGGCTGGACAAGCTGGCGCGTGCCGAGCTGGTGCGGCGCATTCCCGATCCGACGGACCGGCGTGCGCTGCGTGCCCAGTTGACCGCCAAGGGTCGGCAGGTGGTGGACGAGGCGCTCACCGCCGGGCTCGCCGAGCAGACGGCGGCGCTGAACCAGCTACCAGCCGCGCAGCGCCAGCAACTGGCCGGGCTTCTCCGTACGCTGCTCGCCGCCTGCTGACGCGCGGGACGAGACAGCCGGCGAGCTTTCGCGAGCGCCACTCATTCCTCGTGGTGCCGGTCGAGTTGCGCGCGAAGCGCCTCCGCGATTTCGCCCGCCGCGACGAGTTGATCCGGCGTGAGAGCGTCGACGAAGAGTTCGCGAATGGCACGCAGGTGCGGAACCGTGGACCGCTGGAACGCCTCGGCTCCGGCCGGCGTGAGCAGCACCTCCGCCCCTCGGGGAACGGTGGGGCACTCCTGGCGGCGGATGAGCCCGCGCCGCTCCATGCGCCCGAGGTGGTGGGAGAGCCTGCTCCGTTCCCAGCCGATGTGTGTCGCGAGTTCGGAGGAGCGCATCCGCCGGTCCTGTGCCTCGCTGAGGGCGAGCAGCACGGCGTAGTCCCCCGGCGAGAGCGAGGACTCGGTCTGGAGGCGTGACGCGAGCCGGGACCTGAGTGCTTCCGTCGTCTCGATGAAGTCCCGCCAGATCCGTAGCTCCTCCGCGGTCGGCAGTTGGCGTCCTGCCCGCCGCCCGGGTGTGGCCTTTGTCATCTACTTCCCCTTGGTTGACGTGTCAATTGGCAGGCTAGCATCGTTGACGTGTCAACCGCTTAGACCCCCGTCCAAGGGGTCACCCTGGTGGGACCGCCTGAGGAGGAGACCATGCCGGCTGGAGGCTTCGAACTGGGGCTCAACTCGTTCGGGGAGGTGGCCACCGATGGCGACCGGGTCCTCAGCGACGCCGAGACCGTGCGGCTGCTCGTCGACGAGGCGCGGCTCGCGGAGTCGGTCGGACTCGACGTGTTCAGCCTGGGTGAGCACTACCGGGAGGGCCACAACGACTCGGCCACCCCCGTGTTGCTCGCGGCGATCGCGACGGCGACTGATCGGATCCGCCTCGGCACCTCGGTCACGGTGCTCAGCACGAATGATCCGGTACGGCTCTACCACGAGTTCTCCACCCTCGACGCGGTGTCCAACGGCAGGGCCCAGATCGTTCTCGGGCGGGCGTCGGCGACCGAGTCGTTTCCACTGTTCGGCTACGACCTGGCCGACTACGAGCGGTTGTTCGAGGAGAAGCTCGACCTCTTCGTACGACTCCGGCGGGACGAACCGGTCACCTGGTCCGGTACCGTACGCAGCCCGCTGACCGCGCAGCGGCTGCATCCCCGGATGCGGCCCGGTGGCATCCCGACGTGGATCGGCGTCGGCGGGAGCCCGAACTCGGTGCTCCGCGCGGCGCGCTACGGACTTCCGCTCATGATGGCGATCATCGGCGGGCGCCCGCAGCGGTTCGCCGGTCACGTCGATCTCTATCTCCGGGCGCTCGAACAGGCCGGGCATACTGTCCAGCCGATCGGGCAACACTCGCTGGGCCTCGTCGCGGACACCGACGAGGAGGCGGTGGAGACGTGGTGGCGGTACTGGCAGCCGGTCGTGGCGGCGCTCGCCGAGGAGCGCGGCTTCTACAAGCCGGACCGCGCGCGCTACCAGGCCGAAATCGACCACGGGGCGCTGTTCGTCGGGTCGCCGGAGACGGTCGCGCGAAAGATCGCGACGGTCGCCCGCGATCTGCGGCTGAGCCGCTTCGACCTCAAATACGACATCATGCACCTGCCTCGCGAGGCACGCGCGCGCACCATCGAGCTGCTGGGCAGCGAGGTCGCGCCGCGGGTCCGGGAGCTGCTGGCGAAGGAGCCCACCAATGTCTGACCTCGAGTTCGGCCTCGACACCTTCGGCGACGTACCGGAGGACGACTCAGGTAAGCCGATCTCCTACGCGGCGGCCATCCGGCAGGTCGTCGACGAGGCGGTGCTGGCCGACCAACTCGGCGTCGACGTCATCGCCCTCGGCGAGCACCACCGGCCTGAATATTCGGTCTCGACACCGGAGACCGTGCTGGCCGGTATCGCCACCCGCACATCGCGGATCCGGCTCGCCTCCGGAGTGACCGTACTGAGTTCGGACGACCCGGTCCGGGTGTTCCAGCGCTTCGCGACGGTCGACGCGCTGTCGCACGGCCGGGCCGAGGTCATCCTCGGTCGCGGCTCGTTCACCGAGTCCTTCCCCCTGTTCGGCTACGACCTGCGCGACTACGACGTGCTGTTCGAGGAGAAGATCGAGCTGTTCGTGAAACTGCTGGACGAGCAGCCGGTCACCTGGAGCGGCACCATGCGGGCTCCGCTGGAGAACGCGGACGTCTTCCCGAAGACGGAGTCGGGGCGGCTCACGACCTGGGTGGGCGTCGGCGGCTCGCCGCAGTCGGTCGTACGCACCGCCCGGTACGGCCTCCCGCTCATGCTCGCCATCATCGGCGGGAGTCCCGAGCGTTTCGCGCCCTACATCGACCTGTACCGGCGGGCAGCCGAGCAACTCGGCACGACCGCGCACCCGGTCGGGATGCACTCCCCCGGCTTCATCGCCGACACCGACGAGGAGGCGAAGGAGCTGTACTGGCCGCACTACCGGGTCATGCGGGACCGGATCGGTGGGCTGCGGGGCTGGCCGCCGATCCGTCGCCAGGAGTTCGACGCCGAGGTGGAGCACGGTTCCCTCTACATCGGCTCACCGGAGACCGTGGCCCGCCGCATGGCCCGGGCGATCCGCAGCGTCGGCGTCGGCCGCTTCGACCTCATCTACACAGCGGGAGCGCAGCCGGTCAGCGCCCGGATGCGCGCCGTGGAGCTGTACGGCAGCAAGGTGATCCCCATGGTCCGTGACATCCTGGCCAGCTGACCCGTCCCCACGAACGCCGCATCGGCACCCGGAAGGAAGACATGAACGGCAACGGCCGGAACAGGCCACAGACCCTCGCGGTCCTCGGCGCCGGCAAGGTGGGCACCGTGCTCGCCCGGCTCGCCGTCGCCGCCGGATACCGGGTGCTCGTCGCCGGCTCCGGCGACCCGGCGAGGATCGCCCTCACCGTCGAGGTGCTCACACCCGGAGCGGTCGCCACCACCGCGGTCGACGCCGCGGCCGCCGCCGACATCGTCATCCTCGCCCTCCCGCTCGGCAAGTACCGCAGCGTTCCCTCCGAGACGTTCCGCGGCAAGCTCGTCGTCGACGCGATGAACTACTGGTGGGAGGTCGACGGCATCCGCGACGACCTCACCAACCCGCGTACCTCGTCGAGCGAGACCGTCCAGATGTTCCTGTCCGGCGCCCGGGTCGTCAAGGCGTTCAACCACATGGGATATCACGATCTTGAGGACGAGGCGCGGCCGGCGGGAGCAGCCGGCCGCAAGGCCATCGCGATCGCTGGTGACGACGCCGCCGATCTCGCGGTGGTCGCGTCCCTTGTCGACGCGCTCGGCTTCGATCCGGTCGTCGCCGGTCCCCTCGCCGAGGGCGTCCGGCTCGAACCGGGCAGCGAGTTGTTCGGCGCCAACGTGAGCGCAGACGAGGTACGGGCCATGCTCGACCGTTTTCCCGAATCGGAACGTGGACGGACCATCGCCTCTGCGCGATCCTCGACGTCGCAGGACGCGGCGTAGCCCGTCAGCAGCCGGCGCGCACGGCTTCCCGCGCCGCCTGGGCGAGCTGCTCGTCGTGCGGCCGGCCCAGCTCACGCGCGAGCTCGATGGTCCGGTCGAGCAGCGCCAGCGCCTCGTCACCGCGACCCGCGACACGGCACGTCTCGGCGTAGGCGTGCAGGCAGTCGATCTCCAGCTGCACCTCGGCCAGCGGTTCCAGCAGCTCGAAGGCGCGCCGGTGGTGTTCGAGAGCCTTCTCGGGTGAACCCATGACCCGCAGCGCGACGCCGAGACAGTTGTGGCACCACGCCTGGTTGTGTTGGAGATTGTTCTGCTCGGACAGCCGCAACGCGTCGTGCAGCGTCCGCAGTGACTCCGCCGGGTCGTGCGATGCCAGCGCGACGCCGAGGGTGACCAGCCCCGTGATCTGGGCAGGCCCGTCGGCCAGGGCGACGGACGCCCGGGCGAGTTCGACGGCTTCGCTGTGCCGCCCGAGGTGAAGCGTCACCCATCCGTCGAAGGCCAGCGCCTGGGACTGCCCGGCGCGGCGCCCGATCTTCTCGAACAGCTCGCGCGCCCGCCGAAAGCACAGTTGCGCCGCTTCGAGATCGCCCAGATCCCGGCGGACGAGGCCGATGCGCAGCGCCAGACCGGCTGCGAGGTCGTCGTCCGGCCCGGACCGCTCGGCCAGCTCGTAGGCGGCGAGCGCCTCGGCGAGGCGTCCGGCGGCGGCACGGGCGAAGCCGAGGTCCGCCAGCAGCGAAGCCCGCTGCTGGTCGCGGCCGAGACGTGCCGCGGCGGCCGCGGCGGCTTCGAGCAGGCGTGCCTGGTCGTCGGTGCCCCGGTGCCGGAAGAACCACACCCGCATGGCCTGCGGCAGGTCGGCCACCACCTCGTCCATGCCGAGCCGCACGGCGGCGTCGAAACAGGCGACCAGGTTGACGTACTCGAGGTCGAACCAGGCCATGGCCTTCGCCGGATCGCCCGGCGAAGGCTCCTTGCGGTACGGCGAGGGCAGCGTCCGGTCGTGGGCGACCGCCTGCGCCAGATAGTGCCTCAGGACCCGGCGCAGGGCGGCGTCAGCCTGCGGCTCCTCGTCGGCGGCGATGTCTGCCGCGTACAGCCGGATCAGGTCGTGCATCCGGTACCGCCCGGGCGCAAGCTCCTGGATCAGGTGGGCGTCGACAAGCTCCTCCAGCACCGCGCCGACCCGCCCGGACGGCATGTCGGCGAGTGCGCCGGCCACCGCCGCGTCGAAGTCGGCGCCCGGCAGCACGCCCAGTAGCCGGAACATGCGGCGCTGGACGGCGTCGAGCTGCTGGAGCGACATGCCGAACACGGAGCCGAAGCGGTTGCCGGTGTCGCGCAGCCGCTCAGCCAGCACCGCCACCGTCCAGCCCGGCCGGTGGCGAAGCCGCGCGCCGGCCATCCGTAGCGCCAGCGGGAGGCCACCGCACTGCCGCAGCACCTGGCCGACCGCTTCCTCCCCGGTGAGCGCGAGTCCGGCCGCCCGGCCGAACAGGTTGGCCGCGTCGCCGTCGGCCAGGGGCTCCAGGGACACCGGCGGCACCCCGTCCAGGCTGACCAGCCGGTAGCGGCTGGTGATCAGGACCGTGGACTTACCCGCGCCGGGGAGCAGTGGGCGGACCTGCTCCGCGTCGACCGCGTTGTCGAGCACGACGAGCGCCCGCCGGCGGGACAGCTCCGACCTCCAGAGCGCCGCGCGTTCGGCGGCGCTGGCCGGCGGGTGCGTGACGTCCAACGCGCCCAGCAGCCGGCCCAGCGCGGCCTGCGGCTCCAGCGGCTCCTGGCCGGGGGTGAAGCCGTGCAGGTCCAGGTAGAGCCCGCCGTCCGGATACGTAGGGGCGAGCCGATGGGCCACGTGCACGGCCAGGCTCGTCTTGCCCACGCCCGCCATGCCGTCGATCGCGACCGCGCCGGCGGTACGCAGCAGCTCTTCGACCAGCGCGGACTCCGCCTCCCGGCCGGTGAAGTCGAACAGGTCGGCCGGCAGGTCGTTGCGGCGTGGGACGGGTGCCGCGCCGGCCTTGTCCGCCTCGGCCCACACCGCGCGCAGTGGCCGGGGGTCGCGGCCCACAGCCCGGCACAGCGCCACGACGGCCTCCCACGGCGGCACCAGCCGACCGGTCAGGTACCGGGACAGCGACGAGCTGCTCAGACCCGACTCGCGGGAAAGGGCGCGCAGGCTGAGCCCGCTCAGCTCCTTGATCCGGGCCAGCTGAGCCACCAGTCGCTCCTGGGGGCTGGACACCTGCAACACCGTACCGTCCCGGCCCGCGCGGGCCGATCGGCGATGCGTTTGCGCTGCTGGGCAGGGGCCTGGGTGTCCCACGGTGTCCCACGGACCGCGCGTGCCCCGGCACGCCGGTGGTCGGATGACTCCCGTCAGAGACACCGACGACGGAGACGAAGGAGAAGCGATGTCGACCGAGCGCATGCCGAACCCCGCGGTTCTGCTCCCCGACGCGATGGAGGCCCTGATGGCCGTCAACAGGGCCGTGGCGGGCGCCGGGCTGGACGGCAGGCTGTTGGCGCTGAGCCACCTGCGGGCCAGCCAGATCAACGGCTGTGGCCCGTGTGTGGCCGGCGGCGCCCACCAGGCCCGCCAGCACGGTGCGACCGCCGACCAGGTGCATGCCGTCGCCGCGTGGCGGGAGACGCCCTGGTTCAGCGACGAGGAGCGCGCCGCGCTGGCGCTGACCGAGGCCGTGACCCGGCTCGCCGACCAGCCGGACCCGGTGCCGGACCAGCTGTGGGACGTGGCCGCCAAGCACTTCGACCAGAAGGAGCTGGCCGCGCTGCTGCTCAACATCGCGATGACCAACGCCTTCAACCGGCTCAACGCGCCGACCCGCCAGCAGGCGGGCACGTGGTGACCCGTTCCTGATCGGAACCGACAGGGTCACACCGACCAGTACCGCCCGAAGCCACACGTCACCGAGAGGACGTTGTCATGTCGACCACGACGAAGACCACCACCGCCACCCGCGAGCAGCGCGGTGGTTTCACCGACGAGGAGCGGGGCGCGATGAAGGAGCGCGCCAAGGAGCTGAAGGCGGGCGCGCGTCGGGGCGCCAAGGCCGACACGGAGAAGGACGTACTCGCGAAGATCGCCGAGATGTCGGAGTCCGATCGCGTGATCGCCGAGCGGCTGCACGCCGTGATCAAGGCCAACGCGCCGGTCCTCACCCCGAAGCTGTGGTACGGGATGCCCGCGTACGCCCGCGACGGCAAGGTGGTCTGCTTCTTCCAGAGCGCGGCGAAGTTCAAGACGCGGTACGCGACGCTCGGCTTCAGTGACCAGGCGAACCTCGACGAGGGCACCATGTGGTCGTGCTACTTCGCGCTGACCGAGCTGACGGCCGACGACGAGGCGCGGATCGGGGCACTCGTGAAGCAGGCGGTCAGCTGAGGACGCGGTCGCTTCGCAGCGGGAGGTCGGACGTGCCCACGCCGACCTCCCGCTGAGGCGTTTCGACGCCGGCCCCGGAAGAGACACCGGCGGTGCTGCCCCGCCCGTGCAGGTTCAGCCGGAGTGACCCAGGTCACTCGAGGTGAACTTTCACCCGCCGGTCACGTCCGGAGCACCTGGATACCTCTCGAGTTCATCCAGGGAGAATGATGCGTTCAGTTCGCAAGTTATCGGCGCTGGCACTGCTGGTGCTGGGCGTCTCGGCGGTGGCTCCGGGCGGTGTGCCGGCCTCGGCGCAGCCCCGGGCCGCGAAGCCGGCGACCACACCCACGGTCGCGTCCAAGCCCCGGACGGTCACTCTGCTCACCGGCGACACCGTCCATCTCAGCACTGTGAACGGCCAGACGGCTGTCGACGTCGTGCCGGGCAAGGGACGGGAACGGATCCCGTTCATCACCCACAGCGCCGGCGAGGACGTGCGGGTCATCCCCGCCGACGCCGTCGGCCTGCTCAACCGGGGCAAGCTCGACCCGCGACTCTTCGACATCTCGACGCTGGTCGACTTCGGCTACGACGACACCCGCGCCACGCTGCCGCTCATCGTCCAGCACGGCGGCGCCGCCCCCGCTGGCCTCGCCGGCGCCCGGACCACCCGGGAGCTTTCCGGGGCGAGCGCTGTCGCGGAGAACCGCGCCGAAGCGGTGTCCTTCTGGAACAACCTCACGTCCACCGCGGGTGGCGCCGAGCGCAAACTCCGGGCCGGGTTCGAGAAGGTCTGGCTCGACGGGCTGCGCCAGCCCAGCCTTGACGTCAGCGTCCCGATGACCGGCGCGCCGCAGGCCTGGCAGGCCGGCTGGACGGGTACCGGCGTGAAGGTCGGCGTGATCGACACCGGCATCGACCAGACCCACCCCGACCTGGTCGGTCACGTCGCCGCCGCGGAGAACTTCACCGCCGACCCGGACGCCCTCGACCGGGTCGGCCACGGCACCCACGTCGCGTCCACCATCGCCGGCAACGGAGCCGCCTCGCAGGGCCGCTACAAGGGCATGGCGCCCGGCGCGACCCTCTACAGCGCCAAGGTCTGCATGGCAGAGGGCTGCCCGGAGTCGGCGATCCTGGCCGGCATGACCTGGGCGGCGGAGCAGGGCGCCAAGGTCGTCAACATGAGCCTCGGTGGCCCGGACAGCCCGGAGACCGACCCGATCGAGGCGGCCCTGGCCGACCTCACCCGCCGCTACGGCGTGCTCTTCGTCGTCGCCGCGGGCAACAGCGGAATGGCCGGCGACTCCACGGTGGATTCGCCCGGCTCCGTCGCCGAGGCGCTGACCGTGGGCGCCGTGACCAAGACGGGCGAGCTGGCCGAGTTCTCGGGACGGGGCCCGCGCACGGGCGACGCCGGCATCAAGCCGGAGATCACCGCTCCCGGCGTCGGCATCGTCGCCGCCCGCAGCTCGACCTCCGACATGTGGCCGAGCGACGAGAACCCGCAGTACGCCAGCCTCAACGGCACCTCGATGGCCACGCCGCACGTGGCCGGCGCGGCGGCGATCCTGACCCAGCAGCACCCGGACTGGACGCCTGAGCGGATCAAGTCCACGCTGATGGCGGCCGCCCAGCCGAACGCCGGCATCGGCGTCTACGAGCAGGGCGCGGGGTTCCTCGACGTAGCCCGGGCGATCCACCAGACCGTCACGGCGAGCCCGGTCAGCGTCGCCTTCGAGCGGACCACCGCCGCGCAGCAGCGCACCGTCACGTACGCGAACAGCGGCTCGTCCGCGCTCACCCTGGCTGTCTCCCTCGCCGCCAAGGACGCCGACGGCGCCCCGGCACCGGCCGGCCTGTTCAGCCTCAGCGCCCCCTCGGTGACGGTCCCGGCCGGCGGCACGGCCACCGTGACCGTCACCGCGCAGCCCGGCACGAACCTGCCCGACCGCTACTTCGGCGGTGAGGTGACCGCCACCGGCGGCGGTACGCGGGTGCAGACCCCGGTCGCGCTCGACATCGCCCGCCACCAGCTGACCCTCAAGCTCGTCGGGCCGGATGGTGGCGCACCCAGGGCGGACCAGGGCTGGGTGACCGTCCTGACCGACCTGGACCGGCAGACCCTCCTGGTGCTCGGCGACCCCACGGCCACCCAGCACCGCGTCCGCGCGGGCCGCTACCTGGTCCAGACCTACCTGCAGACTAGCGACCCGAACTTCCCGCAGATCACGTCGCTGGTGCGCCCGAGCCTCGACCTGACCAGGGACCAGGCGCTCACCATGGACACCCGCCTGGCGAAGCCGATCGCGGTGTCGGTGCCGAACCCGGAGGCCACGGCGGTCTTCCAGGAGTCCGGCTGGACGATCCGGACCGAGGAGCCGCAGATCTGGGGCAGCAACGACCCGTTCGGCGTGCTGATGAACGTCCCCTTCGACTACGTGCGGACCGCGCAGATCGGGGCCGGCAAGACGCCCGGCTTCGTCTCCTACGTCCACGGGATGTGGGGCCAGGTGGCCCAGGACGGCAGCCTGCACAACAGCCCGTACGTCTACCGGGTCTACCTGTACGAGCCGGAGAAGATGATGACCGGGCTGACCCGCAAGCTGCGCGCGGGCGACTTCGCCACGGTCCGCTCCCAGATCAGCGCGGACGTGGCCGGCGTGCCGGTTTGGCGGCTCGCGCGCGCACACGCGCCCGGCAACTCGCCGGTCTACCGCACCGAGCGCGTAGGCCCGCCGAGCTTCACCTACGACGTGCCGAGCACCATCACCGAGTACTACAACCAGGACAAGAAGGCGGTGTGGCAGTCGACCTCGGGCCAGCCGCGGTACACGTACTACGAGTCGGCGTGGACCAGCTTCAAGCCCGGGCGCACGTACAACGTGAAGTGGGCCAACGCGGTGGCCGGGCCGGTCTTCCCGGAGCCGAACTTCGGCCAGCAGTTCGCCACCCGCTACTGGGGCGACACGATGGGCGGGCCCGGGCCGCTGCACGGCGACGGCGCCGGGCACATGGGCTTCCGGCACGTCGTCGGCGGCAGCGTGCAGGTCGACCTCTACCGCAACGGGGTCAAGATCGGCGACGCGAACCAGGCGCCCTGGACGTGGGACGTGCCCGCGGAGAAGGGTGACTACCGGCTGGCCGCGACCTTCCGCAGCGACCCGGCCTTCACCCTGTCGACCGTGGTCGACGCGGAGTGGACCTTCAAGTCCGCACATGTGGGCGACGGCGACCTGGTGAAGCTGCCGATGACGGCGATCCGGTACACCCCGGAGCTCAACATCGACAACCGGGCGCCGGCCGGCCGGTTGTTCCCGATCCCGGTCTCGCTCGACCGTCAGGTCGGGGCGGCGCCGGGCCGAACCAGGACCCTGACCGTCGAGGCGTCCTTCGACGACGGCAAGACCTGGCGGCAGCTGCCCGTGCAGCGGTCGGGCGAGAAGGCGGTCGCCTGGGTGCACAACCCGGCCGGCACCGGCTTCGTCTCGCTGCGCTCCGGCGCGACGGACAGCAGCGGTAACACGGTCAAGCAGACTGTGATCCGCGCCTACCGGTACTGAGGCTGGACCCCGGACGCGGCGCCTTGGCGGCGCCGCGTCCGGGTCACCGGTGCCAGTACAGCCGGTCGCGGATCCGCCGGGCCATCGGCGAGTCCGTTCCGTCGAGCTCGGCGAGGGCCTCGCTCCACGCCTGCCCGGCCAGGGCCGGGTCGCCGTTCGCGGAGTGGAAGTCGCCGATGGAGACCAGCACCTCCGCGGTGTGGTGGGGGGCCCGTGCGCCGCGGAAGGTGTCGATCGCCTGCTGCCAGGTCGCCATCGCGTGCGGCAGATCGTCGATCATCGAGTACGTGTGCGCCAGCCAGGTCTGGGTGGTGCCCACTCCGTGCAGGTCGCCGAGGGCCTCGAACTGCCGCCGCGCCTCGACGAACATGCCCAGCGCCTCGGCGTGCCGGCCCAGCCAGCCCTTTGCCCGCGCGATGGACAACAGGGCGTTGGTGGCGCCCCGCACGTTGCCCTCGGCGCGAAGGAGCGCCCGCGCCGCCTCGGCATGCCGGATCGCCTCGCGGTAGCGCCTCTGGTCCAGCCGGATCTCAGCGATGTTGTTCTCCACGTGGCCCTGCTCGGCGCGCCGGCCGAGCCGGTCGAAGAGCGCCCGGGCGTGCTGGAGGTGTGACAGCCCGCGGTCCAGGTCGGCCAGGAAGTAGCAGGCGCCGGCGAGGCTGCGGTGCAGCAGGGCCTGAGCGGCGGGGTCGTCCCCGGTCGCCGCGAGGCCGGCGCTCACCACTTCCGCCCACTGCTTGAACTGCGCGGTGTCCTGGAAGAAGTTCTGCATTGCCAACGCGATCTGCCAGGCCGTGCGGGGCCGGCCGCGCTCCTTGGCTCGCGCGACGATGTCGGCCAGTACCCGCTGCTCGGCGGCGAACCAGGCCATCGCGTCGGCCCGGCCGGAGAAACCTCGCCCGGTGACTTCGCGCTCGGACGGCTCCGGCTCGGGCAGCGGCACCTGCGGCTGCAAGGGCAGATGCGCCGCGTAGGCACTGAGCTGGTAGTAGTCGTGGACCCGCTCGATGGCAGCGTTCCGCTCGGCCGCGTCGTCGTGCTCCTCCCCGAGCTCCACGGCATAGGCGCGCAGGAGATCATGCATTCGCCACCGGCCGTCGGCGGGCTGGACCAGCAGCTGTGCCCCCAGCTCGGCGAGCAGGCTGCGGGCGGCGCGCAGGGACAGACCCCCCAGGGCGGCGGCCGTTTCCGTGCTCAGTTCCCCCGCCGCGTGCAGGGGCAGGAGCCGGAAGAGTCGGGCCGCCTCGGGAGTCAGGGCCCGGTAGGACCAGGAGAAGATCGCCTCCAGATCGGCGTGTGCGTCCCCGAAGCCGGCCAGCCGGCCGTCAGACTCGGCCAGCTCACCGGCGACCGCGGGCAGGCTGAGCCCGGGCCGGCCGACGCTGCGGGTGGCGACCAGCGCCAGGGCCAGCGGCAGACGTCCGCAGCGCGCGATGATCTCGTTGACGGCGTCCGGGTCGGCGGCCGCCGCGTCGCCGAGCCGGCGGGTGAGCAGCTCGCGGGCCTCGGCATCGGTCAGCAGGTCGAGGTGTAGCGGGTGGGCACCCGCCTGACCGGCGACACCGGTGATCCGGCGGCGGCTGGTGGCGATGACGAGACTGCCGCCGGTGCCGGGCAACAGGTGCCGGATCTGGTCCCAGTCGCGGCAGTTGTCGAGCAGGATCAGCATCCGGCGCTCCGCCAGGATGCTGCGGTAGAGGCCGGCCTGGGCGTGCAGTTCGGCCGGGATGGCGCCCGGCGCCACCCCGAGGGACCAGAGGAAGCCGCGCAACGCCTCCGCCGGTGTCATCACCGAGTCGCCGGAATCGAAGCCGCGCAGGTCCGCGTGCAACTGCCCGTCGGGGTAGCGGGCGGCCAGCTGGTGGGCCAGGTGCACTGCGAAGGTCGTCTTCCCGACGCCGGGCATTCCGTCGATGACCAGCGCGGTGGTCCGCCGGTCTCCGGCCAGCAGCTCCTCCGCGGCGACCACGAGGCCGCGACGACCGATGAAATAGGGGTGGTCGGCCGGCAACTGCGCCGGCCGCTCGGCCCGGGTCGACTGCGACACCTCCAGCTCGGCTGGCGGCCATGATTCGGCCTTCGCACCGCTGGGCAGCGCTCCGGGCCGATTGAAGGCCGGTCCGACCCCGCGCCGCGACCTGGCGCCGTCGGCCGGCGCGTCGTGGTGGAACAGGCTGTCCCGGGCTGCGCGCAGGTCACCGCCTGGCTGGATGCCGAGCTCGTCGGCGAGCCGGTGCTCGATGTCGGCATAGGCCGCGAGGGCCTCGGCCCGCCGGCCGTCTGCGGCGAGCGCGAGCAGCAGGCGCGCCTGCAGTGCCTCGTCCAACGGCTCGTATTCGGCGGCGAGCCGGATCGCCGGCAGCACCGCGTGGACGCAGCCGGTCCGCAGAGCGATGTCGGTCGCCGCCCGGACTGCCGCGAACCGTTCACCGTCGACAGCGACGAACTCCGGGTGGGCCCGACCGCCGGCCTGCAGGCCCGAGGCGCAACGGTCGCGCCACAGCGCCAGCGCCTCCCGGTAGAGCTCGACGGCCGGCTCGCCGGAGCCGCCAGCGGCCTGGGCGACCAGGTGCCGGAAACGCAGCAGGTCGAGCGACTCCCCGTCGATCCGCAGCCGGTATTCGGCGCCGTCACGGATCAGTACCGAGCCCGCTGCCCGTGTCGGCAGGCCCGGCTCGAAGCGCCGCCGGAGCATCCCGACGTGCCGGTGCACCACATTGACCGCGCTGGGCGGAGGGTCGGATTCCCAGAGCAGGTCGACGAGCTCGGCAACGCTGACCGCGCCGCCGGCCCGGGCGAGCAGCAACGCCAGGATCAGCCGCTGCTGCCGGGTGCCCAGGTCGATTTCGGACTGGCCACGCCAGGCCCGCACCGGGCCGAGAACCGCGAAGGAGAGCAGGCTGGTCATGGTGATGCGATCCGTCTGGGGCTGGTTGCCACGATCGCCAGAGCATGGCAGGGCGCGCGCCGCGAGACGGGCGTGTGTTGTGGCAGTGTGAGCTTCGGCTCAGGAGCCGGATCGCCGGGCGGTGGAGTCGTCCCTGCTCAGGCCGCATCAAGACCGGTGCGCAGGGCGCGCAGCGCATAGTGGGTGCGGGACTTCACCGTGCCGATCGGCACTCCCAGCCGGCCCGCTACCTCCTCCGCTGACCGCCCGACCAGGTACACCTCGGAGAGCAGACTGCGCTGCGCCGGGCTCAGCCGGCCGAGCGCGTGCCGGATGGCACACGACGCGAGCGCGGCGCCGGTGGTGTCGTCCCCAGCGGGAATCCACGTCATGTCGACGAGATGGACCTCCGCCGGGCGGCCCCGCCGCAGCCGGACGCCGTCGATGACGAGCCGTCGGGCGACGGTGACGAGCCACCGACGGGCGGCATCGGGCTCGGCCGGCACCGAGTCGAGGTGCCGCCAGGCCCGCAGCATCGTGTCCTGGAGCAGATCCTCGGCGGTCTGCCGCTGACCGCGGGTCAGCACGAGCAGGAGACGCAGCACGGCACGGGCGTGATCGGCATGCAGCGTGGTCATGCGTTCGGCCCGGCCGGCCGGTGATTCGTCGAGTGTCCGCAGCACGGCATCTCCCCCACAGGCAGGAGCAACGGTGATTGAGGCATGAGCCTAGGGACGCCCGCTGCCAATGGACTGACGCGTTAGTGCGGATCGAGTGCCGTCGCCGATCGCAACCGGTCACGGACGCGACGTGACCGCCGCGAGCAGGCCGGCCAGCCGCCGGCCGGTCCGGGTCTGCGCGTACGGAATCAGAGCCAACGCCTCCTGCCACGCCCGTATCGCGGCGTCCTGGTCGCCGGTGGCGGCGAGGGCGTCACCGAGCAGTGCCAGCACTTCCGCGGCCGGGGCCGACGCCGAGGCCTCCTGGTACGCGACGGCCGCCTCGCGCCAGCAGCCGACAGCCTTGCCGGGCTCCCCGCGGGCGGAATGCACCTGGCCGAGCACCTCCCACGCCTCGGCGACCCCCAGGTTGTACTGCGCTCGGCGGGACAGCGCCATCGCCTGCTCGGCGCAGCGCACGGCCTCTTCCTCCCGGCCCAGTTCGGCGTTGCTCGCGGCCAGGATCACCAGGGCGTCCGCGAACAGCTTGTCGTCTCCGGCCGCCCATGGCCCCAGCACCGCGGAGAGCGTCCGGACGACCTCCTCGTGTCGCCCCTGCGCCGCCAGGATCATCACCCGGTTGATCGTGGCCCGGGTCAGCTCGTCGTGCAGGCCGAGCCGGGCGAGCAGATCGAGCGCCTGGTCGAGATGCGCGACCGCGGTCTCGTGCTCGCGCCGGAAGTAAGCCGCGCCGGCCAGGCTGCGGTGCATCCGGGCCTGCCCGACCAGGTCGCAGCCCGCCCGCGCGGCATCGAGGGCCACCTCGCCGGTGGCCGTCCAGTCGGCGCACCTGCCGGTGCGGTCGAAGAAATGCTGCATTCCCAGGGCGAGCTGCCAGGCCTCGGTGTGCCAACCCTGCCGGGCGGCCCGGCCGACCAGCGCGATCAGGACCTGCCGCTCGGCGCTGAACCAGCGTATGGCTTCGCCGTGGCCGGCGAAGCGCAACGGGGTCTCGCCCGGCCCTGGCTCGATCATCGGGTGGTGCTCGGAGGTCAGCAGCTGTCGGTGCGCCTGATAGCAGGTGGCCCGGTAGAACCGCAGGCAGCGGAGTTCCGCGGCGGCGCGCTCCGCCGGGCTGTCGTTCTCCTCGCCGAGTTCCGTGGCGTAGGCCAGCAGCAGGTCGTGGGTGCGGTAGCGGCCCGGCAGTTCCTCGCTGATCAGGTGCGCGCGGCTCAGCTCGCCGATCAGCGCACGCCCGGTCCGCAGCGGGACGCCGGCCAGGCCCGCCGCCCCGGCGATCGAGATGTCGGGGCCGGGATGGATCGGCAGCAGTCGGAAGAGCCGGGCGGCCGGGGCGGAAAGTGCCCGGTAGGACCAGGAAAAGACGGCACGCAGGCCGGTCTGCGGGTCGTCGCCGTCGAAGCCGTCCAGGCTGCCCGGCGCCCGGGTCAACTCGGTGGCGATCTGCGCCGGTGGCGTCCGTGGCAGGCTCGCCGCGCGGGCCGCCACCACGGCCAGCGCGAGCGGCAGCCGCCCGCAGCTGGCGATGATGGCGTCGATCGCGGCCGGGTCCTCCGTGACGCGGCCGGCGCCGAGCGGTCGCAGGAGCGCCGCACGGGCCTCGTCGAGGCTCGGCAGACCGACCGGCAACGGGTGGGCGCCGGCCGTGGTCAGCAGGCTGCTGAGCCGGCTGCGGCTGGTGACGATCGCCAGACAGCCGGGGCTGCCCGGCAGCAGGTGCCGGATCTGCTCGGCGTCCCGACAGTTGTCGAGCACGATCAGCAGACGCCGGCCGGCGAGGCTGCTGCGGTACATGCCCGCCTGCGCGTGCAGCTCAGCGGGAATGCCCTCCTGCGGCACCCCGAGCGAGCCGAGGAAGCCACGCAGCGCCTCGGCCGGGCTCATCGCCGGCTCGCGCCCGTCGTATCCACGCAGGTCCACATAGAGCTGCCCGTCCGGGTAGCCGGCGGCGAACTCGTGGGCGAGGTGGACGGCGAGGGCGGTCTTGCCGATCCCGGGCATGCCGTCGATCGCGAGCACTACCGGACCGCCCGGGCCCGCGACCGCCGCGCGGGCCTCGGCGACGAGGTCGTCCCGGCCGCTGAAGAAGGGCAGGTCGGGCGGCAACTGCGCGGGCCGGGGAAGGGGCGACTGCGATTCGGTACGCGCCGGCCGGGTGCGCTGGTGCAGCAGCCGGTCGTACGCCTCCCGCAGTTCCTCACCCGGATCGATGCCCAGGTCGTCGGCGAGCCGGCGGCGCACCACCCGGTACATCTCGACGGCTTCCGCCTGGCGGCCGTCGGCGGCGAGCGCCAGCAGCAACCGGCTCTGCAGCGACTCGTCGAGCGGATGCTGCTCGGCAGCCTGCCGCAACGGCGCCAGCACGGCGCCCATCCGGCCGCAGCGCTCGGCGGCGTCGGCGGCCTCGCGCACGGCCTCGGCGCGTTCGGCCTCCACGGCGAGGAACGCGGGATGCAGGCGGGAGACCGGTTCCAGGCCCGCGGCACACCGGCCGCGCCACAGCCGCAGCCCGTCGAGGGAATGCCGCAGCGCCGACTCCGGGTCGCCGTCCTGCAGGCTCCGGCCCGCCAGCCGGCTCAACGACCGGAACTTCAGCAGGTCAAGGGACTCCTCGTCGGCGCGCAGCCGGTAGCCCGAGAGCTCCCGGAGGATGTGCCGGCCCGCCGACCGGTTGGGCAGGCCGGGCTCGAGCAGCCGCCGGAGCACCCCGACGTGGCGGTGCACGACGTTCGCGGCGCTGGGCGGGGCCTCCTCGTCCCAGAGCAGGTCGACCAGTTCGGCCAGGGAGACCGGTGAACCGGCCCGGGCCAGCAGCAACGCGAGCACCAGGCGCTGTTGGCGCGCGCCCAGATGCAGCTCGGCGCCGGCACGGACGACCCTGATCGAGCCGAGCACCGAGAAACCGATCGTCTCGCCCACCTCCGCCCGCACACCGGCAACGGTAACCGGCCGACCGCCACCCGGACTTTGCGGCCGCGGGCAGGGACGCTGGTGCTCGTTTCGAGGGCCGCGGACTCAGCGACGCAGGGCGGTCTCAGCCTGCATGTGCGACAGCTTCTCGGGAATGCGTACGGCGTAGAGCCCGGTGATGAGGCCGTCGTCGACGCGCAGCGCGATGACCGTGTCGATCTCGCCGTCGAGCCGCAGGACCAGCGCAGGGTAGCCGTTGACCTGGGCGGGTTGCAGCGACGCGGTGGCGATCCTGGCCTTCTTGGAGGCCATCAGCCGCGCCACCTTGCCGGCTCCGGCGATGGGCCGCAGCACGGCCTGTTTGACTCCGCCACCGTCACCCAGGAGCACGACGTCCGGCGCGAGGATGTCGAGCAGGCCCTGCACGTCACCGGTCTCGACCGCCCGCTGGAACGCCTCGAGCGCACCCTTGGTCTCGGCCGGAGAAACCACCCCGCGCGGCCGGCGCGCGGCCACGTGTGCTCGTGCCCGGTGGGCTATCTGGCGGACCGCGGCCGGGCTCTTGTCGACGGCTTCGGCGATCTCGTCGTACGGGAGATCGAACACCTCGCGCAGTACGAACACCGCCCGCTCGGTCGGAGCGAGCGTCTCCAACACCAGCAGCATGGCCATCGAGACGCTCTCGGCCAGCTCGATGTCCTCGGCGACGTCGGGCGTGGTCAGCAGGGGCTCGGGGAGCCAGGAGCCGACGTAGGACTCCTTGCGGCGGCCGAGCGTACGCAGCCGGCTGAGTGACTGGCGGGTGGCGATCCGGACCAGGTACGCGCGCTGGTCCCGCACCGCGTCGAGATCGACGTCCGCCCACCGCAGCCAGGTCTCCTGGAGGACGTCCTCGGCGTCGGCGGCAGAGCCGAGCATCTCGTATGCGACGGTGAAAAGCAGGTTGCGGTGGGTGACGAATGCGTCGGTAGTGGGATCCAGCCGGCGATTCTCCCGCGTGGCTGCGCTCCCGGCGTCCGGAACTGTGCTCGCCATGGCCGCTCCTGTCGCTTTCGGTCCCGACTGTCCCTCACGAGACGCCGCCCCGGCACCTCCTGTGACACCACGCGTTCGTGACGGCCGTCACCGGGGCCGAGGTGTCACAGGGGCTCACGCATCTCCGGTCCTTCACCAGATGACCGAACCGACCCGACGCCTCGCGTCGTCACGGCTCACTCGGGCGGCTTCGCCCCGGTCTGCTCGCTCGCCATGTACGTCGCGTACCAGTCGGGCCAGTTCTCGTCCCTCTCGCCGGTGCGCTCCTCGTGCTTGCCGTGGGCGGCGGCCGCGCGCCGGAGTGCGATCGCCAGGTCGCTCGCGGAGCCGAACGACGTCACGCCCCCCTCGATGCGCCCGGGAAGCCTGGTCGTGATCTCCTGCATCAACCAGGTGTTGCCGTCCGGGTCGCGGAACGTGGCGCGCGAGAAGTAGCTGCGTCGCTCGGGATCCAGCCCGTCGACCGGGCCGTCCGGGCTGGCGTGGAAGACATTGCTCACCTCGACACCGGCAGAGACCAGGGCGTTCCGGGCCGCCTCGACGTCGGACACGATCAGGTACGCCGTGGCCGAACCGGGCGCGGCCGAGGTGAGCTTCGGGCCGAACTGCACCGAGCACCCGGAGCCGTGCGGCGTGTACTGGACCACGCCAGGCGGTGTCTGGTCGAGCCGCCACCCGAGGCGCCCGTAGAACTCCTTCGCGCGGTCGACATCCGACACCGGGACGACGACCACCTCGAGCTTCACGTCGAGGTTCTCGATGCTCGACGTCCCACTCGCGTCGCTCTGGGCATCCCTCGGGCTCATCGCGGCCTCCCTGGATTGCGTGCGGCGCCATGCGCTTGCCCGGCGTACTCATGGGGGATTTCCTGGCCGGCATGCCGCGACGGCGGCCGAACCTTCCCCGGATCAGCACCTGAGCCACCGCTCCCGTGAGCGGCGCCAGCTCGATCACCACGCTACTGCCTGCGTTGCGCCCGGGTGCCTCGTTCCCGGCATCAGCCGGGGGACATCCTCGTCGCCCGGCGCACCCCGAAAAGGGCGACGAGGGCCAGGAGGATGACGGCGACGGAGTACTCGTCGGCGGTCCGGGGCACGCCGCCGCCGTAGACCACGAGGAAGCCGGCGATCACGGTGGGGAGGCCGAAGCCGACGTAGCAGACGACGTAGAGCAGGGACAGCACGCTGGCGCGTTCGTGCGCCTCGACCAGCGGCATGATCATCTTGAGGCTGCCCTGGAAACCGCCACCGAAGCCGACGCCCCCGAGCGCGAGTCCGACGAAGAAGCCGGGGACGGACTCGGCCATGACCGACACCAACGTGACGACCATGCCCAGGATGAGGGCGGCGATCCCGGTCAGGATCACGGTCCGCGCGGCGGTGTTCCGCAGCACCAGGACGGCGATCGACCCGAAGAGGGCGAAGACGAAGAGGACCAGACCGCCAACCACGATCGACGTGTTCATGAGGGCGCGCACGAGCGCCGGGCCGAGCGCCCCGAAGAAGCCGGCCAGCGCCCAGACCGCGAACAGCACCGGAACGACGACCAGTACCGGTTGGCGCACGGAGTGGGGCAGCTTGATGTCGGGCCGTAGGCTGCGTCGCGCTCCCGGCATCCGCGTGACCGTCTCCGGCATCAGCGCGACCGCGACGGCCTGGATCAGCAGGATCACGAGAAGGACGACGTACACCAGCCGCGTCGGCGCGGGCAGGAACTGGATGAGCAGCGCCGAGAGCAGGGCACCGCTACCGGTTCCGATACCAGGGGCGATCGAGTTCGCGAGCGTGCCGCGGGCGCGGTCGATGTCGAGCATGGCGGCACCGACGGCGCCGGTGGCGGCGCCGGCCGCGAGCCCCTGCACGAGCCGGGCGGCCAGCAGCGTGGGTACGCCGTTGGCGAAGACGAAGACGACCAGCGAGACCATCTGCACCACGATCGCGACGGCGAGGACCGGTCGGCGACCGACATGATCGGACAGCTTGCCGAACGTGAGCAGCGACGCCAGCACCGCCAGCGCGTAGACGGCGAACACCACGGTGGTCGTGACCGGCGAGAAGTGCCAGCGCTCCTGGTAGATGCCGTAGAGCGGGGTCGGAGCCGCCGACGCGGCCAGGAACGACACGAGAATCGACGCGAGCAGCAACAGGGACGCCCTCGGTGAGAGTCGCGCCCGCCCCGCGGTACTCATGTCGGTGCTCCTCGGCTGCGCTGGAAGCGGTCAGACCTGGACACCCCGCTGGCTGTAGGGCCGCAGCGGCGTACCCGGTGTGCTCCGCCGCATGCACGCTCTTTCACCCGCCGGTGTGGCCGTGCGGATGGGCGGATGGGCGGATGGGCGACGGTGGTCCCACGAGTCGTCGTACGGTCGGAGCATGGGTGCACCGACCAAGTCCGGTACGGCCGTCGGCCTGGCCCGTGATCGGACTACGCCTTCCGGGAGGACGTGTGTTCGCCAATCCCGAGGAACTGCTGCGATACCTCAAGAACGAGGACGTGAAGTTCGTCGACGTTCGTTTCTGTGACCTGCCCGGCGTGATGCAGCACTTCAACCTGCCGGTCGAGTCCGTCAACGACGATCTGTTCACCGACGGCCTCGCGTTCGACGGCTCATCGATCCGCGGTTTCCAGGCGATCCACGAGTCGGACATGCTCCTGCTCCCGGACGTCGCCACCGCCTTCATCGACCCGTTCCGGGCGCAGAAGACCCTCGCGTTGAACTTCTTCATCCACGACCCGTTCACCCGCGAGGCCTACACCCGCGACCCCCGCAACGTCGCCAAGAAAGCCGAGGCGTACCTCGCGGCCAGCGGCATCGCCGACACCCCCTACTTCGGCGCCGAAGCCGAGTTCTACATCTTCGACTCCATCCGCCACGAAACCTCCGCGCACCAGTCGTTCTACTACATCGACTCCATCGAGGGCGCCTGGAACAGCGGCCGCGAGGAGCCGGGCGGCAACCGCGGCTACAAGACCGCGTACAAGGGCGGCTACTTCCCGGTGCCCCCGGTCGACCACTACGCCGACCTACGCGACTCGATCGTGCGCCGCCTCGTCGACTCCGGCTTCACCGTCGAACGCTCACACCACGAAGTCGGCACCGCCGGCCAATCGGAGATCAACTACCGCTTCTCCACCCTCCTGCACGCCGCCGACCAACTCCAACTCTTCAAGTACATCGTCAAGAACGAAGCCTGGGCCAACGGCAAAACCGCCACCTTCATGCCCAAACCGCTGTTCGGCGACAACGGCTCCGGCATGCACACCCACCAGAGCCTCTGGCTCAACGGCGAACCACTGTTCTACGACGAGACCGGCTACGCCGGCCTGTCCGACACCGCCCGCTGGTACATCGGCGGCCTGCTGCACCACGCCCCCTCACTGCTGGCCTTCACCAACCCGACCATCAACTCCTACCGCCGCCTCGTGCCCGGCTTCGAAGCACCGGTCAACCTGGTCTACTCCCAGCGCAACCGCTCGGCCTGCACCCGCATCCCCGTCACCGGCGCGAACCCGAAGGCCAAGCGCGTCGAATTCCGCGTCCCCGACCCCTCGGCCAACGTCTACCTCGCCTTCTCCGCGATGATGATGGCCGGCCTCGACGGCATCAAAAGCAAGATCGAACCACCCACCCCGATCGACAAGGACCTCTACGACCTCCCACCGGAGGAATGGGGCGACGTCAAGCAGGTCCCCGGCGCCCTCGCACATGCGTTGGACTCCCTCGCCCACGATCACGACTACCTGCTCGACGGCGGTGTCTTCACCCCTGACCTGATCTCCACCTGGATCAGCTGGAAGCGCACCGATGAGGTCCAACCCATGGTGCTGCGCCCGACTCCACACGAGTTCGCCCTCTACTTCGACTGCTGACCCGACCGGACGTGGAGCAGCCCCAATGCTTCCCTCGCACCGCCGGTGAACCAACCGAGGGATGGCGGCAACTCAAGCATGGGTCTCATCACGACGTCCCTCTGCGTCGCCATGCCCACCCTGCTCGTGCTGTGGCTGTGGGGCAGGCCCCTGTACACCGGCCGATGGAAAGCTCCAGGCTGGTTCATCGGAACAGCGGCGCTCTGGGTCGTCGCCACCGCCATCAGTGGTTCCGCGGTGCTTTCTCCGGTGCCTTCATGAACGCGGAAGAGTCCTGCCACGTGGCCGGCGCCACCTACGGCAGCGCCTCGTTGTACGTCCACTCCACGCAGGATTCGTCATGCTGCCTCGTGGACCTGCGGTGCGGGCCCCTCGAGAGGGGTGCGCCCGGGGGCGCGAATCCCGTCGAGCAGGATGGTCACGACTCGACGCCACCCCTCGGGTCCTGCATCGACGCCGAGGCAGTGGTCGGTGTCCAGCGCCGCGCGCGAGCAGATCAGGATGTCCTGCCAGGTCACGTCGGCACGTAGCGCACCTGTGGCGCGCGCCCGCTCGGTCAGCCGGGCGACGGCGTCCTGCAATGCGGCGGTCCGCTGTGCGAGCTCGGGCGACGGTGGCCTTTCGCATGCTGCGGTGACCTCGGCCAGGCCGCGGCTGTCCCGGTGCGCTCCGGCCAACTCCATCACGAACTCCGCCAGGCCGTCCCACGCATCCGGACGTTCCAGACAGACCTGCGCGGTGTCGCACAGCTCGTCGTAGAGGCCGAGCACCACGGAGTCAAGCAGCGCCTCCTTGGTGCCGAAGCGCCGGTACAAGGTGCCCACTCCCACGCCCGCCGCCGTCGCGATGTCCAGAGCTGAGACGTCGAGCCCGCGGGAGGCGATCGCCTCCCGCGTCGCGACGATCAGCTGGCGTCGGTTGCGTCGGGCGTCCGCGCGGACACCTTGCGCAGGGTCCAGATCAGGCATCCCCAAAGAGTACCATAAGCGGACGTAAGTCGTCCGATTCGTCGTTCCGCGCGACCGGCAAGGCGGCAAGCGCAAGCCGCCCCCTGGGTTCGCTGCGACACCGGATTTTGCTCGACTGAACAGCACTCTCCGTCATTGCGGAGAGGCCAGCTCCCGGTCCGCTTCCCCGGACCTCTCGCCACGTGCGTGTCAGCACGCATCGCGGCTTCCACGGTCTCCGTCGCCAGGCCGATCTGCGCGCGCTGCGACGGTGCGGGCCGCGCCCAGCGAGCGTCAGGCCGAGCCTGTTCGTGGTGGCCCGCGCCGAGACGGCGATCGTCATGCCGCCCGTGACGCTGCCCGGCCGGCATGTGCCGCAAAAGGGTTATACCTGTGAGTCATAAGTATGCCTCACAGGTATAACGCCAATCAGGAACAGGAGGCCCGGCACTATCGCGTCGATCATCTGCTGGCGTCGGTTCGCCCTGCGTCCGTACGGGCGCCGGACACCGGGTTCAGATCAGGCGCCCGGAGTCCAGTTCTCCACCGGGTCCATCCGGTAGGGCTCGCCCTCTCAACCTTTGACCCTCCTTCCGCGTCGTCTCGGGTGACAGCGCTGATGAGGGGAGCGGCAGGATGGGTGGCCATGGTGAAGGGGCGGCGTGTGGATGACGCCGACTTCCGGGAGTTCGTCGAGGTGCGCTACGGCGATCTGCTACGAACGGCGTACCTGTTGACCGGTAGTCGGGACACGGCGCAGGACCTGGTGCACGATGCCTTGCTCAAGGCGATGCGGTACTGGCGCACAGTCGATGAGCCGATGGCGTACGTGCGGCGAGTGATGGTCAACGAGCGGACCAGCCGATGGCGGCGGCTCGGGTTGCGTGAGCTGCTCACCGCTGCTGTGCCGGACCGGTCCCGCCCGGATTCCACCGAGGCGGTGGTCGTCCGAGACGAACTGCTGACGGCCCTGGACCGGCTGCCCGTACGGATGCGGGCGGTGCTGGTACTGCGGTATTGGGAGGACCTTTCCGAGGCTGAGGTCGCAACGACGATGGGATGTTCTGTCGGGACGGTCAAGAGTCAGGCGGCGCGCGGTCTGGCTCGGATGCGCGAGGTGCTCCGGCCGGCGCCGGTTGCTGGGCCGGCGGTCCGTGGTGAGTTGATGGGGGAACGGGCATGAGCGTGGACGAGCTGCGTGCCGGTCTGGCACGGATCGCGGAGCCGGTGGTGCCGGATGAGGACCCGTACGGACGGTTGCTGCGTCACGCGCGACGGCGGAAGCGTCACCGGCTCGCCGGCCTGGTCGCGGCGGTGTCTGGCCTGCTGGCCACGGTGCTGCTCGGCCCGGTCGCCCTCGGTGCCGGTTCCGGCGGCCAGGATCGGGAGGACGGTCGGGTGCTCGATGGCTATGCGGTGACCTCAGACTGGGAGTGGCGGCTGATCAACTCACCGACACGGGGGAGCCTGGCCGGAGATCAGAAGCTGATCGACGAGTTGACCAGGCTGTTCGACCGCGACCGGGCCGATCTGCGGATGTCCGAATCGCTGCCGGAGGTGAAGGTGCTCTACGCCGACGAATCGGCCGGGTTCCGGCAACTGGTTGCCGCTTACCATTCCGACCGCTCCGCCGCCCTGGTTGAACTGAAGGTTCCCGTCGGCACCCAGCCTCAGCAGTCAGTCCGCATCTACAACGGCTCCGTCAACGTACGGATGAAGCCGTTCAGCGTGCTCGATGCCTCGTACGACCCTCGTGGGCCGGAGGATGTGGGGCTCTTGGGTCTCGCTCCGGCCGGCTGCGTCGTGTCCGTAGCGGATGCGGCCGTGGTGGGCGCGGACGGAGTACCACGGCGGCAGTGGGAATCGTCGCCGACGGGGGATTACGTCCTTCTGGACGCGTCGCAGGTTCGCGGCTGGTGGCGGGTGGAGTGTGAAGGGCAGGTCCGCGTGGAGGGGCCGGTGGGCCACAGCGGCGTTGTCATCCGTGGCGAGGGCGGCCGTTACCAGCCAACCGAGCTCGCTGATGCCCTGCCTGGCGGGGACACCTCCAGGAGAATGGACGCCTGGCGGGCCGAGCGGTGGGGTGGCGTCTCGTACCGCAACCTGATGGACATGAGCGGCTTGCCATCCGCCCCGGATCCAGTTGTCCGCTGGTCCGGGCGATTGGACAGCAACGGCCAACCGGAGGCAGCCGTCATCGGCCCGGCCTCAGGCACCGGCCCTCTGCTGCTGCACGTGGGCGCTCAGGGAAGCGTGCTGGCACTCGCGAAGCCCGGTGACACCACGTCGAACGACGGCGAGGAAACTGCCGCCAGCAGCGCCGAAGGCTCGCTGGTCGCAACGGCGGTCACCACCTCGGCGACGTTGGCCGCGGTCCGGGTACCAGCTGTCTCCGGCGGGCGCGGCGTACTGACGGACCAACTGCTGGTCGTTCCACCACCCGCAGCGGCACGCGTCGACGCGGTCACCGACGGCGCTCCCGCCGACGCACGGGCCAGCGCGGACGTCCGAAGTGGTGCGGCCGTACTCACGATCGCCGTCGGCGCGAAAGTCACCCTGCGCGCCCTGGCCGGCGACGGCACGGTCCTGGCATCAGCACCCCTGCGGGAGCCGGCCCAGGGCGAGCACATCTTCAACGAACCCCTGGTCACCGAGTGGTAGCCAGCACCTGAGCAGACGCTGTAGAGATTCGAATCCGCCGTTGCTGTCGATGACTCAGGGGGTTGCGCTCGATGAGGCAGATCGTGATCGGAGTGAGGCCTTACCGCGGGCGTTGGCTTTAGGGCATTCATCGACCTATGGTGGAGGCATGCAGCCGGTGACGGTCCGCTCGCCTGCCGTCACCGAGGTGGCGGCACCCGGCGCTGTCCGCGTAGCGACGGCGGCGCGCCTGATGGCCGGGATGCGGGTGCCGGTTGTCCGCGCGCTGCACATCGCGCCCACGCACAGGCTGTCGAGCCCGGCGCGAACCGGCCGAGGCCCTCCCGCGGAATCGTTGCACCCCAGAACGACCGCCAGGGCGAAGCTATTCAGGCTTCGGCCCTTTTTCATTTTCACGTCCCTTTTGAAAGGCAGACCATGAGCGCCGATCATCGTACTGTCGACCAGAGTTGGCTGGCTGATCTGCGAGCGTCCCTGGCGGACGACTTCGCCACACAGACGGCTCGGCTGCGGGAACTGACCGAGCTCAACGCGGACACCGGCGACCCCAGCGAGGCCCATCACCAGGCCGCGCTGCTGGTGGCCACCCGCCGCAACATCGAGCAGATCACCGGTGCGCTGAGCCGGATCAGCGACGGCACCTACGGCGCCTGCGAGAAGTGCCGCCAGAACATCCCGGCCGAGCGGCTTGAGGTTCTCCCGCACGCTCGCTTCTGCGTGCCGTGCCAGGAGAAGCACAACAGGTGACGCCTCGTGGCTGCCGCGCCGCGCCGGCGGCACGGCAGCCACACGCCGTCACGGGGTTGGGCATCGCCTGCGGGCGGAGCAGCGACGGCCTCGCGACGGCCTCGCGGAGCCGGCCAGTTCACCACGCCACCGCTTCTCGAGAACGGCTTCAATCCGCGGCGGACAACAATAAGGAGAATGATCCCACCCAAACGTATATCGCACCGGGGGGCTTGCCGCAAGACCCGGGTCCTGCCGCAGAATCGTCGGCCGGAGCCAGGAACGGACGAAGAAATGGGGCACGACGTGCGTCTGTTGTTGTCGACCTGGGCAAAGCGGCCGGCCGGCAGTCAAAGGGAAAGGCAAGGGACAATGAGGACGCCCCCAGAGGGTTCGACCGAGCTCGAGACCCCGGTGATCCACCCGGTCCGTGGAGTGCGGCGGAGGACGACCGCCTCGGAGGTGTCGCGATGATCGAGCAGTACGTGCTGGCCCTCCAAGAGGTCGACGAGACGCAGGTCGCGACCGTCGGCGGCAAGGGCGCGCACCTGGGCGCGCTGTCGCGGATCGACGGCGTCCACGTGCCTGCTGGGTTTTGCGTGACGACGAACGCCTTCCGGCGGATCATGGCCGAAGCGCCCACGATTCACGATCAGCTCGATCAACTGTCGCGCCTGAAGCCGAAGGACCGGGAGGCGATCCGCACGCTCAGTGCGGAGATCCGCCAGGCCATCGAAGGGATCGTCCTCCCCGACGATCCGGCGGCGGCGATCACCCGGGCTCTCACGCAGCTCGGCGAGCGAGGTGCCTACGCCGTCCGATCCAGCGCGACTGCAGAGGACCTGCCGACGGCCTCCTTCGCAGGCCAGCAGGACACGTACCTGAACGTCATGGGGCTGGCAGCGATCCTTCAGCACGTCAGCCGGTGCTGGGCCTCACTCTTCACCGAGCGGGCCGTGACCTACCGTCAGCGGAACGGCATCGACCACCGCACGGTCCACATGGCCGTTGTCGTGCAGAAGATGGCCTTCCCGCAGGCGGCCGGCGTCCTGTTCACGGCCGACCCCGTCACAGGCAACCGGAAGGTCGCCTCCGTGGAGGCCAGCTTCGGTCTCGGCGAAGCTCTGGTCTCCGGGCTGGTGAACGCGGACGCCTACAAGGTGCGGGACGGTGAGATCGTCGACAAGGCGGTGGCCACCAAGCGGCTTGCCATCCACGCCCTGCCGACCGGCGGGACGAAGGAACAGGCGATCGATTCGGAGCGGCAGGAGCAGCCGGCGCTGACGGATGCACAGGTTGTGCGGCTCGTGCAGCTCGGGCGGCGGATCGAAGCACACTTCGGCCACCCCCAGGACATCGAATGGTGCCTGGTCGACGATGACTTCCACATCGTCCAGAGCCGACCGATCACCACGCTGTTCCCCATCCCCGCGGCCGGCGACCGGGAGAACCACGTCTACGTCTCCGTTGGTCATCAGCAGATGATGACCGACCCCATGAAGCCACTGGGCTTCTCCATGTGGCAGCTGACGGCCATGGCGCCGATGCACGAGGCCGGCGGGAGGCTGTTCGTCGACGTCACCCAGCGCCTGGCCTCGCCCGCGAGCCGCGCCGGCCTCCTGGAGTTGGTGGGGAGGGGCGATCCGCTGATCAGGGACGCGCTGGAGACCGTCCTCGACCGCGCCGACTTCGTCCCGACGCTTCCGGGGGCTGGCCCCGGCACGCCGCCGGTCAGCGGGGCGTCCGCCCCGATCGAGACCGATCCGGCCATCGTCACGGAGCTGATCGAGCGCAGCCGAGCTTCCATCGCCGCCCTGCGGCGCGACATCCGGACGAAGACCGGACCGGCGCTGTTCGACTTCCTGCTGGAGGCCTTCCAGGAGCACAAGCGGCTCCTGGGCGATCCGCAGAGCATGCAGGCGATCATGGCGGGGATGGAGGCCACCTGGTGGCTCAACGAGCAGCTGCAGGCCTGGCTTGGCGAGAAGAACGCGGCCGACACGCTCACGTTGTCCGCGCCCAACAACGTCACGTCGGAGATGGGGCTGGCGCTCCTGGACGTCGCCGACGTCATCCGCCCGCATCCGGAGGTGGTGGCCTTCCTGCAGGGCGTCGAGGACGACGGCTTCCTTGACGAGCTGCCGAAGCTCGCGGGCGGGGCCGAAGCGCGCGACGCCATCGAGGCCTACCTCGACCGGTACGGCGTGCGCTGCGTCGGCGAGATCGACATCACGAGGCCGCGCTGGAGCGAACGCCCCACCACTCTCGTGCCCGTCATCCTCGACAACATCAGGAACTTCGAGCCGGGCGCTCGCAATCGGCGCTTCGAGCAAGGACGCCAGGAGGCGGAGAAGAAGGAACGAGACGTCCTGGAGCAGCTGCGGGCCCTGCCGGACGGGGAGCGGAAAGCCGAACAAGCCAAGCGGATGATCGACCGAGTCCGAACCTTCATCGGCTATCGGGAGTACCCGAAGTACGCCATTGTCAGCCGCTACTTCGTCTACAAGCAGGCACTGCTGGAAGAGGCCGAGCGCCTCGTGCAGGCCAACGTGCTTCGTGAGAAGGAAGACATCTTCTACCTCACGTTCCAGGAACTTCACGACGTCGTGCGCACGAACCAGGCCGATGAACAGCTCATCCACCGGCGGAAGGACGCGTTCAGGTCGTATCAATCGCTCACACCGCCCCGGGTGCTCACGTCGGAAGGTGAGGGCATCGCCGGGGCGTACCGACGCGACGATGTGCCGACCGGTGCGCTGGTCGGCCTCCCGGTTTCCAACGGGATCGTCGAGGGGCGAGCTCGCGTCATCCTGGACATGGCCGAGGCCGATCTCGAACCAGGCGACATCCTGGTCACCGCCTACACCGATCCGAGCTGGTCACCCCTGTTCGTCGCGATCGAGGGGTTGGTGACGGAGGTGGGCGGCCTCATGACCCACGGGGCGGTGGTCGCCCGGGAGTACGGCCTGCCCGCCGTCGTCGGTGTGGAGCATGCGACCAAACTGATCCGGGACGGGCAGCGGATTCGCGTGCACGGGGCCGACGGGTACGTGCAGATCCTGCCTTGACCGACGACCGACCGAGGAGGCTGTTCGTAGCTTCCGACCCAGAGCAACGCTGGGCAGGGTCAACAAACCGGCGGTTCGGAGGCGCTTCGGCGTTGGCTCGGCGGCTGGAACGGCCCTTGCGCACGGCTTCGCCCCAACGGTGCAGTTGATCCTGCACCGTTGGGGCGCGGCTTCCTTGGCGTCCTGCACGACCGAGCGGTCCTGCTCGTGTTGAGACGGGGATCTCGTGTCGCGGGCTGCCGCCGAATCGGCGTGTACGACAGGTGGCCGACTTGCGTCGTAGGCTGTATCTCGCGCGATGGACAGGAGGCTGAGGTGGCCGGGACGACGCTGACCGAGACGATGGTGGCCGAGGTGATGGCCGAGCTGGCCGAGCTCGAGGACCCGAAGGCACGCAAGGTGAACGAGAAACACGGTGACGATCACGGTGTGAACCTCGGCAAGCTGCGCGCGCTCGCGAAGCGCCTGAAGACGCAGCAGGAACTCGCATGCCGGCTCTGGGCGACGGATGACAACGCGGCGAGACTGCTGGCGATCCTGATCTGCCGACCCAAGGCGTTCGAGCGTGACGAGTTGGACGCCATGTTGCGCGAGGCGCGCACGCCCAAGGTGCACGACTGGCTCGTGAACTACGTGGTGAAGAAGAACCCGCACTCCGAAGAGCTACGACTGGCCTGGTCCGCCGATCCGAATCCAGTGGTCGCGAGTGCCGGCTGGGCGCTGACCACCGAACGTGTGGCGAAGAAGCCCGAGGGCCTCGACCTTCCAGAGCTGCTCGACGTCATCGAGGCGGAGATGAAGGACGCTCCGGCTCGCCTCCAGTGGGCGATGAACCACTGTCTGGCTCAGATCGGGATCGAGCACGCCGAGCATCGCGCCCGCGCGATCGGCATCGGTGAGCACCTGGAGGTGCTCAAGGACTACCCGACTCCCCCGGGCTGCACGTCTCCGTTTGCGCCCATCTGGATCAGCGAGATGGTGCGCCGCCAGCGCGATACCTAGGAGACGCCCTACATCAATCTGCAGCGCGCCTCACACCGTGGGCGCGCTTTTGACGTTGTCCGTACGCGACAGCGTCGTAACCTGACTCGCGATGTCCGTCGGATGAGCGGAGTACTCGAACCTGGGCTCACCCTGGCGCATCCGCATCTGACGGCGCTGGTCTGTGGTACGAACTACCGAAAGCTGGACAGAGCCGCAGAAACGGGCGAGCGGATGACGAGTGGGGCAGCCGGACTCCTGCGACGACCCGAGGAACCACGAGCCACGTACCTGGAACTGTTCTTCGACCTGGTGTTCGTCTTCGTGCTCGCACGGCTCTCGCAGGAACTGTTGGAGGATCTGAGCTGGAGCAGCGCCTTCCAGACGCTGGTGTTGCTCCTCGCTCTGTGTGCGATCTGGGCCAACACGGCCAGGTTCACCGACAGGTTGGACCCGCAGCAGCCGCTGATACAGCTGCTGGTGATCGCGACCATGTTCAGCACCCTGCTGATGGCTGCCGCAGCGCCGGAGGCGTTCGGCGAGCAGGGCCTGGTCTTCGCAGGCTTGTACGTCGCCACTCAGGTCGGCCGCAACGCCGGTGGGGTGCTCCTGCTGCGGGGCCACAAGGGGCAGCGCGTCTTCGCGCGGCAACTCTTCTGGTTCGGTGTGTCCGCAGTGCCGTGGATCGCAGGTGCTCTCACGCACGACACCGCCCGTGCGGTCCTGTGGGCGCTGGCGGTGGCCGTGGAGTACGGGTCAGTCTCACTCGGCTTGCCCACACCGCGCCTGGGCCGCGCGTTCGCGCGTACATCCGAGTTCGCGGTCTACGGCGTGCACGCAGCCGAACGCTTCCGGCAGTTCTTCATCATCGCGCTCGGCGAACTCATCCTGGTAAGCGGCCTGACGTTCAGCCGCGGCAGGTTCCAGCCTGACCGGATTGCCGCGGTCGTGATCGCGTTCGCCACCACGGCGCTGCTGTGGCGGATCTACATCCATCGCGCCGGTGGCCTGCTGGCGGAGGCCATCGCAGCCGCCCCCAACCCACTCCGCGCAGTCATCCCGGCGCTGTACGCCCACCTGCTCATGGTCGCCGGCATCGTCGTCATCGCGGTCGGCGACGAGCTCGTCATCGAGCACCCGCTCGGACACACCCCACCGGCCTGGATCATCGTCATCCTCGGCGGACCCGCGCTGTTCCTCGCCGGTCGGGGCATGTTCGAGTACGAGGTGTTCGGTCGGGTCTCCCGCTCCCGGCCGATCGGGGTCCTCGCACTCGCCGCGACATCGCCGGCGGCGTTCTTCCTGCCGCCGCTGCTGGTCGCCACGGGACCTGCCCTCGTCCTGGCCGGAATCGCCGCATCCGACGCAGCGCGCGCTCGAGGGCGCTCACCCGAGCCGCCCTCACCACCCGGCTAGCCGAACGTGTCGCCCACATCCCGAGGCTGTCTCCGGACCGGCTACTCCTCCGGGACGCGCGGCCCAACCTCGCCCCGCTTCAGGTGCTCCGCGTTGCGGTCGGCTTCACTGTCGGCGTGCGCAGCCCCGGAACCCGGGTCCGTCGTTCGGCGACCCTCGGCGTCCTGATACACCTCGCCGGTCTCGAGGGCTCTCTCCTGCTGACTCTGCTCAGGCCTGGTCATAACCACCCAACTACCCTCCGCCCGCACCAGCAAACGGTCGGCTTTGCGTGCCGCCGTGTTTCCGCAGGTGGCACGCCGCCGGCTTGACGATGCGTGAGTAGCCCTGATTCTTCACTCCGATGTCACCAATCGATCCCACGGGTGACGTGTCGGTGTCTGTCCGCGGGAGTTGGCTGTCCGTCGTCGCACTTGTCCTGACCAGGAGCTGATCCACGTGCCTTCCTCTCGTCGTACCTTCCTCGCTGGCGGCGCCGCCGCCGGCGTGGGCCTTGCCATCGCCGGCGGCTTGCCGTCCCTGGCGCAGGCCAGCCCGGGCCGGCCCCATTCGCCCGTCAAGGCCGGCCACGTGCCCTTCCCGCCGCTCGTGGACGACCCCGCCGGCATCCTGGCCCTGCCCAGGGGCTTCAGCTACACCGTGGTTACCCGGACAGGCGTCACCCGGCTCGACCGCGGCCAGGGTATGACCCCGGCCGACCACGACGGCATGGCCGTCTACGACGTCGGACACGGCCGTTACAACCTGATCCAGAACCACGAGATCGACCCGGGCGCCGAGTTCGGCGTACCGCACGTCAAGGGCACGGTCTACGACTCGGGCGCCGTCGACGCCGGTGGCTGCACCGTGATCAGAACTGACCGTGCGGGCCGGAACCTGGGTGAGTTCGTCGCCCTCTCCGGCACCGTCTCCAACTGCGCCGGCGGGCCGACCCCGTGGGGGACCTGGCTCACCTGTGAGGAGACCGAGGACCGGGCCGGCGACGATTGGGAGGAGGACGGTCGGTCCGGCGTCTTCCTGAAGGATCACGGTTACGTCTTCGAAGTCTGGGCCGACGGCAGCGCGGACCCGAGGCCGATCAAGTGCCTGGGCCGCTACTCCCACGAGGCCCTGGCGGTCGACAGGGACCGCACCAGCATCTATCTCTCCGAGGACGCCGACGGGCCCAACGGCCTCTTCTACCGCTGGACGGCGCCACGCGGCGTCAAGCTGGGGCCCGACGTGCTCACCCGCCTCGCACCCAACGCCGGCGTCCTCGCCGCGATGCAGATCATCATGGACGACGGCTCGGTGCTGCCGGACGTCGCCTACCTGACCTCCGCCCAGCTGGGCCGCCCCTTCCCCGTGCGGTGGATCGAGGTGCCTGACCGCGACGCGGGCAACAAGCCCGTGCGCGAGCAGTTCACCGATGGCCAGGTCACCCGCGGACGCAAGTTCGAGGGCGTGTGGGGCACCGACGAGGGCGTGTACGTGGTCAACTCCTACGCCTGGGACGACGGTGACCTGCCGGCGGACGCGGCTCCGCACGACGGCATGGTCTGGTTCTACAACTACAAGGCCCAGACCATCGAGCTGGTGACGTACTTCCCGCACCAGACCGCCTCGGAGGAAGGGACGCCGGTCAGGTACAACGACCTCACCTTCGACGGCCCGGACAACGTGACTGTCACCCCGTGGGGAAGCCTCGTGCTCGCCGAGGACGGCTCGGGCGCGTCCCACGTGCTCAGCACGGTCCCGGGCGGCCCGACGTACGCGATCGCCCGCAACCAGCTCAACGACTCAGAGTTCTGCGGGCCGACCTTCACCGCCGACGGGGAGGTGCTCTTCGTCAACATGCAGGACCCCGGCCTCACCCTGGCCATCACCGGACCGTGGGAGAAGTACCTGGGCTAACGGAGCCAGATCGACCGGTGGGGGTCAGGCGATCCGCCTGCCCCCACCGCTCCCGCGACGCCACGTCCGGCCGACGCCCTCGCGTTCCGGGCCGCGTTTGCTGCCGCAGGTCGATGCCCGTGTCGGCGACGTGACTCGGGCGGTTCCGGCCGGTAGGGACGGCGTAGAACTTCCGATGCGAGTTTCTCGGGTCACGATCCGTCCGGAGGGTTGGCCGGCTGCTGTCCCGGCCAGAACGGCCACTCCTCGAACGACCGACAACGTCCGTCGTGAGCGAATCGCATGATCCACAGGTCGCGGTACTCCTGGTCGACCGGGTCGCCGTAGCGGACCTCTTGGCGCGACACCGCGGTGTCGCCGTCGACCGCCACGATCTCCCTGGTCATCTGGAACACCTCGTCGGGACCTCTGCGCTGCGCTTCCCACATCTGGGCGATGGCCGGCAGGCCGACGACCGGCGTCCAGTACGGCCCCTGTTGGTAGCTCGCATCCTCGGTGAAGAGCGTGACCAGCTCGGCCGTGCCCGGCGTCCGCCAAACCCGCTCGTAGGCGGCGAGCCAATCGTCGACGTGCTTCCTGTTCATGCACATCACCTTGCCATCCGACGGGCGGCAGGCGGCGGGATCCGGCCAGCCGCGGGTAATGCACTGATCGACTCCGCCGAAACCGCCTTGTTGTCCTGTTGGCCCGTGTCTACGGTGCAGTGATGCTCTCGCGAATGCTGACGGTGACCTTCGATGCGCACGACCCGGCTCGCCTGGCGCAGTTCTGGGCCGGAGTGCTCGGCCGGAAGGTCGTCGAGGACGCCGGTGGTGCACTCCTGCCTGGCGATGACACCCAGCTCAGCCTCCAGTTCGTCCCGAGCCGCGCGAAGAAGGTGGGGCCGAACCGCATGCACCTTCACCTGACCAGCGCCAGCCCCGCCGACCAGCAGCACACGGTGGCGACGGCGCTGGGGCTCGGCGGCGGCCACCTCGACGTCGGGCAGCGCCCCGAGGAGGGGCACATCGTCCTGGCGGATCCCGAGGGCAACGAGTTCTGCGTGATCGAGCCGGGCAACGCCTTCCTCGCCGGGTGCGGCCTGCTCGGGGAACTCACCTGCGAAGGCACCCAGGAGGTCGGCCGCTTCTGGAGCGAGGCGCTGGGCTGGCCGCTGGTGTGGGACCAGGACCAGGAGACCGCGATCCAGTCACCGCACGGCGGCACAAAGGTCGCGTGGGCCGGCCCGCCCGTGGCCCCGAAAGAGGGAAGGAACCGGCAGCGTTTCGACCTCGCCCCGACCGGTGGCGACCAGCAGGCGGAGGTCGACCGGCTGGTCTCCATCGGGGCCACTCGGCTCGAGGTCGGTGAGGACGGCGCCGTCGTGCTGGCCGATCCCGACGGCAACGAGTTCCGCGTGAAAGGCAACTGACAACAGCACGGCCGGACAGTGCGTTCAAGGCCGTCCACGGTGACGGCATCGAGCCCAGCGGAGCCTCGCTGGTGGGCCGCCCCGGTTCTGAACCTGCTCGGCGGAAGCAGTTGCCGCTCCTCCACCTGCGCGTACGCGTCCGGCGTCGGCCCGTTGTCGGAGGTCAGCAGCGGCACCTCCAGCGGCCGCCGCCGACGCCGCCAGGAAATCGCCGTGTTGACCATCACCCGGCGTACGTAGACGTCGGGCGCGTCCCTGCGCAGTACCCGCCCCAGCGCCGATGGGTCTTCTCCAACGCCGACTGTGCCAGGTCCTCGGCTGTCCCCCGGTCGCCTGTCAGCAGGTAGGCCGTTCGGAGCAACGGCCCCCACTGTCGTTGTACGAACAGCCGGAACTGTTCGTCGTCGTCGTGCCGACTCACGCCACCTCCAGGTCGCGTCCGCCTCGCGTTCGCGCGCGGATGCAGAGTGAGACGCGATCAGCGGCGTCCGGGTTGAGGCGGAAATCGCATCGGCCTGGAACGTCAGGGTGTAGCCGCCCTGGGCGCTGAACGCCCACGGCGCGCCCACTGCGCGCCGTTCGGTACCCACCCGTCCGGTCGGCGACCGGACGGTGAGCGACCTGAGCGACCAGGGCCACCCTGGCGGGACGGTCGACCGACCGCGGTCACCAGGAGGCCTTGCTGGATGCCGGGCAACTCGCCGCGCAGCGCCAGCTCGCGGAATCGCACTCGGGACAGCCCGAAGCGGGCGAGTACGCCCCGCGGCCGTCCGTCAATCTGGTCCCGCGAGCGAAGCCGCACCGGGCTGGAGTGGCGCGGCATCCGCGCCAGCCGGCGGACCGCGTCCGCCCGTACCGGCGGATCAGTGTCCGGGTGGGCGATGGTCCGCTTCAGCTCCGCACGTTGGTCGGCATGCCGTGCGACGAGGGTCTCTCGGCGGGCCTGCCGCTTACCGAGGCTCTTCTTCGCCATGTCAGCGTTCTTCGCGGAAGTCGACGTGCCGGCGGACCATCGGGTCGTACTTGCGCAGCACCAGCCGGTCCGGGTTGGTGCGGCGGTTCTTGCGCGTCACGTACGTGTAGCCGGTGCCGGCGGTGCTGCGCAGCTTGACCACCGGTCGGATGTCGGTCTGCCGGGCCATCAGATCTTCACGCCCCTGACTCGCAGCTCTGCGACGATCTTTTCGACGCCTTTGCGGTCCACGGTCTTCAACGCCCTGGCAGTGAGGGTGAGACGGACCCACCGACGCTCGGACGGTAGCCAGTAGCGGTGGTTCTGCAGGTTCGGGTTCCACCGGCGGCGAGTGCGCCGGTGGGAGTGGGACACGGCGTTGCCGAAGCTCGGCTTCGCACCGGTGACCTCACATCGTCTGGACACACGGACTCCTTCTCATCACGGCCTGACTGTAACGACAACCGTTTTCATTTCTACATCAGCCGACCGGGTGGATCCACATCGGGGTCCGCGATCGGCACGCGGGCGCGGCGGGGAGAGCGGCGGCCGGCACCACCGCGGGTAGAGCCACTGGAGGCGTCGTTGGCTTCACGCGCACCGTGTGGTGTGGACATTCACAGCCTGCGTAGGGATCGACTCCAGGGCGGGTCGAACAGCCCAGAGCGGGTGAGGAGTTGCGGCCGGGGGCCCGTACGGCCCGGACCCCTCCGCATGTCCACGCACTCCGGGTGTCTATAATGACAATCGTTTTCATATATGTTGAGAGGACTGCGATGCCGTCGTCACCACTGGCTCCAACCCGTACGGCGTGCCGGTGGACAGCACGGCAAGTACCGCCTGCTACACCAACTTCTCCAACGCCGCGGCCTGCAAGCCGCAGGAGCGGGACTACCAGAACCCGATCGCTGGGGTATGGGAGATCGAGGTGGAGTCGCGGCGGACCTCGCCGGCGCTGAACAACCCGTTCCAGCTTCGGGCGCGGGTGCAGGGCGTGCAGGTCGAGCCGTCCGTGATCGAGCTGCCGTCGGTCAGCGCCGGTGAGCCGACCTCGGCGAACTGGACGCTGACCAACACCTTCGGCCCGGTCGCGGTGACCGGTCAGGGTGGTCCGCCGTCGAGCGTGCACGCCGAGCGGCCGACCATCGCCGAGGGTGCCCAGCAGGAGTACCTGGTGGACGTTCCGGAAGGCGCCACCCTCTTCACGGCACGAATCGGCAACACCGCCAACCTGGGCGCGGATCTGGACCTGACGGTGTTCCGCGGCGATGTCCAGGTCGGCCAGGCCGCCGACGGTGACTCCGAAGAAGCCGTCACCATCGCGAACCCACCGGCGGGCATGTACCGGGTCGTCGTCGACGGATATGCCGTGGACGGGCCGGGAACCAGCACCGCCTACGACTACCGGGACTCGTTCTCGGCCCCGTCGCTGGGCACCCTGGCCACCCCGAGCACCGCGCTCGCCCTACCCAACGGCGCCACGGCCACCCTCACCGGTACGGTGACCGCCCAGTCCGCCCCGGGCGCCGGGCGTGAGCTGTTCGGCGAGTTGGCCGTCGTGACCACGGAGGGCGCGGTCGTCGGCCGCGGCGCCGTCTCCATCGGCACCGTGAACTGATTCGTCACACGGCGCAGGAGCCCATCCCCGAACCCAACGGGGATGGACTCCTGCGCACCGGACCCCAGGCCGCGACGCCATCGCCAAGGCGCCTGATGCCTGACACTTGCGTCCCACCTGATGCTCGACGAGGTGCACGTTCGCGGCCACTCAGGCGAGACAGAACTCGTTGCCCTCAATGTCCTGCATCACGAGGCACGACTCGTTGTCGTCATCGGCAAGCAGTAGTCGTACGCGTACCGCGCCGAGCGCGACCAGTCGTGCGCATTCGGCCTCAAGTACGGCCAGGCGCTCTTCACCCACGAGCCCGGTGCCGACCCGCACGTCAAGATGCAGCCGATTCTTGACGACCTTGCCTTCGGGAACGCGCTGGAAGAACAGCCGCGGGCCCACACCTGAGGGATCGTTGCATGCGAACGCCGAACCCTGATGCTCAGGCGGCAGCGCGCGATTGAACTCGTCCCAGGTGGCAAACCCCTCCGGTGGCGGCGGCACGACGTACCCCAACACCTCGCACCAGAAACGGGCGACGCGCTCAGGCTCTGCGCAGTCGAAGGTGACCTGGAACTGCTTGATCGACGCCATCGGTCCACCATAGGGGCGGGGCCTTTCGTCGTCTCCACGGGCCCGCCCGTGGCCAGGTTGTGGCGCATGCGGCCGCCACTCAACGATCAGTGGAACCTTGAGCCGTGGGATGACGACCTCGACGATGTCGATACCAGGGCGACCCGGGATGCCCTCATTCGCCTCGGCGACACCGTCAGCTACTGACCCCTGCACCCTGCGATCTCCCAGACGGCACCGGGTCGTTGACGTCCGTAGCGTCAGCGCGGACAGTACCGCAGACAGAACCCGGCCGCCTCAACTGTCGCGCCGCAGCCGGCCCGTCTCCCCGCCCTGGGCGTCGAGGAGCACGAGCACTTCGCCGTCCAGCCCTGCCCGCCACGCCTTGGAGAGCCAGACACCCACCGAAACGTTGTCACAGCCCATTAGCGTGGTGGGTCCGCTGGTGGCGAGGAAGTCACCTGCCGGTCCGGCGACCCATCGCCCTCCCTCACCGTTGCAGCCGTCGGAACCGCGCCATCCGCCGTCGTCGCGCAGCTCCACGTACGGCCCCCCGGACCTGAACCTGCCCGGCCGAGCATCAACCGGCACCCATCGACCGAGCAGGGTGTCACGGCTCGCCGGCGTCAGAGCCTCCGGCAGCGCGGCGGCCGGCGCGAACGCACGCCGGACCTCGTCGGTGACCACGGGCAACTCCGCCGGAGACGGCAACAGGTTCGGCCCGGGGGTGGGCTTCGCGCCGGGCAGCAGCCGGGCCACGTGCCCGCCCTGGACGTCAAGCAGAACGCGGCTGTCGCCCTCCACCCGGAAGGCGCTGGCCCGACGCAGCCAGGCCGGAGTCATGAGCTCAGGACCGGGGCGACACTCCCGGGCGTCGTTGTCGGAAACTGATCGTCCGGAGGCGCCGGCGACGAACAGGCCGTTGACATTGGCCCGCCACGTCCCCATCACCACGCCGCAGCGGTCGAACAACAGCAGACCGTCGTGCCTGTCCGGTGTGAGCTGCAGAATGTCACCCGCGCCCTCGTCGACCTCCGCCACCTTCCAGGAACCGATCAGCGCGACAGGATCGGTCTGCGGCGACACAGCCGGTGCGGGTCCCGAAGCGGCGGCCTGGGCCCCACCCGGAGCCGCTGTCTCCGACCCGACCTGCCCGCCGCAGCCCCCAAGCAATATCCCGACCGCCGCGACAGCTATCAGGTTTCTGCTCCCGCTCATCTTCTCTCCCGTTCCAACGCCCGCCGGGCGGTTGAGCGGCCCGGACCTGAGGTGATTGGACGAGCAACCGCGGTCACCAGTTCCCTCGCCCGGGCAGCCCGCAACGCCAATCCCACCGCCGGTATCAGGCTGTCGTCCGCCGCCATCTGGTGCCAGCTCACGTCGGCGGCGAGCGGCCCCGGTCGCCGTCACCGTTGCTGTCGACAGCCACGGCCCTGGGCCACGCTCGATCTCGGCGAAGACGCCGAACGGCATCGTCGGGAGCACGCGCGCCGGCTCATCGGACACGGCGACCCGTTCGTCCCGAAAAATGATCTGTTGTCGATGAGCTGCGCGAGCACCGGCGTTGAATCGGCTGAACAGTCCATCAGGGTCCATGGACGTCCGCTCTCGCTCGAGCCTGTTTCATTCCGCGGGGCTCGCCTGGCTGCCCAGGTCAGACGGCCTTGGCGCGGGAATCGGGTCCAGGGCACCTGCAGCCACTGGACCCAGTCTCCGAAAGTGGGGCCACCCCCTTGCGTCTCCGCCAGGAACACTGCCGAATCTGACTTGCAAAAAGGCGTCGGCAGCGATCCAGCATCGCCCATAGGAAAGACCCCACTCAGCAAGGAAGTCGCGCCCATCTATGTAATTCTTTGCCGCATACATCCCGGCGACGTCAAACATGGCAAGTGAGCGGTTGATCAAGTCGAACTCTTCCAGGTGCTGATCTCGCAGCTCAATGACCGCCTCAACGGTCTGAGCATGAGAAAAGAGAAGTCTGCGCCCGCGCTGCAGATCAGGGTCGAGCAACCGCTCGTGAACTTTGAGGAACAGATCTCGGCGATCCTGCCGTCGCCTATCCCGAAAGGAGAACCCTGTAAAAGCCAATGCGGCGAGAGAAATCAGCAGGGAGGCTGACGAGCTTACTAGCGAAACCCAGCCGGCGCCATTCATATGGAATACCCAACCACATCTCTGCCACCCTCACGACCGGCCGTTCGGTCGCTGCCAACGAACGCCCGTGCGGTCATCTTCAACGGCAGATCCCACCTAGTGCCAGACAGCAACAAGCTCACTCCCGCCAACCCGTCGGCCATCGACCCGCCCTCTGTGGGCCGCAGGTTCTGGGCACTTCGTCCGACGGTGTTCGTGCGTGCGCGACCTCGGGCAACTGTCCGCCGGCCGTCGCCGTCGTCTACGGCGTGAAGCACCCGGATGCCGGGCCACGTCGGGCGAGGGAACAAGGACTCAGCGGGCGGGCACCGGCTCGGACGACGGCCGCCATTCTCGCCTGATCAGCCCGTAGACCCACGAGTCAGAGACCTCGCCGTTCACGACGCAGTCTTCCCGCAACGTCCCTTCACGCACGAACCCGAGCTTCTCCAGCACGCTGGCAGATGCCACGTTTCGTGTATCGGTCTCAGCCTGGACGCGATTCAGGTCCAGCGTGTCGAATGCCCACCGCGGCAAAGCGCGCGCGGCCTCCGTCGCGTAGCCGTGGCCCCACGCTGCATCGTTGAAGCAGTAGCCCAGCGATGCGCTGCGGTAGTCCGGATTCCACCGGTTCAGGCCGCACCAGCCGATGAACGCCCCGCCGGAGACACGATCCACGGCCAACCGCGCCCCGGTGCCCCCCTCTGCCATCTGCCGGCAAGCCGTAATGAACTGCTCAGAGCGCACGCGTTCGCTCCACGGCGGCGCGTCCCAGTAGCGCAGCACGTAGGCGCTGCTGTGCAGCGCGAAGAGGTCGTCCGCATCCGCGTCGTCGAAGGGACGCAGCCGAAGGGAGCAGTGGGCAGCGTGGGCGTGGGCAGCGACGTGCGCGTCATGTTCTCTCCAGGGATCGGTGGCCGATCAACCAGACATCTGATGCCGGCCACTCGCAACGGGCTTTCTCGGCGGCGGGCGGACGACGTGCCCGCTCATCGGCTTTGATCGAACGGCACCGCAACACGCAGATCACGTACGGCACTCGTGGCAGGCGGGCTCGTGCGGCCTCACATCTGGGATTTCAGCACGTCGACCTCGCAGCCCGGCGCGGCCGGGTCGAAGCCGTGTTCTAGCAGCCAGCGGATCGCCAACAGGCTTCGCAGTGACCACCACGCGCGGATGACGTCCAGGTCGACGTCGGTGCCATAGCCGGCGACGACGTCGCAGAGGTGCTCCTCGTGTCCGAGCGTCAAGCTGGCGAGGTCGTACAGGGCATCGCCCTGGCCCGCTTCGGACCAGTCGACCACGCCGGTGATCTCGTCGTCGTCGACGAACACATGGGCGATCTGCAGGTCGCCGTGCATGAACACCGGAATCCACGGCCGAAGCGCAGCCTCGGCAACCCGGCGGTTGCGCGTGACCAGGTCAGCGGGAAGGCCGTTCGTGACGAGCCACTCGCATTCACCGTCGAGGCGCGACGCCAACTCGTCGAGGCGGCGACCGGGCCATGGCGGCAACGGCGCGTCGTGCAGCATCCGTGCGGCGGCACCGGCCGCGGCCCACGCCGCCGAAGATGCGGTCGACGGCTCGCCGAGGCGGCCGAGTGCTGTCCCGGGGAGGGCGGCGAGAGCGAGCACGGGCGGCTTCCGCCACAGGATCTTCGGGGTAGGGATCGGCGCCATAGCCATCGCCTCGACCTCGACATCGGTGCGAGTCTGATCAGCGTCGATTTTCAGGAACACGTCGCCGACGCGCACGGTCGCGCGCTCGGAATGGGCGACGACGACCTCGACCTCTTCCACGTCGGCCAGTGTCGCGGAGCTGGCCACCGACGTCACCGTTTTATTGCGTGCGACTGCGCGGTTGACCGCGTCACGCCGGCCCGGTCGCATGGCCGCTCGCTCACATCGGCCAGATCCGCACGTCCCGACGCACTGATGTGCCCGCAGGTTCGTGGCGCTGTCGCGAATCACGTGGCGGAGCCGTGTCGCGCATCAGTTGCCGGATCACACGCCGGCAGTCCGGCCGGCCCGGTCCGATGCCGGCTTCGCTGATGCTCGCCGAACGATCGGGTGAGGCTTTTCAGGAGCGGCTTTGCCCTTCTCGGCGGTACCAAGTGAGGCTCGGCCGATGACGCCGCTGGTGGTGTGAGGAGGTGCGGCCGTTGAACCGGGGTCGGCCGCCCGGGATGTGGCTGGTCTCCGACGGTGTACCGATCAACGACGTGGCCAAGGTGATGGGGCACGAGCAGACGTCCACGACGTTGAACCGCTACACCCACTCGACGGCTGAGCGCGAGCGCCGGGTGTAGAAATCCTTCGCTGCCTTTTCGCTGCCTCCGGGCAACGAGTGACCTTCACAGACGAGTCAAGGCCCCTCAATTGAGTGGCCTTGAGCTTGCCATATTCATGGTGGGCCATCCTGGAATCGAACCAGTGACCTCTTCGGTGTGAACTCTCGGCGAGCGGGTCGGATCGGGCTTGATGCGAGGTCAAACGGCCTGCTGGCGCCCGTCTCGGCCCGGTTCGGCTGGCACGGTTGCTGTACTTCGCTGCTGTACTGCTGGCATCAGACGAGGCGCTGGATACGCACCTTCGGGCGCTCGTTCCTCAGGTGGCCCTGCTTGTGCTGGCCGACCTGTTCGTTCCAGACCTCCTGGTCGTAGTCCGGCTCCGGCGGGATCCACTTGTGGGAGCCGTCGCTGTAATGGAACTTCTCGTCCCCGGGCCGCAGGATGCTCATCGCAGCCAGCCGAGGAAGCGCTGGTGCAGCGCCCCCGCCGGCACCCAGGTCAGGTCTTCGGAGGCGCGGACCAGTTGAGCCCCCAGGTAGAGAGCCAGGGAGATCGGAGCGCCGTCGAACTCCGCGCGCAGCTCGCGCTGTCGGGTACGGCAGGGCCAGGGCGCGTCGCCGCCGCCGCAGCTCCAGATCGGCAACACCGGGCCGTGCGTGGTCATGCGCGGCCCCCGAGCAGCGCCGCCGTCAGCGACCGCGCCTGCCGGCTGGTCGCCCAGTTCACCTGCCAGCACGGGTACGGCGTGAGCCGCGACCACCACGCCCGACAACCGGTGCACAGGCCGTCCGTCCCTGGCAGATGTGCGACCAGGGTCCGCTCCGCCTCGTTGCTCATTGCTCCTCCTGGGCGGGCCAGTGCTTCCGGTTCATCGGGATGCGGTGTCGGTTACGGCAGGGCAGGTCGACTCCACAGCGACAGACCCACGCCCACTTGCGCCACGACCATGCCGGGCGGTGTCGCCGCGCCAGGGTCATCGCGACGGCGATCAGGTACTGGTCGTAGGACACTCGTCGCCACGGTGGTGTTCTGTCCCGCATCACTGCCTCCCTCCGCCGGGCAGCGCTCCATGACCGACACCCGAACCACGGGACCGGATCTGGAACGTTCGGTAACTGCGACGCTACGATCACGGGGACGGCGGTTGGACTCACCCGTAGTACGAGTGAGCAGGCCAAATGCCCTTCCGCAGCGTTGGTTTCACGGCGGGAACGTCGACCACCGGTCAATGTAGGGATGACGGATGGCAGGTCGCGAACGATCGGCACTACAGCGCGGCGGGGTGACCGGCTACCTGTTCAAGCTGATCCGGGAGTCCATCCCGCTGACGCAGGAGCAGCTCGCCGTAGGCCTGGGCGTCGACCGCGTGACCGTGCAGAGCTGGGAATCCGGGCGGCGGCCATTCACCGCGGTGCCGCTCGGGCACGCGGTCTCCGTCCGGCACCGGCTCAGACGGCTCGGCGCGAACGCAGTCCTGCTCGCCGCACTCGACGACGCTGCCGAGGCAGACTTCATCCTCGCCGCAGTCCTCGACGAACAGGTGGACCGCTGTGACATCGCCGAGCAGCCGCTGGGCTGGTCCGTACTCACCCACCGCCTGACCGACCTGATCCTCTGGGCCGTCCTCGGACAGACACCCACCTTCGCCAGAGGGCTACCCATCCCCCACCCGCGGCGAGGTCCGGTCGCGTCCGGGCCGACCCTGGCCGTCGACGAGCAACGCACGTTCTTCGCTCACCTTCACGTGCTCGCCGAACGCGCAGCCGCCGGACGGGATCCGTACGTACTGCTGCACCGGCAAGCCTGCTTCCTCGCCGGCATGGACACCACCAAGGCGGCGGCAGGATGGCTCACCCGGAGCAGAACCCGCGCCGGCCGGACGACCACCTTCCACACCTGGTCAACGCTGTGGCCGGACGCCCGCTCCGTCGTCACGTCCCTCGCCAACCAGGGCGACCCAGAACCTTTGCGGGACTTCATCGCCCACGCACACCCGGACGACGCCTGCGAGCGAGCAGCCCTCAACTACTCGGCCTACTGGGTGGGCGAGATCCCTTACCGCCACGGCGACGACTCCTTCATGCCCGGGACGCTCGCGGACTGGCACGGCTCGATCCTTCTTCGGCACCTGGTCCAGCGCCTGGACCCAGGACACCCCTTCGTCGACCTCAACATCCACAACGTCTGGGCTCTGCTGGCCGCACGACGCGGTCTCGCTCTCGACAACCCCGCCGCGACTCGGTCACTCCTCGACCGCAGTGTCCCGCTCCTGGACAGTGACCGGATCTCGGCGCAGTCGCGGCAGGAACTAACCTCAATCGTCTACAGCCTGCGGGCGGACGGACTCACCGGCACAGGGACGGGCAGATGAGCGACGACCACGACGCCGCCGGAGCGATGCGCTTCATCTTCGAAGCCGGCGTCCTCAAACGTGCCGCCCGTACCGGCTGGTGGTTCGCCGGCGTCAAGCACCCCGAGTCCATCGCCGAACACTCCTTCCGGACCGCGCTCATTGGGATGATGCTCGCCGCCATGGAAGGCGCCGACCCGGCCCGGGTATCGATGCTCTGCGTGCTGCACGACACCCAGGAAACCCGGATCACCGACATCCCGCACATCGCCAAGCGCTACCTCACCGCCGTACCCAACACCGCCGTCACCGCCGACCAGGTCGCCACCTGCCCACCCGCAGTCGCTGGCGTCATCACCGCCGCCGTCGCCGAATACGAAGCCGGCGAGACGCTGGAAGCCGTCGTCGCTCGCGACGCTGACAAGCTGGAATGCCTCGTCCAAGCGGTCGAATACCGCCACCAGGGCATCGACAACGTCCAGCGCTGGATCGACAGTTCACGAGCGGCACTCAAGACCGCCAGCGCCCACCGCCTCGCCGACGCCGCCCTCAGCGGACAACCCCTCGACTGGCTCACCCCTCCCCCGCCGCCGGAGTGAGCCCTATAGAGCCTGTTTCTGATCTGCCTGGCGGGACTTGTGGTACGTGAGCGACGGTCGGCGTGGCGGCCGTCCATAAAAGACGGGCTCTTGGTAAGCAGACGGTTCCTACACCCTGCTGCCCCAAGAGCCCGCCTTGACATTGAACCCTGCCCGGCCTGCCGCCAGCCAGCGGCCCCATGCCGTCTGTGCATGTGGCTGCACAACCCGCCGGCGCCGCTACCCTTCCGACACCACCGACGCCGAATGGGAGATCCTCGAACCCCTGCTCAGCGCCCCAGCCTGCCGTCGCCCCGGCGGCGGACGCCCGGAAAAACACCACCGTCGGGCGATCATCGACGCGATCTTCTATCTGGTCGATAACGGCATCAAATCTACGACTACGACTACGACGGTGGCCGCTGGGTCGGGCGGGACGCCTCCGGCGAGGAGCCCTTCGCCTTGGTGATCGCGGGAGTGCTGAGCGGTTGGAACCCGGAGCACGACGAGGTCGGCCAGCTGGTCGACGGCACCCTGCACGTCGGCGACCGTGCAGTGCGGCTGGGACTGTGGGAGGGCGAGGTGATCTCGTACGCTGCCGGGCGTGGGTGACTTCCTCAAGACGACGCTGGCCCGGGTGCCGGACGGATTCGACCTGCCGGAGCCGCTGCGCCTGCTCTTCGCCTGGGTCGACGAGCAGGGTTTCGTGGTGAAAGGGCACGACGGGGATCTGTACGGCTCGTTGAGCGACAACGGCTGGGTGGGCACCTCGATCGAGTTGCGTGGCTACACCGCCGAGCAGACTCTGTCGTACGCACGGTCCTGGTTCGACGAGTCGGTCCTGGATGCGGCCGCACGGTTGTGGCCGTTCGCGCAGACCGGTGGCGAGGGTTCGATGGCCGCGCTGTGGCGCGACGGTCGGGGACAGGTGAGGATCGTTCATCTCGGTTCGGGCAGCGGTTCGATGATGACGTGTGTGCTCGCCGGCGATGCGGTCGACTTTCTGCGGCTGCTGGCGATCGGTTACCGGGAGATCTGCTGGAACGAGGAGTTCAGCGCGCCGCCCGAGCCGTGGGACGCCGACCACGAGATCGTCAATGCGCCCTACCGGGACTGGCTGCACCGCACCTTCGGTGTCACCGCCCCGGCGACCGGGCTGGAGATCGTGGCGGAGCCCGCCGAGATGGGCGACGAGGACACCACGGACCCGTTTTGTCGCTGGGTCGACAATAAGGAAGTCTGAGCCCGTCACCGGGTCAGGACGCCATGGCGATCTCCGGCTACGAAAATCTTGCCGGAGCCAACTTCATGCAGAGGCAGATACGCGAGATGTGCAGAGGTTCCGCCGGCCAGGCGCTGGGGACGGCACGACGGCGGCGGATCGGCCACCCACGTCCGCCAACAATGAGTAACTGGTGGACGTGAGATGGCAGCACCGGGATCGTGGCAGATCCGGATACTCGATCAGCGTGAGCGCCGGACGCCGGGATGGTCGGATGCGCTGCAACATCGCCAGACGAGAGGAACGGATGGCTTGCCGGCAGGGATGATTGGGGTTGTCGAGACTCAGATCATCTGTTGTCGGGAAGCACCCGTTCGGTGAAGGATGCGTGGTTTGGCAGGCCGGGTGAGGACGCTCAATGAACATTCGCGTCACTACAACGGTCGGCGCCCCATCGGGCGCTGCAGTTGCAGCCCAACGATCCGACCGTCCCGTCGTTGACCTGACCCACCAGCGGATCAAACGCCGGCCTCACCTTGTAGAGGGGCGACGCCATCGTAGGCACCGGTGACGGTCCTGAGGAGCTCGACATTGCTCGGGTAGGTCGCCGAGAGGAGTTCGCGTATTACGGGTTCACGGTCATAGTCGTCGGCCAGACGTAAGCCGAGGATGACGTTGGCCATCATGCCGGCGGCGAGGGTCTGACTGGCTTGTTCGGGTGTGAGATCGCCGCGGTTGACGAGCACTCGGTAGACGCGGAGGAAGCCGTCTCTGGCGAGTGGCCCGATCTCCGGATCGGTGCCGGCGGTGAAGGCGTGCGCGAGGCAGAGTTGCAATCCCTGCTCCTTGAACAGTTGAAGGTAGGCGACACCGATACGCGGTGCGAGGTCGCCAGGTGCGTCGTCGTCGATCGTCTGCTCGAACACCTCGACCACTCTGTCGAGCGCGTGCTCGATCGCGGCTCGGATGAGCGCGTCTTTGCTGCCGAACAGGGACACCACGTAGGGCTGGCTCACGGCGGCCTCGCGGGCGATGTCTGCCGTGGTGGTTGCGGCGAAGCCCTTGCTACCGAAGATCCGGATCGCCGCAGCGAGCACGGAAGCGCGTCGCTGGGACGAGGAGATTCGTTTCTGGCCCATGGTTGACATGTTATCAATCAATCAATAATCTTTGCGATGCGCTGCCGATCGGCCACCTCGGCGTGAGCGCCGGCGATCGCGGCGATCGGCTCCAGCCGTGCTTTCTCATGTGCGGTGTCACGTCGCGGATGCTGCGGCACAGCTCGCCGATGGGGCGTGACACTGTGCAGTCCGGCACGATGAGGGGACCGGGTATGGACGTGCTGATGTTCGCCACCGTCGCGGTGCTGGGGTTCACGGCGTGCGCCGAGTTCGGCTCCTATGCTTTTGTGCATCCGGTGGTCAAGCGTCTGGCGCCGCGTGACCACATCCTGGTCGAACAGGGTCTGCTGCGTACCTTCGGGATTGTGATGCCGGTGCTGATGACGGCTTCGCTCGTGCTGGCTATCAGCTACGCGGCCCGCCCTGATGGGGCGGGGTTGCCCGAGGTGTTGCGTTGGGTTGCGGCCGCGACCTGGGCCACGGGCATCGTCACGACCGTGGTCGTGAACGTGCCGATCAACCTGTCCACACTGCGCTGGGACAAGGATTTCCCTCCGGAGCGCTGGCAAGAGCGCCGTAACCGCTGGGAGTGGTTTCAGGGATACCGTTCGTGGGCCTATCTCGCGGCCTTCCTGCTCGTCGCTCTCTCGGTCGCCACGGTCGGCTGAGAGAGTGTTGGGTTACCCGTTGACCACGTGAAGTGAGTTGACAGGATCCGTTGTGGTGTAGGGGATTACAGAAGCGGATACCGGATCAAATGCGATTGGCTTGCCGACGGTCAGTCGCGGCCAGTACCCGCCTGGCTTTGGATGCGGTGCCCGTGGGACGAGGTGGCGTGGTCTTCGTGGTCGTCGTCTACCTCGTAATCTTCCGTACCAGGACGGCCCGTCATGAGGCGCCTCATGACACTTCAGGTCAGGAGTTCGCGGGCCAGGGCCTCGGTCCACCAGCGCTCGACTTGATCGGGTTGCCAGCCGCGTTCGCCGGTCAGTGTGGTGTAGACGTCGATGTTGCAGATCGCCGCATAGATATCGACGGCCGACCGTATGTCTAGTCCTTGCCGGAGAACGCCGCCCGGCCACGACGAGAACACCTGGATCCTGGTCTCGTCCCCCCGCTGACGGCCGTCGCGGTAGACGCTCGCCAGCGCAGGCTCGGTGCGGCCCGCCTCGCGTACGAGCGCGATGATGTCACCGGCACGCTCGAAGAGCCGCCGGTCGTAGCCGGCCATCGCCGCGAGCTGCCGCACCGGATCGTTCTCGGCCCCTTCCAGTTCGGCGAGCGACTGCGATGGATTTGCGGCGATGTCTGCTGCGTCGGCCAGGGCCTGGATCAGCCCGGTCTTGTTCCCGTACACCGCGTAGACGGTGGGCACCGAGACCCCCGCCTCCCGTGCCACGTCACGTACCGTGGTCGCCGCCCAGCCGCGGGAGAAGAACAGTCGACGAGCGGCGCTGGCGATCTCACCCCTCGTCTCTGCCGCTTGCGCCACCCGGCGCAGTGATTCGTACCTCCGCCTGCCTGTCTCGGCGGTCAATGGCTTGCCTCCTTCAGTTTTCGAGCCTTATATTGAATGTATGTCACGTAAACTCGGCGTCGGAAACACCTGGACGTTCTCGCGGATCGCCGGACTCGCCGGACTCGGCTTCGCCATCCTGATCGCCTCCACCAACGCCTTCCTGGTGCCAGCCGGCCTGCCCCACACCGGCGCTGAGACCAACGACGTTGTCCAGTTTTTCACCACCCAACAGAACACCGTCGGCCTCGCGTCAGCACTCGCCCCGATCGCCTGGGTGCTGGCCACCCTGTTCGGCGCCGGCGCGGTCTCCGTGCTGTGGCGTTCCGACCTCGAGCAAGGCACAGCCTGGTCCCTGGTCGGGTTCGCCGGGGTGATCATGCAGAACATCACCTTCACCGGCGTGATGGCCACCCGGCTCGCGCTCGCGTCAACGACCGCGCAGGACAGCAGCACGATCGCCGGGCTCTGGGCACTACACAACGCGCTGTTCGTCTTCAACGGCACCTTCCTGGCACTGGCCATGACCGGCCTGTCCATCAGCGGCCGACGCGCCGGCCTGATCCGCCGCTGGCACAGCGGGATCGGCCTGCTTGCCGCCGCACTCCAGTTCGGCTCGGCCGTGCTGAGCCCTCTGGCCATCGACGACCCCGGTACGGTCGGTCTCCTCGGCCTTGTCGGCTGGCTAATCTGGGTCGTGTGGGTCGTCGCCTACGGCATCACCCTGATCCGCCCGACATCCGTTCCCATCCAGGCGATACCGAATAACCGACGCACCGGTCCCGTTGAGTCATTTCGATCAGACCATCGGCAGGCCGATCTACCCGACGGCCAGCGTCGCCATCCAGCACAGCAGCGCGTCGAACCGCCGGAGAGCGCGCAGGCATAGACATCCGCTCATCAGCAGTTCCGGATGGCGAGCGGCAGCTCCAGCCGTCACGCTGCGTGCGGCGCGGATCGCCAGATCCGCGCACCTGCTCTTCGTTCCGACGCCGTCGTTCTCAGCGCTGGGACCTGCGCCGGGGATCCTCGGTTTGGCCAGGCTGCTTGGCGCGGCGGGCGCTCAGGAGTGTGGAGTTCGTACTTGCTCGAAGTGGAACTCGCGGATGAAGCAGTCTCGTGGTTGACCAACCGCGAAGACCACGCAGTCGATGACCGACTGCGCAGTGAGGTCGCTATCTGCCTGCCGCGGCCCATCTTGAACGAAGTCCGGTGGAAAAAGGGAAATCACCCGGATTCCTTCTGGCCGGAGCCGGTGCGACAGGATCTCAGCGAGCCCGGCGTGGGCATGCTTGGCCGCGTAGAACGCGGGATGCGCGCCCGAGCGGCGGTGCCCCACCTCGCCGCATGTGGAGATCATGTTGACGACGTCGGGCCGCGACGATGCACGCAGCAGCGGCAGCAGATGCTTGGTCAGCAGCACGGTGCCGGTCCCGCCCGCAGCAGCCATTACGCTCTCGATCGTGTCGTCCGAGACGTCTGCCAGGTCGTCACCTTCGATGTATGCGGCACCATTGTTGATCAGCACATCGAGGTAGCTCGTCCGGTCGGCCACGGCCGCGGCGAACCCACGCACCGAATCCGGTGCGGCGAGGTCGCAATGAAACGCATCAGCCCGACCTGCCCCCCGCTGGCTGATCGCATCCGCAACCCGCCGGGCCGCCACCACGTCGCGGGCCGAGAGGAAGATCTGTGCGCCGCGTTCGGCGAACGCCTCGGCCAGAAGCCGACCCGTGCCACGTGCCGCGCCGGTGATGGCGACGCGCAAACCATCAAGATCCATGGGCCGACAGTGAAGCACCTGAACTCTGGTTGAGGTCAACAGGATCCTCCCAAGATCGGACATCCGCTCATCGGCAGAAGCGGATGCGCCAGCCTCTCCGCCCGCCCGTTCACGGCGGGTAGCCAACCAGCCGGATCGGGGTGTCACGCTTCAAGTGAAGCCACGACGTAACGCGTCATGCGGAGTACGACATCGCCGGCAGCCGGCCGGATCGAACGTGTGGTCGATTTAGCCGCTCCGTGTGGCGGTGCGTGATCGTCGGTGGAATGGGGCGCGGGCCGCATGGGCCGGCGGGACATCTGGGTGGTGATCGGTCAGACGAGGCGCGGTGCCCGCGCCCGTTCCGGCAGACTGCGCTGAGGAAGTCACGATTCGATAATCGAGGAGTCACGAATGCGCCTGACCAAGTACGGCCATTCCTGCGTACGCATCGAGCACGACGGGGGAGTGCTGGTCATCGACCCGGGAGAGGTCAGCGAGCGTGAGGCCCTGGACGGCGTGGACGCCGTGCTGATCACCCATGAGCACACTGACCATCTGCACGTCGAGGCGCTGACGGCGCAGCGCGAGCGTCGCCCGTTCACCCTGCACGGGCCGGCGTCGCTGGCATCCACTCTGGACGGCCTGGCCGACCTGCTCGAGCCGGTGGAGCCGGGCTCGGGGTTCACCGCCGCCGGCATCCCGGTGCGGGCCTACGGCGGGCGGCACGCCGTGGTCCATCCCGACATCCCGGTGGTGGACAATCTGGCGTACCTGGTCGACGACCGGGTCTACCACCCCGGTGACTCGCTCGTCGTGCCGGAGGACATCCAGATCGACACCCTCTTCCTGCCCATTCACGCCCCGTGGACGAAGTTCTCCGAGTCGCTGGACTTCCTCCGGGCGGTTGGCCCGCGCCGGGCCTACGCGCTGCACGACGGGTACCTCAACGACAACGGGCTGGGCGTGCTGAACGGCAACTTCAGCCGGCTCTACGAGGGGGAGTACCGCCGGCTCGAACCGGGCACCCGGGTCGACGCCTGACAGTGCGGATGTAGGTGGGGTCACCATCGCGCCGCTCAGCGGCCGATAGGCACCTGCTCCGAGTGGGTCCACTGGTACATCCGGTGGTCCCGGTGGAACTCAAGGAGACCTACGTGATGGAGAGTCACCACGACCGGCTCTGCCTCAACCTGCGCCAGCGTGGCTGCGATGGGTTCCGCAGATTGGGCGGCGTTTGAGTACGCGACGCTCACATGCAGTCGATAGCCCTGCACATGCTCGGGCGCCAACTCGACGTCGTCCTCACCCAGGACGTGGCCGATCACTTCCCTCACCGCGTGACGTACCGCCGTGATGGGGGCCGGCGGGTCAGTTGGCAGGTAGACAGCCTCCGGACGAACGACAGGGCGGTGGAACGTGACGACAGGTGCGGGAAGCTCCGCAAGCCTCTCTCGGATTCCATGCTCCAACCGCGCTACCTGCTCGTCGTCCAGGTCGTCAATGAAGCCGATCCCCTGCATCGTCAAGTGAAGCGGGTGGAGAGGATGAGGTCGAGGCCGGGGAAACGGCCGTAGCGCCTCCTGGTAGAGCTGACCAGTTCCCCCAGTTCGGCATGCTCGCCCAAGGTGGAGTGGCAGGCGTAGAAGTGGCGACCTGCCGACCAGCCTGGTCGCCACCACCAGTGGTCCTGCATCTTGTCGACGTGCTCGATCGGAGCGGGCATCTTGTCACCTGCCTAGATGTCCGAGAGACCTTCGGCGTCTTCGGGTTGCTGAGTGACGTCGTACTCTTCGACAGATGATCTCGATCCGACGAGGGAGAAAACAGCCCGTGACCAGGCCGAATGATGTGGTGGAGCCCCGGGGACTCGAACCCTAACGCCTGCCTTGCAAAGATCAAGGCTACTGTCGGCTAGCGTCGACTACTGCGGCTGAGCTGCTCGCCCCGTCGTCTCGCGTCTGTCCCGAGCGGTTAGAGTCGCCCGGCTTGGCTGTACTGATGGCTGTACAGCCACGCGAAGAGAGGCGCAGGACAACCATGCCAGTCATCACGATTCGTCGAGCCTTGGACGTTGCTCTGTCTCGCCCCATGGAGATCGAAGTCGATGGGCGGATCGTCGGACGCCTGGAGCGTGGAGACAGCCAAAGCTTCGACGTAGCACCAGGCCCATATGTGGTACGGGTCCATCTGGACCGACAGAGCAGCTTGCCGGTCCACGTGGACCTGGACGACATGGAGACGAATACCTTGGAAGCGGCGGCCGGCGAGTCGTCTTCGACGTTCACGGCGAGGTTCCTACAGCCAAAGAGAGCACTCGATCTACGGCTGGTGTGACCCAGCATCAATGGCGGTTCTGGGACTTGCTCGACCGAACGATGGCCTCGGCGTCGGTGCGTCTGCCTGAAGCCCATCTCCGCCGTGAGTCCGCACATCGTGGAACAGACCTGCTCCCCGGTGTCAACACAACGATCCGCCGTGTTGACACCGGGAAGCAGGTCTGTTCGGCTTCGCCCGGACTCACGGTGGAGGTGGGCGGCCCTATCTCTGTCGAAGATCCCCGCCGGAGGCATCGGTTTGAGTACCTGGCGCAGTCTGCAACCATCGGCCGGCGCGCCGGCCGATGCCGGTGCTTACGCCGCCAGCAGGCCGAGCGCGGCCGGCGCGGCCCGCTTGCGGGCCGCCTTGATCCTTAAGAGGGGAATTCGGCAGTCAACGGGTCAACTATGCCGGCGGCTGGCTGTCGTGTCCCGGCTGATGCTTGACACTCGTCTTCGTCCGGCTGCCGTTACGCGTGTTCCCGCTACCCCGACCCGCCGGGTCGTGCTTGTCGTAGCCGACGTGATCGGTGATCTCGCCGTCCAGCGCCGATTCGAGGACCCGCTTGGTCAGCTGCTGCAGCAGCCCGCCCTCGCCGGTCAGTTGCAGGCCGTCACCACGAGCCCGATCGACCAGCATCGCGATCAACTGCTCGTCCCAGACCGCACCCACCGGCTTGGCGGCCGGTTGTCCCACGGTGGTCTCGGTCGTCATCTGGCGTCTCTCCCTTGATCGGTCGATCAGCCGTTATTTGTACAGTCCCGCGGCCGGCTGTCCAGTCTCAGGACCTGCGTGAGTTCCCCCCGCTTTGATGGAGCGGTGGTTACCTGCTGCCGGCTGGCGCAGGGGTGACGATAGGTGGCGCGGCTGGTTCGTGCTGGCGGGTATGCCAGGCGGTCTCGTATTCGTCGGGGCTGAGGTAGCCCAGTTCCTTTTGGATGCGGCGGGTGTTGTACCAGCCGTCGATGTAGGCGAAGATCGCGTTCTCGGCCTCGTCTCGGGTCCGCCAGCTCGTGCGGTAGACGAGTTCGATCTTCAACGTCGACCAGAAGTTCTCCATCAGCGCGTTGTCGAACGAGTCGCCGACCGAGCCCATCGACGGCAGGATCCCGTTGTCCTGTAAGCGTTCCGCGAAGCGGAAAGACGTGTAGTTCGATCCCCTGTCGCTGTGGTGGATCAACTGGCCGTCGCGGACGTCGCGGGACCAGATGCCGTATTCGAGGGCGGCGAGGATGATGTCGGTGTCGCAGCGGTCGGAGGTCTTCCACCCGACGAT
>NZ_JAGPYK010000030.1 GCF_018070045.1 Micromonospora sp. U21
ACAACCGCTGCATCGCATCCGGGCGGGCATGCCCGGCCTGCTCCGCCAACTGCCAACACGTCTTGACCTCGATCTCGGCCAACAGACCGGTCACGAACGCCACCGCCGCCCGACGCGGCTCGACCCGCCCGAACCGACCCGCGAACGCATCGCACACCCCGGCCAGGACCTGCCCCCACCGGGCAGGGTTTACGCTGTGGCACGCGGCCACCGCCAAATCTGAAAGTTTGTCCACAACATACAGACGATCACGCGGTGGCCGCACCTCGTCTAACCGGCCCCCACCAGCAACATCTCAAACGGCGGCTGCCGTACTAGCTGCCGCTGGCCCGTGCAAAGCGGTCCGAACCAGCCCGCGACGAACTGGTCTCCGTCGAGGCTGTCCGGCAAGCAGCGTTGCCCGTCTGCCGGACAGGCGGATGGCAGAGGTTCTGCCCAAACCTCCCTGTCTACTGGCGAGTGGACCGTACGGGGGGCAGACAGGGCTGGCATGATTCGCGATGATGGGTGCAGGTCCAGCCGGGAGGAAACCACGTGACGTCCAGCAGCATCATCGATCTTGATGCGCGCCGGGTGTACAAGCACCCGCCGATCATTGAGGCGATCGTTGAGTTCACCTTTGGTGGCGGTGAGGACTGGAACCTGACAATTCCCGGTCGGCTTTACGAGCGCGTCCGGGACTCCTATCCTGGCGAGCCTCAGCAGCGTGAGATTGTGGAAGCGAATTGGGGCACTGAGGGCGCGGACGGCGTGGATCCACCCAACCAGGGCTTGGCGCTGACCGTTTCGAAGAAGTCCGAGCGAGTCGTATTCTCTTCCGACAACAAGCTATTAATGGTTGGGCCTGCGGTTCTCAGTGTGCACAGTTTGGCACCTTACGAAGGCTGGGAATCGCTCCACGCGCGAGCAACGGACGCCTTAGAAAAATATTGCGAAGTTGCGCGCCCGGAGTGTATTTCCTCGATAGGGCTGCGCTACGTAAATAGGATTAAGCTTCCTGGGCCAACTGTCGCATTCGAAGAATACTTCACGGTGGCACAGGCTTTGCCGGCCACGGGCTTCCCGCCCAACCTCGGGGCATTCTTCGATCGTATGGAACTTTACTATGAGGAGATTCCGGCGAGAATCGCCTTCACCTGGGCATCGGTCAACTCAGACGATCCCGAAGCGGCCGTCTTCTTGCTCGACCTTGACTTGCGTTGGCGAGATAAGACACCCTTCGAAAATGCGGACTCCAATCTGGCGGACCTACGAGGGCGGGAACGCGCAGCCTTCGAATCTCTCATTACCAACAAACTAAGGGAGATTTTCGATGCCGACCAAATCGCCTAGCACCTCTCAGCGAAGCCCGAAATTGCGGTCGGTAAAATCTTCTGGCTACGTCATGCCGTTTCATCCGCGAGCGCGCTCCGTCGACATCTCCGGACTCCATGCGAGGCCAGCAACAGTTATTAGTAGCCTACGTGGTTCAAGCGTGGGGCTGGCACAGGACTCCGAATTGGTAGAGAGCGTCGTCTCTCTCTTGATGGAAGCATCGGCGCGACTGGCCCCGCGAACAGGCCACGGCCAGGACGATGCACCCGACGAACTGCTTGATGACTCGATCACTCCATCGATTCCGAGAGACTCCGGTCGGCCGGTGATGCTGCATGTGACGGCACGCTCTAGGAGGCTTCCCCTGCTGACACTCCCAGACGAGGATCTCGTCGAACCCGGATCGGAGTTCGATGAGTAGCGACATCTGGTACGAGATATGCTCGGGCGACGGGTTGCGGCAAGGCGACATTCTACGAGGCTGCGAAGTATTCGTCCCGGACATCTCAGCGGAACCAGGGGCAGCTCGTGTACCGGCATTAGCACATGAGGTTGACTTGGTGGTGCTTACCCAGTCATGCGATCTGGAGAACCAGGGGAAGGTCGATGACGTCCTACTGGCGGAGCTTTACGATTACCGCACCTTGGCGCCGAACCCGGGTTACGGAAAAGACTTTCGTGCGAAATGCATCGCCGGCAGATATCCCGCCTACTTTGTTTTGAGACCTTACTCGGGCGAACTCTCGCTCGCCTGGTCTCTCGTCGACTTCCGGAGAGTTCACTCGCTACCGTTGACCTATGTGTCAGCTCACGCCGCTCGGTCTGGGAATCGGCTTCGGCTGCGCTCACCCTACCGCGAGCACCTCTCCCAGAGCTTTGCTCGCTACTTTATGCGAGTAGGACTCCCCAAAGGTATCGACGACTTCAAGAGTTTCGAACCGGCGAGCGCTTAGATGGCGTCCATCCCGAGGCTCCTGTAGATGCCAAGCTCCGAAGGAGTCTCGGCGACAGAGTTTGATTTCTTCCTCCCGCGGGAACCACCAGCCGCATACGAGCTGCGCGAGCAGCAGGGCTGAGCTGTCCGAACGGTCTGCCGACGTCCACAAACATCCGGCGTTGCCCGCATCCGTCGTCATCCAGCTGGTCACCCGGCCCAAGTGTCAGACGTTGAAGCGGAACATAAAGCCGCTGTCCCCCCACCAGCGTGAACGGCCGGTGACGCCTGCTCACAGGGCATCGCGGGTTGCCATCGTTACTGGCTGGTTGACGACGTTCGACGGTGTCTTGTGCCCCATCTGTGCCCCGAACGGGTCTGCCGCGCCTCCTATCGTCTCCGAGGCGGCGTCGGCGCACACGGTTTAGGAAGGGTGTAGCGCCTACCGGAGCACCCCTCGTCCTACCAGGATGAACGCACAAAGGCTCTCCAGCGATCCGTTTGATGATTCCGCGCATGTGCCGGATCTTGCCTTGCGCGTGCTGGATCTGTGGCGAGATCGCCAGCAAGGGGCGTCAGTCGGCCTATGGCGATCTGTATCAGTATTGGGCGCAACGTCATGCTGTGGGGATCCAAACCTGCCAGGCTAGCTGGACGTCTACTAAGGAGTTGTCGTCGTGGATTAGTTCCCAGGCGGGCTGCCCGCATCCGTCTGACGACATCCAGCCGCTGGAGCCGTAGGCGGCGGGTTCGACGGTTATCAGATCCGGCACGGATACCAGCGATGCGGCGACAGATTGCCCGCCGAGAGTGCGCCAGCGGATGAAAAACCGCTGGTGAGCACAACCATTCATCGTCGCCGGAAAGCCCATAACTGTCGCCAAACCTTGCCCGCCGAACACTCGGACGCTGCCGCTTTCCTCGCGTAGGAGTCTGTATCCGTCGAAGTGTTCCGGCCAAGCTGGCGACTCAGACGGGGCGGAAACCTTGTTGACAATCTCGGCTTCCTCTGTTCCCCACGGCGAGTGATGGGCATGGGCCGGACGTTGCCGCCGCCGCAGCCAGCCGAGCGCGCCAACGATGAGCGTAGCGACTGCGAGAAACGCCGCGATGATGCTGCTGTACCTGTCGGCGCGTTCAAGTCCCTGTGCCCGGAGGAACGCGACGAGGCCGATCACCAGTACGACGGCTCCGCTGACACCCGCCCACAACCACCAGCGCGGATGGCCAACTGCTCGCACATGGCCGTGCCCAGCCCGGCCTTCGTCAGATTGCGATGTCACGCTCGGAGCCTCCGGTTGGCGGATTGTGCGGAGGCAGTCTACGGCCGCGCCCCTGAGCTCTGAGTCGCTCGGCCGTCGATGTATCTGGCACTGGGTGACTTGGCCTGATGCGGCAGCTGCGTCCGGAAGAACCGGTCAGCGGCCAATGAGCTGCGCGAGCAGCAGACGTCCCAGCCTTGCTCACGTCCGTCGTCACCCAGTTGGTCACCCAGGCGGCGAAGCGGGACTTGAACCCTGGAACCTATGTGGCGTGGACCGAGGGGGCTGCTGCCTCCTTGCTGCCTCCCGCTGCACGCTCTACGCCAGCAGGGTTGCGCTAGCAAAGGTAGGCACCCAGGGTGGACCCTTTCGGAGAGTGTGGCCACTGGAAGGACTCCCATATGGGACGCAGGTCTGATCCACCGCTATCACCTGCTGGGGCGTGGTTCGTCTTCATCGTGACGGCCGTGCCTCTGGTCATGTGTACCTGTGCTGCGTGGGGCGACCCTAACTGGTCCGTAAAAATCGGTGCCACCATCGGCTGCCTTCTCGGCCTGATGTATGCCGCGGGCGCCACTATTGCCGCGGGTGACGGCAGACGAACTCGTCGGTACCGGCGTCGGTAGGCGCGCTGCCCGCGTGAGGCGCTTCAGTCTGTGGCAAGTTGGCTCCTGACGACAGCTTGCTTACAAGCTCTGTGCACATCGTCCGCCAGCGTCCGGCAGCGTCCGTGGCCTCGAACGAAGATCCTTATTCGGCTGCCGCCGGACCCTCGCGTCCGGCGCGGTTGCTGTCATCGTTGCTGTCAACAGCTACCGTTGCCGCATCGCCGGGACTGCCTCGCAGTGGCGGATGATGGGCGCTGGATGCCGCTGACCACGGCGAATTTGCCGTTTAGAGTCGCCTGTCGTCAGCCGCCGAATGATCACCCAGTTAACCGCCGCTCTCCTGCTGGCGGCGGGCGGGCTCGCACCGCGCGGGTTGTCCCAGTGACTCGTACGGACCTCGTCATTAAGGTGTGCCGATGATCAATTTTCGCTACCACGTCATCTCGCTTGCTGCGGTGTTTGTCGCCCTGGCGGTCGGTGCGGTATTCGGTACCGCCGCAGCGAACGGTTACGCCACCGACGTGCTCCGGGGCTCCATCGATGCAGCGCACAAGACTAACGATCAGCTTCGTCAGACGACCGATGACCTCCAAGAGGAGGCGAGCCGTAAGGACGACTACATCAACGACACGGCGCCCGCAGTACTGCGCGGGACGCTGGCCAACCGTCGGATCGTGGTGCTGACGACGCCATCCGGACGCGACCGCGCCGAGGGCGTGATCGAAAAGCTTGAACTGGCCGGCGCCGCCGTATCCGGGCCCATTCACATCCAGGAAGCATTCTTCGACCCGAAGAACAGTCTGGACCTGCTTGGGCTGACCCGCCGTAGCAGCCCTCCGCCGATCACTCTGCCGGGCAACAGCAACGGAGTCGAAACCGCCAGCGCCCTCCTGGCCACGACTCTGCTCGGACCGGCCAGCGCCCACCATCCAACGGTGATGCCTGCCTTCGCGAACGCCGGATACCTCGCCGCACCCAAGCAGCTCGATGGCCCCTCAGATGGGGCGGTCCTGGTGACCGCGGCACCGTACGTGGAGCGAAACTCAGCCGAGCGGAACGCCGCGATCGTGACCATGGTCGCACAGATCGCCATGATCGGTCCGACCGTCTTGGCGGGCACGATTTCCGGTGACGGCAGCTCTATCGGGATAGTCCGCGGCGACGAAGCGCTCCATGCACGGATCTCGACGGTAGACGGTGTAGCTGGCGCGCAAGGTCAGGTCGTAGCGGCGCTCGCCCTGGCTGAGCGGATTACCGCCAACCGGGGAGGCCGCTACGGCACTGCCGGTGACGCTGACGCCCTCATTCCACGGCAAACGATCACCGGCGGATGAGCTTCACGACCTCATCAGGACCGCTGACCGTCAGAGGAGCCCACAAAGGATGGCTTTGGGGGCTCCGAGCTGCGACCCAGAGCCCCCCATGCGGCCCTTACCCAGTCCACGCGTTGAGCCAAGCAAGCGGTCCGTCGACCCGAGTATGGGTTCGGGGGTGTAATGAGTCAACGCTACAAGCATGCTCACTAGGCCCGAGACAGGCGATACACGACGAAAAAATAGACCGCAACAGGGGGCACGGGCTGTGACCTTAGTCACAGATCCACTCCGACGCTCAAGTGCCATTTTTGCAGCTCAGGGCCGCTGAATGCCGAGTGGCGGTGCTGTCCTACGCGTGTGGTATGGACAGGCGTCTTAGTGACCCCCGACCGGCTTGGAGTTGGCGGTAGCTATCGCATACTGAGTCTCGCTCCGGTCGGACTGCGAATCTGGCCAGGGCACTTGCCCAGTCCACGCGTTGAGAAAGAGGTTCGGCCTCGGTGAACAGGAAGCCCATCAGCGGGTGCATAGTCATCCCGCACAGCGAAGTCACCGCCCCCGTCGCAGCCGTCGTCGTAGTCCTGGTCCTCACTTGGGTGGCCACCACCTTCATGAAGCTGACCGGCGCTGAGGTCGCGGCCATCATGGTCGCCACTGCCGCTCTGCTTCCGTCGGTGCGCAAGGAGGCCACCAAGAGGTCAAGGCGTTAGAGCAGTAACGCCAGACCGACGGCGTAACGCCATCCACTGTCTGCCGTCGACCCGCCCTCAGGGGAGCGGGCCGCCGCCCGGCCCGCCACGTCAAGCGGACCTTGACGGCTCGTACGGACGCTGGCGGGTCGGGCGGTGGTCTGCTCGGCTTGCCCGGGTCGACGGCGGGCGGGATGGCCCGCGCAACCACCCACGGACCGCAACCCGCCGACGGGTCTTCAACCATCTCGGAGCCCGAGCGCCCCCGCCGGAGGCGCAGTAACCGCAACTCCGCGACCGCCGCCAGCTCGCCGACGCGGCCGGCGTGCCCTCCCCTACGCCGCGCGGGCTCGTGGCCGTGCGGCCCGGCCGGCTGCCGGCCCACCACCTCAGCTCATCAACGGCCTGTCGTGCTGCGGCGGCCCCTTGGGCTCCCCGCTTCCGCGCCAGCCGCCGGGCGTGTTGCGTGGCCGGAGTCGGAGCGCCAGCGGAGCGACGGACGCGCGCCCAGGCGGCGGCGCGTGCGGCCCGTTCAGGGCCGCCTTGATAGACGTACAGAAAGTCCTCCCACATCAGCCGGTAGCTGGCTGTCGTACTCCGCTCGATCTGTTAGATGGTGGCTTCAGATGATGCGTGACGCTCCGCCAAGCGATGGTTCGAGCCCGCGAGTCCGAACCTGCGCGAGCTACGCGACGATGACCCGGTGGACGAACAGCCCGTCTTTACCGACCCATGGCGGGACCTACGCCGAGGTGGCCCAACCGAACACCAACAACGTGAAGCACTGCACGCCCAACTTCTGACCGAGGTGGCAGCCGGGCACCCGGGACTGCCCCCGGTTCGGTTGACTCCTGACCTGTGAGGATGCGTTCCTCGCTGGAAGGATGTCTGTCCTGCCGAAAGCGTTCCCCCTGGAGTTCCGCCGTGACGTCGTCGCGGTCGCCCGTAAGGGCGAGGCCCCCATCGCCCAGATCGCGAAGGACTTCGGGATCTCCGAGGCCTGTTTGCACCGCTGGCTCAAGCTCGCCGACGTCGAGGACGGCATCCGTCCCGGGACCACCAGCAGCGAGTCGGCGGAGCTGCGGGAGCTGCGCCGCAGGAACAAGGTGCTGGAACAGGAGAACGAGATCCTGCGGCGGGCCGCGGCGTACTTCGCCAAGGAGATCTCCCCAAAATGATGTACCCGCTGGTCGGTGACCTGGCCGCGGACGGGATCCCCGTCGCGGTGACCTGCCGGGTGCTGGGGTTCAGTAAGCAGGCCTACTACGCGTGGCGCGCCGAGCCGGTCTCGCAGCGACACCTCGACGACGCTCACCTGATCAACGCCGCCCTCGACATCCACGCCGACGACCCGGCGTTCGGCTACCGGTTCATCGCCGACGAACTACCCGCCCACGGCATCACCGCCGGCGCCAACCGGGTCGCGCGGCTGTGTTCACAGCAGCGCATCTGGTCGGTCTTCGCCAAGCGCAAGGGGCTGACCAGGCGGGCCGGACCCCCGGTGCACGACGACCTGGTGCAGCGCCGCTTCACCGCCGACGCCCCCGACCAGCTGTGGCTGACCGACATCACCGAACACCCCACCGCCGAGGGCAAGCTCTACCTGTGCGCGATCAAGGACGTGTACTCCGGCCGGATCGTCGGCTACTCCATCGACACCCGCATGAAAGCCTCGTTGGCCGTCGCTGCGCTGTCGAACGCCACCCGGCTGCGGAACCCGGCCGCGACGATCGTGCACTCCGACAGGGGCAGCCAATTTCGGTCCAGGAAATTCGTGAAAGCGTTGCACCGCAACGGGTTGACCGGCTCGATGGGCCGCGTCGGCGCCTGCGGGGACAACGCCGCCATGGAGTCGTTCTTCGCCCTGCTGCAGCGCAATGTCCTGGACCGGCAACGCTGGCAAACACGCCACGACCTACGCCTGGCGATCGTGACCTGGATCGAACGGACCTACCACCGCCGGCGACGGCAACGCCGCCTCGGCCGGCTCACGCCCATCGAGTTTGAGACAATCAACCAGCCCGCACACGCGGCCTGAACCACTCAACCCCGCGAGTCAACCAAACCCGGGGCAGTCCCCCCCCCTACACAACCAACCCGTCGAGGTCATCGGCAGGTCCGGGGCCTCAGACGACATCGTTGTGGAACTGGCCTCTGGGGGCTGGGCCCTCGTCCACCTCACCTGGAAACGCGCGGCCGAGAGACCACCTTGGCCTTACACCACCTTCTACAGCACGATCAAAGCCCTCGAAGAGGACATCCACGAGCCGGACTGGTAAGACGCGTGATGATCACTCAGACGGACATGTCATGGATCATCCGACGCTGATCGGTAACGATCAATTGGAGCCCTGCACGACGGGCATTCGGCCGTCCCACCCAGGGCCAAGGGATCACGACGGGTGGACGTGTCGGTACCCGCTGCTACTCTGGCCCTCGTCGAGCACGTCAGCGCGGCCATCCTGCCGGATTGCTGGACTCGACGTTAGAGGTTCCGAGCGGCCTTCCTGCCGCTGATGCGGGCCACGTCCCGCCGGCTCTCGATCGCACCGGCCGCTGCGCCGGTCTCCCGAATCCGCTGAGCGGTCCAGGACGGCCTGCCCTGCCGTCCACGATGGCCCGGATTCGCACAGTCCACGGGTGGGGCAGCCCGCGGCACCCCGCCGGATGCCGATATATCCCAGGCTCCCCACCCGTGCCGGCCCCGATCACCGATTCCATGAGCAGTGCGAAAGGACATGCCCCATCGGCGGTACGTGGCATCACCACGAACCCGCCCTCCGGCGTCAGCCGCCCTCCCGGCGGTGCCAGGAGACACGACGAACACCACCAGCGGACCAACGTCCACAGCTGGTGGTGCTTCGTCTCCCGTCCCTGCCACCCCCAGAGGAGAAGATCGTGTCCACCCCGCTCACCCTGTACCGTCCCGGCGTCGCCAGCGGCCGTGACGCCCAAGCCCTGCACCGCGCCGCCACGCCGGAGTTCTCCGGCTGGTTGGAGCACACCGCTTCCGCCGGCGGTTGCTCTCGTCCGATCCGCCTATCCGGCACCATCGCTGCCGTAGAGCGAGACACCGGCCGGGTTCTGATCGACCAGCACACCGACGAATTGCCTGACCGGGCGCTGTACAAGGCGTGCGGCAACCGCCGCCAATCGCAGTGCCCGGACTGCGCCTGGGTCTACCAAGGCGACGCCTACCAAGTCGTCCGCTGCGGCCTGACCGGCGGCAAGGGTGTCCCCGCCTCGGTCGGCCGGCACCCGGTCGTGTTCGCCACCTTCACCGCCCCATCTTTTGGTGCGGTTCACCACCGCCACGTTCCGCGCCACACCTGCGCTACCCGGCAGCGCTGCGACTGCCGCCCGGCTCCCTGCCGCGCCCGAAGTGCCGCCGGCACCTGCCAGCACGGGCAGCCCGCGGCGTGCTTCGCCCGTCACGACACCGACGATCCGCGGCTTGGTCAGCCGTTGTGCCTGGACTGCTACGACCATGGCCACCAGGCCGTCTGGAACTACTTCTCGGGCGAGCTGTGGAGGCGCACGAAACAGGCCATCGAACGGCACCTCGCCGCTCTCTGCCGCCGACGCGGCATCCCCTTCCTTCAGGGCGTCACCGACTCCGGCAAGGTGCGACGGGTGCCGCCCGTGCGGGTGTCGCACGGCAAGGTCGCCGAGATGCAGTGCCGGGCAGCCGTGCACTTCCACGTCCTGCTGCGCCTTGACGGCGTCGCCCCCGACGACCCGGACGCTCTCGTGCCGCCACCGGCCGGCATCGCCGCCGACGACCTGGAGGAAGCCGTCCGCGTCGCAGCCTCCCGGATCACCCTCACCACACCCGCACACCCCGACCGGCCGCAAGGCTGGCTTGTGGCCTGGGGCGAGCAGGTCGACGTCCGCCGAATCAACAGCGCTGGCGGCGAGCTAACCGACGGCAAGGTGGCCGCCTACCTGGCCAAGTACGCCACCAAGGCCACCGAATCCACCGGGCGCTCCTTCACCCGGCTCACCCCGGCCACCATCGACGACTACGCCGACCCGGAAGGCGACCACCTCGCCCGCCTCATCGACGCCTGCTGGCACCTCGGACGACCCACCGGCACCGACACCACCAGCGGCGCCGCAGCAGCCGGCGACGGTCAAGGCAGCCTTGACACCAAACCAAACTTCTACGCCGGGCTGCGCCGCTGGGCACACATGCTCGGCTTCGGCGGTCACTTCCTCACCAAGGCCCGCCGCTACTCGGTCACCTTCGGCCTGCTCCGAGGCACCCGAGCCACCTACCGCCGCACCGATGACGACGACACCACCGATGCCATCACCGTCGGCACCCTCACCTACATCGGGTCCGGCTGGCTCACCGAAGGCGACGCCCTGCTCGCCAACACCGCCGCCAGACAGCGACGAGAGAGCCGACGCGTCGGCCGGGAAGAACTCGCCCACGAAGCCTGGCTCCTCGAGGCCGCCGCATGAACCGAGACCTCACCCCGCGCTGGTACTCACCCGCCGAGGTCGCCGTCCTGCTCGGCTTCGGCATCCAAGGTCAAGATGAAGATCGCCACCGGCGAACTGCGCTCCATCAAGGACGGCAAGTACCGCCGCATCCTCCCCGAATGGGTCGACGACTACATCCGCGAGCAGGTCGAACGCCAGGAGGCCGCCTGATGCCCGCACGCGCACGTGCCAACGGCGAAGGCTCGATCTTCCCCTACCGCAACGGGTTCGCCGCCTACGTCTGGGTCGAGAAGCCCGACGGGAAGCGGGGCCGGAAGTGGGTCTACGGCAAGACCCGCGAGGAGGTCCACGACAAGTGGATCAAGCTGCATGGGCAAGCGAAGGCCGGTCCGGTGGCAACGCGCTCCCCGACGGTGGGGGAGTACGCCAGCTACTGGCTGCGGGAGATTGTCAAGCCGAACCTGGCCCCGGGCAGCTACGTCACTTACGAGGTGGTGGTCCGGCTCTACCTCGTGCCGGGGCTGGGCCGGAAGCGGCTCGACAAGCTGCGGGTCAGCGACGTCCAGACGTGGATCAACGAGGTCGGGCGGACCTGCCAGTGCTGCGCCCAGGGCAAGGACGAGCGGCGGAAGGCCGCCCAGCGTCGCTGCTGTGCCCTCGGCCGCTGCTGCCAGGATCTGCCCTCGGCAACGAGCGTCACCCACCTGCGGACCGTGCTCCGGACGCTGCTGTCCCAGGCGATCACCGAAGGGCTGATCTCCCGCAACGTCGCGTCCCTGGTGAAGCTGCCACCGGTACGAAAGCGCAAGCGGAAGGCGTGGACCAGCGACGAGGCGCGGCGCTTCCTGGAGTCGGCCCGCGCCGACGACGATCCGCTCTACGCCGCGTACGTCCTGGTCCTGGTGCTTGGCCTGCGCAAGGGCGAGATGCTGGGGCTGACGTGGGCTGACGTCGACCTTGACGCGGGGGAGTTGACCATCGATCGGCAGCTCCAGCGGGTCGGTGCTGAGCTGCTGCACCGGGAGACGAAGACGGCCGCCTCGGACGCCACCCTGCCCCTGCCAGACATCTGCACCGTGGCGCTCCACCGCCGCCGAGCCGCCCAGACTGTCGCCCGGGATGCCGTCGGCCCGGCCTGGCAGCCGTCGGACCTCATCTTCACCACCCGTTACGGCCGGCCCGTTGAGCCGCGCAACTTCAACCGCTTCTGGGACCGGCGCTGCGACTCGGCCCGGGCCCGGCGGATCACCGTCCGGGACGCCCGGCGTACCTGCGCCTCGCTCCTGGCCGACCTGGACGTGCACCCCCGGGTGGCGATGCAGATCCTCCGGCACGCGCAGTTCGCCATCACCATGGAGATCTACACGGTGGTGTCCTCGGCGGCCACCCGCGACGCCCTCAAGCGACTCGGCAGCGCACTGGACCGGTAACGCGCTACTGCTGCGCTACTGCTGCGCTACTGCTGTACTCCCCTGCTGTACGAGCCGCGCCCACGAAGACGGCGACCCCGCAAAGGGCCGCTGACCTGCGAAAGAGTGGGCCGCCAGGGACTCGAACCCTGAACCTATGGATTAAAAGTCCACAGCTCTGCCATTGAGCTAGCGGCCCGCGCGCTCAGGTTACCGGACGGTGCCCGCCGACGATTCTCGGCTTCCGGCCGACCGTCGATGCCTGGTCTCACCGGCGCGCAACCCGGTTGATCAACACCAGGTCGGCGACCTGGTGGCGTCCGGCGGACTGGACAACCCCAACCCCATATCGGCGATAGCGAGTGGATCAAGCGGCATGTGCCGGCCGCCGCGGTGCATGGGTGCGGGCGGGCGGGGAACCAGGAGGGGCATGAAATTGAGCAGCGCCCCGGCGGTGGCGGCGTCCGGGGAGGAGATCGGGCCGGACGGCGTACGCGAGCCGGGCGGGGAGGTGCACGCCTGGCTGCCCGGCCAGAACCAGACAGTGTGCGGCCTGGCGCTCAGTCGGACCCGGCTGCGTCGCTTTCCGCACGTGCGCTTCGACTACTCGGGCACCGACGTGCTCACCGAGGCCGACCCGGTCGGCTGGATCTGCCCGCGTTGCCTGGCGGCCACGGCTGGGCGGCGGGGCAAGGAGAAGCACGGCTGGGTCCGCGAATCGCCCCGCCCTTGATCGACTCGACATCCGGGAAGTCGGGGTGTCCGGACCACGGTGACGGGCCGACTTCCAGGAAATCGAGTCGATCAAGGCCCCAGGCCCAGGCCCGGGCCGGAGCGGCGGTTGACGAGCGGCTGGGCGGGTACGGGGTCGGACATGCGGATCGTGGTGGTGGGGGCGAGCGGCAACGTCGGTACCGCGCTGCTGCGGCGGCTGCGCCGGGAACGGGGTGTGGAGCTGGTCGGGGTGGCCCGGCGGCTGCCCGGCCCGGACGCTGGCGAGCCGTACGACCAGGTGGAGTGGCACTCCTGCGACATCGGCGCTCCGGGGGCGGGCGGGAAGCTGGCCGAGGTGTTCGCCGGCGCCGACGCGGTGGTGCATCTGGCCTGGCAGATTCAGCCCAGTCACGACCAGCGGGTGCTGCGCCGCACCAACGTCGACGGCAGCCGGGCGGTGTTCGACGCGCTGGTCCGGGCGGGCGTGCCGGCGCTGGTGTACGCCTCCTCGGTCGGCACGTACGCGCCCGGCCCGAAGGACCACCCGGTGAGCGAGCGCTGGCCGGCGACCGGGGTGCCCGGCTCGTCGTACAGCGAGCACAAGGCCGAGGTCGAGGCGTTGCTGGACGGGATCGAGGGGGACCACCCGGCGCTCCGGGTGGTCCGGTTGCGACCTGGGCTGATCTTCCAGCGGGAGGCCGGCGTGGAGATCGCCCGCTACTTCCTGGGCCCGCTGGCTCCGGTGCGGCTGCTGCGCTTCGGCCGGATCCCACTGGTGCCCACCAACCGCCGGCTGCGGATGCAGGCGGTGCACGCCGACGACGTGGCCGACGCGTACGCCCGGGCGGTGCTGGGTGACGCGCGCGGCGCCTTCAACGTCGCCGCGGACCCGGTGCTCACCCCGGAGTTGGTGGCCCGGCACTTCCACGGCTGGACGGTGCCCGTCGCCGCGCCGGTGCTGCGGGTGGCGGCGGCGCTGACCTGGCGGGCGCGGCTGCAACCCGTGGACGCGGGCTGGGTCGAACTGGGCCTGAACGCGCCGCTGATGTCCAGCGAGCGGGCGGAGACCGAGCTGGACTGGCAGCCCAAGATCAGCTCGCTCACCGCGCTCAGGGAACTTTTCGCCGGGATGGCCGGCGGTGACCACACCGGCAGCCCGCCGCTGTCCGGCGCGTCGAACCTGCCCGGCCGGCCGGGCGGTCTGCTCCGCGCCCGCGCCGCCGGCCAGGGCAACCCCTACTGAGGTACGCCCTGGTCAGCTCAGTTTCGAGCCGCTCACGGTGGGGTTTCGGGCGCCGAGGAAGAAGATGCCGGGGAAGCCCCGGGTCTCGAACTTGGCGCTCGGATTGCGGCGCAGGGTGGACTTCTCGATCGTCATGGTGCCGGTGCGGTTGTTGCTGACGAAGAAGATCGCGCCGCCGCCCTCGTTGGCCTTGTTGTTCTCGATGACGGTGCCGGCGATCCGCACGGTGAACTCGTTGCCGTCGCAGTAGATCGCGCCACCGCTGCCACCGCCGGGCGTGCCGGACTTGGCCGGGTTGGCGCCACGGCCGATCGCCTCGTTGTGGCTGAGCACGCTGTTCAGCACCACCCAGGAAACGCCGATGCTGCTCAGCGCGCCCCCGTTGGAGCAGGAGCCGCCCTGGCCGGCTGAGCCGCCGAAGGTGCTGCCCACCACGTACACCGGCTTGTTCTCGTACTGGCTCAGCACCCGGATGGCCGCGCCGCCCAGGTCGGGGCCGGTCCGGTCGCAGCGGTTGCGGACGAACCGCGAGTTGACCACCTTGAACCGCCCGCCGCGCACGAAGATCGCCCCACCGCCGCCGCCCTCAACCTCGTCCCCGGTCGAGTTGCCGTCGGCGAAGGTCAGGTTCTGCACGGTCAGCTGCGGGTGGTCCTGGTTCTGGCAGTGCGAGGTGGTCCAGCCCTGGGCCTCGTCGCAGGTGTTCATGTAGAGGATGCGGCGCTGCCCCTGGCCGCTCAGCGTCACCCTGCCGCCGCCGTCCAGCACCACCTTCGGCCCGTTGGCGTTGCGGACCTTCGCGGTGGCGGCCATCTTGATCGTCACCGGGGCCGGCCCGCAGTTGAAGGTGATGATGCCGCCGGCCGCGACAGCCTTCACCACCGCCGCGGACGTGCAGCTCGCCGGGGTGCCGGTGCCGATGGTCCGGGTCGGCTTCGAGGTGTCCACCGCCCGTGCCTCGCCCGGAACGGTGGCACTGCCGTTCGGGTTGCCGGCCACGAGCGCCTTGCCGGCCGGCTTCGGGCTCTTGCTGGCCCCCGGGCCGCCGAGGCCGTCCCGGGCAGCAGGGGCGACGCCCTGCTCGCCGGTGGCCAGCGCCTCCGGCTCGGCCGGCGGGGTGGGCTGCGAGGCAGCCGGAGCCTGGTCGTCGGGCGCGCAGGCGGGCAGGGTCGCGGTGGCGACACCGAGGACGAGCAGGGCGACAAGCGACGTCATGCGCACCCCGTGATGCTAGGAGCCGCGACGGCGCCGGAGCGAATCCGCCATGCCGGTTTAACCCGCGGCTAAGGCTGGGCGCTCAGAAGTCGGCGAAGAGGTACGGCACCTGGCGCGGGAAGATGCCCCGCAGCTCCGCGGCGGCGTCCGCCGGCACCTCGCCCAGCCCTCGCAGCGGCAGCTCGGCCGGATCCAGCACCCCGTACGCCAGGGCGGAGAGCCCGGCGGCCGTGAGCGTGGCGGTCGGCGCGCTCCCGGCGGTGTCGGCGACGACCTCCAGCGTCCCGGTCGTGCCGTCCAGCAGGTGGGTGCCGGCCAACCACCGGTCCCCGGTCAGCTCGATCCGTACCCGGCCGGGCCCGGTCGGCAGCCCGCTCAACGCGTCCAGCGACAGCACCCGGGCCATCGGGGCGGACGAACTCGGCACGGCCGTTCGCGCCTCGACGTGTACGTCCAGGTCGGTCAACCACAGCTCCGGCAGCTCGTCCGGCGGCACCTGGACGGTGATCCGCTCGACCTGGTCGACGTGCCGGGAGAAGAACTGCAACAGCAGCGCCCGCGCGAGCGGGTCGGTGACCAGCAGTTCGTTGCCGTGCAGCGTGCCGCCGTGCTCGTCGATCCGGTAGGTCACCGCGCCGGTGACCTCGCCGGCCACCCGGGCGGTGAGCAGCCAGTACTCGTCCCGGTCGCGCAGCCCGACCGCCCGGTAGTCCGGGAAGGTCGCGAATCCGTGCCGCGCCTGGAGGCAGCGCTCGGTGAACGCGCTCCACGCCGGATAGCCGGTCGCGATGCGCTCCCAGCCCACCTCGCCCGGCAGGTCCACGCGGAGCAGCGACCCCAGGTTGGCCGGGGTGAAGGTGGCCCTTCGCGGCTTGGGCAACCCGACGTAGCCGAACCGGGCGTAGAAGCTGGGCCGGAACGGGTAGAGCGCACTGAGCGCATGCCCCTCGTCGCGCATCTCGTCGAGGAGTTGGTGCAGCAGCGTCCGGACGTGCCCCTGGCGGCGGGCCAGCGGATGGGTGGCCACCCCGGCGACGCCGGCCATCGGCAGCACCATCCCGCGCAGGTTCTGCCGCATCGGGATGGCCGTGACGGCGGCCAGCGTCTCGCCGTTCTCCTCGGCGATCAGCGTCCGGTTGCCCTCGTGGTAGTGCAGGTAGTCGCGGAACGCCTCGATCCGGGCGGCACCGAGCGGTGACGACTCGAAGGCGTACGCGGCCAGCGGGAAGCTGGTGGTGAGACGGTCGTCGGCGGTCACCCGGCGGATGGTCATCCGCTCATCTCAACCTGCCGTGCACCTCGGAGCAACCGGATTGGCGGGATCCACCACGGCGGCGCCGGTCAGCCGACGGGCAGGTGCCGCAGGTGCCGGCGGCGGCGCAGTCGGACGTTGGCCACGGCGGCCACGCCGAGGGCCAGCAGGGCGGTGACGGCGAGCCCGTGCAGCACTCCTCGGGCGAGGTAGCCCTGGTCGGTGTGGTCCACCGCCCAGGTAGCGATCTCCCGGGTCGACCAGAACGGCGTCAACTTCGCCCCCGAGCCGGCCGGGTCGATCAGCATCTGCACCGTCACCACGGTGAGCAGCAGCAGCGTCCCTTCCAGCTCGCGCGGCAGCAGCGCACCGATCAGCATCCCGAACGGCGCCGCCACCCCGACCGAACAGAGCAGCGCAGCGGCCAGGCCGCCGTACCGCAGGTCCGCGCCGTCGACCATGGGGAGCAGGAAGAACGGTACGGAGATGACGAGCCCCACCATCCAGAGGCCGAGCATCCGACCGAGGTAGAGGTGGTGCGGGCGGTAGCCGGCCAGCCGCAGCCTCGGCTCAAGCTCGCGGGCCGCGGTGGTGGCGAAGAGCGCCGCGGTGCTCACCGCCCAGCCCACGCCGAGCAGCAGCGAGCGGACCGACTGCCCGAGGTAGGCGTCCCGCCGGATCAGGTAGAAGGTCAACGGCATCAACAACAACAGCAGGAGTACGCCCCGACGCCGCAGCAGCTCCCGCAGGGTCATCTCGGCGACGGTGACGAGCCGGTTCACGGGTGGCCTCCCTGGACGGCGGGCGCGCGGCGCCCGGTCTGTTGTGCGGGGGTCAGGTCGAGCACGGTGTCCACCCGGTCGAGCTGGTTGAGCAGGTGGGTCACCACGACGATCGCCGTGCCGGCGTCCCGCAGGCGGCCGAGCTGGTCCCAGAAGTTGACATAGGTGCCCTGGTCGAAGCCCTGGTACGGCTCGTCGAGCAGCAGCACGTCCGGCTGGCTGAGGGTGGACATGGTCAGGTTGAGCTTCTGCCGGGTGCCGCCGGACAGGTGCCGGGCCTGCACGTCCCCACCGGCCTCCCACCCGAGCTGTCGGGCTGCCGCCCGGCCGGCGCGGCGGGCTGGCCCCCGGGCCACGCCCTGGCCGGCCCCGACCAGCACGAAGTGCTCGTCGGCGAGCAGGAAGTCCGCGGTGCCGCCGGACTGCGGGCAGTAGCCGAGCTGCCCGGAGACGGTCACGTCGCCGGCGTCGGGTGAGATCAGTCCGGCGCAGATCCGCAGGAACGTGCTCTTGCCGCAGCCGTTCGCGCCGATGACGGCGGCGATCTGTCCGGCCCGGACGGTCAGCGTCGCGTCGTGCAGCACCGTCCGCCGCCCGTACCGCTTGGTGATGCCCCGGGCGTGCAGCCGGACCGGCCCGGGGCGCGGTCCTGGCGCGGTGCCGATGCTCTCCACGATCGCGCCCGCGTACTGCTGGGGTGGCCCGAAGACGACCCAGGGGTCGCCGCCGCCCTCGCGCAGGTGTGTGGCGGCCTCAGCGACCACGTGCCGGGCGGCGTCCGCCGCGACCCGGCGCTGGTGCAGTTCGGCCGCGAGCGTGCGCAGCCAATCGTCGGCGTTCACCGGGCGACCCCCTTCGTGACGATGTCGTTCACCGGCCCGACGAAGGTGAGCCAGGCGCTGCCGCCCTCGCGGAGCGCCGCATGCCCGTCGACGGTGAGCCGGTAGTACTTGCGGGCCGGCCCGCCGGCGCCCTCCCGCCACTGCGCGGTCACCAGGCCGGTCTTCTGTAGACGGAGCAGCACGGGATAAAGGGTGCCGCCCTGGATGGGCCCGATGCCCGCCGCGTCGAGCGCCTGGGCGAGCTGGTAGCCGTAGGACTCGCGCTTGGCCAGCAGGGCCAGGACGCAGATGTCGAGCACCCCCCGCAGCCACTGCCCGCGCCGGTCGGAATCCACCCGCCGGACACTAGCGGTGCAACCTAGATGGCACAACTACCTACCGGACCGACGGAACTCGTCACGGCCGGTCCCGCGGAACTCCGAGCAGGCCGGGCGAGGTCTAGCGGGCGACGACGTCGGAGACGACGACGGTGACGTTGTCCGGCGCGCCGGCGTGGTGGGCGAGCTTCACCAACTGCTCGCCGCACTGCTGGCGGTCGGTGTACATGCCCAGCGCCGCGCCGATGGCCTCGTCCTCGACGTAGTCGGAGAGCCCGTCGCTGCACAGCAGCAGCCGGTCGCCGGGGCGCACGGTGAGCACGCCGATCGCCGGTGGGGTGTCGGCGCCCTGCACGGCCCGGGTCACCAGGGACCGCTGCGGGTGGTGCCGGGCCTGCTCGGGGGAGAGCGAGCCCTGGTCGACCAGCGACTGGACGAAGGTGTCGTCCCTGGTGAGCTGGGTCAGCTCCCCGTCGCGCAGCAGGTAGCAGCGGGAGTCGCCGACCTGGGCCAGCACCAGCGTCTCGGCGGCCAGTAGGGCCGCGGTGAGCGTGGTGCCCATCCCCTCACGGGTCGGGTCGACGGTGATGGCGGCGTGGATGCGCTGGTTGGCGGTGCTGACCACGGCGCGCAGGGCGTCGGCGGCCCCGTCGGGCTCGGTGGGCGGGGCCAGCTCGTCCAGGATCCGGATCACGATCTCGCTCGCCACCTCACCCGCGGGCAGCCCACCCATGCCGTCGGCGACTGCGATCAGGCGGTCACCGGCGAGGGCGGAGTCCTCGTTGTTGGTCCGGATCAGGCCGATGTCGTTGAGGATGACCGAGCGGAGGATCAGCGTCATGGGGTCAAGCTTGCCAAGAACACCCCGCCTTCGTCTCTACGCACTACTGGGAAGGGCCGAGAAATGATGACGATGTCCACGCTCGGGCCCACCGGGCCGGGGTTCAGCGGCGTGGATAGCGCAGCAGCAGACTGGCGGCGACCTCTTCGTCGCCCACCGCCGTGTAGCTGTGCGGCACGTCGGAGACCCAGCTGATGTGGCCGTCGGCCGGGGTGATCAGCGGCGCGTCGGCCGGGCCGGCGCGCAGCACTCCGGCGAAGACGGTGACGTGCTCGGTGACCCCCGGCTGGTGGGCGGGGGAGAGCTGGCCCGGTCCGGGCGCGACCCGCATCCGGTACAGCTCGTAGGTCGCGTCGGCGTCGGTGAACACCTCAAGCAGGGTGGCGCTGACCGCGGTGCCGTGCACGGTGGGCGCGGCGGCCGGCTCGGCCAGCACGGCGGTCAGCGGTACGCCGAGCTGCGCGGTGACCGCCCAGAGCGTTTCCAGGGTCGGGTTGCGGGTGCCGTGCTCCAGGCCGGAGAGGGTGGCCTTTCCGACGCCGGCGAGTCGGGCGAGTGTGGACAGCGAGATCCCCCGCTCCTCGCGCAGGGCGCGGACCCGGCGGCCGACGACGGCGGGATCCACGTCGAGGCCCGGACGGTGGGCTGGTGGTCGGTGCGGCACCCGGCTATCGTGCTACACGCTGTCGTTCCGTAAACGGAACAGTGGGAGGGCGGGATGGTCGGACGGGCGCAACCGGTGCTGGCCGGGGTGGTGACCGCCCTGGTCGGCTTCGCCAGCTCGTTCACTGTCGTGCTGGCCGGACTCCGGGCGGCCGGCGCGTCGGATGCGCAGGCGGCCTCCGGCCTACTCGCCCTCTGCGTGGCGTCCGGGCTGGCCGCCGCCTGGCTCGGCTGGCGGCACCGGATGCCGATGAGCGTCGCCTGGTCGACGCCGGGCGCGGCACTGCTGGTGGCGACCGGGCCGCCGCCCGGGGGGTGGCCGGTCGCCGTGGGCGCCTTCCTCGTCTCCGGCCTGCTGATCGTGGCGGCCGGGCTGTTCCCGCCACTCGGTCGGGCGGTGGCCGCCATCCCCAAGCCGGTGGCCGGCGCGATGCTCGCCGGGGTGCTGCTGCCGCTGTGCACCGCGCCGGTCCGCGCGCTGGTCGAGCTGCCCACGGTGACCGGCCCGGTGGTGGTCGGCTGGCTGCTGCTGCACCGGTACGCCCGCCGCTGGGCGGTGCCCGGCGCGCTGCTGGTGGCGGTGGCGGCGATCGCGCTGACCGCGCCGCCAGCCGGCCTGACCGGGGCCGCGCTGGTCCCGTCGGTCGCCCTGACCGCGCCGGCCTGGAACGCGTCCGCGCTGGTCGGACTCGCCCTCCCGTTGTTCCTGGTCACCATGGCCGCGCAGAACGTGCCCGGCATGGCGGTGCTGGTCGGCTACGGCTACCGCCCACCGTTCGGCGCCGCGCTGCGGGCCACCGGTCTGGCCAGCCTGCTGGCCGCCCCGGCCGGCGGGCACGCGGTGAACCTCGCGGCGATCACCGCCGCGCTGGCCGCCGGCCCCGACGCCCACCCGGACCCGGAGCGCCGGTGGGTCGCCTCGGTCACCGCCGGCGTCGGCCTGGCCGTGCTCGGGCTGGGCGCCGGCGTCGCCACCGCGCTGGTCGCGGTCGCCCCGCCGATCCTCATCGAGGCGGTCGCCGGGCTGGCGCTGCTGGGCGCCCTGGCCACCGCGCTCGCCTCGGCGGTGGCCGATCCGGCGACCCGGGAGGCCGCCGTGGTCACCTTCGTGGTGACCGCCTCCGGGGTGACGCTGATCGGTGTGGGCGGCGCGTTCTGGGGTCTGGTCGCCGGCTGCCTGATGCTGCTGCTCTTCCACCGCCGCCCACCCGCCGCACCGGACAGACCCGTCCGGGCCGACCGGGCCGACCGGGCCGACCGGGCCGGAGCCGACCGGGCCGCCGGACCGTACGCGGTCGGCTCCGGCCCGGTCGCCGACAGGACTGCCCCGGCAGAGCCGGGACCCGAGGCGCTGCCCGACCCGCCGCCGGCTTCCGGCCGGCCCGGGTCCGCCTTCCTTTCGAGCTGAGTCGCTTACGACATCACGCTGGCTGGGTCGCTTACGACATCACGCTGGGCTGAGTCGCTTACGACATCCGCTGGGCTGAGTCGCTTACGACATCCGCTGGCTGAGTCGCTTACGACATCCGCTGGCTGAATCGTTTGCGACATCAGCTCCAAAGGCGCCGGCTGGGGTGGCCGACTCCCGCCTGCCCCGTCCGCGAAACGCGGGGGCGCGTCGGGGGTCGGCAGAGGGTAAGGCGGGGATCACTCCTCGGCGGGCAGGTCGGCCACGCCGACCGCGAGGCGTACCCGGCCGTCCGCGACGGCCGCGATCCGGTCGGCCGGAACGTACACCGCGCCGGCGTCGACCAACTCGGTGGAGACCTTCAGGTAGCCGCTGTGCAACAGCCGCGCCGCCAGATCGGCCGGCACATCGGGCTCCTCGACCGCGGTGGCCTCGATCAGCTCGTCCAGGCTGCTGCCCGGGTCGGCGGCCGGTGTCTGGACGGTCACCGCGTTCGGGTCGCCCCGCTGGACGAGGTCCACGGTCCCGACCTCGGTGCCGGCGGGGTCGATCACCGGCATCCCGGTGGTGATCCGCGAGATGGTCGCCTGCTGCTCGTCCTGCTGATCCATCCCACCGCGGTTCCCGGGGCGGTACGCCGCTAAACGCCGCCGCCCAGCCGCTCAGCCATGTGGGAGGGTCCAGCCGCCCGGCGGGCGCGGGGACAGCTCGCGCCAGGTGTCCGGCCCCTCGAGCAGCGCCCGGACCGTCTCCTCGGCCTCGTCCGCACTGCCGTACTCGTAGAACCGGGAGATGCCCTCGGCGCCGCCGGCCCGCTGCTCGACGTGCCACCGGTCGGCGTCGACCCGGAGGAAGACGTCCCGTCGGGCCAGCCGCCCCCATTTCCCGTTCCACCAGTGCTTCCGCTGCTCCATGGGCGGACTCTATCGAACACACGTACGAGAAGGCGCGGCCCCTGCGGGAATCCCACAGGGGCCGATGTGCATCCGTCGGTCAGCGCGGCGCCGGCGGCTCCGTGCGACGGCCCAGCACGTCGTCCAGCGCCCCGCGCTGCTGGCCAGGGGTGGTGTGGCCGGCGGAGAGCAGCGCGTCCCGGATCTCGGTGAGCAGCTTGATCTCCTCGCTCGGCGCCGAGGGCGGCGGCTCCTCGCCCCGCTGGCGCCGCTCGGCCAGCTTGTTCATCGGGAACACCACGAAGAAGTAGAGCACCGCCGCGGTGAGCAGGAAGGTGATCAGGGCGTTGATGAACCCCGCCCAGTCCATGTAGTTGCCCTCGCTGATCTTCCACTGGCCGGCGAACTGATCCTCCCCGCCGCCGACCAGCTTGATGATCGGCTTGAGGAACGAGGTCGTGAGAGCGGTGACCACGCCCGTGAACGCGGCGCCGATGACGACACCGACCGCCAGGTCGATGACGTTGCCGCGCATGATGAAGTCTTTGAAGCCCTTGAGCATCCGTACTCCCGAGGTGTCCGGTTTTCCGTCCGGCACAACCTATGCCCCTCCGGCGGGCTCCAGAAAAGCGCCGGCTTCGATCGCTGCCCGGCCCGGATCGCCGGCCCGGATCGCCTCGACCAGCCGGGCGTGGTCGACGTAGCGCTCGGGCGTGAGCGCGTCCCCCATCGCCTGGGCGACCGTGCTGCGCAGGGCGGCGCCGACCGAGGCGTACAGCTCGGCGAGCATGGCGTTGTGCGCGGCGGCGACCACCGCGGTGTGCAGCGCCGCGTCCGCCTCGACGAAGGCGTCCACCCGGCCGCCGAGCCAGGCCGCCTCGCGCTCGGCGAGCGCGCCGTCGAGCGCCGCCATGTCCTCCGGGGTACGCCGCAGCGCGGCGAGCCGGGCGGCCTCCACCTCGAAGGCGCGCCGCACCTCGATCACCTCGGTCATCCGGTCGTCGCCGAGCCGGCGGGCCACCACCGGCGCCAGCTCGTCGGTGGACACCACGTACGTGCCGGAGCCCTGCCGGCACTCCAGCACGCCGGCGTGCACCAGGGCGCGGACCGCCTCGCGGACGGTGTTGCGCCCGACGCCCAGCGCGGCGACCAGCTGTGGCTCGGTGGGGATGCGCCCGCCGATGGGCCACTCGCCGCCCAGGATCCGGGCCCGGAGCTGCTCGATGGTCTGCCGGACCCGGTGGCCGCGGGGCGGCACCGGCGGCGCGGACAGGGAATCGACCGACGGTGGCACTGGTTACATCACCGGTCCCAAATTCATCCCATGATTGTAGGTTAGAGGTCATGACCCCGCCACCGACCGCCGCTCCGGCGCCTCCCGCCCTCGTCGAGCCCGGCCCGGCGCGCGACCCCGGTGCGGGCCGCCGGACCCACCCGGCGACCGGCGGCGCGCTCGTGCTGGTCGGGATGCTGCTGGTCGCGCTGAACCTGCGCGCCGTGGTGACCAGCCTCGGAGCCCTGCTCGACGAGGTCCGGGACGGGCTGGGGCTCTCCGGAACCACCGCCGGTCTGGTTACCACCCTGCCGACCATCGCGTTCGCCGGCCTCGGCGCGCTCACCCCGTGGCTGGTCCGCCGGGTGGCGCCGGCCCGGATCCTGGTGGTCGCCATGCTCGCCCTCGTCGCCGGTCAGGTGCTCCGGGTCGCCACCGACTCGACCTGGGTCTTCCTGCTCACCAGCGCGCTGGCGCTGGCCGGCATCGCGGTCGCGAACATCCTGCTGCCGATGCTGGTCAAGCAGCACTTCCCGCACCGCACCGGCCTGATCACCGGCGCGTACACGATGGCGCTGACCGCGGGCACGACGGTGGCCGCGGCCTCCGCGGTGCCGATCGCGCACGCCTTCGGATCCTGGCGGGCCGGGCTCGGTATCTGGGCCGCGATGGCCGCGGTGGCCGTACTCCCGTGGGTGCCGCTGGCACTGCGAACCCGGGCGGCCGCGCGGCGGGCGACCCCGACGGCGGCCGTCGCCCCGGCGGCGCGGGTCCGGCCGGAGCGGACCCGCCTGGGCTGGGCGATGGCCGTCTACTTCGGCGCCCAGTCGCTGAGCGGGTACGCGATCATGGGCTGGCTGGCCCAGCTGTTCCGGGACGCCGGCTACCAGCCCGAGTCGGCGGGGCTGCTGCTCGCCGGGGTGACCGCGCTCGGCGTGCCGATCGCGCTGCTGATGCCCACCCTCGCCGGCCGCCTGGCGACGCTGCGCCCCCTGGTGCTCGGCCTGACCACCGCGTCGACGCTGGCCTACCTCGGGCTGGCGCTGGCCCCCCACGGCGCTGCCCTGCTCTGGGTGATCCTGCTGGCGATCGGCCAGGGCGCGTTCCCGATGATCCTGACCACCATCGGCCTGCGCGCGCGGACCGCCGAGGGGACCGTCGCGCTGTCCGCGTTCGCGCAGAGCACCGGGTACGTGATCGCCGCCCTCGGCCCGCTGCTGGTCGGCATCCTCTACGAGGTCACCGGCGGCTGGACCGCACCGATCGGGTTCCTGCTGGTAGCGCTCGCCGTGCAGACGGCGGCGGGCATGGCGATCGCCCGTCCCCGCTACGTCGAGGACGAGTGAGGAGCGGCAGCGGTCAGGAGGAGGCCGGCGTCGGTTCGCCGGCGACGGCCTGATCCACCGTCGGGTAGGTGTGCAGCACCTCGACCAGGCCGCTCACCTCGAGGATGCGCAGCACCCCCCGCTGCGGGGCGGCCAGCCGCACCACGCCGCCGGCCTCGTCGCAGCTGTTCTTGGCGCGGACGAAGACCGACAGGCCGGTCGAGTCGCAGAACGAGACGTCCGCCAGATCGAACACCAGCCGGTTGCGGCCCTTGTCGAGCAGGTCGGTGATCTGGTCCTGCAACTGGGGTGCGGTGGCCATGTCCAGCTCGCCCGCGACCGACACGACGACCACGTCGCCGCGCTGTTCCGTGTGCACCGTCAAGGACATTCGCCAGACCTCCTGTTATCGGGGGAACGGTATCCCACGATGGGGGTCGCACGCAGATCGGGAGCCGTGATCCGGTGGCCATCATCATTCCGTTGCCATGGGGCAAGTAGTTCAGCAGCCCCCGGTGATAGAGTCCGCCCGGTCCAGGTCGAGGGGGGTTTCGCAATGGCGTTGAGCGCCGAGGAAAGTGGTCGACTCGCCGCGCTGCTCGGGGGGCACGCCGAGCAGGTCACGCAGCGGTGGACCGAGATCGTCGCCGGTTCGCTGCGTGGCCGGTTGAGCCAGGCCGAGCTGCGCCGGCAGGTCCAGGATCTGCACAGCGCCATCGTCACCACCAGCAAGCAGGGCGTCATCGACCTGTCCGCGGAGAACGCCGCCGAACTGCGCGCCGCGCTCTCCGAGCTGTCCCGTGGCCGGGCCCGGCAGGGCTTCTCCGCCACCGAGACCGCGATCAGCATCTTCGCGCTCAAGGAGGTGCTGGCCGGGCTCGCGGAGGAGGCCGGCGGCGCCACCGCGCTGCGCGACTACGTCGCCTTCTCCAATCTGGTCGACGAGCTGGGCCTGTTCACCTTCGAGAGCTTCGTCCGCACCCGGGAGAGCCTGATCGCCGATCAGGCCGAGCAGCTGCTCGAACTCTCCACGCCGGTGGTCAAGCTCTGGGAGGGCGTGGTCGCCGTCCCGCTGGTCGGCACCCTGGACTCGGCCCGGGCCCAGGTGGTCATGGAGCGGCTGCTGCAGACCCTGGTCGACACCGGCTCCCCGTACGCGATCATCGACATCACCGGCGTCCCGGCGGTCGACACCCAGGTCGCCCAGCACATCCTGAAGACCGTGGTGGCCGCCCGCCTGATGGGCGCCGACTGCATCATCTCCGGCATCCGCCCGCAGATCGCGCAGACCATCGTCGCGCTCGGCATCGAGTTCGGTGACATCGCCACCAAGGCGACCCTCGCCGACGCGCTGCGCCACGTGCTGCGGCTCAACGGGGTGGAGACCGCCCGCCGGCAGCCACGCCGGGACGTCTGATGGAGCGGGTGCCGATCCTCAAGATCGGTGACATCCTGCTCGTCTCCATCCAGCTCGACATGTCCGACCAGACCGCGGTCGCGCTCCAGGAGGACCTCGCCGAGCGGATCGTGGCCACCGGCTGCCACGGCGTCATCATCGACATCACCGCGCTGGACATCGTCGACTCCTTCGTCGGGCGGATGCTCTCCACCATCGCGTCGATCTCCAAGGTGCTCGACGCGGAGACGGTGGTGGTCGGGATGCGCCCCGCCGTCGCCATCACCCTGGTCGAACTCGGGCTGTCGCTGAACGGCATCCGTACCGCGCTGAACGTCGAGCGCGGCATGGAGCTGATCGCGGCGGCCCGCGCCGACGAGCTCGACTACCAGCTCGACGACGATCCGGACGCCGAGACGGCCACGCCGTGACCGCGGGCATCGACCTGGGCCACCCGCAGGCGCAGGCGATCCGGAGCGACGAGGACGTGGTGCGCGTCCGGCAGCTGGTCCGCGCCGTGGCGGTGGCCGTCAAGCTCTCCCTGGTCGACCAGACCAAGGTGGTCACCGCGGCGAGTGAGCTGGCCCGTAACACCCTGGTGTACGGCGGCGGCGGCACGGTGGAGGTGACGACCGTGGACAACGGACGGCGCCGCGGCGTCCAGATCGTCTTCGTCGACTCCGGGCCCGGCATCGCCGACCTCGACCTGGCCTTCACCGACGGCTACACCACCGGCGGTGGGCTCGGTCTCGGTCTCAGCGGCGCCCGGCGACTCGTCGACGAGTTCCAGATCGAGACGTCGGCGGAGACCGGCACCCGCATCACGGTCACCAAGTGGTCCCGGTGAACGGGGACCCGGTCACCGACAGCGGCATCTGGTTCCGGGTGGAGGCCGGCAGCACGGCCAGCGCCGTCCGGCGCGCCGCCGAGCGCCTCGGCGAGCAGGTGCAGCTGGGCCAGCCGCGCATCGCCGACCTGGCCATCGTCGCCGCGGAGCTGACCAGCAACCTGGTCAAGCACGCCAACGAAGGTGTCCTGCTGCTCCGGCCGGTACGACGCGCCGGGCAGGCCGGCGTGGAGCTGGTGGCCATCGACTCCGGGCCCGGCATGGCCGACCTGACCCTCTCGTCCCAGGACGGGCACTCCACCGCCGGCACGCTCGGCATCGGTCTGGGCGCCATCGTCCGGCAGGCGAGCTGGTTCGACGGGTACTCCCTGCCCGACCGGGGCACCGTCCTCGCCGTGCAGGTCTGGCCGGCCGAGCCGGCTCAACCCTCCTGGGCGGGCGCTCTCACCCGGCCGCTGACCGGCGAGACGGTCAGCGGCGACGGGTACGCCGTCCGGGTGGCCGACGGCAGGCACCAGGTGCTGGTCAGCGACGGCCTGGGACATGGTCCGCTGGCCGCCGCCGCCACCGAGGCGGCGGTGACCGCGTTCCGCGACGCGCCGGCGGGCCCCCCACAGGCGGTCGTCAGCCATCTGCACCGGGCCATGTCGTACACCCGCGGCGCGGCGCTGGCAGTCGCCGAGCTGGCGCCGGAGGCCGGGGTGCTGCACTACGCCGGGTTGGGCAACATCGCCGCCGTGGTGATCGAGGGCGACGGCCAGCGCCGGGGCCTGGTGTCGCTGCCCGGCATCGCCGGGCACCAGCGACCGACGGTCCGGGGGTACGACTACTCCTTCGGCCCCGGCGCCCGGCTGGTGATGCACAGCGACGGAGTGGTCGACCGCTGGCGGTTGACCGACTATCCGGGCCTGGCCGAGCGGTCTCCGCTGGTGATGGCCGCGACCCTGCTGCGCGACGCCGGGGTGCGGCGCGACGACGCCTGCGTGCTGGTCGCGAGGTCCTGGGCATGACCGGGGAGCCGACCACGCTGCCACTGCTGCAGATGGTGCTCCGGGTCGAGCAGGACATCTTCGTGATCCGCCAGCGGGGCCGCGAGGTGGCCACGGTGGTCGGCCTGGAACACCAGGACCAGATCCGGATCGCCACCGCTCTCAGCGAGGTGGCCCGGGACCTGCTCCGCGCGGTCGGGGGAGCGGACGTCTCCTTCCACGTCGACGCGGGCGCCGACGGTCGGTTCCACCTCCGCGCGGACCTGGCTCCGGTGGCCCCGCTGCCGGACGGCCGGTACGAGCCGCAGTCCGGCGCGGTGTCCCGGCTGGTCGACACGCTGAGCGTGTCGACCGTCGAGGGGGTTACGGTCGTGAGGATGTCCCGACGAGTCCCGGCCAACGCGCCGACGCCAACCCCGGAGCGGCTCGCCGAGTTCCGCGCTGAACTCGGCCGTAGCGCGCCGGCCAGCGCCCTGGACGAGCTGACCGTGCAGAACGGGCAGCTCATCGCGGCGCTCGACGAGGTGCGTAGCCAGCGCGACGAGCTCGCGGTGCTGAACGAGGAGCTGGCCGAGACCAACCGTGGCGTGCTGGCGCTCTACAACCAGCTCACCGAGGAGCTGGAGGAGACCAACCGGGGCGTGGTCGCCCTCTACGCCGAGCTGGACGAGAAGTCGGCCCAGCTGCGCGCGGCGAGCGAGTCGAAGAGCCGGTTCCTGGCCAACGTGAGCCATGAGTTGCGGGCCCCGGTCACCGCGATCATCGGGTTGGGGCGGCTGCTCTCCGACTCCGCCTCCGACCCGCTCACCGCCGAGCAGGCTCGCCAGGTCGATCTGATCCGCTCCTCCGCGGCGGACCTGCTCGGGCTGGTCAACGAGCTGCTGGACCTGGCCAAGGCGGAGTCCGGCCGGATCGAGCCGGACTGGGCCGAGGTGGACCTGCGCCCGGTCTTCGGCCAGCTGCGCGGGACGCTGCGCGCGTTGGCCACCCGGCCGGAGGTGGAGCTGGTGGTGGAGGAGCCGCCCGCGCCGGCCGTGCTGCGCACCGACGAGGTGCTGCTCGGCCAGGTGCTGCGCAACCTGCTGCACAACGGGTTGAAGTTCACCGCACGGGGCGAGGTGCGGCTGCGAGCCAGGCAGCGTGACGACCGATGGACCTTCACGGTCAGCGACACCGGCCCGGGCATCGCCCCCGAGCTGCACGAACGGATCTTCGAGGAGTTCTACCAGGTGCCGGGTGCGACCCGGGTCGGCGGCACCGGCCTCGGCCTGCCGTACGCCCGGCGCCTGGTGACACTGCTCGGCGGGACGCTGGAGTTGACCAGCGAGCCGGGCCGGGGCAGCACATTCACGGTCTCCCTGCCCGTGGGCGGAGCGTGACGGTGGACGGCGGGCCGGCGACCGTTCTGGTGGTCGATGACAGTCGTACAAAGCGTTACCTGCTGGTCAGCTGGCTGACCCGCGCCGGCTTCACCGTGCTGGAGGCGGAGAACGGCGCCGAGGCGCTGGCGCGGGTCGAGGTGGACCGGATCGACCTGGTGGTGCTCGACGTCCGGCTGCCCGACCTGAGCGGCTACGAGGTCTGCGAACGGATCAAGGCGACGCACCCGGCGATGCCGGTGATCCACGTGTCGGCGCACGCCGTGGACGTCGCCGACCGTGCCCAGGGCCTGACCCGGGGTGCCGACGCCTACCTGACCGAGCCGATCGAGCCCGAGGAGCTGATCGCCACCACCCGGGCGGTGCTGCGCTACTACCAGGCCCGGCAGCGCGCCGAACTGCTCGCCGAGCGGCTGCTCGGGCTGGCCGACACGACGGTGGCGGTGCACGCCGCGCCGACCTTCACGCGGCTGCTGGAGGCCGCCGCGGCGGGCGCCGCGCAGATCTTCAAGAGCCCGGCGGCGGTGATCGCCGAGACGTTCGACGGTGACTGCCTCGCTGGAATCTGCGCCCGGCCCGGCGCCGAGGCCACCGTGGTGCCCTGGGTCGTCGACGACACCGGGGTGCCCACCGGCTCGACGGTCCGGGTGGAGGCGCCGGCGAGTTGGGGGCTGCTCGACTGGCCGGCGGACGACTCGGTGACCGTGGCCGCCGCCCGGCTGCGCGAGGACCGGGCTCCGCTGTACGTGGTGGTCCCGACCGCCACCCAGACCGCCCGGACCCCGGTGCTGGTGCAGCTCGCCCAGGCCGTCGCGGCGGCGGTGGAGGCCCAGCGCTCGTTCGACGAGGAGCACCGGATCGCGGTGACCCTTCAGCGCAGCCTGCTCCCACGCCGGCTGCCCGACGTGGTCGGGCTGGACCTCGCGGTGCGCTACGAGCCGGCCAGCGCCCAGACCGAGGTGGGCGGTGACTTCTACGAGCTGGTGATGCTCGACGGGCACCTGCTGCTGGCGATCGGCGACGTGGCCGGCCACTCGCTGCACGCGGCGACCGTCATGGCCGAGCTGCGGCACGCGGTGCGGGCGTACGCGGTCGAGGGGCACCAGCCCGGCGATATCCTGCACCGGGTCAACGAGCTGATGCGCACCCTGCTGCCGAACGAGGTGGCCACTCTCTGCGTGCTTCTGCTGCACCCGCCGAGCGGGCGGGTCCGGCTGGCCAGCGCCGGTCACCTGCCGCCCGTGCTCAGCCTGGACGGCAAGGTCGAGTTCGTGCAGCACTCGGCGCCGCTGCTCGGCGTCCGCGCGCCCCGTCCGGCCGACCTGGAGTTCGTGCTGCCGGCCGGGGCCACGCTGGTGTTCTACACCGACGGGCTGATCGAGCGTCGGGACGCCACCATCGACGAGGGGCTGGCCGCGCTCGCCGCGCTGTCCAGGACGGTGGACGCCGACCTGGAGCGGTTCTGCACCCGACTGTTGGTGGAGCTGGCCCCACCGGAGATCCAGGACGACGTTGCCGTGATCGTGCTGCGTCGCAACTGAACCGATGTCGGTCCGGTCCCGCCGAGCACTCAGTGGACCGATCGGGCGTACGCGGCGGGTGACACGCCCGCGACGGCCGTGAAGTCACGGACCAGGTGGGCCTGGTCGCTGTAGCCGAGGTCGGCGGCGAGGCCCGCCCAGTTCAGCGGGCCGCCGGCGGCCTGCTCGACGGCCTCCTGGAGGCGGTAACGGCGGATCACCCACTTCGGGCCGACCCCCACGTACTCCGTGAACAGCCGTTGCAGCCGGCGGACCGGGAGGTCGTGGCGTGCGGCGAAGTGGTCGACCCGCAGCACCGTCCGGTCCGTCCGGATCGCCTCGGCCAGCCGGACGGCCTCCTCGGCCGTTGGGTCCGGCTCGGGCGCCCAGGCGGTGAGCAGGGCGTCCAGTGCGCGGTGGCGCTCGCCGTCTGTGCCCGCGCACACCGGACCGTCGGGCCGGGCCAGCCGGCCGGCGGGCAGCGGCAGCCGGCGGCCGGTCAGCTCGGCGACCGACCGACGCCAGAACGGATGGAAGCCACCGGGCCGGAACTGGACCCCGCAGACCCGGCCGGTTCCGGTGAGGGTGATTCGGAACAGGTTGCGGCCCACCCCGGCCACCTCGCCGGCCTCCGGCCCGGCGCCGTCGCGCCGGAACACCACGTTCACTGCCGGGTGCGGCACGAGCCGCTGCTCGAACGGTGCGCTCAACGCCCAGTCGATCAGCCAGTAGTGCTCGACCCACGGGCGTAGCGACTCCGCCGGCAGGTGCCGGCGGAAGTGAACCTCGCGCAGCAACCGGCCCGGGTCCAGGATGCCCCGGCTGTCGCCACGCGGTCGCTGTCGCATTTTTTCAAGACCACCCTCATACGCTGGCCCTATGGCCACTCAGACTAGCGATCTGCTGGCGGCTGCCGCGCCGCGAACCGTCGATGTGGTGCGCGGCGTCGCCGACGACCAGCTCGACCTGCCCACGCCGTGCCGCGACTACGTGGTCCGCGACCTGCTCAACCATCTGTATGAGGTGGTGGTGAACTTCCAGCAGCTCGCCGGGAAGCGGCCGGTGGAATGGTCCGAGAAGCCCGACCACCTCGCCGACGGCTGGCGGGACCGGTTCGAGACGGAGACCGGCCGGCTGATCGCCGCCTGGTCGGACCCGTCCGCCCTGGAGGGTGTCTCGCCCGGCATGGGCATGCCGCAGACCGTCATCGGCGGCATGGCGCTGCTGGATCTGACCGTGCACGGCTGGGACCTCGCCGTCGCCACCGGTCAGGCGTACGAGCCGGCCCCCGAGGCGGTGGCCGAGCTGCACGGCCTGGTCGAGCAGTTGGGCCCGACCGCCCGCAAGATGGGCGTCTTCGCCGACCCGGCGCCGGCGCTCAGCCCCACCACCCCCGACCTGCCCAACCTCGACCACCTCCTGGCCCAGACCGGCCGCGCCCCCACCTGGCCCACCCCCTGACGGCCCCTCGCCCTCGCCCCCGCCGCCTGTCCCCGCCCCGCCCCCTTTCCCCGGTGATCATGAAGTTGTTGCTGGTCGGCGCGGCGTGTCGTGGCAATAACTTCATGATCACCGGCGGTGGGCGGGTGGGTAGGGGGCGGGGGAGGGTTGTTGACACGGGTATTCGCTGAGTGAATAGTTGAGGCGTGTCCACGCCGCATGTTCTGCTCGGGTTGCTCGCCGGTGGCAGCCGGCACGGCTATGAGCTCAAGCGTGCGCACGACGAGCGGCTGCCCCGGGCTCGGCCGCTGGCCTTCGGGCAGGTCTACGCCACTCTCGGCCGACTGCAACGCGACGGCCTGGTGGCCGCCGCCGGCCAGGATCGGGCGGCCGGCCCCGACCGCACGGCATACGCGCTGACCGGCGAGGGCCGGGCCACGCTCGACCGGTGGCTGTCCGCGGTGGAGCCACCGATGCCATACGTGGCCAGCACGCTCTTCGCCAAGGTCGTGGTGGCGCTGCTGGTCGCCGACGCCGACCGGGCACGGTCCTACCTGATCGCCCAGCGCGCCGCGCACACCGCGCGGCTGCGCGAGCTGACCGCGGCCAAGGCCGACCCGGCCGCCACCCTCAGCGACGTGGTGGCGGCCGACTTCGCGATCGCCCACCTCGATGCGGACCTGCGGTGGCTGCACACCACGCTGGACCGGGTCGCCGACTGGCACCGGGAGGTGCACCCGTGACGCAACTCCAGGCTCGCGGCGTGGTTCGGGCGTACGGCCCGACGCCCGCGCTGCGCGGCGTGACGCTCGACGTGACCGAGGGCGAGATCGTCGCCGTCACCGGCCCGAGCGGCTGTGGCAAGTCGACCCTGCTGCACTGTCTGGCCGGGATCCTCCGCCCGGACGCCGGCGAGGTCACCTGGCGCGGCCACCGGATCGACACGTGGTCGGAGGCGGCCCGGTCCCGGCTGCGGCGCACCGAGTTCGGCGTGCTGTTCCAGTTCGGCCAGCTGGTGGCCGAACTGACTGCGGCGGAGAACGTCGCCCTGCCCCTGCTCCTCGCCGGCACGGGGCGGCGAGAGGCACGGACGGCGGCGCTCACCTGGTTGGAGCGGTTCGGGGTGGCCGAGCTGGCCGACCTTCGACCCGGCGAGATGTCCGGCGGGCAGCAGCAGCGCTGCGCCACCGCGCGGGCCCTCGTCACCGAGCCCCGGGTGCTCTTCGCTGACGAGCCGACCGGCTCGCTGGACACGCTCACCGGCGAGCAGGTGCTCACCCAGCTGGTCCGGCTCGCCCGCGAGCAGCGCACCGCCGTCGTGCTGGTCACCCACGAGCCGCGGATCGCCGCGTACGCCGATCGGGAGATCGTGTTGCGCGACGGCCTGGTGGACCACACCGGCCTGGGGCTCGACGCGCCGCTGGCCGGCGGCTCCCGGTGAGGCCGGCGACGCTGGTCCGGCTCGCGCTGGCCGGCACCCGCACCGACACCGCCCGGGTGGTCCTCACCGCGCTCAGCGCCCTGCTGGCGACCCTGGCCGGGCTGGCTGCGCTCACCGTGCTGGCCATTCCGACGCCGGCGGCGACGGATGACAACGCCAACCGCTGGTCGGAGCAGTATCACAACGCGCTGTTCGCCGAGCCGGGGCTGCGCGGCGGCACGGCGTTCGCGTTGCTGCTGCTGACCGTCCCGGTGCTGGCGCTGGCCGGCCAGTGCGCCCGGCTCGGCGCGCCGAGCCGGGACCGGCGGCTCGCCGCGCTCCGTCTGGCCGGCGCCACCCCCGGCCAGGTCACCCGGCTCGCGGTGCTGGAGACCGGCCTGGCGAGCCTGCTCGGCACCGTCGTCGGGCTGGGCGTCCACCTGGCCGGTCGGGAGCTGCTGCACCGGCCGGACGAGCAGGGTCGACTCGCCCTGCCCACCGACGTGCTGCCGTCGCCCGGCGCGCTGGCCGCGGTCGTGCTCGGCCTGCCGGTGGTCGCGGCGCTGGCCACCGTCCTGATGCTGCGCAGGGTCACCACCAGCCCGCTCGGGGTGACCCGCAAGGCCGCGAGGGAGCGCGGGCCACGCCCCTGGGCGGGGCTGCTGATCGGGCTGGGGCTGGCCTCCTTCGCCGCGGTCCGGCCGGTGCTGTACCGCTTCGACGACAACGATGAGGTGCTGCGCTGGCTGGTGCCGCTGCTGTTCCTGACGGGTGGCCTCGCGGCGATGATCGGGGTGGTCATCGGCACCGGCTGGATCTCGTACACCTGCGGGCGGCTGCTGCGCCAGCACGCCCGCCGTCCGCCGGCGCTGCTCGCGGCCGGCCGGCTGATGTCCGACCCGTGGGCGGGCAGCCGTACGTTCGCCGCGCTGCTGGCCGCTCTGATCTTCGGTGCCGGCGCGGCCGCGCTGCGTGCCTACTTCGTGGCGCAGGACGCACTCGACCGCGAGCAGAGCCTGCGCGACGGCAGCGAAACGGGCCCGGACTCGTTCTACCTGTCGACCATGGACCTGGTCGACTCGGCGGTCGCGCTGGCCGTGCTGATCGCCGCCGGAGGGCTGATCGTCGCGCTGGTGGAGGGGATCGTGTCCCGCCGCAGGGCCTACGCCGCCCTGGTCGCCACCGGCGTACCGCGGTCCACCCTGAGCCGCTCCGTCGCCTGGCAGGCGCTGGCCCCCGCCGTGCCGGCGATCGTGCTCGCCCTCGGCGTCGGCACGCTGCTTGGCCGCGGTCTCTTCCCGAAGGCGACGACGGGCACGTCGTCGTCCGAGATCTGCGACGCCACGGCGGCACTCTGTGACGATCCGGCGACCCGGCAGCAGTACGTCCGGTTCGTGGAGACCGCCGGCGCCGAGCGGGTTCCGGACGTACCGCTGGAGCAGTTGGCCTGGCTGGGCGGTGGCGCGTTGGCGGCGGTGCTGGTGACGGTCGGCGTCGGCCTGCTCTTCCTGCGGGTCAGCACGGCCGTTGAGGAGCTGCGTACGGCCTGAGCGGATGTAACGCCACCGGTGGCGGAGCCGCTGTCTGCACCGGAGACCCGGACCATCGGGTATCCGGCGCCGGACCGGACGGTTCGCGGCGCGGTAACGGTGGGAGTTCGGCAGATGCACAATCAACCGGGCGGCGCTCCGCCGGTGTTCGTCGATGGGACCGGCCGGCGTCGCCGGTTGACCGTCATCGCCGGGACCGCGATGGCTCTCGGCCTGCTCACCAGCCTCGGGCTGATCGCCGCCGGGCTCTTCCTGGACACCTCGGTGCCGCTGCCCGGCTGGTCCGACGACCCTCGGGCGCCGCGACCGGTGGAGGCCGGCGTGGACGGGATCAACCAGCCGCGGGTGACCCAGTCGCCGTCCTCCTCTTCCGTGACCGGCACGTCGGCGCCTCGGCCGAGCCCCACACCGACCGCCGGCGCCCGGCGCTCCGGCCCACCTACCGCGGCCAATGTGGCCCCATCCGCCAGCGACCAGCCGGGCCGGGGCGACCAGCATCGCAACACCGCGAGGCCGAGCAGGCCGCCCGGTAAGCCCCAGTGACGATGGCACGACACGTGGCCCGGCGCGATCCCCGGGCACACTGGCTCCTGCTCCTGCTCGGGCTGCTTCTGTTGCTCGCGGCGCTAACCGCCAACGGCCTGGTGACCGGGATCGCAGGCGGCTCGGGTGCCACCACCGATGGTTCCGCCGCGGCGGGCGTACCGGCCCAGGTCGGCTCGGGCGGCCCGGTGTTGCGGCTGGATCGGACGGAGCCGGTCAGCCGAGCCCTGCCGGACCGGACAATCGCGCTGACCTTCGACGACGGACCGGACCCGCGCTGGACCCCGCAGGTGCTCGACGTGCTGCGCCGGCACGGCGCACACGCGACCTTCTTCGTGGTGGGGGCCCGTGTCAACGAGCATCCGGAGCTGGTCCGGCGGATCCTCGCCGAGGGCCACGAGATCGGGTCGCACACCTTCACCCACGCCAACCTCGCCGCCGTGCCGGCGTGGCGGCGTGACCTGGAACTGTCGCTGACCCGCAAGGCGATCGCCGCGGCGACCGGCCAGGAGGCCACCCTGCTCCGGCCACCGTTCTCCTCGGTGCCGACGGCGCTGACCGGGCCCGAGTACGCCGCGCTGCGCGCCGCCGCTGGGACCGGGCACGTCGCGGTGCTCGCCGACCGGGACACCAGGGATTGGCAGCGCCCCGGTATCGACCAGATCGTCCGCGCAACCACCCCCGCGCGGGGCCGGGGCGCCGTGGTGTTGATGCACGACGGCGGTGGTGATCGGGCGCAGACGGTGGCCGCGCTGGACCGACTGCTGCCCGCTCTGACCGACCAGGGCTATCGGTTCACCACCGTCTCCACCGGCATCGATGCGTCTCCGTCAATGGTTCCGGCAGGCGGTGGCACCCGGTTGAGTGGCACCGTGCTGCGCTGGACCCAGACCGGCGCACGCTGGTCGGCCGGAGTGATGAACCTGCTGCTCGCCGTCGCCCTGGTGCTCGGCGTGGCGCGTCTGGCGGTGCAGGTGTTCTGCGCCCAACGCCACGTGCGCCGGGTCCGCCGGCACCGGCAGGGCCGGCCAGAGGTACGCGCCCCGGTGTCGGTGATCGTTCCCGCGTACAACGAGGCGGCGAACATCGCCGCCACGGTCCGTTCCCTGGTCGCCAGCGCGTACCCGGCACTGGAGGTGATCGTGGTGGACGACGGATCGGACGACGGCACCGCCGACATCGTCGAGCGGATGCGGCTGCGCGGGGTACGCGTGATCCGGCAGGCCAACGCCGGCAAGCCGGCGGCGCTGAACACCGGCGTCCGGGCCGCCCGGGCGAACCTGCTGGTGCTGGTGGACGGGGACACCGTGTTCCAGCCGGACACCGTGCACCGGCTGGTGCAGGGCTTCGCCGACCCGTCGGTCGGCGCGATCAGCGGCAACACCAAGGTCGCCAACCGGCGCCGGCTGCTCGGCCGGTGGCAGCACCTCGAGTACGTGATCGGCTTCAACCTCGACCGGCGGATGTACGACGTGCTGGAGTGCATGCCGACCATCCCCGGCGCGATCGGTGCGTTCCGCCGGGAGGTGCTGCTGCGGGTAGGCGGAGTGCCGGCGGACACGCTGGCCGAGGACACCGACCTGACCATGCAGGTGCTCAGGGCCGGGTGGCGGGTGATCTACGAGGAGTCGGCCATCGCCTGGACCGAGGCCCCCTCGTCGCTGCGCCAGTTGTGGCGGCAGCGCTACCGCTGGTGCTACGGCACGATGCAGGCGATGTGGAAGCACCGGCACGCGCTGCGCGAGTCGGGTGCCGGCGGCAAACTCGGCCGGCGTGGGCTGCCGTACCTCATGGTCTTCCAGATCGTGCTGCCGCTGACCGCGCCGGCGGTCGACGTGTTCGCCGTCTACGGCCTGCTCTTCCTGCCCTGGTCGACCCTCGCCCTGGCCTGGGCCGGGCTGCTGTTGCTCCAGGCGGCCACCGCCGGCTACGCGCTGCACCTGGATCGGGAACGGTACGGGCCACTGTGGGCGCTGCCGTTCCAGCAGTTGGTCTACCGGCAGCTGATGTACCTGGTGGTGGTGCAGTCGGTGGTCACCGCGCTGATCGGCAACAGGCTGCGCTGGCAGCGGATGGTGCGTACCGGCGAAGCCGCCGCGCTGGTCGGCGCCGGTCGCCACTGACCGGCCGGCACGGCTGGCCCCCGACCTGACCGGCCGCGGAGCGCGCGGCGGGCGGTCAGGTCGGGGTATGGAAGAGGCCGGCGGACCAGGAGATCAGCAGGCCCACGGCGGCGGAGCAGCAGCACACGAGCAGGGCGGCGGCCACCACCGCGAGGATCATCCAGGCGGACGCGCGCCGGCCCGCACTCTGCAGCGCGCCGGTCCCCACTCCGTCCCCGTCCTCGCCGGTCATGGCCGCCCCCCGATCACCCTCAGGCGCGGCCGAGGCGGTCCAGGATCCAGGCGTTGATGAACGCCTCCTCGCGCCAGGCGTCGTAGCGGCCGCTCGGGCCACCGTGCCCCGCGCCCATCTCGGTCTTGAGCAGGTAGTCGCCGCCTGGGGCGACCGCCCGCAAACGGGCGATCCACTTCGCCGGCTCCGAGTAGAGCACCCGGGTGTCGTTGAGGCTGGTCACCGCGAGGATCGCCGGGTAGCCCACCGGTGCCACGTTCTCGTACGGGGTGTAGGACTTCATGTACGCGTACACCTCGGGATCCTCCAGCGGGTTGCCCCACTCCTCCCACTCGGTGACGGTCAGCGGCAGCGACGGGTCGAGGATCGAGGTGAGCGCGTCCACGAACGGCACCTGCGCGACGATGCCGGTGAACGCGTCCGGGGCGAGGTTGGCCACCGCGCCCATCAGCAGGCCACCGGCCGAGGCGCCCCGGGCGACCAGCCGGTCGCTGGCCGTCCAGCCGGCCTTGACCAGGTGTCGGGCGCAGGCGACGAAGTCGGTGAAGGTGTTCTTCTTGGCAAGCAGCTTGCCCTGGTCGTACCAGCGCCGGCCCAGCTCGCCACCACCGCGGGTGTGCGCCACCGCGAAGACCACACCCCGGTCCAGCAGTGACAGCCGGGCCACCGAGAACCACGGGTCCATGCTGGCCTCGTACGAGCCGTAGCCGTACAGCTCGCAGGGGGCCGAGCCGTCTCGGGGAGTGCCGACCCGGCAGACCAGCGAGATCGGCACCCGGGTGCCGTCGTCGGCCAGCGCCCAGTCGCGGTGCTGCTCGTACTCGGCCGGGTCGTACGGCCGCCCGTCCGGCCCGGGCAGCACCGGCTTCTGCCTGCGCAGCACCATCTGCCGGGTGACCAGGTCGTAGTCGTACACGGAGTCCGGGGTGACCAGCGAGGAGTAGCGGAGCCGGACCTGCCCGGTGCGGTACTCCGGGTTGGCGTCCAGCCCGACGCTGTACAGCGGCTCGGGGAAGTCGATGTCGTACTCGTCGCCGCTGCCGACCGGCAGCACCCGCAGCCCGGTGAGCCCGTCGGCACGCAGTGACACCACCAGGTGGTTCGCGAAGGCGTCCACCGCCTCCAGTCGGGTGCCGGGGCTGTGCTCGATGAGCGGCACCCAGTCGCCCGGCACGTCCGCCGAGGTGAACGCCAGCGCGAAGTCCTCGGCGCCGTCGTTGTGCAGGATCAGGAAGCGGTGGCCGTGGTGCTCCACCGTGTACTCGATGCCCTGCCGCCGCGGTGCGATCACGGCCGGCGCGCCGGTCGGGTTGGCGGCCGGGATCACCAACACCTCGCTGGTGATCTTGCTGTGGATGTCGATCAGGATGAACTTCTCCGACCGGGTCAGCTCCACGCCCACCCAGAACCGCTCGTCGTCCTCCTGGTGGACCACCACGTCGTCGGCGGCAGCCGAGCCGACGGTGTGCCGCCAGACCCGGTTCGGTCGCCAGGCGTCGTCCACCGTCACGTAGAACAGCACCGAGGCGTCCGTCGACCAGGCCGTGCCGTAGAAGGTGCCCGGAATCTCGTCCGCGAGAAGCTCGCCGGTGGTCAGGTCCTTCACCCGCAGGGTAAACCGCTCGTCGCCCGAGAAGTCGGTGGAGTAGGCCAGCCAGCGCCCGTCCGGGCTGACGTCGAAGGCGCCCAGCGAGAAGAAGTCGTGCCCCTCGGCCAGCAGGTTGCCGTCGAGCAGCACCTCCTCGCCATCCAGCGGCGCACCGTCCGCACTGACCGGTGGGTCGGTCTCGGAGTCGCGGACCGCGCGCCGGCAGTGCACCCCGTACTGCTGCCCCTCCACCGTCCGGGTGTAGTACCAGTGCCCGCCCTTGCGGGTCGGCACGGTCAGGTCGGTCTCACGGGTGCGCTGCCGGATCTCCTCGAACAGGTCCGCGCGCAACGCGGCCAGGTGCGCGGTGCGCTCCTCGGTGTACGCGTTCTCGGCGGTCAGGTAGGCGATCGTCTCCGGGTCGTCCTTGGCGGCGAGCCAGGCGTACTCGTCAATGACGGTGTCGCCGTGGTGGGTGCGCTCGGCGGGCACCCGCTTCGCCGTGGGCGGGGCAGTCTCGGTGGTCACGGCGGCCACGTTACCGGCCGTCCCGCTCCACACGCCGGACCAGCGGCATCCCGATAGTCGCCACCACGGCATTCGAACACATGTACGATGACCGGCATGGCTGCAGCAGCGAGTTCCCTCGGCCGGTCCGGAGCCCTCGAGATCACCCGACGGTTGACGGCGATCTGCGGTCCGCCGTTCGCCCGGCTCGGTGGTCCGGCCGACGAGGTGGCCGGGCGGCCGGCGCGGTGGGTGGCGGTGCCCGGCGGCCCGCACGCCGCCGCGGAGGTGCTGCGGCTGGCCGGCACGCATGACCTGGCGGTGGTGCCACGGGGCGCCGGCACGAAGATCGACTGGGGTGCCACGCCGGTGCAGGTCGACATCATGCTCGACACCGGCCGGCTGGCCGGCATCGGTCACGAGCCGGTCGCCGAGGTCGGCGCCGGCACCCCGCTGCGGGCGGTGCAGGCCACTCTGGAGCGCACCGGGCAGCGGCTGGCGATGGACGCCCCGTCGCCCGGGGCGACGCTCGGCGGGGTGCTCGCCGCCGGTGAGGCAGGCCCGCTGCGACACCGCCACGGCAGCCCGTGCGACCAGCTCCTCGGCGTCCGCTACCTGGGTGCCGACGGCGAGCTGGTCAGCGCCGGCGGTGGCGCGCCCGGGCTCGACCTGGCCCGGCTGCTCTGCGGCTCACAGGGCGCGCTCGGCGTGCTGGTCTCGGCGAGCCTGCGGGTGCAGCCGGTGCCGGCCAGCCGGCTCTGGGTCTCCCGGCCCGTGTGGACGCCCCTGGAGGTGCACGACCTGGTCCGGGCGATCCTCGCCGCCCGGCTGGAGCCGGCGGCCATCGAGCTGGACCTGCCCGGCGGGGCGCCCCGGCCGCGCTCGCCGTACCCGCCCGGCCACCCGGCCGCCACCGTCCGGGAGCGCCACCCGTCGATGTCCGGCCGGTCGGGTGCCCCGTCCCGGGCGGGCAGCCTGGTGGTGCTGCTCGAGGGCGGCCGGGCCGATGTCACGGAGCGCGCCGAGCGCCTGGTCGGCCTGCTGCACGGGGAGGCGACGGTCGCGCACTCCGCGCCGCCCTGGTGGCGCCGCTACCCGTTCGCACCCGGCGACACGGCGCTGCTCCTGGAAGTGCCGATCAGCGACCTGCACGCCGCTGTCTACGCGCTGCGCGACGCGGCCGGCGCCCCGGTGCCGGTGCGAGGCTCCGCCGGGCTGGGCGTGGTGCACGCGGCGCTGCCCGGCGCGCTGGCCCCCGACCGGGTGGCGTCCATCCTGGCCGCTGTCCGGGGTGTGCTGCTGGCCCGGCAGGGTCGCTGCGTGGTGGTGTCCGCCCCCGCCCCGGTGCGGCAGGCCGTCGACCTCTGGGGCGAGCTGGCCGGCCTGGCCCGGCTGCGGGCCGCCAAGGAGCATCTCGACCCGCAGCACCGGCTCGCCCCTGGTCGCCTTCCCGGCGGCCTGTGATGCGGCCGCGCCCGCTGTCGACCGTCGTCAGTCCATCCACCACCGGTGCATGTCGAGCAGCGGCGGGGTGAACCGGGCCACCAGCACCAGCACCGTGCCCGCCGCACCGACCAGCAGCAGTGCCCGGGCCGTCCGGGGCAGCGCGTCCCGCTCCCGGGCGACCACCGCCACCGCGACGAGCGCCAGCGGTGGCCCGAGCAGCGCGCCCACCAGGTAGAGCACCGACACCACCGCGTAGAGCCAGTAGAAGACGTTCGCCCCGTGCATCCCGAAGGGGATCAGGTCCTTGGGGTCGTACGCGCCGGTCAGCATCTCGGCCGGGCCGACCCCGGCGCCCGCCATCCGGCCCAGATACAGCAGCAGCACGGCGAGGAACGCGCCGACGGTCGCCAACTGCCCGACGACCAGCACCCGGACCGTCGGCCGGGAGTACGGCACGGCCCGCGCGACACTCGACATGGCCGTCAATCTACCTAGCCCACCGCCGCCGGGTGGGCCGCTGGCGGGCGGTCAGACCGCGTCGTTGCGCAGCACCAGGATGGCGATGTCGTCCCGGGGTGGCTCGACCGAAAAGTTGATCGCGGCGGCGCGCAGCCGGGCGGCCACCACGTCGGCCGAGTAACCGGCCAGTGGGGCGGCCGCGTCACGCAGCCGGTCGGTGCCGTACAGCTCCCGGCCGCGCCGCCGCTCGGTGACCCCGTCGGTGTAGAAGATCAGGGCGTCGCCCGGGGCGAGCGTGATCTCCGCCGTCGGCGAGGTGATCGTGTCGAGCAGGCCCAACGCCGTGCCCCCGGCTCCGACGAACCCGGCGCGCCCACCAGCGGCCAGCAGCACCGGCCGGTCGTGCCCGGCCAGGTGCAGCGACACGTCCAGCCGATCCCCGTCGCCCGGCCCGACCGCCGCCAGGGCCAACGTGCAGTATCGGCCGCCGCCCCGCTCGACCAGCGTCTCGTTGAGCCGGGCCAGCGCCTCCGGCAACGGTTTGCCGTCGCCGACCAGCACCCGGATCACATCCCGGACCAGCCCGGTGACCGCGGCCGCCTGGACGCCCTTGCCCGAGACGTCCCCGATCACCACCAGCCAGCGGCCGTCGAGCAGCGGCACCACGTCGTAGAAGTCGCCGCCCACCTCGGCGTCGTAGCCGGTCGGGACGTACTCGGCGGCGAAGCCGATCCCGTCCACCACGGGCAGCACCGGCGGCAGCAGGGACTGCTGGAGCGTCTGCGCGACCCGGCGGCGCTCGGCGTGGATCCGCGCGTTCTCGATCGCCAGGGCGGAGCGCCGGGCCACGTCCTCCAGCACCGACACCTCGTCCGGGTCGTGCCGGTGCCGCTGGTGCCGCCCCACCGCCAGGGTGCCGAGCCGCTGCCCACGTGCGATCAACGGGACCGCGAAACCCTCCATCGGCCCGCCGAGCGGAATCTGCGCCGCGCTGCGGGACGCCTCGCGCAGCCGGGCCTGGATCGAGTCCGGGCCTGTCTCCGCCAGCACCTTGTGCAGCTGCGGCAGCACCGACTCGTCCGCGTGGCTGGCCGCCGCCAGCCGCAGCCGACCCCACTCGTCGGTGGTGTGCACCGCACACCACTGGCCGAGCCGCGGCACCACCAGCTGCGGAATCAGCGCCATGGTCAGCTCGACGTCCAGCGACTGGGCCAACAACTCGCTCGCCTCGGCCAGGAACGTCAGCCACGTCTGCCGGCGGACGTCGGCCCGGCGCAGCCGGTCGTTCTCCAGGTGCAGCGACAGCCGCTCCGCGGTGAGCACCGCCAGCGGCTGGGCGTACGTCGACGGTGCGGCGTCCAGCTCCAGCTCGCCCGCGTACGGGCGGTGCACCGACAGAGGCACCCGGAGCAGCTCCGTGTCGGCGCGGGGCTGCCGGCCGAAGCGGGCCAGCACCTGACGGCCCTGCCCGTCGCCCCGGTCCAGGCGGATCGTGCCGCCGGCCGCGCCCACCATTTCGGCCACCCGGCTGAGCAGGTTGGCGGCGAAGTCGGGCAGCGGATCGTCCGCGTACACGTCGGGGGCGGTCTGCATGAGTTCGCTCATCGCGCTGGCGCTCGGCGCGGAGTTGTCGGCGGCGGCCCCCGGGCCGGCGCTGGCCGGCATCGACTCGCCACCGGCGGTGGCCCCGGCCGGCGGGTCGGCGCCGGGGCGATCCAGCCGGAACCAGACGCCCTTGCCGGTGGGCAGGTACGTGGTGCCCCAGCGGCTGGCGAAGTGGTCGACCAGCAACAGCCCCCGGCCCCGCTCGGAGACCTCGTTGATCTCGGTGGCGTCGTTGCGGGTGCCGACAGTCAGCTCGTCGCCCGAACCGGGCGCGAAGTCGGAGACGGTCACCGACAGCCCGACCTCGTCCGCGACGACCTCAATGTCCAGTTCGGTGCGGGCGTGCTCGACTGCGTTGGTGGTCAATTCCGTGGTGAGCAGCAGCGCCTCGTTGGCCAGCTCGTCCAGGTGCGCCTCGGCCAGGACCGAGCGGACCACCGCGCGAGCGGCCGCCGGCGTACGCCGGTCAGCGGGCAGGCGGACACGCCGGACCGCCCCGTTCCGGGCCCCGGCCGTCGCGGGCCCCGCCTCGGCTGACACCCCCGTATCCTCCACCGTCCCCCTGCCGGGTGCCAACCCGATCGCCCATCGCGCGAGCCGCGCCGCCAGCTCCCGCAAAGGAAGGGCCGCTGTTAGAGCAGGGGCCCCTTCTTAACGTGACGCTCCTCGACCGGGTGGGTCGATCGGGTCGGTGCGGCGGGTTTCAGCACCCGGGCGAGGTGTGCGACCGGGGGTTACAGGATCGGCCGCATCGAGCGGATCTGCGGGCCGCCCGGGTCGATTGGCGGGTCGCGAACCCTGGCACTGGGGCGCGCGCGGGCACAATATGGGATGCCGGCGTGTCCGCACGGGCCGGCGCCCCCGAGTTGAGCGAGGAATGATGACCACGGCGAAGCAGTCGGTGGCGGATCCGTCCGCATCCGACCACGAGGCGCTCCTCGATGAGTTGACCGAGGCGCTGCGGCGGGTCCGTCGCGGCGACCTGAAGGTCCGGCTACCCCGCCGCGCCGGTAAGGGTGGCGAGGTGGCGGACGCCTTCAACGAGGTGGTCTCGCTCCAGGAGCGGCAGTACCTGGACCTGCGGCGGATCAGCCGGATCGTGGGTCGGGACGGCCGGCTCACCGAGCGGCTCGACGACGAGGGGCTGGACGGCTCCTGGGCGGAGGGCCAGCGGGCGATCAACTCGCTGATCGACGACCTGGGCAGACCGACCACCGAGATAGCGCGGGTGATCGTGGCGGTCGCGGACGGCGACCTGTCCCAGCACATGGCGCTGGAGATCGACGGCCGGCCGCTCCGTGGTGAGTACCTGCGCATCGGGCGCACCGTGAACACGATGGTCGACCAGCTCTCGTCGTTCTCGAACGAGGTGACCCGGGTGGCCCGCGAGGTGGGCACCGAGGGCAAGCTGGGCGGCCAGGCCGACGTCCGGGGTGTCGCCGGCACCTGGAAGGACCTCACCGACTCGGTCAACACCATGGCGTCGAACCTGACTGGCCAGGTGCGGTCGATCTCGCAGGTGGCGACGGCGGTGGCCAAGGGCGACCTGTCGCAGAAGATCACGGTCAGCGCGCGCGGTGAGGTCGCCGAGCTGGCCGCCACGATGAACTACCTCACCGACACGCTGCGGCTCTTCGCCGAGCAGGTGACCCGGGTGGCCCGTGAGGTGGGCACCGAGGGCAAGCTGGGCGGTCAGGCCGATGTGCCGAACGTGGCCGGCACCTGGAAGGACCTCACCGACAGCGTCAACTCGATGGCGTCGAACCTGACCGCGCAGGTCCGCAACATCGCCCAGGTGTCCACGGCGGTGGCACGGGGCGACCTGTCGCAGAAGATCACGGTGGCGGCGCAGGGCGAGATCCTGGAGCTGAAGGACACCGTCAACACGATGGTGGACCAGCTGTCGTCGTTCGCCGACGAGGTGACCCGGGTGGCCCGTGAGGTGGGCATCGAGGGCAAGCTGGGCGGCCAGGCCCAGGTACGCGGGGTCTCCGGCACCTGGCGCGACCTCACCGAGAACGTCAACCAGCTGGCGGGCAACCTGACCAGCCAGGTCCGCAACATCTCGCAGGTCTCCACGGCGGTCGCCAAGGGTGACCTGTCGCAGAAGATCACGGTGGACGCGCAGGGCGAGATCCTGGAGCTGAAGAACACCGTCAACACGATGGTGGACCAGCTGTCGTCGTTCGCCGACGAGGTGACCCGGGTCGCGCGCGAGGTGGGCACCGAGGGCAACCTGGGCGGTCAGGCGCAGGTGAAGGGTGTCTCCGGCACCTGGCGTGACCTGACCGACAACGTCAACTCGATGGCGTCGAACCTGACCAGCCAGGTGCGCAACATCGCGTCGGTGACCACGGCGGTGGCCAAGGGTGACCTGTCGCAGAAGATCACGGTGGATGCTCGGGGCGAGATCCTGGAGTTGAAGTCCACGGTGAACACGATGGTGGACCAGCTGTCGTCGTTCGCCGACGAGGTGACCCGGGTGGCCCGCGAGGTGGGCACCGAGGGCAAGCTCGGTGGCCAGGCACAGGTACGCGGGGTCGCCGGCACCTGGCGTGACCTGACCGACAACGTCAACTCGATGGCGTCGAACCTGACGGCCCAGGTGCGCAACATCGCCCAGGTCTCCACCGCCGTGGCGAAGGGTGACCTGTCGCAGAAGATCACGGTGGACGCTCGGGGCGAGATCCTGGAGTTGAAGTCCACGGTGAACACGATGGTGGACCAGCTGTCGTCGTTCGCCGACGAGGTGACCCGGGTGGCCCGCGAGGTGGGGACCGAGGGCAAGCTCGGTGGCCAGGCACAGGTGAAGGGTGTCTCCGGCACCTGGCGTGACCTGACCGACAACGTCAACTCGATGGCGTCGAACCTCACCAGCCAGGTCCGCAACATCGCCTCGGTGACCACGGCCGTGGCCAAGGGCGACCTGAGCCAGAAGATCACGGTGGACGCGCAGGGCGAGATCCTGGAGCTGAAGTCAACCGTCAACACGATGGTGGACCAGCTGTCGTCGTTCGCCGACGAGGTGACCCGGGTGGCCCGTGAGGTGGGCATTGAGGGCAAGCTGGGCGGTCAGGCGCAGGTGAAGGGCGTCTCCGGCACCTGGCGGGACCTCACCGAGAACGTCAACCAGCTCGCCTCGACGCTGACCACCCAGCTGCGGGCCATCGCCCAGGTGTCCACGTCGGTGACGCGCGGCGACCTTACCCAGCGGATCGCGGTCAAGGCGCAGGGCGAGGTCGCCGAGCTGAAGGACAACATCAACCAGATGATCGTCACCCTTCGGGAGACGACCAAGAAGAACGCCGAGCAGGGCTGGCTGGACTCGAACCTGGCCCGGATCGGCGGCCTGTTGCAGGGCCAGCGGGATCTCGGTGAGGTCTGCCGCATGATCATGACCGAGGTGACCCCGCTGGTCGACGCCCAGCTCGGCGCCTTCTTCCTGGCCGACGACACCGACGGGAGCATGCGGCTGCGGTTGACCTCCTCCTACGGGTACGTGGCACGGGGGCACGACGTCACCTTCGGGCCGGGTGAGGGGCTGGTCGGGCAGACCGCGCTCTCCCGCCGGACGATCCGGGTCAGTGCCTCTCCGAACAGCCGACTCACGCTGCGTTCCGGCCTGGCCGATACACCCCCGTCCGACCTGGTGGTGCTCCCCGTGCTGTTCGAGGGGGAGCTGCTCGGGGTGATCGAGTTCGCCAGCGTGGCCGCCTTCTCCGAGCTGCACCTGTCGTTCCTGGAGCGGCTGGTGCTGACCATCGGCATTGCGGTCAACACCATCCAGGCCAACCGGCGTACGGAGGAGTTGCTGGCCCAGTCGCAGCGGCTTGCGCACGAGCTCCAGGAGCAGTCCGCGGAGTTGCAGCGCACCAACGCCGAGCTGGAGGAGAAGGCGACCCTGCTCTCCGAGCAGAAGGGCAACATCGAGACGAAGAACCGGGAGATCGAGCTGGCCCGGCTCGGCCTGGAGGAGAAGGCGCAGCAGCTCACCCGGGCCTCGGCGTACAAGTCGGAGTTCCTGGCCAACATGAGCCACGAGCTGCGGACGCCGCTGAACTCCTTGCTGCTGCTGGCCCGGCTGCTGGCGGAGAACTCGGAGCAGAACCTCAACCCGAAGCAGATCGAGTTCGCCCGGACGATCCACAGCGCCGGTTCGGACCTGCTCAGGCTGATCGACGACATCCTGGACCTGTCCAAGATCGAGGCGGGTCGGATGGACGTCGAGCCGACCGAGATCCGGTTCGCGGAGATCCGCGGCTACGTGGAGCAGGCGTTCGCGCCGCAGGCCGAGGAGAAGGGCCTGGACTTCCAGGTGCGGGTGAGCAAGGACCTGCCGCCGGCGCTGGTCACCGACGCGCAGCGGTTGCAGCAGATCCTGCGCAACCTGCTCTCCAACGCGGTGAAGTTCACCGACAACGGCGCGGTGACGTTGCGGATCGCCCCGGCGGCGGAGAACGCGGTGTTCGACGTGCCGGCGTTGACCAACGCCCAGCAGGTGATCGCGTTCACCGTGATCGACACCGGGATCGGCATCTCCGACGACAAGCTGTCGATCATCTTCGAGGCGTTCCAACAGGCGGACGGCACCACCAGCCGCCGTTACGGTGGCACCGGCCTGGGCCTGTCGATCAGCCGTGATCTGGCTCGGTTGATCGGCGGCACGATCACCGTGTCGTCCGCGCCGGGGCAGGGGTCGACCTTCACCCTGTTCGTACCGCACGTGTTGGCCCCGGATGCGGTGGTCGCACCTCAGCCGCCGTCCCCGCAGCGCGCCGGCCTGCCGTCGTCGCTGCTGATGCCGCCGCTGGAGCTGCTGCCTCAGCGGCCGGAGGCGCCGGCCACCCGCCAGCTGGACGGCGCGACCGTGTTGATAGTGGACGACGACGTGCGCAACGTCTTCGCCCTGACCAGCGCGTTGGAGCTGCACGGGATGACCGTGTTGTACTCGGACAACGGGGCGGACGGTGTCCGCCTGCTGGCCGAGCATCCGGAGGTGGACATCGTGCTGATGGACGCCATGATGCCGGACCAGGACGGGTACGAGACCACCCGCCAGATCCGACGCAACCACCGTTTCGCCGACCTGCCGGTCGTCTTCCTGACCGCGAAGGCGATGCCGGGCGACCGCGAGTCGGCGCTCGCGGCCGGGGGCAGCGACTACATCACCAAGCCGGTCGACCTGGACGACCTGATCGAGCTGATGTCGTCCTGGATCAGCGGCAGCCGGACCGAGGAGATTTCGTGACCCAGATGGCCAAGGCGCTGCTCGTGGACGACCGGCGGGAGAATCTGATGGCCCTGGAGGCGATCCTCCAGGGGCTGCCGGTCCAGTCGGTGGCGGTGGAGAGCGGCGAAGCGGCGCTCAAGCAGTTGCTGGTGGACGACTTCGCGGTGATCCTGCTGGACGCGCAGATGCCGGACATGGACGGCTTCGAGACGGCCAGCCACATCAAGCGCCGGGAGCGGACCCGGCACGTGCCGATCATCTTCCTCACCGCCGCTGACCGGGACGCCCAGCTCGCCCTGCGCGGGTACCAGGTGGGCGCGGTCGACTACCTGACCAAGCCGTTCGACCCGTGGGTGCTGCGCGCCAAGGTGTCGGTCTTCGTCGAGCTGTGGGTGAAGACCCGGCAGTTGGCCGCCCAGTCGGACCTGGTGCGGGAGCGCGACACGCAGTGGCGGCGGCTCACCGACGCGGTCGACGAGGCGACCACCCTGCTCCGTTCCGACGAGCCGGAGGGCCTGGACCGGGCGGTGCGGCTGCTCGAGCAGGCCCGCTGGGGCAACACCTCCTGACGGGGGTGCTCAGACCTCGCCGGGCCGGACGTGGCCGGTGGCGGCCCGACGGGTCCGCCATCGCTCGCCGAGCGAGTCGATCTCCTCTTGCACGAAGTAGAGCCCGGTCTTGGTGATGGTCGCCTCGTACCAGGGGTTGTCCGGCATCCGGTAGCGATCCCGGCGGGACCGGGGAACCGGCTCGCGGATCAGCATCTATCGCCCCGTCGATCTAGGGCAGGTCGCTGTCCGTGGAGATCAACTCACCACGATTTCCCCTAGATCGACGCGACCTGGGGGGCGGGCGGAGGGGAGCCGGGGTCAGCCGGTGGGTTGGTCGTTGCGGATCATCAGGGCGCTGCGGAGGCCGGTGATGTCCAGAACGCGGATCAGGAAGTCGCCCACGTGGGTCAGCATCAGCAGGCTCTGCGCGTGGCTGGCCTTGCGGCTGAGCACGACCAGGGTGCCCAGGCCCTGCGAGTCGCAGAAAGTGACGCCACCCATGTCGAGCACGATCCGCGGGGGCGGGTCGGCCAGCACCTCGTTGACCACGGTGGAGAGCTGCGCGGCGGTGAGCATGTCGATCTCACCAGCCAGGCGCAGCACTGCTTCGTCGCCCGTCCGGTGTAGCGTGATGGACAGTTCGGCACGATCCACCCGGTCAGCCTAGCGCGATCCGGACGACCCGGCCTGCCGAGGCTGACAGCCGCCGCCGGGCGCGGTGTCGGCGCCGCCGGTGGGTGCCGGGGGCGGGTGAGCCCGGTAACCCCAGCCCGGGGTGGCTGCTGACTGACCGTCCGGCGCTGACACAATGGCGGCATCGTGACCGACACCTTCTCCGCCGAATCCGGCCGCTACCCGGCCGAGGCTCCGGCCTCCGAGGCCCTGTTCCACCGCGCCCGCGCCATCGTGCCGGGCGGGGTGAACTCCCCCGTGCGCGCCTTCCAGGCGGTCGGCGGCACCCCCCGCTTCATGGTCCGAGGCGAGGGCCCGTGGCTGCACGACGCCGATGGCCGCCGCTACGTGGACCTGGTCTGCTCCTGGGGTCCGCTGATCCTCGGGCACGCCCACCCGCAGGTGGTGGACGCCGTGCAGGCCGCCGCCGCCCGGGGCACCAGCTTCGGCACCCCCACGCCCGCTGAGGTGGAGCTGGCCGCCGAGATCGTCGATCGGACCCCGGTGGAGCAGGTGCGCCTGGTCAACTCCGGCACCGAGGCGACCATGTCGGCGATCCGGCTGGCCCGTGGCTTCACCGGGCGCTCCAAGATCATCAAGTTCGCCGGCTGCTACCACGGGCACGTCGACGCGCTGCTCGCGTCGGCCGGGTCCGGCGTGGCCACCCTGGGCCTGCCCGACTCGCCCGGTGTCACCGGAGCCGCGGCCAGCGAGACGATCGTGCTGCCGTACAACGACATCAGGGCGGTCGAGGAGGCCTTCGCCGCCGAGGGTCCGCACATCGCAGCGGTGATCACCGAGGCTGCCGCCGGCAACATGGGCGTGGTCGCCCCCCGCGACGGCTTCAACCAGCAGCTCGCCCGAATCGCGCACGCGCACGGTGCGTTGCTCGTGGTGGACGAGGTGATGACCGGGTTCCGGGTCTCCCGAGCCGGCTGGCACGGCCTCGACCCGTCGGACGCCGACCTGTGGACGTACGGCAAGGTCATGGGCGGTGGGCTGCCCGCCGCCGCGTTCGGCGGGCGCGCCGAGATCATGGCGCGGCTCGCCCCGGCCGGCCCGGTCTACCAGGCCGGCACGCTCTCCGGTAACCCGCTGGCCTGCGCCGCCGGCCTGGCCACCCTGCGGCTGGCCGACGACGAGCTGTACCGCCGCCTCGACGAGACCGCCGCCGTCGTGGGCAAGCTCGCCGCCGACGCGCTGGCCGCCGCCGGGGTCCCGCACCGACTGTCGTACGCGGGCAGCATGTTCTCCATCTTCTTCACCGACGCCGACGTGGTCGACTACGACAGCGCCCGCACCCAGCAGGCGCCGGCGTTCAAGGCGTTCTTCCACGCGATGCTCGCCGCCGGCGTCTACCTGCCGCCGAGCGCGTTCGAGTCGTGGTTCGTGTCGGCGGCGATCGACGATGCCGCTCTGGAGCAGATCGCCGCCGCGCTGCCGACGGCGGCGAACGCGGCGGCAGCGGCGGGTCTCGGGGGGTGGCGTGAGCGCGAGGAGTGAGCCGGTTTTGCGAGCCCCGCAGTCGCGAACGAAGGGGGCGCAGTCGTGAGCAAGACGGTGGTCCACGTGCTCCGGCACGGCGAGGTGTACAACCCCGACCAGATCCTCTACGGTCGGCTGCCCGGTTTCCGCCTCTCCGAGCTGGGTGTGCAGATGGCCAAGGCCGCCGCGCAGGGGCTGGCCGAGCGGGAGATCGTGCACGTGGTGGCGAGCCCGCTGGAGCGCGCCCAACAGACCGCCGAGCCGATCGCCGCCCAGTTCGGCTTGCCGGTCGGGGTGGACGAGCGGCTGATCGAGAGCGCCAACTGGTTCGAGGGCAAGAAGGTGTCGCCGGGCGACGGGTCGTTCCGCGACCCGCGCAACTGGTGGGTGCTGCGCGACCCGATGACCCCGTCCTGGGGCGAGGCGTACCGGGTCATCGCGGAGCGGATGTTCGCCGCCGTGCAGGCCGCCCGGGTCGCCGCCGAGGGGCGCGAGGCGGTGCTGGTCTCGCACCAGCTCCCGATCTGGACGCTGCGCCGGTACGTCGAGCGCAAGCGGCTCTGGCACGACCCGCGCAAGCGGCAGTGTGGGCTGGCCAGCCTCACGTCGTTCCACTTCGACGGCGCGAAGGTGGTCGGCATCGGTTACAGCGAGCCGGCCGCGCACCTGATCGCTCTCTCCGCGACCGCCCGGACGGCCAAGGGGGCCTGATGAACGCCCGGAGGTGGACCGCCGGCCTGCTCGCCACCGTCGCCGCGGTGGCGTTGGTCGGCTGCACGTCGCAGGGCCGGGAGAAGACCTGCACGACCACCTCCGACGGGATCATCGAGTGCGCTCCGGACCAGCGCTCGGCGCCCCCGACGCTCGCCGGTGAGCTGCTCACCGGCGGCAGCTACGACGTCAGCCAGGCCCGCGGCCAGGTGGTCGTGGTCAACTTCTGGGGCTCCTGGTGCGCGCCGTGCCGGGCCGAGGCGGACGACCTGGAAGCCACCTACCAGGCCACCAAGGGCTCCGGAGTGACCTTCCTCGGCATCAACGTGCAGGACCAGCGGGACAAGGCCAAGGCGTTCGAGGAGGGCCGGGTCACCTATCCGAGCCTGTTCGACCCGCCGAGCAAGCTGGCGCTCGCCCTGGACATCCCGCCGAACACCGTCCCGGCGACCGTGGTGCTCGACCGGGAGGGCCGGATCGCCTCGGTGATCCGCGCCGCGGTCAAGCAGGAGGGCCTGCAACCGATCGTCGAGCGGATCGCCGCCGAGCAGCCGGCCAACGGTTCCCGCTGATGGGCGGGACCTTCCGGGAGCTGGCCCTGAGCGGCCCGCTGCTGCTCGCCATCGGTGCGGCGGCGCTCGCCGGCCTGGTCAGCTTCCTCTCCCCGTGCGTGCTTCCGCTGGTCCCCGGCTACCTCTCGTACGTCACCGGCCTCGCCGGCGCCGACCTGGACGGCCGTGCAAGGAAGGGCACCTTGTTAACGCCTGCGGTGGAGCAGGGGCCCCCTCTTGACACCGCCGCCGAGCGTGAGCGCGACGGCGGCACCGGTGTCGCGGTACGGGAGCGGGTCGCGCGCGTGGGCGCGGTCAAGGGCCGGGTGCTCGCCGGGACGCTGCTCTTCATCGCCGGCTTCACCGTCGTCTTCGTCGCCACCGCGATCCTGTTCGCCAGCATCGGCCGGGTCTTCTTCGACTACGAGCGGCAGCTCGAGATCGTGATCGGCGCGCTGATCATCGTGCTCGGTCTGGGCTACCTCGGGCTCATCCCGGCCCTGCAACGAGAGTTCCGGATCTCCCGGCTGCCCTCCGCAGGGCTGCTCGGTGCCCCGGTCTTCGGCGCCGTCTTCGCGCTCAGCTGGGTGCCCTGCACCGGCCCCACGCTCGGCGCGGTGATGGGCATGGCCACCGCGAGCGGCCAGAGCGACCGCGCCGTGGTGCTCGCTGTGGCGTACTGCCTCGGGCTGGGGATACCGTTCGTCGTCTTCGGGCTGGGCTTCCAGCGCCTGCTCGGGGTCTTCCGCGCCGTCCGGCGCAACAGCCGCTGGGTCACCAGGGTCGGCGGCGCCCTGCTCATCCTGATCGGCCTTGCGCTGGTCACCGGCGGATGGCAGAGCTTCGTGATCTGGTTGCAGACCACCGTCGGGGTGGGCGAGGTGAGCATCTGATGACGGTCGTGGACGACCGGCCGGAGACCGCGGCCCCGGCGCCGCGGCGTCGACCCAACCGGCTGCTGGCCCTGCTGCGCAACTCGTGGCGGCAGCTGACCAGCATGCGTACCGCGCTGATCCTGCTCTTCCTGCTCGCGGTCGCCGCCATTCCCGGCTCGGTGCTGCCGCAGCGGGGGATCAGCCCGGAGAAGGTCAACGAGTACTTCACCGATCACCCGGACCTGGCCCCTCGGCTGGACCGGATCGGCGCGTTCGAGGTCTTCGGTTCGGTCTGGTTCTCCGCGATCTACCTGCTGCTGTTCACCTCGCTGATCGGCTGCATCACGCCCCGCCTGCGCGATCACGTCCGGGCCCTGCGGTCCCGGCCGCCGGCCGCGCCGAAGCGGCTCCAGCGGTTGCCGCAGCACGCGGTGCTGCCCGCCCCGGCGGGTGGCGCGGCGGCGATCGCCGAGGTGCTGCGCCGCCGGCGCTGGCGGGTGGAGGTCCGCGGCGACGAGGTGTCCGCCGAGAAGGGCTACCTCAAGGAGACCGGCAACCTGCTGTTCCACACCTCGCTGATCGCCGTGCTGATCGGCGTCGCGCTCGGCTCGTGGTACGGCTGGAGCGGCAACCGGCTGCTGGTGGCGGGTGCGGACAACGCCTTCTGCAACACCCGGCAGCAGTACGCCGAGGCGAAGCTCGGCCCCCGCGTGGACAGCGAGGATCTGCCCCGCTTCTGCCTCCGGCTGGACGATTTCGAGGCCCGGTTCCTGGCGTCCGGCCAGCCGGAGTTCTTCAATGCCAGGGTGACCGTCGACGGCCCCGACGAGCCCACCCGCAGCGGAAACTTCTCGGTGAACTCGCCCCTTCGGCTGGGCGGCGCGAGCGTCTACCTGCTCGGCCACGGGTACGCCCCGGTGATCCGCTACACCGACCGGTTCGGCCGCAGCCAGGTCAGCGACGAGCCGTTCCTGACCACCGGGGACAGCGGCCTGACCAGCGAGGGGCTGGCGGCCTTCCCGGATGCGAACGTCGACCCGCGTACCGGGCGGCGCGCACCGGATGAGCAGATGGCCTTCACCGGCATCTACCTGCCCACGGCGCCGCAGCAGGCCCCGTTCGCCCGCTCCGAGTACCCGACCGAGCGCAACCCGGCGTTGAACCTGGTCGCCTACCGGGGCAACCTCGGGCTGGACGCGGGCATCCCCGGCTCGGTCTACCAGCTCGACCAGCGGCAGGTGCGGGCCGGCAAGGTCAAGGAGGTCGGCACCAAGCTGCTCCGCAAGGGCGAGAGCTGGACGCTCGACGACGGCACCAAGGTCGAGTTCCTGGGCACCGAGCGGTACGTGACCCTTTCCGTCCGGCACGACCCCGGCTCGACGATGCTGCTGATCAGCTGCGGTTTCCTGCTGGTCGGGCTGATGGGGTCGCTGTTCGGGCGCCGCCGCCGGGTGTTCTTCCGGGTGATGCCGGCTGACCCCGCGGATGGATCTCCGACGGCCGGTAGTAGCTTGATGGAGGCCGGTGGGTTGCCGCGCACCGACTATCCAGGGTTCGCCGACGAGTTCGCCCAACTCGTCGCCGCGATCAGCGGTGACGAACGGGCGACCGAGCGGGCCGGCACGGATCGCGACGGAAGCGACCGGACCGGCGTGCGAGAAGGGACCGAGTGATGTCCGCACTCTCCGACAATCTGGTGACCTTCGCGATCCTGGCGTACCTGGTCGCGATGATCAGCCATGCCGTGGAGTACGCGCTGGGCAACACTCGCGCCCGGGTCGCTGCCGCGGTTCCCACCCGCGAGCTGGTGGGCGCCGGCGTCGGGGGCGGCGGCGTACCCGCGTCGCCCGCACCGGTCTCACCGTCGGCCGTGCCCGGCCGTTCGGCGCGGCGTGCCCGGATCGCCGGCCTGGTCGCGGTGGGGGCCACCGCGCTCGCGGCCGCGCTGCACCTCGGGGCGCTGGTCACGCACGGCATCGCGGCCGACCGGATGCCCTGGGGCAACATGTACGAGTTCGTGCTCACGGTGACGTTCGTCGGGGTCGCGGCCTGGCTGGTGGTGCTCTGGAGGCGGCCGTCGCTGCGCAAGCTCGGGCTGTTCCTCACCCTGGTGATGGTGCTGCTGGTCGCCACCGCCGAGCTGGTGCTGTACGTGCCGATCGTGCCGCTGGTGCCGGCGCTGAACTCGTACTGGTTCGTCATCCACGTCTCGACCATCGTCTTCGCGTCCGGCATCTTCCTGCTCGGCGTGGTGCCGGCGGTCGGCTACCTGATGCGCGCCGGGTACGAGCAGGGCAAGCGGAGTTTCCCGTACACCCTGGCCAAGCGGCTGCCCGGCGCGGCCGGTCTCGAGCGGCTGACCTTCGCGTTGCACGCCTTCGCCTTCCCGATCTTCACCTTCGCGGTGATCGCCGGCGCGATCTGGGCCGAGGCGGCCTGGGGGCGGCCGTGGGGCTGGGACCCGAAGGAGACCTGGGCGTTCATCTCCTGGGTGGTGTACGCGGGCTACCTGCACGCCCGGGCCACGCCCAGCGTCAAGCGCAACGTGGCCACCTGGCTCGCGGTGCTCGGCTTCCTCACCATGCTGATGAACCTGTTCGGCGTGAACATCTTCTTCACCGGCCTGCATTCGTACGGCGGCCTCGACTGACGGTCGGGTAGCCCCGAGGCTCTACCCGTCGGACTCCGGCGACCTGGGCCGCCAGCCGCGCAGCGTCCGGTCGACCTGGACGGTGACCTGGTAGGCCACCTCGGGCAGATCGGCGAGCTCGATCCGCTCGGCGCGTAGCGCCAGCTGGGCGTGCAGCTCCCGTGCGATGGCGTCGCGCAACTCGACCAACAGGGGCGACAACCCGTCCGGGTCGCCGACGACGTAGGCGTCCGACATGGCTCCACCCTGCCCCCGTACACCGCTGGTCCGCCACGGCCGGTGAGATACCTCGCCGATTTCCGGTTGCCGGGTCAGCCGCCGAACCAGCCCGGCACGTCGAGCCGGAACCAGTTGGCGGCTGCCATCGCCCGCAGGTCGTCCTCCAGGGCGTCGACCCGCTCGGGGCCGAGGGTCTCGGCCCACCGCTCGCGCAGCCGGTCGAAGATCTCCGCCCTTCGCCAACCGGCTCACCCGGGCGCCGCTCGACCCGGCGCTGGCCGTCCACGCCTGGACGCCCGCCCCCTGACCGGCCCGCCGGAGGGTCGCCGGAACCGGTTCCGGACGTACGTCACAGCACCCGGCTTCGTCCGCGACGGACCCGGTGCGGGAGACTGGCGGGCATGGCGGCTCGTGGCTTCCCGTACACCGATCTCAAGGACTTTCTCGCAGCCCTGGAACGCGCGGGCGAGCTGCGTCGGGTCGACGTCCCGGTCGACCCGACCCTGGAGATCAGTGAGGTGGTCACCCGCACCGTGCGGGCCGGCGGGCCGGCGCTGCTCTTCGAGCGCCCCACCCGCGGCGAGATGCCGGTGGCGATCAACCTGTTCGGCACCGAGAAGCGGATGGCGATGGCGCTCGGCGTCGACTCGCTGGACGAGATCGGCGCCCGGATCGGCGCGCTGATCAAGCCGGATCTGCCGGTCGGCTGGTCCGGCATCCGTGAGGGCCTCGGCAAGGTCATGCAGCTCAAGTCGGTGCCGCCGCGCAAGGTGAAGACCGCGCCCTGCCAGGAGGTGGTCTACCGGGGCGAGGACGTCGACCTGAACCGGCTGCCCGGGCTCCAGGTCTGGCCCGGCGACGGCGGGATCTTCCACAACTACGGGCTCACCCACACCAAGCACCCGGAGACCGGCAAGCGCAACCTCGGGCTGTACCGGCTCCAGCAGCACGGCCGCGACACCCTGGGCATGCACTGGCAGATCCACAAGGACTCGACCGCCCACCATGCCGTCGCCGAGCGGCTCGGGCAGCGCCTGCCGGTCGCGGTCGCGATCGGCTGCGACCCGGTCGTCTCGTACGCGGCCAGCGCACCGCTGCCCGGCGACATCGACGAGTACCTGTTCGCGGGGTTCCTGCGCGGCGAACGCGTGGAGATGGTCGACTGCCTGACCGTGCCGTTGCAGGTGCCGGCCCACGCGCAGATCGTGCTGGAGGGCTACCTGGAGCCCGGCGAGCGGTTGCCCGAGGGGCCGTTCGGCGACCACACCGGCTTCTACACGCCGGTCGAGCCGTTCCCGGTGCTGCACATCGAGGCGATGACCATGCAGCGCAAGCCGGTCTACCACTCGATCGTCACCTCCAAGCCGCCCCAGGAGGACCACGGCCTCGGCAAGGCCACCGAGCGGATCTTCCAGCCGCTGCTCAAGCTGCTGATCCCGGACATCGTGGACTACGACCTGCCGGCCGCCGGTGTCTTCCACAACTGCGCGATCGTGTCGATCCGCAAGCGCTACCCGAAGCACGCGCAGAAGGTGATGAACGCGATCTGGGGCGCGCACCTGATGTCGCTGACCAAGCTGATCGTGATCGTCGACGAGGACTGCGACGTGCACGACTACAACGAGGTCGCCTTCCGCGCCTTCGGCAACGTCGACTACGCGCGCGACCTGCTGCTCACCGAGGGCCCGGTCGACCACCTCGACCACGCGTCGTACCAGCAGTTCTGGGGCGGCAAGGTGGGCGTCGACGCGACCCGCAAGCTCCCCACCGAGGGATACACCCGCGGCTGGCCGGAGGAGATGAGCATGTCGCCGGAGGTCACCTCCCTGGTCGACAAGCGCTGGAAGGAGTACGGCATCTGATGGCGGTCCTCGACGCGCCGGCCGAACGGCCGGGCCGGATCAAGTCGTTCCTCAAGCTCGTCACCATCGAACACTCGGTCTTCGCGCTGCCGTTCGCGTACCTGTCGGCGCTGACCGCGATGCAGGTCAACGGCGGCCGGGTGCGCTGGATGGACCTGCTGCTGATCACCGTGGCGATGGTCGGGGCGCGGACGTTCGCGATGGCCGCCAACCGGATCCTCGACCGGCGGATCGACGCGCGGAACCCGCGTACCGCCGCGCGGGAACTGGTCACCGGGGCGGTGAGCGTGCGAACGGCCTGGACCGGCGCGGCCGTCGCGCTGGTGGTCTTCCTCGCCGCCGCCGCCCTGCTCAACCCGCTCTGCCTGGTGCTGGCGCCGCTCGCCGTGGTGCCGCTGGTGGTCTACCCGTACGGCAAGCGGTTCACCAACTGGCCACACGCGATCCTCGCCGTCGCCCAGGCGGTCGGCCCGGTCGGCGCCTGGCTGGCGGTCACCGGCACCCTGGACGGCTCCTGGCCGGCCTGGTTGCTCGGCGCGGCGGTCGGGCTGTGGATCGGTGGGTTCGACCTGATCTACGCCTGCCAGGACGACGAGGTGGACCGGGAGATCGGCGTGCACAGCGTGCCCGCCCGGTACGGCCGGCGCTTCGCGCTGCACGCCTCCACCGTGGCGCACGTGGTGACCTTCGGGCTCTTCGTCTGGTTCGGGGCGGTGGTCGGGTTCGGCTGGCTCTGGTGGGTCGGTCTGGCGCTCACCGCGGTCGCGTTCGGCTACCAGCACCTGGTGGTCACCCCGACCGACCTGAGCAAGGTCAACCGGGCGTTCTTCACCGCGAACGGCTTCGTCGGCATCGCGCTGTTCGCCTTCGCCCTGCTCGACCTGGTGATCCGGCTCGACCTGCGGCCCTGACGGTTGGGCGCCGGCGCGGTCAGAGCTGGGACGTGCCGGCGGGCTGGGGACGCCCGGTGGGGTAGCGGCCGCTCTCCAGCGTCCACTCGATGGTGCCGCGCACCGCGTTGGCGACCCCGTCGAGGTGGTCGATGACCGCCTCGTCCAGCGCCGGGCCGAACGACGGCACCGTGGCCCGCAGCGCGACGAAGCGGCGCATCGACTCCTGCCAGCGCTCGGCCACCCGGTCTACCGCCTCCGCCGCCGACAGGCCCCACTCGTCCTGCATGGCCAGCACCAGGTTGTGCCCGCCCGCGGTGGCCCGGTCCCGGTCCAGCGATGCGAGGTCGTTGTACCAGGAGAGCAGGTCGTTGCCGGTGTGGGCGACCCGGCGCAGCAGCGGGTGGTGGTAGACCGGGTCGGGCAGCGACCGGCCGGTGACGAACTCCACCAGCGGGTACGACACGTCCGCCGCCGAGGTGGCCCGACGCAGCTCGACGTACTCGGTGACGCCGGGTCGGCGACCCGCCTCCTTGTTGACCGCCTCCCGCCAGGTCCCGTCGAGGTGCCGGGCCACCGCGTCGGCGAAGCGCAGCCGCCACTGTGCCGGCATCCGGCGGCGCGGCTCCCGCCAGGCCAGCACCAGCAGCCGCCGCAGCGGACCGGTCAATCCGGCGTGCCGCACCCGGGGACCGTCGTGCAGCAGCGCCAACGTGCCGTCGCGCAGCGCCCGGATCTGCTCCGGAGCGAGGCGGCTCGGCCCGTCGCAGGCGTCGTCGACCAGGAAGAACCAGGTGAACAGGGCGGTCAGGCTCCGCAGGTCGGCCTCGGTGGCGTCCGGGTAGAGCCGGCCGGCGTACCGGGCGAAGGCTCCCCGACTCAGCCGGTGCAGCGCGGCGTCGTCCAGCGGCAGGCCGAGCTCGGGCAGCAGGTGAAGCAGCCACTCGTGCACCCGGTCGGCGTGCGGCGAGAGCCGGGCCGGGATCGGACATTCGGCGCGCAGCGTCCAGAGGACCTCGCCGGTCGTCACCGATGCCTCCTGTGCGATCTGCTGCCGGTGCGAATGGCCACCGGCAGCATGCCAGTTCGACGGGATACGCAGGTGCCCGCCCGGACATCTCGGGCGAGCCACCCGCAGGTCGATCCCGGGGGCGCCCACCGGCGGACGATCCCCACCAGGCAGGCTGGGGGCATGCGGGAACCATGGGTGGTCGGGGTCTCCGGGGCCTCCGGTACGCCGTACGCGGCGGCCGTGGTCGGCGGGCTGCTCGACGCGGGCGAACCGGTGGACCTGATCGTCTCCCGGGCGGCGCGGCTCACCGTGCTCGACGAGACCGGCCGGCCGTTCCGCGACGCGCACTGGGCGGAGGACCTCGCCGCCTGGCTCGGCCGGGACCTGGCCGGCGCGGACGTGCGGCACTGGCCGGCGGGTGACCTGGCGGCCGGTCCGAGCAGCGGTTCCTACCGGGTACGCGGAATGGCCGTGGTCCCGGCCAGTACGGCGGCGTGCGCGGGCATCGCGATCGGGCTCTCCAAGGACCTGTTGCAGCGTGCCGCCGAGGTCAACCTCAAGGAGCGTCGGCCGGTGGTGGTGGTACCTCGGGAGACGCCCGTGACCCGCAGTCACCTGGAGCATCTGATCGCGCTGCACGACGCTGGCGCGGTGGTGCTGCCGGCCAGCCCCGGCTTCTACGGAGCGGGCGAGGCGGCCAGCGCGCAGCAGTTGGTCGACTTCGTGGCCGGCAAGGTGCTGGACGCGCTCGGCGTGCCGCACACCCTGTTCCGACGGTGGTCCGGCCAGCTCGGCGCGGCCCGGGGCTGAGCCGTCGGCTCAACCCGCCTGGTCACGCGCACGACGGGTGACCGTAGCGGGACGCGGACCGGACTGGTGCCCGGTCCGCGTAGCGTTCGTTGTCCGCACCAGTTCAGTACATGCCGGCGTTGGCCGGACCCGGCCCGGTGGAGGCGGCCGGGCCCACGTTGCGTGGTTTTCCGACCTCGTCCACCTCGTCCAGCATGCCCTCCCCCTCAAGCAGGGCTCGCACCTCGGATTCCCGAAACCGGCGATGCCCGCCTGGAGTCCGGATGCTTCCTATCCGGCCGGCCGCCGCCCATCTCGTCACAGTCTTCGGGTCCACCCGAAACAGCGCGGCGACCTCACCCGGTGTCAGCAGGCGATCTCCAGTGTCCACAGCCCCCTCCTCGCGTCGACGAAGCCCCTGGCTGAACACACTGCCCCCGGCTGGTGCGAGCCCAGAGCCGTCATGAGGGACGTATGGCAATTACAGCACCAGGGACCTGGCCTGTCCGCCAAACGCGAAAAATGCACTGAGTGGGAAGTTAGTAAATGGTACTGGTGCAACCCCTACCTTGACTGTCAGTTTGTGAACAGTTACTCACTGCTGTGTGCAACGGATGCCGAAGGCATCGCGTTACGCCCAACCGGATAAGGTCACTCTCCGTGGACGCCATCGACCTCAACCTCGTCGACCTGCTGCGTGGAAACGCCCGCCTCTCGTACGCCGAGCTCGCCCGGCAGGTTGGCCTCTCCGCCCCGGCCGTGCACGAGCGGGTCGGCAAGCTGGAGAGCAGCGGCGTGGTCCGCGGCTATCGCGCTGACGTGGCGCCGGAGGCGATCGGGCTGGGCGTCACCGCGCTGATCGGCATCGTCGAGGACTCCGGCGCGGACAGCGACGACATGCTCGAGTCGCTCCGGGTGCTGCCCGAGATCGAGTCCTGCTACTTCATGGCGGGTGTGGAGTCTTTCCTGCTCAAGGCGCGGGTCGGCACGATCGCCGAGCTGGAGCAGCTGATCGTGCGGCTGAACCGGACGCCCGGGGTCGCCTCCACCCGTACCGCCATCGCGCTCTCCACCAAGTGGGAGAACCGCCCACAGCCGGTCGGCCCGCCGCCCGCCTGACAGCGCGGCGGTGGGGCTCGGTCTCGTACCCGAACGTCAGGGCGACCGGCCACCGCTCCTCCCACGCGTCCTTTTCTCTGCTTACACCCACGCACCAGTGCGGGCCGCTCCGTGTTGCGTCCGCGTAAGCAGAGCAAAGGACACCGTCCTGCCCCGTACCCGCCCCTGGCGTGGGTCGGTCGGCCCTGGTGCCGTACCGGCGGCCGGCGGTAGCGTGCGCCGATGACCTCGCCGGAACGTGGAGTGGCCGTGGTGACCGGAGCAGCCGGCGGCCTGGGCCGGGCCGTCGCCGCCGCGCTGCACGCCGACGGTTGGTCGGTGCTGCTCACCGACGTCGACCCGGCCGCGGTGGCCGCCGCCGCCGCGCCGATTGGCGGCTGGTCCGCCGCCCTGGACGTCCGGGACGAGGACGCCTGCGCCGCGATCGCCGCGACGGCAGCCAGCCGGGGTGGCCTCGGCCTCTGGGTCAACAACGCCGGCATCCTGGTCACCGGCCCCGCCTGGGAGCACGACGGACCGACCCGCCGCCGGGTGCTCGACGTGAACGCGCTCGGCGCGATGAACGGCACCCTCGCCGCGCTCGCGGTGATGCGCGGCCAGGGGCACGGCCACGTGCTGAACGTCGTCTCGCTGGCCGGGCTGGTCGCCGCACCCGGCGAGACGGTGTACGCGGCCAGCAAGCACGCGCTGCTGGCGTTCAGCCTCGGCACCCTGTCCGACCTGCGGATGGCCGGATATCGGCGGGTACACGTCTCCTGCCTCTGCCCGGACGGCATCTGGACCCCGATGCTGCACGACCGGCTGAACGACCCCGGGGCGCTGGCGTCGTTCACCGGGTCCATGCTGACCCCGCAGCGGGTGGCCGCCCGGGCGGCCCGACTGGCCCGCCGGCCACGCCCGGTGGTCAGCCTGCCCCGCTGGCGGGGCGCGCAGGTCCGGCTGCTGGACGCGCTGCCTCGGCTGGCCATCGGGCTGACGCCGCTGGTCCGGGCGGTCGGCCGGGCCGGGCAGCGCCGCCAGCTCCGCCGGGTCACGTCGGCGGACCGGCGCTGACCTCCCCAGGACCGCTTGCTACCTTGCCGGCGTGACTCATCTCGACCGGTGCGACGAGGCCAGCCGGACCTGGGTGACCGAGGCGATCGCCGCCGTCGAGGCGGACGCGAACCGCTCGGCCGACACCCACCTGCTGCCGTTCCCGCTGCCGCGGGAGTGGGGCATCGACCTCTACCTCAAGGACGAGTCGGTCCACCCGACCGGCTCACTGAAGCACAGGCTGGCCCGCTCGCTCTTCCTCTACGGGCTCTGCAACGGCTGGATCGGCCCGCGCACCACCATCGTCGAGGCGTCCTCCGGCTCCACGGCGGTCTCCGAGGCGTACTTCGCCCGGATGCTCGGGCTGCCGTTCATCGCGGTGATGCCCTCCTCCACCTCGCCGGAGAAGATCGCGCAGATCGAGTTCCAGGGCGGCCGGTGCCACCTGGTGGACGACCCGGCGAGCGTGGTGGTCGAGGCCCGCTGGTTGGCCGAGGACTCGGCCGGCCACTTCATGGACCAGTTCACCTACGCCGAGCGGGCCACCGACTGGCGGGGCAACAACAACATCGCCGAGTCGATCTACGCGCAGCTGAAACTGGAGCGGCACCCGATCCCGACCTGGGTCGTGGTGGGCGCCGGCACCGGGGGCACCAGCGCGACCATCGGCCGGTACGTCCGGTACCGCCGGCTGGACACCAAGCTCTGCGTGGTGGACCCGGAGAACTCCGCGTTCTACCCGGCCTGGCTGGCGGCTGACTGGTCCCTGCGCACCGGGAAGGGATCCCGGGTCGAGGGGATCGGCCGTCCCACCGTGGAGGCGTCCTTCCTGCCCGCCGTGGTGGACCGGATGGTCCAGGTGCCGGACGCGGCGTCGCTGGCCGCCATGCGGGCCGGCTCGGCGGTGCTCGGCCGCCGGGTGGGCGGCTCCACCGGCACCAACCTGTGGGGCGCCTTCGGCCTGATCGCCGGCATGCTCGCCGAGGGTCGGACCGGCTCAGTGGTCACCCTGATCTGCGACGCCGGCGACCGGTACGCCGACACCTACTACTCCGACGACTGGGTGGCCGCGCAGGGCCACGACCTGGCACCGCACGCCGCCATCATCGACCGCTTCCTGACCAGCGGCGCCTGGCCCGCCTGAGCCCGGCCGATCGGCTCGGGCGCACTCAGCGCGGGTCGATCCGTTCGGCCAGCCCGGGGTAGCGCACCACATAGCCGTCGGCGTCCAGATCGATGTCGGCGGTGAAGGTGCCGCTGGCGAACCGCACCCGGCCCGGCCCGAGCCCGGTGTAGATCTGCTCGGCCGGCACCACCTCCAGACCTGGAAGCAGGACCCACGCCGCGGTGATCCGGTGCGGCAGGTCGGCCGGCTGGGCGGCGAGCCCGAGCCGGTGGACCGGGAGGGTGTTGAACAGCGGCGACCCGCTCAGGTCCACGTCGAGCGCGTCGGCGAGCCGGTCCGGGTCGTCGGTGCCCGGCAGGCCGGCCCGGGGATGACCGGCCGCGACGAGTGCCGCGTCCAGGTTGCCCTGCTCGGCGGTGGTCACCCGCCACCGGTCCGCGGCCCGCTCCAGCGTGACTCTGCGCAGCCAACCCGACCCCTCCGCCTCGACCTCGACCCGGCTGGTGCTCCAGTCCGGTGCGGTGGTCAGCTGGTAGCGGGCGGTCCAGGGGATCGGGTCCACGGCGAGCAGGGTGCCCCGAGCCGCCAACCCGTGACCGTCGTCGAGCAGGACCTGCTCACTGCCGGCGGTGTCCGTCCGGGACCAGAAGATCGACTTCGGCATGGTCGGCATGAGCCGGACGTTACGCGACCGAGCCGACATCGGCAGGGCATGCGCGAACGCCGCCGCGAAGCGTGAGCTCCGCGGCGGCGTTCGGTGGATCAGTGGATCGGTGGATCAGTGGGTACGCGCCGGCGGTCGCCCGCCGAAGCCACGCCGGTCGTCGCGCTGCCGGTCGTCGCGCTGCCGGTCGCCCTGACCGCGGCCCTCGGGGCGGAATCCACCCCGAGCGTCCCGGTCCGCGAAGCGCCGCTCCCCGGCAGGTCGGTCCCCGAACCGGCGCTCGTCGGCGGGCCGCTCGCCCTGCTGCCGGTCGCCGAAGCGGCGGTCGCCGGAGCTCCGCTCGTCCCGGTCCCCGAACCGCCGCTCGCCCTGCGGGCGGTCGCCGTAGCGCCGTTCGCCGGTCGGGCGGTCGCCCCGGCCGTCCCGGTCACCGAACTGCGGCCGGTCGCCGAAACGGCGCTCGCCCTGCGGCCGGTCGCCGTAACCCCGGGCGTCCCGATCGGCGTACCGGCGCCCGCCGGACGGGCGGTCACCGTACTGCCGGTCACCCTGCGGGCGGTCACCGTACTGCCGGTCACCCTGCGGGCGGTCACCGTACTGCCGGTCACCCTGCGGGCGGTCACCGTACTGCCGGTCACCCTGCGGGCGGTCACCGTAGCGCCGCTCGCCGGTCGGCCGGTCGCTGTACTGCCGGTCGCCGTAGCGCCGCTCGCCCTGCGGACGATCGCCGTACTGCCGGTCGCCCTGCGGGCGGTCGCCGTAGCGCCGTTCGCCGGTCGGGCGGTCGCCGTAGCGCCGCTCACCCTGCGGCCGGTCGCCGTACCGCCGGTCGCCGCCCGGCCGGTCGCCGAAACGGCGCGCGCCGCCGGAGCGGTCGCCGTAGCCCCGGGGCTCCGCCTCCACGCGGACCGGAACGCCGCTGGGTTCGCGGGCGCCGATCAGCTCGGCCAGCGCCGGGTCGCCGAGGCGGACCCGGCTCTCGGCCGGCGCGACGCCGGCCTTCTCCAGCATCGCCAGGGTGGTACGGCGCTGCTTGGGCAGCACCAGCGTGGCGACCGCGCCCGACTCGCCGGCACGGGCGGTGCGCCCGGCGCGGTGCAGGTAGTCCTTGGGGTCCTTCGGCGGGTCGACGTGCAGCACCAGGGTGACCCCGTCGACGTGAATGCCCCGGGCCGCCACGTCGGTGGCGACCAGGACGTTCATCCGGCCCTCGCGGAACTCGGCCAGCGTCTTGGTGCGCATCCGCTGGGTCTTGCCGCCGTGCAGGCCACCGGCCCGTACGCCGACGGCGGCGAGCTGCTCGACCAGCCGGTCGACGCCCAGCTGGGTCCGGGCGAAGACCATCGTCCGGCCGTCCCGGGCGGCGATCGAGGCCGTCACGGGGAACTTCTCGTGCGGTGGGATCAACAGCATGTGGTGATCCATGGTGGACACCGAGGCGGTGGACGGCGCGGTGGAGTGGGTCACCGGGTCGGTCATGAAGCGCCTGACCAGCGCGTCGACGTCACCGTCCAGGGTGGCCGAGAAGAGCAGCCGCTGACCGTTCGCGGGCGTCTTCGCCAGCAGTTCGGTCACCTCGGGCAGGAAGCCCATGTCGGCCATCTGGTCGGCCTCGTCGAGCACCGTCACCTCGACGTCGTCGAGCTGGCAGATGCCCCGCTCGATCAGGTCGCCGAGCCGGCCCGGGGTCGCCACGATGATCTCCACGCCGCGCCGCAGCGCGTCGATCTGACGGTCGTACGGCACCCCGCCGACGGCGGTCTTCAGGAACACGTTGATCGCCTTGCCGAGCGGCAGCAGGGCGTCGTTGACCTGCATGGCCAACTCCCGGGTCGGGACCAGGACCAGGGCGCGCGGCCGCATCGGCCGGGCCGGCTTGCCGGCGGCGACCCGGGCCAGCAGCGGCAGGCCGAACGCGAGCGTCTTGCCCGACCCGGTCTGCCCGCGGCCGAGCACGTCCCGGCCGGCGAGCGCGTCCGGCACGGTGGCCCGCTGGATCTCGAACGGGGTGGTGATGCCCTGCCGCGCCAGCGCGCGGACCAGCGGCTCGGGCAGGCCGAGCGCGGCGAAGTCGACGGGCTCGGCGACCTCCGTCGGGGCGGCGTCGGGCGTCTCCAGGGTGGCGTCGGCCACCGCCGGGGCGGAATCGAAAACGGACGGAACGATGCTGGGGTCAGCAGAGGTGGTCAACAAATGCCTTTCGAGCGGGGCGCATCTTCGCGATGGCCTGCCGCGGCTGTGCCGCCGGATCGCCCGCAAGATCGCCCATGGGCGCGCATCACGCGCGCCGGGTCAGTGATCTCGACCAGTGTACGGCGGTCCGGCGGAGCCGCCAGCCGGTTGCCCGACCGTAGTGGGCGGACTCACCATCGCCCCGATGGCCGACTCAGCCGTTGAGCACGTTGCCCACCAGACCGTCGAGGGCGTTGTTGGCGAGCAGGACGACCAGCACGCTGATCGCCACCAGCAGCCCCAGCGCGGCGGTCAGGACGATCACCACCCGGGCGGTGCTGGAAGACCGCTCCGCCGGGGTGTCCGTCCAGCCCTGGGCCAGGATGTGCCCGGTCAGCGAGCCGGAATTCTCCACGGCGCTGGCCGGCAGCGCGATCGTGGTGTAGCCGGGCCCCTCCCCGCTGCCGTAGACGGTGCCAGCCAGATCGGGGCCGCCGTCGTACCGCCCGCTGCGAGCTGCCGCCGAGCCCCGCCCGCCCGCCGGGTTGGCAGGCGGCGCGGTCGTCCGGGAGCCGCCGGTGTCGTTTCCGCCCGACGGGGCAGCGCCGGTGGTGGACGGCGGCCAGCTGGGCAGCGCCGGGGCGGGCACCACCGGCGGGGCCGAGACGGGTGCCGCGGTCCACCCACCGCCGCTCTGGGTCGGCTGCGCGGCAACCGCTGGGGACGACCAACCGGCCGGCGACGCGGAGGCCCGCACGCCCGGGCCGGACGCTGAGCCGCGGAGCGGCGTGGAGCCGCGCCCGGCCGAATCGCCGGGCGACGCGGCGACCCACCCGGTGGGGCCGGCCGGCGGCGCGGAGACCGACGCGGTGGCTCGCACGGCCGGCGGCACGCTGGGCGTCGCGGGCGGCGGCGGGAATGGCGGTGCCGGCATCGGGCCGGGCGGCGGTGGAGGCCCGGGCACCGGTGGACCGGGGGGCGGTGCCGGCGGACCCGGAACGGGCGGCGACGGCGGGCCCGGGATGGGCGGCACCGGAGAGGGTGGCGGTGTGGGTGGGCCCGGGACGGGTGGCAGTGGGCCGGGTGGCGGCGTGGGCCGGGGCCCCGGTGGCGGGGTCGGCACCGGACCGGGCGGGTAGGGCCCAGGGCTCGGCGCTGGCTCGGGCTCCGGTGGCGGGGTCGGGCCAGGTGGCGTGGGGGCCGGCTCCGGGGTCGGAGGCGTGGGCGGCTGGGCGGGCTCCGGAGGCTGCGCCGGCTGGGGCGGCTCGGGGTTCACCGGAGCGGAGCGGTAGACACCGGGAGCGCTCGCCCGGGAGTCCGGGGTGCCCAACGCGCCGGCCGTGACGCGACTCTTGGCGGGCACCGTGGCGCTGGCCCGGGCCGGGCCGCTCGAGCCGTCCCGCTGCCCGGGCAGTGCCCCGCCGGGCGGGTTGGCCGAACCGGTCGCCCGGTAGGTGGTCGCGCTCGCCGGAGCGCTGGCCGGGACGTCATCCGACAACGCGGCGGCGGTGCCGACAGTGGCCCGGGCTCGTACCGGGGCCGCGGCCGGGTCAGCGTTCTCGGACGCCGGCTGTCCCCCGTCTGCGTCGCCGACGGTGCTGTCGGGACCGGCAGTGCTGTCGGGACCGTCGGTGCTGTCGGGACCGTCGGTGCCGGCGGGATCGTCGGTGGCGCTGGCAGCGGCGGCACGGACGTCACCGTCGGCGGAGGCCTCGACGGCGGCCGGATCGTTGTCGGCGCTGGGTGCCGGGTCGCCCGGTCCCGGCTGGTCGGCCTGGTCGACCGCGACGGGGCCGCTCTTCTCCGCCGGATCACTCTGCTCGGCCATCTCCGCCCTCCGTGCCGCGCTCGCACCCGGACCCGTGACATCGGGCCGGATGTGCCTGGATGTCACGGTGCCACAGATCGCCCCGAGCGGACAGCCGGAGCCGATTGTGGCGGCTCAGCTTCCGGTGCTCGGGCTGCCCGTCGTGGTCGCGGCCGGGCTGTCGCTGGCCACCGCACTCCGGCTCGCCGACGGCGTGCTGGCCGCGGCCGAGGTGGCCGGCGCACTGGTCGGCGCCGACGGCGCGGTCGTCGGCGTCTTGCTCGTGCTGGGTGACGTGCTCGGCGAGGTGCTGCCGGTGGGCGTCGGCGTCGTGGTCGGGGTGCCGGTGGGCGTCGGGGTGGCCGATCCGGTCGGCGTGGGCGTCGTGGTCGGGGTGGGCTTGGTGGTCGGCGTGGGCTTGGTGGTCGGCGTCGGCTTCGTCGTCGGCGTCGGCTTCGTGGTGGGCGTGGGCGTCGGGCTGGTCGGCGCGCTGGGCGTCGGGACCGGCACGGTCGGGGCCGGCACCGCGCCGATGACCCGGGTGGCGGCGTACAGCCGGGACCACCGGACGACCGAGACCTTGACGACGTCGCCGGTGGTGGGCGCCTGCACCATCTTGCCGTTGCCGATGTACATGGCGACGTGGTGGATCGTCGTCCAGCTGCTGCCGGAGGCGAAGAAGAGCAGGTCGCCGGGGAGCAGCGCGGTCTGCGGGACGGTCCGGGACCGGGTGGCGGCGTACTGGTCCCGCGAGACCCGGGGGAGCGAGAAGTAGTCGGCGCCGGGCGACCGGTACGCCGCCCACATCAGACCGGAGCAGTCGAACGTGTCGGGCCCCTCCTCGGACCACTCGTACGGGTCGCCGCGCTGGGCGAGGGCGTACCGGACCGCGGCCAGCGCCCGCGGGTGCGCCGCCATTCCGCTGACGTTCTGGCCGACGAGGTAGCCGGCGCCGAGCTGCTGCTCGGCGGCCTCCTGCTGACGCTCTATCTGGATCAGCTGCGCGGCGTTGTCGCGGCGCAGCTTGAGGAGGTTGGCCTCGGCCGCGCGCAGCGCCTTCTCGCCGGCGGCGAACTCCGCCACGGCGGCGTCGAGCTGGGTCTTGGCCGTGGTGTGCGCCTGGTAGGCGAGCTGCTCGCCGCTGCGAGCCCGGGACAGCTCCCCGGCCACCCCGGTGGTGCCGCGCTCGACCTTCTCACCGCGGGCGATCCGCTGGAGCCGGCTCAGCCCCTGGATGTCGTCGGCCAGGTCGCCGGGCGGGAGCGCGGCGGCTGCCTTGAACGCTTCCGAGGCGGCGACGTCGGCCGCCTGCTGAGCCCGGAGGAGATTGTCCTGTGCGGTCGCCAGCGCCTTGCCGGCCGCCTCGAGCTGGGCCTGCGCGTCCGCGCGTTTCTGCCGGCTCAGCAGCAGTGCCTCGCCGAGCGTGCCGACCTGGGTCTCACCGGCGGCGATCTGGGCGGCCAGCGGGCCGGTGCCGACGTTCACCACCGGCGGGGCCGGGACGCCGGCGACGGGCGCGCCGCCGGGCAGTTGGAGCGCGCCGACCACCGCCGGGCGCGAGCCGGTGTCCGGCACCGTGGTGGGCAGCCCCGGCTCGGCGTACGCGGGGGTGGCCAGCACGGCGGCGGCGATCGCGCCGAGCAGGGCGGCCCAGAGCTTCGGACGCAGCACCGGCGAGATCACCGGGCTCCGTCGTCGCTGCCGTCGCCCGCGCCCGCTGTCGACCATTCCGCTCCCCGTCCCGCAGTCCGTCGCCGCGCTCGTGGGCGCGGCCGTCGGGACGGTACCAGTGTGTGTTCCGCCCCACCCTGTCTTACCTCACGCGGGCAGTGATGTCGATGCATCGCCGGGTTACGGGAGGCTGTGAGTCCGGTGAAGTGGGTCGCTGCCGCCGACCGTGCCGCCGCGCCTGTCGGCGTCCCGACGTACGCTCGACCGGGACCGCAGGTGGAAGGGACGTGCCATGGACGCCGGACTCAAGCGTGAGCTCGAAGCGAAGGTGTACGCCGGTGAGCGGCTGACCCGGGAGGACGGGGTCGCCCTCTACGACAGCGACGACCTCGCCTGGTTGGGGCGACTGGCCCACCACAAGCGCACCGAGCTCAACGGCGAACGGGTGATGTTCAACGTCAACCGGCACCTCAACCTGACCAACGTCTGCTCGGCGTCCTGTGCGTACTGCTCGTTCCAGCGCAAGCCGGGCGAGAAGGACGCGTACACGATGCGCATCGACGAGGCGGTCCGCAAGGCCAAGGAGATGGAGGACGAGCAGCTCACAGAGCTGCACATCGTCAACGGCCTGCACCCGACGCTGCCCTGGCGTTACTACCCGAAGGTGCTGCGCGAGCTGAAGGCGGCGCTGCCGAACGTCAAGCTCAAGTGCTTCACCGCGACCGAGGTGCAGTGGTTCGAGAAGATCAGCGGCCTGAGCGCCGACGAGATCCTCGACGAGCTGATGGACGCCGGCCTGGAGTCGCTGACCGGCGGCGGCGCTGAGATCTTCGACTGGGAGGTCCGGCAGCACATCGTCGACCACGCCTGCCACTGGGAGGACTGGTCGCGCATTCACGCCCTGGCGCACAGCAAGGGCATGAAGACGCCGGCGACGATGCTGTACGGCCACATCGAGGAGCCCCGGCACCGGGTCGACCACGTGCTGCGGCTGCGCGAGTTGCAGGACGAGACCGGCGGCTTCGCGGTCTTCATCCCGCTGCGTTACCAGCACGACTTCGTGGACTCGGCGGACGGCAAGATCCGCAACCGGATCCAGGCGCGCACCACGATGGCCTCCCCGGCCGAGTCGCTGAAGACCTTCGCCGTCTCCCGGCTGCTCTTCGACAACGTGCCGCACGTGAAGAACTTCTGGGTGATGCACGGCCTCTCGGTGGCCCAGCTCTCGCTGAACTTCGGCGTGGACGACCTGGACGGCTCGGTTGTCGAATACAAGATCACCCACGACGCCGACTCGTACGGCACCCCCAACACGATGCACCGCGACGACCTGCTGCACCTGATCTGGGACGCCGGGTTCCAGCCGGTCGAGCGGGACACCCGCTACAACGTGGTCCGGGAGTACGACAAGGCCCCGTCGCTGGCCGAGCGCCGCGCCGAGCCGCAGCAGGTGTGGGCCTGAGCCACCACGTACCCTCGCAGTCGATGACCGAACAGCGAGGACCCGAGCAGCAGGGCGGCTTTCCCCGACGGGACGCCGAGGGGCGCGTCCGTACCCTGGGCGATCTGCTCGGGGTGTGCCTGGCCGGCCTGGTCATCGGCGCGCTGGCGCTCGTGTTGTTCGACTGGGCGTTCGCCTCGATCGGCGCCGGCGACTTCGGGCACACCAACGGTTGGCTGGCGGTGATCCTGCCGGCGTGGCTGTTCTGGGACGATTTCCGGGCCTGGGAGTTCGGCGCGGCCCGGGTGGTGGCGGCGCTGGTCGCCGCCGCCGTCGGGGTGTTCGCCGGGCTGCTGATCGCCGGTCTGGGCGCCGGGTTGCCGCCGCTGCTCTCCGGAACGTTGGCGGCGGCGGCGTTCACCGTGGCGTACGCGACGGTCTGGTTCCCGGGCGTCCGCTGGCTGGCCCGCCGGACCGGCTGACCCCCGACCGCCCGCCGGGCGGGTCGACCTTTCCGCCGGCACCGGCGGGTGACGGAGAACGGAGTGGTGCAGGTGAGCGCGGCGGTCAAGTACACGCTGGGTCGGATCGGGCTGTTCGTGGCCGTGCTGGGTGGCCTCTGGCTGATCGACATGAACGTGTTCCTGAAGCTGATGCTGGCGCTGGTCTTCTCCGCCGCGCTCTCCTTCTTCCTGTTGCGCGGCTGGCGGGACGAGATGGCCGAGGAGATGGCCGGCGCGGCGGCGCGCCGCCGCGACGAGAAGGAGCGTCTCCGCTCCGCCCTCGCCGGCGACGACCAGCCCTCCACCGACCCCGAGCCTCCCACCGACCGACCCTCGCGTTGATCAAGAGGTTTGCGTCACCAGGACGACTCCGGATGACGCAAACCTTTTGCTCAGGTGTGTGCTGGGGGACGCGTCACCAGTTGGTCGAGCCGGAGACCTTTGGCCACGGCTTGTTGCTGGGCTTGATCAGGTAGGCGACGCCGCCCGAGCCGCCGGAGACGCCGCCGGTGGCGTTGATCCGCTTGGTCCGCAGCCAGATCTGCTCGAACTGGGCACGCTTGTAGACGTTGCGCACCACGTCGTTGCTGGACGAGGCGGGGTCGTTGACGATCACGTCGCCGTCGGCGGTGAAGCCGACCACCACGAACAGGTGCCCGGAGGTGCCGTAGTTCGCCCCGTCCAGCTCGCTGGCCAGGAAGGACTGGCTGGTCACCACCGGGATGCCGGCGGCGATGAAGCGCTCCAGCTCGTCCAGTGAGTGCAGCCGGGTCACCCGCCCCTCCAGGCCCGGGAAGCTGGCCGCGTACGCGGTGTTGAACGGCCAGTTGCCCGCGCCGTCGTACGCGTAGTCGTAGGTCATCCGCGCGGCGTGGTTGACCGTCGGGTCGGGGTAGGTCGGGTCCACCCAGGAGGTGTCGGCCGCGGACGGCCCGCGTCCCCAGTACTCGACCACCATCTCGGTCGACGTGGGTGAGCACCACGCCTCACCGCCGCCGTCGTACTCGGGGTAGTGCCCGGAGTGCACGTTCTGCGAGTAGCGCGGCACCGACAGTTCCCGGCCCCAGGCGATGTGCCCGGCGCTCGGGGTGACGGTGAAGCGGTCCGGCACGGTCGAGCTCATCGCGCCGAGCATCCGGACCACCGGCGCGGCGGTCTGCCCGGGCGCCCGGTAGAGGGTCAGTCGCAGCTGGTACGACCGCAGCAGCACCCCGGCGGCGGCGTCGTCGATGCTGAAGGTGTCGGTCCAGATCGTCGACCAGGGGTCGCCCTGCCGGTTGACGGTGGTCCGCTTGATGTCGCTGTCGCCGGACGCCCAGCGCCCCATGACGTACCACGGGGTCTGGTCATCGCTGGTGTAGCTGCCCTGCATCTCCACCTGGATCCAGGTGCCGGCGGGGGTCTCCGCGTTCCAGGAGGCGATCAGCTCGGTGGCGTCGAACCCGACCCGGGTCACCGGCGAGGTCCAGGTGCCGTACTCCCAGGTGCGGGTGGTGCCGGTGTGCGGGTCGGCGTACTCGGTGGTGCCGGCCGGGCGGGCCAGGGTGAGGCCCGATCGGGCGCCGGGCACCACGCGGGTGCCGGCCCGGCTGCCCCGGTGCCAGTCGGCGGGCCCGGACCAGTCCTGGAAGGTGATCTGCTCGTCGTGGGCGGTGGCGGGCGGTCGGCCGCCGGCGAGCGGCGAAGCCACGGCCGCAGGCGCGGCGGTGGCGAGCAGGGCGAGCGCGGTGACGCCGGCGAGGGCGGCCGCGTGCAGGCGGGATCTGGCCATGGGTGCTCCGCGGTGTCGAGAGGGGCATCGTCGCTGGTCAGTTTTCCGCTTGGAAGGAAGTTTCGCCAGATATTCACGGGTGGAAAATCATTGCCGCTGCGATGGTCCACCTGGGATGGAGAAGGCAGCGATGAATATTGATATGACCATGTGACAGGTGGTGAAGTGTCCTCCACCGAGCGGGATCTCCCGCCCTTCGAGGAGGTAGTCCATGGCCCTCCGCACGCCCATCCCTCTCCGCCGCGTCCTGGTGCTCGCCGTCGTCACCGGGCTGGGAATCGTCACCGTCGCCACCGGCCCGGTCTCCGCCCGACCGGCACCGGACCGGACCGCCGAGCCGGCCGCCGCCAGCTACCGGGTGCTCGGCCCCCGGACCGTCGCCGACCGCACCGCGGTGGCCCGCACCGGGGCCGCCATCGACTACTCCGAGCACGGCGTGCTGCACGTCTCGGCCACCGCCACCGAGGTCGCCGCCATCGGCCGGCTCGGCTTCCGGCTGGAACCGCTCGCCCCGCCGCCGAACGCCGAGCGCGGCGCCGGCGAGATGGGTACGCAGGCCTTCCCGCCCGCCGACTCCAACTACCACGACTACGCCGAACTGACCGCCGTGGTGAACCGGGCCGTCGCCGACCACCCGGCGATCGTCCGCAAGATCAGCATCGGTTCGTCGTACGAGGGCCGCGACCTGATGGCGGTGAAGATCTCCGACAACGTGGGCACCGACGAGAGCGAGCCGGAACTCCTGTTCAACGCCCAGCAGCACGCCCGCGAGCACCTGACCGTCGAGATGGCGATCTACCTGCTCAACCTCTTCACCGACAGCTACGGCTCCGACTCCCGGATCACCGACATCGTCAACAGCCGGGAGATCTGGATCGTGCCGACGGTCAACCCGGACGGTAGCGAGTACGACATCGCCACCGGGTCGTACCGGTCCTGGCGCAAGAACCGGCAGCCCAACAGCGGCTCGTCCGCGATCGGCACCGACCTGAACCGCAACTGGGGCTACAACTGGGGCTGCTGCGGCGGCTCGTCCGGCTCCACCTCGTCCGAGACCTACCGTGGACCGTCGGCGTTCTCCGCACCCGAGACGCAGGCGTTGCGCAACTTCGTCAACAGCCGGGTGGTCGGCGGGACGCAGCAGATCAAGGCCAACATCGACTTCCACACCTACTCGCAGCTGGTGCTCTGGCCCTACGGCTACACGACCGCGAACACCGGGCCCGGGATGAGCGCCGACCAGTACAACACCTTCGCCACCATCGGCCAGCAGATGGCGGCCACCAACAACTACACCCCGGAGCAGTCCAGCGACCTCTACATCACCGACGGGGACAGCATCGACTGGATGTGGGCCACCCACGGCATCTGGGCGTACACCTTCGAGATGTACCCGGGCTCGTCCGGAGGCGGCGGTTTCTACCCGCCCGACGAGGTGATCCCCGCGCAGACCTCGCGCAACCGGGAGGCCGTGCTGATGCTCAGCGAGTACGCCGACTGCCCGTACCGGGCGATCGGCAAGCAGGCGCAGTACTGCGGCGGTGGTGGCGGCACCACGGTCTGGTCGGACACCTTCGAGACCGCGACCGGCTGGACCATCAACCCGTCCGGCACCGACACCGCGACCCTCGGGGCCTGGGAGCGGGGCGCCGCCCAGGGGACCACCTCCTCCGGGGCCAAGCAGCTCACCCCGTACGCCGGCAGCAACGACCTGGTCACCGGGCGGCTCGCCGGCACCGGAGCGGGCGCCTACGACATCGACGGCGGGGTGACCAGCGCCCGGTCCCCGGCGGTGACGCTGCCGTCGTCCGGCACGCTGACCCTCTCGCTGGCCTGGTACCTGGCGCACGGCTCGAACGCCTCCTCGGCGGACTACCTGCGGGTGAGCGTGGTGCACAACGGCGGCACCACAGCCCTGCTCACCCAGGCCGGTGCGGCGACCAACCGCAACGGCAGCTGGACGCTGGCCAACCTCAACCTCACCCCGTACGCCGGCCAGTCGGTGCGCATCCTCATCGAGGCGGCCGACGCCTCCACCGCGAGCCTCGTGGAAGCGGCTGTGGACAACGTCACCATCACGTCCTCCTGATCGGGTGGGGCCCCGTTCCGCCCCTGCGGGGCCCCACCACCCGCCCCTTCCGACGTGTCGATCTAGGGCATATCGTCGTGATCTGAGATCAACTCGCGACGATATGCCCTAGATCAACGAGGGGTGGTCCCGACGGTGCGCTACCGTCTTAGCGACCACTCCGCAGCGAAGCCGGTGCGAAACCCGGCGCTGTCCCGCAACTGTGATGCCCCGTCCTGACGGCGGGGATGAGCCAGGTCGCCTGCGGATCGGTCGCGACACGCGCTCTCGAGGAAGGGCGCCTCGTGGGCGGGCGTACGAAAGTCCCTGTCGGCGAAGCACCACACTCCTCGACCGACAGGAGGCCCCATGTCCAGACGTACCCCCCGGATCTTCGCCGCGACCCTCGCGGTCGCCGCGCTCGCCCTCGGCGCGTGCGCGGAAAAGACCGCCGACGAGCCGGCCGCCGGCGGCAGCTCCGCGACGGTCACCTACCCGGTGACGGTCGGCTCGGTCACGCTCGACAAGCGCCCCGAGAAGATCGTCTCGCTCTCGCCCACCGCCACCGAGATGCTCTTCGCCATCGGTGCGGGCCCGCAGGTGAGCGCGGTCGACGACCAGTCCAACTACCCGGCCGACGCGCCCAAGAGCGACCTGTCCGGCTTCCAGCCCAACGCCGAGGCGATCGCCGCGAAGAGCCCCGACCTGGTGGTGCTCGCCAACGACACCAACAAGATCGTCGACCAGCTCGGCAAGCTGAAGATCCCGGTCTACCTCACTCCCGCGGCGATCACGCTGGAAGACTCGTACCGGCAGATCACCGACCTGGGCGCGCTGACCGGCCACGCCGACCAGGCGACCGACGTCACCAGCCGGATGAAGGACGACATCGCCAAGCTGGTCAAGGACCTGCCGCAGCGCGCCGAGAAGCTCACCTACTACCACGAGCTGGGCCCGGAGCTGTACAGCGTGACCAGCAGGACCTTCATCGGCTCGCTCTACAGCCAGGTCGGTCTGACCAACATCGCGGACCCGGCCGACGCGGACGGCAAGAACGGCGGTTACCCGCAGCTGTCCCAGGAGTTCATCGTCAAGGCAAACCCGGACTTCGTCTTCCTGGCCGACTCCAAGTGCTGCCAGCAGAACGCCGACTCGGTCAAGGCGCGCAGCGGCTGGGCCGGGCTGACCGCGGTGAAGAACAATCAGGTGGTCGCGCTGGACGACGACATCGCCTCGCGTTGGGGCCCGCGGGTCGTGGACCTGCTCCGGGTCATCATCGACGCGGTCGCCAAGGTGCCCGCGTGACCGTCGTCCGTCGGTGAGCGCGAGGAGTGAGCCGGGTTCGCGAGCCTCGCAGTCGCGAACGGAAGAAGGCTCGGTGACCGGGGCGCCCCTGGTGGCCACCCCGGCGCCACCCACCCGGCCGGGCGCGACGCCACCCGCGGCGCGGGGCGCCGGGGGGGG
>NZ_JAGPYK010000031.1 GCF_018070045.1 Micromonospora sp. U21
TTGACCGACGCCGCGCAGACCGTGCAGGTCTCGGCCTACCCCGACGCCTACGCCCAGTGGGAACAGCAGGCCACCGACCTGGTCGCCCAGCACTGGAACAGCTGACCCAAGCAGCACCTGCGTGACAGTGACCGCTGGCCGGCACCCCACCCCCGGGGCGCCGGCCAGCGGCATGCGCACCACCGAACCGACCGGAGACTGTCCAGGAGTTCCGGTCAGGGGTTGGGTGCTGGCCGGGGAATGACGGGGGCCGTCGGCTGGTTGTGGACAGTGTCGGTGTGACTCAGTGTCCCCGGGCCTCACCTAATATTGCCGTCGCGGAATACCGTTTGGCCGGAGCCGCGTCGCGCCACTCGCCGAGAGGCGACCTGCACACCGACACCAGCGCCGCCCCCAGCCCACCGGCCGGGGGCGGCGCTGTCTGTGCCAGTTGCCGGTACCTCGGTTCGCGTACATGCCTCGGTTGACCTATGTTCATGGGGTCGCTCGCGTGGGAGGGGGTGCCGGGGATGGGTCTGCGGACCTTCATCGAGGGTTGGCCGGTCTACCGGCAGCTCACCGGCACGGACCCACTGGGCCGGGGCACCGCGGCGCAGTCTGCTCGGTCGGCGGGGTTGACCGCCCGCACCGAGGGCGCCGACAGTGTGGCCCGCTCGGTCTGCCCGTACTGCGCGGTGGGTTGCGGTCAGCGGGTGTTCGTCAAGGACGGGCAGGTCAGCCAGATCGAGGGCGACCCGGACAGCCCGATCTCCCGGGGTCGGCTCTGCCCGAAGGGCGCGGCGAGCAAGAGCCTGGTGACCAGCCCGCTGCGGCAGACGAAGGTTCGCTACCGCCGGCCGTACTCGACGCAGTGGGAGGACCTGGAGCTCGACACCGCGCTCGACATGATCGCCGACCGGATGCTCGCCGCCCGCGAGCAGACCTGGGAGGACGTCGACGGCGAGGGCCGGCCGCTCAACCGGACGTTGGGTATCTCCAGTCTGGGTGGGGCGACGCTGGACAACGAGGAGAACTACCTCATCAAGAAGTTGTTCACCGCGATGGGGGCGCTCCAGATCGAGAACCAGGCCCGTATTTGACACTCCGCCACCGTCCCCGGTCTGGGGGCCAGCTTCGGTCGTGGCGGTGCGACGGATTTCCAGCAGGACATCGCCAACGCTGACGTCATCGTCATCCAGGGCTCCAACATGGCCGAGGCGCACCCGGTGGGTTTCCAGTGGGTGATGGAGGCCAAGCGGCGCGGCGCGAAGGTGTTCCACGTCGACCCGCGGTTCACCCGGACCAGCGCGGTTGCGGACGTGTACCTCCCGATCCGGGCGGGCACCGACATCGCCCTGCTGGGCGGGGTGGTGCGCTACATCCTGGACAACGAGCTGGACTTCCGTGAGTACGTGCTGTCGTACACCAACGCGGCGACGATCGTCAGCGAGCAGTTCGCCGATACCGAGGACGGCGACGGCTTTTTCTCCGGCTTCGATCCCGAGACCGGCAGCTACGTTCAGGACAGCTGGCAGTACGAGGGGCACGAGGACTCGTCCGGCAGCGGGCACACCGCCAAGGAGCGGGACAGCGCCGCTGGGCTGGAGCACGAGTCGCACGGCGCGGAGGTGGGCGGGCAGACCCGTCGTGACGAGACGTTGCAGCATCCGCGCTGCGTCTACCAGATCCTCAAGCGGCACTTTGCCCGCTACACGCCCGAGATGGTCGAGCGGGTGTGCGGCATTCCGCAGGAGAAGTTCCTGGAGCTGGCCGAGGCGTGGACGCGGAACTCCGGTCGGGAACGCACCGGAATGTTGATCTACTCGGTGGGCTGGACCCAGCACAGTGTGGGCGTGCAGTACATCCGCACGGGCGCGATCATCCAGCTGCTGCTCGGCAACATGGGTCGCCCGGGCGGCGGCGTGATGGCGCTGCGGGGGCACGCCAGCATCCAGGGCTCGACGGACATCCCGACCCTGTTCAACCTGCTGCCGGGTTACCTGCCGATGCCGCACCACGCCGACCACCCCACGTTCGACGAGTGGGTGGACAGCATCCGGCACCCGGGGCAGAAGGGCTTCTGGGGCAACGCCCGCTCGTTCGCCGCCAGTCTCCTGAAGGCGTACTGGGGGGACGCGGCGACGCCGGAGAACGACTACTGCTACGGCTACCTTCCCCGGATGACCGGCGATCACGGCACCTACCAACAGGTGCTGAACATGATCGATGGGAAGATCAAGGGGTACTTCCTGCTGGGCCAGAACCCGGCGGTCGGCTCGGCGCACGGTCGCGCGCAGCGCCTCGGCATGGCCAACCTCGACTGGCTGGTGGTCCGCGACCTGTTCATGATCGAGAGCGCCACGTTCTGGCAGAACGGCCCCGAGGTGGCCACCGGCGAGATCGTGCCCGAAGAGTGCCGTACGGAGGTGTTCTTCCTGCCTGCGGCCTCGCACGTGGAGAAGGAGGGCACGTTCACCCAGACGCAGCGGCTGTTGCAGTGGCGGGAGAAGGCCGTCGAGCCACCAGGCGATGCCCGCTCCGAGTTGTGGTTCTTCTACCACCTGGGCCGCAAGCTGCGCGAGAAGCTGGCCGGCTCGGACCTGCCGCGCGACCGGGCGTTGCTCGACCTCACCTGGGACTACCCGACGCACGGCCCGCACGCGGAGCCGAGCGCCGAGTCGGTCCTGCGCGAGATCAACGGGTACGACGTGTCGACCGGCCGCCCACTGTCCTCGTTCGGTGAGGCCCGCGCGGACGGCTCCACCGCGATCGGCTGCTGGATCTACACCGGGGTGTACGCCGACGGGGTGAACCAGGCCGCCCGGCGCAAGTCGCGGCACGAGCAGGACTGGGTGGCCGCCGAGTGGGGTTGGGCCTGGCCGGCGAACCGGCGGATCCTCTACAACCGCGCGTCCGCCGATCCGGACGGTAATCCGTGGAGTGAGCGCAAGAGGTACGTCTGGTGGGACCCGGACAAGGGCGAGTGGACCGGCTACGACGTGCCGGACTTCGAGAAGACCAAACCACCGTCGTACCGGCCGCCGCCCGGCGCGTCTGGCACGGAGGGCATCGCCGGCGACGACCCCTTCATCATGCAGGGCGACGGTAAGGGCTGGCTGTACGCGCCGAGCGGAGTCCTGGACGGGCCGATGCCGACCCACTACGAGCCGGCGGAGTCGCCGGTGCGCAACCCGCTGTACCGGCAGCAGGCCAACCCGACCCGCAAGACGTACGCGCACCCGGTGAACTCGGTGAATCCGAGCCCGCCGGAGGAGCACAGTCAGGTCTTCCCGTACGTGTTCACGGTCAGCCGGCTCACCGAACACCACACCGCCGGCGGAATGAGCCGGACGGTCCGTCCGCTAGCGGAGTTGCAACCGGAGATGTTCGTCGAGGTGTCCCCGGAGTTGGCGGCCGAACGTGGGCTGGCGCACCTGGACTGGGCGCACCTGGTCAGCGGCCGCGCGGTGATCGAGGCGAAGGTACTGGTGACCGACCGGCTCACGCCGCTGCGGGTGGATGGCCGGATCATCCACCAGGTGTGGTTGCCGTACCACTTCGGGTTCGAGGGTCTGGTGACCGGCGACTCGGCCAACGACCTGTTCGGCATCAGCCTCGACCCCAACGTCCTGATCCAGGAGAGCAAGGTCGGCACCTGCGACGTCCGGCCCGGCCGCCGGCCCACCGGGACGGCGCTGCTCGACCTGGTGGCCGAGTATCAGCGGCGAGCGGGGATCACCCCGGGCCGCAACGCCCCGGTGGTCACCACCGACAGCTACGGGGAGGGGCGCGGTGATTCCTGATCCGAACAGCCTGTACGGGCCGCTGGACCCGGCGCCGGACGCCGGTTGGTCGACCGCGCCGCCACGGATGGGGTTCTTCACCGACACCAGCGTCTGCATCGGCTGCAAGGCCTGCGAGGTCGCGTGCAAGGAGTGGAACGGGGTGCCCGGTTCCGGCCTGGACCTGCTGGGCATGTCGTACGACAACACCGGCGCGCTGACCGCGAACTCGTGGCGGCACGTCGCGTTCATCGAGCAGCCCCGCCCGGCCAGGCACCGCACGCCGCCGTTCGAGGGGACGCCGACCGACGGTCCGGTCAGCGCCGCGTCGGCGGCCGTGGCGGCCGGCACCAGCGGGCGCACCGGCACCGAACCTGGATTGCCGACCGGTGCACCGTCGGCCGCCGCCCGGATGGCCAGGGGTGGGCCGACCGACGTGCTCGGCGCCCCGATCGCCGCTGGGCCCGGAGGCGGTCGCCCGATCGCCGCAGTCCCAGGGGACAACGGCCCGATCGCCGCCGACCTGGGCGACGGTAGCTCGGGGCCGCAGTTCCTCGGCATGCCGGGTGCGCAGCCGCCGGGTCGGGGTGCCGGCGCGGAGGGGCGTACGGATTTCCGTTGGCTGATGATGTCGGATGTGTGCAAGCACTGCACGCACGCGGCGTGTCTGGACGTGTGCCCGACCGGCTCGTTGTTCCGGACCGAGTTCGGCACGGTGGTGGTGCAGGAGGACATCTGCAACGGCTGTGGTTACTGCATCTCCGCCTGTCCGTACGGGGTGATCGATCAGCGTAAGGACGACGGTCGGGCGTGGAAGTGCACGCTCTGCTACGACCGGCTCGGCGCCGGGATGACCCCGGCGTGTGCGCAGGCGTGCCCGACGGAGTCGATCCAGTACGGGCCCCTCGACGAGCTGCGGGAGCGCGCCGCGACGCGGGTGGCGACCCTGCACGAACGGGGAGTTCCCGAGGCGCGGCTGTACGGGCACGACCCGAACGACGGCGTCGGTGGTGACGGGGCGTTCTTCCTCCTGCTGGACGAGCCGGAGGTGTACGGCCTGCCGCCGGACCCGATCGTGACCACCCGCGACCTGCCGGCCATGTGGAAACGCGCCGGCCTCGCGGCCCTCGCCATGGCGGCGGCCACCGTCGCCGCGTTCGTCGGAGGTTCCTCGTGAGTCCGCACCGCCCCGAGGTGGGCGACCTGTTCCGCCGCTTCCGCGACCGGCTGGCCGCCGAGTGCAGCGACCGGCTGGACCTCCCGGCGCGGCCGGAGGCGCGCGTCCACGACGGCCCGACCGACGCGAGCCTGACCGCGCAGCCGCAGCGGAACGCCGAGCACACCGGCCGGCGGACGGGCCGGCGGGGCGGTCGTCGCGGTGGCGGCGAGGAGCTGCGGGTGCCGGAGGCCGAGTTCACCTCGTACTACGGCCGGCCGGTGCTGAAGGCGCCGGTCTGGAAATGGGACATCGCCGCGTACCTGTTCACCGGCGGCCTGGCAGCCGGCTCGTCGCTGCTCGCCGCGGGTGGGCAGCTCACCGGCCGACCGACACTGCGCCGTGCCGGCCGGGTCACCGCGCTGGCAGCCGTCAGCGCCAGCGCCGTCTTCCTGGTCAGGGACCTGGGCCGACCGGCCCGGTTCCACCACATGCTCCGGATCGCCAAGCCGACCTCGCCGATGTCGATGGGCACCTGGATCCTCACCGCCTTCGGGCCGGCGGCCGGGGTCGCCGCGATCGCCGAGGCGGCCGGCTGGCTGCCCCGGCACGGGCCGCTCGGACTGGTCCGTCGGGCGCTGCCGCCAGTCGGGCACGCCGCCGGGCTGCTCGCCGCCGGCACCGCGCCCGCGCTGGCCACGTACACCGGGGTGCTGCTCGCCGACACGGCCGTGCCGTCGTGGCACGAGGCGTACCCGGAGTTGCCGGTCATCTTCGCGGGCAGCGCGCTGGCCAGCGGCGCGGGCGTGGGTCTGCTCGCCGCGCCGCCGGCCGAGGCCGGGCCGGCCCGCCGGATGGCGGTGGCCGGCGCGGCCCTGGAGCTGTTCGGCGCGCACCGGGTGGAGACCCGCCTCGGCCTGCTCAGCGAGCCCTACCGGCGGGGCCGGCCGGGTCGGTTGCTGCGCGCCGGTCGACTGCTGACCGCCGCCGGGGTGGTCGGCGCGCTGCTCGGGCGGCGCAGCCGGGTGGTCGGCGCGTTCTCCGGCGCCACGCTGCTGGCCGCCTCGGTCGCGACCCGGTTCGGCATCTTCTACGGCGGCGTCGCCTCCGCCCGCGACCCTCGCTACACGGTGGTGCCGCAGCGCGAGCGGCTCGAAGCCCGGCGGACCCGGGGCGGATCTGTCACCTGACCGGGCGGCCCCGCTCGTGCTGTGATCGAATGTCCGATGGAGGCGTTCAGGCGGCTGGTGCCCCTCCCGGTCTTCAAAACCGGTGTGGTCCGGGACCCGGGCCAGGCGGGTTCGATTCCCGTCCGTCTCCGCCAACAGGCGGCAGGAGATGACGCGATGGGCGACGGCCCGGTGGACCCGCGACGTCGGGTGCCCCGCACCGACACGCTGCTCGCCGACCCCCGGTTGGCCGCGGCCATCGCGACGCTCGGCCGAGACCGGGTCAAGGCGGTCGTCAGCCGGGCGCAGGAGCGGGCCCGCCACGGCGAGATCGGCCCCGACGAGGTTCGTGACGTCGCCGTCGCCGCGCTGCCGGCGCCCGGCCCCCGCGCGGTGCTCAACGCCACCGGCGTCGTGCTGCACACCAACCTGGGCCGGGCGCCGTTGTCGCCCACCGCGGTCGCCGCGGTCGTGGCCGCCGCCGGGCACACCGATGTGGAGCTGGACCTGAGCACCGGGCGGCGGGCCCGCCGCGGCCGCGACGCGCTCGACGCGCTGGCCGCTGCCGTACCGGACGCGGGCGCCGTGCACGTGGTCAACAACGGCGCCGCCGCCCTGGTGCTGGCCGCCACCGCGTTGGCCGCCGGCCGGGAGATCGTGGTCAGCCGGGGCGAGCTGGTCGAGATCGGTGACGGTTTCCGCCTGCCCGATCTGCTGGAGAGCACCGGTGCCCGGCTGCGGGAGGTGGGCACCACCAACCGCACCACGCTCGCCGACTACGCCGCCGCGCTCGGCCCGCAGACCGGCTTCGTGCTCAAGGTGCACCCGTCGAACTTCCAGGTCACCGGCTTCACCTCGGCCACCCCGGTACGGCAGCTGGCCACCCTTGGCGTGCCGGTGGTCGCCGACATCGGCTCCGGGCTGCTCGCCCCGGATCCACTGCTGCCCGACGAGCCGGACGCGGCCGGCACCCTGCGTGCCGGCGCCACGCTGGTCACCGCCAGCGGCGACAAGCTGCTCGGCGGCCCGCAGGCGGGGCTGCTGCTCGGCGACGCCGAGTTGGTCGACCGGCTGCGCCGTCATCCGCTGGCCCGGGCGCTGCGCGTGGACAAACTCGCCCTGGCCGCCCTGGCTGCCACCCTGCACCGCCCGGACACGCCGACCCGGACGGCGCTGCACGCCGACCCCGGCACCCTGCGCCAGCGCGTGGAGCGGCTGCGTGACCGGCTCGGTGCGGACGGCCGCAAGGCGGAGGTGGTGCCGGCGGTCGCCGTGGTCGGCGGCGGCGGCGCCCCCGGCGTGGAGCTGGACTCGTGGGCGCTGAGCCTGCCCGAGCGGTACGCCGCGCCGCTGCGCACCGGCGACCAACCGGTGCTCGGCCGGGTGGTGCGTGGCCGGCTCCTGCTCGACCTGCGCTGCGTACCCGCCGCCGACGACGAGGCGGTCCGGGCGGCCGTGCTGCGCGTACCCGGGGACGACTGACCGTGTTCGTCGTCGCCACCGCCGGGCACGTCGACCACGGCAAGTCGACCCTGGTCCGGGCGCTGACCGGGATGGAGCCCGACCGGTGGGCCGAGGAACGCCGCCGGGGGATGACCATCGACCTGGGCTTCGCCTGGACGACCCTGCCGTCCGGCGGCACGGTCGCGTTCGTCGACGTACCCGGGCACGAGCGGTTCGTGCCGAACATGCTCGCCGGGGTCGGCCCCGTGCCGGCGGCGTTGATCGTGGTGGCCGCCGACGAGGGATGGATGCCGCAGTCCGCCGAGCACCTGGCGGCGCTGGACGCGCTCGGCGTCTCGTACGGCCTGGTGGCGGTGACCCGCGCGGACCTGGCCGATCCGGGGTCCGCGACGGCCCGGGCCCGGGCCGAGATCGCGGCGACGAGTCTCGGCGCGGTGGAGACGGTGGCGGTCAGCGGGCTGACCGGCGCCGGCCTGCCGGAGCTGCGCGCCGCCCTGGATCGGCTCGCCGCCCGGCTGCCGGCCCCCACGGTGGACGATCCGGTCCGGTTCTGGGTCGACCGCAGCTTCACGGTGCGGGGCAGCGGCACCGTGGTCACCGGCACCCTCGGCGCGGGTCGGTTGCGGGTCGGCGACGAGTTGGAGCTGGCCGGCGGAGACGATCCGGTCCGGGTCCGCGGCCTGCACTCGCTCGGCCAGGCCCGGCCCGAGGCGACGGCGGTGGCCCGGGTGGCGGTCAACCTGCGCGGTACGCCCCGCGACCGGCTGGGCCGCGGCGACGCGCTGCTCACCCCGGGCCGGTTCCACCGCACCGACCTCGTCGACGTCCGGCTCAGCGGCGACCCGGCGGCCGGCCTGCCGGCCACCCTCACCCTGCACGTGGGGTCGGCGGCGGTGCCGGTGCGGGTCCGCCCGCTCGGCCCGGACACGGTCCGGCTCCGGCTGGCCCGCCCGCTGCCCCTGCTGGTCGGCGACCGGGCGTTGCTGCGCGATCCGGGCCGGCACCACGTGGCCGGCGGGGTGCGGGTGCTGGACGTGGCCCCGCCGCCACTGGCCCGCCGTGGCGCCGCCGCCGCCCGCGCGCAGGTCCTCGCCGCCCTGGACGGCCGGCCCGACCTGGCCGGGGAACTGCGTCGCCGCCGGCTCGTCCGGGCCGGCACGCTGATCCGGATGGGTGTGCCGGTGCACGCCGCGCCGGTGGCGGGTGACTGGCTGGCCGATCCGGGGCACTGGGGGCGACTCGGCGACCAGCTGACCGAGGAGGTGGCCCGCTACGCCCGGGAGCACCCGCTGGAGCCGGGGATGCCCGTGGACGCCCTGCGCCAGCGTCTCGCCCTGCCCGACCGGGTGCTGGTCGAGGCGCTGGTCCGGCCGCCGCTGCGGATCCACGCCGGCCGGGTCGGTGCGGCGAGCACCGGCGTGCTGCCCGAGCCGCTGGCCCGGGCCGTGCAGCGGGTCCGCGCCGAGTACGCCGACCGACCGTTCCGCGCCCCGGAAGCTGACCGCCTCGTGGACCTGGGGCTGGGCCCCCGGGAGATCGGGGCCGCGGTGCGCGCCGGTGCGCTGCTGCGGCTGGCCGACACCGTGGTGCTGCTGCCCGACGCGCTCGACGAGGCGGTCCGGGTGCTGGCCGGGCTGCCCCAGCCGTTCACCCTCTCCGCGGCCCGGCAGGCGTTGGACACCACCCGCCGGGTGGCGGTGCCGCTGCTGGAGCTGCTCGACCGCCGGGGCGCGACCCGCCGGCTGCCCGACGACGCCCGGATCGTCGTCACCTGAGCGGACCGTCCGCCACCCGCACCGCGGGCCCGTGTTCGGGGTCGGGAATCCCGAGCCGACGGTTGACGCCGTGTGACGCGAGGGGAAGGGATGGCCCAGCTGTCCCCGTCGCGGCCGTTCGGTGGCCGGTGGCACTACGTCGCTGACGCGGTGGTGCCGGGCTAATGGGCATCCGGGGCGGCTACGGTCACCTACGGTGACGCCATGGACCCTTCGGCGGTCTGGCGGGACCGGCAGCACCGGTGGCGGATCGAGGCGTACCGCGCCCCGGACCTGCGGTTCGCCATCTACGCCACCAACGGCCCCACCGAGTCCGCCCCGCTCTGGCTGTTCGGCATGTCGGCGCTGGCGCGGTGGCTGATGACCCACGCCATTTCCCTGGACGACCTGGAGACCGACTGAGCGGGGGCCGGCCGGCCGGAAACCGGGCCCACAGCCGGCCCCCGCTGCGGTTGAGTGGCCTCAGGCGGCGGACGGGGGTACGCGATGGGCGCCCAGCTCGGGCAGTTGGTGCTGGTGGCCGTGCTCATTCTGATCAACGCCGCGCTCTCCGGCAGCGAGATGGCGCTGGTGACGCTGCGCGAGGGCCAGTTGCGGCGATTGGGCCGGCGGAGCGGCGCCGGCGACCGGCTGGTGCGGCTCTCCCGCGACCCGAACCGCTACCTGGCCACCATCCAGCTCGGCATCACCCTGGCCGGGTTCCTCGCCTCGGCGGCGGCCGCGGTGTCGCTGGCCGAGCCGCTGGTCGCCCCGCTCGGTTTCCTCGGCGCGGCGGCCCGACCCACCGCGGTGGTGCTGGTGACAGTGGCGCTGACCTTCGTCACCCTGGTGATCGGGGAACTGGCCCCCAAGCGGTTGGCCATGCAGCGGGCGGAACGCTGGGCGTTGCTCAGCGCCGGCCCGCTGGACCTGCTCGCCCGACTGTCCCGGCCGGCGGTGTGGCTGCTCAGCCGGACCACCGACGCCGTGGTCCGGCTCGCGGGCGGCAATCCGAAGGCCAGCCGGGAGGAGACCACCGAGGAGGAGTTGCGGGAGATGCTGGTCAGCCAGCGCGGCCTGTCGGCCCAGCAGCGGGAGATCCTCACCGGCGCGTTCGACATCGCCGGACGGACGCTGCGGGAGATCCTGGTGGCCCGGCGGGAAGTGACGACGCTGCCGGCCAGCCTGGCCGCTGGCGAGGGTGTCCGGCGGCTCGCCGGCGCTGGGCGGTCCCGCGCGCCGGTCACCGGTCCGGGCGGCCTGGACGAGGTGATCGGGGTGGTGCACATCCGTGACCTGGTGCGGGCCGGCGACGGCACGGTGGGGGAGCGGGTCCGGCCTCCGCTGCTGCTGCCGGTCACGCTGCCGGTCGCCGACGCGCTACGCCAGCTTCGTCTGGAGCACCAGCAGCTGGCTCTGGTGGTCGACGAGCACGGCGGCATCGACGGCATCGTCACCCTGGAGGACCTGCTGGCGGAGGTGGTCGGCGAGTTGTACGACGAGACCGACCGGGACGTCCGCGACGTCATCCGGGAGCCGGACGGGTCGCTGCTGGTGCCCGGTGACTTTCCGCTGCACGACCTGCCCGACCTGGGGGTGCGGTTGAGCTTCCCGCTGTCGCGGGAGTACACGACGGTGGCCGGGTTGGTGCTGGCCCGGTTGCGTCACCTGCCCGGCGAGCCGGGGGAGACCGTCCGGCTGCCCGGGCTGACCCTGGAGGTGGTGGAGATAGCCGACCGGGCGGTCCGCCGTGTGCGGCTACGCGGGTTCACCGCCGAGTCCTGACGGTGCGATCAGCCTCCGGGGCGCCACCCGGACGGGGGACAGCCCCACCGAATCCGCCCGCGCCGGATCTGCGCCGCATACGGTGCGATACGTGAAGGATCGAGGGTTTCGTACGTTCGTCACGGTGCTGGCCGGCCTCGCGGTGATCTACTTCGGCACCGCCGGCCGCAGCCCCGAGGAGGGCCGGGGCATCTCCGGCGGGCTGGTGGTGCTGGCGTTGCTCGCCGCGCTGCTGGTGTGGCACCTGACCCGGCCGGGTGACAAGACGGTGAAGTGAGCGGCTCAGCGGGCAGCGCGGGTGACCTCGGTTGCGGACTCCTCGCCGAGCGCCACCCGTACCAGCGCCGAGGCGAGCCGGCCGAAGTCCGGCTCGTCGACCAACCCGGCCAGCCCGTCCGGTGAGCCCGGCAGGCCCAGCCGCTTCGCCCCGGCCAACGTCCGGCGGTCGGCGTACGGGCGCAGGTCGGACCAGACCGTCTGCGCCTCGCGCAGGTAGATGTCCGCGCCGGTGGGCCCGATGCCGGGGAACTCGGTGAGGCGGCGGCGCAGTCCGGCCGGGTCACCGCGGGCCTCCCTGTGCAGCCGCCGAAGGTCACCGTGCCAGCGGTCCAGGCACAGCCGGGCGCCGGTGCCGAGCATGGTGGCCGTCCGCTCGTCGTAGCGGCGATAGTGGCCCCTGCCCAGCGCGTCGACCCGCTCCTGCCAGCTGGCCGCCTCCATCGCCTGTGGTGTGCGGTAGCCGGCCACGAACAGTTCACGCGCGGCGTCCACCGCCACGCAGGCCCGGATCCGGGTGCTCAGCAGGGTGGCCAGCACCAGCAGCTGGTACAGCGGCCCGGGTCGGTCGGAGAGCCGGATGCCGGCGTCCTCCGCGTAGGTGCGGCTGCTCCGTTTCAGCAGGACCTGCGCCACGGTTCGGTCGTTGCCCACGTCCGGTGGGTACCCGCCCCTTCGTGGCCTAGCCCTGTCGGCGGTGAGCGGGTCCGGAATGCCGCCGGGTCGGGCGGGTATGCCTGTGGTGGAGGCGGTCACATGCCGCCTGCCGTACCGGAGGGAGACACCCGTGGTCAACCCGCAGCAGGAGGAGTTCCGGCGCAACGCCAAGGGAGCCACCAGTCAGGACAGCAAGGGGCCCAAGCCCACTGGGCACCCGCTCAACCGCGGCTCGTCGCGCGGAGACGAGGGTCGGCCGGTGCCCAAGGGCCAGGTGTCGCCGTACGGCCCGGCGGGTGAGCCGGTGGCCGAGGACGAGAGCGACGACCGGATCTAACGACCGCGACGTGACGGCCGCCGCAACCTGTTCCAGGTGGCGGCGGCCGTCAGCCCGTACGCGAGGTGGGGCACGATGTCGGAGATCCAGTCGGCGCGCCGCCACGTGCGCGGGTCGCTGATGCCCAGGGCCGTGATGGACCCGTCGGTCATCGTCATCACACCGGCGCCGAGCACGCCGGTGGCCATCGGCAGTGGCTGCCGCCGGCCGCGGGCGTAGAGCGCGAACCCCACGCCGGCGGTGATGCCCAGTGCGTAGCCGACCAGGGCTCCGAGGCCCGAGCGGCGGTTCGCCGCCGGAGCCCCGGACCCGAGGTCCACGTGCGCGATCCCGGCCACCCGGTCGACGGTCTGCTCCGGGGTCTCGCTCGCCGGCCGGGCCCGCAGGGCCATGTCCAGGTAGGTGACCACGTTGAGTGCGGTGCTGCCGACGGCGCCCGCGATGGCGCCGTCGGCCAGGTCGACCCTCCTCACTTCGGGTCGCCTGGTTCGCGCTCACTCTTGGGTCCGTACGTGCGCTCGCCGCGCACCACGCCCCGTTGACCGCGATCCTCCTGGAGAATCCGGTTGGCGACCTGGTTGGCCTTGCCGTCGGGCACCCGCCGTCCGGAGTCGTCGATCGCGTTGCGCATCCGCGCCCGCTGCTTGTCGTAGGCGTTGCTGCCCGGCCGTGGTCCTGGCATCTGCTGCCTCCTTCGTCGCCGTTGGCGTACCGCGGCCGTCTACCCGTCTGGCAGCGGGCCAACCCCGGGGGTCAACGGGGACCGCGGAGCACGGCGACGGGGCACCGCGCGTGGTGCAGCACCGACTGGCTCACCGACCCCAGCAGCAACCCGGTCACCTCGCCGCGCCCCTGCCCGCCGACGACCACCAGCTGGGCGGAGCCGGACGCCTCGGCCAGCACGGCGCCGGCCCGGCCGTGCACCGCCCGCCAGGTCAACCGCAGCTCGGGCCACCGCTCGGTCAGCCCGGCCAGCCACTCGGCGAGCACCCGATCCTCCTCGCCGTTCAGCCGCGCCTGGTCGTACACCAGGGGCTGCATGTCGCCGGGGCCGGTGCTGGGCGGGTGCCGGTAGGCGTGCACCGCCAGCAGTGGCACGCCCCGCGCCACTGCGGTCTCCGCTGCGAACTCGGCGGCGAGCCGGGACGCCGCCGAACCGTCCATACCGACCAGCACCGGCTCGTCGGGACGTTCCGCGCCGCGGGCCACCAGCACCGGGCAGTCGGCGTACGCGGCGACCTGCACCGCCACCGAGCCGAGCACCAGCGAGGCGAAGCCGCCCAGCCCCCGGTCGCCGAGCACGATGAGCGCGGCGGTGGGGGATTCGCCCACCAGCACCGCGGCGGCCTCGCCGTCGATGATCTCGCCGGACACCGACAGCCCTGGTGCCGTGGCGTCGGCCTCGGCCACCGCGGCGGCGACGAGTTCCTCAGCCTGGTGGCGCAGCCCGCCGCCGGCCGGGGCGCCCGGGGCGGGGGAGACCGGCACGTGCAGCAGTGGCCAGATGAACCCGTGCACCACGCGAAGAGGCCGGCGTCGGCGGGCGGCCTCGGTGGCGGCGAGGCGGACCGCGCGCAGGGACGGCTCCGAGCCGTCCACGCCGACCACCACCGCCGCGCTGTTCGCCGAGTTCACCGGGCCACCTCCCGCCGGGGCCAGTATCGCGGCCGGGGACGGCCCGGCGGAGCGATACCGTCCAGACCGTCCGGGTCGGTACGCTGGCGACGACCAGCCGGGAGGGAGCGTCGTCGATGGGTGAACCGGACCAGCCGAGCACGGCCCGCATGATCGACTTCTGGCTCGGCGGGGATCACCACTTCCCCGTCGACGTGGCCGCCGCGACCGCGTTCGAGCAGGCGTACGGGCCGTGCGCGCCGGTGTTCCGTGAGCTGCGGGCCTTTCTCGGTCGGGCGGTACGGGCCATCGCCGGGCAGGGCGTCGACGGGTTCCTGGTCTTCGGCGCGGGAGTGCCCACGATGGGCAACGTGCACGAGGTCGCCGCCGAGGCCACCGTGCTCTACACCGACGTCGACCCGGTCACCATCCGGTTGGGGCAGCGCATCCTCGCCGGCAGCGACCGGGCCGGCTACGGCTACGGGGACGCCACCGACATCGGCACCGTCGACCCGGCGCAGCTGCACCGCTTCGTCCCGGGCTGGGGCCGTCGGCCGGTCGGGGTGATCTTCCTCGGGCTTGCCGCGTTCCTCGACGACGACACGCTGGCCCGCACCCTCGACGAGCTGTACGCCGCCGCAGCGCCGGGCAGCATGCTCGCCGTGGACTTCGACACCGAGGAGCTGGCCGGTCATCCGGAGGCGCTGGCGATGATGGGGCCGGCCTTCCGGATGCGCGCGCCGGCCGCGTTCGCGCCGCTGCTGGGTCGATGGGCGCCGACGGCGGACGGCATCGTCCCGGTCAGCCGGTGGCGGTCGGACGGTCCGCCGGCACCGGTGCCCGACGCGTTCCACGGCGGGCTGGCGACCCGCGGCAGCGACTGAGCCCCGGCGATCGCGCCGACGGCCCTGTCCGCGGGCGTCCGTATGATGCTTGCCCTGTAGCAAGCTTCTGGAGAGGACGACCATGGTGGACGCGCCGGACGTGGTGTCGCGCGCGCTGCGCGAGGCCCCGCCCGACCAGTTGGCAGAGGCTGCGGACCGGGCGATCCGCTCGACGCTGGGGGCGGTGCGCAGCAACGTGTTCGTCGCCGACTACCGGATCAGCGGGCTCTGGCCGGTGCTGGATCCGGACCTGCCGGCTGCCGGCGTCCTGGCCTGCCACACCATGGCGCAACGCTGTTTCAGCAGCCAGCAACCGGTGCGCGACGCCGCCGAGGAGGGCGCCTGCCGCCTCTACCTGCCGCTGACGGTGTGGGGGGAGCGGCTGGGCGTGCTGCTGATCGAGCTGCCGGCCGTACCGGGTCCGGGCGTCACCGGCGTCGCAACGGACATCGCCGGCGCCCTGGCGATGGCGATGCGAGCCGCGGACCGGGAGACCGACCGGTACCGCCGGGTCCGACGCCGCGAACGGCTGAGCATGGCAGCCGAGATGCAGTGGGACCTGCTGCCCGGGCGCAGCGCGGCGCACCGCACGTTCCATCTGGCGGGCCAGCTCGAACCGGCGTACACCGTCGGTGGGGACCACTTCGACTGGTCACTGGACAGCGACCGGCTCACGGTGACGGTGCTCAACGGTGAGGGCAGCGGCCTGGCAGCGTCCCTGCTGACCGCGGTCACCGTGAACGCGATGCGCAACGCGCGCCGCTCCGGCGGTGGGCTGGTGGAGCAGGCGGAACTGGCCTCGGACACGGTCTTCTACCAGCACCGGGGTCGCCGACACGTGGCCACCCTGCTGCTCGAGCTGGACACCGGCACCGGGCGGATACGGGCCGTCGACGCCGGTTCGCCACAGATGTTCCGGCTGCGGGGCGCGACGGTCGAGCCGCTGAAGCTGGAGCAGCAGCTGCCGCTGGGCATGTTCGCCGAGACCCGCTACGAGCTGCAGGAGTTCCAGCTCGCGCCGGGGGACCGCGTCTTCGTGGTCAGCGACGGGGTGTGGGCCGCCGAGCCGGCGGGCCGGGAGCCGTACGGGCAGCGAATGATGACCCGTTCCCTGCGCGCTACGCGGTTGCAGCCGGCGACCGAGGCGGTTGGTACGGTGATGCGCGAACTGCATGCCTACCACGTGGACTCCGATCTGCGCGACGATGCGGTCGTGGTCTGCCTGGACTGGCACGGTCCGCGCGACCGGGACGGCGGGTGAGAGTCGCCGCTCCACCGGGCGGGCACCAGCGCGACGACGGCAGGGGACATCGGGTGGAGCGACCTGCGGATCTCGCCTCGGCGATCGACACGGCGGCCGAGACGCTGATCGCCGTGCTCGAGTCGGCGGCGGCGCGACACCAGGTGCCGCCGACCCAGTTGCGGGTCCTGACGCTGATCAGCAGCCGGGCGGAGACCAACGTCAACCGGTTGGCGGAGCTGCTGGACGTGGTGCCCTCCTCCGCCAGCCGCCTCTGCGACCGGCTGGAGGCGACCGGGCTGCTGCGCAGGGTGGCCGATCCGCGCGACCGGCGCGAGGTGCGGTTGGTGCCGACCGCCGCCGCGCAGACCCTGCTGCGGGAGCTGGCCGAACGACGGCAGCGCGCGGTACAGGTCGTGCTGGACCGGATGCCACCCCGGATGCAGCACGATCTGCTGCTGGCGTTGCTCGCGTTCGGAAGGGCGGCGACGCAGGCGACGGTGCCGGACCAGCAGACCGACTCCGCGGTGCGCACCGCCTGACTCCGCGCCAAAGCTCTTCTACTAGCATCCTAGGACGCGTTACGCGTGGTGATCCACACCACAGCGCGACACAGCCGCACCGAACGCCACGCGACGGCACCCAGGGCGCGGGCGAGAGCCCGATATAGTGGCAGCGCACTCACCCGGCCCGTGATCATCGAGATCGCGGGCCGCGTCAGGGAAGAGGTCCCGACCGGGGCCGCAGGGGAGCCGGCGGTGGCCGGCCCGACAGCGCGTACGACCTCCGCCGCGCCCGACGTCGGCCGGGCCCGGGGCGTGCCGCGGAGGAGGTTCGGTGTCGCGTCGGCCGGCTCGGGCAGAGCATCCGCGAGACACCGGTGACCAGACTCCCGGTGACCAGGTGCTCACCCTGCCCAACCTGATCAGCTTCGGGCGCCTGCTGGGCGTGCCGCTCTTCCTCTACCTGTTTCTGGTCGCCCGCGCCGACGTGGCGGCGGTCGTCGTGCTGGCCGTCGGTGGCACCACCGACTGGGTCGACGGCTGGATCGCCCGCCGGTTGCGCCAGGTGAGCAGGCTCGGGGAGCTGCTCGACCCGCTCGCCGACCGGCTCTACATCCTCGCCACGCTGATCGCCTTCACCGCCCGGGAGGTGGTGCCGTGGCAGTTCACCGCGGCGCTGCTGGCCCGGGAGCTGCTGCTGCTCGGTTCGCTGGCCGTGCTGCGCCGCTACGGGTACGGACCGCCGCCGGTGCACTACGTGGGCAAGACCGCCACGTTCCTGCTGCTCGCCGCGTTCCCGGTGCTGCTGCTGGCCACCGCGTCGACCGGTGTGGCGACGGCGGCCGCCGCGATCGGCTGGGGGCTGGCCTGGTGGGGGCTGGTGCTCTACTGGGTGGCCGGTGGAATGTACGTGGTGCAGGCGGCCCGGCTGGTGCGCGCGGCACGGGGCCCGGGAGCGGCGGCATGAGCGCGCCACGGCCCGGGGGTAACCGACCGGAACGCGTGTACGCGCCGGACTTCCTCACCGAACTGTTCCGCAACCCGCTCGACCCGGGCTACGCCGACGCGGCGGCCGCCAGGCGGTCGCGTCCGGCCGAGGCGCCGCAGGGGTGGCGGGCCTGGCCGGCGCGTTCGGTCAGCCTGGTCGTGGTGGTGGTCCTGGGCTTCCTCTTCGCGGTCGCGTACCGGCAGACGATGGCGGACGAGCCGGGGCGCAGCCAGGCACGCTCCGGGCTGGTGGCGCAGATCAAGGATCGGGTGAGCGAGACCGACCGGCTCTCGGCGAGCGCCGACGAGCTGCGCGAGGAGGTCAGTCGGCAGCGGGACGCGGCGCTGAGCGGTTCGGCCGCGGCGCGGTTGCGCAACCTGGAGGCGAGCACCGGGCTGGGTCGCGTGCGCGGGGACGGCGTGGTGGTGCGGCTGGCCGACGCGCCGGGTAACCAGGACGCGGTGACCGGCGCGGGCGCGGGGCCACCGCGGGTGCTTTACAGCGACCTGCAGGGGGTGGCGAACGCGTTGTGGAGCGCGGGCGCGGAGGCGATCGCCATCAACGGGCAGCGGTTGACCTCGACGTCGACGATCCGGTTGGCGGGTGAGGCGATCCTGGTGGACTTCCGGCCGGTGACCGGTCCGTACGAGGTGTCGGCGATCGGCCCGGGCTCGTTGCAGCGGCGGTTCGAGGACAGCCGGAGCGCGGCGCTGATGCAGGAGGTCGCGCGGAAGACGGGCCTGTCGTTCGGGGTGCGGGACGCGGAGGACCTCACCCTGCCGGCCGCTCCGGAGCCGCAGCTACGCTACGCCAAGCCGTCGGTCAGTCCGAGCCCCTCCGCGTCGGGTGGCCGTTCCGGCAGTCCCGGGCCGTCCGGCTCGGGGCCGACCTCTAGCCCCTCCGGAGGTGGCCGATGATCGCGGTGCTGGCGTTGCTCGCCGGTGTGGTGCTCGGCGTGTGGCTCGATCCGACCGTGCCGGCGGCGTTGCAGCCGTACCTGCCGATCGCGGTGGTGGCCGCGTTGGACGCCGTGTTCGGTGGGGTGCGGGCGAAGCTGGATCGGATCTTCGACGACAAGCAGTTCGTGGTGTCGTTCATCTCGAATGTGCTGGTCGCTGGTCTGATCGTGTATCTCGGTGACCAGTTGGGGGTGGGCGGTCAGTTGTCCACCGGTGTGGTGGTCGTGCTCGGGGTGCGGATTTTCGGCAACGTGGCGGCGATCCGTCGGCACCTGTTCCGGGCGTAGGTTTGACGGCGATGAGCGACGAGCAGACCGAGACAGGCACCGGATGGCCGCAGCCGGCGGGTCCGGTGCGGCCGGGCGGGCCGGCGGGTGAGCCGGATCCGCGACCGGACGCGCCGGATCCGGACGAGTTGAGCCCGCTGGCGCCGCATGGGCCGGCGGAGCGGGAGCCGGAGCAGCCGGCCGAGGAGTCCGGGGCGGCGCCGGTGGACGAGGGCGCGACGGTGGACCTGGGCGGTGTGTCGCGGTCGGACGGGTCGACGGGGCCGGTTGAGGAGCCGGTGGCCGCGCCGAGGTCGCTGGCGTTGGGTCGGTTCCGGTGGAGCACGGCCGGGGTGATGATCGTGGCGCTGTTGGCGTTGCTGGGCTTCACGCTGGTGGTGCAGTTCAAGACGACGTCGACGGATCCGACGCTGGGGGCGACGCGGCAGGAGGACCTGGTGCGGATCCTGTCGGACCTGGATGCCCGGGAGAACCGGTTGCAGCAGGACATCCGGGCGTTGGAGGACAGCCAGCGGCAGCTGCGCTCGGGTGAGCAGGGGCGGCAGGCGGCGCTGGACGAGGCGACGCGGCGCGCGGACGAGTTGGGCATCCTGGCGGGCACGTTGCCGGCGACGGGGCCGGGCTTGACCGTGCGGTTCGCTGCCGGCGGCGGTAAGCCGATCTCGGCGAACCAGGTGTTGGACGCGGTGCAGGAGCTGCGGGGCGCCGGCGCGGAGGCGATGCAGATCTCCGGGAGTGATCGGGCGACGGTGCGGATCATCGCGTCGACGTTCTTCCTGGATGGGGAGAACGGGTCGTTGGTGGTGGAGGGGCGTCGGTTGGCGGCGCCGTACACGATCACGGTGATCGGTGACCCGGCGACGATGCGTACGGCGTTGAACATTCCTGGTGGGGTGGTCGCGTCGGTCCAGGGTGTCGGCGGTAACGTGACCGTTGAGGAGCGTGGGGTTGTCGAGGTTTCGGCGCTGCACGCGCCGATCAAGCTGGAACACGCCCGTCCGGTCTCCTGACCGGCGCGGCCGCGCCGGGCCCGGGTGGTCCGGGGCACCGATGGATGAAGGACGCGTCTGGTGATTCCCGAGGATCTTCGATACACCGCCGAGCACGAGTGGGTGGCGGGTGACGGCACCGGTTCGGTCCGGGTCGGCATCACGCACTTCGCGCAGGACGCGTTGGGTGACATCGTGTACGTGCAGTTGCCCGAGGCTGGTGCCGTGGTGGCGGCAGGTGACTCGTTGGGTGAGATCGAGTCGACCAAGAGCGTGTCGGAGATCTACGCGCCGGTGGCCGGTACGGTGGCGGCGCGCAACGACGCGCTGGGCGACACGCCTGAGCTGATCAACACGGAGCCGTATGGCGCGGGTTGGTTGGTGGAGATCACCCCGAATGATCCGACGGCGGTGGACGGGTTGCTGACGGCGGGCGCGTACCGCAAGATCACCGAAGGCTGAGTGTGCTTGATCCGGTGCGTGGGATGTCTGCGCGCGTCCGGTTGCCTTGCATTTCGGCGCTGGCTAGGCTCGCCCAGTCGACCGAGAACCCAATAGTTGAGCGTTGCGGAATTGCCTTCCCGGGCACGGGGAGCCAGCCGCCGGGTGTTCAAGTGCCCGGCGGCCAGACCCGCCATTACCCGACGCCGACCGAACAGATCCGTGAGGTGGTCCCATGACGCGCCCAGACGACGAGTTCCCCCCGCTCGACGTCACTTCGACGCTCAATCTCGGTTCGCTCGACGAAGTGCTGGAGGGGCCGGACACCGATGTGGTGCCGAGCCGGATGTCCGGTTCGTTGCCGCCGGGTATGGCGCTGCTGGTGGTTCGTCGCGGCCCGAATGCGGGTGCCCGGTTCCTGTTGGACCACGATGTGACGACGAGTGGCCGGCACCCGGACAGTGACATCTTCCTCGACGACGTGACGGTGTCGCGGCGGCACGCGGAGTTCCACCGTGACGGTGGCACGTTCACGGTGCGGGACGTCGGCAGCCTGAACGGCACGTATGTGAATCGTGAGCGCGTCGAGGCGGCCACCTTGAGCAATGGTGACGAGGTTCAGATCGGTAAGTTCCGGGTGGTGTTCATCGCCGGTCCGCGCCCGGAGGAGGAGGCCGGCCGGGGGTGAACGAGCCTGCGGCCTCCACGCCACCCGGGGCGGCCCGGTCCCAGCCGCTGATGAGCATCGGTGAGGTGCTGGGGCAGTTGCGGGTGGATTTCCCGGACACGACGATTTCGAAGCTGCGGTTTCTCGAGGCCGAGGGGCTGGTTGAGCCGCAGCGGACGGCGGCGGGTTACCGGAAGTACAGCTGGGACGATGTGGCGCGGTTGCGGTTCGTGTTGACCGCGCAGCGGGACAAGTACCTGCCGTTGCGGGTGATCCGTGAGCAGTTGGCGGAGTGGGACTCGTCCGGTGAGCAGCCGGGCCGGTCGCGGCCGGCGTTGGTCGCGGTGGGGCCCGATGGTGCGGTGCCGGGTCGGGAGCCGGTGGAGCCGGCCGAGTCGTCGCAGGTGCGGCTCGGCCGGGCTGAACTGGTGGCCCGCAGCGGGATCGACGAGTCGACGTTGGTCGAGCTGGAGCGCCTCGGTGTGCTGGTGTCGGATCCGCCTGGGTGGTATGACGGCGATGCGTTGATCATCGCGTCGGCGGTGGCGGGGTTGGCGGCGTACGGCTTGGAGCCCCGGCATCTGCGGGGTTACCGGACGGCGGCGGACCGTGAGGTCGGGTTGTTCGCGCAGTTGGTGGCGCCGTTGGCGCGCCAGAGTGATCCGGCGGCGCGGGCGCGGGCGGCGGAGACGGCGCGGGAGCTGGTGGCGTTGTCGGAGCAGTTGCACGCCGCGTTGGTGCGGGTGGGGTTGCGCTCGACGTTGGGTCGGTGAGGGTGCCCGGCGGGTGGCGGCTGAGCGGAAAGATCTCTTTCCGGAAGCGTGCCGTAGGCTTGCCGGGGTAACCCCTTTCTGGCGCGGGCGTGGTGCTGTAGCGCATGGGACGGCCGTGTCGCGGTCCGTGTACCGTGCAGGGAAGGGCGCGGTGCGGCGTAGGTGACAACGACACGGAGGCGGCGGTGCGCGAGCTGAGCGTGGTCGGAGTTCGGGTGGAGCTGCCCAGCAACCAGCCGATCGTCCTGCTCAGGGAGGTCGAGGGGGACCGCTATCTGCCGATCTGGATCGGCGCGGTCGAGGCCACGGCTATCGCTTATGAGCAGCAGGGGGTCAAGCCGGCCCGACCGTTGACGCATGATCTTCTGCGGGACGTGTTGACGGCGTTGCAGGCGCCTTTGCAGGCGGTGGAGATCACCGAGCTCAAGGAGAACGTCTTCTACGCGGATCTGTTGATCGGCGACGGGGTGCGGGTGTCGGCGCGGCCGAGCGATTCGATCGCTCTGGCGTTGCGGGTCGGTGCGCCGATTCGTTGTGCCGAGCAGGTCCTCAGCGAAGCGGGGATCGTCATCCCGGATGAGCAGGAGGACGAGGTGGAGAAGTTCCGCGAGTTCCTGGAGCAGGTGCGTCCGGAGGACTTCGCGGGCTGAGCCGGTCTGCCCGGCCCTTTCTCGGGGCGTCACGGTGGGTGATCCGTGGCGCTTCTGGTGATCTTTCTCGGTGGCTGCGCGGCGTGTCGCGTCGGTTCCTCCGTGGTAACCCCTGAAGGTGGCTATAGGGTTGCCGTGTCGAGGGGTGCGCGTCCCGGAAACGACGCGTCGCCACACTGACGGGGAGGTTGTCCGGATGCACGAGCCGCGGGATCCTGATCCGGGTACGGAGTTGAACGAGCCGGGTGTGGCGTCGCCGGGTGTGGCGACTGAGGGTGACGGTTCGGTGGGCTACCGGGGTGTGACGGCATGTCACGCGGTGGGCATCAGTTACCGGCAGCTGGATTACTGGGCGCGGACGGCGCTGGTGGTGCCGAGCGTGCGTGACGCCTCGGGTTCGGGGACGCAACGGTTGTACTCGTTCCGCGACCTGGTGGTGTTGAAGGTCGTGAAGCGGTTGTTGGACGCGGGGGTGTCCCTGCAGAACATCCGCAAGGCGATCGAGGCGCTGCGGTCGCGTGGTGTGGAGGACCTGGCCGGCATCACGCTGATCTCCGATGGGACGACGGTGTACGAGTGCCGGTCGCCGGAGGAGGTGGTCGACCTGTTGCAGGGTGGCCAGGGCGTGTTCGGGATTGCGATCGGCGGGGCTTTCAAGGAGATCCAGGGTTCGTTGTCGCATCTGCCGGCGGAGCCGGCGGCGAGCGGCCCGGCGGAGCCGGTGGTGGCGTCCGGGTCGGATCCGGTGGGCGACGAGTTGGCGGCGCGGCGGGCGCGGCGGCGGGCTGGCTGAGCGTCGGTTGTGCCGTCCGGGCTGTCGACGCACCCGGTTTTCACGTTTGGTTTCCAACGCCGGTCGGTGACTGACGGTCAGGCCGGCGGGTGTCTGTTGGCGTCGTGGAGCGGACGGCACCTACTGTTGATGACAGTGGGTGCCGTCGTGTTTGCCCATTGTGGATGGTCGCGCCAGTCGCGGTGACGCCGTGTGTCGGGCTGTTGTCAGGAATCCGATAGGGGGGCGCTGACCGGAAAACGCCAACACGCTATGGTCCGTCACGGTCCCCGGTGTGTCGCCGTGGCATGACGATGTCGCTCCGGTGGGCCGCCGCCCCTCCGCGCCGACCCCGCGCGACCCTCCATCCCGGAAGGAACGACCGTGACGGTTACCGAAGAAGCCGCTCCCGCCTCGCACTACGACCGCATTGGCGGCGCCAGCTCGGTCAAGGCGGCCGTCGAGCTGTTCTACGACAAGGTGCTCGCCGACCCGGACCTGGCGGGCTACTTCGCCGATGTGAACATGCCGGGTCAGCGGCGGCACCTGACGTTGATGTTGACCGTGGTACTGGGCGGTCCGAACGAGTACGCGGGCCGCGGGTTGGCCGAGGCGCACCAGCCGCTGAACATCCCGGTGGAGCACTACGTCAAGGTGGGTGAGCACCTGACCGTGACGCTGGCTGAGCTGGGTGTGCCGGCGGACATCCTGGCCGACGTGCAGACGGTGCTGGGGCAGGTGCAGGACCAGGTGGTGGCCGCCGGGAACCGTCCGGGCGTCTGACCGTGGACGCGGCTCGACTCAAGCAGAGCTGGTCCCTGGTCGCCGGGCACGGCGACCAGGTGCCGCTCTATTTCTATTCGACGTTGTTCCTGACCCATCCCGAAACGCGGCAGATGTTCCCGACGAACATGGCCGGGCAGCGGGACCGGCTGGTGACCGCGCTCGGGCACATCGTGTCCAACGTGGACCAGGTGGATCATCTGGTGGGTTTCCTGCGGGACCTCGGCGCGGACCACCGCAAGTTCGCGGTCCGCGCGGAGCACTACCCGGCGGTCGGTGAGGCGCTGCTGGCGACGTTGCAGCATTTCCTGGCCGAGCAGTGGACCGAGGAGTTGGCGCAGGACTGGGCGGCGGCGTACGGGCTGGTCGCGCAGGTGATGATGGAGGCCGCGCAGGCCGCCGAGACGGTGAATCCGCCGTGGTGGGTGGCGGAGATCGTCGCGCATGAGCGGCGGGCGTTCGACGTGGCGGTGCTGACGCTGCGCCCGCAGTACCTGCTGCCGTTCACTCCGGGTCAGTCCATCGGGGTGTCGCATCCGTCGGTGCGCTCGTGGCGGTACTACTCACCGGCGAACGCCCCGCGCGCGGACGGCACCCTGGAGTTGCACGTGCGGGCCGCGCCGGGTGGTGCGGTGTCCTCGCGGCTGGTGTACGGCTCGGCGGTGGGTGACCGCGTCCACCTGGCGGCGCCGGTGGGGGATCGGCTGTCGTTGTGGTCGGCGGGCTCCAGCGATCTGCTGTTGCTGGCGGCGGGCACCGGCTGGGCGCCGGTGAAGGCGTTGGTGGAGCAGGTCGCCGCGGAGGGTTCCCACCGGCGGGTCGACCTGTACGTGGGTGCCCGCTCACGCAGCGAGTTCTACGACAGCGACGCGATCGACAAGTTGGCGTCGTCGTGCCCGTGGTTGACGGTGACCTACGTGGTGGGTGCCGACATGAACCGGTCGGGGGAGTTCGTGCACGCCGTGGACCGGGCGTTGGCCGACGGTGACTGGCGCTCGCGGCACGTGTACGTGTGCGGGTCGGACGAGATGGTTTCGCATGCGGTGCAGACGTTGGTCCGGGCGGGTTACCACTCGGATCAGGTGCACCACGAGGGCCTGGGCAAGCACTGGTACGGCCCGGCCTGGCGTACGGCGGTGGAGCAGTCGACCGCTGGTGACACTTCCGGAGGTGTTCGGTGAGCGCGAGGAGTGAGCTTGCGAGCCCCGCAGTCGCGAACGAGAGGCGGGTCCGGTGAGCGCGAGGAGTGAGCTTGCGAGCCCCGCAGTCGCGAACGAGAGGCGGGTCCGGTGAGCGCTACCCCGATCAGCCGGTACGACGGCGTGCAGGTCGCCGGCGGTGTGCAGGTGCGGATGACCGCGGACCGGGTCCGGCGGTGGGAGTTCGGCTCGGCGTCGTTTGGTCGGCGCGGTTATGACAACGCCGACGTGGACCGGTTCCGGGTGCAGGTCGCCGATGAGCTGGACCTGTTGGCGACGCAGGTCGCGCATCTGCGCGCGGAGAACGAGCGGCTCAACAACCGGGTGGAGTTGCACCGGCACGGCGTGATCCCGAGCGCGGGCGCGGCGGCGAAGGTGCCGGCGGCCAAGGAGGTGAATCTGCTCTCCGCGGCGCAACGGGAGGCGGAGCAGATCATCGCGCAGGCGCACGACTACGCGCGGCGGGTCGCCGAGTACGCCCGGGTGCAGTACGAGAGCTACATGCAGGCGGCGGCGGAGGAGGCGAAGCAGGAGGCCGAGCGGGCGGTGACGGATTACCGCAGTTCGGCCGGGTCGAGCTTCGACGACACGGTGGCGACCCGGGAGGCGCTGCGGATCTTCGGCGAGATGATGGTGTCGCACATGCAGGCGGCGGCGCGTCATCTCGACGACGGCAGCGAGCAGTTGGCCCGCACGATGGACCGGATCGCGAAGGAGACGCCGGGGGCGCCGTTCGCCGTCGGCGCGGCGGGGCAGGCGGCGCTGCCGCGTCACCAGCAGCCGCGGTGACTCCTCGGATGGGGTTCGCCGCGTGGCGGACCCCATCCGGGTGGCGCCGGCCGGGCCGTGGTCAGCTGAGGCGTTGGTCGAGGTGGAAGCTGACCTGGGCGCCGGCTTCGCTCTTGCCGATGAGCTTGCACAGGGCGGCCCGGATGGGCAGCCAGTGCGGGCCGGTGCCCGAGGGCATGAGGGTGGCGCTGAACGGGTGACCGTCGATGGTGCCGGTGACCTTGACGGCGCGGCGGGTGCCGAGCAGCTCCGCGGAGTCGGGCACCGTCACGTAGGTGGTGAAGGCGCCGTCCTTCTCGATCGGCGCGGTGAAGTGGTGGTCGAGTGGCTGCGCGGTCATTGCTCTCCTCACGTCGGTGTGACGGCGGTGGGCCCGACGTCAGGGTGTGCCGAGTGGCGCGTCCGGTTCGCCTGCGGCGGTGATGGCACGGACGGCGTCGGCGGTCGGTGTCGGCCCGTTGACGAGTTCCAGGGTCTCGCCGGCGGTGCGTGGTTCGTCGAGCAGCGCGACGAGCACCAGGGCGACGTCGGCGCGGGTGACCGCGCCGCGCCCGGCGTGTGCGGCGAGGGTGACGCGTCCGGTGGGTTCGTCGTCGGTGAGCCGGCCGGGTCGCAGCACCGTCCAGTCCAGGTCGCGGTCGCGCAGGTCGTCCTCGGCGGCCCGCTTGGCCCGCAGGTACGCCGCCCACACGTCGTCGCTGCCGGCGGCCGGTGGGGCGTCCACACCCATGGAGGAGACCAGCAGGTAGCGGCGGACGGCGCCGTGGGTGGCGGCGTCGGCGAGCAGCGCGGCGGCGGCCCGGTCGACGGTGTCCTTGCGGGCGGCGCCGCTGCCGGGGCCGGCGCCCGCGGCGAAGATCACCGCGTCGGCGCCGTCGAGGTGCGCGGCGAGGTCGGTGACGTCGGTGTGTTCCAGGTCGCAGACGACCGGGGTGGCGCCGGCGGCGCGCAGCGCGGCGGCCTGTTCGGGGTTGCGGATCAGGCCGACGGCGGTGTCGCCGCGCGCGGCGAGGTGACGCTCCAGCAGCAGGGCGATCTTGCCGTGACCTCCGGCGATGACGACACGCATGCGCCCAACCTAACCGGCGGGTGCTGAGCGAGTCGGGTTCGTGGGCTGAGGTCCCTTGACCTTGACCTTCGGGCAACCCCCAGCCTGGTGTGTGCCGGTCGCCGAGACCGGCACGAGGAGGATGTCGACGTGGGGCTGCTGACCATCGGGGCGTTCGCCCAGGCGGCGAGACTGACGCCGAAGGCGTTGCGCCTGTACGACCAGGTGGGGGTCCTGCCGCCGGCCGCGGTCGATCCCGAGTCCGGATACCGGCTCTACGACCCGGCTCAGCTGCCGTTGGCCCGGCTGGTCGCCCAGCTCCGTCGCATCGGCATGCCACTGGCGGAGATCCGCGTCGTCTGTGGCCTGGAGCCCACGGCCGCGGCTGAGGCGATCACCGCGTACTGGCAGCAGGTGTCGGCCGACACCGCGGCTCGCGCCCGGCTCGCCACCATCCTCGTGGACCACCTGTCCGAAGGGGGCACCACGATGTGTCAACCGAATTCCACCGTTGCCGTCCGCTACGCCACCGGCTGTGACACCGGGATCGTGCGTGACAGCAACGAGGACGCCGCGTACGCCAGCGAGCGGTTGCTTGCCGTCGCTGACGGCATGCGAGGACCGGGCGGCGCTGCCGCCAGCGCTGCCGCCATCGACTCCATCAAACCGTTGGAACTCGCCGATGCGCCGGCTGCTGACCTGCTGACGATGCTCGCCGGTGCGGTCACCGACGCCGACCGCACCGTGCGCGGGCTGGCGACCGGTGACCACCAGCCGGTCACCACGCTGACCGCGCTGCTGCGCAGCGGCTCACAGCTGGCCCTCGTGCACATCGGTGACACCCGGGCCTACCTCCTGCGCGACGGCGAGTTGTCCCTGCTGACCCAGGACCACACCTGGGTGCAGGCCCAGGTGGATCAGGGCAGGCTCGACCGCGACCAGGCCGCCGCGCATCCTCAGCGCGCTGTGCTGGTGCGTGCCCTCGGTGGCGGCCCGCGGGTCGAAGCGGATCTTGCGCTTCGCACCGCCCTGCCCGGTGATCGGTACCTGCTGTGCTCCGACGGGCTGTCCGCCGTCGTCGACCGGGCCGATCTGCGGTCGACGCTGAGCGCGGCAACCGATCCCGAGCACACGGTGCGGAGACTGATCGATCTGGCTCACGCCGCAGGGGCGCCGGACAATATCGCCTGCGTCATCGCCGACATCGTCGCGGTGTAGTCACCACCACAGGCCCGCGGGGGTTCGGCGGCGGCGGGTGCGTTGAGGCAGCATGGTGGGGTGACGGAGAGCCTGGACGCGTTGACCTCGCTGCTGGCCGGTGGTCAGGTGGTGGTGCTCAGCGGGGCCGGCCTGTCCACCGAGTCGGGCATTCCGGACTACCGGGGGCCCAGCGGCGTGGCCCGCCGCCACACCCCGATGACCTTCCAGGCGTTCACCCGTGATCCGGTCGCGCGGCGGCGCTACTGGGCGCGCAGCCACCTGGGGTGGCGGTTGATCGCCCGGGCGGCGCCGAACGCCGGGCACCGCGCGGTGGCGCGGCTGCAGCACGCCGGCCTGGTCGACGCGGTGATCACGCAGAACGTCGACGGGTTGCACGGCGCGGCGGGCAGCGGGTCGGTGGTCGAGTTGCACGGCCGCCTGGACGAGGTGACCTGCCTGGACTGCGGCAACCTGACCTCCCGGGAGGAGGTGGACCGGCGGCTGCGCGAGGCCAACCCGGATTTCGTGGCCCGGGTCGCCGCGGTGAACCCGGACGGTGACGTGGATCTCCCCGATGAGCAGGTGGCCGCGTTCCGGCCGGTGGACTGCGGGATCTGCGGCACCGGGATGTTGAAACCGGACGTGGTGTTCTTCGGTGAGACGGTGCCGCCGCAGCGGGTGGCGCACTGCTTCGCGCTGGTGGAGCGGGCTCGGGCGGTGCTGGTGCTCGGGTCGTCGTTGACGGTGATGTCGGGGCGTCGGTTCGTGATCCGGGCCGCGAAAGGGGGCATTCCGGTGGCGATCGTCAATCAGGGGCCGACCCGGGGTGACGGGTACGGCGCCCTGCGCGTCGACGCGCCGTTGGGGGCGCTGCTGCCGGCGCTGGCCGAACGGGTCACCGGCGGCGCGGCGGTGGTGACCCCGGCCGGGGTGTGACGCCGGCCCGGGGTCGGACATCTGCCGGAAACACCGGCGCTGGTAGCGTTGACCATGCCGGTACCACCCACGTGGGAGAGACCGCCCGACAGCACCCGGGGCGGCGCCGAAGGGGCAAATCCTCCCCGGAACCTCTCAGGCAAAAGGACCTCGTGGGCAGGCACTGTGGAGCACCCTGCGGGTGCGACAGAGGGGGAGGCCGATCCGTCGACCTCGTCCCGGGAGCGCCCCCCATGACCGTAGAGCAGTTCGCCACCCGTCACATCGGTCCCGGCCCGGACGACGAGCGCCGGATGTTGGAGGTCGTCGGGCACGGCTCGATCGACGAGCTGATGGACGCCGCGATCCCCGAGGTGATCCGCTGGCACGGCACCCTGGACCTGCCGGACCCGGCCACCGAGGCCGAGACGATCGCCGAGCTGCGGGCCCTGGCGGCGCGCAACACCGTCGCGGTGTCGATGATCGGGCTGGGCTACCACGGCACGCACACCCCGGCGGTGATCCGCCGCAACGTGCTGGAGGACCCGGCCTGGTACACGGCGTACACGCCGTACCAGCCGGAGATCAGCCAGGGCCGCCTCGAGGCGCTGCTGAACTTCCAGACCATGGTCACCGACCTGACCGGCCTGGCCACCGCGAACGCGTCGATGCTCGACGAGGGCACCGCCGCGGCGGAGGCGATGACCCTGGCCCGCCGCGCGTCGAAGAGCAGGAGCGCGGTGTACGTGGTCGACGCCGACGCGCTGCCGCAGACCATCGCGGTGATCACCAGCCGGGCGGAGCCGCTCGGCATCGAGGTGCGGGTCGTCGACGTGGAGCGCGATGAGCTGCCCGGTGAGTTCTTCGGCCTGCACCTGCAGTACCCGGGGGCGTCCGGCGCGGTACGCGATCACGCGGCGCTTGTCGAGGCCGCGCACGCCGTCGGCGCCCTGGTCACCGTCGCGGCGGACCTGCTGGCCTTGACGCTGCTGCGCGCGCCGGGGGAGATCGGCGCGGACATCGCCGCCGGCACCACCCAGCGCTTCGGCGTACCCATGGGCTTCGGTGGGCCGCACGCCGGTTACCTGGCGGTCCGTTCTGGCCTGGAGCGGATGCTGCCCGGGCGTCTCGTCGGGGTGTCCCGCGACGCGGACGGCAACCCTGCCTACCGGCTGGCGTTGCAGACCCGCGAGCAGCACATCCGGCGGGAGAAGGCCACCAGCAACATCTGCACCGCGCAGGTGCTGCTCGCGGTGATGGCCGGCATGTACGCCGTCTACCACGGCCCGGACGGGCTGCGGGACATCGCGGAGCGTACCCATGGCATGGCGGCGCGGCTCGCGGCCGGGCTGCGCGCCGGCGGGGTGCGGGTCGCCGATGTCGCGTTCTTCGACACCGTCACCGCGACCGTGCCGGGCGCGGCCGCCGAGGTGGTGGCCGCCGCCGCCGAGCGTGGCGTCAACCTGCGGCTGGTCGACGCCGACCGGGTTGGTGTCTCCTGCGACGAGACGACCACCGTCGAGCACCTGGCGGCGGTGTGGGCGGCGTTCGGCGTGCCGACGTTCGACGGCGGCGTCGACCCGGCGGTGCCGACCGGTCTTCGCCGCACGAGCGACTTCCTCACCCACCCGGTGTTCCGCAGTCACCACTCGGAGACGGCGATGCTGCGCTACCTGCGGCGGCTGTCGGACTTCGACTACGCCTTGGACCGGGGGATGATCCCGCTCGGGTCGTGCACGATGAAGCTCAACGCGACCACCGAGATGGAGCCGGTCAGCTGGGCGGAGTTCGCGCACATCCACCCGTTCGCCCCGGACGCGCAGACCGCCGGGTACCGGGAGCTGATCGGGCAGCTGGAGTCGTGGCTGGCCGAGGTGACCGGCTACGACGCGGTCAGCGTGCAGCCCAACGCCGGCTCCCAGGGTGAGCTGGCCGGGCTGCTGGCCATCCGGGCCTGGCACCGCAGCCGCGGCGAGGCGCACCGCGACGTGTGCCTGATCCCCTCCTCGGCGCACGGCACCAACGCGGCGTCGGCGGTGATGGCCGGCATGCGGGTGGTCGTGGTGGCCTGCGACGACGACGGCAACGTCGACCTGGTGGACCTGGACGCGAAGATCGACAAGCACCGGGGCGCGCTGGCCGCGATCATGGTGACGTACCCGTCGACGCACGGGGTGTACGAGACGGGCATCGCGCAACTGTGCGCGAAGGTCCACGACGCCGGCGGGCAGGTGTACGTCGACGGCGCGAATCTCAACGCTCTCGTGGGGTTCGCCAAGCCGGGCAAGTTCGGCGCGGACGTGTCACACCTGAACCTGCACAAGACGTTCTGCATCCCGCACGGCGGCGGCGGTCCGGGTGTGGGTCCGGTGGCGGTGCGGGCGCACCTGGCGCCGTTCCTGCCCGGTGACCCGCTGGGCGCGCACGTCGACGCCACGCCGGCGATCTCGGCGGCGCGGTACGGGTCGGCGGGGATCCTGCCGATCCCGTGGGCGTACCTGCGGATGATGGGCGCGGCCGGGCTGACCCGGGCGACCGGGGTGGCGGTGCTGGCCGCGAACTACGTGGCGGCGCGGCTGCGCGGGCATTTCCCGGTGCTGTACGCCGGCAACAAGGGCCTGGTGGCGCACGAGTGCATCCTGGACCTGCGGCCGCTGACGAAGGCGACCGGGGTGAGCGTGGACGACGTGGCGAAGCGGCTGATCGACTACGGCTTCCACGCGCCGACGATGTCGTTCCCGGTGGCCGGGACGCTGATGGTGGAGCCGACCGAGAGCGAGGACCTGGCCGAGCTGGACAGGTTCTGCGACGCGATGATCGCGATCCGGGCGGAGATCGACCAGGTCGCCTCGGGGCGGTGGCCGGCCGGGGACAACCCCCTGGCGAACGCGCCGCACACCGCGGCGATGGTCAGCGGTGACGAGTGGCCGCACCCGTACCCGCGGTCGGTGGGCGCGTACCCGGCCGGGGTGGACCGGGCCGGGAAGTACTGGCCGCCGGTGCGGCGGATCGACGGCGCGTACGGCGACCGGAACCTGGTCTGCTCGTGCCCGTCGCCGGAGGCCTTCGAGGACTGACGGCGGGGTGCCGGGGTGGGCGGTGTGGCCGCCCCGGCAGCCGCGCCGACCTGGGCGGGGACGTCCCGTACCGGGGGACTAGCCTGGGTCGACGGCGGCGATTCGGTGACGCTGGGTGGTCGATCAGGCCACGAGGGCGTGTCGGGCGGGGCCGCGGTGCGGGGCGATGCTGCTGCCGTCGGGGAGCAGCTCGCCGGTGTCCTCGAACACGATGACACCGTTGCAGAGCAGGCTCCAGCCCTGCTCAGGGAAGCAGGCGAGGACGCGGGCGGCTTCCCGGTCGATGGCTTCGGCGGAGGGGCAGGTCGGTTGGTGCTGGCACATCGGGTTCTCCGGACTGTGGGGGCACTGTGTCATGGTTCACATGACCAGTGACGCACAGTACCAAGCGAAAGTGTCCAGCATCGAGCAGGTGCCGGTCCGGTCCACCGGAAATCCACTGAACGGATGAGGAAGGTTGGGCCATACGGCGTGGAAACGCTCCCACAGGTGCTGGTCGATGCACCCGCGGCGCCGCCCGGTTGCCGGGGCGCGCTCGTCGAGCGCGCCCGCCTGCAGTGGCGCCGCGCCGACGGCGGCGACCCCGCCGCGCTCGCCGAGGAGTTCCTCGCCGCGCACGGCCTGGCGCTGCACGACCTGACCCGGCCCGTCACCGCGCACCCCGCCACCGGCGCCTACGGCGCCGCGCTCTACCTGTCCGCCGCCGCCGGAGCGCAGCTGGCTGGCGCCCCGGCCGAAGCGCCCGACCCCGCGCCCGCCCTGCCCGACCTCGCCGTCGTCGTCTACGACCACGGCCCCACCCGCGCCACGCCACCCGGCCCGCCGGCGCCCTGGCGGCTCGGTGCGTGGACCGAGAGCTGGACCCCACGCCAGCACGCCGACGCCGTCGACGCGGTCCGCGCCGCCATCGGCCGCGGCGACGTCTACCAGACCAACCTCGTCGGCCACGCCGCCGCCCGATACACCGGCGACCCGCTGCCCGCCCTGAGCCGCCTCGGCGCGCTGCCCGGCGCCCGCTACGGCGGCGTGCTCACCGGCGACGGCTGGGCGATCGGCTGCGCCTCCCCGGAGACCCTCGTCGAGGTCACCGGCGGGCAACTGACCACCAGACCCATCAAAGGCACCCGCCCGGCCACCGCCGCCGGCCGCGCCGAACTGCTCGCCAGCGCGAAGGAACGCGCCGAACACATCATGATCGTCGACCTGGAACGCAACGACCTGGCCCGCATCGCCCGCACCGGCACCGTCCGCGTCGACGACCTGTTCGCCGTACGCCGCTGGTGCGACCTGTGGCAGGCCGAGTCCACCGTCCGCGCCACCGTCGCCGACGGCCTCGGCCTGGCCGACCTGCTGCGCGCCACCTGCCCCGGCGGCTCGGTCACCGGCGCCCCGAAACTCGCCGCCCTGGCCCAGATCGACGCCCTCGAACCCGTCGGCCGAGGCGCCAGCATGGGCGCGCTGGGCTGGGTCGCCCCCGGCCGGATCGACCTCGGCCTGACCATCCGCACCGCCGCCGCCGACGGCGCCAGGATGCACACCTGGGCCGGCGGCGGCATCACCTGGGACAGCGACCCCACCGCCGAGGTCGCCGAGGCCGCCGCCAAGACCGCCCCGATCCGCGCCACCCTGGCCGGACGCTGACCCCGCCGCCACCGGCGATACGCTGACCCACATGACCATGCGGCCCATCCGGATCATCGGCGACCCCGTGCTACGCACCCCGTGCGAGCCGATCACCACCTTCGACGCCGAACTGCGCGCCCTGGTCACCGACCTGATGGACACCCTTCTCGGCGCACCCGGCCGGGCCGGCGTCGCCGCCCCGCAGATCGGGGTCAGCGCCCAGGTGTTCGTCTACGACGCCGACGGGCACCGCGGCCACCTCATCAACCCCACCATCGAACTGTCCGAGGAACGCCAGGACGACGAGGAGGGCTGCCTGTCCATCCCCGGCCTGTACTTCCCGACCCAGCGGGCCATGCACGCCACCGCCCACGGCGTCGACCAGCACGGCGAGCCACTGACCATCGCCGGCAGCGGTTTCCTCGCCCGCGCCCTGCAACACGAGGCCGACCACCTGCGCGGCACCCTCTACGTCGACACCCTGCGCGGGGACATCCGCCGCCGCGCCCTGCGCGAGATCCGCGCCGGCCGGTTCGACTCACCCAGCCGCCGCCGCTGACCTCCCGCCGCCTACCAGGCGGTCAGCGTGTACTCGTCGTACTCGGCGACCCGGGTGAAACCCACCCGCTCGTACAACCGCACACCCGCCGCGTTGTCCGCCTTCACGTTCAACGTGACGTGCTCGACGGACTCGCGCAGCCGGACGCACAGCGCCGCCACCACCGCCGCGCCCAGACCCCGCCCACGCCAGCGCGGATGGGTCGTGACGTTTCCCAACGCCGCCACCCGGTAGGCCGGCGACCACACGTGCACCCCGGCCACCGCCCGCAGCTCACCGCCGTCACGCACCCCCACGTACTGCCCGGTGTCCAGCATCCGCGGATCGAACCAGTTCTGCGGGTACGCCCGCGCGTACAACCGGCGCAGCGGCGGCAGATCCGCCGCGCCGAGCACCACGCCCGCCGGGCGTACCAGCGCGAGGCGGGCCGGGTCGGTCAACGCCATCCGATGATGCCGGCCACCGGACTCCAGCCGGAACGACCCGGCCAGGGCGTCGGTCAGCCCGGGGGACAGGTGCGCGTACAGCCGGGCGGGCAGCACCGGCGCCACCTCGGCCAGCAACGCCGCCAGCGGCGCGGTGTCCGCCGGCGCCGCGAACGCCAGCAGCGTCGGCGGATCCACCCCGTGATACAGCAACGCGACCTGCTCACCCCGGCGGAACCACGAGGTGTACGGCCAGAAGAAGTCGTCCAGGTCGCCCAACTGGTAGGCGTGCAGCACCGGATCACGCCCCAGCAGCTCCGCCAGGACCGCCCGGTCGTGCTCCGCGCGCACCGCCATCAGCGCCGGCTCACCGGGCCAACCACTGGTCGTGGCCGAGCTTGGCGACCAACGCCACCACCACCACCAGCAGCACCACCCGCACGAACCCCGACCCGCGGCGCAACGCCATCCGCGCCCCCAGCACCGCGCCGGCGATGTTGCACACCGCCATCCCCGCTCCCAGCAGCCACCACACGTGCCCGGTCACCCCGAACACCACCAGCGCACCCAGGTTCGTGCCCGCGTTGACGACCTTCGCCATCGCCGAGCCGTGCACGAAGTCCGCACCCACCAGCGCGGTGAACGCCAGCACCAGGAACGTGCCGGTGCCCGGACCGATCAACCCGTCGTACAGCGCCACACCCACCCCGGCCACCGCGACCACCACCGCCACCCGCACCGGCGTCCGCCGCTGCGGCACCGCCACCACCCCCAGCCGCGGCCGCAGCAGCACGAACACCGCCACCGCCACCAGCACCACCAGCACCACCGGCCGGTACGCCGACGCCGGCACCGCACCGGCCAGCGCGGCACCCACCCCGGCGCTGAACACCGCCAGCCCCGCCGCCGGCCCCGCCACCCGCCAGTCGACCTTCGTGCGCCGGGCGTACGTCGCCGCCGCCGTGGCCGTGCCGAAAATAGCGGCCAGCTTGTTGGTGCCCAGCGCGGTGGCCACCGGCAGCCCGGGCGCGGCCACCAGCAACGCCGGCAACAGCAGCAGACCACCACCACCGACCACGGCGTCGACCCAGCCGGCCAGGGCCGCGGCGGCCAGGAGAGTGCTCAGCGATACGGCGTCCACGGGCGGCAATTCTCCCCACCCCCACCCGCCCGGCCCGCACCGAAGTGGCCAGCCTCACTCCCGCGCCCGCACCTCAACGACCCCGCGCCCGCCGCAACCACACCCCCAACGCGCCCATCGCCACGAACACCAGCACCGAACACAGCAGCAGTTTCACCACCCGGCAACCCTGCCACGGGGACGTAGGGTGCAGGAGTGCGCCTGGCCACCTTCAACGTGCTGCACGGACGATCCCTGACCGACGGGCTCGTCGACCCCGACCGACTCACCGCCGCCGTGCGCGCCCTCGACGCCGACGTGCTGGCCCTGCAGGAGGTCGACCGCGACCAGAGCCGCAGCGGCAACCTCGACCTCACCGCCATCGCCGCCCGCGCCCTCGACGCACCCCACCACCGCTTCGCCGCCGCCGTCGTCGGCACCCCCGGCGAACGGTTCCGCCCCCTGCGCCACGACGACGACGGCCACGGCGAACCCTGCTACGGCATCGGCCTGATCAGCCGCCACCCCGTCCGCAGCTGGCAGGTCACCCGGCTCAAGCCCGCACCCGTACGCTCCCCGGTCTACGTGCCCGGCCCCGGCGGCGGCCTCGTCCTGCTGCACGACGAACCCCGCGTCGTGCTCGCCGCCGTCCTGGACACCCCGCACGGCCCGCTCACCGTCGCCGCGACCCACCTGTCCTTCGTCCCCGGCTGGAACGCCCGCCAACTACGGCAGACCGTCCGCGCCCTACGCGCGCTGCCCGCCCCCCACGTCCTGCTCGGCGATCTCAACCTGCCCGCCGGCGCGGCCCGGCTCATCTCCGGCTGGCACCCCCTGGGCCGGCGCCCCACCTACCCCGCCGGGCAACCCCGCGTCCAACTCGACCACATCCTCGCCGACCGGCACGCCCTCGATCAGCTCCCACCGGTACGCGCGGTCACCACTCCGCTGTCCACCATCTCCGACCACCGGCCCCTGCTGGTCGACCTGGGCTGAGACCGTCACCCCGTACGGCCCCACCACGGCGGTCCCGGTGTCTAGGGTGGGCTCACCGACACCGCCGCCGAGCCCGGGCCCAGCCGCAAGATTCCCTCAAGATCTTTGCATTGACGATCTCCGACGAGAATGCTGATCGATACGCGCGCCACGATCAACCAGTCGGAGGCCACATGAGACCCCAGCGGTCCACCCTCATCGCCGTGTCCGCCCTGCTCGCCGTCACCCTCACCACCGCACCAAGCCCCGCAAACGCCCAGAGCGCGGCAGAACCCAACCAGGTCGCCGCCCTCACCGTCCGCCAAGCCGACGGGTACGCCACCCTCGCCTGGCAACCCGTCGACGGCGCCACCGACTACCAGATCGAACGCACCGCCGTCGACGCCAACGGCACCCCCACCGGCGCACCGACCATCGTCGGCATCTGGCGCCCCAACCGCCAGATCAACCAGGGGTCACCCACCTTCGCCGACTCCGGATTCAACCCCGGAGACACGTTCCAGTGGCGGGTACGCGCCCGCGCCGGCACCACCGAACAGCCCTACTCCGCCCCGGTCGTCGCCGCCACCACCGTGCCCTGGGGCAACCCCGGCACCCCCGGCGAGCAACTGCGCACCCAGTGGGAGACCACCCACGCCGCCCAGTACACCAGCGACACCGACGAGTACGCCTACACGGCCGCCATCGACGCCCTCAGCGACCGCGTCCGCGTCGTCGAACTCGGCCGCACCGTCCAGAACCGACCCGTCAACATGCTGGTCATCGGCCACCCCACCCCGCCGGCCACCCCCGCCGCCGTCGCCGCCACCGCACCCGTGGCCATCAACTGCAACGTGCACGGCAACGAGCCCGGCGACCGCGAGGCCTGCCTCATCATGGCCCGGCAACTCGCCTTCAGCACCGACCCCCGCATCACCGACCTGCTCAGCCACACCACCGTCCTGATCGTCCCCACCATCAACGGCGACGGCCGGGCCGCCAACACCCGCGGCAACTCCACCGGACAGGACCTCAACCGCGACTACTCACTGATCCGCCAACCCGAGACCGCCGCGTACATCAAGATGGTCCGCGACTACCGACCCGTCGCCGGCTACGACGGCCACGAGTACGGCAACTCCCGCGCCGGCGACCTGCCGATGCTGCCGCCCCGACACCAGAACGTCGCCCAACCGATCTTCGACCAGTCCCAGGACATGATCGAAGGCCACATGTACGCCAAGGGCGCCGAAGCCGGCTGGTGGGCCTGCCCCTACGGCTGCGAAGGCGGCGGCAACGTCGGCCTCAGCGAGGAAACCATCCTGCGCAACACCCTCGGGCTCAAGAACGTCGCCAACTCGCTGCTGGAACTGCGCAGCTCCGGCGGCCAGACCCGACCCGACGAGGGCAACACCGCCAACAACCGGCGCCGCAAGACCTACTCGGCCCTGTGGACCTTCCACCAGTTCCTCGACTACCACCGCGCCGACCGCGGCCAGATCCTCACCTCCCGCGCCGAAGCCATCGAGATCCAGGCCGCCAACACCGGCCGCCTCGTCTTCCGCGGCTCCCGACCGATCCCCGCCCACCCCGCCCCGCACCCCGGCGACAGCCCTCCGCCGCTCGACGCGCCCCGGGCCGACCTCATCCTCGACAACGCCCCGTGCGCCTACAGGCTCACCGACGAGCAGTACAACGGCGCACGCACCGACGGACCGGGCGGCGTGGGCACCACCGTGGCACAGCGCATCGCCGCACACGGCTGGAAGGTCATCAAGACCGGCGACGGCTGGTACGTACCCCTCAACCAGCCCGAACGCGGCCTGATCCCACTGCTGCTCGACACCAAGGGCGTGGAGAAGCTGACCGACGGCGAACGCATCTACCCGACCCTCACCGGCCGACGCAACGGCCCACTGGTCGTCTCCGGCTTCACCTGCGCCGCCGACGCCACCATCAACGGCCCGGTCACCGTCCGGGCCGGTGCGGCGCTCGTCGCGACCGGAACGACCATCAGCGGCCCGGTCAGCGCCACCCGCGCCGCCGGCATCGTCCTCGCCGACAGCGCCGTCAACGGCCCGGTCCAGATCACCAGCACCACCGACGCGGTCTCCATCATCGACGTCACGATCGCCGGCCCGGTCAGCCTGTCCGGCAACACCACCGGCACCGACGCACCCCTGCTGGCCGGCAGCACCATCCGCGGCCCGCTCAGCTGCACCGCGAACAGCCCCGCCCCGATCAACCTCGGCGTGGCCAACACCGTGCACGGTCCGCGCACCACCCAGTGCGCGGCACTGTGACCGTCAGCTAGCCGAGCCGGTGTGCCGGCGGTGCGGGCACCACGCCCCGCGCCGCCGGCACACCGCACCCGCCAACCCCCGACCCGTGGAGTCCGCCGTGCCGCAGACAACCCGCCCCCGGTCTCGCGCTCTCCGCCTCCTCGTGCCGGCCCTGCTGCTGGCCACCATCGCCTGCACCGGCACCCCCGCCGGGTCCACAACGGACGTGCAGCCACCGCACAACACCAGCGCACCCCAGGTCACCGGACCACTCTGCGCCGCCCTGCCCACCGGCACCGAACCCGGAAACCCGACGTTCCTCGCCGGCCAACCCGTCGACCAGGCGCTGCGGTGGATCCCCACCCTCACCACGTTCGAGGCGGCCCTGCGCACCAGCGGCGTCCTCGCCGACCTGCCCACCGGCACCGGCATCACCATCCTGGCGCCCTCCGACGACGCCTTCGCCGCCAAGTTCTCCGAGGACAACTGGGACGACCTGATGGCCCGCCACACCGACCAGCTGCGCACCCTGCTCAAGGCACACCTGATCGCCGGCGCCCACCCCATCGACGAACTGGTGACCGCCGGCGCCACCACCACCCTCGACGGCGCCACCGCCACCGTCACCCGCACCGGACCCACCGCCCGCCTCGCCGACCGGGCCGACGCGGTGTGCGCCGACTACCAGGCCACCAACGCACGCATCCACATCATCAACGCGGTGCTCGGCCCACTGCCCACCACCGCCAACGACACCGACCACCGGGCCCACTGACGGCGCTCACCGCGCCTGGTCCACCGGCACCAGGGCGGCCAGCGCCCGGTTGGTACGGTTGGCCCGCACCGCGTCACGCTGCTGATCGGCCGTCACCTCGATGTACGTCTGCGACGACGCCAACGACGCGTGCCCCAGCAACCGCATGATCTCCGCCGCGCTCGCACCGTCCTCGGCCAGCCGCGTCGCGAACGTGTGCCGCAGCGCGTGCAACCGCGCACCGCGCGGCACCCGGTCACCGATCCCCGCCCGCCGGTAACACGACTCCACCAGATACTGGAGCCCACCGCGACGCAACGGCTCGCCCCGCCGGTCCACCAGCAACGCCGAGTCCGGGCGTACCGACCGCGACCCGAAGCGCCGGACCCGACTGTCCAGGTAGTCCACCAGCACCCGGTCCAGGTCCGCCTCGATCGGCACCACCCGGGGCCGCCCACCCTTGCCGACCACCTCGATTCGCCGTTCACCTGGCCGACCGGCCAGTGCGCCGACCCGCAGCGCCAGCAGCTCCGACAGCCGCAGCCCCGCGCAGAGCGCCACCGCCAGCACCGCAACGTCCCGCTCCGGCCACGGGTCGCGCTGCCGGCCGTCGTCGCGCGCGGCCGAGGCCAGCAGCAGCTCGGGTGTGTCCGCCCCGCGCAGCGGCTTCGGCTGGGGGAGCAGGGCCCGGGGCCGGCCGACCGCCGGCATCGGATTGCCGGCCACGACCCCGTCCGCCACCAGGAACGTGAAGAAACTGTTCCAGGTGGACCAGGCCCGGTGTACCGACGCGGGCGCGCGGGGCGCGGCGAACCGGGCGAACGCGGCCCGCATCACCCGGGGGGACAGATCGGTGATCGACAGCGCGGCACGGGGGAGGGGAGTGGTGACGTCCTCGGCGATCAGGGCGGCCACCGCCCGCAGGTCCCGCCGGTACGCCGCCAGGGTGTGCGGGGAGGGCTTGCGGGTCGCCCGTGCGGTCAGGAACTCCTCGATCAGCACCTCGAGCGAGTCGTCCTGTTTGTCATGCATAAGGCATATTATGCAGCTTTTTCGCGTTCACTGGCAAGGGGGAGAGGGGGAGCGCGGTGGCCCAACCGAGGCGCTATGTCCTGACGGGAGCCCCAGGAGCCGGCAAGACCACACTGATCCAGGCGCTGCGCCGCCGTGGGCACCTGGTGGTCCCGGAGGCTGCCACCGACATCATCGCGGCCCGACAGGCGCAGGGATGCGTCGAACCCTGGCGGGAGCCGGAATTCGTCGACGCCGTCGCCCGACTCCAGCGCCGCCGCCGCGTTGCGGCCGACGCGAACGGCGACCTGCAGATCCATGACCGGTCACCGTTGTGCACCCTCGCGTTGGCTCGCCACCTGGGACGGCCGGTCGGGCCCGCCCTCGCCGCCGAGCTGGATCTGATCCTCCGTCAGAAGCTGTACCAGCCGCTGGTGTTTCTGATCGGCCCGCTGGGCTTCGTCACGCGCACGGCCGCACGCCAGATCGACTACGCCGAGTCGTTGGCCTTCGCCCACATGCACGAGCAGGTGTACGCGGCGTACGGGCACCGGCTGGTCGACGTGCCGGCCGGCCCGGTGCACGAGCGGGTCGCGCTGATCGAGCAGCACCTGTCCGCCCCCGAGGAGGGGACCTCCAGATCACGTGACTTTACATAATGTACATTATCGAATCAGAAGCGGCGGGGGTTTTCTGGCCTCTACCGCGTTCGGTAGGAGGTGTCGTTTCTCACTTGACCTGGGCCATTCTCAATAACTTGGGCCATCTCTCTAGTCTTCTCATTAAGTTGGGCCACCGAAGCTGCATCCGGCCCGGCCCCCTGCACCTTCCGTGGCGGCGTGACGATTCGGCTGCACGCGCGGTGCGGGGTGTGCTCCGCGCTGTCGTCGACCGGAATCGTGTCTAGCGTGCCGACGCGCGCGGCTTACGCGCGGGATGCGGGTCACCCGTGCCGACGCCTCGGGGTTGTTGATGGTCCCCCACCGCCGGTCGGCCTTGTACATCGTCTCCTGCACGGCATCCTTGGCGTCAGCCTCCGACGCGTAGCCGTTGAGTTCCTTGCGCGCCCAGTCGCGGCGTCTCGGAACCGGTCTCGGCGCCGAGGAGAAGGCACTTACGCAGCAGCCCGGCAAGCGGCTCGGATTCGTCGAGCATGCGCTCGCGGAGCGAGCGCAGCAGGGTATCGGTCATGGATCGGGCCCCAGAGCAGGGCCCCGACAACCGGCGGGATCGAGTGTGTGACGTGCCGTGTCTAGCGCCGGACTTGACCGTGGTGATGAGCGGGCAGTAGTGCTGGTGCCTGTGGGAGCTGCTGTCTTGGCTCTGCTGGTTGTTCCCGCAGTTCGTGTCGTCGGCGGTGCGCCAGGTCGAGACCAGTGCGGTGCGACGGGTCAGAGGCCGACGTCGGTGAGGGCGTTGTCTTGCCACTGGTCGGCGTCTTCGATGTAGCCAGCGAGGGTGGCGGAGCCGTCTTTCCATCCGCCGTGGCGGGCGATGCGCAGGGGGTTCTTGCCGCTGCGGTGGGTTTCGGTGGCGAATCCGCGGCGCAGGGAGTGGCCGGTGAAGGCGCTGGCGGTGTCGAGGCCGGCGCGTAGTGCGGTGCGGCGCACGATGATGGCGACGGCTTGGCCGGTGATGCGGCCGGTGGTGTCGCCGCGGCCGTGGGGGGTGCGCCCGAGGGTTCCGTGGCGGTCGATGCGCCGGAACACCGGTCCGGATGTTTGGTCGTGGGCGGCGAGGGCGTCGAGCCATGCCTGCATGGTGCGTACGGGGCAGGTGGCTGGTCGGGAGGTGTAGGGCAGGGCGGTGCTGCGGCCCACGGACTCCTTGTCGGTCTTGGAGCGGCGGATGGTGACGTGCAGGCCCTCGCTGGTGAAGGTGAGGTCGGCGATGTTCAGTGCGGCGAGTTCGCTGCGGCGGGCGCCGAGGGCGAAGCCGACGACGATCAGGGCCCGGTCGCGCACTCCGGCAAGGGTGGTCCTATCGAGGGTGTCGACCATCGCCCGCAGCGCGGTGACGGTGACCGCTTTGGCCTTGCGCACGCCTCGGCCGGCCTCTGCGAGTTCGGTGCGGTGCCGGCGCAGCACCGCGCGCGCCGGCCGGGTGTGGGGCGGCGGGAGGTCGGCGGCGGCGTGGGCGACGGTGATGGCCGCCATTGCGCGCTCGATCGTGGACGCGGCCTTGCCTTCGTCGGCGAGGTGCGAGACGTACTCGGCCAGGGTCGCCGCGGTGGCCGGCAGGTGTGATCGTTGGTGGTCGTCGCACCAGTGGGTGAAGCGGCGCCAGTCCCCGGCGTAGGCCCGCCGCGTCGACGCGGGCACCGACTCGCGGATGCGCCGCCGCGCCGCTTCCGACAGTTGCTCGTCCGGATCGATGAAGGTGGTTGGTTCGGCGCTCCCCCGGGCCTCAATCTCATTCACGAGAAGGAACGTTATCGTGAATGAGTGACGCACTCCGGCGCGACACGCTCGTCAGTTGGTCGGCTTGTCGAACGACGCCAAAACGCGCACCGCTAGCCAGATCTCGTCGAGGCCCGCCGTTGTAGCGCAGCCGCGCGCCGACCCGATGCGGGGTCGGCACCTCGAACACCGCGACGGCCGGCCGGTCGCCGGCGAGAGGCGACGATCCGTCCACCGCTCCCCTACTGGCCGCCTCCGTGATCACTCGTCTTCGGGCACCAGAATCGGCTCCGCCGGCGGCGCGGCGAGCAGTTGCCCGACTCGCTGCCGGGTAAGGCCGGTCCGGTCAGCGATTTGGCTGTGGTTCAGCCCGGCGGCCACCATCTCGTCCATGGCCTCCCGCCGGATCCGGGATAGGTAGCCAATCGACTGATGCCGGACGTTGATCAGCTCACCGGCCCGCACGGCCCGCTCAGCAGAGTCACGGATGCCCTCCACCTCGGCGTCTCGCGCGCCACCCTTCGACTCGCGCTCACGTCGCCGCCGCGGCTGCTGCTGCCCGTCCGTGTCCTGGTCGGGGCAGCTGGAGCGGCCGGATCCGCTGCGGTACGTGCAGATGGAACCGACGGTGGTGGCAGAGATCAACGCCGACGTCGCGTTCGAGCACGGGCGGTGGCGGCACCGGGTGCGGTACGCGCGGGCCCGGCCGGACATGTCGGTCTACGACGTGCCGCTGCTGCTCGGCGAGGAGGAGGGCTACTTCGGGGAGCCGTAGACACGCGCCCTGCCCGCCAACGCACGGCCGGCGGGCAGGGCGCGGGCGGCGGCTAGTGGAGCCGGGCGAAGCTGGCCGGTCAGGCGTTGGGGCCGTCGCCGGCTGCCGCGCTAGTGGTGCCGCTCACCGGCTCCACCCGCGCGCTGGTGAGGCTCTGCCGGTACTCCAGGGCCTCAGGCACCTCGTCGTACTGCAGGAGGTTGCCGGTCAGCGCGAGCAAATGCGTCTTGGCCTCCTGAGGGGCGACGTGAAAGAACTCGCGGCGTTGGTTGACGAGGTTGACGCGACGGTCCGCCAGGCGGGTGTGCATCTGGGTCTCGATGCCGACGGCGTCCTCGGAGAAGAACAGGGCATGCACGTCGAAGTTGAACGGGACCGAGGCGTCGCTGAGCTCTCGCACCCGGTCGAGCGGGTCGAGTCGCCGGGTCATGCCGATCTTCACCATATGCTCGCCGAACGCCCCGATGTTGGAGATCACGTAGACGTACCCGGCGCGGACGTTCGCGGCCCGATAGTCCACGGCGTCGACCGCCGCCTCGACCTCGGCGAGGCGTTCCTGCATCTGGGCGGCGCCCTCGGCGTCACCCTTGGCCTGAAGTGCGGCGAGCGCGTTGGCGTAGTGCTGCCTCTCCTTCTCCAGGCGGGCGCGCTCGCGCTCGATCTCCTGCTGGATCTTCCGCTCCTCGCGCAGGCGCGCCTTCTCCTCCCGCTCCCGCTCTTTCTCCTCGGCAACCTTCGCCAGGTAGTCCGCGGTGAGCTCGAGCTCCTTCCTGCGCAGGCGGTGGTAGTCGTTGGAGATCCGGATGTCCATCGACTTGCCCAGCCGCGCGATCGTTTCCGCCACCTTGTTCAGGCGCTCGATGGCCGAGTCCACCTTGTAGGGCTTGAGGCCGCGAACCAGGTTGTCGGCCTCGGCGTTGTAGGCGCGCAGGATGAGCTTCGAGTAGTCCCGGACCATGGCCCGTCCTTTGGCCTCGGAACCGGAGATGGTTACGCGGGTGTCCGCCTGGACGGCGCCGCCATCCTTCATGGCCATAGCCTTGATCCGGTCCTGGACGGTCGCGAGCTTGCCCTGGTAGGCGACGGCGTCGGTCAGCGGGTGCCGGTACTCGTACACCCCGGCTTCCTGCAGCAGCACGGTCTCCTCGGTGACGACCACCTGCTGGCTCAGCGCGCCCACTCGCTGTTCGAGCTCGGCTGTCTGCTGCGTCAGCCGGTCGCGGTACTGCTCCAGCTCGAACGCCGCCATCTGTCCCAGGCGCCGCATCTCGGACTGCAGACGGTCGTGCTCGCCTCGCAGCTGGGTGAGCTCACCCTGGCGCTGGTTGAGCTGGCCCTGCAGCTTGGTGGCCTCGGCATGCCACGCGGTCAGCTTCTTCTGCAGCTCACCGTTCTCGGCGGCCAACTCTCGCGCCTTGCCGCGGGCCCCGAACAGGGGGATCTCCTCGTCGACCCAGAGCTGCCACCCAGGAGGCGGAGGGCCCCACGCCGCGTCCGGCGTCCAGCCGGCCGGGGGCGTCCACCCGGCCGGGGGCGCGGGCCAGTTCGGCGGTGGGTTGTATCGCGTCGCCATGGGGGGTCGTGTGTCCTCTCCGGCTGCCGCATACCAGTCAGCCACCGCGCCGGCCCGTGGGGGGCCGGACGGAAGCGAACTGATCAAGCGTGGAGGTCTTCGATGAACTGGTCAATCGGCCGCCCGACGACCCGCATCCGCCTCCCGCCCCTCCGGAGGATTCCGGGGCGATTCTAACCTCGGTCTTCATCCGAGCCTCCATTGGCAGACGGATCTTCGGATGAAGTTGGAGACCTCTCTGCTGCCAGGGGGACCAGGCGGATCGCTCCGGCCATCCGGTGCGGCCGCTCTCCGTTGGAGGTTCAGTGGCTCAATGCCGCAGCAGCACGCCCGCGTCCGCCAGCGCGCGGATCACCGTGGCTGACTCGCTGAAGCCGATGATCAGCACAGCGTCCGCCCCGAAGCTCTTGATCTCCGCAGCGCCGGCCGTGAAATCGACAGCCAAAGCGTCCTCCGCCGGGTCGGAGGTCAGTCAGCTTCAACCCGAGCGGGAGTTCCTCGCCGACGCGGCCCTCTCGTCCTGAGCCAGCCGCCTGAAACGCGCCGAGGCGCGACCCGGTCGGCACCGGGCCGCGCCTCGGTGGAGGTACGGCGGATCGGGACGGTCAGCCGGCGCAGTACGCCCGGATGATCGTCTGCTCGATGCCGCTGCCGCCGTCGGCGGTGGCCTTCACCCGCAACGAGACCGCCTGCCCGCCCGTCACGGTCGGCAGCGCGGCGTGGTAGCCGTCCCGGTCCCGGTCGACCGTGGTCGGCTGCCAGGTCACGCCGTCGTCGGTCGAGGTCCAGGCCTGGAACGTCGTCACCCGCTGAGCCGGCGCCCCCTGGGCCTGCCGGACCGTGAACGTGGCCGGACCACCGGTGGGATGGTTCGCCGCGTCCAGTGGCAGGGCGTAGTCGACCGACAGGAGCGGCAGGGCGCTGCGCGCCGTGCCGGCCGGTCCGGCCGACCGGAAGGTCCACGCGGTGTTGACGTGGGTCGAGAACGGCAGGATCCGGCTGGTGTCGACGTCGAAGGTGAGCCGGTAGTCCGCCGCCTTCGCCGGCACGCTGAAGTCGGTCCGGGCGGCGTTGCGCTCGTCGACGAGCTGGCCGTCCCGGTACAGCGCCAGCGTTCGCGTGATGCCGACCGCGCCGGGCTGCAGGCAGTCGGCCCGCTGGTGCTGGTCGACGAGCATGGCCAGGTCGACGTGCAGGTTGCCGCTGGTCCGCCACGGCGCGCCGGCGCAGCTGTACTCCCCACCGGCCGGGTCGTCGAACCAGTCGGAGCGCAGAGGCTGCCGCGCCCAGATCTTGGTCTGCCGGCTACCCGGGGCGTAGTCCCGGGGCGCCTCCTGGGCCGGGAGCCCGCCGTAGGTCCCGATGTCCTGCCAGAGGAACCCCGGCGAGACGTAGTCGGTACGCGTCGCCGGCAGGTCGTAGGTGGGGTTCTGAGTCAGGTAGAACCCGTCGAGGGTGAAGCCGGCGCGGCGCATCGAGGTCACCATCCCGGCCAGGTCCAGCTGGTTGAACCGCTGGTCGATCCGGGCGAGCCGGGCCTGCTCGGCGGCGGTGACCCGGTAGGTGGGGTCGGCCGGCACTCCCTCGGTGTACTCGTGAGCCAGGTCGTAGTGGTACGGCGCGGCCGTACCCGCCGGCGAGTCCAGCCCCCAGCCGCCGTACATCCGCAGCGACCCGACGCCGGGTAGCGTCACCGGGCCGACCGCGACGGTGGCCGAGTCGCCCCACGCGGCGATGGCCTGCCACCAGGAGAGACCGTTCCCTGCCGTCTGCACGTACAGGAAGTCGCTCGCGAGGGCCTGGGTGGGCTTCCCGGACACGGTCGCGGTGGACGGCTTGGCCTGCGTCGAGTCGAGGATGACCGTCCGGGGGCCGTCGACGGCGATGTCGCTGTCCCCGACGAACGCGCCCGTCTGCGCTCCGGTCTCGTCGTTGTACGTGGTGAACGCCGCGGTGACCTGGTAACGGCCGGCCGGGACCCGCAGCGTGGCCGACTTGCCGGGTGTGAGGAACGCCCCGCCGCCGTAGAGCAGCGGGTCGGCGAGGTTGGTCACCTCCACCCCGACGGCGCTGTACCCGTTCACCGGGGTGTCCGGTATGGGGCGGGTCTGGATCGTCAGGTCGTAGCTGCGCGGCTCCACGTAGAAGGCGACCGGCGTGGTCGCGACCAACGCGTGGTTCGGCGTGCGGGCGGTGACCGTGGCGAGGTAGTAACCGGGCGAGTTCGCCAGCGCCGCGCGGTCGAGCCGCAGCGTCGCCGTGCCGGGCACGCCGCCCTTGAGCGTCACCCGGGTGGTCGACAGCTTCGCGACCCGGCGGGGTGCGGTGGTCCCGTCGTGGTTGGCGACCGTGACGGCGAGGTCGAGCGGGACGGTCGCCGGGGTCCGGTCGCCGGTCCAGCTCAGCCGCACCTCGCTGGTTCCCGACTGCGGGTAGCTGAAGGTGCCGAGGTTGACCACCGGCTGGTCGCTCACCGGGCCGGTGAGTGCCCGTGCCGCGTTGAGCCGACCGGCGCCGACGGTGTACGGCTCGGCGTCGGGCAGCGGGTCGGTGGCGCCGACGAGCCCGGCCTTGAGCCGGTCCGCGGTCCAGTCGGGGTGCCGCTGGGCGAGCAGCGCGGCGGCCCCCGCGGCGTGCGGGGCGGCCATGGAGGTGCCGGAGAGCGTGGTGTGGTGCTCGTCGAACGGCGTGCCCAGGGTGGTACCGGCGGCACGGCCGGCGACGATGTCGACGCCGGGGGCGACCAGCTCCGGCTTCGCCGCCCAGGTGTTGATCAGCGGTCCCCGGCTGGAGAAGTCGGCCCGCTCGTCGTCGGAGTCGACCGCGCCGATGGTCAGCGCGCGCCCGGCCGAGCCGGGGGACGCGATCGCGCCGCCGCTGTTGCCGGCGGCGATGACGAAGAGTGCGCCGGTCTGCGCGGTCAGGTTGTCGACGGCGACCGCCATCGGGTCGGTGCCGTCGTCCGGCATGGCGCCGCCCAGGCTCATGTTGATCACGTCGGCGCGGGCTGCGGCCCACTCCATGCCGGTGATGATGTCGGAGTCGAACCCGGAGCCGAAGTCGTCGAGGACCTTCCCGATGACCAGGCGCGCATCGGGCGCGATGCCGCGCCGCTGGCCGTGCGAGGCGGCCCCGGTGCCGGCGATGGTGGTCGCGACGTGGGTGCCGTGCCCGTTGTGGTCGGCCGCGTCGCCGCCCGGGGTGACGAAGTCGGCGCGGTCGACGACCTGGCCGGCCAGGTCGGGGTGGCTGAAGTCGGCGCCGGTGTCGAGCACGGCGACCCGGGTGCCCTTGCCGGTGTAGCCGGCCTGCCACGCCTGGGGCGCGGAGACCTGGCTGATGTTGTGGTCGAGTTGACCGGTGGAGCCGCCGGGCTTCTCGCCGCCGTGGTTGCCGGCGGTGATCCCGGTCGCGTGCACCTTCCGGTCGAGCCAGACCTTGCGCGCACCGGTGAGCAGGGTGGTGGTGGCTGCCCTGGCGTTGGCCGCGGTCTGCTTCGGCAGGGCCCCGGCGACCGCGCCGATGCTCGACAGTGGCCGGACGTCGGCGAGCGCCGTCGTCCGCTGGTTCTCGGCGGGCTGCACGATCACCGGCAGCCCGGTGGTGCTCTCGTCGTCGTAGCCGTCCGCGATCAGCGTGGTCACGTCGAACAGGTCCGGGTCGAGCACGGTGCCGACCTGGGCCGCCACCGTGGCCGGGATGACCTTCATGTGCCCGTCGGCGCCGCAGCTGCGCCGGATCACACCGGCCGGGTCGACGGGCTGCACGCGGACCCGGGGGCAGCCGGACCCGGTGGCCTCGACGGTCACCACGTCGCCGGTGAGCAGCGTGACGGTGTGCGTCTCACCGCTGCCGGCCGGGGCCGCGGTGGCGGGGTTCGGGGTGGTGAGGTCTGGGGTCGGGTCGGCCAGCGCCGGGGTTCCCGGGACCGCTTACAGCGTCGCAACCACTGTGATGGTCGCCAACAGCCACCGAATTCGTCTGGGCATGTCGCTCCCGGGGTTGAGGGGCGGCCGCGCCTGCCGAAGGCAGGACCAGTGCAGCCGTCCATTTTGGAAGGGTCGGAAAGAAGGCCGGGCCCGAGCGGCTGCAGCCGCTCGGGCCCGGCCTCGCTCGGTTACCGGGGCCGCACCTCGTAGGGGCGGTGGACGGTCTGCGTGACCTGGTTGCCGTCCCGGTCGGTCAGCGTGACGCGCAGCGCGACGTGGCCCGCTGCGGGCGGGTTGGGGACCATCACCTTGCCCAGCGTCCCGTCCGGCCCAGCGGTGACCTTCAGCGACTTCCAGGTGCGGCCCTCGTCGAAGGACGCCTCCACCCGGGTGACCCGGGTGGCCGGGATGCCGCCGGCGGGTTGGCCGCTGACGCCGATCAGCACCTTGGTGGGTGCCTTCCCGGCGGCCCGGTTGTACTCGTCGAGGCCGACGGCTGCCAGGCGGGGCACCATGAGTGGATTGGCCAGCCACTCCGTGGTGCCTGCCGTGGTGAACCGCCACTCGGCGTCGATCCGGCTGGACAGGGTGGAGAACGGCACCGACCGGGTGACGCTCGCCTGCAGGGTGTACGTGGCCTTCTCCACGGGCAGCCCGTAGGCGTAGCCCCACTGGCCGGCCTGCCACTGCGCGACCTGCTCCCCCTCCCGCTTCAGCGTCAGGGTGCCGGACGCGGGGGTGTACGCGAAGTCGTGCGTCTCGGCGTCGACGAACCACGGGATGTCGGGGATCGACATGAAGCCGTCTCCGTTCAGCCCGGTGGTGCTGTCCAGCGTCGGCCCGAGGAGCGCGTTGTTCCAGGTCTCCCGGCCGGGTTCAGCCAGGCTGACGGTTCGGGCCGGTGCCGTGATCCAGTTGTCGCCGATGCGGATCTCGCTCTCGTACCGCCCCGGCGCCCGGTAGTCGATCACCTTCGACGGGAAGTCGACCGGCCCTTCGATGGTGAGCGTGGGAAGGCTGTCGTCGGTGATCATGCCGACGGCGGCGGATCCGCTGGAGGCGACGCCGGGAGCCTTGAAGTCCATGACGACCCGGGCGAGGTCCTCCCTGGCCGCGGTGCGTACCGGGTCGGTGGGGATGCCGGCGCGGGTGTCGGCGATCCGGTAGTGGTAGGGGCTCGGCGACTGCTCGCTCGAACCCTTCTTGTCGAAGACCGCCCGGGCGCCATAGGTGACGGCCGGATCCTCGACCGGGAGCACGTAGCTCGCGCCCTGCACGCCGAAGGAGCCGCCGTGCGCTATCCGGGTGCCGGCCACGTCGAGGGTCAGGTCCACGGACGTGACGACATGCTCGGCCGAGCGGTCGGAGACCTCGAGCCGGACCTGCCTGCCGCGGCGGGCGTCGACCCGTACCGGCAGGACGGCCGTATCGTCGGTGACCGTGACCGGCACGATCCCGTAGGTGAAGGCGATGTCCTCCGGCCCGCCCGGGAACACCGTGGTCAGCAGGTAGTGCCGGCCGGTGGGAAGCATCCCCCGTGCCGTGCCCCCATTGACCGTCAAGTACGTCACCGCGCCGGTGTCGCCGTTCACCGCAGCCACACTGCCCTCGGCGGGCGCGCCGAGCCGGTTGACCAGCTTCACCGACACGTCGTACCGCGCGTCCTGGTGGTAGGTCAGCGCGGTCCGGGCCACCGGGGCGCCGTCGACGGTGGCGGTGAGGGCGCCGAGGTGGTACGCCTCTGCCTCGCCCTCGCTGCCGACGGTGAGCGTCACCGAGGCGCTGCCTCCGGCGGGCACCGTCAACCGCTGGGTGCTCAGCGTGACCAGCGCGGCCGCGATCGACGAGACGGCCAGATCGAGGACGACCGGCTCAGTCCCGACGTTGCGATAGCTGACCGTGCGGGTGACGCCCGCTGTGGGACGCGGCCAGGGCTGGTTGATGTTCAGACCACCGACGCTCGGCGTGACCTGAGCGGCGACCGTCCGCGCCACGTCGACACGGCCGGACCCGTAGCGGGGCGATGGCATGCTCTCCCAGCGGGGCTCGGAGGCGCTGCTCATCAGGCCGGCCTTCAGCTGCTCTCCGGTCCAGTCGGGATGCTGCTGGGCCAGGATCGCCGCCGCGCCGGTGACGTGCGGGGCGGCCATGGACGTGCCGCTGAAGGATCCGTAGCCCCCGCCGGGGACGGCCGCGACGATGCCCACTCCTGGCGCACTGATCTCCGGCTTCAGCGCGTCGTCGAGCATGCGTGGACCGCAGCTGGAGAAGTCGGCGATGAAGTCGGTCCGGTCGACCGCGGCCACGCTAAGCGCCGCGTCAGCCGTGCTGGGCGAGCCGACCGGGCGGGCGCCATACCTGCAGCCGTTGTTGCCCGCCGAAATGACGAAGAGGGCTCCGGTCTGGGCCGACAGGTCGTTCACCGCGGCCTCGAGTGGGTCGATACCAGCGGAGTCGAGCCCGCCGAGGCTCATGTTGATGACCTTCGCATGCACCTCGTTGGCCGCCCAGTGCATCCCGGCGAGGATCGCCGACCATGGGCAGCCTTCTTCGGAGCAAACTTTGCCCTCGGCCAGCTTCGCGCCGGGCGCCACGCCCTTGCGCAGCCCGTTCGAGGCCACTCCGCTGCCCGCGATGGTCGAGGACACGTGGGTGCCGTGCCCGACGTGGTCGTCTACCGTGCCCTCGCCGACGAAGTCGGCGGACGCGACGACCACGTCCTTGAGGTCGGGGTGGTTGATGTCGTAGCCAGTGTCAAGAACGGCCACGGTGACACCGGTCCCGGTGAGCCCCGCCTGCCAGGCAGTCGGGGCGCCGATCTGGGGCACACTGCGCTCCAGCGAGACCTTCATCCTGCGGTCCAGCCAGAGCTTGCCGAGGCCACCGCGCAGACGCTGAGCAGCTTTCTCTCCACCGGTGACTGCACGCCACATGCGTCCGGTGTTGTTCGGGGGGACGCGCACCGCGTTCAGCCCGAGCCGGGGCAGGGCGAGAGTGGTCCGGGCACCGTCGGCGAGCACGCCCCCCACCCGGTTGGAGGGCCCGGCCGTGGCCGCCTTGGCGTACTGGGCGATCAGCGGCAGTTCGCCACCGTCGTCGGGCGCGCTGTCGATCAGCGCGCCCAGGTCGAACAGTTGGGGGTCCAGTTGGTTGGCGGAGAGCAGGTTCAGCGCGTCGGAGGGGATTACCGAGACGGCGCCGTCGCTGGCCGATCGGGTCAGGAACGTCACGTCCTGGCGGCCAGGGCCCGGGGTGACGCTGTAGGAAATGATGCCCTTCGGTCCACGAGTGACGGCCACTGTATCGCCGGTGACAAGGGTGATCGTGTGGTGTTCGGCGCGCTGCTGCGCGGGGCCAGGCTCGGTGGCAGGTTGCGGCGAGGCGAGCGCCGGTGGCGGAGGCATGGCCGCCAGAGCCGCGAGCCCCACCATGAGGGCACCGGATACCGCCGTCAGGGCAGTACGCCGGTGTGGCCGGGAAGGATGCACAGACATGGACCCTTTCTTCAAATGGCCGCTCTTGACCCTGTAGCGACCTCACGACAGGGCCCTCCTCCCGACCGCGGGTCTCCCGGATGATCGTGGAATCGAGCTCGGCCGAGTGTCACACTTGGCACCACCCGGGGCTAGATCACTCAGGGGCGCAGATGAGTCGTGACTCAGGTGCGCCACCGCCGATCACACGTCCCGGAACCGCCGGCCTCGCCACCGGTCCCGTCCCACACCGCCGCTCGATGGGAGGCCCAGCATGCTCGAGCCCGCCGGACTCACCACCGCCGAGGAGTCGGCCTACCTTGGGCTGCTGCGGCAGGGCAGCGCCACCGTGGATCAGCTGGCCAGACGCACCGGACGGCCCACCACGCAGATCAACCGGGCGGTGGCCGGCCTGCACCGCAAAGGAATGGTGCACCGCACGCCACCGCCGCACGGCCTGGTCGTGCCGGTTCCGCCAGACGAGGCGATCGAGCAGTTGATCCAGCGCCAGCACGCCGAGCTGGACCGGGTCCGCGAGGCGGCGCACGCGCTGGCGGCCCAGACCCGCGACCGTACCGCCGGACGGCGTACCGGTGAACTCATCGAGATCGTCCAAGGGCAAGCAAGCGTGCAGCGTGCCTTCGACCGGGTACAGCGTGTCGCGAAGGCAACGATGCGGATGCTGGTCGCGCCGCCGTACGCCGCGGCCGAGCAAGTCAACCGCGTACAGATGGAGCGCGGGCGGGAAATCACCTACCGCGTCGTCTACACCATCGACGCGCTCGCCGATCCGGCCGCCCTGGCGGCGGCCGGGGAGCACGTCCGCAATGGCGAGATAGCGCGCCTCGCGCCGAGCGTGCCGACAAAGCTCGCCGTCGCAGATCGCACGCTGGCCCTGCTCCCTCTGGTATTGACGGATGCGGCGCAGGATGCGGCGGTGCTCGTCCACCCGTGCGCGCTGCTCGACGCGCTCGTCGCACTCTTCGAGGGCGTGTGGTCGACAGCGAGTCCCTTGGGCCTGTCGGGCGCCGGTGAGGTTACCGCGCGGGGCGAGATCTCGGATGAGGACCGCAAGTTGCTGTCGCTGCTGGTTGCCGGGATGACCGACGAGACGGCGGGTGCGCGCCTCGGGATGAGCCGGCGCACCGTCGTTCGCCGGGTGCAGCACCTGATGGAGACGGCGGGGGCGCAGTCGCGCCTGCAGTTGGGCTGGCGTGCCCGGGAGCGTGGCTGGTTGCCCGAGGCGTGAGTGTCGTGCGGTGACTCCGCCGTCCGGCTGTTGGACTGAACAGCCGGCGTCCGGCGGCTGCGCGTACAGGAAGTCGAAGATCTCCTGCGGCGTGCCTTCGCCCAACCGGTTGCTCCACAGCCACTCGGCGTTCTAACGAAGTTCGTCGCCAGCGATCGGGAGTTGGGCTCTGGCCGCCAGCGTCACCGGGCTGCGCCGGTTGGGATAGACGGAAGCGGGGGCCGGGGCGAGATCCCTTCCTCTCACCCCGGCCCCCGGGTTCTGGAGGTGCCGTCGTCAGCAGATCGCGTGCAGCGGGCCGGTGCCGAGCGAGCCGACCGGCACGCCGGCGAGCGCGAGGGCGCCGAGGGCGTACGCCGAGCGACGGAGCAGACGAGTGATCATGGCGGGTTTCCCCCCTTGTCGAAGAGCATCCTGTGCCGATCACCTTGCCGACCGCGATTCACTGCGACCAGCGTGGGTAGGCCAACTCGCTGTAGGCCAGGACGAACGGCCCAAGCCGGTCACGCAGCGCCAGTGCGGTACGCGTCCACGACCGCCGTCCGCCGAGGCTGAACTGATCGAGTTCCACAGTCAGCTCGGACGCGGGCTGACCAGCGGAGGGATAGCGGCCATCTCCCCGTCGCGGAGTCCGAGGAGGGTCTTGTCGTCCGTGTCGTCTGGACCCCGAACCTGGATACGGAGCCGACCGTGGTGGGCGAGCGCCAGGTAGCGGACGAGGTCGGGCTCCACCACCTGATCGAGCAGGCTCCGCAGCGGCCCGTCGAGCAGGACCAGCGAGGCCATTTCCTGCCGGAACGCCTGACCGCGCGGGAAGCACAGGGATCGTGGGCTGCCGGACTTGGCCCACGGCCGTCCGGCTTCGACCCGTTGGCGATCACCGTCGTCCGCGAGTGCGCAGAGCGCGTCCTGCCAAGCGGGGTGCGCTTTGCCGAGGTCGTGCAGGTGACCCCGGCGACGACGACGGCCTCGCGTAGCTCCTCGGGAAGCGCGGGCTGAAGCGCGTCGATCGAAGCCCGCGCCTGGTCGCGCACTTCCTCGCTGTGTTGGTCCAGAGACAACCAGCCCGGCTGCATGGTGCTGTTCGCTTCCTGCTCGTACGCCTCTTCGCCACCGGATGCCGGATCGGTGCCGAGCGCCGGATCGGGACGGGCCTGCAGACTGTCGGTCGACGCCGCGCCGTGGGGTGATCAGCACGGTGGCGATCCTCCCCCGAGTGGGAGCCCGACACCGGCATGACGCCCTGCTCAGGCATTCGTTCCCGCGGATCTGCGCCCGAACGGGACGCTTGTCATACTCGTTGAGCCGGGAGCTCGACGCCGAGGGCCCCGAGCTCCCGGCGGCCTTCGGCGGCACGGTCCGGCAGCAGCAGAAGCGTGGATGCCCGTTCGAACCGGGCGCCGATGTGCTCCCACCCCGCCACGGCGGCGGTGAGGGCCGCGGTGTCGCCGTCGAGGCGGCCTCGGGCCCGGGCGGTGCAGGCGGCGGCCCACGCGCTCTCCTGCCGCTCGGCGGCCGACAGCAGCTCCGGCGCGTCGGGAAGCCCGGCGACGACGGCCAGCTCGGCGCCCGCCGCCCGCGAGTAGGGCGGGGACCAGCTGCGGGTGCCGTTGAACGTCAGGCGGACGAGCGCGGCAGCGTCCTCGACCCGCCCGGCGTGGACGGCGAGCCGCGCGTCGACCATCGACACGAACGTGGAGTGCGGGGGTAGCTCGCCGATGACCTCGATCGCGCGGGAACGCCACAGCGCGTACGCGTCGTCGTCGCCGCGCAGCCCGTGGACGAGGGCGACCGCGGCCATCGGCGGCGACATCGTGCCGGTGCGCGGACGGCCGGCCCGCCGCCAGCCCTCCCACGCGGTGCCCGCCATCCGCAGTGCCTCGTCGAAGCGTCCGCTGAGCACCAGCGGCGTGATCAGGAGGGCGGCCGAGTGGTAGGAGCTGCCGGCGAGGTCGTCGTCCATGGTCCGCTGGCCGATCGACAGGGCGGCCGGCAGGTCACCGACGCCGAGGGCAGCCAGGTGGGCCATCCGGTACGTGTCGACGATCTCCGGGGCGGCGTTCGGGTCGTGCCGGGACATCGCGGGCAGCAGGGTCAACCGTTCGTCCATGATCCGGCGAACGTCCGCGCCCCTCCCCGCCACGATGTCGGCGGTGGCCATCGCGTCCAGAGCCGCGCTGATCAGCACCGGATCGCCGGTCGCCCGGGCGGCTGCCACGGCGGCCTCGGCGAGCGCCGGGTCGGCCTCGTACCTGTCGGAGGTCGCGGCCCAGGCCGCCGCCTCGGCGAGGCGGGCCGCCACCACGGCGTCGTTCGACCCGTCGGCTGCCGACGCCGCCTCGTCGAGGAGGTCACGCAGGCGCTCGTACGGAACCTCGGCGGTGAACCCTGCCGGGTGCCGCCGTGCGGTGGTGACCGCCTGCGCCAGCGCGGTGGCGGTGGCCCCACGATCCCCGGCCGCCCGGGCCCGCTGCGCGGCGGCGAGCAGCAGGTCGAAGGGCCGCTGACCGTCGTCGCCGATCGCATGGGAAACGGCGGAGGCGGCGTACAGGTCCGCTGCGGCCTCGCCCGGAGCGGGGGCCCGTTCGGCGGAGGTCCGGTAGTGGCCGAGCGATTCCATCAGGAACCGCCGGGTGTAGGCGAGGTGTGCCAGTGCCTGGGCCAGCCGGTGCGGCAGCTCACCGGGGCCTTCGGGGGCGACGGCGAGGGCGGCTCTCAGGTCGTCGGCGACGCCGTCGAACTCTTCGTACCACTCGTCGCCGTCCAGCCTCGTCTCCAGCTCGGTGGCGACGTCCGCCGCCCAGCGCAGGTGCCGGTCCTGGATCTCCGGCCGCTCGCCCGAGATGTCCAGCCGTTCGATGGCGAACGCGCGCACCGTCTGCAGCAGTCGCCACCGGGCCGCTCCGACCCGACGGTGCACGCTGACCAGGCTCTTGTCCGCCAGCCTGCCAAGCACGTCGGCAACCGCACCGCGGGTGCTTCCGGCAGGGCTCACCGCGGCGGCGGCGGCGGTGAGGTTGAACGCGCCGGCGAAGACGGCGAGCCGCCGGAACAGTGCCTGTTCCTCGTCATCGAGCAGGTCGTGGCTCCAGCCGATGACCGCGCGCAGCGAGCGGTGCCGCTCGTCCGCACCCCTACCGCCGGCCACCAGCCGTAGCTGGTCATCGAGCGCGGCCATCAATCCGTCTTCGCCCAGGGTGGCACTGCGGGCCGCGGCCAACTCGATGGCCAGCGGCATTCCGTCCAGTTGCGCGCACAGCTTGGCGATCAGCACGGGGTCCGCCTCGAACCCGGGGTCCGCGGCGGTGGCGCGGTCGATGAAGAGTCGCTCGGCGTCGGACGCCAGCGGCAGCGGGCCCAGCGGTACGGCACGTTCACCCCGCACGCCGAGGCGTTCCCTGCTGGTGGCGAGGATGCGGGTACCCGGGCAGGCGGCCAGCACCCGCTCCGCGAACGGTGCCACGACGTCGATCACATGCTCGCAGTTGTCCAGCACGAGCAGCGATCGACTCTCTCCGAGCCGCTCCACCACGGCGTCCTCCAGCGACTGCTGGGGGCGCTCGCTAACGCCGAGCGCGGTGGCCACCGCCTGTGCGACGTACCCGCCACGGGCCGGGACGAGGTCGACGAACGCGCCGCCGGAGGGAAAGGAGGGCCCTGCGGCCCCGGCGATCTGGCCCGCCAGCCGGGTCTTCCCCATTCCGCCCGGTCCGACCAGGGTGACGAGTCGGGCGCCACGCAGCGTCTCCATCAGGTGCTCGCGCTCGGCGCTCCTTCCGATGAAGGTGGTGAGCGCCGGTGGCAGGCCGGGCAACCGTCTCGGCACCGGAGCCCCTGCCTGGGCCTGTACGGCGAGTTCGGCGAGGGCCCTCCGGTCGGCCACGCCGAACTTGCGTAGCAGTGCGGAGACGTGGTGCTCCACGGTCCGCACGGAGATGTGCAGCCGGCCGGCGATGTCGGCGTTCGACAGGCGCGCGCCGAGCATCACGAGTACCTCGATCTCGCGCTTCGACGCTCCGGCGGGATGCACGACGGTCATCGCGCCATCATGCCTGACCCCGGGCTGGGTACTGGGTGGGCCAATGGGTGGTGGAATGGGTGGTCGCCACCGATGCCCGTGCCCGTCCCGGTGCTGGAGGCTCTGCCTTAGGTCACCGAAGCCACGTTGGAGGCAGATATGGGGCGCGTCGTCTTGTCCATCTTCACGACCGCTGACGGGGTCGTCGACGATCCGCAGCGGTTCACTTTTCAGTTCGTCAGCGAGGACTCCATGCGGACGGGGCTGGAGCAGCTCCAGGCCGCCGGGGCACTGCTGCTCGGCCGGGTCACGTATGAGGGTTTCGCCGCGTCGTGGCCGAACATGACCGACGAGGCGGGGTTCGCCGACAAGATGAACAGCATGCCCAAGTACGTCGTCTCGACGACGCTGAAGCGGGGCGAGTGGAACAACACCACCGTGATCAGCGAGAACGTCGCCGAGACGATCACGAAGCTGAAGGCCGAGGTGGATGGCGACATCCTGATCTACGGCAGTGTCGCACTGGTCAGGTGGTTGCTGCGCAACGAACTCGTTGATGAGCTGCGCCTGGTCACCTACCCCGTGGTGCTGGGTGGTGGCGTGCGCCTCTTCGCGGAGTCGGGCGAGCCGACGGTTCTTCGGTTGGTCGAGGCACGGGCGTTCGACTCGGGCGTGGTCGTGCTGAGCTATGCCCCGAGCCGAGATGATCTCCTCGGGTGGGAGCAACGATGATGGAGGAGAAGACCATGAGCGACGATGTCACCCAGTACATCAACAAGGCCCAGCCGTGGCAGATCGACGTGTGCGAGAAGCTGCGTGCGATGGTCGACCAGACCATCCCGGATGTCGAGGAGCGGCTCCAGTACGGCAAGCCGCACTACCTCAAGAACGGGCACTACGCGGCGGTCATCGCGGTGGCCAAGGACAAGGTCTCGTTCATGGTGTTCAACGCGACGGACATTCCGGAGGTCAAGGGGTTCCTTCGGGCGTTGGGCAACGGTGAGCGCAAAGCCGTTGACATCAGAGATGGGCAGACCGTCGACTACGGCGTGCTTGCCGGCATCCTGGAAAAGACCGCGACCGCCCTGTAGCTGCCGGGGTGTACGCCGTGCAGGGTCTGGGCTCTGGCACACCACCTGGACGCGCTCGCCTATGTGCCTTCGTTCGCGGCTGTGCTGGGGTTCGATGTCGGCGGGCCGGGCTCGGCGGATGGCCGAGAACGCCGACGGGGCGGCGTACTCCGACACCGTGTCGGCGTACGCCGCCCTCGGGCGGGACGAGCTGCGGGAGGCGGTCCCCCGCTGTCATGGCGGTTACTTCGGGTCGCGGTTGAACTTCGAGGTCGACCAGAAGTAGCCGAGCACCGCGAGACCCAGGCACCAGGCCACCGCGAGCCACCCGTTGTGGCCGATCCCGCTGCCGAGCAGCAGGCCGCGCAGGGTTTCGATGGCGGGCGTGAACGGCTGGTACTCGGCGATCGGCTGGAGCCAGCCGGGCATGGCGTCGACCGGGACGAAGGCGCTGGACAGCAGCGGCAGCAGGATCAGCGGCATGGCGTTGTTGCTGGCGGCCTCGGCGTTGGGACTGACCAGGCCCATGCCGACCGCGATCCAGGTGAGCGCCAGGGCGAAGATCACGAGCAGCCCGAACGCCGCGAGCCACTCCAGGACGCCCGCATCCGTGGACCGGAAGCCGATGGCCACGGCGACGGCGCCCACGAGGACGACGCTCAGGACCGACTGCAGCACGCTGCCGACGACGTGCCCGACGAGCACCGAACCGCGGTGGATCGCCATCGTGCGGAAGCGGGCGATGATGCCTTCGGTCATGTCGTTGGAGACGGACACCGCGGTCCCGATCACGGTGCTGCCGATGGTCATCAGCAGGAGGCCCGGGACGATGTAGGCGATGTACTCGGAGCGGTCCGCGCCGCCGCCGATGATGCCTGAGCCCATCGTGTCGCCGAAGACGTAGACGAAGAGCAACAGCAGCATGATCGGGGTGAGCAGCAGGTTCAGGGTGAGGGACGGATAGCGCCGGGCGTGCAGCAGGTTGCGGCGCAGCATTGTGGACGAGTCGCGTACGGCGAGGGAGAGGGTGCTCATCGGACGGTCTCCTTTGGCTGGTTGGGGACGCTGACGCCGCCGGTCAGGGCGAAGAACACGTCGTCGAGGTCGGGGGTGTGCACGGTCAGCTCGTCGGCCTCGATGGTGGCCGAGTCCAGCCGGTCGAGGATGGTGCGGAGTTCGCGCTGGCTGCCGTCGCTGGGGATCTGCAGCGAGAGGGACTCGTCGTCGCGGGTGGCGTCGTGCAGCGCGACGGCCGCGGACCGGTACGAGGCCGGGTCGGTGAAGCGGAGCCGGACGTGCCCGCCGGGGATGAGCCGCTTGAGCTCCTTGGCGGTGCCCTCGGCGGCGATCTTCCCGTCGTTGAGCACGGCGATACGGTCGGCGAGCTCGTCGGCCTCCTCCAGGTACTGGGTGGTGAGGAAGACGGTGACGCCGTCGGAGACGAGTTCGCGGATGATCTGCCACATGTTGTGGCGGCTGCGGGGGTCGAGGCCGGTGGTGGGCTCGTCGAGGAAGATGATCCGCGGGTTGCCGACCAGGGTCATGGCGAGGTCGAGGCGGCGCTTCATGCCGCCGGAGTAGGTGGAGGCGGGCTTCTTCGCGGCGTCGGTGAGGTCGAAGCGCTCCAGCAGCTCTGCGGCGGTGCGGTGGCCTTCGCGCTTGGGCAGGTGGTGCAGGTCGCCCATGAGGAGCATGTTCTCCTCGCCGGTGATCAGGTTGTCGACGGCGGAGAACTGGCCGGTGACGCCGATCGCGGCACGGACCGCCTGTGGGGCGGTGGTGAGGTCGTGGCCGCCGACGTGGATGGCGCCGGCGGCGGGGTCGGCGGAGATGAGGGTGGAGAGGATCTTGACGGCGGTGGTCTTGCCGGCGCCGTTCGGGCCGAGCAGGGAGAAGATCGTTCCTTCGGGGACGGCCAGGTCGACGCCGTCGAGGACGACCTTGTCGCCGTAGGACTTGCGCAGACCGTTCGCCGCGATGGCCAGGTTGGTCATGATGGGTGCTCCTCAGAGGCTGCGGGCGACGATGTCGCCGTGGGCGGTGGTCGCGTGGATGGTCAGGTCGGCGGCGCCTTCGGTGTTCATGAGCGCGTTGTGGATCCGGCCGAGGGTGGTGCCGGCGTCCAGGGAGGCGGAAACGCCGTGGGCGGCGTTGACCGACACGTCGCCGGCCTGGGTGCGCAGCACGACCGTGCCGCGCAGGGCCTCGTCGATCCGGATGTCGCCCTTTACGGTGCTGATCTCCCCCGGCCCGTTGAGGCGGCCGACCGAGACGTCACCGGCGGCGGTGGTGAGGCGGAGGCTCGCGGCCTCGTCGATCTTGACCGTGCCGTGCGCGCCGTCGAAGGCGACGTCGCCGAACCGTCCGACGGCCCGGAATTCGGCGCTGGCGACCTTCACCTTGATCCGGGAACCGGCGGGCAGCTGGACCGTTACCTCGATGGATCCGGAGCTTCCGAGGATTTGGTTCTTCGCCGAGGCCTTGATCTGCAGGACGCCGTCGCGGTATTCGACCTTGGTCTGCTCCGCCACCTTCACGTCGCGGCCCTTCGAGGCGTCCGCGGGCAGGACCTCGACCGTGGTGTCGGCCCGGTCGGCGGCGATGAACTGGACGCGCCCCGCGGGGATGTCGAGGACGGCGGAGATCGGGGTGGGGGTGTCGAACGTCTGCATCGTGCTCTCCTCCTGTGCTTGCTGTTTCTGACACCGGAAACGCTACGTTGCGTTCAAGAACTGGGCAACAACGTCGTTGCGTCCGCACGGCATTTACGCAGGTGAGAGCAACGTTTTCGTTGCAACTGTCTTGGATTTAACGCAACGGCTGCGATCCCGCTCGTTGCATTGGGCTGGGAGTGAACGCTATGCTGGGGACGTCAAGGAAGCGTGGAGGGAGATCGCGATGCCGGGAGGCAGGCTCAGCCAGCAGGAACGCCAGCAGATCGCGCTCGGGCTGGCCGACGGGCTCGCCTACGCGGAGATCGCCCGACGTCTCGACCGCCCCACCTCGACGATCACGCGTGAGGTGATGCGCAACGGCGGCCCCACCGCCTACCGTGCAGACCTGGCCCACCGCGCCACCGAACGCCGCGCCCACCGGCGCAGGCAAGCCCCGGCCCGAGAGCCGCAGTCGCCCTCGCCGGCCCACGGGCGCGACGCCGAGGCCGTGCGCGAGTACGAAGAGATGTTCACGACCCTGCTCATGCAACAGGGCCTTCCCAAGATGATGTCCCGGGTGCTGACCTGCCTCTACACCGCCGACGCGGGCAGCCTCACCGCTTCGGAACTCGTCCAACGCGTCCAGGTCAGCCCAGCGTCGATCTCCAAAGCGATCACGTTCCTCGAGAGCCAGGGTCTCATCCGCCGGGAACGCGACGACCGTCGCCGCGAGCGGTACGTCGTCGACGACGACGTCTTCTACCAGGGCACGATCGCCGGCGCCCGAGCCAACGCCCAGCTCGCCGAGACCGCACGGCAGGGCGTCAGCGTCCTCGGCCCGGGCACCCCGGCCGCCGTCCGCCTCGAGAGCATCGCCCGCTTCGTCGACTTCATCGCCGAAACCATCACGCGCGCCGCGGAGCAGGCCCGCGAGATCCTCTACACGAAACCCGAAGCGACCTCAGGCGACACTGCTGACACGCCCCGTTCCGATCGCGGATAGACAGCGGACGGCACGGGGGCGTCCGGGGTACTCCCCCGCCCGCCCCCGTCGACGGCGGGCACCGATCAGGCAAGCTCGGTCAGGCGCCGACGTAGGCCGCGAGGTGCTGGCCGGTGAGGGTGGCGCGGGCGGCGACGAGGTCGGCGGGGGTGCCCTCGAAGACGATCCGGCCGCCGTCGTGGCCGGCGCCGGGGCCGAGGTCGATGATCCAGTCGGCGTGCGCCATGACCGCCTGGTGGTGCTCGACGACGATGACCGACTTGCCGGAGTCGACGAGCCGGTCGAGCAGGCCGAGCAGATGCTCGACGTCGGCGAGGTGCAGGCCGGTGGTCGGCTCGTCGAGGACGTAGACGCCGCCCTTCTCGGCCATGTGGGTGGCGAGCTTGAGCCGCTGCCGCTCGCCGCCGGACAGCGTGGTGAGGGGCTGGCCGAGGCTGAGGTAGCCGAGGCCGACGTCGGCGAGCCGTTCGAGGATGGCGTGCGCGGCCGGGGTGCGGGCCTCGCCGGAGCCGAAGAACTCTTCGGCCTCGGTCACCGACATGGCGAGCACCTCGCTGATGTCGCGGCCGCCGAGGTGGTATTCCAGCACCGATGCCTGGAACCGCTTGCCTTCGCACTCTTCGCAGGTGGTGGCGACGCCGGCCATCATCGCCAGGTCGGTGTAGATGACGCCGGCGCCGTTGCAGGTGGGGCAGGCTCCCTCGGAGTTGGCGCTGAACAGCGCGGGCTTCACGCCGTTGACCTTCGCGAAGGCCTTGCGGATCGGGTCGAGCAGTCCGGTGTACGTCGCCGGGTTGCTCCGCCGCGAGCCGCGGATCGCGCCCTGGTCGACCGAGACCACGCCCTCGCCGGCGGGGATCGAGCCGTGCACGAGTGAACTCTTGCCGGAACCCGCGACGCCGGTGACCACGCAGAGCACCCCGAGGGGGATGTCGACGTCGACGTTCTGCAGGTTGTGCGCCGTCGCGCCGCGGATCTCCAGCGTGCCGGTGGGCTTTCGTACGGTGTCCTTGAGGGCGACCCGGTCGTCGAGGTGGCGGCCGGTGACGGTGTCGCTGGCGCGCAGTCCCTCGACGGTGCCCTCGAAGCAGACGGTGCCGCCGGTGGTGCCGGCGCCGGGGCCGAGGTCGACGACGTGGTCGGCGATCGCGATCGCCTCCGGTTTGTGTTCGACGAAGAGAACGGTGTTGCCCTTGTCGCGCAGCCGCAGCAGCAGGTCGTTCATCCGCTGGATGTCGTGAGGGTGCAGGCCGATGGTGGGCTCGTCGAAGACGTAGGTGACGTCGGTCAGTGAGGAGCCGAGGTGGCGGATCATCTTGGTGCGCTGCGCCTCGCCGCCGGACAGGGTGCCCGACGGCCGGTCGAGCGAGAGGTAGCCCAGCCCGATCTCGACGAACGAGTCGAGGGTGTGGCGCAGTGCGGCGAGCAGCGGCGCCACCGACGGCTCGTTGAGGCTGCTGACCCATTCGGCGAGGTCGCTGATCTGCATCGCGCAGGCGTCGGCGATGTTGATCCCGTCGATCGTCGAGGAGCGCGCCGCCTCGCTGAGTCGGGTGCCGTCGCACTCGGGACAGGTGGTGAAGGTGACCGCCCGGTCGACGAAGGCTCGGATGTGGGGCTGGAGCGCTTCCTTGTCCTTGGACAGGAACGACTTCTGGATCTTGGGGATCAGCCCTTCGTAGGTGAGGTTGACGCCGTCGACCTTCACCTTGACCGGGTCCTTGTAGAGGAAGTCGTGGAGTTCCTTCTTGGTGTATCTGCGGATCGGCTTGTTCGGGTCGACGAAACCCGACTCGGCGTAGACCCGGACGGTCCAGAAGCTGTCCGACTTCCAGCCGGGGATGGTGAAGGCACCTTCGGCGAGGGACTTGGAGTCGTCGTAGAGCTGGGTGAGGTCGATGTCGGAGACCGAGCCGCGCCCTTCACAGCGCGGGCACATGCCGCCGGTGATGGTGAAGCTGCGGCGCTCCTTCACGGTCTTTCCGCCGCGCTCCATGCTGACCGCGCCCGCCCCGCTGATGGAGGCGACGTTGAAGGAGAATGCCTGCGGTGAGCCGATGTGCGGCTTGCCGAGCCGGCTGAAGAGGATGCGCAGCATCGCGTTGGCGTCGGTGGCGGTGCCGACGGTGGAGCGGACGTCGCCTCCCATCCGCTGCTGGTCGACGATGATGGCGGTGGTCAGGCCGTCGAGCACGTCGACCTCGGGCCGCGCCAGCGTCGGCATGAAGCCCTGCAGGAAGGCGCTGTAGGTTTCGTTGATCATCCGCTGCGACTCGGCGGCGATCGTGCTGAACACCAGCGAACTCTTGCCCGAGCCGGAGACGCCGGTGAACACGGTCAGCCGGCGCTTCGGGATCTCGATGCTGACGTCCTTGAGATTGTTCACGCGCGCGCCGTGCACGCGGATCAGGTCGTGGCTGTCGGCGATGTGCGGCGCAGGCGACTGCGTGTCCGTTCTCGTGGCCTTGCTCATCGTGTCTCCATCTGTTGGACGGAGACCGCGACAGCGGTCTCCGTCGGCGTCGCCTGGCTCGATCTGATCAGCTTCGCGAGGTGCGGGAACCACGGTATCCCCAGGGTCAGACCAACCAGCGGCCGTGACGCATCAGTTCGCGGCCGGGCATCTCGTTCACCTCGCGCCACGCCTGGATGCGGCGCGGGGAGACCCGGAACCAGCGGTACGGCGCAGTCATCGTGCGTGGGTCGAAGCCGGTGTGCGCGGTGAACCGGTCACCGCGCTCCTGCGGCAGCGTGTCGATCTCGAGGACCTCGACGTCGCCCTCGATCATCGACACGTCGCGGGTGTGACCCAGGGCCAGCCGGGCGGCGCGGGTGGCGGCCAGGTTCCGGCCGGTCGGGCAGTCCGCCGCGGTGGCCATGAGCAGGGTCTCGCCGTCCCAGTGGAAGGACAGGGGCACCAGGTAGGGCGGGCCGTCGGCCGAGGCGCTGGCCACCCAGACGTCGATGTCGTGGGTGAGCCGGTGCTCGGTGTCGCGACGACGTTGAGCGGGCGGGCGGGGGTCGGCACCCTGGTCGTGAGGCAGCTCGGGGGCGGTGCCGTCCGCGTGGGTCATGGTCACCATGGTTCAGCGCAGCTCCTGGATGCGGATCATGTTGCCTGCGGGGTCGCGCAAGGCGCAGTCGCGCACGCCGTACGGCTGCTCGGTCGGCTCCTGGACGACCTCGGCGCCGCTGCCCTCCAGCTTCGCGAAGGTGGCGTCGAGGTCGGCGGTGGCCAGGTTGACGCCGAAGTAGCTGCCCTTGGCCATCATCTCGAGGATGGTGCGGCGCTCGTCGTCGGTGAGACCGGGGCTGGCGGTCGGCGGGTGCAGGACGATGGAGGTGTCGGGCTGCCCGGCGGGGCCGACCGTGATCCAGCGCATGCCCTCGTAGCCGACGTCGTTGCGGATCTCGAAGCCGAGGGTGTCGCGGTAGAAGGCCAGGGAGGCGTCCGGGTCGGTGTGCGGCAGGAAGCTCGAGTGAATGGTGATGTCCATGGCGGTCACGCTAGTTGCGCCTGGGAGGCCCGCGCTTCTCGATTCCTGATCGGTCTGGTCACCTGCTTGGCCACGCACGCCGGCATCCCCGCCGTCGCGGCCGCCGCCCGGTCCCGGTAGACGCTGGGCGGCACACCGACCAGCTCGGTGAAGCGGGTGCTGAAGGTGCCCAGCGACGAGCAGCCGACCGTGAAACAGACATCGGTGACGCTGAGGTCGCCACGGCGCAGAAGCGCCATGGCGCGTTCGATGCGCCGGGTCATCAGATACGCGTACGGCGACTCGCCGTAGGCGAGCCGGAACTGGCGGCTGAGGTGCCCGGCCGACATGTTCACGCCGCGGGCGAGGGCCTCGACGTCCAGGGGCCGGGCGTACTCCCGGTCGATCCGGTCGCGGACGCGGCGCAGGCGTGCGAGGTCGCGCAGGTGCTGCGCCTCGTCGGGTCTGCTGGTCACGTACGTGATCGTGCCATGTCGTGCCGACATCGCCCAGCAGGACGCGGGTGGGTCCGGGCCGCGTGGGGCCCGGACCCACCCGCTCATCCGGTCAGAGCCAGGGCACCTGCGGGGACGGGTAGAAGTCGACGTCCTGGAGGCGCCACCGGGGTGCCTGCTCCCCCAGCCGCGTCCGGAACGACTCCCAGTCGTGGCTGGCCGCCGTCGACCAGCCGAGTTCGGCGATCGCGGGCAGGCGCGGGAAGGCCATGTGCTCGATGTCGTCCAGGGTGCGCAGCGTCTCGGACCACAGCGGGGCCTCGACGCCGAGGATCGCGTCCTCGCCGACGCCGGTCACCCGGCTGGCCGGATCCCAGCCGTACGCGTCGGACACCTCGATGTAGGCGGCCCACGACAGGCCCAGGCGGGTGTTGGCGTCGTACTTCATGTCCAGGTAGGCCTTGTTCGCCGGCGACATGATCACCTTGTTGCCCCGGGCGGCGGCCTCGGCCAGGTCGGCGTTGGTGGTGCCGGTGCCCCAGAACTGCGCCACGACGTCGGTGGGCGGGTCGACCTGCATGACCTCGTTCCAACCGGAGGCGCGCTTGCCGTACTTCGCGACCAGCGGCAGGACCCGTTGCATGAACGTGCGGTAGTCCTCGTCCGTGGTCGCGTGCGCCTCGTCGCCGCCGATGTGCAGGTACGGCCCGGGGGTGATCGCGGCGAGTTCGCGGATGACGTCCTCGACGAACCGGTAGGTCAGCTCGTCGCCGATGCACAGCGAGCTGTAACCGACGGCGATGTCGGTGCGCGGGGGCGGTGCGACGCCGTCGCAGTTGAGTTTGGGGTAGGTCGACTGGGCGGCGTTGGTGTGCCCGGGCATGTCGATCTCGGGGACGATGGTGATGTGTCGCGCGGCGGCGTAGGCGACGACGGCCTTGTAGTCGGCCTTGGTGAGGAAACCGGGCCCGACGCCGTCGACTCCGGTGCCCGGGCCGCCGCCGACGGTGGTGAGCCGGGGCCAGGAGTCGATCTGGATCCGCCAGCCCTGGTCGTCGGTCAGGTGCAGGTGCAGATAGTTGATCTTGTACTGGCTGAGCAGGTCCACGTACGCCGTGATCTCGTCGACGGTGTGGAAGTGCCGGGCCAGGTCGAGCATCGCCCCGCGGTACGCGAAGCGGGGGTGGTCCACGATCCGTCCGCCGGGCACGGTCCAGGTGACCCGTTGCCGGTTGGACGCCTCGATCTCGGCGGGCAGCAGTTGGCGCAGGGTCTGCGTGCCGGCGAACAGGCCGGCCGGGGTGTTCGCCCGGATCGTCACCCCGCGGCGGCTGACGTCGAGCTGGTAGCCCTCCTGGCCGACCCGTGCGTCCGCTCCCCCGATGACCAGGGCGATCTCGGGCAGCGGCGTCGAGCGCACCGGCAGCACCGGCAGGGGGTAACCGGTCGCGGGGCGCAGCGTCTCGGCGAGTTGGCGCCCCACCTGCCAGGCGGCGGCCGAGCCGGGCGAGGTGCGGATGACCGTCCGGGGGCTGAGGCGGAATGTCCCCCGGGCGTCGGGACGGGTCTCGACGGGCGCGGGGATCACGTCGTCCAGGTGGCGGGCCGGGGCGGTCGGCGCGGCGGTGGCGGCCGGGGCGCCGGGCAGGATGAACGGCAGTCCGAGTGCGGCTATGACCAATAGCCGCGTCATGGTGTGTCGGCGACGCACGGATACCTCCAGGCCTTCGTCGTGATCGGTGGTCATCGATCCGACCCGCACGCTACCCGCGCCGCGCCTGGACTGTAAACCTTCCTTATCGTCCGGGCGGGTCACGCCGCGCCCGGCGCGGCCCTGTCGCTGTCCTCACCCGGCCCGGCCGGCGGGGAATTCGGAGCTGGGCCGGGGGGTTCTCCGGTTGGAAGATCAGGTTCATTCGATCGGATGGAAGTGCCATGCACGTGCGCTCAGACGCGGTAGTGCTGTTCGGCGTCACGGGAGACCTCGTCTCGAAGAAGCTCTTCCCGGCGTTGTATGAGCTGACCAGGCGCAACCGCCTCGACGTCCCGGTGATCGGCGTTGCCCGGTCCCCCTGGGACGATCATCAACTCGTCACCACCGCCCGTAAGTCGGTCGCCGAGGCGAACGACGAGATCGACGACGAGATCTTCGACGCGCTGGCGCACAACCTCTCGATGATCTCCGGCGACTACGCGGACCCCGTGACGTACCAACGGCTGGCCGAGCGCCTGCGGGGCACCGAGCGACCGATCTTCTACCTGGCGATCCCCCCGGCGGTGTTCGGCTCCGTGGTCGAAGGCCTGGCGGCGGCCGGTCTGGCCGGGCGGGGCCGGGTGATCGTGGAGAAGCCGTTCGGGCGGGACCTGGCGTCCTCCCACGAGTTGGACCGCACGCTGCGCGCGGCGTTCGACCCGGAGCGCGTGTTCCGCATCGACCACTACCTCGGCAAGGAAGCCGTCGAGGGCCTCTACGCCTTCCGGTTCGCCAACCGGCTGTTCGAGCCGCTGTGGAACAGCGAGCACATCGACAACATCCAGGTGACGCTCGCCGAGGGCTTCGGCACCCAGGGGCGCGCCGGCTTCTACGACACGGTGGGCGCCACCCGCGACGTCCTCCAGAACCACATCCTGCAGGTCGTCGCGCTGATCGGCATGGAACCGCCGGTCGCCGACACCACCGACGCGTTCCGCGAGGCGGAGGTCGCCGTGCTGCGGCAGATCGAGCCGCTGTCGCCGGAGTCCACCGTGCGGGGGCAGTACGCCGGCTACCGCGACGAGCCGGGCGTGCGGCCGGACTCGAACACGGAGACGTTCGTGGCGACCCGGTTGACGGTCAACTCCCGCCGCTGGGCGGGTGTGCCCATCTACCTGCGCACCGGCAAGTCGCTGCCGGGGACGGCGACCGAGGTCGTGGTCGAGTTCAAGCAGCCGCAGCGCTCTCTCGTCCGCGCCGAGGGAGGGGTCCGGGCCACCCCGAACCTGTTGCGGTTCCGGCTCGGACGCGGCGACGGCATCACGATGTCGATCCAGGCGAAGAGCCCCGGCGCCGAGGTGACGAGCCGTCCGGTGGACCTGTCCGTCGACTTCGGCGCGGCACTCGGTCACCGTCAGGAGGCGTACGAGCGTCTGCTCGACGACGCGATGGACGGGCAGCACCTGCGCTTCGCCCGCGCGGAGACGATCCAGCAGGAGTGGCGCATCGTCGAGCCGATCCTGGATCTGGTCGCGCCGGTGCAGCCGTACGACAAGGGCAGTTGGGGCCCGGCGGACGCCGACGCGCTCGCCGGCGGCTGGCACACCCCGCAGCTGCGGTAGTGGCCCTCCTTCGGCGCTGCTGGCAGCCCGGGGCGGCCGGCCGCGGGATCCGCAGAGGTTGAAGCGCGATGCGGACGGGCGCTCCGGTGTGCGGGGGCACCGTTCGCTGTGCGCCCTTTGCTCTGCTTACACCGACGCAACACGAACGGGTCGTCACCGTTGCGCCCGTGTAAGCAGAGCAAAGGGACGCGTAGGGGGCGCAGCCCGGACACGCGGGCGTAGGGGGTGGCGCGGAAAGGCGTAGGCGGACGCGCGGGGTGGACCCGGGGTCCACGAGCTGACCGCTCAGCTCACCGGACCGACCGTCCGGCGACGGTGAGGTTTGCTCCTGCCCGGTGGTGTGGGGAAGTGATGAGGACGTTTCTCGCCCGCTTCGGAGAGGAAGCAGCTCATGCTTTCCGCGCTCGATCGTCGGCACACCGTCGCGCCGCCCGGCTACAGCCGCTGGCTGATACCTCCGGCGGCGTTGGCCATCCACCTCTGCATCGGCCAGGTCTACGCGACCAGCGTGTACAAGAACTCGCTGATCGCCCACTTCGACGCCAGCCAGACCGCGATCGGGGTGATCTTCAGTATCGCGATCGTGATGCTGGGGTTGTCCGCCGCGGTCGCCGGGACCTGGGTGGAGGCGAACGGGCCGCGTAAGGCAATGTTCGTCTCCGCCTGTTTCTGGGCGGCGGGCTTCCTGGTGGGCTCACTGGGTATCGCCACCAAGCAGTTGTGGCTGCTGTACCTGGGGTACGGGTTGCTCGGCGGCATCGGTCTGGGGATCGGGTACATCTCCCCCGTCTCCACCTTGATCAAATGGTTCCCGGACCGCCCCGGGTTGGCGACCGGCCTGGCGATCATGGGGTTCGGTGGTGGGGCGATGGTGGCCTCTCCCCTGTCCCGGCAGTTGCTGTCCTTCTACGACCCGGGCTACGACCCGGCCGTCGCGGGATCGACGGCGTCGGGCAGCGCCCTGGTGTGGCTGTTCGTGACGCTCGGCCTGGGCTACTTCGTGATCATGATGTTCGGGGTGGCGAACGTGCGGGTGCCGGCCTCGGACTGGCGCCCGGCCGGCTTCGACCCGGCGACGGTGGCGTCCAAGCCGCTGGTCACCACGGCGAACGTGTCGGCCGCCAACGCGGTGAAGACCCGGTCGTTCTGGCTGCTGTGGGTGGTGCTGTTCTGCAACGTGACGGCGGGCATCGGGATCCTGGAACAGGCGAGCCCGATGATCCAGGACTTCTTCCGCGACAACGGCACGTCGGCGGTGTCGGTGGCGGCGGCCGGCGGGTTCGTGGGGCTGCTGTCGCTGTTCAACATGGCCGGCCGGTTCGCCTGGTCGTCCACCTCGGACGTGATCGGCCGCAAGCCGATCTACATGGTGTACCTGGGCGTCGGGATGGTGCTGTACGCGCTGCTGGCCCTGATCGGGCAGACGGCCACGGCGCTGTTCGTGCTGCTGGCCTGCGTGATCCTGTCGTTCTACGGCGGCGGGTTCGCCACGGTGCCGGCGTACCTGCGGGACCTGTTCGGCACGTTCCAGGTGGGCGCGATCCACGGTCGGCTGCTGACCGCCTGGTCGGCGGCGGGGATCGCGGGCCCGTTGATCGTCAACGGGTTCCTCGACGCGCAGGGCGAGCCCGGCACGCTGACGGCGGCGGCGTACCGGCCGGCGCTGTTCACGATGGTCGGCGTGCTGGCGGTGGGCTTCGTGGCGAATCTGCTGATCCGGCCGGTGCCGGAACGGTTCCACGAGCCGCCCATCAATGGGGACGGCCCCGAGGACACGGCGCCGGTGGCGGCGGAGAGGAGTGGCACCCGATGAGCGAGAACGGATGGCCCGGGCAGCAGGCCCGGTTGTGGATCTCCTGGTTGGTGGTGGCGGCGCTGCTCGGCTACGGGGTGGCGCAGACGGTGATCACGGCGGCGAAGCTGTTCACCCACTGACGCCCGGATGGGTGCCGCGTCCCGCGCGGCACCCACACCGGGGTCGCTCACAGACCGCCGGAGACGCGCAGCACCGTGCCGGTGGCGTACGAGGCGTCCGGGCCGAGCAGCCAGGCGATGGCGGCCGCGATCTCGTCGGGTTCGCCGGCACGGCCGAGCGGGATGCGACCGGCGGCGGTGTCGGCGCGGTCGGGTACGCCGGAGACGGCGTGGATGTCGGTGCGCACGACCCCGGGGGCGACCGCGTTGACCCGGATGCCGCGCGGGGCGAGTTCCTTGGCCAGGCCGATGGTGAGGGTGTCGGTGGCGGCCTTGACGGCGGCGTAGTGCACGTACTCCCCGGGGCTGCCGAGGGTGGCGGCGGCGGACGAGACGTTGACGATGGCGCCCCCGTCCGTCAACCGGCGGGCGGCCTGCTGGGCGCAGAGGACGTAGCCGACGAGGTTGACGTCGACGACCCGGCGCAGGTCGTCGACGCGCAACTCGGTGAAGGGCCCGATGGGGCTGGTGACCCCGGCGTTGTTGACCAGGCCGGTGAGCGGGCCGAGCTGCGCGGCGGCGTCGAACAGGGCGCCGACCTGGTCCGGGTCGGTGGTGTCGGCGCGTACCGCGATGGCCTGTGCGCCGGTGGCCTGCAGATCGGCCAGGACGGCGCCGGCGGCGGCCTGGTCGCGGCGGTAGCACAGGGCGATGTGGTGACCGGCTTGGGCGAGACGGCGGGCGGTGGCCGCGCCGATGCCGCGGCCACCGCCGGTGATGACGGTGACGGGTGTCATGGTGCCTCCCGCTGCTTCCTGGGGCCGTGTACCGGTCGCGCCGACGCTACCGTGACCGGCGCGGACCGGTCGTCGAGAGGAGAGTCACATGGAGCGGGCGTTGGTGCTCGGCGGTGGCGGGGGCACGGGCGTGGCCTGGGAGCTGGGGCTGCTGGCGGGGCTCGCCGAGCGGGGCGTGCCGGTGACCGAGGCGGATCTGGTGGTGGGCACGTCGGCGGGCTCGGTCGTCGGGGCGCAGGTGTGCTCGGGGATGCCGCTGGAGCAGTTGTACGAGGCGCAGTTGGCGCCGCCGTCGGGCGAACTGGCGGCGCGGCTGGGCTGGGCGGTGCTGGCGCGGATGGTGTGGGCCGGTGCGCTGACCCGCGACGCGATGCGGGCACGGGCTCGGATCGGTGCGATGGCGGTGGCCGCGCGTACGCCGTCGGAGGCGTCGCGACGCGCCGTCATCGAGGCTCGACTGCCGACGGCGACGTGGCCGGCGCGGCGGCTGCTGGTGACCGCGGTGGACGCGTCCTCGGGTGAGTTCGTGGTGTTCGACGGCGACAGCGCGGTGTCCCTGGTGGACGCGGTGGGTGCCAGTTGCGCGGTGCCCGGGGTGTGGCCGCCGGTGACGATCGGCGCGCGTCGCTACGTCGACGGCGGGATGCGCTCAGTGGTGAACGCCGACCTGGCCGGGGATGCCCGACGGGTGCTGGTGATCGCGCCGACGTCGGGGGCGTTCGGGCCGATGCCGCGGCTGGCTGCGCAGGTGGCCGGGTTGCGGGCGGCCGGGTCGCGGGTGGCGGTGGTGACGCCGGACGGGGCGGCGCGTACCGCGATCGGCCGCAACGTGCTGGATCCGGCGCGACGGGCGGGGTCCGCGCGGGCCGGGCGGGCGCAGGCCGCGGCGGTGGCGGACGAGGTGGCGGCGGTCTGGGGGTGATCGCTTACGCTCACCGCCTGTCTGGTCCGACAACGGAGGTGCGCGGTGGCGGGTGTGGGTGTCGGCGACGTGGTGGAGGACTTCGAGCTGCCGGATGAGACGGGCACGCCGCGGCGGCTGTCGGAGTTCCTGGCGGCGGGGCCGGTGGTGCTGTTCTTCTACCCGGCGGCGATGACCCGGGGCTGCACGGCGGAGAGCTGCCACTTCCGGGACCTGGCGGCGGAGTTCGCGGCGCTCGGCGCCGCGCGGGTGGGCATCAGCCGCGACAGCGTGGCCCGGCAGGCGGAGTTCTCCACGCTGCACGGCTTCGACTATCCGCTGCTGTCGGATGAGGACGGGACGGTGGCGCAGCGGTTCGGGGTGCGCCGGCGGCTGCCGTTGGGGCCGCTGAGCATGAAGCGGATGACGTTCGTGATCGGCGCGGACCGGCGCGTCATCGAGGTGATCCACAGCGAGGTCAGCATGAACGACCACGCCGACCGGGCGCTGCGGGCGTTGGGCGGCTGAGCGGGTGTGAGCCCCGTGCGGCGGGTGTCGCAGCCGGCTGGTATCAAGACAGCAATCAAACAGGTGTACGGAAGAGGGTTGTGATGGATGCCGGCCAGGGTTTGTCCACTGACGAGGTGCAGAGCCTGCGGGATGCGTTGGCGGCGGGCCGCCGGCCGAGGGTGGTGTTCACCGCATCGGCGGGGCAGATCGCCGGTCAGATCGGCCAGGTGGTCGAGCTGACCGATCCTGAGGTGTCCGACGAGTTCGTGGTGGTGCGCTTCGGCCGCGATGAGTTGCCGTTCTCCCCCGCGGATCTCGCGATGGCGCCGAAGGGCGCCGGTCGTCGGGTCGCCGAGCCGAAGCCGGAGCCGCCGGCGCAGGAGCAGCCGCCCGCGGTGGCGGAGCCGGAGTTCGTGTTGGACACGCCGCGGGTGCCGACGCCGCGGCGGGAGGAGCCGAAGGTGGAGCAGGTGGAGAAGGCGCCGGCGCGGCGGGCGGTCAAGGCCGTGAAGCCGAAGGGTCCTGCGGGCCTGACGGTGACGCTGGCGTACGCCGAGGGTGAGTGGACGGTCGCCGCGCAGCAGGGCAGCAAGGCCCTCGCGAAGCCGTACGTGGTGAAGCCGGCCGAGGCGTTGAAGATGGTGGCGCTGGTCGACGTGCCGGGGGTGCAGGAGGCGGTGGAGCAGATCCTCGGCACCGAGCGGGCGGAGGCGGAGCAGCAGGCGGAGAAGCTGCGCGCGGAGCTGGCCGAGATCGAGGCGCGGCTGGCGGAGCTGCGCGAGGCCCGCTGACGGGTCGGGTCAGTCCCGGCTGTGGTGTTCCAGCAGCCGGGTGAGCAGCCGGGTGAGCTGGTCACGTTCGGCGGCGGACAGCGGGGCGAGCAGGTCCTGTTGGACCCGGTCGACAGTCTCGGCCATCCGGCGCGCCTCGTCGGCGCCGCTGGCGGTGAGGCTGATGACGTTGCGGCGGCGGTCGGCCGGGTCGGGGGCTCGTACGACGAGCCCCCGAC
>NZ_JAGPYK010000032.1 GCF_018070045.1 Micromonospora sp. U21
ATCACGGGGGGTCTGCGGGGGGGGGGGGGTGGGATTAGGGGGTGGCGAGGAGGGGGCGGAGGGCCGCCACGATGGGGGCGTCGGCGGGGAGCCAGGTGACCGACTCCAGCTCGTCGGCGGAGAGCCAGCGCAGCGCCGAGTGCTCCAGCGCCTGCGGCTGATCGTCGTGCAGCAGGCGGGCGGCGTACACCTTGAGCACCGAGCGGCCGTGCGCCATCCGCACGTTGCGGCCGACCCGGTCGCCGATCTCCACGCGTACGGCCAGCTCCTCGGCGCACTCCCGGACCAGCGCGTCGGTCTCGCCCTCCCCCGGTTCGACCTTTCCGCCGGGAAACTCCCACATCCCCGCCACCTCGGGCGGGGCGGAACGGGCACAGGCGAGCACCCGCCCGTCCCGGATGATCGCCGCTCCCACGATCACCTTCAGGTCCCGTCGTTCGGCCTGCCCGCCACCATTAGCCCGTTCGGTCCGCACGGGCGTCCAGGGTGCCAGATCAATCGGCGGTTTGGGTACCGACGCCGTCCGCTAGGCCAACAGAACACGGAAGTGTGGGCGTGGACACCCCTTCCGAGCGACGACAAACTAGAGGGCACCGACAAGACACGGGATGGCGACGATTTGGCCACAAGCCGGCAACGGCGCTTGGGGGGTGCGGTTATGCGCGTGCTGTTCAACAGCCGGGCCAAGCACGACTACCTTTCCGACGCGTTGACCCTGCTCTCGGGTTGGACGCGTGAAGGCGAGCAGATCCGACGGACTCTCGAGATCGACGATACCCAACACGCGGCGTTGACCGAACGGGTAAAGGTCGTCGCCGACGCGCTGCGACTGCGCCCCGAGATCAGCCGTCGGTCTGACAGTACCCAGATCCGGGTCGGGCACGGTAACGGCGAGCCGCTGACCGAGGGCGAGGTCCTGCTGGCGGCCCGTATCGAGGACGCGTACCGCGCGGTCACCGAGTCCTGACCGCTCCTTGCGGGGTCGTCTGAGGTTTTCCTGAAGACACCCCGGGCAGCGAGCACTGACGTACCCCGGAAGCCCCGCGCTTCCCGTTCGTCGGACGGGGAGCGCGGGGCTGCCGCGTGGTGGTGCTCATCCGTCGGCGCTGGCGTCCTGCGGGTACCAACGCAGCTCCACCGAGTTGCCGTCCGGGTCCCGCACGTAGATCGAGGTTGCCGAACCGCGGGCACCAAACCGGCTGACCGGGCCGGTCAGCACCGTGAAGAGACCCGAGTCGATCACCTGCGCCCAGTCCAGCGGCGCCACCACCAGGCAGAAGTGGTCGACGTTCGTGCCCTGCCGGTCGCCCCGCACGAGGTCGATGATGCTCCCGGGGCTGATCCGCACCGACGGAAACGGGACGGCGCCGGCCCGCCACTCGTCGACCCGTACCGGTGCGAGCCCGAGTTGGCCGCAGTAGAAGTCCAGGGCCCGCTCCACGTCCGAGACGGTCAGCACCAGATGGTCGAAGCCGGTCACCCGCACCGCGCTGTGCCCGCTGGTTCGCTCGCTGTGCCTGCTCACGCCTCCTCCAGCGCGGCGGCCGCACGCAGCCAGTCGGTGAACAGCGCAGGGTCGATGTCCGCCACGCCGTGCAGCTTCACCACCGCCATGGCGCGCGCGGCGGGCACCAGTCGCCCGGACCGGTCAGCGATCTCCTGCCCCCGCCACAGCCCGAAGGTGACGTAGGACCCGTACGCCTTGACCAGGCAGATCGGGCGCTGACCGGGCCGGTCGCCCAGACCCCACACCGGGTGGCCGTGCCACATCGCGCCGGTCGCCCCGGGCAGGGCGTCCGCGATGACGGGCGTCAGCTTCTCCCCGATCTCGCGGAGCGGGCCGGCCAGGCCGGCCAGGTAGTCGTCGATGCTCATCTCGCAGCCTCTCAGTCGAGTGCGGTTTCCTCGCCGACCTCACGATCCGCCCACGGGGGCCGCGGACCAAGACCGGTTGCCGCTACGATCGTTGACCACAGGTCAACGGTGGGAGTGACGTGCTGGAGCGGTACGAGGTCGAGACGTTCCTGACTCTCGCCGAGGAGCTGCACTTCGGCCGGACCGCCGAGCGGCTACGGGTCAGCACCGGCCGGGTCAGCCACGTGGTCAAGAAGCTGGAGCGCCAGATCGGGGCACCGCTGTTCGCCCGGACCAGTCGGGTCGTCCGGCTCACCCCGATCGGGCGGCAACTCGCCGACGACCTGGCGCCACACGTGGCCGGGATCGACGAGGCGGTCCGCCGCGCGGTCGACGCCGGCCGGGGCGTCACCGGGACGCTGCGGGTGGCGTTCCTCGGCGAGTGGACGGCACCGGTGCTGCTCCGTGCGGTGGCGCTGTTCTCCGAACGACACCCCGACTGCCGGGTGGAGGTGCACGAGGCGCAGTTGTCCACCACCCGGTCCGGCCTGCTCGACGGCACGACCGACGTGCTGATCGCCTCGTACCCGTTCGACGGGATGGCCAACGGCCCGGCGCTGCTGTCCGAGGACCGGATGCTGGCGGTGGCCGTGGGTCACCCGCTCACCCGGGAACGATCCGTGTCGCTGGAGGTGCTCGCCGACCATCCCGTGGTGCAGTACCCGCCGGTGACGTCGGCGGAATTCAAGCGGGACCGGACCCCGGAGCGCACCCCGTCCGGCCGGCCGGTGCCGCAGGGTCCCGTCGGAAACACCTTCTCCGAGATGCTGACACTGGTGGCGATGGGCCGGGGCGTGCTGCCGGTGGGCGAGCACACCCGCCGCTACTACCCGCGCCCCGACGTGACATACGTGCCGATCCACGACGCGCCGCCGATCGAGCGGGGCCCGGTGTGGCTGGCCAGCAACACCACCACCCGGGTACGGGAGTTCGTCCGGGCCGCGACCGACGCGAACAGCGCGGACCGATGAGGCACGGCGAGTTCCGCCATCCCCGACTGGTCCAGGTCTACGACGCCGAGTGCGCGTGGGGGCCGGACGACGACTTCTTCCGGGCGGTGGTTGACGAGACCCCGGCCGTCCGGGTCCTCGATTTGGGCTGCGGCACCGGCCGCCTGACCGTCGCCCTCGCCGCCGGTCACACCGTCACCGGCGTCGACCCCGCCGGCGCGTCCCTGGCTGCCGCCCGCGCCAGGTCGGGCGGCGAGCGGGTGACCTGGATCGAGGGCACCTCGGCCCTGCTGCCGGACGAGGCGTTCGACGTGGCGGTGCTGACCAGCCACGTGGCGCAGTTCTTCGTCGACGACGCGGAGTGGGCGCGTACCCTCGCCGACCTGCACCGGGCGCTGGCACCCGGCGGCCGGCTGGTCTTCGACGCCCGCGACCCGGCGGACCGCCGCTGGGAACACTGGAACCCGGCGGACTCCCACCGGCGGATCAGGCTGCCGGACGGCGACGAGGTCCGCGCGTGGACCGAGGTCACCGGGGTACGCGATGGCGCGGTCAGCTTCATCCACCACTACCGCTTCGCCGACGGCGAGGAACTGCTCAGCTCGGCGACGCTGCGTTTCCGCACCGAGGCGCAGCTACGCGACTCCCTGGCCGCTGCGGGTTTCACCGTGGCCCACATCCACGGTGGCTGGCACCGCCAGCCCGTCGGCCAGGGCGACGGCGAGTTCCTGGTCATCGCCCACAGCAGCCGGCTGGCACCGGTTGCCTAGCCTGGTCCGCATGGCGAACATCGCGTACGACCGCAAGGAGCAGGTCCAGCAGATCGAGAGTGGACTCCTCGACGGTGAGCAGATCATCGCCGTCTACGACGCTGTCGGCACCGGCACCGGGTTCATCGGGCTGACCGACCGGCGCGTGATCATCCAGGACCGCTCGTTCGTCGGGAAGCGGCATGCGATCACCAGCATCCCGTACTCGAAGATCACCAGCGTGAGCGTGGTCAGCAACAAGTCCTGGGGCGGCACGTTCTTCTCCACCGGCGCGATCGCCATCCACGTCGGCACGCACACCTACGAGGTGGAGTTCCGTGGCGCGCAGAAGAGCCACCACGTGCACAACGTGATCCTGCACCACATCTCCTGACGGCACGTCCCGTCGTGGGCCCGGTCGGCGTATTTGCCTTGCCGGGCCCGCGGCGTCTCTGGTGTCCTCGGTCGACAGCCGCGCGAAGGGAGCAGCCGCCATGCCCAACACGACGAAGTCCCCCGAACCCACCGTCATCCGATCCGAGGAATCGAGACTTCGTGAGCAGGACTGTTCCCCTGGCGCTGCTGGGCGCCACTGACCCCAACCCCGGAGGCCGCTGATGTCGGTCTTCGACGATCCCGGCCTCTTCGGCCGGCTGTGGGCCGCCGGATACGACGAGGGCGGCACCAACCCCGACCCGGTCCCCGCCGTTGACTTCCTGGCCGACCTGGCCGACGGCGGCCCGGTTCTCGAACTGGCGATCGGCACCGGCCGGGTCGCGCTGCCGCTGGCCGAACGCGGCCTCGCCGTGCACGGCGTCGAGGCGTCCGAGGAGATGCTCGCGCAGCTGCGGGCGAAACCCGGCGGCGACCAGATCCCGGTGGTCGTCGCCGACATGGCGGACGTGCCGGTGGCCGGTGAATTCCGACTCGCGTACCTGGTCTTCAACACGCTGTTCAACCTGGTGGACGCCGAGCGGCAGGCGGACTGCTTCCGCAACGTCGCCCGGGTGCTGTCGCCCGGCGGCGCGTTCGTCATCGAGACGTTCGTGCCCGACCCGCGCAGCTTCGACTCGGACGAGCAGGTGCAGGTACGTGCCGTGACCGAGGACTCCGCGACGATCCGACTGCACCGGTACGACCGGCCTGCGCAGCGGTTCATCCGGCAGACGATCACGTTCGACGCGGACGGTGTGCACCTGAAGCCGTTCGCCATGCGGTACGCCTGGCCGCACCAGATCGACGAGATGGCGCAGCAGGCAGGGCTCCGGCTCACCGAGCGGTACGCCGACTGGCACCGACGACCGTTCCAGGCCGACAGCCCGGCGCACATCTCCGTCTACCGGGCGGAGTAGCAGCGGTTGATCGACTCCGGCCCCCGAGGGCATGGGCGTGGCTGTGTCACTGTGGGCACGACGACCTGTCACCGAGGGGCCGGGGTCGATCTCCGTCAGCGGAAGCGGGTGCCCATGATGACCAAACGAGTCGAACGGGCTCTCCTGGCGCTGGCGCTCGGCCTGTTCGTTGTCGGTTGGATCCTCCAGGGAAACGCGCACGGCAGGGCCCATACGATCGGCCGGGTGCTGGTGCCGCTCGGCTGGATCTGCAGCATCGTCGCCGGTACCGGTCGGGCCCGTCGCGCCAAGCGCGAGAACAATCGACTACGAGGGGTACTGCTCGGCGGCGACACCGCACCCGAAGCAGACGAGCGCCCTGACCGGCCGCGCGCCGAGGACGTCCACCCGGACCGGTAGTTCGAACCTTTCGCGCTCGGCTGATTCTGCTGCCAGCAGTCTTACTTGATCTGCCGGGCCCGCGCCGGCTGAGCTGGCAGCATGCCAACGGACGCCGCCCGTTTCCCGCGCTCCTCGCCGTACTGGCCGGTGCTCAGTCACCCTCAGCTCCGGCGCATCCTGCCCGGGCTGGCCGTCTCCGCGTTGGGCGACGGCATGGCGGTCGTCGCGGTGACCTGGCTCGCCATCCAACTCGCCCCGCATGATCAGCGGGGCACCTGGATCGCGTTGGCCATGGCGGCGTACACCCTGCCCAGCGCGGCCGGGACGGCCCTCTTCGGCCGGTTGCTGCGCGGGCGCGGCGGCGCGCAGCTCGCCGGATGGGACGCGATCCTGCGGGCCTCCGCACTCGCGGCGATCCCCCTCGCACACGTCGCCGGCGTGCTCACCATCGGGCTGTACGTGGTCCTGCTGGCCGCGTCGGCGTTACTGCACTCGTGGGGCTCCGCCGGCCGGTTCACCCTGATCGCCGAGCTGCTGCCGCGGCGACACCATCTGCCGGCCAACGCCGTACTCACCACCATCGGAGGGTTCGCCACCATCGTCGGTCCGCCACTGGCGGGCATCCTGATCAGCTGGACGGGGCCGGTGTGGGTCATCGCCATCGACGCCGCCACCTTCGCCGCGCTGGCCCTCACGTACCGTCTCGCCCTCCCCCCCAACGGCGGACCCGCACGGTCCGAGCGCGGCGCTTCGCGAACGGCCGGCTTCGCGGTCATCCGCCAGAACCCAGCCCTGCTGGGCCTGCTGGTGCTGAGCCTCGGGTTCTTCTTCCTCTTCGGACCGGTGTACGTGGCGATGCCGATCCACATCACCGACGACCTGCACGCCTCCGCGACGCTGCTCGGCGCGTACTACACCGCGTTCGGCATCGGCGGTCTCGCCGGAGGTCTGGTTGCGGGCTACCTTCACCGCTGGCCGCTACGGTCCACCACCATCGGCATCGTCGTCGGGTTCGGCATTGCCATGCTGCCGCTGGGCCTGAGCGCACCCATCGGCCTCTCGCTGCCCGCCTTCGCCCTGGCGGGACTGATCTGGGCGCCGTACCTGTCCACCTCAATGGCGCTGTTCCAGCGCAGCACGTCCACCACACAACTGCCGGCGGTGCTGGCGGCGAACGGCGCCATCCTCGTGCTGGCGGTGCCGCTGGGCACCATGCTCGGCGGCCCGCTCGTGGGCGCCATCGGCGCCCGCCCGACGCTGCTGGTCTGCGCCACGGCGATCGTGACCCTCGGCCTGATCGCCGCCGGGTTCGCGCTGGTGCGGCGGAAGCCGTCCGCCACTGACCACCGGTTGACTGCACAGGATGCGTGAGGGAGAGCGTCACCCGCCCGCAGCGTCGTACCCGGCGCGCAGAATGCGGGCATGTCTGAGTCATCGCCGCACCGCCACCACGCCATCGACTACGTGGAGCTCACGGTCACCAACCTCGAACAGGCCAAGCGCTTCTACGCCGAAGCGTTCGACTGGCAGTTCAACGACTACGGGCCGGGGTACGCCGGCATCCGCAGCGCGCACGGCGACTCCGCAGCCGAGGTTGGCGGTCTGCGGGCCGACCAGGAGGTCCGGACGGGCGGCCCGCTCGTGCTCCTCTTCTCGACCGACCTGGACCGGTCCGTGCAGGCGGTGAAGGACGCCGGCGGTCAGGTGGTGAACGGGCCGTACGAGTTCCCGGGTGGCCGGCGGTTCCACTTCACCGACCCCAGCGGAAACGAACTGGGCGTCTGGTCCGAGCTGTAGCGCCCGCTCACAGGGCGTCGCGGATTGCGCTCGTTGCTGCCCGGTTGACGGCGTTTGACGGTGTCTGCTGCCCCATCTGCGCCCCGAGCGCCTGCCGAGCGGACTCGCCCATGGGGTCGTCGCGGGTGGGCAGCCCCCGGATGGTCGGCAGCACTTGCTCCCGGAAGACGCCGTACAACCGGCGTAGTTCCCGCGCCGGATGCTCGGCGTCGTTGACCCGCACGTCCGAGAGCGGGTACGGCTGATCGCCGATCACCGTCACGGTCGCCGACCGCGCGCCGTGCCGGTCACCACCGCTCTCCTCGCCGGCCCCGACGGCCAGCACGAGCCGCTCAGCCAGGTCGAGTTCCCGGCTGTCCTCGAACACCCGGACGATCTCCGCGAGGGTCTCCGGGCCAACCAGGCGGTTGCCCTGCACCGCGTAACCCGGCCCGGTGCGGTGCCCCGCCCAGTCGCTCGTCCGGCTGCCGGTGAAGGCGTGCGAACGACCCTGACGGTCGACCATCCCGACCTGCCGCACCTCCCGACCCGGGTCCCGGGCCAGCAGCTCGGTCAGGACTTCCTGCGGCGAGCGGCCCTCGCCGAGCATCGGCAGGCCGTCGTAGGCCAGGAACGGGTTGGAGGTGGCCTGGGTTGCCACCGCACCACCGCCGGAGTGAACGTGTGCGACGAGCTTGCCGACCGCCGGTCTGGCCGTCAGGGCTCCCACCCCGAGCTGGCCGGTACGCGGACACCGTGCGGCGATCGAGAAGGTCACGGTCGGCAGGTACCCGGACGAACGCCCAGCATTCCGGAGCCGGCCTCGGTTGCTCACGAGGCAACCGCCTGACCTGCGTTAACAGGCCGGATTCAGACGTTGAAGCGGAACTCCACCACGTCGCCGTCCTGCATGACGTACTCCTTGCCCTCGATGCGGACCTTGCCCGCAGCCTTGGCCGCCGCCATCGAACCGTGCTCGACCAGGTCGTGGTACGAGACCACCTCGGCCTTGATGAAGCCGCGCTGGAAGTCGGAGTGGATGACACCCGCGGCCTCCGGCGCGGTGGCGCCGACCGGGACGGTCCAGGCCCGCGCCTCCTTGGGGCCGGCGGTCAGGTACGTCTGGAGCCCGAGGGTCCGAAAGCCGACCCGGACGAGCTGGTTGAGGCCGGGCTCGTTCTGCCCGATCGACTCCAGCAGCTCGCGGGCCTCCTCCTCGGGCAGGTCCACCAGCTCAGATTCGATCTTGGCGTCCATGAAGACGGCCTCGGCGGGGGCGACCAGGGCGCGCAGCTCGTCGAGGAACGCCTCGTTGGCCAGTTCGGCCTCGTCGACGTTGAAGACGTACAGGAAAGGCTTGGTGGTGAGCAGGTGCAGCTCGCGCAGGTGCTCCAGCTCGATCTTGGCGGCGGCGGCCCCGGAGTACAGGGTGGTGCCGCCGTCGAGCACCTCGATGGCGGCCTTCGCGGCGGCGACCGCGGCCAGGCGGTCCTTGCGGAGCTTGGCCTCCTTCTCCAACCGGGGCAGCGCCTTGTCCAGGGTCTGCAGGTCGGCGAGGATCAGCTCGGTGTTGATCGTCTCGATGTCGTCGGCCGGGGAGATCTTGCCGTCGACGTGCACCACGTTCGGGTCGGAGAAGGCCCGCACCACCTGGCAGATCGCCGAGGCGTCCCGGATGTTGGCCAGGAAGGCGTTGCCCCGGCCCTGCCCCTTCGACGCGCCGCGGACCAGGCCGGCGATGTCGACGAACGACACCGGCGCCGGCAACACCTTCTGCGAGGAGAAGATCTCGGCCAGCTCGCCCAGCCGCTCGTCGGGCAGCCCGACCACGCCGACGTTGGGCTCGATGGTGGCGAACGGGTAGTTCGCCGCCAGCACGTCGTTCTTGGTCAACGCGTTGAAAAGCGTGCTCTTGCCGACGTTGGGCAGGCCGACGATGCCGATGGTGAGACTCACGACGGGCCAGCTTACGCCGGTGCTGGACGGACCGGTCCACGCGGCTCGGTTTTCGACTCGGGCCGACCCGAGCCAGTGGGGCGCCGGCCGGCCTTCAGCCGAGCAGGCGTGGGGCGATGACCGCCTCCCGGACGCTGCCGTCCGCGCCGCGGCTGACCTCGTACGCCGAGACGCCCTCGCGGTCGGCGACCGCCTCGACCAGTCGGGTGCCCCGGTAGACGAGCCCGACCCCGTCGTCGGTGCAGTGGCTGGTCGGCAACGTCTCGTCGCCGACCAGCTCGTGCATCAGCGGTCGCCGCTGGCCCTCACTGTCGTAGTGCACCCCGTTGCCGTACGGCAGCCAGCCCAGGCCGTCCGTGAAGCCGCGCAGCCGCGGGCCGAAGCTGTCGGTGGCGCCACCCACGTGCCAGCAGATCGAGCCGGCGGAGACGCCGCCCAGCACCACGCCGGCCTGCCAGCACTCGTGCAGGATCTCGTCGAGCCCGTGCACCCGCCACAATGCGACAAGGTTGGCCACGCTACCGCCGCCGACCCAGATCACGTCCTGGGCGAGCAGGTGGGCGCGGACGTCCTCGACGTTCGGCATCGGGAACAGGGCAAGGTGCGACAGCCGGAAACGGGTGTCGGCGAACGCGCCGTAGATGGCCGTGAACGAGGTGGGCTGGTCCCCGACAGCCTGCCCGAGGTAGCAGATGCGCGGCTGCGGGCCGGCGTCGGCCAGCTCGGCGGCCAGCTCGAACACCGGGCCGGGGCGCAGGTCGGTGGGACCGCGGTCGCCCCGGAAGAAACCCATGCTGGTGGCGAGGATGGTCGGTTCGCTGGCGGGCATGTGGGTCCTTCCGTCGGTGCGGGACGGCTCTCATCCTGCCGCAGCGGGCCGCCGGTCGATCACCCCGCCCGGCGCCGACGCCCGGTGCCGGCCAGGCCAGCAGGACGCCCACCCACTCAGCCAGCGCGTCGCTGACGGGGCACCACGGCCATCGCCCCGGCGACCCTTCCGGTCGGCTCGCTGCCGGCAACCCGGTCCGACGCGGGCTCGGCGGACGGACCGAACTCGGCCAGGCGGCTTGACTCCGTCCCATTGGGATGGCCCTCAACCGGGTCGGCGGCGCGCTGGCTCTCAGCCGCCTCGCGCTCCGGCCAGTGACCCGGGGGCAGCTCCCCGAACGGCCGGTCCTCCGGGCGCAGTTGCGCGGCGGCGGCGCGGGGCAGGGTGAACCGCTCGGCGGCGGCCGGGCCGGCCCAGACCGACTCGCGCAGCATCCAGCGCACCTCGTCGCCCGTCCAGCCCAGCCCCGGCCGGACGGCGATCTCCCGGACCAGCCGCCGGCCGACCCTCGTGTCGTCGTCGTAGAAGCGCATGCACCAGTGGTGCGTCCACATGCCCAACGCACGCAGGCCCGCGTCGTCGAGCGAGCGAGCCAGCCGGCCACAGGCGGTGTCGGCGAAGGCCCGCTCGGTGTCGGCCGCCCGGTCCCGCTCGATCGCGCCGACGGCGGCCGGCGCCACGGCCCGCATCCGGCGGTAGAAGGACTGCACCACCGCGCGGGGCAGCGGCGGGAACGCGTCCCGTGTCGATGCCGCCGCCCGACCCGCCACGCTCCCCATCACCGCACCCCTTCTTGAGTTGGTGGCCGAACGTTAGCCGTCACGACCGACACTTTCGGGCGGAAAAGCCGCTCGGATCATGGATAGCGAGGATGACCTGGGGCGTCTGTACGGGTGACAACGAAACGAGGTGGTGGGTGGACGAGGACGAGCGCGCCCGGTTGGCCGAGTTCGTCGCCAGCCGGACTCCGGCGTTGATGCGGGTCGCGTACCTGCTGACCGGGGATCGCAACGCCGCCGAGGACCTGTTCCAGTCGGCGTTGGCACGGACCATCCCGAAGTGGGGGACCATCCGGCACGCCGACCCCGAGGGATACCTGCGCGTGGTGATGTACCGCGAGCAGATCAGCTGGTGGCGGCGACTTCGGCGGTGGCGGGAGACGCCGCTCAACCCGGCGGACGAGCCGGTGGGCGCCGATCCGAGTGGCGGGTCGGACGTGCGGTTGGCGATGCGCGCCGCACTGCGCCACCTGCCACCGGCGCAGCGGACGGTGGTGGTCCTGCGCTACTACGAGGACCTGCCCGAAGCACGGGTGGCTGAGCTGCTCGGCTGCTCGGTGGGCACGGTGCGCAGCCGTACCCACCGGGCCGTCAGCCGGCTGCGGGAGCTGCTGCCGGAGGTCGAAATGCTGGAGGTACGGCGATGACCGATCCCTTCGAGCACCTCATCCGCTCCACCCTCACCGACCTGGCCGAGGAGGCACCGATCGTGCATGACCAGTTGAGCCGAGCGGAACGGCGGGTACGCAACCGGCGCCGGGCCACGGTGACCATGGGGGCGGTGGGCACCCTCGCGGTCGTCCTGATCGCCGCCCCGTTCGCTCTCGCCGGGACCGGGTCGGACCAACCCCGGCCGGCCGCGCCCAGCCCGACGAGCCCTTCGGTCCGGCCCACCCTGCCCGCCCCCACCCCGTCCGGGCCGGACGTCGTGCCGACCCCGCCCGGGCCGGACGTCGTGCCGACCCCGGCGCGTCCGACGGTCGCGCCGAGCCCGCCCGGCGTGCCGGGAACGGCGAGTCCGACGCCCGTGCCCGGTCCGCCCGGCGGGCCCGGTGTGCCCGGCCCGCCCGGCGTGCCGGCCTTGGCGAGTCCGACGGTCGTGCCGAGTCCGCCCGGCCCGCCCGGGGTGCCGAGCCGAGCGAGCTGATCAGATCCGGTCAGATCGGGCCAGTCTTCCTGCTCGATCTGACCGGCCGGCCGTCGTCGTCCGCCACCCCGTCCGCTCGGGGCGTAGCGGATCTGCCTGGACGTCCGTCAGCACGATCCGCTCAATCGACCCATCGCTCTCCACGTCCTTGAGCCGCCGGGCGAGCAGTCGGTCCGAGATCCCGGTCACCATCGCGCGCTATTGCCCGAGCCTGCGCGCTCCCGCCTCCCGGCGAACCGGATCAGCAGCCGACCCTGGTTTGCCGGGGCCGGTACGACCGCCCACCCTTGAACCATGACCGATCACGGACACCGGCCCGCCTCCGGCCTGAGCCTCGACCCGCCTGTCGTACCGACGGCCGGCGTGCAGGTGCGCGAGGGGCAGCGATGAGCCGCACCCTGGCCCGGGTGCCCGACTCGCTCACCGGACAGATCGTCACACCCGGCGACCGCAGGTACGCGCAGCTGCGCTCGACGTACACCACCACGGCGTCGCCGGCCGGCGTCCTGCTGCCGAAGAACGCCGCGCAGGTGGTCGCCGCGATCCGCTACGCGCGCGAGCAACGGCTGCCGATCGCCGTCCGCAGCGGCGGACACGGTCTCTCCGGCGCCTCCTCCAACAACGGTGGCCTGGTCATCGACCTGTCCATGCTCAACCGGGTCCAGGTTCTCGACGAACGGTCCGGGCTGGTCCGGATCGAGGCCGGCGCCCGCTGGGCGAACGTCGCGGCGGCGCTCGCCCCGTACGGCCTGGTGATCAGCTCGGGTGACCACGGCAACGTCGGCGTCGGCGGCCTGGCCACCGGCGGTGGCGTCGGCTGGCTGGTCCGCTCCTACGGCCTCACCATCGACCGGGTCCGCGCCGTGGAGGTGGTGCTCGCGGACGGCACGCTGGTGCGCGCGGACGCGGAGCACGAGCCGGAGCTGTTCTGGCTGGTCCGGGGCGCCGGCGCCGGGGCGGGGATCGTGGTGGCGTTCGAGATCGAGGCCACCGAGCAGCGCAACGTCGGGGTGGCGCAGCTCGTCATCGAGGCGCACCCCGACGGCCGCACCGTTCGGGAGTGGGCGGGTTACCTGGCGCAGGCCCCCCGGGAGCTGTCCGCGGCCGCCGTGCTGTTCCCGGAGGGACGCTCGGCCCTCATGTCCATCACCGCCGTGGTGGCCGCCGAGAGCCTGCGCCGGGCCCGGCCCCTGGTCGAGCCACTGCTGGCCATCGGGAAGGTGCTCGAACACCGGACCGACCTGCTGCCCTACCCGACCCTGGTGCCGACCGCGCACCTGCACCCCAACGTCGGGCAGCAGCGGGGCACGACCACCAACGGCTTGTTCACCGAGCTGGGCGACGCCGGTGCGCGGGCGGCGACGCGGGCGGTCACCGGACCGGGGCGGGCGGTGATCCAGCTCCGCTCGGTGGGCGGAGCGGTCAACGACGTCGCCCCGGAAGCGACCGCCTACCCGCATCGGCACCAGAACATCCTGGTGATCGCCTCGGTGTTCCCACCGCAGGGCGGCGCGGTGTTGGACGCGGCCTGGCGGGGCGCCGCCGGCCGCGCCGACGGCGCCTACGTCAACTTCGAGAGCCGACCGGACCCGGCGGCGTTCGCCCGGATCTACCCCGGTGAGACCGGTGCCCGGGTACGACGGCTGTGGAAGCGGTACGACCCGGACGGTGTGTTCCGGTCGGCCCTGCTGTCCGGCCAGCCGACCCGATCCGGCCAGCCGACCCGATCCGGCCAGCCGACCCGATCCGGCCAGCCTCATCGGCGCCGCCGCTGAGCCGCCAGCGCCACGGCGCCCCCGCCGCCGGCCGGCTGTTAACAAGGGGCCCTTGCTATGCACCAGGCGTTAATAAGGTGCCCTTCCTTGCTGGTGCACGCTGACGTCCGATTTCCGCCAGCCGATCGCCCGAGGAGGGGGGCATCATCGGTGACGTGGAGATGGACTTCGAGCGGTGCTACCGGGCCGTGGACAGCCGTGACCAGCGGTTCGACGGCTGGTTCTACACCGGCGTGACGTCGACCGGGATCTACTGCCGGCCATCCTGCCCCGCGACCACGCCCAAGCGGCAGAACGTCCGGTTCTTCCCGTCCGCCGCCGCGGCGCAGGGCGCCGGGCTGCGCGCCTGCCGACGCTGCCGGCCGGACGCCGCACCCGGCTCGCCCCAGTGGGACGTCCGCGCCGACGTGGTCGGCCGGGCGATGCGGCTGATCGCCGACGGGGTGGTCGACCGGGACGGCGTCCCCGGGCTGGCCGCCCGGCTCGGCTACACCGAGCGGCACCTGCACCGGATGCTGCGCGCCGAGATGGGCGCCGGGCCGCTCGCGCTGGCCCGGGCCCAGCGGGCGCAGACCGCCCGGATCCTGATCGAGACGACCGGCCTCGGGATGGCCGAGATCGCGTTCGCCGCCGGCTTCGGCAGCGTGCGGCAGTTCAACGACACGGTTCGCGAGGTGTACGCGATCGCCCCGTCCGAGCTGCGGGCGGCTCGTGGCCGGCACCAGGCGCCGGTCGGGGCGGGAACGCTGACGCTCCGTCTGGCGTACCGTGCGCCGCTGCACGCCCGGGCGCTGCTGGACTTCCTCTCGGTGCGGGCGCTGCCCGGAGTGGAGGAGGTCCGCGACGGGACGTACCACCGGGGGTTGCGGTTGCCGCACGGCGCCGGCCAGGTGGCGCTGACCCCGGCGGACGGGCACGTGGCGGCGACGCTGCGCCTGGCCGACCTGCGCGACCTGGCGCCGGCGGTGGCCCGTTGCCGCCGGCTGCTCGACCTGGACGCGGATCCGGTCGCCATCGACGCCACGCTCGCGGCCGACCCGGCGCTCGCCCCGGCCGTCGCCGCCGAACCCGGCATCCGGGTCCCCCGTGCGGTGGACGGCTTCGAGCTGGCGGTCCGCGCCATCATCGGCCAGCAGGTCTCGGTCACCTCCGCCCGCACCACCCTCACCCGCCTGCTGGCCGCCCGCGACCGCCTCGATCATGGGATCGGCGGGCCGGACGGAGATCGAACCGCCGGTCAACCTCGTGATCGACACGATGGTGACCAGCCGGGGAGTCTCCGCGGGTTTCCCAGTGCCGAGGAGATGCTGGGAGTGCCGGATGAGGGGTTCGGCATGCCGGTCGGGCGGCGGGAGACGGTGCGCGCCTTGGCGCGGGCCGTAGCCGACGGGCAGCTGGACCTGGCCTCGGGCGGCGACCGGGAGGAGACCGTCCGGCGACTGCTGGCGCTGCCCGGCATCGGCCCCTGGACCGCCGGCTACCTGGCCATGCGCGCCTTCGGCGACCCGGACGTCCTGCTACCCACCGACCTCGCGGTCCGACGCGGCGCGGCCGCGCTCGGCCTGCCGGACACCGCGAAGACCCTCGACGCGTACGCCGAACGTTGGCGCCCCTGGCGGTCCTACGCCACGATCAGACTCTGGAGAGCGGCATGAGCATCGACAGCACCGTGCTGAGCACACCGACCGGCCCGCTGAGCATCCTCGCCGGTCCGGACGGTGACGTCCGGGCCGCCGGCTTCACCCCGGACCCGGCGGCACTGCTGCCCCTGGTCCACCCCACCCTGCGGGCGCCACTTCGACCGCGGGCCGACCTCGGCCCGGTCAGCGGGGCCGTCCGGTCCTACCTGGACGGTGGCCTCACCGCCATCGACGCGGTGCCGGTACGGCAGAGCACCGGCGGTGAGTTCATGGCGCACGCCTGGCAGGTGCTGCGCGATGTCCCACCGGGCAGCCCGGTCACCTACACCGGGTACGCCGCGCTGGCCGGCCGTCCGCCGGCGGTGCGGGCCGCCGCGGCCGCCTGCGCCCGTAACGCGGTGGCACTGTTCGTGCCCTGCCACCGGGTGCTGCGGACCGACGGCACGCTCGGTGGCTACCGCTGGGGGCTGGACGTGAAGAAGTGGCTTCTCGGTCATGAGCGGCGGTTGACAACAACCTGACACAAGCATCGACACCCATTGACGCTACCGTCGGGTAGTGCCTGTGGAGAGCGACGGCGACCCGGCCGCCCGGGTCGCCTCGGGCCCCCACCCCGTGCACAACCTCTGGCGGCTGCGTCGCTACCTGCGCCCGTACGCCACCGAGTTCGCCTGGCTGCTGGTCGCTGGGCTCGCCGGCACCGCGGCCGGGATCGCCGTACCGCTGGTGGTGCAGCGGGTGGTGGACGGGCCGGTGGCCCGGCACGATTCCGCCGGCCTGCTCCAGCTCGGTGGCCTGGCGCTGCTGCTCGGCGTGGCCGAGGCGGTGCTCATCTTCATCCGCCGTTGGGTGCAGTCCTCCTCGGCGGTGGGCATGGAAGCGGCGCTGCGCGCCGACGTCTACGCACACCTGCAACGCCTGCCGACCAGCTTTCACGACCGCTGGCAGTCTGGCCAGTTGCTCTCCCGGATCACCAGCGACCTCTCGGTGATCCGGCGGTTCCTCTCCTTCGGCGTCTTCTTCCTGGTGCTCAACCTGGTCACCTACCTGGTGGTGGTGCTGCTGCTGTTCCGCCTGCACCCGACGCTCGGCCTGCTGGTGGCGGCCAGCGCGGTCCCGCTGCTGCTGATCAGCCGCCGGTTCGGCCGGCACTACCACGCCGCGTCCCGCCGGATGCAGGACCAGCAGGGTGACGTGGCGACCCTGGTCGAGGAGACCGCGCAGGGCCTGCGCACCATGAAGGCGTACGGCCGGGGGGTCGAGCTGGCCGCCCGCTTCGCCGGCGGCGCACGGACGCTGCACGACACCGGCGTGGGCAAGGGGCGGCTGCTGGCCAACACCGCGGCGCTGCTCGACCTGGTGCCCAACCTGACTCTCGGCGTGGTGCTGGTGGCCGGGGCGGCCGCCGCCGCGCAAGGGGCGCTCACCATCGGCGAGCTGGTCGCGTTCGTCAGCCTCCAACTGATGCTCATCTGGCCGGTGCAGTCACTGGGTTGGATCATCGCCAACGGCCAGGAGGCGGCCACCGCCGCCGACCGGATCCAGGAGGTGCTGGACACCCCGCCGCAGATCGTGGACGCCCCCGGCGCGCGCGCCCTGCCCCGCGACGCGGTCCACGGTCGACTCCGTTTCGAACGGGTCGCGTTCCGCTACCCGGGCACGACCACGCCGGTGCTGCGCGAGATCGACCTCACCATCGAGCCGGGCGAGACGCTGGCGCTGGTCGGCGCCACCGGCTCCGGCAAGAGCACGCTGCTCTCCCTGGTGCCCCGGCTGCACGAGGTGACCGGCGGCCGGATCACCCTGGACGGGCACGACCTGCGCGAGCTGCGGCTCGACTCGCTGCGCCGACTGGTCGGGGTGGCGTTCGAGGAGCCGACGCTCTTCTCCATGTCGGTCCGGGAGAACCTCACCCTGGGGCGCCCGGACGCCGGCGACGACGAGGTCCGCGCCGCCCTCGCGCTGGCCCAGGCCGACTTCGCGTACGACCTGCCGTGGGGGTTGGCCACCCGGGTGGGTGAGCAGGGGTTGTCCCTCTCCGGCGGCCAACGCCAGCGGCTGGCGCTGGCCCGGGCGGTGCTCGGGCGCCCGGCGCTGCTGGTGCTGGACGACCCGCTGTCCGCCCTCGACGTGCACACCGAGGCCCTGGTCGAGGCGGCGCTACGCCGGGTGCTGCGGAACAGCACCGCGCTGCTGGTGGTGCACCGGCCGTCGACGATCGCGCTGGCCGACCGGGTCGCCCTGCTCGACGGCGGGCGGATCACCGCGATCGGCCGGCACTCCGAGTTGCTGGCCACCGTGCCGGCCTACCGGGCCCTGCTGGCCGCCGAGCCGCCGGCCGCGCAGCCACCGCCGGGCGGAGCTGCCGGGCCGGCCGCGTCCACGGCGCCCACTGCGGACGGACGGGGGCTGGTGCGTTCGTGAGCGTGCCGGAGCAGGCCGATCCGCCCGGGGAGGAGCCGGAGCTGACCCGCTGGCGCGGGACGGCCACCGACCCGGAGGCCGACCGGAGCCAGGCCGAGGAGAGCACCCCCGAGGCGGTGGCCCGGCTGCGCCGGCTCAGCCGGTCACTGCTGGCCGATCTGCTCCGCCCGCACCGGAGGCGGATCGCCGCCGCGGTCGGCCTGTTGCTGGCTCAGAACGCCGCCGCGATGGCCGGCCCGTACCTGGTCATGATCGGCATCGACCGGGCCATCGCGCCGCTGCGGGCCGGCAACCCCGGCCCGTTGGCCGCCGTCGCCGTGGCGTTCGCCGCCGCCGCCGTGACCGAGTACGCGGCCCGGCGCGGCTTCCTCGCCCTGTCCGCCCGGATCGGCCAGGCCGTCCTGCTGGACCTGCGGAAGCGGGTGTTCGGGCATTTCCTGCGGCTGTCGGTGGGCTTCCACGAGCGGTACACCTCCGGCCGGATGGTCTCCCGGCTCACCAGTGACCTCGACTCGATCGCCGAGCTGGTCGACGGCGGGATCGACAGCCTGGTGCTCGCCGGGCTGTCGATCCTGTCGGTGGCCGCCATCCTGCTCTGGCTGGACCTGCCACTGGCCGCGGTGACGCTGCTCGCCTTCCCGTTCCTGTTCTGGCTCTCGCGCTGGTTCGCTCAGGCGTCCGCCAGCGCCTACCGCCGGACCCGCGAGGCGGTCGCGCTGGTCATCGTGCACTTCGTCGAGTCGATGCGGGGCATCCGGGCGGTGCAGGCGTTCCGCCGGGAGCCGCGTAACCAGCGGATCTTCGTGGCGCTCGGCGAGGACTACCGGTCGACCAGCCTGCACGCCTTCCGGCTGATCGCCACCTACTCCCCGGCGATCAAGCTGATCGGCAACGTCACGGTGGCGGTGGTGCTCTGCTACGGCGGCTGGCGGGTGCTCGGCGGGCGGACCGAGGTGGGGGTGCTCGCCGCGTTCCTGCTCTACCTGCGCCGCTTCTTCGAGCCGATGCAGGAGCTCAGCCAGTTCTACAACTCGCTCCAGTCGGCCACCGCCTCTCTGGAGAAGCTGGCGGGGGTGCTGGACGAGCGGTCGGCGGTCGCCGAGCCGGCCCGGCCGGTGCCGCTGCCGACCGGCGCCGGCCGCGGCGAGCTGACCTTCCGGGCGGTCTCCTTCGGCTACCGCGCGGACACCCCGATCCTCACCGGACTGGAGCTGACCGTGCCGGCCGGGCAGACCGTCGCGCTGATCGGGCCGACCGGCGCGGGCAAGTCGACCATCGCCAAGCTGGTGGCCCGGTTCCACGACCCGGACGCCGGCGCCGTCCGGCTGGACGGGATCGACCTGCGCGAGGTGAGCGACGTCGATCTCCGCCGCGCGGTGGTGCTGGTGACCCAGGAGAACCACCTGTTCAGCGGCACCGTGGCGGAGAACATCCGGTTCGGCCGGCCGGACGCCGACGACGCCGCGGTGCAGGCCGCCGCCCGGGCGATCGGCGCGCACGAGTTCATCGCCGCGCTGCCCGAGGGGTACGGCACCCAGGTGCACCGGCGCGGTGGTCGGCTCTCCGCCGGCCAACGGCAGCTGGTCGCGTTCGCCCGGGCGTTCCTGGCCGATCCGACCGTCCTGATCCTGGACGAGGCGACGTCCTCGCTGGACGTGCCGACCGAGCGGCTGGTGCAGCGCGCGCTCGGCACCATCCTGCGGGACCGTACGGCGCTGGTGATCGCGCACCGTCTCTCCACCGTGGAGACCGCCGACCGGGTGCTCGTCCTCGACGGCGGGCGGGTCGTCGAGGACGGTCCGCCCGGCCAGCTCGCCGACGCCGGTGGCCGGTACGCCGCCCTGCATCGGCAGTGGCGGGAATCGCTGCTGTAGCTACAATCACGGCTCGTCGGTCTCGCCCTGCCCGGTGCGGCCGGCGACGACGACTGGTTTCTTCCGGTCCGGCACCACCGAACGCACGGGGAGGGCACGGGGTGCGCACACGGGGACGCATGATCGTGGCTGGGCTGGCCGTCGCCGGCCTGATCGGGGCCGCCGTCGCGGTGACCACCGCGGACGGGGCCGAGCGCCCCGCGGTGACCGCCGCCGCGGCCGAGGAAGGGCTGGGCAGCGCGACAACCAGCGGACCGACCGCGCCACCCGGCGCGACCGCCTCCGGTGGAGCCGCGCCCGCGCGGCAGACGGAGCCCGAGTCGGAGCCGAACCCCACCTCCGGGCCGGTGCGCGCCCGACCGTCCAGGGTGGTGGCTCAGGCGGCGCCCGCATCGGTCGAGTACCTGCGGGGTCGCTACGGGATCTCCGCGGCCGAGGCGGCCCGGCGGCTCGCCCTCCAGGAACTCTCCGCGCCCCTCGCCGCCCGGCTGACCGAACAGGTCCCGCGTTCGTACGGCGGCATGTGGCTCGACCAGGCGGCCGGCGGCGTGCTCACGGTCGGAGCGACCGACGTCGCGGCGGTCCAGGCGGCTGTGCCCGACGTACCGGACCGGACGCACGTCCGGGTGGTCGCCGTGCGGCACACGCTGAGTCAGCTTGCCGAGGCCGCGGCCGGTGTCGCCGCCGCGCTCGACGCGTCCGCCGGCTCGGACGTGGTGGTGGACCAACAGGCCAACGAGATCGTGGTGCTCACCGGCGACCGGATCGCGGCGGACGAACCGCGGCTGGCTGAGGCGCGTCGCGCCGCCGGGGTGCCGACCCGGACCCAGGCCCGGACCCCGGCGACCAGCGTGCAGAAGGCGTGCGACCCGCGCTACTGCCCGCAGGCGCCGATGCGCGGCGGCATCCGCCTGGACGTGCCGCGCGACGACGGCACCGTCGGCGGCTGCACCACCGGCTTCAACCTGATCGTCGGCGTGCGCGAGGCGTACGTGCTGACCGCGGGGCACTGCGTCGTCGGCGGACGGCATCAGCAGGTGGACCGCACCTGGCACCAGTTCCTCGGCCCGAAGGTGCCGGTGAACGTCGAGGCGCCGAGCCCGGCCCTGGCCGAGAACGCCTACCCGTACGACTACGCGATCATGCCGTACCAGACCGGGGCGCTCTCCCGATGGGCGTACCCGCGGGGCGCCACCGCGGGGCCCAGCCTGGTCAACTACTGGTGCGTTTCGGACAACAAGCAGTGCGCCACCCGCGGCAGCCGGGACGTGCCGATCACCGGCTACGTGCCGTGGAAGGACATCCAGAGCGGTTGGGTGGTCTGCGCGACCGGGTCGGCGTACACCCCGAAGGCCGGTGAGCTGTACGTCGACTCCGGCGCCGGGGCCGGCTACGTGCCCGGCACCCGGTGCGGGGAGATCACCGGCAAGAGCAGCGGCGGCATCGACGTCCGGATCTGTGCCCGGCCGGGAGACAGCGGCGGCCCGCTGTTCACCGAGGCCGACGGCAAGGCGCTGGGCATCCTCTCGAACGGCGACCCGGGGCAGGGAGCCTGCACCAACCCGAACGAGCGGAACTTCTACGCCCCGATCTCCACGATCCTCGAGCGGGCGAACGCCCGCAGCGACCCGAGGCTGCGGATCCGGCTGGCCACCTCGGGCCCGGTGGACGGCCCGGTCGCCCGCTGACGTGGCCAGCCGGCACAAGCCGGTCGGCTCACCAGCGGTCGACGTGCAGCGGTTGCCGGCTCCAGAGCAGCTCGTCGGGGCTCAGCGGGGGCGTCGGCAGGAAATCCATCGTGGCACGCGCGTTAACCCGTGGTCCGGCCGTTGGCCCCTGCCTACGATCGCAGGATGACCGATACGGCAAGGACGGCCCGCGCCAGCGTCCCCGAGCGTCCGACCCTGGACGGGCTCGAGGAGACCTGGGCGCGCCAGTGGCAGGAGGAGGGCACGTACGCGTTCGACCGCTCGAAGGTGACCGTTCCGGTCCCGGACGCGACGTCAGACGCGCCGAGGCGGAACGCTCGCAGGGCCGACGTGTACTCGATCGACACTCCGCCGCCGACCGTATCGGGCGAGCTGCACATGGGGCACGTCTTCTCGTACACCCACACCGACACGACGGCGCGCTACCAGCGGATGCGCGGCAAGGCGGTCTTCTACCCGATGGGCTGGGACGACAACGGCCTGCCCACCGAGCGCCGGGTGCAGAACGTGCACGGGGTGCGGTGCGACCCGGCGTTGCCGTACGACCCGGTGTGGCGGCCACCGGCGACCCCGATCGACGAGGCGGCGCGCCGCGACCCCACCCCGATCTCGCGGCGCAATTTCATCGAGCTGTGCGAGCGGCTGACGGTCGTCGACGAGCAGGCCTTCGAGGCGCTCTGGCGGAGGCTCGGGCTCTCCGTGGACTGGTCGATGACGTACACCACGATCGGCCGGGTGGCTCGGGCGACCAGCCAGCGGGCGTTCCTGCGCAACCTGCACCGGGGTGAGGCGTACCAGGCGGAGGCGCCGACGCTGTGGGACGTCGGCTTCGCCACCGCGGTCGCCCAGGCCGAACTGGAGGACCGGGAACGGCCCGGCGCCTACCACCGGCTGCGGTTCACCGGGCCGGACGGGCTGGAGGTGCTCATCGACACCACCCGTCCGGAGCTGCTGCCGGCCTGCGTGGCACTGGTCTGTCATCCCGACGACGAGCGGTACGCCGACCTGGTGGGCGGCACGGCGCGCAGCCCGCTGTTCGGCGTCGAGGTGCCGGTGTACGCCCATCCGCTGGCCGACCCGGCCAAGGGCACCGGCATCGCGATGGTCTGCACGTTCGGCGACCTGACCGACGTGACCTGGTGGCGCGAGCTGCGGCTGGACACCCGGGTGGTGATCGGCCGGGACGGCCGGCTGCTCCCCGAGCCGCCGGCCGGGGTGCCGGCGCAGCCGTACGCGGCACTGGCCGGGCAGACCGTCAACGGTGCTCGCCGGGAGATCGTCGGCATGCTCGCCGACGCGGGTGACCTGATCGGCGAGCCACGCCCGATCACCCACCCGGTCAAGTTCTACGAACGCGGCGACCGGCCATTGGAGATCGTCTCGACCCGGCAGTGGTACCTGCGCAACGGCGGTCGGGACGCCGAGCTGCGGGCGACCCTGCTGGCCCGGGGCGAGGAACTGCACTGGGTGCCGGCGCACATGAAGCACCGCTACGACAACTGGGTGGGCGGCCTGACCGGCGACTGGCTGGTCAGTCGGCAGCGCTTCTTCGGGGTGCCGGTGCCGGTGTGGTACCGGCTCGACAACGCTGGCGAGCCGGACTGGTCCCAGCCTCTCACGCCGGACGAGTCCGCGCTGCCGGTCGACCCGTCCAGCGACCCGGCCCCCGGCTACGACGAGTCGCAGCGTGGCCGGCCGGGCGGCTTCGTCGGCGACCCGGACGTGCTGGACACCTGGGCCACCTCGTCGCTGACCCCGCAGATCGTCGGTGGCTGGGAGACCGACCCGGAGTTGTTCGCCCAGGTCTTCCCGATGGACCTTCGCCCGCAGGGGCAGGAGATCATCCGGACCTGGCTCTTCGACAGCGTGGTCCGATCGCACTTGGAGCACGGGGTGCTGCCCTGGCGGGACACCGTGCTCTCCGGGTGGATCCTCGACCCGGACCACAAGAAGATGGCCAAGTCCAAGGGGAACGTGGTCACCCCGCTGGCGTTGCTGGAGCAGCACGGCTCGGACGCGGTGCGTTACTGGGCGGCCAGTGGCAAGCCCGGCATGGACCTGGCGTTCGACCCGGCGCAGATCAAGGTGGGCCGGCGGCTGGCCACCAAGCTGCTCAACGCGTCGAAGTTCGCGCTCGGGTTGGGAGCCGCGGACGCGCTGCGCACCCCGGCGACCGCGCCGCTGGACCGGGCCATGCTCGCCGAGTTGGCCACCGTGGTCACCGCCGCGGGCGACGCCTTCGACTCCTACGACCACACGGCGGCGTTGCAGGCCACCGAGGCGTTCTTCTGGCGGTTCTGCGACGACTACATCGAGCTGGTCAAGGACCGCGCGTACAGCACCGGCGCGGCGGCCGACTCGGCCCGGGCCGCACTGGCCTCGGCGCTGTCGGTGCAGTTGCGGCTGTTCGCCCCGGTCCTGCCGTACGTCACCGAGGAGGTCTGGTCCTGGTGGCGGTACGGCTCGGTGCACCGCGCGCCCTGGCCCACCACGCACGAGGTGGCCCGGACGATCGAGGGGACGGGCGAACCGGCGCTGCTGCGGCTGGCCGGCGACGCGCTGAGCCAGGTGCGGCGGGCCAAGTCGGAGCGGAAGCTGTCGATGAAGGCGGAGGTGCCGCTGGCCGAGGCACTCGGCCCCGCGGCACTGCTGGACCAGCTCACCCTGGTCGCCGACGACCTGCGCGCGGCCGGCCGGATCGGCAAGCTCGACCTGCTCCCCGACCGCACAACGGAGCTCGTCATCGCCTGCGCCTTCTGAGCCGCAAGGAAGGGCCCCTTCTTAACGCCTGGTGTATAGGAAGGGGCCCTTCCTAACAGCTCACCAGCCGCGCAGGAAGCGCAGGCCGAGCAGGAACGACACCACCGCCGGGCCGACCAGCAGGGTGATCGCCTGGAGCCGGTACGGCATCCGGTGCCGGGTCAGCTCGACGGCGTTGCCCAACACGATCGCCCCGGCCAGCATCAGGAACGCACCCCACCAGCCGGTCTCCAGGTGGATCAGATCCACCCGGATCAGTTGCAGGGTCAGACCGAGCAGCGCGCCGGTGAGCGCGAGCAGGGCCACCGCCCGGTGCAGGCCACGGGCCAACGGGTGGGCCGCCCGCCACAGGTAGGTGCCGGCGACCGCCAGGCAGGGCAGCACCACCAGCGCCGGCCAGCCCTGACCCATCACCCCGAACATCAGCAGCGCGCCCACCGCGAACACCAGCGTGCCGACGCAGGCGATGACGTACCCGGCGAAGGCCGGGCCCCCGCGCCGGGCCAGCAGCGGCCCGCCGCTGGCCGCGATCAGGGCGCCCGGGATCAGGATGAACCCGGCCCACCAGTGGAACCGCCCGCTCCCCTGGGCGGCCGTCGCGACCGTGGCGCAGGCCAGCCCGGCGACGGCCAGGCTGGTCAGCCAGGGCCGGCTGCTCCGGGAGTACGGCTCAGCCAACGACGTCCGCTCCACTTCGACGCTCACGCCCACCAGCCTGGCCCGCGGCGCCCCTGCCGGTCCATCCGGCCAGCCCTACCGCCGGGCGGTGGCTGGCCGGAACAGCACCTCGCACCCGGTTCAGCTCGTCTCGCCGGCCACGCTGAATGAGCGCAGGCGGTCGACGGCCAGCACGGTGAAGCCGATGCTGATGAGCGCGGTCATCACCGACGCCACCGGCACCGACACCGTGGTCTCCAGCAGCCCGGTGGGGGCGAGCCGGTCGGCGAGGGCGATCACGTACTGCTGGATGGAGAGCACCTTGGTGCCGCTGACGAAGTTGCCCAGCAGCCCCTCCCAGATCAGCACGTAGACCAGGCCGAGGAGCACCGGCCGCCGGGTGACCAGGCTGAGCGCGAGGAACAGCGCCGAATAGGCCAGCGCGCCGAGCGTCGCCGCGGCGGCGAGCGCCAGGCCGAGGCGTACCGAATCGGCCAGCACGCCCGCGACGTAGAGCGGCAGCGCGACGGTGGCCGCACTGACCCCGGCGGCCACCGCGAGCTTCGGCAGGACGATCTGCCAGCGCGGCAACGGCTTGGTCAGGATGTGCACCACCGTGCCGTCGTCGATCTCGGCGCCCAGCACACCGGTGCCGATGATCAGCGCCACCACCGGCAGCACCACGGCCAGCCCGAGGCCGACCAGCACCGGCGGGCCCCACTCCCCCGGGTCCACGCCCAGCGACCGGCAGAGCACGGCCAGCCCGAGCAGCACCAACGGCAGCGGGAGCAGCAGCAGGAACCGACGCCGGCCGAAGAGGCCGCGCGCGGTGATCCAGGTAATGGTCGACATGTCAGGCCTCCACCAGGTAGGAGAAGACGCTCTCCAGGGACTCGTCGGACGGCACCAGCTGGCGCACCCGGATGCCCCGGGTCAGTGCGATCCGGGGCAGCGCCCGGGTGAAGGCACCGTAGTCGCCAGCGCGCACGGTCAGGCCGGTGCGGTCCAGCTCGACGCCGCTCACCGACGGTTCGGCGATCAGCGCGACGGCCAGCGCCCGGTCGTCGGTGGAGCGCACCGCGAAGACGTGCGGGCGGTTGGTCATCAACCGGCGGATGGTGCGGAAGTCGCCGGAGGCCGCCAGTCGGCCGGCCACCATCACCTGCACCGTGCCCGAGACCTGCTCGACCTCCTCGAGGATGTGCGAGCTGAACAGGATTGTCCGGCCGGCGTCGCCCAGGGTGTGCAGCAGCTGCATCATGTGCAGCCGCTGGCGCGGGTCCATGCCGTTGAACGGCTCGTCGAGCAGCAGCACCTGCGGGTCGTGCACCAGCGCGGCGGCCACCCGGGCCCGTTGCCGCATGCCCTTGGAGTACGTGCCGATCCGGCGGTCCTGCGCCGACTCCAGCTCCACCAGGTCGATGGCCCGCCGGGCCGCCGCCGCGGGGTCGGCCAACCGGTGCAGCTTGGCGCTGGCCAGCACGAACTCGTACGCGGTGAGGTAGCTCTGCACCGCCTCCCGCTCGCTGACCAGCCCCAGCCGCCGGTAGACGTCGGGGTTGCGCCAGGTCGGCTCGTCGTCGAGGGTGACCGTGCCCCGCGACGGGGATAGGAACCCGGCCATCATGTGCAGCAGCGTGGTCTTGCCGGCGCCGTTCGGGCCGAGCAGCCCGGTCACTCCCGGGCCGAGCGTCATGCTGATGTCGTTGACGGCGACCACGTTGCCGTACCACCGGGACACCCCGGTCAGGCTCAGCGTGCTCATCAGGAGGCGACCTTCCGGTAGCGGGCCAGCAGGAGGGCGGTCGCGCCGGCGACCAGCAGCACCGCGGCCAGGGCGTAGACCGGGCCGAACCCGCCGATCATCATCTCGCCCGGATCGCCCTCGACCAGCAGGTCGCCCAGCGACCAGATGCCCACCCCCTGCACCAGCGTGGAGGGTGAGGCGATCCCGGCCAGCTCGTTGGCGGTGTGCGACGGCAGGATGCTCAGCACCCCCACGATCGGGGTGGTCATCAGGAAGACCGCGACCACGCCGCCGGCGGCGAAGGCGCGCTTGCCGGTCAGCGACGCGACCAGCAGCCCGACCGAGGCGAAGACCACCGCCCACAGCCCGGCGTAGAGCAGCCCGGGCAACAGGTCGAGCAGCTCGTTCCAGACCCCTCGCATGCCCTCCTTGGTGGTGAACGCGGCACCGAGGAACATCACCAGCTGCGGCCCACCGAGCAGCAGCCAGAGCGCGGTGACCAGCGCCAGCAGCTTGGCCAACGCGTAGTCGGAGCGGGGCAGCGGCCGGGAGAAGTACAGCGGCAGGACGCCGCTGCGCAGGTCGCGGGAGACCAGCTCCGGTGCGGCCACCGCGACGAAGAAGAGGACCAGCCAACTCATCGAGTCGGCGAACTGGGCGTACGTGGCGACCGGCTCGCCGATCTGGCTGCGTACGGCGGCCAGGGCCACCGCGACCAGGGTGACGATGCCGACCACCAGCCAAGGGAAGATCTTGGCCTTGGCGCTGCGCCCGAACCCGAACGTGGTGCGCACCCCGTGCAGGTAGAGCGCACCGAAGACGTGCCGGCGCCTCAGCCGTGCACCCTCGTAGCGCTGGTAGCCGATGTCGTGGATGACACCGGTCGGCGTGGGGCGCGTCGCTGTGGTTGACGGCTCAGGCATGGGACAGCTCCCTCGTGGCGAAGAGTTCGGCCACCCGGTGCCGGCGCTGGTCCAGTCGGTGCAGCGGCAGGTTCAGCTCGGCGACCGCGCCGAGGATCAGGTCGTAGGTGCTGTCGTCGGCGAGCGGCACGAGCAGCAGCCGGCCGTCCCGCGCCACCGGCAGGTCGAGCGCGGCGAGCCGGGCGGCGAGTTCCTCGGTGCCCTCGCTGACCTCCACGGCCAGCACGTCGGTGGCCGAGGTCATCGCGGAGATGTGGTCGGCGCGCAGCAGCCGGCCGCCGTCGATGGCGATCAGCGTGTCGCAGATCCGTTCCACCTCGCCGAGCAGGTGCGAGCAGACCAGCACGGAGATGCCGAACTCGGTGCCGATGCGGTGCACCAGCGCCAGCATCGCGTCCCGGCCGGCCGGGTCGAGGCCGTTGGTCGGCTCGTCGAGCAGCAGCAGGTCGGGATCGTGCACCAGCGCCTGCGCCAGCTTGACCCGCTGCTTCATGCCGGTGGAGTAGCCGCCGACCGGGCGGTAGCGCTCCTCGTAGAGCCCGACGTGCCGCAGCGCCTCGGAGGCCCGCTCGCGGGCCGCGGTACGCGGCAGGCCGCTCATCCGACCGAGGTGGGTGACCAGCTCGGCGGCGGACAGGTCCGGCGGGAGGCAGTCGTGCTCGGGCATGTAGCCGACCCGGGCGCGGACCGCCGCCGGGTCGGCGGTCGGGTCGATGCCGAGCACCGAGACCTGACCGCTGGTCGGGGTGATCAGGCCGAGCAGGATCTTGATCAAGGTGGATTTGCCGGCGCCGTTCGCGCCCACCAGGCCGATGATCCCCGGCTCGACGGCGACGGTGAGGTCGGCGAGCGCGGTGACCCGACCTCCGTACGTCTTGGTGAGCGACTGGGTCGCGATCAGTGTCACGGTGCCCAGCGTAGGGATTCGATGCCCACCGCGGACACCGGCACGCCCCCGGCGCTCCCCTGATCCTCGCGGCGGCCTACCCCTAGGGTGCGTTCTCGGGTGCGGGCGACGTTTGCGCCGGTCCCGCGTTCGGCCCGACCCCGGCGCCGGAAAGACCCGGTCCGGGTGGCACGATTCACTTCCCGTTCACCGGTCAGTTGTTCCGGTCTTCCTCGCTGACGACTGGTTCGCCGACCTGCCGGGCCGACGGCGCGTCGCCCCGGATCCGGGACGAGCGGAGGATCTGGAACCGGCTGCGTTCGGCGGCGGGTCGCCGGATCCGCCGTTGACCCGTCCGCCCGGGTTGTGGAGTGGCGGCCTCGACCGATCGACGGTCGGCTGCGAAACTGTGTGCCGGTCAGCGAGTGGGGGGTGTGGATGAGCAACGGCTGGATGCTGCCCGACGAGGTGCTCCGGGACGCGCCGGCGTACACGCCACGTCCCGGCGAGCTCGCGGATCTTGAGCTGCTGCTGACCGGCGCGTACGCCCCCCTCACCGGCTTCATGACCCGCGCCGACCTGGTCTCCGTCAGCCGGCGTGGCCGACTTGCCGACGGCACGCCGTGGCAGGTCGCCGTGACTCTCCAGCTACCCGCCGCGCTGGCCCAGGGCTTCGATCCGCGTGACCCGGCCCGCCGGGCGCTGGTGCTGACCGACGGCGAGGGCGCGCCGGTGGCCGCTCTGGACGTGGCGGACGTCTGGCCGGTACGCGAGGGCGTGGCCGGGGTGGGCGGCCAGGTCCGGCGGCTGGGTGACGGTGGCCACGGCCCGTTCCTGCGGCTGCGCCGCAGCCCGGAGGAGGTCCGCGCACTACTGCCGCCGGGCCGGGTGCTCGGGGTGATCGCCGACCGGCCGCTGCACCGGCCGCAGCTTGCCCAGATCGCCCACGCCGCGCGCACCCTGGCCGCGCACGTGCTGGTGATTATTCCGGTCGGTGAGGGTGGCGTCGCCGGGCTCCCGCCGGAGGCTCTGGTGCGCAGCGTCTTCGCCGCCCGGGACCGGATGCCACCGGCCACCCTGGTCGCGGTGCCGCTGTCGCACCGGCGGGAGGAGATCGCCGACGCGCTGCTGCGGGCCCGGGTCTCCGCCGCGTACGGGGTCACCCACCTGCTCTCCACCGGCGAGATGCTCTCCGGAGCCGGGCTGCGGGTGCTGGTGCCGCGCGAGCTGGCGTACGACAACCGGGACGGTCAGTGGCGCTGGCGGGAGGACATCCCGCCGCGGACCCGCCGTCTCGCGCTGACCCAGGAGGAGATCGACGACCTGCTGGACCGGGGCTTCCCGCTGCCGGAGTGGCACACGCCGCCGGCGGTGGCGAAGGAGCTGGCCCGGGCCCGGCCGCCGCGCCGGCACCAGGGTCTCGTGGTCTTCCTGACCGGCCTCTCCGGCTCCGGCAAGTCGACCATCGCCCGTGGTCTGGCGGACGTGTTGCGCGAGAGCGGCGACCGGACGGTGACCCTGCTCGACGGGGACGTGGTGCGCCGGGAGCTCTCCGCCGGGCTGGGCTTCAGCAGGACCGACCGGGATCTCAACGTCCGGCGGATCGGCTGGGTGGCGGCCGAGATCGCCCGGCACCGTGGGGTGGGCATCTGCTGCCCGATCGCCCCGTACGCGGCGGCCCGCGCCACCGCTCGGGAGATGGCCCTGGCCGCGGGGGCCGGTTTCGTGCTGGTGCACGTCGCCACCCCACTGGAGGTGTGCGAACAGCGGGACCGCAAGGGCCTGTACGCGCGGGCCCGGGCTGGTCTGCTCACCGGCATGACCGGCATCGACGACCCCTACGAGGAGCCGGCGGACGCCGACCTGGTGGTGGACACCACCGACCTGAGCGTGCCGGAGGCGGTGCAGGCCGTGCTGCAGCACCTGACCGAGACCGGCTGGGTGGAGATGAAAACTCCGTCCGCCTGAGGCGGCGCCGTACCCCGTTCCTTCCACCGCTGCCGGCTACGCGCTAGTGTTCATCTTTGTTGGAACACGTTTGACCGCGTGAGAGTACGTGGACCCGGGAGGCACGGCGGATGCTCGCTCAGCAGCGGCAGGCGGCCATCCTGGAGCGGGTCCGGTCGACGGGCGGCGTCCGGGTGACCGAGCTGGCCATCGAGTTCGGCGTCTCCGACATGACCATCCGGCGCGACCTGGAGGCGCTGCACGAGCGCGGCCTGCTCGCCAAGGTGCACGGCGGCGCCACGGCGGCCGGCCCGAGCTCGACCGACGAGCCGGGCTTCCACGCCAAGTCGGTCCGCCAACTGCCCGAGAAGGCCGCGATCGCGGACCGGGCGGCCCAGCTGGTCCGGCCGGGCGCCGCGGTCGCGCTCTCCGCCGGCACCACCACCGCCGAGCTGGCCCGGAGGCTGGTGAACGTGCCTGGCCTGACCGTCGTGACCAACTCGCTGCCGGTGGCCGAGATCCTGCACGCCGGCGGTCGGCCGGATCAGACGGTCGTTCTCACCGGCGGCGTACGCACTCCCTCGGATGCGCTGGTCGGCCCGCTCGCGGTCGGCGCCGTCCGGACGCTGCACCTGGATCTGCTCTTCCTCGGGGTGCACGGCATCAGCGAGCGGGCCGGCTTCACCACCCCGAACCTGATGGAGGCGGAGACCGACCGGGCACTGGTCGCAGCGGCGGACCGGCTGGTGGTGCTCGCCGACCACACCAAGTGGGGCACGGTGGGCATCTCCTCGATCGTCGAGCTGGCCGCGGCGCACGTCCTGGTGAGCGACGACCGGTTGCCTCCGCCCGCGCGACGGGTGCTCGAGGAACAGGTGGGGGAATTGATCATTGTGAAGGCAACGGGGGCGGCCGCATGACGCGCATGCCGACGAGTGAGGGGACGGCGCAGTGAAGCGCACCGCGATCGACCTGGCCGACGGCCGGGAGCTGATCTACTTCGACGAGCGTGACGACGCCGTCCGCGACCAGCCGGACCGCCGGGACCTTCCGCCGCCGCCTCCCGCGTCCCAACTGCGCTACGACCCGCTGACCGACGAGTGGGTGGCGGTCGCCGTGCACCGGCAGACCCGCACCTTCCTCCCGCCGGCGAACGAGTGCCCGCTCGACCCGTCGGTGGGCGACCGCCTGACCGAGATCCCGGCCCCCGACTACGACGTGGTGGTCTTCGAGAACCGCTTCCCGTCGCTGAGCGGCCGGGTGGCCGACGAGCCCGGGGAGATCACCCAGTTCACGCCGGTCCGGCCAGGCCTCGGCCGCTGCGAGGTCGTCTGCTTCACCTCGGACCACAACGCCTCCTTCGCGAGCCTCTCCCCGCGCCGGGTCCGCACCGTGCTGGACGCGCTCGCCGACCGGACCGAGGTGCTCGGCGAGCTGCCCGGAGTGGAGCAGGTGTTCTGCTTCGAGAACCGGGGCGTCGAGATCGGCGTCACGCTGCACCACCCGCACGGGCAGATCTACGCGTACCCCTTCGTGACGCCGCGCACCCGGGCGCTGCTGGCAGCGGCACGGCGGCACGCCGAGCGGACCGGCGGGGGCAACCTGTACGCGGACATGCTGGCCGCCGAACGCGCCGCCGGCGACCGGGTGGTCGCTGAGAACGAGCACTGGACGGCGTTCGTGCCGGCGGCGGCCCGCTGGCCGTTCGAGGTGCACGTGGCGCCGCGGCGCGTCGTGCCGGACATCCCGGCGCTCAACGACAGCGAGCGGGACGCCTTCGGGCCGCTCTACCTGGACCTGCTGCGCCGCTTCGACGGGCTGTTCGACATGCCGATGCCGTACATCGCGGCGTGGCACCAGGCGCCGGTGCGGATCGACCGCGAGCTGGGCCACCTGCACCTTCAGCTGTTCAGCATCCGGCGCGCCAAGGACAAGTTGAAGTACCTGGCGGGCTCGGAGTCCGGGATGGGTGTCTTCATCAACGACATCTCGCCCGAACGCGCCGCCGACCTCCTGCGCGCCGCCTGAGACAGGCCGGAGACAGGGCGCGGGGGGCCCGGGACAGGGCCCCCCGCAGGGAAGGGACGGCTGGCTGTGCACGACACAGCCGGGAAGGCTGGCTGATCGGCACGCATGCCGCGGGTCGACCGCGGTCAACCTTCCTGGACGCGACTGGCATCTCGTCCACCCTGGTCAACGAGGCGCGCCGGCCGGGGTGACGCGGGCGGTGTGTCGACCGCTGACACGCCGGAGCCCGCCGGCGGGTGCCGACGGGCTCCGTTGCTGCGGTACGCCTGGATCAGGCGGCGATCTTGCGCGCCAGGTTCTCGTCGAGCGCGTTCATGAACTCGTCGGTGGTCAGCCACGGGGCGTCGCGCGAGATGAGCAGCGACAGGTCCTTGGTCATCTGGCCACCCTCGACGGTGTCGACGATGACCTGCTCCAGGGTGTTGGCGAACTCGGTCACCGCCGGAGTGCCGTCCAGCTTGCCCCGGTGGGCCAGGCCCCGGGTCCAGGCGTAGATCGACGCGATCGGGTTGGTCGAGGTCTTCTCGCCCTTCTGCCACTGCCGGTAGTGCCGGGTGACCGTGCCGTGCGCGGCCTCGGCCTCGACGGTACGACCGTCCGGGGAGAGCAGGACCGAGGTCATCAGACCCAGCGAGCCGAAGCCCTGCGCGACGGTGTCCGACTGCACGTCACCGTCGTAGTTCTTGCAGGCCCAGACGTAGCCACCCTCCCACTTGAGCGCGGCGGCGACCATGTCGTCGATCAGCCGGTGCTCGTAGGTGATGCCGGCGGCATCGAAATCGGCCTTGAACTCGTTCTCGAACACCTCGGCGAAGATGTCCTTGAACCGGCCGTCGTACGCCTTGAGGATGGTGTTCTTGGTGGACAGGTAGACCGGGTAGTTGCGGTCCAGGCCGTACCGGAACGAGGCCCGGGCGAAGTCCCGGATCGACTCGTCGTAGTTGTACATGCCCATGGCGATGCCGCCGCCCGGGAAGTTGGCGACCTCCAGCTCCATCGGCGCGCCGCCGTCGGCCGGGGTGTAGGTGATGGTCACCGTGCCCGGGCCGGGGACGACGAAGTCGGTGGCCTTGTACTGGTCACCGTGGGCGTGCCGGCCGATGATGATCGGCTTGGTCCAGCCGGGGACCAGCCGCGGCACGTTGGACATGATGATCGGCTCACGGAAGACGACGCCGCCGAGGATGTTGCGGATGGTGCCGTTGGGCGACCGCCACATCTTCTTCAGGCCGAACTCCTCGACCCGGGCCTCGTCCGGGGTGATGGTCGCGCACTTGACGCCGACGCCGTGCTCCTTGATGGCGTTGGCGGCGTCGACGGTGACCTGGTCGTCGGTCTCGTCACGGTGCTGGATCGACAGGTCGTAGTAGTGCAGGTCGACGTCGAGGTAGGGCAGGATCAGCTGCTCCCGGATCTGCTTCCAGATGATCCGGGTCATCTCGTCGCCGTCGAGCTCCACGACCGGGTTGTTTACCTTGATCTTCGCCATCGGCCGGCGCTCCTCTCGGGGGACACGTGCTCAAGCAGTACGAGCGTACTGCAAACAGGCCGGCAGCCCCCAGCCGGCCTCGGCCGGCCGGTGGAAACCGGGCTGCACGGCGCAGGAATCTCCTGACATCATCGCCCGATGCCACTGAGCCGCACCCTCGGGTCTATCACGGTCACCGCGCTCACCGACTCCGAGGGTGCCTTCTTCCAGCCCCGGACGGAGGCGTTTCCGCACGCCACGGCGGCTGACTGGCAGGAGGCCGACCGGCGCGACCCCACCTCGGTGACCGCCGATGGGCAGTGGTGGCTACCGTTCCGCAGCTTCGCCATCCGGGCCGGCGACGGGCCGGTGATCCTGGTCGACGCCGGAATCGGCCCGGCCGACGCGCCCGCCGCGAGCTGGGCTCCCGTGCCCGGTCGACTGCCCGCCGAACTGGCCGCCGCCGGCATCGACCCGGCCGACGTCGACACGGTCGTGCTGACGCACCTGCACAGCGACCACATCGGCTGGGCGGTGACCGGCACGCCGGGGCGGCCGTACTTCCCGAACGCGAGCTACCTGGTTCAGCGCGCCGAGCTGGACGCGGCGGAGACGATCAATCCAGGGCTGCCGGCCGGCCTGGTCGCACCGTTGCGCGCCGCCGGTCAGCTCCGGGAGGTCGACGGCGAGACCACCCTCACCCCGGCGGTACGCCTGCTGCCCACCCCGGGGCACACCCCCGGCCACCAGTCGGTGCTCCTGACCGCGGCCGACGAGCGGATGCTGCTCACCGGCGACCTGCTGGTGCACGCCGTGCAACTGGTCGACCCCGACCTGTCGTACGCCCACGAGGAGGACCCCGACGCGGCCCGCCGTTCCCGCACCACGCTCCTGAAGGCCCTCTCCCCCGTCATCCTGGCCACCCCACACCTGGGCACTCCCTTCACCCCCGCCTAGCCCGCACCAACCCCAGGCCCCCTGCCCCTGCCCCTGCCCCGGTCGATCATGAAGTTGTTGCTCCGACAAGCCGCTTGGGGTCAAGGGTTGAGTGCAATCGTTAAGGCGCGATGAGTTCCGCGAGGCGTTGGGTGGGGGTGGGCCGGGCAGAGGTGGGGCTCGGGCGGGCGGAAGGTGCGCCCCCGGGGGGAGAGGGAGATGCGAAGGGGCGCGCCGGTGGTGCCCGGCGCGCCCCTTCGAGGTTTGTCTGGTGCGGTCACATGTTCGCGACGTCGCCCTGCTTGGCGCGGACGGCCTCGGCGGCCGCCAGGAGGCTGGCCCGCTCGTCGGCGTCCAGGTCGGTCTCGACGACCCGCTTGACGCCCTCGGCGCCGATCTCGGCCTCGACACCCAGGTAGACGCCCGCAATGCCGTACTCGCCGTCGACCCAGGCGCAGACCGGCATGATCTCGCCGGAGTCCTCGGCGACGGCCTTCGCCATCCGGGCCGCCGCGGCGGACGGGGCGTAGTACGCCGAACCGGTCTTGAGCAGCGCGACCACCTCGGCGCCGCCGTTGCGGGTCTTGACGACCAGCTCCTCGATCTGCGCCGCCGGCATCGCCTCGCGCAGCGGCTTGCCGTTGACCGTGCTCTTCGACGGCACCGGGACCATGGTGTCGCCGTGCGAGCCCAGGGTCAGCGTGCGGACCGACGCCACCGGCACGTTCAGCGCCTCGGCGACGAAGTTGCTGAACCGGGCGGTGTCCAGCATGCCGGCCTGGCCGAGCACCCGGTTCTTCGGGAACTGGGTGGCGAGCTGCGCCAGCGCGGTCATCTCGTCCAGCGGGTTGGAGACCACGATGACGACGGCGTTCGGGGCGTACTTGGCGACGTTCTCGGCGACCTGCCGCACGATCTTGGCGTTGGTCTCCAGCAGGTCCATCCGGCTCATGCCCGGCTTGCGGGGCAGGCCAGCGGTGATCACGACGACGTCGGAGCCCTCGATGGCCTCGTAGCCCTCACCGTTCGGACCGGTGGTCGCGCCGACCACCTTGGTCTCGAAGCCCTCGATGGCGCGCGACTGGTTGAGGTCGAGTGCGAGACCCGCGGGCTTGCCCTCCACGATGTCGGTGATCACGACGGTGTCGAAGACGTCGTACTCGGCCAGGCGCTGTGCGGTGGTGGAGCCGTAGAAGCCAGCCCCGACGACAGTGACCTTCTTACCCATGGTCGTCCCACTCCCTGATACCAGTCGGTTTTCCGGACCGTATCAGTCATCCTGGCACCGATCAGGCCAGGGGCGGACGGTTACGGCCTCGTCGGGTTAGGAAGGGCCCCTTTACATGCACCAGGCGTTAACAAGGTGCCCTTCCTTACACGTCAGCCGCGCTCGGCGCGCTCGACGACGTTGGTGAGCAGCATGGCCCGGGTCATCGGGCCGACACCCCCGGGCATCGGGACCAGCGCGCCGGCCGTCTCGGTCACCCCCGGGTCGACGTCGCCGGTGTAGCGGCCCTTGCCGTCCGGGCCGATCACCCGGGTGATGCCGACATCCACCACGACCGCGCCGGGGTTGATCATGTCGGCGGTGAGCAGGCCCGGTACGCCGGCCGCGACGATGACGATGTCGGCGGCACGGGTGTGCGAGGCGAGGTCGAGCGTGCCGGTGTGGCACAAGGTGACGGTGGCGTTCTCACTGCGCCGGGTGAGCAGCAGGCCGAGCGGGCGGCCGACGGTGTTGCCCCGGCCGACCACGGCGACGGTGGCGCCGCGAATAGCCACGTCGTGCCGGCGGAGCAGCTCCACGATGCCACGCGGCGTGCAGGGCAGCGGACCGTCGTAGCCGAGGACGAGCCGGCCCAGGTTGACCGGGTGCAGGCCGTCGGCGTCCTTGGCCGGGTCGATCAGTTCCAGCACCCGTTGGGTGTCCAGGTGGGCCGGCAGCGGCAGCTGGACGATGTAGCCGTGGCACGCCGGGTCGGCGTTCAGCTCGGCCAGCACGTCGTCGACCTGCTGCTGGGTGGCGTCGGCCGGCAGTTCCCGGCGGATCGAGGCGATGCCCACCTCGGCGCAGTCCCGGTGCTTGCCGTTGACGTACGCCTGGCTGCCCGGGTCATCCCCGACCAGGACCGTGCCCAGCCCGGGGATGATGCCACGCTCCGCGAGCGCCTTCACCCGGATCCGCAGCTCGTCCTTGATCTCCGCCGCGGTCGCCTTGCCGTCCAGAAGTGTTGCCGTCACATCCAGATCGTCTCACGGCCGCGGCCCACCGTTCGGACGACCTCGGTCAGGCCGGCTGCCGAGATCCCCGCCACCCGCCGACGGTAACGAAGTGTGACGTGTCGCTCGTCACCCTAAGTGACGATACGTGCAGCCGATCACCACCGAACCAGGCAGGGTGGCGGAGCGGGGTAGAGACCCGGCGTCCGGCGAACAGCAGGCCGGTCGGGCCGATACGACCACACCAGGTACGCGCACCGGCCGGAGAATGGGCAGGTCATTGCCTTTAGACCCGGTTGGCCCTAGCAGATCCCCGAGCGCTCGGCAAGGGAGGGCACCCCGGACCGTTATGCAGCCGCAACCGGGTCGTTGTCGAAGCCAGTGGGCCGACCTACCGTTACCGGTTGTTGCGCAGCGTAAACCCAGCGTCGGGCTTGACTGCGCAGCGTGAGGAGATGAGGAGGCTCAATGCGAGTTCGTAGACTCGCCGCCTGGACCGCCCTCCCGCTCGCGGTGACGCTGGGCCTCGCGGCCTGCGGCAGCGGCGGAGACGGTGGATCCGGCGGCAGCGACAGTTCGGCGGTCAGCATCCAGATCGCCGAGCCCCAGCACCTGGTTCCGACCAACACCACCGAGACGTCCGGGTCCCAGGTGCTCGCCGGCCTGTTCAGCCCGCTCGTCGACTACGACGCCCAGAACCAGCCGTACGAGGTCGCGGCCGAGTCCGTGACGTCGTCCGACAACAAGGTCTGGACGATCAAGCTCAAGGACGGCTACACCTTCCACAACGGTGAGAAGGTCACGTCCGAGGACTACGTCAACGCCTGGAACTACGGCGCGTACGCGCCCAACGGCCAGGGCGGCAGCTACTTCTTCGAGAAGATCGCCGGCTACGAGGACCTGCAGGGCGACAAGCCGAAGGCCAGGGAGATGTCCGGCCTCAAGAAGGTCGACGACCTGACCTTCCAGGTGACGCTCTCCGCCCCGTACATCGACTTCAAGACGATGCTCGGCTACAACGCGTTCTACCCGCTGCCGGACGCCGCGTTCTCGGCCCCGGGGGTGCTCAAGGACTCCTACGAGCAGGCGCCGATCGGGCAGGGCCCGTTCAAGATGAAGGGCGCCTGGCAGCACGACAGCAAGATCGACGTTGAGCGGTACGACGCCTACCCGGGCGAGAAGCCCAAGGTGAAGGACGTCGAGTTCCGGGTCTACCAGCAGCTCTCCGCGGCCTACGCGGACGTGCTGGGCGACAACCTGGACGTGCTGCCGACGATCCCGACCGAGAGCCTGAGCAACGCGCCGACCGACCTGGGCGACCGTTACAAGACCAGCCCGATGTCGTCGTTCCAGTTCCTGGCGTTCCCGACGTTCGACAAGAACTTCAGCAACCCGGACGTGCGTAAGGCCATCTCGATGGCGATCGACCGGGACGAGATCACGAAGTCGGTCTTCAAGGGTTCGCAGGACCCGGCCCGTTCGTTCGTCTCGCCGGTGCTGCCGGGCTACCGGGAGAACACCGCGGGTGCGGCCGGGGAGTTCAACCCGACCGAGGCCAAGAAGCTCTACCAGGCCGCCGGTGGCCCGTCGAAGATCGTCATCTCCTACAACGGGGACGGCGGCCACAAGGACTGGGTCGACGCCACGGCCAACCAGCTGAAGGCCAACCTGGGTGTCGACGTCGTCGGCTCGGCCGAGCCGAAGTTCGCCGACCTGCTCACCAAGGTCGAGAAGAAGCAGTCGGTCGGCATGTTCCGGCTGGGCTGGGTCATGGACTACCCGTCCATGGAGGACTACCTCGGCCCGCTGTACACCACCAACGGCTCGTCGAACTACTACGGCTACAGCAACCCGGAGTTCGACAAGCTCGTCAAGGAGGGCTCGGCCGCGGCCACCCAGGACGAGGCCATCAAGAAGTACCAGCAGGCCGAGGACATCCTGGCCAAGGACATGCCGGTCATCCCGCTCCGCTTCGGCGAGAACGTGTTCGGCCACTCGTCCAAGGTCAAGAACGTCGAGATGGACCTGTTCCAGCGGGTCAACCTCGTCAAGATCGAAGCGGCCGGCTGAGCTGACCATGGTGCGGGCCACCCGGGCGACGACGCCCGGGTGGCCCGGACCGTGCTCCCCGGAGCCGGGCCGCGCACGCGGACCCGGCTTCGGTGGCGCCGGCCTCCCCCCGGGCCGGACGGCAGACATCCCCGATATTTCGGGTACGACCAGAGATGCCGTCCTGCGACCCTTTCGCACATTTCCGGAGAGACTGCTAAGCATGTTCCGCTACATCTTGCGGCGCCTACTGCAGATGGTCCTGGCGTTCTTCGGGACCACCCTGATCGTCTACGCGCTGATGTTCGCCGGCCAGGGCGACCCCATCCAGGCCCTCGCCGGCGAGCGGCCGGTGACCGAAGCCCAGCGGGCCTACCTGACCGAGAAGTACCACCTGGACGCCACCGGCGTCGGCGGCTTCTTCTACCGCTACTTCGACTACGTCAGGAGCCTGCTCCAGGGTGACCTCGGCCAGTCGCTGACCGGTCGCCAGATCGGCGACATCCTGCAGGCGGCCTGGCCGGTCACCGTGAAGCTGGCGCTCATCGCGCTCGCCGTCGCGATCATCTTCGGGGTCACCGCCGGCGTGGTCGCCGGCATCCGTCGGGCCAGCATCTTCGACAACTCGACGCTGGTTCTGACCCTGCTGGTGCTGGGCATCCCGACCATCGTGCTGGCGCCGCTCGCGCAGTACTTCCTGGGCGTCAAGTGGCAGCTCTTCCCTCCCACCGCCGGCTCCGAGCCGACGTTCTACGCGCTGCTGCTGCCGGGCATCGTGCTCGGCTCGCTGTCGCTGGCCACCGCGCTGCGGCTGACCCGCACCTCGGTGGCGGAGAACCTGCGCGCCGACTACGTACGGACCGCCCGGTCCAAGGGGCTGGTCAAGCGCCGCATCGTCACCGTGCACGTGCTGCGGAACTCGCTCATCCCCGTGGTCACCTTCCTCGGTGTGGAGCTGGGCAACCTGATGAGCGGCGCGATCATCACCGAGGGCGTCTTCAACATCCCCGGCGTGGGCTTCAACCTCTTCCGCGGCATCCGCACCGAGGACGGCCCCCTGGTGGTGGGCATCGTCAGCGTGCTCGTCGTGGTCTACCTGGTCTCGAACCTGGTGGTGGACGTCCTGTACGCCGTACTCGACCCGAGGATCCGCTATGAGTGACTTTGAAACTGTGGCGGCCACCGAGAACCAGGCCGCGCGGCGTGGCCCCTCGGGCGAGCCGGGCGCGCCGAACCAGATCGGCGCGCCGAACAAGGCGCGCAGCCTGGCCGGGGACGCCTGGCGCGACCTGCGCCGCAACCCGATCTTCTGGATCTCGCTGGCGCTGGTCGTCGTGTTCACCCTGATGGCCCTGGCCCCCGGGGTGTTCACCGCCAACAGCCCGAGAGACTGCCTGCTCTCCCGGCAGCACGCCGGACCGTCCGGAGGGGCCATCTTCGGGTACGACTTCCAGGGCTGCGACACCTACTCCCGGGCGGTCTACGGCACCCGGGCCTCGCTGCTGGTCGGCGCGCTCTCCGCGCTCGGCACCGGGGTCATCGCGCTGGTGGTCGGCATGCTGGCCGGCTACTTCGGCCGCTGGGTCGACGCGGTCCTCTCCCGGGTGATCGACGTGGTGCTCGGCATCCCGCTGCTGCTCGCCGCGATCGTGCTGCTCAAGCGAGTTGCCAGCGACAGCCAGAACGCCCGGATCGCCGCGGTGATCTTCGTGCTGGCCATCCTGGGCTGGACCACGGCCGCCCGGGTCGTGCGCTCCTCCGTGATCACCGCCAAGGAGCAGGACTACGTGGCGGCGGCCCGGATGCTCGGCGCCGGCAACGGCCGGATCATGTTGCGGCACATCCTGCCGAACTCGCTGGCCCCGGCCATCGTCGTGCTGACCATCGCGCTCGGCTCGTTCATCGCCGCCGAGGCGACGCTCTCTTTCCTGGGCATCGGCCTGAAGGCGCCGACCATCTCGTGGGGCCAGGACATCGACACCGGCCGCATCCACATGCGGGAGGCGGCAACGCCGCTGATCGTCCCGTCGGCCTTCCTCGCGCTGACCGTGCTGGCGTTCATCATGCTCGGCGACGCGATCCGTGACGCCTTCGACCCGAAGCTGCGGTGAGGAACCCATGACCCACTCCACCGTCCAACCCACGCCCGCCTCCGCCACGCCGGTGGGCGGCCACCTGCTGGAGCTCCGGGACCTGCACGTCGAGTTCCGGACCAACGAGGGTGTGGCCCGGGTGATCAACGGCGTGTCGTACCACCTGGACGCCGGGGAGACCCTCGCCGTACTCGGCGAATCCGGTTCGGGCAAGTCGGTCACCGCCCAGGCGATCATGGGCATCCTGGACACTCCGCCCGCGGTCATCCGCTCCGGCCAGATCCTCTACCAGGGTCAAGACCTGCTCACCCGCTCCGAGGAGCAGCGTCGGCAGGTGCGCGGCAAGGAGATCGCAATGATCTTCCAGGACGCGCTCTCGGCGTTGAACCCGGTGTTCCCGGTCGGCTGGCAGATCGGCGAGACGCTGCGCCAGCGCGCCGGCATGTCACGGGGTGACGCCCGCCGGCGGGCCATCGAGTTGATGGACCTGGTCAAGATCCCGGGTGCCGCGAAGCGGATCGGCGACTACCCGCACCAGTTCTCCGGAGGCATGCGGCAGCGCATCGGCATCGCCATGGCGCTGGCGCTGGACCCGAAGGTGCTGATCGCCGACGAGCCCACCACCGCGCTCGACGTCACCGTGCAGGCCCAGATCATGGACCTGCTGGCCGACCTGCGCCGGGACCTCAACATGGCGATGATCCTGATCACCCACGACCTGGGCGTGGTCGCCGGCGTCGCGGACCGGATCGCCGTCATGTACGCCGGCCGGATCGTCGAGCACGCCGACGTCCGCTCGCTGTACAAGGCGCCGGCCCACCCGTACACCAAGGGGTTGCTGGAGTCGATCCCGCGGATGGACGTCCGCGGCCAGGAGCTGTCGACGATCAAGGGGCTCCCGCCGAACCTGATGCGGATCCCCTCCGGCTGCCCGTTCCACCCCCGGTGCCCGTACGTGCAGCAGGTCTGCGTGGACGTGGTGCCGCACGACCTGGTCCTCGGCGACGGCCGGACCAGCGAATGCCACTTCGCGCAGGAGGTCCGTGATGACAGCGCCCGCTAGCGCCACCAAGGTCCGGGGCGAGACCATCCTCTCCGTCGACAACCTGGTCAAGCACTTCCCGATCAGTCAGGGCGTCTTGTTCCAGCGGCAGATCGGCGCGGTCAAGGCCGTCGACGGCGTGAGCTTCGAGCTGCGCCGCGGTGAGACGCTGGGCGTCGTCGGTGAGTCCGGCTGCGGGAAGTCGACCCTCGCCCGGCTGCTGATGCGGCTGGAGACGCCCACCTCCGGGCGGGCCACCCTCGAGGGCAAGGACCTGTTCAAGGCGTCCGGGGCCGAGTTGCGCCGGCTGCGGCGCAACATGCAGATGGTCATGCAGGACCCGTACACCTCGCTGAACCCGCGGATGACCGTCGGCGACATCATCGGTGAGCCGTTCGAGATCCACCGCGACGCCGCACCGAAGGGCAGCCGGGCTCGACGGGTCCAGGAACTGCTGGATGTGGTCGGGCTCAACCCGGAGCACATCAACCGGTACCCGCACCAGTTCTCCGGCGGCCAGCGGCAGCGCATCGGCATCGCCCGGGCGCTGGCCCTGCGGCCCGAGGTGATCGTCTGCGACGAGCCGGTGTCGGCGCTGGACGTCTCCATCCAGGCCCAGGTGATCAACCTCCTGGAGCAGCTCCAGGACGAGTTCGGGCTCTCGTACATCTTCATCGCGCACGATCTGTCGGTGGTGCGGCACATCGCCGACCGGGTCGCGGTGATGTACCTCGGCCGGATCGTCGAGATCGGCACCGAGGACGAGATCTACGAGCGGGCCACCCACCCGTACACCCAGGCGCTGCTCTCGGCGGTGCCGGTCCCGGACCCGGAGGCACGCGAGCAGCGCAACATGATCCGGCTGGTCGGCGATGTGCCCAGCCCGGCCGACCCACCGAGCGGCTGCCACTTCCGGACCCGCTGCTGGAAGGCCCAGGACATCTGCGCCATCGAGGATCCGCAGACCGTGCCCCGCGCCGCGGACCCGCACCCCTCGGCCTGCCACTTCGCCGAACTCCGCCCGGCGGCCCCGACCCTCTGACCCACCCTGCCCACCCCACGCTCCCCACGCCGCCCCACGCCGCCCGCCCCAACGCCGTCGATCTAGGGCTTATCGCTGCTGTTCGAGATCAACGAGCGACAACATTCCCTAGATCGGCACGGGGTGGGGGTGCGGGGGGGTGGGCGCGGTCGGGGGGTGGGGGGTGGGGGTGGGGTTAGTGGAAGAAGTGGCGGGTGCCGGTCAGGTACATGGTGACGTTGGCTTCCTTGGCGGCGGCGATGACCTCTTCGTCGCGAATCGAGCCGCCGGGCTGCACGATGGCGCGGACGCCGGCCTCGATGAGGATCTTCGGGCCGTCGGCGAACGGGAAGAACGCGTCCGACGCGGCGACCGACCCCCGGGCCCGATCGGCGCCCGCGCGGCTGACCGCCAGTTGCGCCGAGTCGACCCGGTTGACCTGTCCCATGCCGACCCCGACGGTGGCGCCGTCCCGGGCGAGCAGGATCGCGTTGCTCTTCACCGCGCGGACCGCCCGCCAGGCGAACGCGAGGTCACGCAGCAACTCCTCGTCCGCCGCCTCGCCGGTCGCCAGCCGCCAGCTCGCCGGGTCGTCGCCGGGGGCGTCCACCCGGTCGGCGACCTGGGTCAGCACGCCACCGGTCACCGGCCGCCACTCGACCTTCGCCGGGTTCCAGGCCGGCGCGCGCAGCAGCCGGATGTTCTTCTTGCCCTGCAACACCTCGACCGCGCCCTCGTCGAAGCCGGGGGCGACCACCACCTCGGTGAAGATGTCGGCCACCTGCCGAGCCAGCTCGACCGAGACCGGCCGGTTCACCGCGATCACCCCGCCGTACGCCGACACCGGGTCGCAGGCGTGCGCCTTGCGATGGGCCTCGGCCACGTCCGCGCCCACCGCGATGCCGCACGGGTTGGCGTGCTTGATGATCGCGACGGCCGGCTGGTCGACGAAGTCGTTCGCGGCCCGCCAGGCGGCGTCCGCGTCGACGTAGTTGTTGTAGGACATCTCCTTGCCGTGCAGCTGCTCGGCCTGGGCGAGCCCCGCCGGCGCGTCCGGGTCAATGTAGAGCGCGGCCGGCTGGTGCGGGTTCTCGCCGTAGCGCAGCACGGCCGACTTGCGCAGCGCCTGCCCGGCGAACGTCGGCCACCCGTCGTCGGCCGGCGCCAGCTCCTGTGCGCACCACTGGGCCACCGCCACGTCGTACTCGGCGATGTCGGCGAACGCCCGGGCCGCCAGGGCACGGCGCTGGGCCAGGGTGAATCCACCCTCTCCGAGCGCGGCGCGCAGCGCCGGGTACCCGGCCGGGTCGGTGAGCACGGCGACCGAGGCGTGGTTCTTGGCGGCGGCCCGGACCATGGCCGGGCCGCCGATGTCGATCTGCTCCACGCACTCCTCGACGCCGGCGCCGGAGGCGACGGTCGCCTGGAACGGGTAGAGGTTGGAGACCAGCAGGTCGAACGCGGCCACTCCCAGCTCGTCGAGCTGCGCGACGTGCGTGTCCTTGCGCAGGTCGGCGAGGAGACCGGCGTGCACCTTGGGGTGCAGGGTCTTCACCCGCCCATCGAGCACCTCGGGGAAGCCGGTCACCGTCTCCACCGGCGTCACCGGCACCCCGGCGGCGGCGATGGCGCCCGCCGTGCTGCCGGTGGACACGATCTCCACGCCGGCCGCGTGCAGGGCCTGGGCCAGCTCGACCAGCCCGGTCTTGTCGTAGACGCTGACCAGCGCCCGCCTGATCGGGCGGCGCCCGTCCTGAGTGGAACTCACGGAACCGTGACCTTCCTTCCGGTGATGGTCCAGCCTTCGCGGACCAGACGGCCGACCTGCTCGACGAGCTGACGCCGTTCGGCTTCCTTGATGCGCTCGGTGAGCGTCTCCACGTCGTCTCGGTCGAGCACCGGAACCGCCACCTGCGCCACGATCGGACCGGTGTCCATGCCGCCGTCGACGAAGAAGAGCGTGGCCCCGGTGAGCTTCACGCCGTAGGCGAGAGCGTCCCGCGGGCCGTGGATGCCGGGGAACGCCGGCAGCAGGGTGTTGTGCGTGTTCAGGTAGCGGTCACCGAAGGCGGCGAGGAAGTGCGGGCCGACCAGCTTGAGGAACCCGGCGGAGATGACCAGGTCGGGTTGGTGCTTCGCGACGTGCGCGGTGAGCGCCCGGTCCCATTCCTCCCGGGTGTCGTGGTCGCGGACCCGCTCGACGAACGTCGGCACGCCGGCGGCCACGGCCCGGTCCAGGCCCGCGATGCCGTCGCGGTCCGCGCCGACCGCGACGACCTCTGCGCCGTACGCGGGGTCGGCGGCGGCGTCCAGCAGCGCCTGCAGGTTGCTCCCGGAGCCGGAGACGAGAACGACGATGCGGGCGGCGGACGCGGGCTCGGTCACCGGGCCACCCTATCGGGCAGGTCAGGACGCCCATCGGCTGGGCGGCGCGCCGATCTTTGACAGTGCCGACGGGCATCGACCGGGTACGCTGCCGGTCGCTCGGGCTGGACACCGTGCCGGCCCGCGCCCCCGTCACTGATCCGGCACGCCAGCCGTGTCGTTGGAATGAGGAGCACCCCGTGCAGCCCGGTTACCACCCCCAGCAGCAGCCGCCACCGATCAACAACAACATGACGATGTCGATCGTCGCCATCTTCCTCTTCTGGCCGCTGGCCATCCCGGCGATCATCAATGCGTCGAAAGTCAACCCGCTGCTCCAGCAGGGCGACTACGCCGGGGCCCAGGCGGCCGCCGCGGAGTCGCGGAAGTGGTCGAAGTGGGCCCTGATCGTGGGCATCGCGTGGTATGCCATCTTTTTGGTGTGCTGCGCTTTGGGCGGTCTGGGCGCGATCATGAGTAGCGACAACAACAGCTACTGACGGAACCAGTCCAAGGAGCTTCTCGAATGCAGCCCGGTAACCCCGGTCAGGACCCGTACGGCCAGCAGCCCAATCAGGACCCGACCGCCCCCCAGCCGCCGCACGACCCGTACGCCCCGCCGCCGGCTGCCCCGTACGGACAGCAGCCGCAGAACCCGTACGGCCAGCAGCCCACCTCCGGCCAGCCGTACGGCCAGCAGCCCACCTCGGGGCAGCCCTACGGCCAGCAGCCGCCGTACCAGGACCCGTACGGGCAGCAGCAGCAGCAGCCGCCGTACGGCGCGCCGGCGTACCCGAACGCCGGCTACCCGCAGCAGCAGGGGCAGAACAACACCCTCGGCCTGGTGTCGATGATTCTCGGCATCGCGTCGATCCCGCTGGTCTGCTGCGTCTACCTGGGCGTCCCGCTCGGCATCGCGGCCGTGGTGACCGGTTATCTGGCCCGCCAGAAGGTCGCCCAGGGCCAGGCCAGCAACGCCGGGCAGGCCAAGGCCGGCCTGATCTGCGGCGCGGTCGCTGTCGGGCTGGGCATCCTGGTGTTCATCGTGAGCGTCGTGGCGCAGGTCAGCCTGCCGACCCAGCCCTGACCGGTCCGTTCGTGACGGGGCGCTCCGGATTCGTCCGGGGCGCCCCGCGGTCGCACCGGTGGCGCGTGGTTACTGCGCCGGGGCTCGGGTGAGTGCGCGGGTGGCGGCGGCACCGAGCAGCGCGCCAACCGCGATGACGCCGGCCGTCACGAGCCCGACCTGCCAGGCCACCGGCCCGAGCTGCGCCAGCCGGCCCGCGCCGAGCGGGCCGCCGGAGATCGCGGCGGCCACGCCGACCAGCACGCCGGCCACCGGCCCGGCCAGCGCCGCCGGCGCCAGCAGCCCGGCCCAGCGCCGCGGGGCGCGCTCCGGCCCGGCGACCCGGGCCAACCGGCGCGCGAGCAGCCAACCGGCGACCATCCCGACCAGCACCGGCACCGCGAGCAGCAGTGCGCCGAGGCCGTCCACCGGACCGCGCGGCAGGCCGGCGAGCAGCGGTACGGCCGGCAGTGCGCCGACCGACACCTCACTGGTACGGACCGCGGTGTCGGTGCCGACCGCGAAGCCCGGCCCGAGCAGGTAGCTGGTCGACCAGATCGCGGCGTTCGGCGCGTACGCCACGCTGACCAGGGTGATCCCGGCCTGCCCGGCTGCCCCGGTCCGGTACGCCCCGATCATGTCCGCCGCGTCCCCGCCGCCGGTGGCCACGGCCAGGCCGGCCGCGCCGGCACCCGCTCCGAGCAGCAGCAGCACGGCCACCAGCCCGGTGCGCACGCCGTCGCGTAGCGGACCCGGCATCCGGGCGACGAGCAGCCGGGTGACGGCGGTGATCCGGATCGCGCCGACCAGCGCGGCGAGCGTGCCGACCACCGCGAACGTGGCTGCCGCCCGTACCGGGGACACGTCCGGCCCACCGGCGCCGACCAGCACCGCCGCCAGGGCGCCGAGCAGCGCGTACGCCATGCCGACCGTGCCCGCGGCGAGCAGCGCCCGCCGTGGTGACCGGGTGCCGCGGGCACCGATCGCACGGCTGACGTGCACCCCGGCCCGGGTCAGCCGCCAGAGTGCGAGCACGGTCAGCGCCAGCGGGGCGAGCGCGAACGGGCCGGACTCGGTGCGCAGCGGCACGCCGTGCCCGAGGAGCCAGCCGGCCAGCGCGGTGCGCAGGGTGCCGCTCAGCGTCGCGGAATCCGCGCCGAGTTGGACCAGGCCGAGCACGATGGCGACCGGCAGGTACGAGGTGAGTGCGGCCCAGCCGGCGGCCACCCCGGCGGCGACGGGCAGTGGTGCGCGCCCGCGCGGCGACCCGCCGGCGCGGGGCGCGGGCACCCGTCGGGCCGGCACGGCACGGCCGGCGGGCCGGTCATCGGCGCTCACACCGCCGGCACGGCTGGGGTGATCAGGGGTGACGGGGGACATCCGCTCTACTCTGGCACGTCGCGGGTGCGGGAGCAGTCCGTTAAGCCGCCCCGAAGGGCGGCGAGTTGACCGAATCGGGCTTCGGTACGCCCGGCCCGGTCTAGCCTCGGCACAGAGGGGTCGGCTGTCGCCGCCGACCGGGTCGGTGCCGCCGGTCGCGGTCCAGGTCGGCCCACCGCCCATGACCGTCGGGAGCACGCCTTGACGAGCGCATACCCGCCGCCCCCGCCACCGCCGGCGAGGGGACGAGACCGGACCACGCTCTGGGGCGTGCTGGGCATCGTGCTGGGCCTGATCTGCTGCGGCATCCTCGGCATCATCTTCGGCTACCTGTCCATCCGCGACGCACGGCGGTACGGCCAGTCGCCGGTCCTCGGCTACCTCGCCATCGCGTTCGGCGTGATCAACATTATCGGCGGAGCGATCCTGCGCCTCAGCGGCAACTACCCGTTCTGGAACAACGACTGAGCGGGCTGGTCAGCCGACGAGTCGACGCTCGTACCGCAGGCCGGGACGGCCGCCGACCCGGATCTCCCCCGTCACGGCGAACCCGGTGCGCGCCAGCACCGCCTGGGACGCCGGGTTGTCGAGGGTGGTCACCGCGGTGAGGCCGGCGAGCCGGTAGTCGGCGGCGGCCAGGTGGAACGTGGCCTCGACGGCGGCGGTCGCCACGCCTCGGCCGGCGGCCTGCTCTCCGATCCGGTAGCCGAGTTCGGCCGTTCCGTCCGTGACGTCCACCAGGTTGACCCGGCCGACCAGGTCACCCGACTCGGCCAGGACGACATGGAAGTGGCACAGCCCGGCCTCCTGCTCGGCCAGCAACGCCCGGTGCCGGTCGGCGAACCCGGTGAAGTACGCGTCGCCCCGATCCGGCACGGACCGCGCGAAGTAGGCCCGGTTCTCCCGCTCGAAGGCCAGCAGCGCGCCCGCATGGTCGGCCCGGAGCCGCTCCACCGTCAACACCCCGGCAGCGTACGGCGCACGGCCGCCACTGTGGTACGCGGAGGGGGCCGACCGGAACCGGTCGACCCCCTTCGGTGTTGCCTGGTCCGCTCAGCTGCCGGACATGATCTCGCGCATCAGGCGGGCGGTCTCGGTCGGCGTCTTGCCGACCTTGACCCCGACCGCCTCCAGCGCGGCCTGCTTCGCCTCGGCGGTGCCGGCCGAGCCGGAGATGATCGCCCCGGCGTGGCCCATGGTCTTGCCGGGAGGCGCGGTGAAGCCGGCGATGTAGCCGACCACCGGCTTGGTGACGTTCGCCTTGATGAACTCGGCGGCCCGCTCCTCGGCGTCACCGCCGATCTCACCGATCATCACGATGGCGTCGGTCTCCGGGTCGGCCTCGAACGCCTTCAGAGCGTCGATGTGGGTGGTCCCGATGATCGGGTCGCCACCGATGCCGACGCAGGTCGAGAAGCCGATGTCGCGCAGCTCGTACATCATCTGGTAGGTCAGCGTGCCGCTCTTGCTCACCAGACCGATCCGGCCCGAGCCGGTGATGTCGGCCGGGATGATGCCGGCGTTGGAGGCGCCCGGCGAGGCGATGCCCGGGCAGTTCGGCCCGATGATCCGCGTCCGCTCGCCCTGCGCCAGGTTGTACGCCCAGAACGCGGCGGTGTCGTGCACCGGCACACCCTCGGTGATCACCACGGCGAGCGGAATCGCGGCGTCGATTGCCTCGACCACGGCGGCCTTGGTGAACTGCGGCGGCACAAAGATGACCGTGACGTCGGCCCCGGTCTCGGCCATGGCGTCCGCCACGGACGCGAAGACCGGCAGCTCGGTGCCGTCGAAGTCGACCTTCTGGCCCGCCTTGCGCGGGTTGACGCCACCGACGACGTTCGTGCCGGCGGCGAGCATCCGCCGGGTGTGCTTGGAGCCCTCGGAACCGGTCATCCCCTGGACGATGACCTTCGAGTCCTTGGTCAGCCAGATAGCCATGATCAGACCCCCGCAGCTGCCAGCTCGGCGGCCCGCTCGGCCGCGCCGTCCATGGTGTCGACCCGCTGGATCAGCGGGTTGTTCGCGTCGTCCAGGATCGCCCGGCCGGCCTCGGCGTTGTTGCCGTCGAGCCGGACGACGAGCGGCTTGGTGACCTGCTCGCCGCGCTGCTCCAGCAGGGCCAGCGCCTGCACGATGCCGTTGGCGACCGCGTCGCAGGCGGTGATGCCGCCGAACACGTTGACGAAGACGCTCTTCACCGACGGGTCGGAGAGCACGATCTCCAGGCCGTTCGCCATCACCGCGGCGCTCGCGCCGCCGCCGATGTCGAGGAAGTTGGCCGGCTTGACGTTGCCGTGCCGCTCACCGGCGTACGCGACGACGTCGAGGGTCGACATGACCAGACCCGCGCCGTTGCCGATGATGCCGACCTCGCCGTCGAGCTTGACGTAGTTGAGGTCCTTCTCCTTGGCGGCCTGCTCCAGCGGGTCCACCGAGGCCTGGTCGACCAGGGCCTCGTGGTCCGGGTGCCGGAACGCCGCGTTCTCGTCCAGGGTGATCTTCGCGTCGAGCAGCAGCATCCGCCCGTCGCCGTTCTTGGCCAGCGGATTCACCTCGACCAGGGTGGCGTCCTCGGCGACGAACGCCTGCCACAGGCCGACGGCCACCTCGACCACCTGCTCGGCGACCTCGGCCGGGAAACCGGCGGCGGAAACGATCTCCCGCGCCTTGGCCTCGTCGACGCCCACGTTCGCGTCGATCGGGGCCTTGACCACTCGATCCGGGGTCTCGGCGGCGACCTGCTCGATGTCCATACCGCCGGCGACGCTGGCGATGCAGAGGAAGGTGCGGTTCGCCCGGTCGAGCAGGTACGAGAAGTAGTACTCCTCGGCCACGTCCGCGGTCACCGTGATCATGACCTTGTGGACGGTGTGGCCCTTGATGTCCATGCCGAGGATGTCGGTGGCCCTGGCCACCGCCTCATCCGGGCCCTCAGCCAGCTTGACGCCGCCGGCCTTGCCTCGGCCGCCGACCTTCACCTGCGCCTTGACGACCACCCGACCGCCGAGGCGTTCGGCGATCGCGCGGGCCTCCTCCGGGGTAGTGGCGACGCCGCCGGCAAGCACGGGCAAGCCGTGCCGCTCGAACAGGTCCCGCCCCTGGTACTCGTACAGGTCCACGATTGCGCGTCCCGTCCCGTCTCCGCGGCGCGCCGTCGCGCCGCCACCAGCGTTCAGAAAACAGTTTGACGCCTGTCATCACTTGACACAGGCCATTGGCCGCAGCCTAGCGAGGTGGGCACGACCGGCAACCGAGCGGGTGCACGGTGTGCGGTAATGCACAACCGGGCGTCGGAGAGGGCCGGTTCGCGGCGCGGCACGGGCAGCGTCAGCCGTCCGGGCGATGTTGCCGGGGGTGCGTAACCCGGCCGTCGGGGCGTCGTTGAGTCAGGTGTCGGAGCGCTGATCAGCGCGATGACGGGAGACGGCCGATGCCCTGTCGGTCGAGGGGTGGCGGCGGGGCATCGTGCATAGAGGGGCCGGACGTGTGAGGGGTGCGTCCGGCCCCTCCCCCGTGCCCGGACCCGCCCGACGACCCGCCCCGGCGTACCTCAGGCGACCGGCTGCGCGACGTTCTGCCGAACCCACTCGACGATCGACTGGGTGGTGGCGCCCGGCGTGAAGATCTTGGCGACGCCCAGCTTCTCCAGCTCGGGAATGTCGCCGTTGGGGATGATGCCGCCGCCGAACACGACGATGTCCCGCGCGTCACGCTCGCCGAGCAGCTCCAGCACCCGACGGAAGAGCGTCATGTGCGCGCCGGAGAGGACGGAGAGACCGACGGCGTCCGCATCCTCCTGGATGGCGGTCTCCACGATCTGCTCGGGGGTCTGGTGCAGGCCGGTGTAGACGACCTCCATCCCAGCGTCCCGCAGGGCCCGCGCGACCACCTTGGCGCCCCGGTCGTGGCCGTCCAGGCCTGGTTTGGCGACGACGACCCGAATACGAGAGCTCATCAGCGCACACCTTTCACCGGCTCCACGGCCTTCACCTGAACGAACGGTAACCCGGCCGACCGGGCCCGGGAAATCCGGGCCGGGAAACTCGAACGGCGCCGCGCGTCGCCGGCACGGTCGCCGCGGGGACGGGTGGTCAGGCGGCAGGACTCCGGCGGTCCTCGCCGTCAAGCCGGACGACTCTGCCGGATCGGTCACTGTCGGCGACAAACGGACAGTAACGAGGGCACCGATTGACGGCACGAGGCGTGACAATCATGGACGCAAACGGACAGATCGACACGCCAATTCGGCGGTCTGGCTTGTGGCTCGCCTGGTGGTTGGCTAACGTGTCCACGGTTGTCATCAGGTCCAAGGACGGGTGACGACGCGGCCAGCAGACGTTCACCACAGCTTCACGAACGTCCACCGGCCGCCTCGGAACCCCGACAACGGAGGGTGTGCGTGCGCCAGCGCCTGTCGTCTGAGCCCGATAGATATCGCGGTCGTCGCCGCGTACCCACCCCCCCGCGTAGCCGTTACGCCGCGGTCGTCACCACCGCCTTCGTCGGAGCCGGCCTGGTCGCGCTCGGCGCCAGCGCCCTGCCGGACGCCAAGGACGTCAGCCCGTCGGTGCTCGACGAGCTCAAGCAGGCGTCGGCCACCAGCCAGGACGCCGCGGCCCGTGCGGACAACGCCGACCGCGCCTCCCGGGCAGACCGGGGCAACGACGCGGCCGAGCCCGAGCTCTGGTTGCTGCCGCTGCAGGGCTACGACTTCAACTCTCCCTACGGGGTGCGCTGGGGCAAGATGCACACCGGCGTGGACCTGGTGGTCGCCGAGGGCACGCCCTACGTGGCGATCCACGACGGGCTGGTCACCAAGGCCGGCTGGTTCGGCGGGTACGGCTACGCGGTGATCGTCCAGCACGCCGACGGCAGCGAGGCCATCTACGGCCACTCCTCCGCTCTGAGCGTCAAGGAGGGGCAGCAGGTCAAGGCGGGCGACCAGCTCGGCCTGGTCGGCCAGACCGGTCACGCCTACGGCACCCACCTGCATCTTGAGATCCATGTCAAGGGCCAGCCGATCGACCCCGTGCCGTTCCTTGACGAGCGCGAAGTGGACATCAAGCTGGGAGTCGAGGCATTCTAACGACGAGGTAGCCGCGTCCTGACGCTGGGTACTGACCGTTGACCGCCCGGATCTGTTGATCCGGGCGGTTTTTTGTGGCCTGCACGGACCGAAAGTCTGCTGGATCACAGCACGGACTGTGGCCGACGCCACTCACGAACAAGATCAGTTTTCCGGATGGATCACAGCGGAGTGGGTCATATCCGGACAGGCGGCACCCGACGCGTCGGCCGGCAGCCCGGTCCCCGTACCGGTCCCGGCTCGGCCCGACACCAGTATTTCGAGGTCAAGTGCCCCCTCGACTGTGAAGGTCCGCCGTGCAGGAAGACAGCCCCGTCCAGAACGAGAACACCCCCGACACCGCCGCCGAGCGACCGCAGCGTGCCGGCCGGCGAAACCGCCTCATCGTGCTCAGCGCGGCCGCTCTGGTAGCGCTCGGCCTGGGCGGTGTCGCCGTCGCCACCACCGGCCCGGACCGCCCGGCGCCCGCCGCCGTCTCCCTGGACGCCCAGTTCCGGACCGAGGCCGCCAGCCGGGCGGACCGCTCCGCCCGCGAGTCCGGCGTGCCGGTCTCTCCCTCGGCCAGCCCGACCGCGAGCCCCACGGCGACCAGCGCCAGCCCGACGCCGACGAAGACGGCCACCGCGAAGCCGAAGCCCAAGCCGAAGAAGACCACCAAGCCCACTCCGGCCTGGGTCGACCCGATGCCGGGCGCCGCAGTCACCTCCTGCTACGGCCAGCGCTGGGGCACCCTGCACGCCGGCATCGACCTGGCGCTGCCCTCCGGCACGCCGATCCACGCCGCGGCTGCCGGCACGGTCGTCCAGGCCGGTGACGCCGCCGACGGGTACGGCAACTCCGTCTTCGTCGACCACGGCAACGGTTACCTGACCCACTACGCCCACCAGAGCCGCATCGCGGTGACCGTCGGCCAGGCGGTCAAGGCCGGCCAGGTGATCGGCTACGAAGGCGCCACCGGCGACGCCACCGGCCCGCACCTGCACTTCGAGGTGCACCAGGGAATGTGGAACCAGATCGACCCGGCGCCGTTCATGCGGGCGCGCAGCGTCGACCTGGGCTGCTGAGCCTCGCTCCAGGCGACATCCGGAAAGAGTGGCCTCCGGCGGTGCCGAGGCCACTCTTTCCGTTAGCGGTGCGGATTCTGGCCGGACGCGCGGGCCCCGGCCCGCGCGTCTCGGGGTCAGAGCTTGTCGATCGGGGCGTGCCGCAGCACCAGCCACATGGTCTGGTCACCGAAGTCGATCTGCGCCCGAGCACCCGGGCCGTGCCCCTCGACGGCCACCACCCGCCCCAGCCCGTAGCGCTGGTGGTTGACCCGGTCGCCGGCCGACACCTTCGGCGCCTGCGGCAGCTCGCTGGCCGTGGTCAGGCGGCTGGCGTCCACGCCGAGCCGCTTGGCCAACTGCGCCGCCTTCGGCGTGCCGCCGTTGAAGGTGCCCCGCCCGCCCGGCACGCGGTCCGCGCGACCGCCCACGCCGCCGCCCCCACCGGCCCACGACGTGTACGACCCCTCGGTGCGCTCCCAGTGCACCAGCTCCGGCGGAAGCTCCTCGAGGAACCGTGACGGCGGGTTGTAGGACGGCTGCCCCCAGGCCGAGCGGGTCACCGCCCGGGAGAGGTAGAGCCGCTGCCGCGCCCGGGTGATGCCGACGTACGCCAGCCGGCGCTCCTCCTCCAACTCGCGGGTGTCGCCCAGCGAACGCAGGTGCGGGAAGACGCCGTCCTCCAACCCGGTCAGGAAGACCACCGGGAACTCCAGCCCCTTGGCGGTGTGCAGCGTCATCAGGGTGACCACGCCCTGATGGTCGGGGTCGTCGGAGGGGATCTGGTCCGCGTCGGCGACCAGCGCCACCTGCTCCAGGAAGCCCGCCAGGGTGGCCCGCTCGCCCTCGGCGCCGGTCGCCTCGATCCGCTCGGTGTACTCCCGGGCGACGCTGACCAGCTCCTGGAGGTTGTCCACCCGGCCGGCGTCCTGCGGGTCCAGGCTCTCCTCCAGCTCGGTGAGGTAGCCCGAGCGGGTCAGCAGCGCCTCCAGCACCTCCTCCGGGGTGCCGGTCTCGGCCAGCTCCCGGGCGCCGTCGAGCAGCGCCACGAAGTCGGCGATGCCGTTGGCCGCCCGGCTGGAGATGCCCGGCGCCTCGCGGGCCCGGCGCAGCGCCGCGCCGAAGGAGATCCGGTCGCGGCTGGAGAGCGCCTCGACGCAGGCCTCCGCTCGGTCGCCGATCCCCCGGCGCGGAGTGTTCAGCACCCGTCGCAGGCTCACCGTGTCGTCGTCGTTGACCACCGAACGCAGGTACGCGAGCGCGTCGCGGACCTCCTTGCGCTCGTAGAAGCGCACCCCGCCGACCACCTTGTAGGGCAGGCCGACCCGGATGAACACCTCCTCGAAGACCCGGGACTGGGCGTTGGTGCGGTAGAAGACGGCGACGTCGCCGGGGCGGGTCTCGTCGGCGTCGACCAGCCGGTCGATCTCCCGGGCCGTCCAGTCCGCCTCGGCGTGCTCGGTGTCGGCCACGTAGCCGACGATCCGCTCGCCGGCGCCGGCCTCGCTCCACAGCCGCTTCGGCTTGCGGGACGTGTTCCGGTCGATCACCGCGTTGGCCGCGTTGAGGATGGTCTGGGTGGAGCGGTAGTTCTGCTCCAGCAGGATCGTCCGCGCGTCGGTGAAGTCCCGCTCGAACTCCAGGATGTTGCGGATCGTCGCGCCACGGAACGCGTAGATCGACTGGTCGGCGTCGCCGACCACGCACAGCTCGGCAGGCGTCAGCCCGTCGGTGCCGGAGACCAGCTCCTTGATCAGGACGTACTGGGCATGGTTGGTGTCCTGGTACTCGTCGACCAGGACGTGCCGGAACCGTCGGCGGTAGCTCTCCGCGACGTGCGGATGGGACTGGAGCAGGTGCACCGTGGTCATGATCAGATCGTCGAAATCCAGCGCGTGCGCCTCACGCAGCCGACGCTGGTAGAGCGTGTACGCCTCGGCCAGCGCCCGCTCGTTGGGCCCCGTGGCCCGAGCGGCGAACTGCTCCGGGTCGACCAGCTCGTTCTTCAGGTTGGAGACCTGGGCGGCCAGCCCGCGTGCCGGGTAGCGCTTCGGGTCGAGGTCCAGCTCGCGGGTGACCAGCTGCATCAGCCGGCGGGAGTCGTCCGCGTCGTAGATCGAGAACGTCGACTTGAGACCCGCGTGCTCGTGCTCGGCACGCAGGATGCGGACGCAGGCGGAGTGGAACGTCGACACCCACATCAGTCGGGCCCGCGGACCGACCAGCGCGGCGACCCGCTCCTTCATCTCGCCGGCAGCCTTGTTGGTGAAGGTGATCGCGATGATCTCCCCGGGATGCACGTCCCGCGCGGCCAGCAGGTAGGCGACCCGGTGGGTGAGCACCCGGGTCTTGCCGGACCCGGCGCCGGCCACGATCAGCAGCGGCGAACCGGCGTGGCTGACCGCGTCGCGCTGCGGCCCGTTCAAACCGGCGAGCAGCTGCTGCGGATCGAGGCGGACAGCGGCCGGCCGGGGCCGGTCCGGACGGGCCGGCGCGGACTCCGGCGCAGGCGGGGACGCGGGAATGTCGAAGAGAGGATGCATCGCGCGACAAGTCTATGCCGCCGGCCGGACACTTCCGACCGCGCCGGAGCAGAGGAGGCGCCCTGTTGACACCGAATCCTTGCGCACGGGCGGGCGGCATGGGCATACTCGACGACGTGTTCGCTCAGCGCTACTACTTTTACTACGGCACCGGGAGTCCGGCAGCCGTAGGTCGCGCCTGATCGATCAGACCTGCGAAAGCCCCGGGCTCCTGGAGCCCGGGGCTTTTTCGTCCCGGGATCCGGGCACCGGGCACGACAGTGCGAGAGGTACCCGATGATGACAGACGTGGCGGAGCAGAACGGCGGGCCGGTCCGACCGGGAGCGGAGCAGCCCCCGGTCGGCGGAAGCGAGCCCATGGCGGGGGTGGCGCCACCGGCCGAGGAGGGCGGGCCGGCCGAGGCACGGACCGGCACCGCGGAGCCGGCCGCCGCCGCACGGATCGTGCAGATCAGGACACGGATCGACGAGATCGACAACGCGTTGATCTCGCTCTGGCACGAGCGGGCCACGCTGTCCCAGGAGGTCGGGGCGACCCGGATGGCGTCCGGCGGGACGCGCCTGGTGCTCTCCCGGGAACGGGAGATCCTGGAGCGTTTCCGGGTCGCGCTCGGCGCCGACGGCACCCAACTGGCGCTGCTGCTGCTCCGGGCGGGGCGCGGCCCACTGTGAGCCGCCCAGGCCGGCCGGCCGGCCCGGCCGGCAGCCGCCCGCCCGCCCGCGCTGCGACCGGCCCGGCGCCACGGCTGGCCGCTCGGCCCCGGAGGAGGCAGCCCGCTCCCCGGACAAACGAAACCGCCTGCCGTCGTCGTGGTGACGTCGGCAGGCGGTTCCGGTGACTCAGGCAGCCTCGTGGCTCGCGACGATCTCGCGCTTCTCCGCGAAGTGGCAGGCGCTCGGGTGGTCCGAGCCCCGTCGGATCTCCAGCAGCGGGACCTGCTCGGCGCACACGTCCTGCGCCTTCCAGCAGCGGGTCCGGAACCGGCAGCCCGAGGGCGGGCTGATCGGCGACGGCACGTCACCGGTGAGCCGGATGATCGTCTTGTTGTTCCGCTGGGTCGGGTCCGGCACCGGCACCGCCGAGAGCAGCGCCTGGGTGTACGGGTGGGTCGGCCGCTCGTAGATCTCGTCCTCGGTGCCGATCTCCACGATCTTGCCGAGGTACATCACCGCGACGCGGTCCGAGAGGTGGCGGACCACCGACAGGTCGTGCGCGATGAAGACGTACGAGAGCCCGAACTCGCCCTGCAGCTTCTCCAGCAGGTTCATCACCTGGGCCTGGATGGAGACGTCCAGCGCCGACACCGGCTCGTCGCAGACGATCACCTCAGGCCGCAGCGCGAGCGCCCGGGCGATGCCGATGCGCTGGCGCTGACCGCCGGAGAACTGGTGCGGGTACCGGTTGATGTGCTCCGGGTTGAGCCCGACCAGGTCGAGCAGCTCCCTGACCTTCGCCCGGCGGCTGCCCTTCGGCGCCACCTCCGGGTGGATCTCGAACGGCTCACCGAGCAGGTCACCGACGGTCATCCGCGGGTTCAGCGAGGTGTACGGGTCCTGCATCACCAGCTGGATCTGCCGGCGGAGGCGCCGCAGCGCCCCGCCGGAGAGCTTGGAGATGTCCTGGCCCTTGTAGACCACCTTGCCGGCGGTCGGCCGCTCCAGGTTCATCAGCACCCGGGCGAGGGTCGACTTGCCGCAACCCGACTCGCCGACCACACCCAGCGTCTCACCGGCACGCAGATCGAAGGAGACCCCGTCCACCGCCTTGACCTGACCGACGGTTTTCTTGAACACCACGCCCTGGGTGACGGGGTAGTGCTTGACCAGGTCACGGACCTCGAGGATGTTCTCAGACACGGTTCACCAGCTCCTCGGCGAAGTGGCAGGCGCTGGCCCGTCCGGTGCCCACCTGCAGCAGCGGCGGGAGCTTCTCCCGGCACACCGGCTGAGCCATGGGGCAGCGCGGGTTGAACGGGCAGCCCGGCGGGATGTTCATCAGGTTCGGCGGGAGGCCCTTGATCGTCCGGAGCTGCTGCCCCTTCTCGTCCAGCCGCGGGATCGAGTCGATCAGACCCAACGTGTACGGGTGCGCCGGCTTGGCGTACAGGTCGTACACGTCGGCTTCCTCGACGATCCGGCCCGCGTACATGACTGCGATCCGGTCCGCGACGTCGGCGACCACGCCGAGGTCGTGGGTGATCAGGATCATGCCCATCTGCCGCTCACGCTGAAGCTCGGCGAGCAGGTCCATGATCTGGGCCTGCACGGTCACGTCGAGCGCGGTGGTCGGCTCGTCCGCGATCAGCACCTCCGGGTCGAGCGCCAGCGACATCGCGATCATCGCGCGCTGCCGCATACCGCCGGAGAACTGGTGCGGGTAGTTGTTGAACCGGCCCTTGGCGTTCGGGATCTTGACCTGGTCGAGCATCTCGATCGCGCGCTTCTTGGCCTCCGCGCGACCCATGCCCCGCCGGACCCGGAACTGCTCGGCGATCTGGAACCCGACGGTGAAGACCGGGTTCAGCGCGGAGAGCGCGTCCTGGAAGATCATCGCGATGCCCTCGCCGCGGATGCGGCGGCGCTCCTCGTTGGACATGCGGAGCATGTCCTTGCCGTGGAAGCGGACCTGCCCACCGGTGACGAAGCCGGGCGGGGTGTCGAGGATGCCCATGATGGTCTGCGCCGTGACGCTCTTACCGGAGCCGGACTCGCCGAGCACGGCGAGGGTCTCCCCCGCGTCGACGTGGTACGTGACCCCGTTGATGACCTTGGCGACGCCGTCCCGGGTACGGAACTCCACCCGCAGGTCGTCGACCTCGAGCAGCCGGCCGGAGGGACGTCCGGAGCCGCCGGTTCCCGGCGCGGACTGCTCGGACACGAGAATGTCGGACAACTGGATCTCCCCTAGCGGAGTTTCGGATCGAGGGCCTCGCGGACCGCCTCACCGAGCATCACGAAGCTCAGAACGGCGGTGACGAGGAACGCGGCGGGGACGAACACCAGCCCCGGCGCGACCCGGATGAACTGCTGCCCGTCGCTGATCATGATGCCCCAGGACACCACAGGCGACTTCAGGCCGACGCCCAGGAACGACAGGGTGGCCTCGGCACCGATGAACGAGCCGACCATGATCGTGCCGTAGACCAGCAGCGGGGCCAGGCAGTTCGGCAGCAGGTGCTTGAGGATGATCCGGCCGGTGCCGGCACCCAGCGCGCGGGCCGCGACGATGTAGTCGGCCTCCTTGGTGGCCAGCACCGAGGACCGCATCAGCCGCATCACGACCGGCCAGCTCAGCACCATCAGGGACGCGATCACCAGGCCCATGATCTCGGCCTTGCTGTTGCCGGAGCCCGAGCCGTTGAACGTGGTGAGGATGACGATCGCGCCGAGCACGAAGGGCAGACCGAAGAAGACGTCGGCGATCCGGCTCAGCAGGCCGTCCACCCAGCCACCGCGGTATCCGGCGATGATGCCCATGGCCCCACCGACCAGCAGGGTGCCCATCACGGAGAGCACGGCGACCACGATGGAGGCCCGCGCGCCGTAGATGACCCGGGCGTAGACGTCCCGGCCCTGCACGTCGTAACCGAACCAGCCGTCGGCGGACGGCTTGTTGAGGCTCCGGGACAGCGTGCCGTTGACCGCGTCCCCCGGGGCGAACAGCGCCGGGAAGGCCGCCATCAGCAGGAAGATCACGATCAGTGTGGCCGAGATCCAGAACAGCGGCTTGCGCCGCAGGTCCCGCCAGGCGTCACCGAGCAGGCCGCGCGGCTTCTCGTTGGTCTGCGGGAGGCCGGCCGTGGTGGGGCCGCCGGCGTCGGTCGACTGCGCGGGAGGGGTGCTGACGATCGATGCGGTACTCGGGTCACTCATAGCGGATCCTCGGGTCCAGGGCGGCGTAGAGCAGGTCAACCAGCAGGTTCATCACGAGATAGACCAGCACCAGGACGACCACGATCCCTACCACGGTAGCGCTTTCCTTGGTGACGATCGCGCGGAAGACCTGGCGGCCGATTCCGTTGATGCCGAAGATGCCCTCGGTGACGATCGCGCCGCCCATCAGGGCACCGAGGTCGGTGCCGAGCAGGGTGACCACCGGGATGAGCGAGTTGCGCAGCAGGTGCACGCCCACCACCCGGCGCATCGGGAGGCCCTTGGCGATGGCGGTACGCACGTAGTCGGCGCGGCGGTTCTCCGCGATGCTCGTTCGCGCCACCCGGGCGATGTACGCCACTGACGCGCTGCCGAGCACGAAGCCCGGCACGATCAGCTCGGAGAGCCGCATCTCGGAGGAGACGGTCGGCTTGATGATGCCCCACTGCACGCCCAGCAGCCACTGAAGCACGAAGCCGACGACGAAGACCGGCAGTGCGATCAGGAAGAGCGTGGAGACCAGGACCAGGTTGTCCAGGAAGCCGTTGCGCCGCAGACCGGTCAGCACGCCGGCACCGAGGCCGATCACGGCCTCGATGGTGAGCGCCACCAGGGCCAGCTTCAGCGTGTTCGGGTACGACGTCAGGATGATGTCACTGATCTCGCGCTGCGAGAACGTGGTGCCGAAGTCGCCCTGGAGGAGGTTCTTCATGTAGTTCGCGTACTGCACGAAGACGTTCTGGTCCAGGTGGTACTTCTCGGTCATGAAGGCGATGTACTGGTCCGGGCAGCGGCGCTCACCGCACTTGCCGGCGAACGGATCGCCCGGAACGGCCCAGACGAGGGCGTAGATCAGGAACGTCGTACCGATGAAGACCGGCACGAGTTGGAGCAGCCGTCTCAACAGATAACGGCCCATGGGGTGGTCCTCCAGACAGGGGGCGCGTCGGACGGCCGACACGGTGGTGACAACGTGGCGAGTGGAATGTTGTAACACCCACTCGCGGAACGGCCCCGGGTCGGGCTCACCGGATGTGGCGAGCCCGACCCGGGGTCAGACCGTTCGGATCAGAGCTCGACCGAGGTGATGTCGAGTTCGCCGACGTTGTTCAGCTCGAGCTTCTTGATCTTCTCCGAGTGGCCGGACTGCTGACCGTAGAAGTAGATCGGGATGCTCGGGACGTCCTGGTCGACAAGCTCGACGGCCTTGGAGAACGCCTCGTGCGAGGCCTCCAGGGTCGGCGCGGCGCTGGCCTGCTTGGCCAGGGTGTCGACCTGCGGGTTGCTGTAGAGGCCGTCGTTCGAGGAGCCACCGGTCACGTAGAGCGGGTTGACCCAGTTCTCCACGTCCGGGTAGTCCTGCTGCCAGGCGGCACGGTACGGGCCGGTCATCTTGTGCGCGTTGACGTTCTGGCGGAAGACCGCGAACGTCGGGACGCCCTCGGCCCGAGCGTTGATGCCCAGGTTGGTCTTGACCTGCTGCGCAACGGCGTCCATCCAGTCCTTGTGGCTGGAGTCGGCGTTGTAGTAGAAGACCATCTCGCCGGTGAAGCCGCCGGCCTCGGTCAGGAGCCGCTTGGCCTCCGTCGCGTCGAACTTGCAGGCGGTGCAGTTGCCCGGCTTGGCGCCCGGGGTCAGCGGGTTCGCCCAGCTGTCGGCCGGCTTGCGGGTACCGAAGAAGATCTTGTCCGAGATCTCCTGCCGGTCGATCGACAGCGACACGGCACGACGCAGCTTCGGGTTCTGGAAGCGCTTGTCGTAGGTCGGGAACGCGATCAGCGCGGTCGACGGCGTGGTGGTCGACAGCCCCCGGTCACCGAGGTCGGTCTTCCACTTGTCACCGGCGAGAGCCGAGGTGGGGACCGTCTCCATGAAGTCGAGGTTGTTGGCCAGCAGGTCGTTGTAGGCCGCCGTCTCGTCCTGGTACAGCTTGACGTCGACGTCCTTGATCTTCATGGTGTCGCGCAGGTTGTAGTCGTCGAAGCGCGTCAGCTTGATGAGGACGTTGTCCTCCCACGACACGAACTTCACCGGCCCGTTGCCGATCGGCTTCTTGCCGAACTCCTCGGGCTTCTGGGTGAAGAACACGTCCGGCAGCGGCATGAAGGCGCTGTAGCCGAGCTTGGTCGGGAAGACCGCGGTCGGGGCCGCCAGGGTGACCTCGAAGGTCTGCTCGTCGACGACCTTCAGGCCGGACATCTTCTCGGCGGTCGGCGCCGGAGCCTTCTTCGGGCCCTCGCCGTCCGGGTCCGAGGTGTAGGTCTGGTCGAAGCCCGCGATGTCCGAGAAGAAGGTGCCGTTCTGCGCGCCGTTCGGCGAGTAGGCGGCCCAGTTCCAGGCGTCGACGAAGTTCTTCGCCTTCACCTCGGTACCGTCGTGGAACTTGGTACCCTTCTTGATCTTGATCGTGAAGACCTTGGAGTCGGTGGTGTTGATGGACTCCGCCAGCGCGTTGCGCGGGGCCCCACCGTCGTTCGGGTACTCGACCAGGCCGGTCCACAGCCAGTCGATGACCTTGCCACCGCCGGTCTCCGTGGTGTTCGACGGGACCAGCGGGTTCTCCGGCTGGACACCGTGGATGACGATCGCGCCGTCCTTGCTGGCGGCGGCGTCGCCGTCACCGTCACCGCTCGAGCAACCGCTCGCGACAAGCGCGGCAGCCGCGCTGAGCGCGATTGCGCTCGTCGCCCGCTTCGAGACTCTCATTCCGAGGGGCCTCCTCTTTCTAAACCTGGTTCCGTCGTGGGTTTCACGCACGTCTGGGGGTGACACCGCCCGACCACCCCGGGGCGCGGGTCGCCGGGTTCACAGGGAAGTTGGGGACACCCCTGATGTTCCGATCCGCCGGGCTCCCCACCCGACGAGGAGCGACCCGACGCAGGCGACACAGCCACGAACCGGCCGCGAAACAGCGGAGGTCGTGGTCGTGAGCCGTACGGAGTGCCGCACACCGAGGGTGAGGTGCTGCCACTGTGACACTCACTGGCCGCTTCCGTGAAGGTGCCGTTATCAAGCCGTTAGTTGCCCGCCACGTTGCTGATACTTGAAAAATGATCATAAAACGGTCGGCTCGGGCAGCTCTGAGCAGGAAATACGCGGCCCAGCCGGACACCGGTGCCCGGCGTAGGCTCGGCTTCTGTGAGCTTCCCCGCGTCTGCTCCCGTGCTGTCCGACGTCCGTCGCGCGCTGGCCGTGTTTGCCCATCCGGACGATGTCGACTTCGGCTGCACAGGCACGATTGCCGGCTGGGTGGACGAGGGCGTCGAGGTCGCATATCTGATCATCACCCGTGGCGACGCCGGCGGCTTCGACGACACCGACCGGGCCGAGATACCCCGGCTGCGCGAGGCGGAACAGCGGGCCGCAGCCGCCATTGCGGGCGTGCGGCAGGTCGACTTCCTCGACGGGTACCCCGACGGCACGCTGACCTCGACGCTCGCGCTGCGCCGGGACATCGCCGCGGCCATCCGCCGGTTCCGGCCCGACCGGGTGTTGACCAGTTCGCCGCTGCGCCGCTGGGAACTGCTGACCGGGCCGAGCCACCCCGACCACCTGGCCGTCGGGGAGGCCACCACCTGCGCCATCTACCCGGACGCGCGCAACCCGTTCGCGTTCCCCGAGCTGCTGGCCGAGGGGCTGGAGCCGTGGGTGGTACGGGAGGTCTGGTACGCCGGCGGCCCCGCCCCGGACCACGCCGTCGACATCACCGACCGGTACGACCGCAAGGTGGCCGCGATGCGCGCCCACCACTCGCAGACCGCCCACCTGGACGTGCCGGCCTGGATCCACGACCGGCTCGCCGCGGTCGCCGCCGACGCGGGGCTGCCGCCGGGCCGGCTGGCCGAGGCGTTCACCGTCCTGCGGACCACCTGAGCCTCCGGCCGACGCGGCGGGGTGGCCCGGTGCGGTGGCGAGCCGGATCCGACCGTGCACACTGCACCGGCCCCGGCGCCACGCGGAGCGCGGGGCCGGGGCCGGTGGTGGAACCGGAGCGGATCAGGCGGTGAAGCGGACCTTCCGACGGCGCACCATCAGGACGGCCACCGCACCCGCGGCGAGCAGCAGCACACCGGCGGTCGCCGCCGTCGCGATCGGCGAACCGGTCAGCGGCAGGCCGCCACCGTTGCTCGCCGGCGAGGTGGACGGGGCCGGGCTGGCCGGCGCCGACGGCGAGGACGAGTCCGACGGGGTGGCCGACGGGGTGGCCGGCGACGGCGTCGCACTCGGAGCCGGCGTCGAAGGCGACACGGACGGCGACGGGGCGGCGGTGAAGTCGGCCGCGGCCCGGGCGGTGACCGTGGCACCGGTGCTGCCACCGAGGATCAGCTTCTGCGCCTTGCCACCGGTGAACAGGAACACCCGCCCGAACGAGACCGAGTCCTGCGCGGTCAGCGTCACGGTGACCGTGCCGGCGCCCTCGGCGGCCAGCCAGAACTGCCCGCCGTTGGTGGTCGTGGTGACCGGCCTGCCCTCGGCGTCGACCGCCGCGCCGCCGGTGGCCGCGACGGTGATGTCACCGGCCGGGCCCTTGACCGTGAACGGGCCGGCCTTGCCGCCGACCGTGGCGGTGGCGCTGGCCGGATCGACGGACAGCTCGGCCCGCGGCTCCGGCTGGTCGGTGGCGTGCGCGACCAGGTAGTCACGGACCCCCTTGACCACCTCGTACTGCTTGGGCGCGAGCAGGCCCTGCTCCCAGTCGCCCAGCTCGATGCCGTCACTGAAGTGCCAGACGGCGGTCTGGGTGCCGAAGTAGAGCAGCGTGTCCAGCCGCTTCTTCTCAATCTTCGTCGGCGCGGTGACGCCGGCGGCGGCGAGCAGCGCGGTCGACTCGGCGTTCGGGTAGCCGTGGGTGAGCACCCACTGCACCCTGCCGAGGTCCTTCACCTGGGACTCGTCCCAGGTGCCCTCCTCGTACTTCCCGTTCAGCTTGACGCTGGTGTGGTAGTCGATGCAGAACGCCGGCACCAGCTTGCCGTCGATCCGCAGCGCCAGCGCCGACGTGGTGCGCTGCTTGCCGTCGAGCTTCAGCGCGACGCTGCTGCCCTCGACCGCCTTGGCCACACCGGTGGCCGGGCCCTCGGCGGCGGCCGGGCCGGCGACGCCGAGCGCCAGCGTGCCACCGGCCATGGTCGCCAGAGCGACCCGCGCCCCGAAGGGCGGCGTTCGCCGCGTCTGTCCTTATTGTCGGGGAAGAGGAACAGATCACACGAGCCGGCGGTCCGCCGCCCATCGGGACAGTTCGTAGCGGTTGGACATCTGGAGCTTGCGCAGCACGTTCGACACGTGCGTCTCCACCGTCTTGATGGAGATGAACAGCTCCTTCGCGATCTCCTTGTACGCGTACCCCCGAGCGAGCAGCCGCAGCACCTCCCGCTCCCGGTTGGTGAGCTGGTCCAGCTCCGGATCGGCCACCGGGGCGTCCGGCCGGGCCGCGAAGGCGTCCAGCACGAACCCGGCCAGCCGAGGGCTGAACACCGCGTCACCGTCGGCGACCCGGCGGATCGCCGCGGCCAGCTCGTCCGGGGAAATGGTCTTGGTGACGTAACCCCGGGCGCCGGCACGGATCAGCCCGATCACGTCCTCCGCCGCGTCGGAGACGCTCAGCGCCAGGAACTTGACCTGCGGATGGCTGCGCCGCATCGCCTCCAGCACCGCGCGCCCGCCGCCGTCGGGCATGTGCACGTCGAGCAGCACCACGTCCGGTCCGGTCGCGGCGATCCGGGTGACCGCCTCGGCCACCGTGCTCGCCTCGCCCACCACCTCGACGTGGGCGCCCAGCTCCGCGCGTACCCCGGCCCGGAACATGGCGTGGTCGTCCACCAGGAACACCCGCAGCCGCTCGGGGCGGGCGTCCGCCGGGTCGAGGTGCTCCATCGACTGCTCGGCCATGGTCATCTGTTCCTCTCCGCTGCGGACGAGTCCCCGGAGATCGGCAGGATCAACCGGACCTCGGTCCCCTCCCCCGGGCCGGACCGGATCTCGGCCCGTCCGCCGTGCCGCTTCATCCGCCCGACGATCGAGCCGCGTACGCCGTGCCGGTGGTCCTCCACGGTATCCGGGTCGAAGCCCTTCCCCCGGTCCCGGATGAAGACGCTGACCTGATCGGGCTCCACCTCGGCGTAGAGCGACACGGTCTGCACCCCCGCGTGCCGGGCCGCGTTCACCAGCGCCTCCCGCGCGGCGGCGACCAGGGCGCCGACCCGCTCGTCGGTCGCCCGGTCGCCGACCACCACCGCCTCCACCGTGATCGCGAAGGTGTCCTCGACCTCGGCCGCGGCCTGCTCCAGCGCGGCCGCGAGGCGCTCGTTCGGCGACGCGGTGGGCTTGTAGAGCCAGTTGCGCAGCGAACGTTCCTGCCCCCGGGCCAGCCGCTGCACCGTCTTGACGTCACCGGCGTTGCGCTGGATCAGGGCCAACGTGTGCAGCACCTGGTCGTGCACCATCGCGGCCAGCTCGGCCCGCTCCTGCTCACGGATGCGCCCCTCGCGCTCCGAGCGGAGCTGGCTGTACGTCCGCCAGAGCACCGGCGCGGCGACAACCCCGACCCCGGCCAGCCCGACCAGCGCGAAGATCACGCCGTTGATCACCGCGTCGAAGTTCTGTGCCGGCGAGTAGACCGCCGCGACGCCGATGATGCCGACCGCGACCAGCACCCCGCCGCCGATGAACCGGAGCACGAACGCCCGCCGGTCGCTCTCCTCGACAACCGCGCCGAGCCAGGGCACCGGCATCGTGTCGCCCCACCGCCGCCGCCGCTCGGGCGCGGACTGGTGCCAGATGACCCCGGCGCCGACCGCGATGATGGCCACCAGCCAGCCGGCGGTGCCCGCCGCGCCGACCGAGTCGAAGACCATCACCTGGATCAGCAGGACTCCGAGCCCGATCCCCACGAACGGCAGGAGCTGGGCCACGTCCCGCCGGGGCGGCACGGCGGTGTCACCGGGCCGCAGCGGCACCACCGCCCAGAAGGCCGCGTAGAGCAGCAGGCCGAGCCCGCTCAGCCCGAGCAGCACCATGAACGCGACCCGCACCCGCAGCACCGAGATGCCGAGGTGGTCGGCGATGCCGGCGGCGACGCCGGCGGCCATCCGGTGCTCGGGGGCGCGGTAGAGGCGTGGGGGCGGGGTCACGATGCTGATCGGAGGCTCCCTGGTCACGGTGACGGGTCGGGCGAGGTCGGTGGATCCGATCGTCACACGCTGCGGCGTACCGCGACCACGGGGACGCCCCCGACATTCCGGCCGCCCGGATCTCAGGGTGGGGTCAGGGTCGGGTCCTGAGGTCACTCGGGCGGACCTGGCAGCAGGATCGAGGCATGACCGAGGAAGCTGCCCCGCCGCCCCGACCCGGGCCGGCACAGCCGGGCGGTTCATCACCGCCCTCACCAGCCGCGATACCCGCCGGCTGGGCCGAGCCCACCCCGTTCGGCCCGCCCACCGGCGCCACCACCGGGTTCGACGCCGGCCCGGCCGCCGACCCCACACCGGGCGCTCCGGGCAGCGGCTACGGGCCCGGTGGCGCGGGCTACGGGCCCGGCGCCGGCTACGCGGCCGGCACCGGCTACGGGGCGGGCGGGGCCGGGGGCATGCCACCCGGGCCGGGTGGTCCCGGTCCGTCGGCACCGCCACCGCCGCTGGGCGGCGCCGGCTTCACCTCGCGGTACGGGCTGGTCCGGCCCCGCGACGGGCGCTACCTGGCCGGGGTCTGCGCGGCCATCGGACGAGCCACCAACACCGATCCGGTGCTCTGGCGGGTGCTCCTCGCGGTGCTCGGTTTCTTCGGCGGCATCGGCATCCTGGTGTACGTCGCCGCCTGGCTGATCATCCCCAACGAGGGCGACACCGCGTCCCCGGTTGAGTCCATGCTCGGGCGCGGCCGGTCCAGCATGTCGCCGGTGACCGTGATCGTCCTGGGCATCCTGGTCGCGGCCAGCTTCGGCTACATCGTCACTGACGCCTTCCGCGCGGTGCTGCTCGGCGCGGCAATCCTGATCGGCGGCGCGCTCCTGCTCAACCGGGACAGCCGCGGGCCACAGCCCGGCACCCCGGGCGGTCCGGTGCCGTCCGCACCGGTCGGTACGCCGTCCGGGCCCGTCCCGCCGGTCACCTGGCCGGCGCCGGCGCACGCCGCCGTGCCGCACACCGGCCCACTGGCCTCGGCACCGCTGGCCGGCGGGGATCCGGCGTACGCCACCGCGGCGCCGGACGCGTCGCCGACCCTGCACGCCCCGGCTCACGGTGCGCAGCCGTTCACCGGCGCGCAGCCGGTGTCCGGAGTGGGCCCGATGTCCGGGCATCCGGCCGCCGCGACGGCTCCGCAGGCCGGCTGGCCGGCGCCTGCCCCCGCCGCGCCCGCCTGGCCGAGCACCGGCACGCCCAGCGGCGGTTGGCCGTCGGCGCCGGTGGCCGGTGCCCCCGCTGCCGGAGTCCCGGCCGGTTACCCGGTCACGCCGCCGGCCCCAGCCGGATACCGCCCTCCGTTCGCGCCGCACGGGCCGTACGCCTCACCGGCCGCGTACCCCCCGCCGAAGCCACCAAAGCCGCCGAAGCGGCCCCGGGAGCGGTCACCGCTCGGCGCGGTGATCTTCTCGCTGATCTTCCTGGCCCTCGGCGTGGTCGCCCTGCTCGACCTGCTGGACGTCTTCGACGTCGGCGCGTCGGCGTACTTCGCCGCCGCGTTGGCCACGATCGCGCTGGGGCTGCTGGTCGGCACCTGGTTCGGCCGGGCCCGCTGGCTGATCGCGCTCGGCCTGGTGACCGCCGCCGCGCTGGGGACGGCCACGGTGGCCGAGTCCTACGACCGGATCCGCGGGGTCGACGGCGCGGTCACCTGGGCGCCCACCGACTACCGTGACGTCGCCGACCGGTACGAGAACAGCTTCGGTGACGCCGTGCTCGACCTGCGCGGGATCGACTTCGCGAAGCGGGACAGCCAGGTGACCGTGGCGATCAACTTCGGCCAGGCGACCGTGGTCGTACCCCCGAACGTGGACGTCACGACGGTGGCCGACGTCAACGCGGGCGATGCCACCATCTTCGGCAACCGATCCGGCGGGCTGGACGGGCGCCTGCGGGAGTCCACCGACCTCGGCGCGGACGGGCCCGGGGGCGGGACACTGCGCCTGTACATCCACGTCAATGCCGGCAACCTGGAGGTGACCCGGTGAAGGCTCACCGTACGGACCTGGTGTCGTTCGCCTTCGGGCTGGTGTTCCTGGGGCTGTCCGCCTGGTGGCTGCTCGCCCAACTGCTCGGGCTCGCGCTGCCGCCGGTCGGCTGGTTCCTGGCCGGCGCACTGATCCTGATCGGGGTCTTCGGGCTGGTCGGCGCGCTGCGCTCCAGCCGGCCGGTCCAACCGGAACCAACCGCTCCGGACGCCGTCACCACCGGGTCCGCCGCGCCGGTTTCCGGTGCGTCCACGCCGACCTCCGGCGCGGGCCTCCCGTCCTGGAACGCCGAACGCTCCACCTGGGACACTCCTGCACCGGGACCGGCGCCGGCGCCGCCGACCGCCGAGATGCGGGCACCGGAGACGCCGACGGCGGAGATGCGGGCACCGGAGACGCCGACCGCGGAGGTGATCCACCCGGCCTGGCTGGCCCACCCGCCGTCGGAGCCGGAAACCACCCCGGTCTCGGGTCAGCGCGCCGACGGGGACGACGAGCCGACCACCGGCCTCCTCGCCGGGTCGGCCGGGGCGGACGCCGACGAGCCGACCCGGGTCGACCACCTGGCGGACCAGCGGGAAGATCAGCGGCGGGAGTCCTGACCCGGCGCCTGCCCGCGCCGACCTTTCTCAACCGTCACGGCGGTGCGGTCGGCGCGCGCAGGCGCATATGCTGGCCGGTGGAGATCTCGCCTCCGCCGGCCGGCCCGTCCCGCCATGGCGGGCCCCGCCGCGATTCCCGTCTCTACCCCGTCAGGAGCCCGTCCGACATGACCCAGTCCCCCGCCGTGCGTACCACCGGTCGGTCCGGTCCGGTCCGCATCGGCGAGCGAGCCGCCCGTACGCTCGTCACCGAGCTGGCCCGGATCAACGATCCCAAGGTCGCCCTCCTGGTCGGCGCGAGCCCGGAGTCCGCGGTGCTGGCCGCGGCGATCGAGGCGCTGCTCCCCGGTGACCGGCTCACCGTGGTGCCCGCCGATTCGTCCGGCGTCACCGTGCTTCGCGAGCACGTCACCGCCCAGGGTCGGTGGGTCGCCGACCGGGTTCGGGTGATCGACTCGCTGGCCGAGGCCGAGGCCGCCGGGGTGGTCATCGCCGGCGAGGCGTTCACCGGCACCGCCGAAGAGACCCGCAGCGCCATCGAGGCCCTGGTCAAGCAGTTGGCCGACGGCGCGGTCCTGAGCGTCGCCACCGCCGCCACGCCCGGCCGGACCACCGGCGCCGCGGCCGAGCTGGCCCGGCAGGACGCCCTCTACGGCGTCGGCGCCGACCTGGTGCTGCGCAACTCGCCGCCGGTCCGGATCTACCGGCTGCGGTTCACCCCCGCCAGCCCGGCCGCGGCCGACCGGTTGGCCCCGGCGCACCGACCGTCGAGCGTGCCGCTGACCCGCGGCATGCACATCGACTCCAACGGGGTGGCCGCGGCGGGCATCACGCTGGGCCTGGCCGTGCTGGCCCGGGTGGCACGTCCCTCGTCCAAGCTCTGGCTGTTGCCGGCGCTCGCCGCCGGGCCGGTCGCCGCGTTCTTCCGCGACCCGCAGCGCGACGTGCCCGAGGACCCGGCGGCCGTGGTCGCCAGCGCGGACGGGCAGGTCCTGTCGGTGCAGCGACTGCACGACGAACGTTTCGGCGACGGTGAGTGGCTGCGGATCGCGGTCTTCCTGTCCGTGCTGGACGTGCACGTCAACCGGGCGCCGGTCGCCGGCAAGGTGGTGGACTACTTCGTCGCCGACGGCGGCTTCGTGAACGCGATGAAGCCCGACGCCGAGCACAACGTGGCCGCGTACACCGTGCTGGACACCAGCCGCGGCACGGTGGTGGTCGCGCAGCGGACCGGGCTGATCGCCCGCCGGATCGTGCAGCGCGCGCCGATCGGCGCGCTGCTGGCGAAGGGCGAGCGCTTCGGGCTGATCAGGTTCGGCTCCCGGACGGACGTGTACCTGCCGGCCGAGGCCGCCGAGCCGCTGGTCGGGCCGGGCGACAAGGTGGTCGGGGGCTCCACGGTGATCGCCCGTTGGCGCTGACCCCGTCAACGAAGGAACGGGGTGCCCGCGGTCCGCGGGCACCCCGTTCTCCTTGCGCGAATCAGGCGGTACGACGCTGCCGCAACCAGAGCACCGGCCCGCTGACCAGGTAGCCCACCACGATCAGGGCGAACGTGAGCCGGATGTCGACCAGTGCGCCGATCACCGGGGCCAGCCAGAGCCACGGCGGTAGCTTGACCAGCCGGGCGAGCTTGGCGTACGGGAAGCTGGAGACCATCGCGAAGGCGAGCAGCGCCACCCCGGCGACCAGCACGGGGCCGGGCACGGGCAGGCCGATCGCGACGGTCACGGCGAGCACAGCGGCCGCCATGGTGGTGGGCACCCCGCAGAAGAAGCGGCCGTCCTTCGGCGAGACGTTGAAACGGGCCAGCCGGATCGCGGCACATGCCGCGACCAGGGCGCAGGCCACCGCCGCCGCGGCCGTCGACACCGAGCCGGCGAGCGAGGCGTAGACCACGACCGGTGCGGCGAGGCCGAACGAGCACATGTCGGCCAGCGAATCCATCTGCGCGCCGAACGGGCTGGCCACGTTGAGCCGCCGAGCCAGCGCGCCGTCCAGGCCGTCGAAGGCGACGCAGGCGATCAGGCAGAGAGCGGCGATGCGCACCTCACCCTGCATCGCCTGGAAGATGGCGAGCATGCCGAGCATCAGGCTGGCCAGCGTGCACGCGTTGACCAGGCCGAACTTCATCCGGCGGGCGACCGTGCGCTCGCCGGGGAGCAGTGGGATCGACCGGGACGAAGCCTCGTCGGCGTGCACCACCGGCGGCAGCGCCGGGCTCACCGGCATGACGGCCTCGATCTCCGACCGACCGATGCCGAGCGATGAGCGGCCGAGGCGGTCCAGGCCGTAGCGGCGGCGCTGCCGGTCGGCGTACCGGTGCTCGGGCAGCGCCATGTCGGTGGTCCGGAGGTCGCCGTCGCGGCGGCCCACACGGACCAGCAGCACCTGGCGCGCGAACGTGCTGCTGCGGCGCAACCGGCCCGCCCAGCGACGCCCTGCGGGGCGCGGACTGTCAGTCGTACGACGCCGGCGCCATAGGGCTCTCGGCACGTTTCCTCCATCACCGGATCGGCTGCCCGCCGCGGGGCGGGTGTCCGGCTGTCTCGTGCCGGACCTTGCGTGACCCGGCAGCCGTTTTGCGGAGTACACCATCGCATAAGGGAACAGGACTTGGCGATAGCTGCCGGCGGTACTTATATCTGACTTAAACCGCACGAACCGCACTCTTGTTCCAGGCCGGGCCTCATCGCCCGTTTCCTCCATCATTCCCGCCATCGACTGTACCGGAGGGTCACCATCACGGCTCGCCGAGCGGGGAGCTATCGACCCGACTGACCGATTGCGGAGGCAGCGATCCCGGTCAACGGCAGGCCGGCGATCTCGGCCGGGGTGAACCAGCCGGCCCGGGCCGTCGAACCGCCGACCGACTCGGTGACCACCGCGTCGGTGGGTACGTCCACCAGCACCCGATAGATCACCCGGACACCGTGCCAGTCCAGCGGCCGCCCCTCCGGGCCGAGCGCGGCGGGGTTGTGCAGATTGTCCACGCCGAGCAGCTCCACCACCCGGCCCAGCTGACCGCCCTCCTCGACCAGTTCACGGAGCAGCCCGGTGGTTGGCTGCTCGCCGTGGTCGGTGCCGCCACCCGGCAGGTGCCATCTGCCGGCCCCCGGGTAGCCGTCCGCGATCTGGGTGAGCAGGATCCGCCCGGCCGGGTCGGTGACCAGCCCGTACGCCCCGAAGCGCAGCCGGCGGTCGGGGTGCGCCGGCAGGAACGGCTCGGCGGGCCGGTGGGCACCGGTCGGGAGCGGGGCGACCGGCAGGCCGAGCAGCTCGGCGCTGAACGGTGCCAGCGGCAGGCGGGCCGCCTCGGCAATGGTGACCCAGCGGGCCTGGTCGGTCGGGCCGTCGTCGGCGTCGCGCAGCGTGCCGCCGCGGGCGCTCAGCTCGAACGCCAACCGGTCGGTGTGCAGGGCGACGTCGTCCTCCGGGTAGGTGGTCACGTCGGCGACGACCGCCCGCAGCCGGTCCACCGTCACGGTCAGCCCGGTCTGCCGGGCCACCTCCCGGAGCACCGCGTGCTCCGGATGCTCGGCATGTGCCACCGCACCTCCCGGCAGCCGCCACACCCCCGGAACGTCGCCCCCAACCCCTTCCCGAACCGCCAGAACCCGCCCCGAGTCCCACAGAACCCCGTAGACCCCCACACCGCGCCGCAGTTCCATCCCGCTCCCCGCTCCCCCGCCATCACCCGTCGATCATGAAGTTATCGCCGTCCATCTCGGCGCGTCCTGACAATAACTTCATGATCAACGCGGGGAAGGGGGGCCGGGGGCCGGGGGTGGGCGGGAGGTGCGTTAGGTGAGTTGGGCGGCGTGGACGGCTTCGGCGGT
>NZ_JAGPYK010000033.1 GCF_018070045.1 Micromonospora sp. U21
AGGGAAGGCATGTCCAAGAAAGAGATCATCCGCTGCCTCAAGCGCTACGTCGCCCGCGAGCTCTACCAGCTCATCACAGCAAACGATCTTCAACTCGCGGCTTGACATCTATAGGAGCATCTTTGCCGGGGCCCTGGTCCGCCACCGCGGTCCGAACACGCGACGGGGAAGCGGTCACGGCGCTGGCCCGCGAGGCGGTGGCGCTGCAGCCCACCCCCGGCGCGCCGGCCGGCTGACCATCGCCACCTGGTATCCGAGCCACTTCAGGGCAACCCGTACCCGGCGATAATCCCACTCGGGCGATAAGTAGTTTTAACTTCCAGCGGTGAAGGGGCGATCGCGCTGCAAGCCTTCGCGTTTGCTGGGTTTCACTGCGTAGCGGTTGGCCTCGACGTGGTGCAGAACGAGGATTGCCTGCACGATCGCGGTGGCTCGGCGTGGGCAGCAGCGCAGCTTGGACAGGGTCTTCCAGCCTTTGAGGGTCGCGTTGGCACGTTCACCCCCGGGCGCGTACCCGGGCGTGGCCGCGGTCAGGCGCATCCAGAACCTCACCCGGGAAGCCCGTGAACTGGAATACAGATCACCGCGGTCATCGACGCCCACGCCCCGCACCTGCTGCAACGCAAAGGCGTCGGTCCCGACAGCGCCGCCGCCCTGCTCATCACCGCCGGCGACAACCGCGACCGGATGAACAACGAAGCATCCCTTCGCTGCCCTCTGCGGCGTCAGCCCCATCGAGGCGTCCTCGGGCAAAACCCGCCGACGTCGCCTCAACCGCGGCGGCGACCGCCGCGTCAACGCCGCCCTCTACCGCATCGCCCTGACCCGATCACGCTGCGACCGACGCACCCGCGACTAACCTCGACCGACGCACTGTCCAAGGCCTCACCCGCCGCGAAACCATCCGCTGCGTCAAACGCTACGTCGCCCGCGAAATCTACAACCTGATCCGACAGCTCAACCCCACCACCGAGTTTCCCCGAACAACTTGACAAACATAGGGGCATCGGCGCCCCAGCAACTACCCGAAGTAGATAGAGAACGATGACCGCTACGCCGGTAGCGGCCATCGTTCTACACCAGTTACCTAGTCCCGGTCCCGGCCGGGCTTCCACTCGGTGGCAGCGATCCCGTTGAGGTCCCAGACGACGTTGCCTTCCCGCAGGGTCAGCTCAGCGGTCAGCTTCTCTTTTCCGTCCAGCCGGAAGCCGAAGGAGTCGACGAATCCGAACCGTCCCCGGTCAAGGCTGAACACCGCGACGTCGGCAGGCGCCCCGACCGACAGATGCCCCAGGTCGGGGCGCTGGATCACCTGTGCCGGCGTCAACGTGCTCGCCTTCACCACGTCTTCCAGCGACATGCCGAGGGTCACCATCTTGGACATCACGTTCGCCATGTCCTTCATGCCGCTGTTCATCGACGTGATGTGCAGGTCCGTGGAAATCGTGTCCGGCGGCAAGTCTTCCTTCATGCCCTGAACCGCCACGTCCCACGAGAAGCTTCCGCCGCCGTGGCCGACGTCGTAGACGATTCCCCGCTCCCTACCCGCATGCAGGGCAGGATTGAGGCGACCGTCGTCGCCAAGCTCCCGACGGAGGCCGGAATACACGTGCGTGTAGACGTCACCCGGCCTAAGCTCCTGGGTCAGCAGCTGCTCGATGGTGCGCTGTTCCGAGTCCAATCCAAAATCGACCATGACCGGAACATCGGCGATCTCGCCGGCCTGGACCGAGCGGCGCACCGGATCCCACTCCGGACCGGAGTAGTGCGCCGTCTTGATGCCCACGATGTGGTCCGGGTTTTGCAGTGCTACTTCGGCGGCCGGCCCCGCCTGCATGTTCTCGAGATCCTGCTCCCGCTCTCCCCCGGCCATGCCCTTGCCGACGATGTTGAGGAACGAAAGCACCCGGGTCTTCGATCGATCGATGACGTTCGTCTTGAATTCCTCGAAGTTCTCCCAGCCTGCGGAACCGGTGTCCACTGCGGTGGTGACGCCGGCCCGGAACGTGAAGCCGTCCGGGGCGACGCTGTTCCAGCCGGCGGCGTAATCGTTGGCTGGTCCGACGAACATATGGGCGTGCATGTCGATGATGCCCGGCGTGACGTACTTGCCCCGGGCGTTGACGACCTGCTCGGCGTCTTTCGGGTTGAGGGACTTGGCGACGGCCACGATGCGTCCGTCGCGCACCGCGATGTCCCGGACACCGTCGATGTTGTTCTTGGGGTCGATCACGTGACCGTTGTCGAGGATGAGGTCGTAGCGGGGCTCGGCTGCGGTGCCGGCCGTGCCAGGCTGCTGGATCGGTGTCGCACTCGCCTGGGTGACCTGCCCAGCCCCGACCAACCCCATCGGGAGGATGACCGAGGCGGCCAGAGCGGCCTTCCGACGCCATGAATTCAGTTTCATCAGCTGACTCCTTCTCCGAACGTTGCACCTGCGGCGCGTTCTCGCCGCTGGTGCTGATCGGACGCCCGGTGCGGTTCACCGGGCGTCCGAAATGACCCCATGGGATGTGTCAGATGGCGGCGATGCAGTCGATTTCGACCAGGGAATCGCCTGGGATGCCCGCAGCAGCCGCGATGGTGGTCCGCACCCCGGGCCTCTTTCCGAAGCGACCGAGGTAGACGGCGTTCATGCCGTCGTAGTCGTCCAGACTGTTCAGGTACACGTTGACCTTGAGCACCTTTTCCATCGACGACCCGACCGCTTCGAGGTTGCGCTCGAGCTCGTTGAGCACGTGCTCGGTGTGCGAGGTGATGTCACCGTCAAAGTGGGCGCCGATACCGGAGAGGAACACCAGGTTCCCGAAGGTGACGACCGGGCTGAAGAGCGGGTTCTTCGGAGGTTCCCCGCCTGGCCAGTGGGCCTCCTTGACTGGCGGCTTGCACTTGCACTTGTTGCGGTGGTCGTCCTCCTGTCGGTCCAGGGCGACGGCGCCCGGTACAACGGCAGCCACGGCGGCCACCGCGGGAGCTCGGCGGATGAACTCCCGCCTAGTCGACTCGCTCATGTTCCTCCCTCTTGCTGATTTTGTGCGGTGCTATTTGGTGTATGGCGTGACGGACTGACTGGCCCGCGCCGCTCGGCAACGCCGTCACCCACGTCGTTTGGCGGACCACTTGGCGGCCAGGTACTCCCCCATGTCGAGCGCGCCGGCCATCGCCTGGCCGCCGGCCGTGCCGGTGAAGGTGAAGCTGAGGGCGTCGCCGTTCGACTCCGGGTAGTTGCTGCGGAACCGGACCTGGCGGTCGCTGATCGTCCCGGAGAGTGTTCGCGAGACGAACTCGCCCTGGTGTGTACCGGTGACCTCGTTGCCCTGCTGAGTCAGCTCGAAGACGTGGGTGGACGAGCTGGCCAGGTACTCGATCTGGACCTCCCACCGACCGGTGAGGTCGACCGCCGGCGGCAGCGTCGGCGTCTCCGGCTGGGGTGGCGGGTTCTTCAGCAGCTTGTAGAGCTCGTTCGCCACCGTCCGCTCATCGCCGGGCATCATCATGTACGGGGTGATCGAAACCCCGGTCAGTCCGTCACTGCTGGTCGAGCTGCAGGCGATCCGGGGTTCGCCGGCGTCGAGCGCGCTGACGGCGGTACTGCCGGACAGGCGGAGCTCCTTCTCGTTCCAGAGCACCCGAAGCGACGGTGTCCGATTGGACAGGCCCGTTGGCTGCACGAGCCTCGTCGTGACGCCCCGGACCTTTTCCACCCGGCTGGCGATGTGCTCGAGCCATGACGTCCATTGCGCCCACTCGGCGTCGTGGTCACGCCGTACCCACATCTCCACGGCCATCAGCATGCCGACGGCCTCCTCCTTGCCGACCTTGAAGCCGCGGGCGAAGCCGTGGTGCGGGGCGCTGTGCACCCAGGCCGCGCGCACCAGGTCCTCGCGGCCGAGCACCAGCCCGGCCGATTGCGGGCCCCGGATGGCCTTGCCACCGCTGTACGCGACGAGCGTCGCGCCGTTGCGCAGGTGGACGTTGGGGATGGTGAGGATCTCGGCGGCGGCGTCCACCAGGAGCGGCACCCCGCGCGGCGCGGTGATATCCGCGATCGCCCGGGTGTGGAGTTCGCTGTCGTCCACCCGTGGTCCGGCCATCACGTAGACCATTGCGGTCTGCGGCCCGATTGCCGCCTCGAGCTCGGCGCGGGTGTTCACCTCGACCACGCGTACGCCGACGGCGCTGACCGCGGCCTCGTAGACGTTGCGGGAGTGCCGAGGGATGATCACCTCGGTCTTCTGGAAACCCGCCAGGTCGGGAATGCGAACGTGCAGGTCGGGGTTGCCGCCGGCGACGCAGGCGGCGGTCGCATGGGTCAACCCCGCCGAACAGCCGGAGCTGACCAGGCCGAACTCCGCGCCGGTCAGCTCCGCCAGCCGGGCGCCGACCGCGTCCGCCAGCTCGTCCAGGTGTACGTAGTGCCGCGCGGCCGCGTCGATCGCGTCCCGCACCTCCGGCAGCATCAGGGATCCGCTGATGATGGTGAACGTGCCGCGAGCGTTGATCATCGGCCGCACGCCGATCGACTCGTAGATTCGCTTACCAATGCGGAGTCCGTCGCCACCTGCCGGCGCGCTCGCCATTGTGGGGGCCGCCATTGCCACTTCCTGCAGAAGTGGACTCAGGGCGAGTACGCCGCCCACGACGCCTCCGCGTTTCAGCAACTCACGTCGGTTCAGTGTGCCTACCTTTTTCACAGCTCCTCCAGTCCATCGCGCGGACGCGGATGCTTGTGCCGGCTCCTACGGGGCTCAGAAATTGTGCGGCGCCTCCACGGCGCGCCCGCAGCGGACAATCGAGACGGCGGTTGGCGACCACCGTACGATGGCTTTGGCGAGGCGTTAAGCGCATCTCCCTGATGCGAGTATCAGCAAATCTGATCCACACGCTGAGTTGCGTTGATCAATGGCTCGTATTGTTTCCGAAGGGTGATCGGCATCGACCCTGCCCGCCCCCGCACGGCCCCTGCAACGGCCGGGAACTGCGGAAACACCCCCGTAGGGGTCCGCGCACCCAGCGCGTGAGGGTCCACCGGACGGCCGCGACCTCGTCGGGCAGGCGTTCATCAGTTGCCTGGATGGGTTCATTCCATTTTCGTTATTCATTGCGGACGACACCTCACCTACTGTCGTCCGCGCCCCGCTCGGCGCACCGGTCGCCATGAAGGGAGCGGATGGGTACGACGGATGGGCGGCACCCTCGGCGCTCACGCTTCGCATGGTCACGCCATCGCGCCCGGCCATATCCACGGCGACATTCCCGTTTGTCCACGGCGGCTGGCGGTGTCACTCAGGACGTGAGCGAAGGCAACGGGACGGGCACGCCGATCACCCGTACCGACCGGGGAAGCCGTCGGTGGGCCCGCCCTCACCGCTGGACGAGACGACGGTGAAGGCGGGCCGCCGCGGGCACCTGGCGCTTCACGCGACGCCCGGCAGGCGTACGGACTGGGTGTGCCGGAAGGTGTTGGTCGGATCCCAGCGCCGCTTCACCTGCTGGAGCCTGGGGTAGTTCTCCTTGTAGTAGAGGTCGTGCCACGGCACGCCCGATCTGTTCCACTGTGGATCATTGAGATCGGCATCCGGGTAGTTGACATAGCACCCGTCGGTCACCCCGTTGAAGACGGGAACGCCGCCAGTGCCGCGGTAGACGTCGCGGTAGAACTCGCGCAGCCAAGCGACTTTACCGGCCTCCTCGGCCGGATCGCTCCAATAGTTCTGATACTGCAGCTTCAGGATCGAGTTGCGGTGCGCCACCGCGGTCGCGCCCGCCTGCACCGCGTTGATCTGACAGCCGTACGAGCTGACCTGGAGCAGATCGCTGCTGTTCTCGGTGTTGGTCAGGTGTCGGTAGATGGTGGCGATCTGGTCGTCCGGAAAACCGGTGAGCATGTACGTCGACTTGTAGTCTGAGCGTCGCGTCCAGCTGCCCCCACCGCCGGAAGATCTGATCGACTGGTACCACTGCACCGCCTGCGGAACGAAGAACTCTGGCCTGGCCTCCTGCTCGCCGGCCCGAACCCGCATCGGTCGCGGCGCGCTCAACCCCGCGCTGACCGCACTGATGAACGCCTCCAGCCGCTGCGCCGCGCCCAGCGTGCTGGCCTCCATCTGAGTAGACATCGAGATCTCGCCGCTCGCCGCCGTGTTCAGCGCCAACGAGCTGTGCAGTCCCGCATAGGGCGAGCCCGGGGAACTGTTGGCCTCGTGCCAGGTCCCGAAGTTCTTCAGCAGCGTACGGAACCTGCTCTCCGTCATGTCGGCCCATTCCCAGGAGAGGGAGTGCGAGTACACCTGTCCTGGTGGCTTCGGCAACTGCTCGCTCGGCGGCCGGTTCTCAGTGCCCGGGGTGCGGAGGAAATAGCGGGTGACGATACCGAAGTTCCCCCCGCCGGCACCGGTATGCGCCCACCACAGGTCGCGGTTGGGATCACCCTGGTCCCAGGTGGCGATCACCGAACGGGCCCGGCCGCGCTGGTCCACCACCACGACTTCGACCCCGTACACATGGTCGACGGTCAGCCCGTGCAGCCGGGAGAGCAGCCCGAAACCGCCGCCGCAGATGTGGCCGCCGGCGCCCACCGAACCACAGGACCCGCCCGGTATCGTCACACCCTGGGACCGATACAGCTCCAGGTAGACCTCGTAGAGCGTCGCGCCGGCCTCGACGACAAATGCGCGTCGCGCGTCGTCGTAGTACACGGCACGCATGACCGACAGGTCGATGACGACTTCCACGTCCGCGTTGTAGACGAAGTCCTCGTAACAGTGCCCGCCGCTGCGTACCGACAGGCGCTTGCGGGCTCGTACCGCGTCCTGGACCGCGTCGACCACCTGCTGAGTGTTCTGCACCACCCGGATGTACTCCGGGCTGCCGGTCCACCGCCGATTGCTCCCGTAGACCATGTCTGCATATCGGGCGTCGCTCGGAGTCACCGTGACCGCTTCTCCCGAGCTGGTGAGCTGCGGTGCGCCCACCGGCAGGCCGGCTGCGGCGGGGCGAGCTGGCGCGCCGGCGCTCAGGCCGATCCCGGCCGCGCCGCCCAGCGCCGCCGCGCCACCCAGAAGCACTTTCCGACGGGACACGTCACTCATCCACAACTCCCATCCATAGGAGGTAATCGGGCCGCACCACAGCCGACGGACGACAGCGCCGGCCTGGGCTCCTGATCCGTCATTCATCAATCTGGCCGGAATTTCGGTCGGCCTGATGTCGATGCCCCGGCCAGCTATTTCCGAACGCTGCAGTTCGAATGCTGCCGGACGTCCGCGCTTGGCTCATTTCCTGGCGCAGCCAGATTCTTGAACCGGCCCGGGTCCCGACTCTATTACGTCCCACCCAACGGGTAAATAGTCAATTATTGATGTCTACATCAGGCACTCTGATAATGTCCGGCACACCAGGCGTGGCGACCGCAGAGCGCAAGCGGCAGCGGCCGACGCGCGCCGGCAGCGTCAGAAGGCAGCAGCGCCACGCCACGACCTAGACGGGTCTCGAACTGCTGACCGTCCGCGAGCATATGAACCACAGTGGCTGCGGACTCCACCGCCGAACGTGCCAGGCTCGGGTGCGCGTACACCGGTACCCAGGCCCGCGCATCGGCGAGTAGTACGGGCAGCGTGTGCAGATGGTCGCCATGTGCACCGTCAGATGCTCCATGCGCTGCCTGCAGTCCTGGGCACCGCGGTCGCGGCAGTCCTGACCGGTGCCCGCTCCGCGGCGGCGGTCGCGCAATGGGCCGCTGACGCGCCGCAACAGGTCCTCGCTGAACTGCGCGTGTTCCGGGATCCGTTCACCGGGGTGTATCGGGCCCCGGACGAGTCCACGTTCCGGCGGGTGCTGGCCGGTGTCGACGCCGAGGCCCTGGACGACCCGGTCGGCCGGTGGGTTCTCGCGTGCCGACCGGCGGCGGAAACCGGGCGACGGGTGTACAGCGTGGACGGCAAACCTTGCGCGGCAGCGGCCCGGCCGGCGCCCAGGTGCATCTGCTCGCCGTGCTCGGCCAGCACACCGGGACGGTCCTGGGTCAGGTCGACGTCGACGTCGACGGCAAGGCCAACGAGCTGACCCGCTTCCAGGCCCGCGCCTGATCGTGCGGAACCGCGACATCGAGATGGATGCGGCAGGGCGATCGCGGCCGCGTAATCGAGGGCGAAGCCCTGACCGGCGCAGAGGTGGATGAGGAACCCGACGACCGGGCCGGTCGGAATCCTCGGTGACGAACGTCCCGAGTACCAGGGGAAGGGTCGAGACGAGTGAGGCTGGCCGGTTGCGCGGTGATCAACGTTGCCGTGAGCGCCGCGCTGGCGACCAGCCCGACCTCAGCTGGAAGACGTCAAGGCCCTACGGCTCGGATCCGGGCGCGCGCCGCGCATCAGCAAGGACCACAATGGCCGCGCTGCTTCACCGTAGGCCACCCGCCCAGGGGAACTTGGCTGCTTGTTGAGGTGCGAACCAGGGTTAGGTGCGTCCACACACGAAGAAACTACTTTCGTCCGCATCGGACGAAAGTTCAGTTGATCCAAACGAAAGTTATAGACATGTGGTCATGTCTTTTGTAGCGTCGGCCAGGTCGATGGTGTTTCGTCGCGGTTAACCGCCACGTTGGCGGCCCTGGCTACCGGCCGACATCTGACCGCATTTGTCCCCCTACCTCTGTCCTCCGCTCCTTCCCGACCACGCAGCCGCGAGGCCGTCGACAACCTGCTCGACACCGCGGTGGCGGCGTGCCTCGCGACGAGCGACTCAGCCATGCCCGCACAGGTCCATCAAGGAGTTGTTGGCTTCCTCGACCTGCCCCGACCAGTCCCGAGCAAGGAGAGGCAGATGAAGAGACGACCCGCGCTCGCAGTAGCCGTTCTGACGACCATCGCGCTCATCGCCACCCCCACCGTCGCGACGGCCGCGCCGACCAGCCCGCCGCCCGAGAGCGACTTCCAGAAGGTGACCCTCAACGACAGCCCGGGCGAGCCGATGGACCTCGCGGTGCTGCCCGACCGCCGGGTGCTGCACGTGACCCGCGCCGGTGAGGTCCGGCTGCACGACCCGGACACCGGCCGCAACACGATCGCCGCGACCCTGGACGTGTACCGGCACGACGAGGAGGGCCTGCAGAACGTCGCGATCGACCCGAACTTCGGCAAGGCCGGCAACAACTGGGTCTACCTGTACTACTCCCCGCCAATGAACACCCCGGTCGACGACCCGTCGACGCCGACCGTCAACGAGGGCGACGCACCGGCCTGGGGCACCGCCGCGGACTTCGCGAAGTTCAAGGGCGCCCTCCGGCTATCCCGGTTCCGGCTGGTCAAGGACAAGCTGGACCTCACCACCGAGCAGCAGATCCTCGACGTACCGGTCGACCGGGGCATCTGCTGCCACGTCGGCGGCGACATCGGCTTCGACGCCGAGGGCAATCTGTACCTGTCCACCGGCGACGACACCAACCCCTTCGAGTCCGGTGGCTACGCGCCACTGGACGAGCGCCTGGGCCGAAACCCGGCGTACGACGCGCAGCGCACCTCGGCCAACACCAACGACCTGCGCGGCAAGATCCTGCGCATCAAGGTCGGCGCCAACGGCGGATACAGCGTCCCGGACGGGAACCTGTTCCCGCAGGGCACGACCGGCACCCGTCCGGAGATCTACCTGATGGGCCTGCGCAACCCGTTCCGGATCGAGCTGAACCGCGAGACCGGCGACCTGTACGTCGCCGACTACTCGCCGGACGCGCGCCAGGCGGACCCGCTGCGCGGGCCGGCCGGGCACGGCAAGTGGCTCGCCGCCCGCGAGGCCGGCAACTACGGGTGGCCCTACTGCGCCACCGCGGCGCTGCCGTACACCGACTACGACTTCGCGACGGGCGTGTCCGGGGCGCCGTTCAACTGCTCCGCGCCGGTCAACGAGTCGCCGCACAACACCGGCCTGCGGGAACTGCCGCCGGTGGCGCAGCCGCAGGTGTGGTACACCTACGGCCAGTCGGCGCGGTTCCCCGAGCTGGGCACCGGCGGCATCGGCCCGATGGCCGGGCCGGCGTACCAGTTCAGCCCGCCAGGGACGCAGGGACATGCGCCGGTGGCGTGGCCGGCCTACTACGACGGCGTCCCGCTCCTGGCCGAGTGGACCCGTGACTACGTGAAGGGCCTGCGGCTGGACGCCGGCGGCGACCTGACCGGAATCGAGCCGGTGCTGCCGTCGTTCACGTTCGACAACCCGATGGACCTGGAGTTCGGTCCGGACGGGGCGCTCTACGTGCTGGAGTACGGCGACGGCTACTTCAGTGAGAACCAGGACGCGCAGCTGGCCCGGATCGACTTCACGGGCTGGACCGGCAACCACACTCCGGCGCCGCAGGTCTCGGCCACGCCCACCGCCGGGCTCGCGCCGCTGACCGTCACGTTCTCCAGCGACGGCACCACGGACTACGACGGCGACCGGCTGAAGTATGCGTGGGACTTCGACAACGACGGCAAGGTCGACTCGCGCGCGGCGGACCCGACGTTCACGTACCGGGACAACGGGCTCTACAACGCCACCCTGCGGGTGACCGACCCGGGTGGGCTCTCGGCCGCCGCTTCGGTGCGGGTGGTGGTCGGTAACGCCCCACCGGTGGTGGCGCTCGTCAAGCCGGTCGCGGGCCAGCCCTTCGCCTTCGGCGACACCGTGCAGTTCGAGGTACGGGTGACCGACGACCAGCCGGTGGACTGCTCCCGGGTCAGCGTCACGTACATCCTCGGCCACGACACCCACGGGCACCCGCAGACCACCGCTAACGGCTGCACCGGCTCGATCCAGACGACGGTGCCGTCCGGTCACGACCCGGCGACCGACCACCTGACCGGGGTGTTCGTCGCGTCCTACACCGACCCCGGCGGCGACAGCCTGCCGTCCCTGACCGGCACCGACGAGGTCGTCCTCGTCCCCAGCGCATAACGTTCGAGAAGGAGAGAGCATGTGTTACGGACATGACGGGATGGCCGCGCTGCGGCGCTCCGTCGACCGGCGCAGCCTGCTGCGCGGCACGCTGGCCGCCGTCGGCGTCGGGCTCGCCTCGTCCGGCCTCGGCGCGACGGCCGCGTCGGCCACCGCCCACCGGACCGGACGGCACCACGTACCCCCGGGTCTGATCAGCATCCAGCTGTGGACCGTGCGCGACGCCCTGTGGGGTGCGCCCGGCTACGACGCCACCCTCACCCACCTGGCCCGGATCGGATATCCGCGCGTGGAGCTGGCGCTCGGCTACTTCGGTCGGACCGCCGCCCAGCTGCGCCAGTTCCTGGACGGCATCGGCATCAGGGCCAGCTCCAGCCACGACGGGATCAGCGGTACTGCCGCCGAACTGGAGCAGAAGGTCCAGAACGCGGTCACCCTGGGTCAGCAGTTCATGGTGGTGCCTTACCTGTACTCCGAGAGCACGGACGACTGGAAACGCTGGGCGGAGCAAATGAACGTCGAGGCCGCCGCGGCGCGGGCAGCCGGCCTGCGCTACGGCTACCACAACCACGCCCACGAGTTCACCATCGACCTCGGCGGCGGCAAGCGGCCGTGGGACGTGCTGACCGCCGAACTCGACCCGACACTCGTGCATCTGGAGGTCGACCTCTACTGGGCGGTCACCGGCGGCATCAACTCCGGTGACGGCGTCGCGGACCCCGAGGGCTTCACCCTCGACGTCATCCGCTCCGCGCCGCAGCGCGTCCTGCAGTATCACGTCAAGGACCGGGACGAGATCACCGGCGACATGGCCGACCTGGGTACTACCGGGACCGTCGACTTCGCCCGGATCTTCCGCGAGCACTCGGTTCTGGAATACATCGTCGAGAACGACACGCCCGACGTGACACCGCAGCAGACGGCCGAGATCGGCTACCGCTACCTGCGCAAGCTGCGGTTCTGAGGGACGGCTGAGGGGAGTGTTGACGGGCATCAGGGCCGGCGGCCGGAAATGTCGGCTCTGGTGCCCGACCAGCATTTAGTGTCGATATCAAGCTAGCCGCGATAACCACTCCCTCTTCGCGAGGAGAGTGGTTATCGGCATGCCATGAAACGGCAGCAGGAAATGCGCCGACGCCGAGTGCGGGCGCCGCCAGAATATTGACCTATCAAAATTGGTCTCGTAGGGTTCAGGGCACGTGGAAAGCGCTTTCTTACCACCGACCCTCGCCAAGGAGCGCGTGTATGAGACGCCAACGCACGCTACTGTTCGCCCTGCTCGTGGCCGTCACACTTCTGTTGCCGAGCACCGCAGCGACCGCCGCCGAATCCGCGACCGCCGCCAATTTCCGGGTGCTGGTCTTCTCCAAGGTCACGAACTTCTACCATGACTCCATCCCGGCCGGCGTCGCCGCCATCCGGCAGCTCGGCGACCAACAGGGATTCGCCGTCGAGGCGACCACCGACGCGGGCGCGTTCACCGACGCCAACCTCGCCCGCTTCGACGCTCTCGTGTTCAACAACACCAACTCCACCCCGGCGTCCGGCGACCTCCTCGACGCCGACCAGCGGGCCGCGCTGCAGAGGTTCATCCGTAACGGCGGTGGCTGGGTCGGCCTGCACGCCGCGTCGGCGAGCGAGCGGAACTGGACCTGGTACGAGGGACTGGTCGGGACCATCTTCGATCAGCACCCGGACTTCTCCGCCACGGGCGGCACCTTCCCGGGCCGGATCAAGGTCCTCGACCACGCCCACCCGTCCACCAAGGACCTGCCGGAGCTCTGGGAGCGCAGCGAGGAGTGGTACAACTGGCGGACCAACCCCACCGGCAAGGTCCACACGCTCGCCCAGATCAAGGTGCGCGACGGCATTCCCGGGCTCGACGAGGGCACCGACCATGCCTACTCGTGGTGCCAGAACTACGACGGCGGGCGCTCCTGGTTCACCGCCGGCGGGCACAGCTCCTCGTCGTTCCAGGAGCCGGCCTTCCTCGCGCACCTGCTGGGCGGCATCAAGTGGGCCGCCGGCGCTGCCCCCGGTGACTGCGGCGCCACCAGGACCACCAACTTCGAGCGGATCCCCCTGGTCAACCAGGACCTCTCCGACCCGTTCGAACTGGCGGTGGCGCCGGACCGCCGGGTCTTCTACATCGAGCGCACCGGCGCGCTGAAGGTCGTCAACCAGGACACCCTCGCGGTCACCACGCTGCTGGACTTCGCCTACACGCCGGCGCAGACCAGTCAGTCCGACGGGCTGCTCGGCATGACTCTGGACCGACACTTCGCCGACAACAACTGGCTCTATCTGCTCTGGTCCGACCGGGTGGAGAAGCAGCTGAACCTGTCCCGCTTCATCGTCGACGGCGACAGCGTCAGCCTCGCCTCGGAGAAGCGCCTGCTCACGATCCCGACCTGGCGCGGTGAGGCTCGCGCCAACTCGCACATGGGCGGCTCGGTGACGATGGACCAGCAGGGCAACCTGTACGCCGCGATCGGTGACAACACCGACCCCTTCGAGTCCAGCGGCTTCACCCCGATCGACGAGCGGACCGGCCGTCGCGCGTACGACGCCCAGGGCACTGCCGGCAACACCAACGACCTGCGCGGCAAGATCCTGCGGATCAAGCCCCTGCCCAACGGCAAGTACGCCATTCCCGACGGCAACCTGTTCGCCCCGGGCACGGCCCGCACCAAGCCCGAGATCTATGCGATGGGTATGCGGAACCCGTTCCGCATCACCGTCGACTCCAAGACGAACGCGCTGCTCGTCGCCGACTACGGCCCCGACGCCCGGTCCGCCAACCCGGCCCGCGGGCCGGAGGGCACGGTCGAGTTCAACCGGATCACCAGCGCCGGCAACTACGGCTGGCCCTACTGCATCGGCAACAACATCCCGTTCAACGACTACGACTTCGCCACCGCCACCTCGGGGCCGAAGTTCGACTGCGCCGCGCCGGTCAACGACTCTCCCAACAACACCGGCCTGACCAACCTCCCGGCAACCCGGCCGGCCCTGGTCTCGTACGCCTACTCGGCCTCCGCGCAGTTCCCGGAGCTGGGCACGGGCGGCGGCGGCCCCATGAGCGGGCCCGTCTACGACTACGACCCGTCCAACAAGCGGCTGACCAAGTTCCCCCAGTACTACGAGGGCAAGTGGATCGTCTACGAGCTGACCCGCAGGTGGTTCAAGACGCTGTCGATCCACCACACCGCCCAGACCTTCAGCGATCCCCGCTTCGGCCACACCAACGCCGGTGACCTGCAGTCCATCAACGGGATCCTCGGCAACATGTCGTGGATCCAGCCGTTCGAGGCAGAGTTCGGGCCGGACGGCTCCCTCTACGTCATCGACTTTGGCGAGGGCAGCGGCAGCGGTCGGGGCGGCAGCAACGAGGGCGCCGGCATCTACCGCATCGACTACGTCGCCAACAGCCGGCCGCCGGTGGCCAAGCTGGCCGTCGACAAGGACAGCGGCCCAGCGCCACTGACCGTCGCCTTCTCCAGCGCCGGCTCCAGCGGGCCGGACGGCACCGCGATCCAGTACGCCTGGGACTTCGACGGCAACGGCAGCGTCGACTCCACCGCCGCCAACCCCAGCCACACCTACAGCACACCCGGGCGCTTCACCGCCCGGCTCACCGTCACCGCCACCAACGGGCAGACCGCCGTCGCCGTACAGGAGATCACGGCCGGCAACACGCGCCCGACGGTGACCCTCAGCGTCCCCGACGGGGCCTTCTTCGATTTCGGTGACCGCATCCCGTACACGGTGACGGTCACCGACCCGGAGGAGAGCACCATCGACTGCTCCAAGGTGGTCGTGCAGACCCAACTCGGCCATGACTCACACGCCCACCCGCTGGACAACTACGTCGGGTGCGCCGGGGTCGCAGTGACCGAGAGCAACGGCGGCGACGGGCACGGCCCGGGACAGAACCTCTACACGCTGCTCTCCGCCCAGTACACCGACGGCGGGGCGAACGGGGCACCGAATCTGGTCGGCTCGACCCGGGCCGAGCTGCAGACCAAGAGCAAGGAGGCCGAGCACTTCGACGGCCAGAGCGGCATCCAGGTCCTCGACCGCGCGACAGCGAGCGCCGGCAAGCGCATCGGCGACATCGACAACGGCGAGTGGATCAACTTCGGCCCGGTCAACCTCCGCAACATCGACTCGGTCACCTTTGGAGTCGCCTCGGGCAGCAGCGGCGGCGACATCGAGATCAGGGCCGACTCCCCCACCGGCCAGCTCCTCGGCCAGGCCACCATCGGCGGCACCGGCGGCTGGGACAACGTCGTCTCGCCCACCGTCGAGCTGACCGATCCGGGCCGCACGACCACCCTCTACCTCGTCTTCGTCAACCCGAACCAGACGGGTGGCACCCCCGACCTGATGGCGCTGGACTGGCTGCGCTTCAACGGCGCCGGGGTACGCGAACAGACCGACGCCACCGTTTCGGCCTCGGCCACGCCCACCACCGGCACCGCGCCGCTGGCGGTCGCCTTCGCCGGGACAGCCTCGCCGGCGGCTGGGCGCACCATCACGGATCACGCGTGGGACTTCGGCGACAACTCAGCCGTCGTGCACGGGGCGTCGGCCAGTCACACGTACGCCCGCCGAGGCACGTACACGGCACGGCTGACCGTCACCGACAGCGTCGGGGCGACGACGTCCTCGATCGTGGTCGTGACGGTGAGCTGAGCGTCACGGGTGGCGGGGCGGAACGCCGCCCCGCCACCATCGACCCGGCGCGGCCCCGACAGCCTCCAGCAACCGCCATCCGTGGCGCTGCCCTCGGTGGCCTGACCACCTGCCCCTCCGACTTCCGGGAGACACACGATGAACTCCAGCTCCTCCCGCCCGTCCCACCATCGACCGCGAGCCCGTCACCTCGCCGTGTTGCTCGCAGCGACACTCCTGCCGCTCACCGCGGCGCCGGCGTCGGCCGCCGAACCCGACACGTCCGCCGCGGAACAGGTCGCCGCCGACCTCTGCCCGTGGGGCTACACCACCTCGTCCACGGTCTTCTTCGGCAGTGCCGGTGCCGACTCAGGCGTACCCAACCGCGACCTCGGCAACGGGTGCACCATCCTGGACGCCGTCTGGGCGAAGGCCCCGTTCACCGACCACGGCAGCTTCGTGAGCACCGTCAGCGGCTTGACCAACACTCTCCGGCGGGACGACGTCATCACACCGCGGGAGAGCGCGAGCATCGTACGAGCGGCGGCCGGCTCCGAGATCGGCACACCGCAGCCGGCATCGGGGACCCGCGCGCTACCCGACGACCGCATCGGCCTCGTCCTCTACACGGTCCGGGCCACCATGTCGGGCGCACCCGAAGCCACCCTCGGCGCGCTCGCCGCCTGCGGCTACCGCAACGCGGAACCCTCGGGCGCGGTCAACAACTTCTACGGCAAAACGGCCACCGCGCTCGCGCCCCTGGTGGCCGACGCCGGGCTGTCCGTTCCCTCCATCGGGATCGGCCTCGGCGACCTCCAGAACAACCTCGACGGCGTCATCGCCAACGCCAAGGCGTTCGGCGCGAAGTACGTCCGCATCTCCGGATCGGGCTCCTGGACCCTCGCCGACTACTCCAGGGTGGCCATGACCCTCAACACCGTCGGCGCCACGCTCAAGCAGGCCGGCATCACCGTCGCATATCACAACCACGGCTTCGAGCTCACCGCCCAGAACGGCGTACGCGGCTACGACGTGCTGGTCCGCGAGACCGACCCGAACCTGGTGGCGATGGAGCTCGACCTCTACTGGGCGGCCAGCGTCGGCGTCGATCCGGTGGAGCTGATCAAGCAGTACCCGGGCCGGTTCTCGCTGTTCCACGTCAAGGACATGGCCGCCGACGGCTCCTTCGCCGACGTGGGCGAGGGCACCATCGACTTCGCCCGCATCTTCGCCTACAGCCAGATGAGCGGAGTCGGCCTCTACCTGACCGAGAACGACAGCCCCCGCCCGGACGGCGTCTCGTCAGCCTGCGACAGCTACGCAAACCTCCGCGCCCTGCGCTACTGACAACTCCCACAGATTCGCCCGCTCCGGCCGACGCGGCGTGTCGGCCGGAGCGGGCGATCTCCTGCCTAGCGCCGCCGACCCTGTTTGACGCGCTTACCCGACCCCTCGCTTGTAAAGGTGCTTCCGTCGAGAGTCGTAGTGTCCGCTGACGTCCAGGGGTTCGGGTCGAAGTCGACATCCCTTCGCACTCATCCAGCTTCGGCCACCACCGTTGATGTCAACGACTGATGTCAGCGGCAACTTCCGGCTCCCTGCCCGCTGCTGGTAGAACCGCCGGATGGATCAACCAACCGACCCGCTGGCCGGGCTTGACGACGTCCCGTGGGAGTCGCTGCATCATGCGTATGGGCCGGCCGTCGACGTACCGGACCAGTTGCGAGCGTTGCGCTCGGTGGACGTGTCGGTCCGACGTCGTGCGTTGTCCGAGCTGTTCGGCAACGTCTACCACCAGGGCGCGCGGTGGGGGGCGAGCTGCCATGTGGTGCCGTTCCTGGTAGCGCTCGCCGTCGACCCGGACACCCCGGACCGGGCAGCGGTGGTCGACCTTTTCCGTTCTGTGGTGCTCGGCGACCGGCGCGACGACGAGCTGCCGTTTGATCCGCGGCGGACCTTTGCCGCCGCCGAGGGGATCACCGACGAACAGGCAGCGCTGGTGGAGCGGCATCTGGAGGCCGAAGACCTGTTCGAGCACGAGGAGGCCGCAGGGCTGGCCGACAAGGTGGCGGTCCGTTGGGACGCCGACGCCTTCCATGCCGGAGCCCGGCACACCGACCGGTACGTCGGCTGGCTGACCGATCCGGACCAGCAGCTGGCCGGATACGCCGCCGAACTACTCGCCTGGTTCGCATCCGACGAGGCCGCGCTGGCCGGGCTCATCGCGGTCCCGGGTGATGACGTCTGCGCCGCCACCCGCGCCAGCGCCAACTTGACGCTCGGCCACTGTCCGGTCGGTTCGGAGCGGATCGACGCACGCCTCAGCGAGCTATTGTCCGCGAATACTGCGGTCGTCCGGGTCACAGCGGCGGTGGCGTTGGCGTACCGGCGCGGCGACCAGCTACCCGACCTGGCCCTCGACGTCCTCGCCGACGCTCGCAGCTCGGACTTCGATGCCGACGTACCCGGCTGGGACCGGTCGGTGCGCGGGTTCGTGGCCCTCGGGTTGCACCGGCTCGGTCTCGGCTGACTTGCCGCTATGGCACACGGTTTAGGAAGGAGGTAGCGGCTGGTCACCACTAGCTAGGCCTGGCCTGGGCTTCTATGCGGCTCGCTCGTACTCGGTGATCAGCCCGCCGAGGACGGACCGGCGTTTGATCCGCTCGTGGGTCAGGTCAACGACGGGACGGTCGGATCGCGGGGACTGCAACTGCAGGGCTCGGTGTGGCCGCCGCCCGTTGTAGTGACGGGCGTATTCACCAAGATGTCGTTCGCTGAAGATAAGCATGCGGTCGGTGACCTCGCTGCGACGAGCAGAGTCGGCTCGAACTGGTACGAGGTCACCATCGCATTGAGCTGCTGTACGAGGTCCGGCTGGAGGCAGCCGCCACGTACGGTCGGACTGTCGAGGACGTGGGTGACGACGCCACGGACTCAGACGATGATCGACCAGGTTCCGTCCGGGTTGACGGTGGTCGAGCCACCGCCAATGGCCTGCCCCTGCCGTCACCAGGTACAGGCAGCAGCGCCGCCGGCGACGCCGAGCCTGCGTCCGGCGCTGATTCCGTGCGCGGTGACCGGACACCGGTCCAGCGCGGTGGTCGAGGCGGACGACCACGCCTTGGGCGGCCCGCGCGGCTGGGTCATCGTCAGTGCCAGAACGCGCAGGAGCAGGCACCCAACTCGGCAGCGGTCCCTCGACTTCTGCGCGGGACCGTTGCCGAGTGTGATCCCGACCCTTCATCTGCGCGGGACCTTCGTATCGGTTGCAACCAACAGGTCTGACACGCCAGGCGTTTTTCGTCAAAGCGCCGTATCGGTTACGTCAAATCTGACCGTCAACTGGCGCGTTGCCCGTGCGCTCAGTGCGCGTTGGCCTTTACCACGGGCGGGGACTTCAGGGCCGGGACGATGAGCAGCGCCAGAACAGCCGAAGCCGCAGCCGTCACCGCGGCGAAGGTGAAGCCATGAGTGAACCCGGTGCCGCTGCTGCCGGCGATACTCGCCGCGGCGATGCTGGATACCAGCGAGACTCCAAGGGCGGCGCCGAACTCGTGGAAGGTGCTGAGGAGTCCAGAGGCGACCCCGGCCTCGTCGTGGGCGACATGTGCCAGGGCAGTAGCGGAGGAGGCGACGAAGGCGACGCCAATGCCCGCGGCGCCGATGCTGATCCCCGTCACCACCGCGGCAGAGTCGTCCCAGATTGCGGCGACCGCGGTGCCGAGCGCCGCGACCGCAAGGCCTATCCCTGCTACCGCCCGGGCGCCGAGGCGGCCGACGACGTGGCCAGCGACCTGGGCTCCGACTATCGTTGCCACGGCGACGGGCAGGAACAGCAGCCCGGTGCGCAGCGGCCCGTAACCCATGTGGTGCTGAAGGAAGAACGACCCGAGGAAGAACACTGCGATCATCAACGCCGTCGCTACCAGGATGAGGAAGGTGCCTGCGGCCACCGGCCGGCGGGTCAGGATGCGCAGGTTCATCAGTGGCGATCGCACGGTGCGTTGCAGGATCGCGAACACGGCGTACAAGGCGACGGCGCCGGCCAGAGTCCCGAGGGTCGAGGCAGTTGACCAGCCCCGGTCCCCCGCGTTGATCAGCGCGTAGATCGCCGTGCCGGTGGCGGCCGTGACAAGAATGGCGCCCGGAACATCGAGACGTGCACGGCTCCCCTGCGGCAGGTCCTTCGGCAGCATCCGGGTTAGTGCCACCAGCACGATTAGGCCGATGGGCACGTTGATGTAGAACACCCACTGCCAGCCAGGGCCAGCGGTCAGGACACCACCGAGCAGGACACCGATTGCTGAGCCTCCACCGCCGAGCGCGGACCAGATGCCGAGTGCCTTGTTGCGCTCCTGGCCGTGGAACGTTCTCGCCACCACCGACAGCGCTGCGGGCGACAGCATCGCGGCGCCGACGCCTTGCGCGATCCGCCCACCGATCAGCATCGCGGGACCAGCGGCCAGGCCGGTGACCAGGGACGCAATAGTGAACAGAAGCAAGCCGAGCAGCACCACGCGGCGGGAGCCGAACAGATCCGCCGCCCGCCCGCCGAGCAGCATCAGGCCGCCGAACATCAGGGTGTAGGCACTGACCACCCAGGTCAGTGTGTCGCGCTCCAGGGCGAGGTCCGCGCCGATGTGCGGCAGCGCGATCGCCACCACGGTGACATCCAGGATGAGCATGAACTGCGCGATGCCCAGCATTGCCAGCATCCGCCAGCGGGTTGGATTGGCGGCGGTGGTTTCCGGTTGGTCGACGGCCTGTGCGGACACGGCGCCCCCTCCATCTCGAACAGGACTGTTTGACTTCCGTCGGGTACAGTAACTCGTACAGCACTGTTCGACAAGGGAGTTCGTGTGACGGGAGCGAAGCAGGCGAAGGGTCCGGCCAGGCGAGCCGATGCGCAGCGCAGTATCGCGGCGATTCTCGAGGCCGCGGTGAGCGCTTTGAGCCGCAACCCGGAGGCCAGCGTCAGCGAGATCGCAAAGGCGGCCGGCGTCGGCCGAGTCACGCTCTACGGCCACTTCCCGAACCGGGTCGACCTGGTGGAGGCGGCGCTCGCCAGCGCCATCGAGAAGGGCCACGCGGCGCTCGATTCAGTTGACCTGACCGGCGATCCACGGCAGGCGCTCGCCCGGCTGATTGACTCCAGCTGGCTGTTGGTCAACCGGTCCCGCTCCCTGTTGCTCGCGGCTCAGGGAGTTCTTCCACCAGGACGGATCCGTATCCTTCATGCCGGCCCTGTAGAGCGCGTCGAAGGCCTTGTGGAGCGTGGCCGGGACGAGGGTGTGTTCAGGAGCGATCTCTCCACTCCCTGGTTGGTCGGAGTTTTGCATAGCGTGATGCACAACGCCGCCGACGAGATCAACGCCGGCCGTCTGGACTCCGAGAAGGCGGGCGCGTTCATCACCGCGACCGTGCTGGCGGCCTTCACCCCGCCGGGAAGTCGTGTTCCCGGTTGAGTCGGCAGCTCGGCTAGCGGTGTGGTCGCGCCGGCTTCAGGTCGATGGATCCCGGTCGGTGTGCCGCTTCGCGCTTGCAGCCCCTGACACCGCCGGGCGTCCACGGAAACCAACCGCCACATCTATCGACTCTGATGCTTTGCGCGCCCTCCGGCGCGTCGAGCTAAGGGCGCGGACCGGCGATCGTGACGGCGATCGTCGCCGACGGTGCGACCGGGTCCGCCGAGACCGGCGGACCCGGTCAACGGTCTGCGAGGGCGCGGCGGATTGGACGCGTACGTTGGTGCGGTGGCTACCATCGCGAGAGTGCCGATCACGGCCCGTACGGTGCGGCTGCTCATGCCGGTGGCCGCGCTGCTGTTCCTGGGCCTCGCACTGCTGATCCGCGTCGTCGACGACGGGGCACTGCGGCAGTATTCCGGCACCGCGCTGTACGCGTCGATGGTCTGGGCCGCGGTGCTGTTCCTGCGGCCGCGGACGGCGCCGGTGCCGGCCGGGATGGTCGCCACCGTCTTTAGCTCGGTGGTGGAGTGCGCGCAGCTGACCGGGGTGCCGGCCGAACTGTCGGCGCAGAGCCTCGCGGCGAGACTGGCGCTCGGTGTGCAGTTCGACCCCGTCGACCTGGCCTGGTATCCGGCCGGCGTGGCTCCCCTGGTGGTGCTGCACCACCTGCTGCGCGCCCGAACCCGCCCCGCGTCGCGACTGCCGCGCAACGTCGTACCGCCACCGGCGGCCCTCCCGGTTGACACCCGCCCGTAGCTGCCATCGGAGCTGCCCCGGCACCTCGCGGCCCACTTGTCGCAGGAATGGCGCGTACGCGCTCCATCGCCCGCAGCGCAAGGCGCCTGCAGTTCTCGAACGAGACATCGGACTCGTCCGCATCCTCCGTACCGGTCTCGGGCAGCGGCGGCTCGCGTCCGCCAGCCATCCATGCCTCGCGGTGCGGTGCCGGCAGGGCGGGCCCGACGGTGTCCGGCCAGCCCCACGAGTGACTACTGCGCGATCAGCCTGCGTCCGGTGTCGACGTCAACGCAGGTGGAACGCCCGTACCCGGTCGAGCTCGGCCTGGGTGACCGGCAGGACCGTCCCGTGCCGCGGGCGGGAGGGCAGTGCCCGCGGCGGCCCACGGAAGGCACTGAGTCAGCGGCGGGGAGCCTTGATCACCAACCAATGTGAGCGCTAACTCTAAGGTCGGCAGTGCCGTCGGGAAAGCAAAACTCTCGATTGACACGTGCGGGAAACATCCCTATGTTAGCGCTCAACCGGCCTGGCTGGTCGGCCGTCAGCCGTCCGCTCCGAAGCCAGACGCACGACGTGGTGACCAGGCGTGCGCCATCCGACGGGATGCGCAAGGCGACCGGAGCACACAGTGCACTTCCCGCTCATGGAGGCGACGTGGCCACCGAGTTCGGCGTCTCGGAGTTGTGGGATCCGGTGGTGCGCCGTGACCCGCACAGGTTCTACGACCGGGTGCGAGCCACTGGCAGGCCGGTTCTTCAGATCGATCCCGCAGGCAACCGGTTCTGGATGATCGCCGGACATGCCGATGTGCTGGAAGGGCTGCGTCACCCGGCGATCGGACACGAGGTTCACCGGCGTTGCCCCGGCGGTAGGCAACCCGCCCGGCACGAACTGTCGGAGGTAGCGAGGATCGAGGCCCGCCAGCTCATCAGCCTTGATCCGCCCGACCACACCCGCCTGCGAGGGCTGGTCAGCGGCGGCTTCACGGCACGGGCAGTGGCCCGGTTGGAGCCGTGGATCAGCCAACTCGCCGACCGGCTGGTCGCGCGGGCGCGCCAGCAGGGACGGATCGACGGGATCGCCGACCTTGCCGACCCGGTGCCGGTCAACGTCATCGCCGAGTTGGTCGGCATTCCGGAACCGGACCGGCCACAGTTCCGCGCCTGGTCAGCGGCGATCGTGTCGGCCAGCATCGACAGCTCGGCTGCCACGCTGGCATTCGCGGCATACCTCGACGAGCTGGCGGCCCGGCGGCGGGCCGTCCCCGCCGATGACCTGATATCGCAACTGGTGGCCCACGAGGAACAGGGCGACCGACTCGACCGGGACGAACTGGTGGCGCTGGTGCAGCTGCTGCTCATCGCCGGCCAGGAGACAACCGTCGACCTGATCAGCAACGGCATTCGACTCCTGCTCACCCATCCCGACCAATGGCAGGCGCTGCGGGACGATCCGCTGCTGGCGGCAGCGGTGGTCGAGGAGACACTCCGGTTCCGGGGCCCGGTCGAGATCGTGCCACCGCGATTTGCCCTCGAGGACGTCGAGATAGCTGGTGGGCGGATCCCTGCGTTCGACCGCGTGGGAATGTCGTTGTGGGGAGCCAACCGTGACCCCACAGTGTTCGACCGGCCGCACGTGTTCGACATCCACCGCACCGACGTTCGCAAGCACATCGCCTTCGGGCACGGGATCCACTTCTGCCTCGGCGCCCACCTGGCCCGGCTGGAGAGCCGGATCATGTTCGAACGAATCGCGCAACAGCTTCCTAACCTGCGTCTCGCGGTCGATCCCGCTGTTCTTGACGGCTTTCGTCTACATCACGACGGACTGCCGCTGGAGGTTTGAAGCGTGATGCTCGGTCAGGCCGTCCCGCGCACACCAGCGAATACCACCGCACAACGGGAGCTGCTGACCACGTTCATCGCGGCCGCCCGCTCGGGCGACATGACCGCGCTGGAGCGGCTCTTCGCGGCGAACGTGACCAGCCTGTTCGACGGAAACGGCGCGTCGGGCGTCGCCCGCCGGCCGCTGGCCGCTGGCGGGAGTGATGCGCATGGCGAAGTTCCTGAACGCGATCACCTGGTGCTGGGACGGCCTCGACGTGGGGTGGGCGAACACGAACGGCCAGACCTCCGCCGTGCTGCGGCGCGACGGCACCTTGGCCGCCGTGCTCATGGTCAGCGCCTCGACCGAGGGCGTGGATCCCGTGCTGTGGATAATGAACCCCGAGAAGACCGCGGCGGTGTCCGGAGTGGCCTGATCCGCCGACGTCACAAACCAGCGCGCTACCTGGTCATATAGCTGTCGGCCGCGAGAGAAACAGAGGACACCGTGCGAACGATTCTGGTGGCCGGCGGCGGCTACGCCGGCTTCTACACGGCCTGGAAGCTGGGAAAGAAGCTTCGGCGGGACGAGGCACGTGTCGTCGTGGTCGATCCGCGCCCGTACATGACGTATCAGCCGTTTCTCCCCGAGGTGCTGGCCGGATCGGTCGAGGCGCGACACGCCGCGGTGTCGCTGCGCCGGCACCTACGCCGGGCCACGCTCATTTCGGGTACGGTCGTCGCGGTCGATCATGCACACCGGACGGCTACTGTGCGGCCGGCCGAGGGTCCGGAATTCGCGCTCGGCTACGACATCATCGTCGTCACGGCCGGCGCGGTGACCCGCAAGCTGGCCATTCCCGGCGTGGCGGAGCAGGCGATCGGTATGAAGCACGTCGAGGAGGCGGTGGCGATCCGGGATCGGCTGCTGACCGCGTTCGACCGGGCCTCGACGCTCGAGCCGGGGCCGCTGCGCCGGCGGCTGCTCACCGTGACGTTCGTGGGCGGTGGTTTCTCCGGCGTCGAGGGCTTCGGTGAGCTGCTGTCCCTGGCGACATCGCTGATGCGGGCGTACCCCGAGCTGAACCCTGCCGAGCTGCAGTTCCACCTGGTGGAGGCCCGGGACCGGATCCTTCCCGAGGTCTCCGACGGACCCGGGCAATGGGTAGTGCGGTCGCTGGAGAAGCGCGGCGCACGCATACACCTCAATGCCCAATTGATCTCCGCGCGCGACGGTCACGTGGTGCTGTCGACCGGAGAGGAGTTCGACTCCGATCTGATCGTGTGGACCGTCGGCAACGCCGCCAATCCGATGGTGCGCAGCCACACCGATCTGCCCATCGACGGGCGCGGGATGCTGATCGTACGAGCCGACCTGCGGGTCGGCACCGAGAGCGAACCGGTGCCGGACGCCTGGGGTGCCGGCGACGACGCGGCGATTCCGGACCTTGCCGTGAGCCGGCCCGGCGCCGTGACGGTACCGAACGCCCAGCACGCCGTGCGGCAGGGAAAGCTTCTGGCGAGGAACATCGTGGCCACCCTCCGCGGGCGGAAGGCGAAGCAGTACGTGCACCACAGCCTCGGCACCGTCGCCACGCTGGGCCTCGGTCGGGGCATCTTCCAGTACCGGGGCATCGTTATCAAGGGGCTGCCGGCCTGGCTGATGCACCGGGGGTACCACGTCCTCGCCGTACCGAGCTGGGAACGGAAGACCCGGGTGCTGGCGGTCTGGCTGACCGCCGCGGTGTTCGGCCGCGACATCGTCTCGCTGGCCTCGGTGCAGGATCCCCGCCGCGCGTTCGTCACCGGCGACGACCCGGTGGAGCCACCCGCGCAGCCGCCTATCCGGTCCCAGCATGTTCAATCGGCATGACGATGTCGTGCGCAGGTTCGCCGAGGCCTGCCGGCTAGGAGACATCGCCGCGCTCCGGGCGGCCCTGGACGCTGACGCGATCGCGGTGTGCGACGGCGGCGGGCTGCTGCCCGCCGCGATGAGTCCCATTCGCGGCGCGGAAGACGTTGCCCAGATGGCCGCGGTCCTGCTGGCCGGGCAACCGGACGCCGAACTGACCATCGAGGCGACGTCGCGATGATCGGCGACGTCGTACCCGCCGTCGGCCATCGGTGACGGGTAGAGCCGGGTCAGCCAGACGGCGTCCACGCCGAGGGAGACCAGGTGGGCAGGTGGGCGGTCACTCCGGGCAAGTCACCGGTCCCGTCCCCGTCCGAGTCGGCGAAGCTGCGGACGTACACCTGCTGGCAGACCCGCCGCGCCACCACGGCTCCCCCGGCGCGGACCGCGTCACCGGCGGACCAGGGTGAAGCCGCCGGGCAGCACGGTGACCCGCAGCGTGGTGGCGGTGCCGGTGCGTTGCGAGCGGAGCACACCCGCCGCGTCGTACACCTCGACGGTGGCCGGTCCGGCGCCGCCGGGGGTGACCTCCGCCGTCCGGGCGGTCCGGGCGGCGCTGCGCAGCAGCGTCGTGCTCCGCCCGTCGCCGGCCAGGGTGAGCCGGGAGACCAGCGGCTCCAGCACGACCGCGTCGACGGTCGCAGGCTCCCCGGCCGTCGCCTCGGCGGTCAGTTCGGTGGCGTGGGCGGCGAGTTCGCGGGGCAGGGTGACCGGGAGCAGCGCGCCCGGCGCCGGGGAGTTGCCCTGGGTGCCGACCCGGGCGTGGTCGACCTCGCCGAGCGGCCCGGCGTCGCTGCGCCAGACGGTCCGGGCGGGTACGCCGGGGCGCAGGTTCACCACGGGCAGCACCAGCCGGGGTTGGTCGGCTGGCGGGAACTGCCAGCGCAGCCCGGCCCCGGCGGGCAGGTCGACGTACGCCCCGCTGATCAGCGATTCGCCGGTCCACGCGGACGGTGGGGTGACCACGGTCGCGCCGCCCAGGCGGGAGGCATTCTCGGCTTCGAGGGTCACCGCGCCGACCCGTTCGACGATCTCGGTCCGGCGGGCGAGTGCGGCCAGTTCAGGCCGAGCGTCCAGGGCGAGCATGCTGAGCAGCGCGTGGATGGTGGACTCGGCACCGGAGTTCCGGTTGACGTGTCCGTCTCCGTTGATGCCGTCGATGGCCCGGCCGGTGTTCGGGTCGTAGCCGGGCGTCCCGGCCGGGTTCGCGCCGAAGTACCAGGCGGCGGTGACGGCGGCGAGTTGCGCGAATCCGGAGCGTCCGCTGGCGTCGGCGACGGCGAGCAGCGACTGCACCCGGGAGTCGACGCCGTAGGCGATCTGGGTCCGGTCGGTGCGGGTGGGCAGCCGGCCGTTGTCCGGGCCGCCGGAGGTGAGCAGCCAGGGGGTGAAGACGGCCGAGTCGGTGACGGCCGGGCCGAGCAGGGTCCGGTCGCCGAGTGCCTGCGCGGCCCGGGCGAGCGCGGCCGGCATCTGGGCGCCCCAGCCGTGCCAGACCGAGCGGGAGAGCGCCCAGGGGCGTACCGCGCCGAACGGCCATTCCCGCACGTCGCCGTCGGCGAGGGCGGTGATGCCCCGGGCGAGTTGGCGCAGCGCCCGGCGGGCGGTGGTGCCGCCGCCGGCTTCGACGTAGGTGCCGAGACCGAGGACCGCTTCGGCGGTGGCGTCCGCGCCGTCCACGATCAGCCAGGCCGGGGTACGCTCCCCGTCGATGATCTGCCACTGGTTGTAGCGGACGAGCACCTGGCGTTGCACGGCGGCGATCGCCAGGTCGAGGCGGTTCTGTAGGAAGTCGGCGAAGTCCGGGTCGGTGTCGCGGAACGCGGCGTACCCTTCGCCGAGCGCCCAGATGGTCCGGGCCAGCCAGTACGACGCGTCGCTGTCGGACGGGTCCGGCAGTTCCTTCGGCTCGGCGCTCGGGTTGAGCGTGCCGTCTGGCTGCATCCAGAGCACGACGTTGCCGGCGTGCGGACCGTCGGCGGTCTGCAGGTAGGTCAGGCCGCGCAGGAGTTGATACGCCGCGTCCCGGCTGGTGGTGGCCCCGGTCTGCCGCCAGTGCCGCAGGTAGACCACCGCGGCCCGGGAGATGTCGTCGGCGTTGTAGGCGCCCTGCCCCCAGGTGTCGGTTTCCGGGTTGTATGCGCCGCCGCCGACCCGGCGGAATTCGCCGTCCGGCCTGGGTTCGGCGTAGGTCCAGAGCACCTCAATCGCGGGGGTGTCGGCGAGCCGGTAGGTGGAGTGCCCGTGCTGGTCTGGCGGCGTGACGTCCTGCCGGAGGAAGTCCAGGTGGGCGAGGTTGGTCAGCGGGCCATCCTGCCCGGCGGTGCTCGGCGGGGCGACGGCGGGGGCGGCGGCTCCGGCCGGGGTGGGGGTCAGCAGCGGGGTGGTGAGGGCGAGGCCGCCCAGCAGCAGTGATCGGCGTTTCACGGGGGTCTCCTTGGTCAGGACTGGTGAACGGACGCAGCGCACCAGGTCGTGCATGGCGGCGCGCACGCTCTCGGCGTAGACGTAGGGTTTGGCGGCCTCGCCGCCGAGGTCGACGGTGATCCGGCAGCGATGCGGCAGCCGGCGCTCGTGGCCCCGATCCCGGGCGTGTGCCGGGCCGGCGTGCCGGTGCGCAGCCACCTTGACGGCGGCTCGGTCACCCAACCTGTGGCCGTCGACGGCGAGCAGTTCCCCGGCCCGGGCCGGCAGGCTCTCGACTAGCGCGGCTCCGGCGTCGTCGGTCCAGAGGTCTACGGTGGCGTGCACCGGGATCCAGCCGGTCACCTGGGCCTCTGCGGTGCCGAAGTCGATCCGCATCAGTTGCCGGTCACAGCGGTGGGCGTGGCTGAAGCCATGCGCGAATGTCGTCACCGCGCCGTCCGCGTACCGGGTGGTGGCGACCGCCAGGTCGACCAGGTCGCTGCCGGGCGGTGGCCGAGCATGCCCTGCACCGACTCGGGGGTCGAGCCGACCAGGGCGTCGGCCGCGTCGAAGAAGTGCACGCCGTGCTCGACGAAGATCCCGCCGCTGGCCCGTTCGTCCCAGAACCAGTGCTCCGGGCCGAGGTCCTCGTCGCTTGCGTCGTTCTCGAAGGCGAGCCGCCGGACCGGGCCGAGCAGCGGGTCGGGCGGCGGGCCGGACGGGGAACCGGACGCCGTGCGAACCTTGGGTCACGCAGCCGGGCCAGCGCCCGTAGCACGGGGTTGTAGCGCAGCATGTGGTCGACCACCAGGACACGACCGGTGGCGGCGACCGCGTCCCGAACGGCGATGGCGTCGTCCTCGCCGGTGGCCAGGGGTTTCTCGGAGAAGACATGCCGGCCGGCGCGCAGCGCCGCGAGGGTGGTCTCCGCGTGGCTGGCCGGCGGCGTGGCGACCACCACGACGTCCACGTCGTCGGCGCCGACAAGCGCCTGCCAGTCCGGCACCGCCCGGGCGGCCAGCGTCCTGGCCAGTTGCCCGGCCCGGTCGGTGTCCGGGTCGGCGACCATGGTCACCGCCACGTCAGGCAGGTCACGCAGGACGCCGGTGAGGAAGGTGGCGAAGCCGCCGGCCCCGACGACGTTGAGGCGCAGCGCGGCTGGGCCGGTCACCCGGCCCGCCCCGTCTCGGCAGCTGCCTTGGTCGTGGGCACCGGCCCGGTCACGATGGCCGGCCGAACCCGGCCGCGCCGCTCACCGGACAGGGTCCAGCCGGGCGACGCCGATCTTGGCGTCGGCCATCCCGTAGAAGACGTACCGGACCCCGTCGACCTCCTCGATCGCGGTCGGGAAGACCACGTTCGGCACGGTGCCGGAGCGCTCGTCCTCGGTTTCGGGCATCAGGATCGGTTCGGCGGTGCGGGCCAGCACCCGGCCCGGGTTGGAAGGGTCGAGCAGTATCGCCCCGGCCGCGTACTCGACCTTCTGAGTGCTGGGGTCGAAGGTGTCGGGGATGTCGCCGGTCACCCCGTGGTGGATGAGCAGCCAGCCCTCCTCCACCCGGACCGGTGGCGGGCCGGCGCCGATCTTCAACTCCTCGTAGGGGAACTTGGACAGGGCGACGCAGCGGTGGTCGCGGAGCCGGACCAGGGCGGTGATGTCGGAGTGCACCTCTTCCGCCGGGACGTAGGAGATCCAGATGCCGGGCCGCTCGTCGGTGATCCCGGCCGGCAGGTGCACCCCCTCACCGGGACGGAACCAGCCCAGGTCCCACATCGGCCGGTGCAGCATCGCGTAGCAGGGAAGGCCGTTCGGACCGGGCACCGGCTCGGGGAAGAAGACCGCGTCCTTGTTCGGGAAGAGGTTCAGGTCGGTGTTCAGGTCCGGCTGGTACGCGAACTGCACTGGACCGAGCCGGCGCCAGGTGCGCAGGTCGGTGGAGACGGCCAGGGCAAGGCGCGGGCCGAGCGGCCCGTAGGCGACGTACGTCATCAGGTGGGTGCGGAGGCTCGGCACCCAGGTGGTGCGCGGATCCTCTACCCCGGCGTTGTTCAGCCCGCGCTCCCACCCCTCGTCGGGGGCGAGGACAACGCCGCGCCGGATCACCCCGGCCGGTACCCCGTCGTGGAACTCGACCTCGGCGAGCCCGACCCGGGAGACGTTCCCCTCGGCGACCAGCCGGGGCAGCAGGTGCAGCTTCCCGTCCGGGGTACGTCCGCTGGCCGGGTTGAGCACCCCCTCGACCTCCAGCGGCTCCCCCGCTTCTGGCGCCATGACTACGCCGAGTCGGGTGAGGGTGTACGGGACGATGGTGGAGACAGTCAACGGTTCAACCCTTTACGCCAGATCCGATGTTGGTGGAGGTGAAGTGCTTCTGGAAGGCGATGAAGAGCGCCACGGCCGGGGCGGCGAGGACACAGGCGCCGGCGAGGATCGCGCCGTACGGGTTGGCGGCGCGCGCGGCGACGTTGCTCAGGTAGTTGGCGAGCGAGACAGCCAGCGGCTGCATGTCGGTCTGTTTGGTGATCAGGAACGGCCAGAGGAACTCGTTCCACGGGCCGATGAAGGTCAGCAGCACCACGGTGAGCAGTGCAGGACGGACCAGGGGCAGCGCGACCGACCAGAGGATGCGCAGTTCGCTCGCGCCGTCCACGCGGGCGGCGGCGAAGAGGTCGGCCGGCAGTTGCAGGAAGAACTGCCGGAAGACGAAGACCGCCGTGGTGTTGATCGCGAACGGCAGGATCATGCCGAGGTAGGAGTCGGCCAGCCCGTAGCCGCGCACGATCAGGACGTAGAGCGGGATCAGCAGGAGTTGGAACGGCACCACCTGGACCAGTAGCACCAGGCCGAAGAGCGCGCCCCGGCCCCGGAAGCTGAGCTGCGCCAGCGCGTAGCCGGCGAGTACGCCGAAGACGACCGTGCCGAGGATCGCCCCGCCGGTGAAGATCCCGGAGTTGAGCAGGGATCGGAGCAGGTTGATCTCGGTGTTGATCTCCCGGTAGTTGTCCAGGGTGAGGCCGCCGGTAGGGAAAGCCCCGGCCGGGGAGGTGTCCGGTTCGGCCTGCAACGATCCGATGAACATGTAGTAGAACGGGAAGAGGAAGGCGAGCGCGAAGGCGACCAGGGCGGTAGTGCGCAGCATCCGCCGGAGGGTGCCGGGGCGACGGCGTGCCGCGGGCGCGCACGCGACTCCGGGTGTGGGTGTGGGTGTGCCGAGGGTGCTGGTCGACATGTCAGGGCCTCTCCAGCAGTCGACGGTTGATCATCGATACGGTGACGACGCCAACGACGAGCAGCACACCGATCGCCGCCGCAACGTCCGGGGCGCCCTGCTCGATGCCGCGCTGGTACATCAGCAGTACCGGGGAGGTGGAGGCGCCGTTCGGGCCGCCGCCTCCGGTGAGCAGGTAGGGCTCGGTGAAGAGGTTCGCGCCGGTGATGGTCGCCAGGATCACCACCAGGGTGGTGGCGGGGCGAACCGCCGGTACCGTCACCGAGCGGAATCGCTGCCAGGCAGTCGCCCCGTCCACCGCCGCCGACTCGTACAGCTCCTTGGGGACGGTCTGCAACGCGGCGAGGTAGAGCAGGATGAAGAAGCCGAGCTGCTTCCAGGCCACGAAGACCGCGATGAGCGGCATCGCGAGCGTCTCGTTGACCAGCCAGGACGGGTCCGGGGCGAGCGGGCCGAGGACCCTGTTGACCAGGCCGTCCGAGCTGAACAGGAAGAGCCAGACTCCGACCACGGCGACGCTGGCGGTGACGTACGGCACGTAGTAGGCGACCCGCAGGAAGGTGCGTCCCCGGATGGACCGGTTGAGCGCCACGGCGAGCGTGAGCGCCAGCACGGCGGTGAGCGGCACGTTGATCAGCAGGAAGACCAGAATGTTGCCGAACGCCTGCCGGACCCCCGGGTCGCCGATCACCGCCCGGTAGTTCTCCAGCCCAACGAAGGGACGGTCGACCTGGGCTCCCGGCGCGGCGAAGAAATAGTCGTGGAAGCTGATCCAAACGGCGAACCCGAGCGGGTACGCGAAAACCAGCACGATGAACGCGGCGTAGGGCGCGATCAGGGCCAGCCCGACCGGGTGACGGCCGAGCAGAGCCGTCACCGGTCGGCGGCCGGGGTGCTGGTGTGTACCCCGGGTGAGGCGGACGCTCATCGCTGGCCGGCTAGCCCGTCGACCTTCTGCGCGGCGTCGCCGAACGCGTCGGCCACCGGCCGCTTGCCGAAGATCACCGACTCGGAGTACGCATCCCGGAACGTCTGCCAGATGGTGATGGAGTTCGGCACGTTCGGTACCTCGACGGTGCGCCCGGCCTGGTCGGCGAAGTCGCGGTAGGCGGGCTTCTGGGTGAAGAAGTCCGCGTAGGTGGCGGTCAGGTCGGTCCGCAGCGGCATCTGGCCGGTCGCCTTCAGCAGCGCGCCGTCCTGCTCCTGGCTGGTAGCGAACTTCAGCACCTCCCAGGCGGTGCCCCGCCTCTGGCAGGAGGAGTACATGGCGGCGTTTTTGGCGTCGCTGAAGGTCTTCGTCTCGGCGGCGGGCTTGCCGGCGGAGGTCGGGACCGGCTTCAGACCCCACTTGATCGTGTCGCTGTAGACGGCGATCGCCCACGGGCCGACGATCGCCATGGCGGCCTTGCCCTCACCAAAGGAGTCACCGTTGTACTGCTCCTTCGGGGCCAGTCCTTCGGCGTAGAGGGTCTTCCAGAACTCGGCGACCCGCTGCCCCTCGGCCGAGTTGAGTTGCGCCTTGCCGTCCTCGACGAGCTGCTTCCCGCCGGTCTCGGCGATGAAGAGCGGGTAGAAGTCGAACCAGGACTGGAAGAACTGGCTGGTCGGCGAGGGGTAGATGGCTGCCTGCGCCGCACCGGAAGACTTGATCTTCCGACTGGTATCAAGGAACTCCGCGTACGTGCCGAGCGGCGGGTTCTCCGAATCGACACCGGCCTTCTGCATGATCGCCTTGTTGTAGACGATCATGACCGGGTTGGCCTTCCACGGCATCTGGTAGTACTTGCCGTCCGGCGACTTGTATTGCTCGGCGGCCGAACCGGTCCGCTGGTCGATGTAGCCCTTGGCGCCCTCGAAGTCGTCCAGCGCGACCAGCCCGCCCTGCTTCTGGAACTGCGGCACGGCGGCCGGCGCGGTGTTGAAGATCAGGCAGGGGGCGTTCCCGGCGGTGATCGCGGCGCCGATGACCTCCTCGGAGGACTTGCCGGCCGGGATCTCCTGGGCGGTGACCTTCTGGTCGGCGTGCTGGCTGTTCCACGCCTCGACCATCGCCGTGCCCCAGGCCAGCTCCTCCTTGTTGTTGGAGAGCCAGATGGTGATCGGCCCCTTGGCCGAGGAGTCGGCTTCGGCGTCGGAGCCGCCGTCACTGCAGGCTGAGGTGAGGCCGAGGGAGAGAACGAGCAACGCGGCGGGGACGGTCCGTTTCATGATGGGTCTCCGATCTCGGCTGCCGTGACGATCGACCGGCCGGGCCGGCGCGACGGCCGGCCGGCAGGTCGCGGCGATTGGTGTGGTGTGGGCGGTGGGGCGGTGGAGGCGCGGACGACGAGCTGCGCGGGGGCCATCTCGACGTCCGCGCCGCCGTCGCCTTCGATGAGGTCGAGCAGGGCACGGGCGGCAGCGCCGCCCCACCCGGACGGATCGGTCCGGACGCTGGTCAGCGCCGGGCTGATGTGGGCGGCCAGTTCGGTGTCGTCAAAGCCGGTGAGCGAGAGCCGGCCCGGGACGTCGAGGCCACGTTCCCGGGCCACGGCCATGCCGGCCATCGCCATCAGGTCGTTGGCGTAGATGATCGCGGTCGGCACGTCGGCCAGGTCGAGCAGTTGGTGGGTGGCCTGGGCCCCGCCGGCCGCCGAGAAGTCGGCGGGCACGCAGGGCCCGGGCGGCAACCCGGCGGCCCGCAGCGCGTTCTCCCAGGCGTCCCGCCGGGCCCTCCCGTGCAGGAAGTGGTCCGGGCCGGCGACGTGCGCGACGTGCCGGTGCCCCAGCTCCACCAGATGGCGTACAGCGGCGGTGATCCCCGGTCGGTCGTCGACGAGCACCGCCGGGAACGGGCTGGCCACGTCGGGACGGCCGAGGGTGACGGCGGGCAGCCGCAGCTCCTCCAGCAGGGCGATCCGGGGATCGGCGATCCGCAGGTCGAGGAGGAAGACCCCGTCCACCCGCCCGTCGGCGGCCAGCCGCCGGTAGCCGTCCTCCTCCGCTCGCCGGCTGGTGACGACCTGTAGGACCAGCGCCTGGTTCCGCTCGGCGAGGACCCGTTCCACGCCGGCGATGAAGGCAGGGAAGAACGGGTCGGCGCCGAGCAGCTCCGGCGGGCGGGCAAGGACCAGGCCGACGGCGAACGCCCGGGAGGTGGAGAGGGCCCGGCCACGGTGGCTCGGCGTCCAGCCCATCGCCTTCGCCGCCGCCAGGATCCGCTGGCGGGTCCCCTCGGCCACTCCGGGCCGGCCGTTGAGGGCGAAGGAGACCGCTCCCTTGGAGACCCCGGCGGCACGAGCGACGTCGGTGATCGTCGGCCGACCTTGTCTGACCACCTCGACCACCTTCCCGTACCAGTTAGGTCGTGGAGCGGACCACCGGTCGCTAAACCGGTTTGGAGAATGCTAGACCGGTTTAGTGAACGGGATCAATGGCTTGCTCCGATCACAATTGGTGACCATTGATGGCGCCGACCGCGGGTGGTGGGCGTGCCGCATCACGTTCGGCATGATCAAGACGAGCTTGCCTGGCCGGTCGGAACGGGTGCGCCGGGGTGGTTACCCGTCGCAGGCCGCAGCGCGCCGGGCCCGCGAAGAGTGGCTGGCGTCGACCCGAGCGGACCGCACCGTCCGGTCAGGACACTGGAGCGGCGCTGCGTTACCCACCTGCGCCCCACCAAGGAAGCTGCACTACCCGCGGGACGTCGAACGCGTCTTCACCCCCGCCTCGGCTCGCTGTTTCCTGGCCGACCTCGACGCGCGCCCGCTACGGGCTCGCGCGCCAAGTCGCGTCGCGGGCCGCTTCGCGAAGCGGACTGAAGAGAAGCAGGAGCCTGATCGAGAGGCAGGGCCAAGATCGATACCTGGCCGCTCAACAGCAAGGCACCCCGCGCGTGGCCGGAGCACAAACGCCTCGCCATCCCGGACGGCCGCTAGCCGGCAAGACCGGAACCCCCGCTGTCCGCCGGCAGGTCCATGGTCCAAGCTGCAGCTGCCATGGTTACCGCCTCAACCACCGGCCGCCGGCGCGTAAGCCGAACTCGGTCCCGCACAGAATTAGAGACCCTGACATCCGCCGAGTGGCCTCGACGTTCTCGACGACCCACGGCAGACCGGATCCAGCAAGGCCGCGGAGCGTCGCTTCGAGCATCCAGCCCGAGCCGTCCCTTCCGATCCGCCAGGCGAGAGCGCTGTGATCATGACAAGGCGGTGAGGCATGGACGGCGTCGAACCCGCCGAGCGCGAAGTTGAGCGCATCCCCTGAACGAATGTGAAGGGGTGGCGAGCTTGCGGACGGATGTCGACGCCAACTACGTCGAACCCCGCCATGTGATAGCCCATCGATGCTCGGCCAGCCCTGGTCGCGCAGCTGATGGCATCGCTCAAGGCCCAAGGCGACGCGGACGACGGCCACTCCGCGCTGCTCAAGCTGCTGGAGCGGCTGTACGGTCGATACAGCTGACAATCTTTGGTGGCACGGCTGGTCTTCCGACTCCGGCGAGATCCCCGCCGACGGCGAACGGCTGGTCTCCATCGCCACCGACCGCGGCGCCCGATTCACCTACGTCTACGACGTCGCCGACGAGTGGACGCACCGCGTCACCGTCGACGACATCCGGCCCGGTGGCGCCGACAACGTGTTCATCATCCTCGACGGCGGTGGGGCCTGCCCGCCCGAGGAGGTCGGCGGCGCTGCCTGGTATCAACACCTGCTCGCCGCTCTGGCCGACCCGGCCAGCCCAGACCGCGACGACGCTGTTGAGACGCTCGGCGCGGGCTTCGATCCCGCCCGTTACCACCGCGCAACCGCCGGATAGGTCAGCCGTGACCACCAGTCGACACCGCGCGGCACTCGGCGAATTCCTGGACGCGCTGGTAACCCGGCCGCGGACCCTGGGCGTGGAGGGGATCGTGGTGGCACTCGTCGCGCACGCCCAGCGGCTACCCGCCAGCAGTCGCCGGGAACTCGCCCGGATCGGCGCGGAACTCACCGAGCGCCACGCACGCTGACAGCCCACCTTCGACACCGTCAGCTAGCCGGACGACGTTGCCTGACGGCAAGTTTAAGTTTTCCTTATCGAGTTGTCGATCAACGAGGGAAGCTCGGTACCGTGCCCGAATGCGACACATCAAGACCGTAATCGCCGCGCTCATCGTGGGTCCGCTGGCCTGGGTCCTGCTCGCCGCTGGACAAGGTCGGTCCATGAGGGTGTTCGCGGATGCGCAGGACAATGGTGATGCGCTCGACCCTAACGCTCTGCTGAAGCCGTTGCTGGTACTGGCGGCTGCTGGCCTTCTCCTCGGGCTCATCGCCACCGTCCGGATCTCCCCGATCGGCTCGGTGCTGACGGGACTTGCGTACATGGTCAGCTACGCAGGCCTGTTGTTCAGCCCGGCACGGCTGCTGGACCTACTCGGTCATAAGCTGAGCGTGGCGGGTTACCAGATTGACTTGCTCACCCCCGTACGGACCGGGACGACGCTGCTGCTGGGCTCGCTGCTCCTGGTCGGGGTCGCCAGTGTCCAGCGGTGGCGGCGCTGGCCGCAGTCGGACGCCGATGCGGCGACGATCGTTGTCCCGGACACGATCATTCCGCCGGTATCGGAACGGGACCGCCCGCTCGGCGCGGACGGGCTCGGCTCGACGAAGCAGGGTGAGGATCCGACGAAGCCGGGTACGTCCGACGAACCGGAGCCGGCGATGGCCGGCGGTCCACGCTGGACCGATTCGCCGCGCAGCCATTCCACGAACGAGCCCTGGCAGTCGGACGCGACGCGCTGGCAGTCCCCGCCGCGGGGGACGGGCTACCCGAGCTAACCGGGAAGCCGCGTCAACGGTTCAGGCAAGTCGGCGCAGGGCAACACCGAGCGTGGCGATGCCCTCCCTGCTGACCCTGGTACGTCGCGACCTTCGGACGGCGCCGTTCCACCGATCACCCGGGGCGTGGCGAGCGAACCGGGCGGCGTCGGCCAACAGCGGGGTGAACCGTTGCACCCACCGGAACACGGTGACGTGGTCAATCTCGACACCGCGCTCAGCCAGGACCTCCTCCACGTCCCGGTAGAAGAGGTTGTAGCGCAGGTACCAGCGGACCGCGACGACGATCACCTCTGCGGGGAACCGGAACCCGGTGAACGCCGACTTCGGCGGCGACCAGGGACGATGACGACTCGACCGCAGCACCCGTCAAGCCTGCCTCGATCCCTCGACACGGGCAACGCAACAGACCCCATCCCGTCGATCACGGGTCCCATCGGGGGCACAACTCAGGCGGCGTTGCTCGGTGCAGCAGTCCAGGCAGCGGCGCGAGGAAAATGAGTTCCTCCAGGCACATCGGGCACTGCCGCAGGTGGGTTTCGAGTTCCTGCCGTTCGAGCGGGCCGAGGGCGCCGATAAGCAGCGAGGCGACCGAGGTCGTGAACGGGCACGGCGGCTCAGCCGTCATGGTGGGCTCCGCGTTGCCGATCGAGCCAGCCCGGCCAGAGCCGCTGGGCGACCTGTAGCGGCAGGCCGCCACCGAGGTGCATGGCTCGGGCCACGCCACGGTAGCCGGGCGGGAGGCCGGCAGCGATGACGATGTGTCCGATGAGGACCGGCGTGATGAGGTACGTGGCAAAGCGGTGCACCCGCTGCAGCCAGACGAACCAGGGGCCACCGGTGACCAGAACCAACCCGAGGCCGCTGCCGATCAGGGCCACGAACAGCCCGACCATCAGCAGGTTCGCGACCCGTTGTCCCGGGTCGAAGTGGCCCTCGTGCCGGGCGAACCGGCCGGTCATGAGTGCGCCCGGCCAGCGGGCGAACCACCTCAGATCGCCGTGGTCGTAGCGCAGCGACTCCCGGAGGAAGGCGCGGGTTGCCCGTACCCCGAGCGTCACCGCGCTGGCGGCCAGTGCCGTCAGCGCCCAGCCGGCATCCAAGTGCAGGCTGGTGTCGGCGACCCCGGTCAGCCGGGCGGCAACGCTGGGTTGCCCCTCCCGCCCGGCGACCAGCCACCAGCCAGTACCCAGCAGGACCAGCACGGTGAGATAGGTGAGTGCGTGGAACGACCGCGTGGCGCGGGAGTAACGCCGAACGGTGCCTGGAGCCCGGGCCATGGCGTCAGTAGCTGTACGGGTCGGTGCCGGAGTACGTGGGCGACCCACCATCGCCGCCCGCGCTGGGCGAGGGCGCCGGCCCGCCGCCACCCCCGACGGTGATCGGCGTGGTGGCCTCGGCCCCGGCCGGGGAGTGGTTGGCGTTGCGCAGCGACACGTGCATCGTGTGCTGGCCCGAGGGCGCGTCGCTGATCCGGGTGGTGCTCGACTCGACGATGAGGTAGTCGGATTCGTTGTCGTCGAACCAGATGTGGACGTGGTGCTGGCCAGACTCGCTCGGGCCGAGCGGCACGCTGCTGTCGACCTTGACGGTGAACGGGGTGGACACGGTAGCGCCGCTGACGGGCTCGACGACGAGGACCGACAACTCGCCGCTGTCGCCCCCGGTCGCGCCGTTCGGTCCGGTGCAGGCGGCCAGTGTGGCCAGCATCGCCACGCCTATCGCAATCTTGAGTCTCATACCAGTACTACCTGCGTCGGCCTGGGGAGGGATTTCTCGCCCAGGAGAGATCCCGCAACGACGTGTCGTGCGTAGTACTGAATGTGGGTGTCAGTGACGAGGCTCTGGTCGCTGGGATGGCGGCCGGGGACCCGCAGTCCACGGCGAGCTTCGTGCGCCGCTTCCAGGCCCGGGTATACGGCCTGGCGGTGAGTATCGTCGGGGTCACGGCCACGGCCGAGGACGTCGCCCAGGAGGCGTTCGTGCGGGCGTGGCGGTACGCCGGCGGCTACGATCCCCGCCGTGGCGCCGTGCTGCCGTGGCTGCTGTCCATCACCCGCAACGCGGCAATCGACGCGATACGGCTGCGCCGCGATCGCCCCTACGAGCCGGAGGTGATGGTGGCGCTGCTCACCGCCGCCGAAACCGCCACCACCGCACCGACCGACGAGGTCGCCGACGCCGACCGCATCCGCGTCGCCCTGCTCGAGCTGCCGCCCGAACAGGCCACGGCCGTCGTCCTGGCGATCTTCCACGGACTCACCGCCAAGGAGATCGCCGGGCGGCAGGGCCTACCGCTGGGCACCGTCAAGACCAGGATCAGGCTGGGCCTGTCCCGGCTGCGCGATCATTTCGAGGTACGTGATGAGTGAGCTGCCACAGTGCCCCGACGTGCGCGGCGTGCTCCCGGAGCTCGCCACCGGTGCGGCCGCCGGGGATGATCGGGCCTGGGCCCTGGCCCACGTGGCGCGCTGCCAGGACTGCCGCCGAGAACTTCACCACCTGACCACGACCGCCGATGCCGTCCTGCTGCTCGCGCCCTCCGTCGATCCCCCGCCGCAGTTCGAGAGCAGCGTCCTCGCCCGGCTGGACGCGGCTCCCGCGCCGCCACCCCGCCGGCGTTTCGTGGCCCGGCGGCGGGTCGTGGCGGCCCTGGCGATCGCGGTATCCCTGCTGGTCGGCGGCGGCGGCGGGGCGCTGTTCGTCCAGTCACGTACCGCAGAGGACCGGCGCCTAGCCGGCCAGTACCGGCAGACCCTCGCTGTCGCCAACGGTCGCTACCTCAAGGCAACCACCCTGACCACTGCCGACGCACGACCAGCGGGCACCGTCTTCCTCTACCAGGGGAATCCGTCCTGGGTGCTGGTCACCATCACCGCCGCGCCCGCCGACGGCCCCTACGCAGCCTTCGCCGTCAACCGTGCCGGCGCCATGCACCCGATCGGCACCTGCCAGGTCACCAACCGCACCGGAACTTACGGATACCAACTCCGACTGGCGGTCGCCGAGGTCAGCCAGATCCGCCTCCAGTCGGCCGACGCCGTGCTGACCGGGGCGCTGTCGCGTTAAGGGATCGTCAAGATCACTTGTCGCAAGACTTTCTGCAAGATCGAGCTTGGGGCCCACAACTCGGTCCACAGGATCGGGACAGAAGGTGTCCTATTGGCAGCCCTATCCAGCAACCGATGGCCGCCGATGATCGCCTCGGTCGCCCGCGCGCACCCGGAACTTCTGATCAGCAGGCTCCGGGCCGGCGGTGATCCGGCGCTGCAGCCGGGCGAAGCTGGTCCGCCCCCGCTCCCACACGATTAGCTTCCCGTCGGGGATCACCCTCTGCGGGAGGGTCTGGCGGATCGCCCGGGTGATGTCCGGGAGGTACGGGGTCAGTTTCTTGCCGGCGCGCGACTTGTGAACTGGCGCGAGGGGTCGGAGGTGCGCTGGTCGGTCCGCACCCGGTTCGGGCGCAAGGGGCCAGGATTGTTATCTAAAGATCATCGGGTACAGATCCGGCCCAACCGAGCGCGAGAACGGGTGCGAAGGCAATCGAGATCTGAGCGCGATCGGGGGGTGGTGCGCGTGCCCCATCCTGCCGTTGTCGATCAGTCGAGGAGGCGGCCATGGACTGGATCCGAACGAATTTGAGTCCCCTGGCGTTCGCTGCTGTCGCTCTCCTGTTCGCCCTGCCGTTCGCGGAGCTGAAGGGTGAGGCCAAGGAGTGGCGTGTGGCGGTGACCTGGACTGGTTGGGGATTGACCGTCGGTGGCGGGGGTCAGGTTCACCTGGAGACGCTGCTCTGGGATGGCAATCTTGGTCAGTACGTCATGCAGGAGGTGCCGAACGAGGCGCCGCAGATCGGTCCCGAAGAGCCCATCTACCTGCCGGGGCAACCGCTCTTCATGGTCGCCGCGCTGGGTGTCGTGGCCCGAGTTCGCCGCCGTCCGATACTTCCCGCTCAACGGCACCGACCACCGCACCCACGCCGAGCAGGACACCGCCATCGGCGCGTACATCCGTTGGCGCAACTACCGCGCCCAACCGAAATCCGGATTCGCCATCAACTCCAAGATCCGCCACCCGGACTACCCGTTCAAGGCTGCATGATGAGGCGCTAGCCGGACTGCCGCGCCAAGTTGTCGGCGGTGCGCTGTCGCTCTCCGGTGGGCTGTCCGGGGACCCGGGCGAACCGCGTCCAGGCGGAGATCACCTGTACGGCGGCGTGCCACGGAACCGGGTCGGCGACCTCGGAGGGCTCGGCGGGCCAGGTCACCGTCACGCCCCAGTGCCGCAGCCGCTCCAGGCTCTCCAGGAAGCCGGGCGAGCGCCGGATCCGGGGCCGGCACGGCGACGACCGGCAGGCCGACGGCGATCGCCTCGTTGAGCAGCCGCAGGCCCAGGTTGTCGTTGAGGCCGTACGCCCACTTGTTCACCAGGTCGAAGCTGGCAGGCACGACGGCGAAGGCGTCGGCCGGCGGCAGGGGATGGAGCGTCTCCGGCTGGTCGTCCTCGCGTACCGGATGGTGGGTGAGATCGGCGAGCCCGTCCCGGTCGATCGAGTCGACCGCGTCCGGGGTGGCGATGAGGTGGACCCCCGACCTCAACTCCTGGCAGGCCGTGATGAACGGTCCGAGCTCGACAGCGCGCTCGGCGTGGCAAACGACGAGGTGCAGGACAGGCGATCGTAACTTCCCGGGCATGGCGCTCCTATCGGCCTGAGAGGTCCCCGGCGCCAGTCGTGGCGAGAGCCGGCTGCGCGCCGGGACGTCGATCGCCCGCGTCACCGGCGATCTCGCCGATCGAGTGGCTCCGGATGTCCGTGTGGATCCCGAAGCCGAGAGTATCGAGCCGGCTGCGAACGCGAGCCGTTATCCAGTGAACTGGCTGGATGGGTGTGGCGCCGGCTCCATCCGAGGAGCTGACCGAGCGGTCGGCCGGGCGTCCTTAAGTGGAGGATTCGGCGGCGCGCCGCCGGGAATCAGGTCGCGGACCAGGACGTGCAGGCGGTTGAGGACGCGAATGCGTTCACCGGCCAGGTCGTCACGGCGTCCGGCCAGGAGCCGCAGGTGTGTGGTGTGGTCCTCGGCGACCACCGCGCGCAACCGCTTGTGGCGCATCGCGGCGTGCGCGACGCTGGCGGCGTCGGCGGGACCGCTCTTGCAGGCACCGCCGATGTCCAGCAGCCGGGCGCGAGCGGCGAGCGTGGCCGGCACGTCGACGACGTCTTCGCCGCCACCGACGAGCAGCTGGGCGATGCCGCGGCCAAGACCGGCGGCGCCTTCCACGGCAGACCGCCGCTGCGGCCAGCGGGCGGCCCACCCCATCAACGTCTTGTAGGTGCCGGCGTTGACCGCCACGCGTCTTACCGTCAACTGCCGGCCGGTGGCATCAGTGGGAGGAGGGCAGGGTCGCGCATCCCAGCCGGAGCACAGCGACCCGGGCAACCATGCTGACCCGCTGCTGGCCGGCAAGCAGGTGGGCGAGCCACCCCTCGGCTGGTGGTGTACGCGCCGGGAATCGGCCGCGGCGCCGAGGCCAATCGCCAAGGGCCGTCGCGACCGGCCGCGCAGCACATGCAGCTGTTTGTATGACTTCTCCAGGCCCTGGACCTGGATTACCGGCCCGGGAACCCGCCCGGTCGTCTGGTGAGGATCTTTGGACATGGCGCAAGCATGCAGGGTTGACGTTGCGTCAAGGTCGAGCCCGGCAGCCAGGCCAGGTCCTCCGCACGAATCTTGGACGGCGTCATGGTCGACCCACCACCCGCTCATCCGCTACTTACTGATCTGGCTTCACGACCTCCGCCACGGCGCGGCATTCCTCGCCTACGAAACCGGCGCCGGCCTCAAGACCGTGCAAGACCTCCTCGCCAGGCCGGCATCGTCACCACCGCCGACACCTACACCGCGTCGATGCACTGTGATTCTTGGCTCGGACGAAAGGCGTTCCGCGCCGCTCTCACCGCACCGATCAGCGGCTGAACCTGCGGCCGTCCGGCCGCCACTGCGCGTGGGCGGCCGGACGCCGACACCGTCGCGTCGCCCTGACCGCGTTGCCCGTACAGGCCGTGGCGTTCGCCCTGACGTCGATCAGACAACCGAGCGCAACCGCGCAACGCCGGCTGCCGCTGGCTCCGGCTGGAGTCCCCCGTCCGGGTACGGGAACCTCGTGTTTGTCACGCCGCCGACGCCGCAGCGGAGAGCTTGACGGTGGTGCTGTCCCTGCTGGTGCGGCAGGTCGTGCCCGTCGCCACCGATTCCGACATACGACCCGGGCAGTCGCGTACTGGTTGGTATGCCTGTGGGGTGGCGGAGCTATCGGACGACGAACAGCCCAGCCTGAGCCAGGGGCCGGCGAAGAGTGGCGAGCCGGCGTCCCGGACCGCGTCCGCAGGTCGTCGGACGGCCGGGCTCGGGCTGACGCTGGGCGCCCTGGGCGTGGTGTACGGCGATATCGGGACCAGCCCGCTGTACGCATTGAAGACGGTGTTCACCCTCGACCGTGGTCTCGTACCCACCGCGCCGGACGTGTTCGGCGTGATCTCGCTGGTGTTCTGGTCGATCATCCTGGTCGTGTCGGTCAAGTACGTGATCTTCATCCTGCGGGCCGACAACGAGGGCGAGGGCGGGGTGATGGCCTTGGCCGCGCTTGCCGGCAGAGTGCTGGTCAAGGGCAGCGAGAGGCGCGCCGCTACGGTGCTCGCGCTGGGGGCTCTGGGTGCTGCGCTGTTCTACGGCGACAGTGTGATCACTCCGGCGATCTCGGTGCTGTCGGCGGTGGAAGGGCTCGAGGTGATCTCCCCGGCGTGGGCGGTGGTGGTGCTCCCGGTGTCCGCGGTGATCCTCACCCTGCTGTTCGCCATCCAGCGTTGGGGCGCCGGACGGGTCGGGGCGGTGTTCGGGCCGATCATGCTGCTCTGGTTCGCGAGTCTGGCCGTCGCCGGCGCGGCTGAGGTGATCCGTAATCCGGGTGTGCTGGCCGGGCTTTCCCCCAGCTACGCGGTCCTGTTCTTCGTGGACCACCCCGTCGTCGCCTTCATCGCCATGGGCGCCGTGGTGCTGGCGATCACCGGCGCCGAAGCGCTCTACGCCGACCTGGGACACTTCGGTCACGCCCCGATCCGCCGGGCCTGGTTCGCGATCGTGTTTCCCGCGTTGACGCTGAACTACCTCGGACAGGGAGCGTTGATCCTCCGCTCACCCGCTAGCCGGGAGAACCCGTTCTTCCTGCTGCTACCGGACTGGGCGCAGCTGCCTATGGTCGTCGTGGCCACCGTGGCCACCGTCATCGCGTCCCAGTCGGTGATCTCCGGGGCGTTCTCGGTGTCCCGGCAGGCCATGCGGCTGGGCTTCCTGCCGCGCCTGCGCATCCGGCAAACCTCCCCTCACCAGTACGGGCAAATCTACGCGCCCGGGGTGAACTGGGCCCTGTTCGCGGCAGTCGTGCTGGTGGTGTTCGCGTTCGGCTCATCCACGAACCTCGCCGCCGCGTACGGGGTAGCGGTCACCGGCACGTTCCTGATCACCACGACCCTGTTCCTCGTCGTCGCCCGGGTCCAGTGGCACTGGAGCGCGCGGCGGCTGGTGCTGTTCGGGGTCGTCTTCGGCAGCCTCGAGCTGACCTTTTTCACCGCGAACCTCGCCAAGGTCACCCACGGCGGTTGGCTGACGCTGCTCATCGCGATCGTCCTGTTCACGCTCCTGCTGACCTGGCGGCGCGGAGCCAAACTGGTCACCGCCCGGCGCATCGAGCGCGAAGGCCCCCTGCGCGACTTCATCGACGGCCTACACGCCGCCAACACTCCACGGGTGCCGGGCACCGCCGTGTTCCCCCACCCGAACAAGGAAACCACACCCCTGGCACTGCGGGCGAACGTCGCGCACAACCACGTACGCCACGAGAAGATCGTCATCGTCACCGGTAACACCGCGAACGTCCCCCACATCCCGTGGGATCAGCGCCTCACCATCGACGATCTCGGCGACCCAGACGACGCCATCATCCACATCACCGCCGTCTTCGGCTTCCAGGACCCCACCGACTTCCCCGAGGTCCTGCGCCGCAGCGCCACCCACCCCCTCGCCGAAGGAATCGACTGCGACCAGGTCTCCTACTTCGTCTCGCGGATCACACTGCGCTGCACCCGTAGCCCGGGAATGGCCATCTGGCGTAAACGACTATTCATCGCACTCGCCCACAACGCCGCCAGCCACGCCGAGTTCCTGCACCTGCCCGAGGAACTCACCATCGTCCTCAACGCCGAAGTCCCCGTCTAGACTCCGCCTCGGCACGGGCCCTCCGCATGACACTCAACCAACAGGTCATTCGGTAGATCGTGTTCTCGACGTGGTGTAACACGAGGATGGCCTGCACGATCGCGGTGGCGCGGTGTGGGCAGCAGCGCAGCTTGGTCAGGATTTTCCAGGTTTTGAGGGTGGCGTTGGCGCGCTCGCCGATGGAGCGGATCCGGGCGTGGGCGCGGTTGACCTTCTTCTGCCAGCGGGAGAGTTTCGGCCGGTAGCGGTGGCGCTTGAACGGGGTTCGGATCGTGCCTCGGGCGCCTTGGTATGCCTTGTCAGCGAACGTCATCACGTTTGCGCTGGTCAGCGCGTTGATGATGGTGTGGGTGCGGGCCGCGGTCAGGTCGTGGACGGAGCCGGGCAGCGCTGCCGAGGCCCAGACCAGCCGGCCTGCCGGGTCAGCGATGACCTGCACGTTCACGCCATGGCGGTGGTGTTTGCCGCAGTAGTAGGGCTTCTGGTCGGCGACCCGGTCGATCGGGATGAGGGTGCCGTCGAGGATGGCATAGGTCGGCAGGCGGATTTTGTTCATCGCGGTGTCGAGGTCGTCTGCGGTGGCGGCGAGCAGGTCGATGGCTTCGCGGATGTATCGCCAGGCGGTGGTCACGCCTTTCTCGAATCCGCAGGCCAGGTGGGTCAGGGTGTCGCCGTTGCGCAGATGCGTCAGGGCGAGTAGGGCTTGCCGGCCGGGATCGAGTCGTCGCCATCGGGATCGCCGCTGGGTGCGGTAGGCCCGGATGAGGTCGGCCAGGTGGTTCAGGCTGCGGGTGGACAGTGGAATCGCGGCAGGGTATGACAGCACAGCGAGGCTACCGGTTGGGGCATCGGACGCTTCTATAGATGTGCCGGTTCCGGGAGGGATTGGTACCGGTAGGGTCCGGCGCCGGTGATCGACGAGTGACTCAACCAAGATCTGGCCGCCAGTGGTGTGCCGTTCATCGGACTTGTCCTCGTGGGTCGCCGGCCCGGCCCGGCCCACCTTGCTGGCCTGATCAGAAGCCTGTCCGCGTTGTCGCGTGACTCATCACAGATGTGCCGCCGGGTGACCGCCTCCCGGGCCGACGCCGTCCGAATGTCGTCCCATGCAGAGGAGATCTTGTGTCGTCCGTCCTGGCAGAACGACTCGCAGATCGCGTTGACGCGATCGTCGGCGTGGATACCCACACCGACACTCACACCGCGGCGGTGGTCTCGCCGGTCGGATCGGTTCTGTCCGAGCTCACCGTCACGGCCACAGCCGACGGCGTCGCCGACCTGCTGGCCTGGGCCCGTGAGCACACCGACGGACTCGGCTCCGGCCAGCGCGCCTGGGCTCTCGACAGCGCACGCTCGCACGGAGTCGGACTGCTGCGCGCGCTACGCACCGCCGGCGAGACCGTCTTCGAGGCGCCCAAACCCACGGCGACGGTTCGGCGGCGCGGCGGCAAGTCCGACTCCCTGGACGCGGTCCACGCCGCCCGAGCCGTCCTGGCCGCCGACCACACCGCTACGCCCCGCGCCGACGGCGACCGCGAGGCCCTGCGAATCCTGCACGCCTGCCGCCGCCACTACACCGACACCCGCACCGCCACGGTCAACCTGTTCAAGTCGCTGATCCTCACCGCCGACGACGAGTTGCGCGAGCAGTTCCGCAGCCGCAACACCGACCAGCAGGTCCGCCACGCTGCCTGCCTCACCGCCGCCGACGACACGGACGTACTCGCACGCCTGCGTCGTGAACAGCTGATCGCCCTGGCCACACAAATCCGCGACCTCGATCGGCTGCTGGCCGCGAACCTGCGCCAGATCCGCGACCTGGTCACCGCCATGTGTCCGGCACTGCTCGACCAGCCCGGCATCGGTCCCGTCACGGCCGCCGTCGCTCTGATCTCCTGGTCGCACCACGGCCGCGTTCGCAGCGAAGCCGCATTCGCTGCCCTCGCCGGGGTCAGCCCCGTCCCCGCCAGCTCAGGCCGCACCGTCCGCCACCGCCTGAACCGCGGCGGTGACCGGACACTCAACTCCGCCATCCACACCATCGCCAAGTCCCGCCAGCGCTACCACCAGCCGACCAAGGACTACATCACTCGCCGCACAGCCGAAGGTCGCACACCGCGCGAGATCATCCGCGTCCTCAAACGCTACATAGCACGCCAAATCTGGCGAACCATCCAAGCCACCCCTTGACAACAACCCTCACAGATCTTGGTCGACTGCTGTCTTACCGGGAGCCTCGCCTCGTGTCCACATCGAACCTCGTCCTACTCGTGACCTGCACCGCCACGATGAAAATGGCTCATTGTCTCAAACTCGATCGGGGTGAGTCGGTCGAGGCGTCGTTGGCGCCGGCGGCGGTGGTAGGTGCCTTCGATCCGGGTCACGATGGCCAGGCGTAGCTCGTGGCGGGTGTGCCAGCGTTGCCGGTCCAGGACGTTGCGTTGCAGCAGTGCGAAGAATGACTCCATCGCGGCGTTGCCCCCGCGGGCGCCGACCCGGCCCATCGAGCCAACCAGTCCGTTGCGGTGCAGCGCTTTGACGTAAGCCATCGCGCCGTCTCGGCGCCGCAGATCTTCCCGTCACAAGGTTCCAGACGGGCGGTAGGGCCACTGGCAGCCTCGCCAATCCGAGCAGCTGCTCCTCGGCCGGTTCGATCGGCGGGGACACGCGCTACACGGGAAGGACGCACCCGTTGGCGATGGTCCAACGCCGGGAGCTCGCGCCGCTGCTGTCCCCGCCCTGGTTGCCGAGCCGGGGCGTCGTCGCGCACCCCTGGCCGCAGCGGCTGCCGGCGAGTTGGAGCGGGCAGCTGGACCGACCCGAGCCGCTGCGCTACGTGCAGGTAGAGCCGGCGGTGGTGGGTGAGATCGAAGTGGACACCGCTTTCGAGCATCGGCGTTGGCGCCACCGGGTGTGGTACGTGCGACCGCGGCTGGACCTGTCGGTGTACGACGTGCCGCTGCTGTTCGGCGAGGACGCCGACCTGCTCTGGGATACTGCGGCCGGGGCGTGAGCAAGGCGGGTGACTCAACGGCTAACGGCGGCAATCTGATCTAGGTGTTTCCCCAGCTAACCGGCGTCTGCGTCAGGACAGCCGGATGAGTGCACTGTGCAACTACTGTGCGACTGTTGGCGCTATTGCGCTCAGTACACGGCAGCGCGACACCAAGCCTGGGAGACCTTCACACCAATGACGACCCCCTACGACCCTGCCCAAAATCAGCCGCCAGCCAACCAGCAGCCGATGCCGCCGACCGCGCAGTTCCCGCAGGTACCCGCCGGGCAGTACCCTCCGCCCGCCGGCCAGTTCCCTGCGCAGCCCGGCCAGACCTCGCCGCCGCCCGGCGGCTGGCACAACGTCGCGCCGGCGCCCGCCGCCCGCAAGCGCCCCGCCTGGCTGGTCCCGACCCTCATCGGCGTCGGCGCCATGGTGGCGCTGTGCTGTGGCATCGGCTCCGTCTCCGCCATGTTCGGCGACTCGAAGCCGGCGAGCGTGTCGGCGAGCGAGCCTCCGGCGGTGGCCAAGCCTGCGGACGCGACGACCACGGCGCCCGCCACGACCACCCCCGCCACGACCGCTGCCGCTCCAGCGCCGGCGAAGACCACCGCAGCCCCGGCGCCGGCGAAGCCGAAGACATTCGGCATCGGCGACAAGGTGCGCGGCGGTGACTTCGAGTTCACCGTCAAGAGCGTGAAGTGTGGGATCTCCCAGGTCGGCACCCAGTTCCTGAACACGAAGGCGCAGGGCGCCTTCTGCAAGGTCAGCGTGACCGTCAAGAACGTCACCAAGAGCGCGCACACTTTCCACGCCGACGGGACTCTCACCGCACAGGACGCCAGCGGCCGGAAGTACGAGGCCGACGGGGAGGCCGGGATCTACGGCAACAGCGACGGGCAGGGCTTTCTCGACGAGATCAACCCGGGCAACTCGGTGACCGCAAACGTCTACTTCGACGTGCCGAAGGGCACCAAGCTGAAGACGATCACGTTCGACGCCGGCCTGTTCACCCTCGCCGAGGACGCCGTCGTCACCCTCTGACCGGCCGCCCGGCCGAAATGCGTGACCTGGCTAGCAAGGTCGAGGTCACGGACGCCGGGCTAGCAACAGACGACAGCCCCGGAGAACCTCCGGGGCTGTCGCTGACATTGGCGTACTGACCCCGCCTACGAGAGCGGCCTGCGGAAGGTACGCGCGTTGAATGATCACCGAATGAGGCGAACCCTCATCATCGCGGCCACCGTGATCGGATTGGGTCGCTGACCTGCGATTGCCCTAAGCGTTCCCGCCGACTGAACCGTTTTCCAAATGACATCGACGTACCCGACCGGGGCAAGCTACGCCCGGACGGTCGGTGCGGAACCCTTCATGGGCATGATCCGGGAGGCGGTGCGGTCGGGACAGTTCCGGCCGCTCCCGGTGCGGGAGCGGCTGAGCCCGAAGCCGGGCAGTCTCAAGAAGCGCCGGTTGGGGATCCCGACCGTCGCGGACCGGGTCGTGCAGGCGTCGCTGAAGCTGGTGCTGGAGCCGATCTTCGAGGCGGACTTCCGTCCGTGCTCGTTCGGTTTCCGGCCACGCCGACGCGCTCAGGACGCGATCGCCGACATTCATCTTCTGACATCCAAGTCATATGAATGGATCTTGGAGGCGGACATCGAGGCGTGCTTCGACTCGATCGACCACGCGGCGCTGATGGCGCGGGTGCGTCGCCGGGTCGGGGACAAGCGCGTCCTGAGCCTGGTGAAAGCGTTCCTCAAGGCCGGCGTCCTCACCGAGGCCGGGTCCCGCGAGGAAACGCAGACCGGCACTCCGCAAGGGGGCATCCTGTCTCCGCTGTTGGCCAACATTGCCCTGTCCGTGCTGGACGACTTCGCCCAGCACGCGTGGCAGACGGTGATGTCGACGGGAGTTCTGCGAGCGAAACGCCGCCGGCGCGGCCAGCCGAACTGGCGGCTCGTGCGCTACGCAGACGACTTCGTCATCCTCGTGCACGGTGACCGGCGTGACGCCGAACAGCTACGCGACGAGGTGGCCGTGGTCCTCGCCGGAATGGGCCTGCGCCTGTCTCCGCCGAAGACCATGGTGGTCCACATCGACGAGGGCTTCGACTTCCTCGGGTTCCGCATCCAGCGGCACCGGAAACGAGGCACGGGTAGGCGATGCGTGTACACGTACCCGTCCAGAAAGCGGTCACCGCGATCAAGGACAAGGTCCGCGCGCTCACCCACAGCTCAGCACAAGCCGACCTGACCGCCCTGCTGGAACGCGTCAACGGCGTACTACGCGGGTGGAGCAACTACTTCAAGCACGGCGTGTCGAAGCGGACCTTGAGCTACCTCGGTGCCTTCAACTGCCGCCGAACAGCGATCTGGATCCGCAAACGACACCCGGGCCTGACGTGGAAGCACCTCCGACGGCGCTTCATGGCCGGCGGATGGACGATCACCGACGGACAGCTCACCCTGTTCAACCCGGCCTCGGTCACCGTCTTTCGGTACCGACGCCGCAGCGTGATCCCCAACCCCTGGACGCCTGCGACGCGTCGTCTGACCCAGCCGACGTGAGTCCGTGGAGAGCCGGATGCAGCGAGAGTTGCACGTCCGGTTCGGAGTGCGGGCCGAAGAATCGGACCAGACGAAAGTCCGGCACCGCGCTTCGGCCCGACCCCACTGGGGGCGCTTGGGCCGCCGGGATGTGTGGCTGACCCGTGAGGTCCGGTGGCAGGTCGTCGCCCGCGCCGGCGACAGCGAGAACGGCCGGGTGCTGCGCTGGGAGTTCGACACCGAGGCGGACGCCCTGGCGATAGTCAAGCGCCTCCTGGCCGCCGACGCGGGCGGCCAGTGGCGCAAGCAGGCCGGCGACAGCGCACCATCTTCACCACAGCAGGCGTAGTCCGGCCGGCGGGGCGTCCCGCGGAGGACGCCCCGCCGGTCGAGGGGCTGTCAGGAGCTGCAGGTGTTGAGCATGCTCTGCAGGGCTGACTTTTCCGAGGACTGCAGCTTGAGGCTCCAGTTGTACTTCACGGTGATCCACATCTTGCTGTAGGTGCACCGGTACGACGACAGGGACGGCTGCCAGGTCGACGGGTCCTGGTCGCCCTTTGACTGGTTGACGTTGTCCGTCACCGCGATCAACTGGGGGCGGGTGAGGTCGTTGGCGAAGCTCTGCCGGCGGCTGGTCGTCCAGGAGTTGGCGCCGGAGCGCCACGCCTCCGCGAGAGGGACGACGTGGTCGATGTCGACGTCGGAGGCCGCCGTCCAGGTCGCCCCGTCGTACGGGCTGTACCAGCGGCCCGAGGTCGCCGCGCAGGAGCTATTGACGACGACCGAGGTGCCGTCACGCTTAAGGACCTGCTCGCGGGTGTTGCAGCTACCGCTGATCGTGATCCAGTGCGGGAACAGGTCACGCGAGTAACCGCTCGTCGAACCCTGCGTCGCCACGGTCAGGGCGTTGAGCTGCGACTGCGCCGTCGCCTTCGACGGAATCCCGGGAGGCGTGGCCGACGCCGGCTGCGCACTGACGCCGACCAGTCCGGCGCCCGCGAGCGCGGCGAGGACGACTGCGGCGGCGTAGCGCGTGACGCCTGGGAAACGGGCTGAGACTTGGGTTACCCGCATGGGGGCCTCCTCGGCACTGGGTGGACGGCAACCGTCTCTGACGATCATGGCCATCGAAGGGCGTGTTTGTGAAGGGGTGAGGAAGCATCCACGAAGCTTCGAAGCGTTTCGCTGGCGTGCGGGCACGAGCTGGGCGCATCCGGAGGACCTCGTCCTGCTTCTCGTTCTGCTACCGCCATCGAGCGTTCGGCATCTTCCAGCGCCATCCCTGCGCGTCCCTCAACCATGGGAGAGGAGGTGAGCGAAATTCGGGTTCGATGTCGTGGTTAGGTCCTGCGGTGACCCCAGCCCGCCGGCGTGCCGGCGCCACCACCGAAGGGCTGCGTCCGCCGCTCACGCCGATGCTGGCGAAGGCCGTCGACGCTGTCCCTGAGGCATCGGACCTGGCCTACGAGCCGAAGTAGGACGGCTGGCGGGCACTGGCCTTCCGCCGGCCCTACGGCGTATACCTGCAGTCCCGAGCCGGCCGGGACGTCACCACCTACTTTCCCGACATCACCCGAGCCCTCGCCGAAACCGTCGAGCCGGGTGCCGTCCTCGACGGCGAGCTGGTGGTGTGGGAAGGCGAGCGAACCAACTTCGCCCACCTGCAGCGACGAGTCACCGCCGGCGGCCAGCTCCCCGACATCGCCCAACGCCACCCCGCGCACTACGTCGTCTTCGACCTGCTCAGCGCCCCACCCAGGCGACCACTACTGAACCGGCCCCTGCACGAGCGACGCGCCCTGCTCACACAGCCTTTCGTCGACGCACCCGCCCAACTCACCCTGTCCCCACAGACCACCGACCCCGACCAGGCCGCCGAATGGTTGACCACCTGGACCGCTGCAGGCATTGAGGGCGTCTTGTAGTTAGGGTTTGCGGTTGACCGTTTGACCGCTGGCTTTGCTACTGACTTCCGGGGTCAGCGTGATCTTGCCGATCTCGATGTTGTATTGGATCGACGCCGCCGTCGGTTCCGACGGCTTGCCGTGTCGGTCAACGGGACTTCCGTTCACTCACAGTGACGAGTCGCCCGTAGCTGAACGTGCGTTGTCAGCGGCAGATGAGGATGTTGGCAAGCACGATAGACGCAAACCGGTTGCCGGGTTCAGATCCACGTCCAAGGACGGAAGACTTTCCACACTCGTCCGCGCCAACGTACACGTCGAGGATGGAGGAAGGTCTCAATGTCCTCCAGCGCAGTAGTGGCGCCAATGCGGCGTAGCAGCGGAACCACCCGGTCCTCGTCTAGTCGGCGATAGACCCTCGCCACGTGTCCCAGACAAGTCGCGGCGAGTAACCTCACCTGGCGATCCTCGTGATCAAGTAACCCAAGATAGAGCTCCTGCAGCTCCTTCCAGTTCCCATCGCCATACAGAGCGGAGCCGACCATGGCGTCCAGAGCGCTGGAAAGCTCGCCGCGGTCGAGCGCCGCGCGCACCTCGGCCGGCGTTGCCGGCGGCGGGTTGTGGAAGACGTGATGCTCATGGCCCATGGGCCACATCTTTACTCACCGGTGAGCCGGAGCGATCAACCGCTAGGCGCCAGGCGGGCCACCAAGCGTACTCATCTCGGCCAGATGTGCGCGTCGGCTCAACCATCGCCGTCGCCATCAGGGTCCACGGGGAGTTACTGAGCGACCCTGCGCTGATTGCTCCATCAGCAGTTCGCCGCCAGCGACACCCATGGGGTCGGCCAAGGGGATCGCGATCCGCGAAGGCTGTGAGGCGTGGCGCGGTGAGCAGTGCGGGGACTGCGTCGTACTTGCAGGCAGCGGCGAGGCCGACGGCAGCTGCGGGTGCGAGGCGGGCCGCACTGACGGTGTCGCGAAGGGCGACGGTGACGCGATGCCGCATGACTGACGGCTCTATCTTGTCGGAAGGGGTGCGCGGTCAGGACCTACTGGAACATCCTGTGGCTCATCGATTTATGTGCCCCTGATGTCAATCGTTGACACAGTAGTCGGGTGGGTGGCGGCGATGGGGAAGTGGCGTCGCGCGGCGCATTCCCGTCGGCTGGGCGGATCAAGGCCGCGACGCATGGCGGGGTGACGCGGCCGGAGCTCTTTCTGGATCTGGTATTCGTCTACGCCTTCATCAACGTCACCCAACTCATGTCGGAACGCCCAGCTCTGGACGCGCTGCTTCAGGGAGGGTTGGTGGTGCTGCTGCTCTGGCGCAGTTGGATCGGCTACGCCTGGGTGGGAAACCTGGTGAGGCTTGACCGGGGCAGCCTGCCGGTCACCATATTCGCGGCGGCCACCGCGATTTTGCTCACCGCCGTCGCCATCCCGGAGGTCTTCGTTGACCAGCCGGGTGGGCTATCCGGACCCCTCGTTTTCGTCGTCGGCTTCTTGGCGGCTCGCGTCGGGTCCTTATTGATCATCTCTCGCGAGCAACGAGGCTCGGCAAAGTCGTCCGCTCCAGCCAGGCGCGCGTGGCTCCCGCTGGCCGGCAGCGGCCCACTGCTGCTGTGCGCGGTCCTGCTGCCGCACCACCTACCACCGGGCCGGAACGCGGAAGCTCTTCAACTTCTGCTCTTCGCGGTCGCGATCGTCATCGACTACGCGGGCCTGCGCGCGCCAGGTACCGGTAGTTGGCAGCTGACATCGGTGCGACACTGGGCCGAGCGACACAACCTGATCATGCTCATCGCCTTAGGCGAGACGATCATCTCGATCGGCACGAGTCGCGGCCTCACCGGCAACCATCCGATCACCTGGTCCGTGCTCGGCGGGTCGGTGCTCGGTCTTGTCGTCGTGGCGTTCCTGTGGTGGGCGTACTTCGACATCGCCGCACCCAGCGGTGAGCAGGCATTGCAGTCCACCTCACATCACGCGCGGTCCCGCCTCGCCCGCGACGCCTATTCACTTTTGCACCTGCCGATGATCGGTGGGCTCATCCTGGTCGCGTTCGGGCTCAAGAAGGCGCTGAGCGGAGGCCCGGTCGGCCACCTCGAACGGTGGGATGTGCCCGACCTGGCATCTCTTTACGGTGGTGTGGTCCTGTACCTACTAGGGCTGGTGGCGTTCGAATGGCGCATCGTCCGACGGGTCGGCCGCGGTCCAGTACTCGGCCTTGTCCTCGTCGCACTGCTGGTTGCGCCTGCCCGTCACCTGACAGCTCCGGGATCCCTCGCGCTCCTCGCCGGCGCCCTGGTCTGCGTGGTGCTCGCCCATGTGACGCTGCTGCGACGGCGCCACCGCCAACTGCACCGCGCTATCGCGGTAACGGTCGGTCAGGAGGTCGATGCCACCCCGGAGGAACTGTTCCTGGATCTGGTCTTCGTGTATGCGTTCATCCAAGTCACCGTACTGATGACCCGGCACCCTTCGATGAGCGGAGTGCTCCAGGGACTAGCTGTCCTGGCGCTGCTGTGGTGGTCCTGGGTCAACTACACCTGGTTCACCACGACGATCCGCAGCGCGGGAAACCTGCTGCGGCTGGTCATCCTCGCCGCGGTGGCCCTGATCCTGATGCTGGGCGTCGCCACGCCACAGGCGTTCAGCTATGTATCCGCAGGGCTGCCCGGGCCGCTGATCGTCGTCACCTCGTATGCGGCGGTGCGCCTCCTGCATCTGGTGTCGTCCTGGCTGGCGGTCCGGCGCGACGCCACCCTTCGCGCCCCCGTGGTCAGGGCGGCCGGACCGACCGGGGTGGGAATAGTCCTGCTGCTCTGCGCGGTGGTGCCCGCCCAAGCCACTGGTGATCCGCTCACCCCGTTCACCACATTGTGCTGGGCCGCCGCCATTCTCATTGACGTGGGCGGCGGGTACCTCATCGGATCCCGAAACTGGTGGTTGCATTCCGTCAGTCGATGGATGGGTCGCTACAACCTGATAATCCTCATCGCGCTCGGCCAAGCGGTCATCTCCACCGGAATGGCCATCGGCGATCCGCCCATCTCGATTGCCAGCCTCGGCGCCGTCGCACTCAGTGCCGGACTGCTCTTCACGTTGTGGTGGACCTACGTCGGCACCGACGTCGTCATCGGCCACCGATTCGCCGAACTCGCCACCAGCCGCCAACGCGGCGCCCTGGCCCGAGATGCCTACGCGTACCTTCACCTGTTCCTCGTCGCCGGCCTCGTGCTGGTCGCCTTCGGGCTGCGCACGACCTTGCCGCATCCGACGCAGCATTTAGGTGCCGCGGTGATGATGGGGCAGGCCACACTGGTGTGCGGAATCATTGTCTACCTACTCGCCGATCACCTCATATGGCGGCGCGCCCGCCGCCCAGTGGGTCGCTGGCGGGCAGTGAGTCTGGTGGTCGCCGCGCTGTCGCCGGTGACGATACTAATGCCAATATTGTGGGCGTTGGTCGCGCTCACATTGGCGCTGCTCGCCGCTCACGTGCTCGGGCGTTCGGCCACCCCGCCACTGGACACGGTACTCAGCGACAGGCCATGACGTGGCATGCGAGACAGGCTGTCCCTGTTGCCCTGGTCGTCCCTTCGCGCACGGTGCGAACACGGCTGGCGGTACGCGCACACCATCGCGCCGACCCTCCCCAGCGGACGAGCCGGCGCGGTGGTGTGAAGGTCAGCGGACGCGCCGACGGCCGTAGGCGCCAGCGGCGATCGCGACGCCGATGGCGGCGAAGGTGACCTGGAGGTTCAGCTCGGTCCAGTCGATACCGCAGGTGTCGTCGACGCCGAGGACTCCGGCGACGAGGGTGCCCAGGATCGCGGTGACCACGCCGATGAGCAAGGTCAGCCAGATCGGGATGTTCTGCATGCCCGGTACGACCAGCCGGCCAGCGCGCCGATGAAAGGAGCGGTGATGATGGCCCTGAAGAAGCCCGTGACTTCACAAGGGCCATCCCTCCAGAGGGGTCGTCGTCGGCCCGATCATTGCCCAGCCAATGTTGGGTAAAACCATCGGAGGTCTGCAGCGCCCTCCGACAGAAGCGACGGGCGGCGCCGGGCGACCGTCGGGGCGTTCAAGCAGACGCGAGTCGTCAGGTTTTGAGGAGTGCGCTTCGTGGGATGCGAACGAAGTACAGGGCGGTCTTGGCACCCCACCACGGCACGTATCCGTTACCAGCAGGCTTCCCGTCGGCTGAGGTATGCATCGCACAGGCAGGCGATCGCCACCTCGAGAGCTGGCCGACACACGCCGCAGGCCATCGGCAGAGTGTCCGACTATGCCGCGATGCGCGCGACGCCAACGGGCGCGCCTGCGGCTCAGTCGCGCTTGCTGCGTCCTATCCGACCTTGAGGGCCAGCTTGCCAACATAGTGATCATTGAGGGCGCGATGCGCATCCTTGACTCGCTGCAACGGGAAGGTCCGGGCGACGTGGACCTCGAGGGAGCTGGCCTCGATGATCGCGTTCAGCCGATCGGTGGCGGTGCGGCTTCGATCCCCGTCGTAGTAGGACACCGTCGCGCCCGGCGACGTTACGGGCACGGGCAGGACACCGTTCGGCCAGGCGATCCGTCCCGAGTTCTTGATCGCGCGAAGAGACCGTTCGGCAGTCTCGCCTCCCACGGTGACCAGAGCCGCATCGAGCCCGCCTGGTGCGAACTCGAATGCCGCAGCCAACACATCGTCTTTGCGACCGTCGATGGCGTCGTCGGCGCCGAGGCGCCGGGCCAGGGCGACACCGTCGTCACCAGAGGCCACAGCCAGCACACGGATGCCGCTGTGCCGCGCCAACTGCACGGCCATGTGCCCGATACCCCCGCTGGCCCCGAAGACCATAAGCGTCTCCTCCGGCCGCAGGCCAAGCAGATCGAGGCCGCTCAGTGCGGTCAGGGCGTCCCACGCCATCGCGCCGGCCTGCTCGGCCGGCAGCCGGTCGGGCACGCGCGCCACGAACTCCGCCTCAACGACGCCGTAGTCGGCGTAGAAGCCGCCACGCGGTACCGGCATCGTCGCAGCGTAGACACGCTCACCCACGTCGAACCGGGTGACGTTGCGTCCGAGCGCGGCCACCGTGCCCGCCGCGTCCCAGCCGAGGACATAGGGAAAGGTCGACGCGACGCCGAAAGCGCCGTCGTAGTCCCCCTCCCGCTCGGCCGCGTCCCAGGACCCGACCCCTGCGAACTCCACCCGGATGAGGACGTCGTCGTCGCCGATGTCGGGGAGCGGTATCCGGCGCGACGAGAGTTCGTCGACTCCGCCGAACCGGTCCAGGACGACCGCGTTCATCTGCGGCTCCACGATCGCGCCCGCTGTGCGCTCGTCTCTGCTGTCCATCGGCCCTCCTTGTTACTTGAGTGGATCAAGGATCATTGGACCACAGTTATTTGAGTGAATCAAGTAATTCCTCTAGACTGGCGCCATGGCGCTGCCGAACGGACCCGTAACCGCCTCGTCCGAGGCCGAGGCCGTCTTGTTCGACCTGGTCGACGTGTACGACCGCGCCTACGAGGCGGCCGCAGCCGAGCTGTCGCTCAGCCCGGCACAGGCATGTGTGCTCGGGCGACTCGATGAGCGACGCGGCATGGGCGGCTTGGCCGAGGAGCTCGGCTGCGATGCCTCCAACATCACCCAGATCGTCGTGCGTCTCGAAGCACTCGGCCTCGTGACCCGCGAACCGAATCCCCGGGACCGCCGCGCACGACTCGTCGCGCGAACCCCCCGCGGAGACGAGATCAACCACCGGTTCGCAACAGCCTTCACCTTCGCCCGCACGGCGGTCGGACGACTCTCACCCGACGAACAGGACCAGTTGACGGCGCTGCTGCGCAAAGCACTGGGCTGACACGCGCCCTGCGGCCACCCCATCACGGTGGATCCAGCGGCTGCAGGGGTGCGGGCAGTCTCTGATTGTTCGCCATCACGCTCGACGTGGCATGTTCTGCGACGATGAGCATGAGCGCGCTTCTGTCTTGGGTCGTGGTGGCGTTCAAGCCCGTGCGACATCCATGCCGGTCGGCCGGTACTCGGCCACCGGCCCAACAGCAAGCCAGCCGAACCTTCACCGGACCTGATCAACAACTTCTCAACACGCTCTTGGAGTTCCTCACAGAATGATCTCTGGGCTTGCCGTCCCTTGTAGGGGACGATCTACGATGTTCGGCAGTGAGGCGTGGTGAGCAGCCGCCGTGGATCGAGCCGGACGGGCTGTGGCAGCGCATCGAGCCGTTGCTGCCCACACCCGGTCGCTACCAGCGGTACCCGGGACGCGTCGTCCAGCCCGTACGTGAGCCGGATCTGCCCCAGTGACTCCGGGCCGCGCTCCTCACCGGCCAGCGCCAGGGCCGGGTCGCCGGGCAAGGCCCGGATGCCCACGAACACCAGCATGCTCGCCAGCACCAGCAGCGATGCGCCGTCCGGCGGAGGGCGAACGTGAGCATCTTCAAAAATGCCCGGCCCGGTCCGAGTGGGCGGAAACCCGCCACCCGGACCGGGCCGAAGCAATTGGTCTTACTCGCCGCCGCCGAGGGCGGACGCGAGTGCGGACTTGCCCCCGACGATCGGGAGGTCGACTCTGGTTTGGCTGTGGTGTGTGTACAGGCTCAGCTGCGTGCCTGGCGGGGGCCGGAGGGTGAAGACCCGGTCGCTGGAGTACACGACGATCCCGATCTGGCTACCTTCGTTAAACACGTAGTCGTGCGGCTGCAGGTCGAAGTTGTGAGTGAACGGGGCTCCCGGCATGATGCCGTAGCTGCGATCCAAGCCGAAGCGCTTCAGCGGGTCCGACCAGCCCCGCGCGATGATCTTCGGGTTGCCCGACTTCGGGTACTCGACCAGCATCGCGCTGACGATCCCGGCCCGGGCGTTGATCGACATCCGAGTCGAGACATGCACCGTCCCGCTGAGATGGACGGCCTCGGTGAGCGCCGGGGTGCGGTAGGCGAGGCGGTTCGGCGACTGCTCCGCGCGGGCGAAGGACGTCGCGTCGATCGTCATGTCATCGGTGAAGGTCTCGGTGACCGGCCTGTCTGCGACCTTGCGTGTCAGCGTGAGCCTGCCGGTGGTGTTGTCGCCACTGGCTCCTAGGAAGACAGGTGTGGAGGCGGAGCCGGGCGCTGGCCAGCTGTCGTATGGCGTCCAGGTGCCGTCTTCGCGCTCGATGACTGCTGAGGGCTCGTCCAGCACATCGTTGTTCACCCCGTGCAGCCAGTAGGTCCACCAGCGGTTGAGCAGGTCCAGCCAGGCCGCCCGGTTGTTCGAGAGCGCCCGGTCGCCGTGCCCGCCCTGGTGCAGCCACACCTGGTGAGGGATGCCGTTCTCTTCGAGGGCGTCAACGAGCTGGGCGGCATTGCGGAGCTTCACGTTCTGGTCGTTCAGGCCGTGCTGCACCAGGACGCCGCCGGCGATGTTGCCGATGTTCGGCAGGTAGTTGCGCTCGTGCCACCATTGGTTGTACTCACCGGTGAGCCGGTCCTGACCCCGCCGGACCTCTTCCTTGGTGTAGTCACACACCTCCGGGTACTTCCGAGAGATGTTGGAGTTGTGGTTGGAGTTCTGGTCGCCCCCAAGGTTGGTGTTGGTCGAGATCGGCGTGCCGTTCATCCGGCGGTAGTCGTAGTAGCTGGAGATTGCCGCGATGGGCACGATTGCCCGCAGTTCCTTCACACCGGTCGTGGCCACCCCGATCGGTAGCGTGCCGTCATAGGACGTGCCGATCATCCCAACCAGACCGGTGGTCCAGTTGGCCTTGACCGGGTTGCCGTCGATGTCATAGGCGTCGGCCCGGCCGTTGAACCAGTCGATGACTGCCTTGAGCGAATTGTGCTCCTCGGGACCGCCCCCAGTAGTGCACCCGGTCGAGCTGCCCGTACCGAGCATCTGTGCGTGGGCGAAGATGAAGCCGCGTGAGAGGAACTCGTTCTGGTACGTCCCGCCGTTGATTGTCTGGTGCGGCAGCACGGTGCCGTCGTACGGCTTGTCCGGCGGCGGGAAGTACGGGAACGGGCCGGGATCCGGCGGCGGCGCGTAGCCCGGCCGCTGGGGAGCGTAGAGCGGAACGTGGACCTCGTTGTTCAGGAACTCCCCTCCGTCGCCCCAGTAAGGGCTCGCCTGCATGATGATCGGCAGCTGGATGCCCTTGTCGGTCGACGCCGGCCGCCGGATCTGGACCCGGATGCGGTCATGGGCACCGTCCCGGTCGGTGTCCATGCCCTCGGCCTCGACCCAGACATTCTGGCTGATGATCTCTTCACCGGCGTACACCGGCTGGGCTCGGCCGTTCTCGAACACAGGACGCTGCCCGGTCGGCTGCTCCTGGGCGCCGGCCGCCGGGGCGGCGAACCCAATCGAGGCAACGAGCGCCAGCGCTACGGCCCCGGGCAGCCAGTTTCGTGGTCGTGATCGTCGCTGTCGATGGACGGGCAGATGCATGATCACGGACTCCTTCGGTGCGCAGGGCATGGGCAGGACGTGTTGGGACCACCGCGAGTCGGTGAGGCGGGCGGTTTTCAGGCGGGGCAGCCAGTTGCCGAGGAACTCGAAGCCGGTCATGGCCGAGGTGCCCGCCACGAAGACGTTCGGGTGGTAGTGGTGGATCGGTGCCGCGGCGTTCGAGAATCTCCTCGATGGCCTGCTGGTAGCGCCTTTCGCGCTCCACGACCGCGCGGGCCTCGTCGAGCAGTGCGTCGGTCGAGTCGTCGGCGGCCCTACTGTAGGGCCGCCTGGTTCTCGCCAGATCTGCTGCCGCCCCCGCTGTCCGACACCGGCGAGCAGGCTGCGACGGTGCAGGCAAGGGCGACCGTCACCACCGCTGCCCAGAGTGGACGGAGCCTGCGTGGGCTCGTTTCGCCCGGGAAGGGGTTCGATGGCAACTCCTCGAGTCGGCGACTCTGGGAGCGTATGTTGTATACGAAGATGTTTGCAAGACCTCCTTCGATGCCCTGCGACCACCCCTGCACTTGCCGATAATCTCGTCCGTGCACGTCACGCCGCATGCTTGTATTCGTGGAGAACACCGCCGAGACGGTCGTGTCTTCGGATGGGGAGGCGGGCGAGTTTGTTCGGGTCGGCGACCTGCGCGGGCAACGGGTGTAACGGGGGTGCGTTGGCGATGCCTTGGTGAGGGCCGGTGGGAGTTGTAGAAGTCTTCGAACTCTTCAGGGCGTGCAGGAGATGCCGCTGGTTCCAGATCAGGGTGCGGTCCAGGAGTTCACGCCGGCAGGTCTGTAGCCAGCGTTCCATGATCGAGTTCATGCGGGGCATCCGGACGCCGCCGAGGACGACGTCGACGCCCGCGTCCTTCAGGACGGCGTCGAACAGGGCAGGGGTCTTCCCGTCACGGTCCCGGATCAGGAACCGGGCCCTGCAGCCAGCGTGGCGAGCAGAGCCTCCTCGACCATGTCCAAGCCTCGGCCCAGCATGCCTGGGCCGAGGCTCTGCTGCGGACGGCCGGGCCGGCGCGCCGGTACCCGGCCGTCCGCGTTCTGGCAGCTGGCGAAGCTACCGGTCCAGCGGCTCGATCCAGATGTTGCGGTACAGGACCGGATTGCCGTGGTCCTGCAGTCGGATGGCACCCGTCGCCGGGCCCTCGGGCCGGCTGCCGCCAGTCGGGCCGAGGATCTCGACGTCGTCGTGCACCCTGACGCCGTTCCACACCACGGTGACGCGGGGGTTGTCGACCTTGTTTCCGGATGCGTCGTAGCGGGCCTGCCGGTACACGATGTCGTACGTCTGCCAGGCCTGCGGCGGCAGCGCCGCGTTCACGTCGGGGGCCTTCTGGGTGTAGATGGCCGCAGCGTCGTTGGTCTGCGGCGGGTCGATGCCGAAGGAGTCCAGCACCTGGATCTCGTAGCGGTCCTGCAGGTACACGCCGCTGTTGGCGCGCGCCTGGCCGGTCACGTCCGGCGGATAGAGCGGCAGGTTGAACTCCACGTGCAGGCGGAAGTCGCCGAAGGCCTGCACCGTGCGCAGGTCCCCGTTGCGCACCGTCATGGCGCCGTCGGCAATCGCCCACTCCGGTTCGCGCCCGTCGCTGTGCTGCCACTCGGTGAGCTCGCCACCGTCGAACAGCGTGATGCGCTTGCCGTGCGGCCGGACGGCGAGCACGTCGAGGTTCACGTGCCCGGAGTCCGCGGCCTCCTTGCGGTACTCGACCAGGTTGCGACCCTTGTTCAGGCGCACCTTCGTGCTGACGGTGCCCCATTCCTCCCAGGTCACGGTGGAGGGGAAGACCGTCTGCTCGACCCGTTCGCCGTTGACGTACAGGCTCAGCTGCTTCTCGCCGGAGTAGGGATTCGGACCGTTGCTGTAGCGCATCGCCAGGTCGTACGTCCCGGCCTCGCGGACGTCGACGGACATGCGGGTCGACGCGCCGTCGCCGGCGAACCCGGCGGCGAAGCCGGCGCCGGAGTAGGCGGCGTGGTCGGTCGCCATGCCGACGCCGGCCGTACGGCCCTCCTCGGCCTCGAAGAAGGTTTGCGGCTGCACCACCCGGCCCGGGATCTCGTTGAGCGTGTACCAGGCCTCAGTGTTCCACAACTCCTCGCCGCCGGCGGATGAGAACGGACGCGGGGAGCGCACGTGCACCACACGGTTCTCCTTCAGGCCCGGGATCTGGAGCTTGACGGTGCGGCCGTCGGCCGACAGCTCGACCTTGGCCACCTTGAGCGTCTCCAGCTCGAGCTTGGGACCGCCGTACTGGCTCGTCGCGCCGTAGCGCCACTGCGTCACCTGGTAGGCGTCGGCGAGTTCCTGCGCGGTCTCGGCCGACAGCGGCTTGGTGTACTCCAGCTCGAACCCGACATGCGACGCGCGCATCTGCTTGACCTCGAAGACCGAGGTGCCGTTGGGCGTGAGCTTCTGCAGGCCGTAGGTGAGCTTGCCCTCCTGACCCCAGTTGCCGCCGGCGCCGAGGCCGCCGGTGTAGAGCGCGCCGTCGGGGCCGAGGGTGACCTCGTTGACGCCGGCCTCCAGGCCCTGCGTGTGCCGGAACACCGCGCCCTGGTACTGCCCCTCGATCTTTTCAAGGAACACCCGCTGCAGTCCGCCGTAGGTGACGTCGCCAACGACTAGTTGTCCCGCGTACGGCCCCTGCTTCAACAGCACGGGAGTGGACGGTGAGTTGCCGATTTCGTTCTGCGGGATCCAGACGATGGGACGCGTCACCGGCTTGTCGTCGAACGGACCCGCGGGCGTCGTGTAGTGGTTGTAGAACGCCCCCTGCTGGATCTGGACCAGCTTGGATGCTGGCAGCCAGCCGCCCTGGTTGTCGGTGACGAAGACCTCGCCGCCCGGGCCCCACCCGATCCCGTTGGGGGTGCGCAGCCCTCCGGCGACATACGTGATTTCGCCGGTCTTGGCGTTCACCTTAATCGAGGTTCCGCGGTTCGGCGCGGGCTGGGGCACGGTGGTGGCGCCGCCCTGGTTGATGGCGACTGACAGGTTGAGGTAGAAGTAACCGTCCCGATGGAGCAGGCCGAACGCGAACTCGTGGAAGTTGCCGCCCCATGGCCAGGTGGCAACGGTGCGGCGGTCATCGGCGAGGCCGTCTGCGTCGGTGTCGCGCAGGGCCGTCAGCTCGTGCTTCTGGCTGACGTAGACGGTGTCGTCGACCACCGCGACGCCCTGGGGTTCGCGCAGCCCGTCGGCGAACTTGCGGTAGGTCACCTGTTCGGGGTTGGTCTGGCCGGTGACGCCCTCGACCACGTAGATCTCGCCGGTCGCGTTGTCGGTGCCGCCCCAGGTGGAGATCACCAGGTCGCTGTCGGGCCGGAACGCCATGCCGGTGACCTGTGGCTGGAGCCCTTCGGGGCGCAGGTCGGTGAGGGTGTAGCCCGGGTGCACCCGGTCGAGCGGCAGGCCGTCGCCGGCCGAGTCGGTCGCGCCCTCGCAGTACTTCCAGCCCGGGGCGGTGACGCGTACGACGCCGGCGTCGGTGCTCAACGCGGAGTTCGGTACGAGCTCGAAGTCGGCTGCGCCGGGGCGGCGCCATTCGAGGCGCAACACCTGGCCGCCGCCGTTGTCGAAGAACTCGAGGCGAATTGGGTGTAGGCCGGCGCTGAGGGTGGTCGACCCTTCCTTGGAGGTTTCGCCGTGCAGACCGTCGTGGTCGACGACACGCTGATCGCCGATCGTCAGCCGTGACCCGTCGTCGCTGGTGAGCCGGAATGTGTAGTCGCCGTCGACGGGCGCGGCGAGGTTGGCGATGACGTGGCTGATGAACCGGTCCGAGAGTCCGAACTCGTCTGTGGTGGTCCAGTTGATCATCGGCATGAGCTTGTCGACGTTCGGTGTCTGTGCCGGCTTGAGGGTGCACAACGTCGACAGCGGAGTTCCCATGTCGTACGAACGCAGGGTGACGCCGGGTTCCTGCGGCGGAACATCGACGGTGACGGGTGCGGCCCCGGCTGGGGTGATGGTGACCGCGGCGAGCAGGGTCGATAGAGCGGCACCTGCGGCCACGAGCCTGACGCGACGGCGTCGGCGCCATCGGTTCGGTGCGGTCATGCTTCCTCCCGGTGGGGTGCGGGTCCTGGCCGAGGTAGGAGCCGTGGAACTTTCTCCCCTGGACCGGCCAGTACGGTCTCGGAAGACAAAAGATCGATCGCTGACGTTAACACTTTGCATTGATTGAGCGGAACCTTTAGATCTGTAGATGGAAGTTCCCCCCTGCTGGTCCATGTCCTTGGCTGCATCTGGGCAGCGCGCAGCGTGGTCCAGAGGGGTCGGATGCGGAAGCGGGCGTCGTCATCGGTGCGCCGGTCGTCGATTCGACCGGCGGGCCAGGCGACGAGGGCTGCGTCACGAGAATTCGGCGTCTGCACCACGTGTTCGAGTCCGCCTGCGACAAAGATCCATCTGCCATAGCACTCGAGTGCGGCGACGAGCAGCTGACCTACCGGGAGCTGGACGAGCACGCGAACCGGCTGGCCCACCACCTGCGGTCCTTCGGCGTCGTGGGTGGCGCGCGGGTGGCCATCCTGCCGCAGCGTTCGGTCGACACGTACGTGGCGTTGCTCGGCGTGGGGAAGGCCGGGGCCGCCTTCGTGCCGATCGACCCCGAGTCCCCCGCTACGATCTGTTCCACCGATGGGCACGCGCCCGGAGCCTGGGCTGCGATCCACGACGCGCTACGCGATCTGGTGCGCGTCTACGAGGGCCGAGACCCGCTGCCCACCGCCGCGGTCATCGACTCCCAGTCGGTACGCGCGGGCGACACCGTGACACGTGCCAGCCGCGGCTACGACGCCGGGAAGAAGATCAACGGTCGTAAGCGTCACATCGCCGTGGATACCGGCGGCCTGGTCCTCGCCGTGATCGTCACCATCGCCGCAGTCCAGGACCGCGATGCCGGACACCGCATCCTCGCACCGGTCCGGAGAAGTTCTCCACCATCACGCACTGCTGGGCCGATGGCGGCTACGCCGGGCGCCTGGTCATCTGGGCACGCGAGGTCCTGGCGATGACCGTCGAGATCGTGAAACGCACCGACGACGTCAACGGCTTCAAAGTCCAGCCCCGCAGATGGGTCATCGAGCGGACCCTGGCCTGGATCAGCAAGCATCGCCGCTGCGTCCGCGACTACGAAACCCGACCCGACCACCACGAAGCCATGGTCTACATCTCGCTGATCATGACCATGTCACGCCGACTCGCCCGCACCAGCAACTGGTAACCGAAGTTCCCGAACGCTCACTTACACCCGGTCCGCCGTGGGCGACTACCGCAGCTTGGTGAAGAGCTCCGTCGTCTGCCTTGCCAGGCCCGACAGCTCCTGAGCATGGCAAGGCTTCCAGCGGCGGCGCAGGACCAGCACGTCCTCGTGCGCCACCAGGTGCACGGGGATGCCTTCGTCGCGGGCGCGGCGGACGGCCAGGAGTCCGAACATGTTGGCTCGATGCACGATCTGCCGGTCGCGGACGGCGGCGAGCATCGCCGCCGTCCGCTCCACCGGGACCAGCCCGGCTGACTGCGCGACGGCGAGCAGCTCGCCGGGCAGGTCGATCAGGTCATCGCGTTTGCGGCGTACCGGCCGGGAGGTGATCACCACGGTGCCGCCGGGACGCAGCAGCTGGTAGCTGGCGGCCAGGATCGCGGCGAACCCGTCGAGCAGGCGGGACCACTCCGCATAGGCGAGATTGCCGCGCTCCCGGTCCCCATACAGGTGGTTCCGCTTGCGTACCCCGGTACTTGTGGTCTGCACGACGCCATGCGTTCCGCGCCCGTACGGTGGCGAGGTGAGCACGAGGCTCACCCTGCCGACCGCGGAGGCGGGCAGCAGGTCGAGCAGACCGGTGGCGTCCCCGGTCAATACGGTTGCCGTTCCGGCGGCGCCCTGCGACGCGGCGAGGGCGACGTTGGCCTTGGCGAGGGCGGTGTAGCGGGGCTCCGTGTCGACACCGATGCCGTGGCGGCCGAGGTGCATGGCTTCCACCAGCGTGGTGCCGCACCCGCACATCGGGTCGAACACCACATCGCCCGGCGCGGTGTACGCGCTGACCGCGTGCGTGGCCAGGTGCGGCAACATCTTGGCCGGATGGCGGGAGGTGTCCCGGACGTAGCGGCCTCGCCGCTGGTCACGGGCGGGTATCTGGCAGGTCAGCCACACCGAGGTGACCGGCAGACTCTCAGCCATCGGCGCCTCCGGTCGCCATCGCGCTGCGGGTCAGGATCAGCACGTCGGTGTGGATCGCCAGCTGCGCCTGCTGGCCACGCCGGGGAGGCCGGCCAGCCGCCACGATGTGCTGCAGGTACGCCAGCCCGGCCCACTTCGCGGCGACGACGACGTCGACCGGCAGGGCAACGTCGCCGTGCGCCAGCAACACCTGCCGCGCCCACCCATCATCACCAGCGCCGAGGCCATCCGGAAGATGGCCTCATCCATGCCGTCAGTCAGCAGTAAGTCAGCGAGACGCGCGACAACAGCCGACAACCGCGCCAACCGCTCTTCGCTGCTGTGGCTCGGGCGGCTGCTGTTCCGTACCCTCTTCGCCCATGGAAAACTTTCCTGCCGCCGGCTCCGGCTCGGACGCCAGCCAGGGTCTGACCGCGCAGACCGACGGCACCGCGACCACGGCCGCATCCGCAGCCCATCCGTTCGCGGGACCAACCCTGCCCATGCCCCCGCGCGCGGTCACGGCCGCCGTGTCCTCACCCACCGTCATCCTGCCCGAAATATGCACCCGTCACGGGTGGCATTCCCGGTCTCACACGACGTCGGACCGCTGGCTGCACGGGCTCGTTGTTGCCGGCGGCGCGGCGTTCGCCGTCGTGCTCGCCTTGCTTGCGGCGGAGCTATTCACCGGCGGAAGCGCAGACCGAAACGCCGCAGCACCCGTGACCGCCTCACCCGCCGCCAGCACGGACGCAACACCCGACCTCACCACCGAACCACTCCCCCCGCCCATCACCACCGAACCAAGGCCCTCGCCCACCGCCACACAAAAACCGCGTCAACGCCCCGCCGATCTCATCGCCGGAATCCAAGTCGGCCTCACTCAACTCGTGCGGGACGGCCAACTCGACGAAGACGAAGCCGAGGACTTGGACAAGTGGCTGGAAGAGTCGTCGCGTGCCTTGGCCAAGGGTGAGACCGACAAGGCATGGGACAAGCTCCGCGAGGTGGCAGAGAAAGCTGGCAAGTTCCGAGATGAAGGCAAGCTGACATCCACCGGCTACCAAGCTCTTTCTGGAGCCCTTACCCAGCTCGCTCAAACCTTCCCCCCGCGCTGACACCCGCTCGCATCAGCAACTTCCGCGCGGGGTCTACCAGCGCGGCCCGTCCCCAGCGTGCCGCCGGTGCGGCCCGGCATACCCCTCTGACAGTAAGGCGCTTCCGCCGCCAGGCCCACGCCCCCAACTGCTGTAAGCGAGCCGCTAAGCTCCCGCCACGGATCGGCCGTTCCCCCCGTGACGGCCGCTCCCTTACTTCCCGCGATTCAATCGATCCCGCCCTGGAGTCCTCCCGGGAAGGCCTACGCGCCCTGCGGATCTCCCAGGTCGGCCTCGGGATCACCGCTGTCGCCCAAGCGGTCATTGTTGTTCTGTCCGGGTCGGTCGCGCTGCTCGGTGACACCCTGCACAACGTCGCCGACGCCCTGACCGCCGTACCGCTGGGCGTCGCGTTCCTGCTAGGCCGCCGGGCCGCTACCCGTGCCGACACCTACGGCTACGGCCGGGCCGAAGACCTCGCCGGAATAATCATCGTCGTCGTCATCGCCGCCTCCGCCGTCGCCGCCGCCTGGACCGCCGCCACGCGACTGCTGCACCCCGCCGAGGTAACCCACCTGCCCTGGGTCGCCGCCGCCGGCCTCGTCGGCTTCGCCGCACGAGCCTGCCCGACGCGCTGGTCGAGCTCGGTCCGGTCCAGCGTCTCCGGTCTTTGTAACGATCCCTGCGGGATGACCGCCTGATCCCATGACGCGACGATCTAGTTCGCGTACCCGGCACCGGCTCGCCGCCGGTACGCCATGGGATCACGGGGTTACCACCGAAGGGAGACCGCACGTGCGGTTCCGCACAGTGATCGGCTCAGTCCTGGCATCGACGATGGCCGCAGCGGCCGGCCTCGTCGCCACCACCGCACCCGCCGCCGCCCGGGACACCGCCACGCTCATTCCCGGCGTCACCCGGCTCGTCGACACGGCAGCCGGCGGCGGGCGGGTCTTCGTCTCCACGACCGACCGGATCGTGGTCGCCGACGCCAGTGGCACGCTCACCGGCACCATCACCGGCCTGGCCAGCCCGACCGGCCTGGCGATCACGCCCGACGGCAGCCGGGTCTACGCGGCGCTCTCCGGCTCCAACGAGATCGCCGAGATCGACGCCGCCACCCTCGCCGTCACCCGGCGGATCGACCTGTCCGCGTACCCGTCCCCCACCAACCTGTCGCTGGACGGCGACCGGCTCTGGGTGGGCTACGGCGTGAAGGGCAGCTTCGTCGGGGGTGTCCTCAGCCTCGACCTGTCCGCCGCGGCATCCGCGCCGGTCCAGGTCGCCGACCGGATGTACGGCGCGCCGCTGGTCGCGGGAGCCGGCACCACGGTCGCCACCGGCGAGTCCGGCCTCAGCCCCAGCAACCCGCGGGTGTACGACGTGAGCACGACACCGGCGACGCTACGCGGCATCATCGACGGCTCCGCCAACGGTCTGTGGGACCTGAACGACCTCACCATCACGCCGGACGGCGCGCAGGCGATCACCGTCTTCCCCGGCTCTGGCCTGGACGTGTGGGACACCACCACGCTGACCAAGGTCCGCACCTACGGTTCCCGGTCGGAGTACCCGGGCGCCCCGCGGTCCGTCGCCCGCAGCGCGGACGGCGCATACCTCGCCGCCGCCTTCGACGGCGACACCTACGGCCCCTACGCCGCCGTGTACGACTCGGCCAGCGCCACCCGCACCTACCAGACCACCATCACGAACAACGCCACGCTGGTCGCCGGCAGCCTCTCCGTCATGGGCCACGACCTCTTCGCCCTGCAGGAGGACCGGCAGCGCAACCGGTACTACCTGTGGCGGGTGGAGGGGGCCACCCTGCCGGCGTCCACGCTGACCCTCTCCCCGGCCGGCACGGCGACCGCGCTCGACCCGTTCCCCCTGACCGGCCGTCTCACCCTCCCCGACGGCACCGCCCCCGGCGAGCAGCCGATCGAGATCAGCCGCACCCTGCCCGATGGCACCACGGCGGTCGTCGGCACCGTCAGCACCGCCGCGGACGGCACCTTCACCGCCACGGACACCCCGCCGGTCGGTGGCAGCGTCAGCTACACCGCGATCTGGGACGGCAGCCCGACCGTCCGCTGGTCGAAGACCACCACCAAGGTCGACGTGGCGACGCATGCCACCTCGCTGAGCCTGACCGGTCCCACCACTGGGAACGCCAGCAGGTCGCTCACCCTCACCGGCCGGCTGAGCACCGCCGGCGACGTCCCCACCCCGGCCGGGTCGGTTGCGGTGTGGCGGGTGGTCACCAACCGCAACGGCACCACGGTCCTGGACCTGGCCCCGGCGACGCTCGCCGCCGACGGCTCGTTCACCATCACCGACACGCCCCCGGTGGGCGGCACGTACACGTACCACGCCCGGTACGACGGCAACGCCACGTTCTCGCTCTCGCACGTCGCCTACGACGTCGTCATTCGGGGTGGCGCCGGCTGACCCGGTGAGCCGTGATGGCGCCCGTCCGGCCCAACACCGGACGGGCGCCACCGTCGCCCCCCCCCCCCC
>NZ_JAGPYK010000034.1 GCF_018070045.1 Micromonospora sp. U21
TGATCGGCTGCCTTCACCACTGCCTCAGCAACCGCATCACCTTCAACGAAACCGTCGCCTTCCCCAACGCTGCCAACCAGCAACTACCTTCCGCTGCTTGACAGCAGTTCCGCATCGGATGTCTTCTTCCCGGCGTCGTAGCCCCGGCTGTCTCGGCCGACGGTGTCAGCGCCCTTCACTGACTGGGAGTCGATGATCCCCGCCGACGGCTGCGGCTCGCGGCCCTGCTGCACCCGCGCCTTGATACGCAGCGCCGCCAGGAGCTTCTCGGTCACGCCGGCGTCTTCCCACCGGGCGAAGTACCAGTACACCGTCTACCACGGCGGAAGATCCGCCGGTAGATACCGCCACGGACACCCCGCCCGCACCACGTACAGGATCGCGTTGACGATTTCCCGACGAGGATGCTTTTCCCGCCGCCCGTCCGTGTTCGGCTCCGGCAGCAGCGCCTCGATCAGCGCCCACTGGGCATCGGTCAGGTCCGAGGGGTAACCACGACGAACAGACACCCGAGCCACCCTGCCCGCTGAAGATCCTCGGTGTCACGCCAACACGCCGTCCACAACAGACCATCTCAAACACGCTCTTACAGCGGTTGGCAGCCGTTGTCAGCGTCAGTTGTGCCCGCCGTGCCCGACGATCTCGCGACCGAAGATCGACAGGCTAGCCTCGCTGGCAATCGCCGAGCTGGAGGTGGCCAGTGACCGAGTGGAGCCCGCGCCAGCGCTGGGCTGTGGTCGTCGTGGTGACGGTGGTCGCGGTAGCCGCGAGTGTGGTCACGATCGCCTGGGTCCAGCGCACCGTGTCGCCCTGGCCGGCAATGGCCGGCACTCCGTATGAGATACCGCTCGGACCGGATGGCTGCCCGGTCATCGAGAAGCGGCGCCAGTTCGTCGACGCCCATGGCCCGTTCGTGCCGCCCGGCGCTACGGAGGTGCTGCTGTGCACCACACCCACGGCGCTGCATAACCAGCGCCCCGGGGTCGCGGACCCGCCACATCAGCGGGTGCTGCGTGCCGGTGCCGCCGACTTCGCCGCGCTGCTCAACCAACTACCCAACCGCAACGAGGCCTGGCGGCAGTGGCAGCGGCGACACAGCGGCTGGTGGCCCGATGCCGCCCCAGAGCCGATGGGCGAGGCCTGCCTCCTAGTCGGATACAGCCACGAGCACTCGTTCGTGCTGCGCTACCCGGACCGGCCACCGGTGCCGCTGATCTACACGTGCGGCGGCCAGGCGGGCGGCCTCACGTCGGGCATTCGGACCCGAATGGATTACACCAAACCGCACCTGGTGGACGAGTTCCTGAGCCGCTTCCAGCAGCGGTAGCCCATCGGTGCGAGCGTGCCGCGACTGCTCGGCTCGACGGCGAGCCGATGGTCGCGCCGCAGCGGTGGCCGGCCTGATCACCCGCGACTGGGCCGCGGACTTGGCCCGCCAGCGGGCGCCTGCGTCGAGGGGTACCCGATGGTCACGCGGCCGGGGCGGGACGCCAGGTAGCCGAGGTTGTTGTCGTGGCCGTCGAGCACCCCGCGCAGGGTGGCGGGGCAAGTGCTGATGTTATACATCTACAAGTCGCCCGGGCTGCTTCCGTTCTCACCGGCCACCACGGTGGACCCGCCGGCGGCGATTTTCCGTGGGCCGTACAGGCCGCTGGCGATGCGGACCGGATCCGGCGTCGTCGCCGACAGGTCGAGACCCACGACACCGCCGCTCCAGCTGTTAGTGAGGCCGTGCCCGACCCAGAGGCGGTCGCCCGCCAGCCACACGTACGCCGGGTACGGGTAGGCGGCCAGGTCGAGCCGCCGGGTGGCGGTGAGGGCCGTGGTGTCGATCTCGGCGATCTCGTTCGAGCCGTTGAGCGCCGCGTAGAGGCGGCTGCCGTCCGGCGTGACGACCAGGCCGTGCGGTTCGGCGAGCCCGGTGACGGCGCCGACCGTGGTGCCGCTGTCGTCGGTGACGACGATCTGATCGCTGGCGGAGATGAACAGCCGGCCGTTGCCGGCGGCGATGTCCTTGACGAAACTTCACCCCCTGCAGAACGGTGCTGGTGTCCGCGGCCTGCGCGGGTGCGACGGCTGCGACGAGTCCGGTCGCCGCGACCAGCGTCGATGCCAGGGCCGAGCGGGCCACTGTGCGGACCCGCATACGCGGGCTCCCTTCGGTTGATACCCCGTGATGCCCGGTGAGCCGGCGTGTCGTGATCGGCGGCCGGTGTCGGGTCGGCGACAAGATCGTCGCTCCATTAATATGGGGCGATGTCGTCGCCAGCGGCGTTACACGGGGCGTAGCACGACCGCGATGGAGATTCAGGTATGGCGGCCGGCGGAACGCCGGTGCGGCGCATCGTCTGCTGCCATCGGTTGTCATCCCCGTGCCTCTCAGCTCGGCCATCACCCCGCCTGTTGTCGTGGGATGTTGCCAGAAGCAGCAAGGAAGCAGCGACGTGCCGCCTGCGGTCGCCGCATGACGTCGCCGGCCTGCTCCCGCTGGCGTAGGTCGTGCTAGCCCTGGTCTTGGTCACCACCGGCCGGCAACCAGCCATCACGCCATCGAGCCCATGAATTCGTCAGGCTGGATGTCGGCGAGCCGTCCGGTTCTGCCAACAGAGCGGACGCCCTTTCACGTCGCCCGACGTGGTCGTCTTACCAACTCGCCAGACCTTCTTCCGCGCCCCGACACCCGAGGCTCGGATGCGCCGCGTCAGCCCATGTGCTGGTCGTCAGACGTCACGAACGTCCGCAGATGGTCGACCGCCGCAGAGAGCGCGTCCTGCAGGGGGCCGATGTCCCGGGCGACCTGAGCGAGGAGCGTGCCGCCTTGATACGCCGCGAGGAACATGTCGGCGAGCCGCGCGGGGTCGGCGGACGCGTCGATGCGGCCGAGTTGCCGCATGCGATCGAGCCCGACGTGGAAGATCTCGCGCCACTGCGCGAACACCTCCGCGAGCCGGTCGTGCACGTCGAGATCCGTCTTGACGATCTCGCTCGCGAGCGAGCCGAGGCTGCAGCCGTCCTCGAACGGACGCCCCGAGAGGACGTAAAAGTCCGTCCAGTCCTGGAACGCCTCGACGGTGTCGAAGCCGGCAAACCGTTCGCTGCGATGGAAGCCGAGGACGCTGTCGGCCTGCCAGTCGATGACCGCCAGGACGAGGCTCTCCTTGGTGGGGAAGTAGTGACTCAGCTGCGATCCACTCACGCCTGCAGCGCGGCGGACGAGCTCGTTGTTGGTTGCGTGGACCCCTTTGCCGTAGATCAACGCGGCCGCATGCTCCAGTATTCGCTCGCGTGTGGCCTGGCCCTTGGGAGTGAGCTTCTGGGCTGCATCCGCCCCGTTGTCCACCTGCATGTCATCAACGTAACACGAACTGGGCTTGCCAACCCATTTTCGATGGTGTTCACTCAAGCGAGTGGACGAAATAGTCCAGTAACGTCACACGGAGGTTCATCACGATGGCTCGCCTGACCGCTCCCGCGCCCGCCGACATCGACGCGAAGACGCAAGGCGCCCTCGACGCCATCGCGAAGCAGTTCGGCTTCGCGCCCAGCATGTTCACCACGCTCGCCGCGAACCCGACCGTGCTCGAGATCGTGATGGGCCTGCAGGGCAGCATCTCGAAGCTCCTGGACGCGAAGACGCGCCACACCATCGCCCTCGCGGTCTCTCAGTCGAACGGCTGCCACTACTGCCAGGCACTCCACGGTTTCATCTCGTCGAACCTCGGCGGTATGTCGGCGGAGGAGATTGAGCTCGCCCGCATGGGCACGTCCAGCGACCCGAAGCGCGCCGCCGTCGCGAAGTTCGCGCAGCACGTGATCGAGACGCGTGGCCAGGTCAGCGACGAGGACCTCGCAGCGATCCGCGAGGTCGGGTATATCGACCCGGAGATCCAGGCGATCGTCACGATCGTGGTCGTCACCCTGCTCACGAACTACCTCAACAACGTCAGCGACACCGTCGTCGACGTCCCCGGCGCCGACCACCAGTCGGCCTGACTTTCCTCTCCACCCGCCGTTCAAACGAAAGAAAGCGCGACGTTGAATCTCGACAAGCTGATCACGAAGCACCTCACCCGCTACTTCGACCCGAGCAAGAGGATCCCGGAGGAGACGTTCCAGCAGCTGCTGCGTTACCTGCGCACCTCGCCGACGACGATCAACATCCAGCCGAACCGTTTCCACGTGCTGGAGACGCAGGATGGCAAGGACAAGCTCGCGGACGCACTGGTCGGCCGCTTCGCGGACAACGCGGAGAAGGTGCGCAACGCGTCACACGCCATCGTCTTCACGACGCGCAAGGACATCCCCGACACACACCTGCAGGAGATCTTCGAGAAGGAGCGCGCCGACGGGCGTTTCGCCAACCCGGAGATCCAGAAGGGGTGGGAGGCGGGCGCCTCTAACTTCGTGGAGATCCAGACGGAGATCTATGGCGGGGACGTGCTCCACTGGCTTGAGAAGAACACCTACCTCGTCGTCGGCGCCACGATGATGGCCGCCGCATCCCTCGGGGTGGACGCGACGCCGCTCGAGGGCTTCGACCGCACGACCGTGGACGCGGCCTTCGACCTGACCGACACCGACTACACGACCACGCTGCTTCTGGTGCTCGGCTACCCCGACGAGGCTCGGGTCTCCCGCCAGCCGGTCTCGCGGTTCGACGCGGAGAAGATCTTCACGCACATGTGACGGACGGGGCGGACATCGGACCGCGGTGCCGGCCCCGTTCACTTCGACTCGATTGCCCGGCGTCCGCACCTACTCGACGAACGCCGGGCAATCGGCCCCCTAAGGACTTCAAGGAGGTCAAGATGCAGATTGATAAGGCAGTGCAGGATCGAGCCGCGGCCCGCGCCGCCGAGCTTCCCGGCTCCGAGCACACACACCAGTTCACCGGCGACTGGGAGGTATGGAAAGTCGGCGGCAAGGTGTTCATGCTGCAGACGTCCATGCCCGGCGATCCCGTCGTGGTCCTGAAAGCGGATCCATCCGACGCGGAGGCGCTCCGCGCAGCTCACGCGAGCATCTCGCCCGGCTACCACATGAACAAGAAGCACTGGATCACGGTGCGGGCGGGTGCGGACGTCGAGCCCGCGCTTGTCGACAATCTCGTGACCGAGTCGTACCTCCTCGTCGTCGCCAGCCTGCCGAAGCAGAGCCGTCCCGTCGATCCCGCTTTGTTCCGCGTCCCGCCCTCCGCCGACTGATCACGCTGACGCCGACCGCGCACAGAGCGCTGTTGCCCTTAGTGGTCGCGCAAATAGGGCAGCGGTTACCGGGCGGATACGAAGCGGGCACATGCATCGGTGATCATGAAGGTTCCTACACCCAGTGGTCATCGGAATGCCTGTGCCCGCTGTCCCATCATGGCTGAGCGACCCCTTGTGGGACCAGTTCGCCGCGCTGCTGCCCGTACGACCGGCTATCGATCCGACCCACCCGCTGGTCTGTCACCGACCACGCGTGGCTGACCGGATCGTGTTCGACAAACTCCTGCAAGTCCTGCGATTCGGCTGGTCCTACGAAGGCATTGCCGACACCACCTGCTCGGCCACCACCATCCGCAACCGCCCCGACGAATGGATTCAACTGGGCGTGTTCGCCCAGTGGCGGCCCCGCAGGCGGCCGGTTCCCATGCCGGCCGGGCACAACGCAAGAATCGAGCCCAGAAACAAGGAGATTCGAGAAATGAGCCTGCTGCGACCTGGAGACCAGTTCCCCGCGCTGACGCTGTCGCTGCCCGGCGGGGAGACCCTGCAAGTGCCCGACGCGCTCGCCGGCGGCTTCGGCGTACTGCTCTTCTACCGTGGCTCGTGGTGCCCGTACTGTAAGACCCAGCTGCGCGCCTTCCAGCGCTCGCTGGAGAAGCTCGCCGAGCTGGACATCAAGGTTGTCGCGGTCTCGGTCGACGACGAGGCCGCCACCAAGGAGACGATCGCCCAGCACGGTCTGGAGTTCCCCTTGGGCCACAGCGCGGACGCCACCGCGTTCGCCGAGGCGACCGGAGCGTTTGTCAACGAGGACCCGAAGTACCTGCAGTCGACCGGCTTTGTGCTCGACCCGCACGGCAAGGTCGTCGTCAGCGTGTACTCCAGCGGGGCGATCGGACGGCTCGTCCCCGAGGACGTCGCCGGGCTGGTCCGCTACCTGCGCGAGCACCAGGCCGCGTAGGCGGACGCCCGCTCGGTCCGCCCGCCCGGAACGTCGGGCGGGCGGACCGAGCGGGCGGGTCGAAGATCAGGGCGTGAGTGCGGTCAGGCAGAGGTCGACCACGGTGTCGACGTAGGTGGCGTCCCCCCGGCTCTCCTGCCTGTCGGGTTCCAATACCCTGTCACCTGGTCTGAGCTGGGCCTTCTACGCGGCTCGTTCGTACCCGTTGATCAGCCCGCCGAGGATGGGCCGGCGTTTGATCCGCTCGTGGGCCAGGTCGACGACGGGTCGGTCGGAGCGTGGAGGCAGCAACTGCAGCGCCCGATGCGGACGCTGCCCGTTGTAGTGGCAGGCGTACTGATCGAGTGTTCGGCGGAGGTGCCTGTCACCGACGATGAGCATCCGGTCGGTCACCTTGGTGCGGACGGTGCGAACAAACCGTTCCGCGTAGGCGTTGACCCGCGGGCTACGCGATGGGATCTTGCACGGGCTGATGCCGGCGTCGGTCAGTACGGCGTCGAAAGCGGTGGTGAACTGCCCGGCCCGGTCCCGGGATCAGGACCTTGAACTGAGCAACCCTGTCACCGAGGTCGATGAGCAGCTACAGACGGAGCTGGTGGGGGACATCGTCGTGGATTGCGACACGTTCATCGGCGGCCCCGGTGACCAGACGATCGTGATGATAACGGCCATACCGGACTCCGAGGACGAGCAGAAACTCGATCTGCTTCGCATCATCGGGCTCCAGCAGCCTCAGCGGCGGCAGGGTTAGGACCCACGTCGTGGGCCGGTTGATGGGGCGCTGCGCGACCTCTTGTCTCGCCGGCCCGTTCCGCCGTCCGTGGTCCGGCGTTGGGCTCGCAGGTCCTCCGGGATGGTGCACCGCTCGGCGATGATCCGGTTGAGCAGAGTGGTGGCGATGTGGCAGAGCGCCGAGTCGTAATGCTTGCCGGCGTCGACCATCAGCCGGTGGTACCGGGCGGCCATCCCGGAATGAACGCCGAGCCGAGCGGCGCAGGCTGGAGCAACTAGGGGCAGAAGCGGCCGATCACCTCGGCAGCCGCGCGCGCCATGGTGTCGCCGCCAGCACCGTCGAGGAGCCCGGCCACCACCGCGTCGGCGGTCGTCGCGTTGAGTACGTCCTCGACGTTGCGACGAAACTTGGCGGCCACCTCGTCGGCGGTCAGCGGGTCGTCCGGATTGCCGCGGGCGTTGCGCACCGTGGCCGACGCCGTGGAGCCGTCCCGCCAGTGGACCGTGACCATCGTCGGCCGCTCGTGCGGGAGGGCGGCGGTGAACGCCGGCTCCTCGCGCAGCCGGACCAGAGCGGCCAGCGCGTCAACCTCGGGGCGGGCCAGCCGGTCGGGCAGGAAACCCGCTGCGGCCAGTTCGCCGTCGAGGGCCAGGGTGGCCAAGCTGACCGGCACCGAGAACCGCGCCTGCAGGTCCGAGGAGACATCGACGGTGGACAGCGACGCGGCGAAGGCGAAGGTGTCGACCTCGATCGCGGCCAGGCCCCCACGCTCGCGCACCGGGTCGGCTACGCCGGCGACGGCGGCGCGGAACGCGTCCAGCGCGGGGTGCACCCAGCGTGCGCAGGCGTACGGCTTGAGATAGCTGTCGGCCAGCCGCCAGCGGGTGCCCAAACCCGTGGTCAGTTCCGCGGCGGACAGATCCGTGCAGACCAGGCCGTCGAGCAGTTCGCGGAGCAGGGCCCCCGACCCGGGGGCGCCGTCGGCCGCGCGGCGGGCGGCGGAGGCGCCGTAGTAGGCGCCCAGGCCAGTCCACAGGTTCCGGACGGTACCGCCGCGCATCGGGACGGCGAGGGTCGCGGCCATCGGCACCGAGCCGGCCAGCTCGATGGCAGTGGCGGTGGTGGCAGGGGGAAGGTCATCCAGCAGAGCGGTGGCAACCGCTGCGGCGATCGGACCGTGGATGCCGTGGGGGTGCAGCCCGGGCCGCAGGGTGGTGCCGACGCCGAAACGCATGCCGATCTCGTTGGCGATCAGGAATACCTCGACGAGCCGTCGGTCGTCGACACCGTCAGCAGCGGCGTGCAGCAGCACGGGCAGCGAGTGCGGCGCCGGGTGCGCCGTCGGCACCGGTGGCAGCCGGTGCCCTTGCGGATGGAAGGACCCGCCGGAATCGGCGTCCAGCCAGGTCGCGGCCGTGCCGAGGGTGAGTAGCCGGCCGAACGGAAGGTCGGTGGTGGCCGGCGGGCGTAGTGATTCGGCCAGCGCCCGCACGGCCGGATACCGCAGGCCACCCAGCAGCGAGCCCAGGGTGTCGAGCAGCAGCGCGCGGGTGAAGGTGAGGACCTCCTCGGGCGGGTCCCCGAGGCTGGTGTCGTGTGCGAAGGCGGCGATCCGCGCGGTGTCGATTCCTGGCATCATCAGCCCTTCCTCAGGCCATCGCGCACCGCTCGGCCCAGCTCGTCGAGCCGGTCCAGGACCCCGCCGACAGCGCCGGCCAACACCACGCCGTCGACGCCGGCAGCGCCGAACGCGGCGAACCGTTCCGCGACCGCGCGCCGGTCGCCGGTTACCACGAAGCGTTCACGGACGAACCGGTCGGCCTCGGCGGGCACGTCGCCGGCGACGCGGGCATCGGCCGTGCCGTGCCGCCGGTAGTCGTGCGCCTCCGCCACGGCGGTAACCCCGGAGCGCAGCGCGGCCGGCACGTCGAACCAGTCCGGCGCCCGCACCAGCCGGGCCGCGCACGACCCGAGCACGGGCGCGGCGGCGGCGTCGGCGTCGGCGTCGTTTTCGTCGTCGGTCACGACCGCGCGGACGAACATCCAGACCGGCACGTCCGCCCGCGCCGAGCGGGCCAACGCCACCGCCTTGCCGACGATCGTGGGGTCCGCGCCCGCGTCGATCAGCACGCCGCCGAGCCGGGCGGCGGTGGCCGCGATGGTGCGCGGCCCGGACGCGGCGCCGAGCAGCAGCGCCGACGCCGGCACCAGCTCGCGCAGCACGTCGAGCGCCGCTTCGTACGCACGCAGAGACGGTGGCGCCAGCCCTTCGTTGCGTACCGAGCTCTCCCCCCGCCCGACCACGGTGAGCACCCGGCCGGGATGGTGCGCCTCCAGGGTGCGTACGGCGCCGGCCACCGTGGCCGGGTGCCGCAGCCCGAGGCTGAGCACGCACGGCCCGGCGAGCCGGGCCGGGGTGGCGCTGAGCACCCGCTCGGTCTCCACCAGGCAGTCGGGAAACAGCCGCGGGCTGTCGGCCAGGGCGACACCGTCGAGCCCTGCCGCGAGCGCGGCGCCGGCCAGCTCGACCGGGTCCGCCTCGCCGGCTGGCCGCGCCACGTTGAGCACGATCATCGCAGCGCCTCCACGAGATCGACGACATCCAGGTCAGCCGCAGCGCGGTCGGGAAGCCCGTTGGACACCACGGACAGGGTGTGGGCCAGACCGCCGGGCATGCCGGTGATGCCGGCATCCCAGGCCCGCATCGCGAGCCAGGCGGCGGCCGGGTCGTGCCCGGGCGCGACACCGGGCGGGCCGATCACCATCAGGCTCGCCGCGAGGTCCAGCAGCGCCGGCAGTTCGTTCTCCGGCACCTCGGCCAGTTGCGCCGCGCACACGGTGGCGGCCAGCACACCGGTACTCACCGGCACCGTGGGCGTCGACACCTCGGCGGCGGCCAGCCCGGCGTCGACGGCCGCCGACAGCTGGGCCGCCGACCGGCGCCGGCCCGCGCCGACCGCGAGACCGACGAGCGTCGGCCCGACCGCCGGACCGAGCGAGGCACACCGTTCGCCATTCCACTGCAGAGCGACGTAGGTCTCCGCCCGGGTGCCGGCGCCGATCAGCGGGAACTCGCCGTCCGGTGTGCCGACCCGGGCCGCCCACGCGGCCAGGGATCCCTCCGGTGGTGAGAGCGCGGCGAACCCGGCGAGCAGTGCGGCAACACTCATTCCCGGTTAACCTCGGTGCTCTCGGTGACCAGGTAGAACTTGAACTTCGTGCGGCCGGCCGGGCCGCGTTCGGCCGGCAGCGGGTGCTCCTCGAACCAGCGCAGGTAGTTCGCGTACGCCTCCTCGTCGGCGTAGTGCATCTCGGCGATCCGGTAGAACGTGTAGCCCTCCGGCACGGAGGCGGTGCCGCCGGAGGCCTGCCGCACCGGGCGCAGCACCTTGTTGAAAACGATCCGGTCGAGGTAGGGGTTGGCCAGGAGGTCCGGCGCGTGCACATCGAAGAGCCAGCGCTCGTACTCCTCGGGGCTGACGCCCTCCTCGATCTCGTAACCAAGAATGATTTTGATCATGTAGTTGCTCTCCTAACCGTCCACAGATGGGATTCGGCGCCTGCGCCGAACCCTTCAAGTCGCACTCGCACCGGCTCGATCCGCACCCCGGCCAACTCGGCGGACACCTCGTCAGCGGAGCGCACGGGAGCCTTGGTGAAGCCGGATCCCCGCTGCCGAGCCACCTCCCGCCGGTACACCGCGATCGTCCACTCCGGCGGCATAACCGACGCCGTCCCGCGGACGGCCACCATCCGGGGTGGAAGCAGGCCGATGTCGAAGACATGCGGCCGCTCGTTGGTGGCGCCCGGCGCGGGAGTGCCGACCCAGGTGACCAGCGTGTGCCGGTCGCGCCGCCATTGCTCGAGCCGCCGGTGGCCGGCCCGCTGCACCAGGCTGACCGACCAGTCCGGTTCGAGGAACGCGGTCATCGTGCGGCTCACCGGAAAGCCGTCGGAGTCGATGGTGGTCACCTGGGCGAAGCCGGCCTCGCCGAGTACGAAGGCGTGCGCGGCGGCGCGGGCCGTGGCGAGGTCCATCAGCGGGTCCACGGCGCGAGGTGCCAGGTCGTCACGGTCGCCGGCGTCCGTCCGACCCGTGCGGCGAGTTCCGCATGGCGGTAGGTCCGGTCCGGCACGACCGCGCTGAGCACGTCGACGGTGACGCCGGGCCGGGTGAACGGGTACGGGTCGAGCCAGAGCACGCCCGGCCTGCGGACACCCACGGTGATCCGCTCGACCGAGCCGAACGGGTGCGTGCGCACGGGCGGCAGCAGCACGTCCTCGGCCGAATGCTCCAGGGCGGCCAGCTGCGGACCCCAGGGCCGCGCCGGTCCGGGCTCGGCCGCCGGCTGTGGCGGCATCACGCACAGGTAGAGCGAGAGCAGGTCCCAGAGCTGAAGCAGCTCATAGTTGTGCCAGAGCCTGGTCTCGAACGCGGCCCGGGGCTCGGCCGCCACCCAAGCCAGTCGCTTCGCCGTCACCCACCGCCGCTCCTCGGCGTCGACCGCCGCGTCCCGCGCCGCCCGGCCCTCGATGCCGAGGTTCAACCGGCCCCGGGCGTCCGGGGCCGACCACCGGCCCCGGTAGAGGCCGGTCCAGTGCATGCCGACCAGGACGCCGGCGTACACGTCGCCGAGCGCCACCCGCTCGATGCCCTGGCGGTAGAGCCGCACGTGTTCGGTGGCGTCAATCTCCAAGAAGTGCAGCGGCCGGCGTTCCAGCTCGTGGAAGAGCACCCGGGCGTCCCACGCCCGCCAGCCCTCGTCATGCCGCGAGGCCGCGGTGCGCACCGGCGAACCCGGCGTCGGCGTCTCGAACCGGTCATTGCCCCACACGGCCGCCAGCTCGCCCGCGACCCGGCCGTGCTCGACCTGCTCGACCAGGTGCAGCGCGCCGTCGCGTCGGGTGACGATCACGCGGCCGCCGCCCGTAGCGCGGCGCCGAGCGAGCGGGCGGTGCCGCCGGCGGCCAGCCCGTCGATCAGGGCGAGCACCGCGTCGGCCTGCCCGGGAAAGCGGTGGTCGAGCAGCCGCCGGGCCTTGGTGCGCAACGCGTCCCGGTCGAAGGCCCGGGGACCGTCGCCGCGCGGCAGATCCGCCGCTCCGGTCAGCACGCTGCCGTCGGCGCGGATGACCCGTACCCGGGCGGGGCGGCCGGCCGGATAGCCGGCGTCCAGCTCAGGGTCGTGCCGCACCTCGACCCGCGCGGCCAGGTCGCGGACCGTCGCCGAGCAGACCGCCTCCGCGCTCAGCGTGGTCTCGTCGAGCGTGCCGGTGAGCAGCGCGACCGCGACCGAGGTGGGCACGCTGAACCGGGCGGCCAGCTCGCTGTCGGCGACCGCGTCGAACCGGGCCGCGTGCGCGAACGTGCGCACCTCGACGCGTTCCACATCCGACAACGGGCCGGTCACGGAGACGATGTCCGCCACCGCGTCGTTCACGCCGTGCAGGTGGGCGCAGGTGGGGTGCGCCTTGGTGTAACCATGGAGCACCTCGTGGCCATGGTCCTGCCCGACACCCGACCAGTCACGGGCGGCGACCGCCGCGAAATGCCGATCCAGCGCGCCGGGCAGCGGTTCCAGACCGGCCACGGCGGCTGCGCCAAGGCTCGCGCCCAGCTGCACCGACGCGCCCAGGAGCGCGTGCCCGCCGGCACGCCCGGCGAAGATGGTCGCCGCGTCGCTGAGCAGCACGGCCGAGCCGGCCAGCTCGACGGCGCGGCGCATGGCGGCCGCATCGCCGGGCGCCAGCAGCCGGGCCACCCCGGCGGCCGCGCCGACCTGGCCCCAGGTGCCGATGTCGTGCACGCCGTCCGGCGTGCCCCCCATCGCCCGGCCGACCCGGACACCGACCTCGTAACCGGCCAGCACCGCCGACAGCAGTTCCACACCCGGTAGGTCCCGGTCCTCGGCGAGCGCCAGCACGGCCGGGACCACGTGCGATGCCGGATGGCCACGGGCCGGTCGATGGCCGTCCTGGAGCTGATCCGCCGCGATCGCGCTGCCATTGAGGAACTGAGCCTCCGCGGCGGGCCAACCGCGCGGCGAGCCCACCACGGTCGACTCACCCGAGCCGCCGGACCCGGCGGCCAGCGCGCGTAGCTCGACCCGCCCGCTGCCCAGCGCGGCGACCGCGATCGTGTCCGCGACCAGGTCGACCACCCGGTCCTGGACGCTGGCGGGTGCTGACGCCCACTCGGTGCCGGCGGCGGTCGCGGCGAGCCGCTCGATCATCCCCGCACCCGGGCCATCAGACCGGCCACGTCGGGCGCGGCGGCCAGGTCCAGCACGGCCGCGGCGATGTCCTCGCGGTCGGGCACCCGCGCGGCGTTGAGCGTGAACTTGGCGGCCAGCTCGGCCGAGCTGAGCAGGTTGTCCGGCCCACCGCGGTTGACGTCGACCCGCACCTCGTGCCGGGTGTCGTCGTGCAGCACCACCCGCAGTACCGCCGGGAACTGGTTCGGGAAGATCTCGTCGCAGCGGGCGTCCGCCACGCAGCGCACCTTCGCCGCCAGCGCCAACCGCGTCTCGTCCGCCGCCGCAGCGTCCGTGAAGTCCTCGTGGCCCAGGCCCAGGCCGCCGCCGCCGAGCAGCGCAGCCGCCACCGTGTAGGGGCCGCTGAACGCCGCGTGGTAGCCGGACTCCGGCCGCGCCTTGTCCTCCGGCGGTTGGGCGATCGTGCGCAGCACCGGCGACGGTACGCCCAACTCGATCGACTCGATCGCGGCCGGGTCGATGCCGCGCGCGCGCAGGGCCAGCGCCGCGTCGATGCCGGCGTGCGTGAAGTGGTTGCACGGGTACGGCTTGAAGAAGATTCCCGGCAGCTCCCAGTGCGTGCCGAGCCGGTCCACCACCGCGTCGACGTCGGCCCGCTCGCCGCAGAACGCGTGCAGGAAGCCGAACCGCCCCTCGACCACGGTCGGCGGCCCGGTGAGCCCGTGCCGGGCCAACTCGGCGGCGACCACGCCGGAGTGCGCTGCCCAGCCACAGTGCACCCGCTTCACGGTGCCGCCGGTCCGGTTGGCCTCCAGCAGGCCGGCACCCATGCTCGCGGCGATCCCGGCCGCGTGCGCGATGCCTTCGGCGTCGGCGCCACCAACCATCGCGGCCGCCACGGCTGCCCCGACCGCGCCGCAGATCGACGTGGCGTGTTGCCCGCGCTCGAAGAACTCGGAATTTCCGAGCGCGCGGTCGTAGCCGCCCATGCCGAGCCGGACGGCGACCTCGATGCCCATCCCGGCCGCGTCCAGCAGCGCGGCACCGGACGCGCCGCGCGCCTCGGCCACCGCCAACGCCGCCGGCACCACCGGCGAGGAGGGGTGCAGAACCGACGGCAGGTGGGTGTCGTCGAAGTCGAGCGAGTGCGCCAGCGTGCCGTTGACCAGCGCCGCGTTCGCGGCCGGGACGCGCAGCCCGGTGCCGATCGCAACGGCCTCCGGCGTGCCGCCAGCCGCCCGGACGTACGCGGTGACCGCCCGTGCGGGCGGTAGCCCGGTGGCGGCGAGGCTGTTGCCGATCAGGTCGAGCACCCTGCGGGCCACGTCCTGCCGCAGGTCGCCGGGAAGCCCACCGCGCCGTACGTCGTCGGCCACCGCCGCGAGCCGCTGGACGATGGTCGGCGTGCTCATGCCGCCACCGCCGCGAACGGCCGGATCGGCGAGCCGGTGCCGCCGACGATGCGCAACGGCGCCATCGCGAAGACGAACGCCGTCAGCCCTTCGGCGGCCGCGTGCTCCAGGTTGAGGTGCTCGATGATGTAGACGCCGGCATCGACCAGCAACACCCGGTGCACGGGCAGCACGCTGTGGCCGTTGCCCGGACGGATCTGCTCGTACGCCGTGGTGTCCGAGCCGGTGGCAACCACCCGACGCGCGGCCAGCCACTCGGCGGCGTCGATGGTGGCCCCCGGCACGCCGGCGGTCTGCCCGAGATAGGTCGTCGCGTCCTCGAAGTGCCGCGCCCAGCCGGTGCGCACCAGCGCGACGTCGCCGGGCCCCGGCTCGACACCGGCCCGCTCGGCGGCGGCGGCCAGGTCGGCCGCGGTCACGCCGTAGCCGGCGGGTAGCACGCCCACCCCGTGTACGGCGGCCACGTCGAGCAGCACACCCCGGGTGAGCAGCGCGGGCGTGTGCTCGGCGCCCAGCGCGCTGAACCGGCCGCCGGTCTGCGCCGCCGCGGCGTCCACGCCGCCGTGCAGCCTGCCGTCGTGGCTGACGTGGGAGAGCGCGTCGACGTGGGTACCCACGTGCCCCCCGGTCACGATCATCTCGTTGGCCGCCGAGCCGCCGTCCGGGCGGACCAAGTCGCCGTGGCGGCGGATCAGGCTCATTCGGAAACCGGGATGGTTCGGCGAGCACGGCATGCCCGTGAAATGCGGGTGCCCGAGCTCGACGAGCCGTACCCCCGTGGTCACCGCGGTGAGTAGGGCGTCGTTCGTGCGCGCCGGGCGGGCCTGCGGCTCGGTGGTCAACTCGTTCCTCCTGATGGTGGTTCGGACGGTTCGGTCAGGTCGTGAACGAGTCGGGCCCGGCGCACCACCGCGGGATCGACGAACCGGCCGTCGGCGTCGAGGACGGCCACCTCGCCGGCCTCCTGCGCGCGGGCCGCGGCGGAAAGGACGGCCCGCGCGGCCGCCACCTCGGCGGAGGTCGGCGTGAAGACCTCGTGCACGACCGGGATCTGTCGGGGGTGCACCACCGACCGGCCGACGAAGCCGTTGGCCTTGGCCCGCTCGGTGCTGGCGCGCAGGCCGTCGAGGTCGGCGACGTCGGTGTAGACGCTCTGCACGGGCGAGGGGAGCCCAGCGGCGCGGGCCGCGACCACCACCCAGCCGCGCGCCCAGGCCAGCCCGTCGTCGCCGGTCACCCGTAGGTCGGCCGACAGGTCGGCCTCGCCCAGCCCCAGCCCGGCGACCAGGGGATGCGCGGTGGCCAACTCGGCCGCCCGGGCCAGCCCGGCGGCGCTTTCCAGGAGCAGTTGCAGCGGCAGCCCGGCCCGGGTGGCGACTTCGCGGATCACGGCCGGGTCTTCGCACCGGGGCACCCGCAAGCCGGTCAGCTCCAACCCGGCCAGCGCGTCGATGTCGTCCTCGCCCCATGGGCCGGTCGGGTCGTTCACGCGTACCCACAGCGATCGCTCGTGGAGGCCCTGGGAGGCCAGCCGCAGGGCGGTTTCCCGGGCGGTCGCCTTCTGGGCCGGCGGCACCGCGTCCTCGAGGTCGACGACCACCGCGTCGGCGCCGGCGGCGAGGGCCTTCGCGACCCGGTCGGCGCGGTGGCCGGGCACGTAGAGCCAGGATCGCGGGGTCACTTGGGGAGCCCGCCGGACCAGCCCAGCGCCCGCGAGATGCGGTCAGCGGCCTCCCACACGAGCGGACCGAAGCGTTCCCGGGCGGCCGCGTCGACCCGGTGCGCGGGGCCGCAGACCGAGATGGCGCCGACGACTGTGCCGTCGATGCCGAAGACGGGCGAGGCGACCGAGCCCGCGCCCTCCTGGCGTTCGCCGTCGGAGTTGGCTACCCCGGTCTCGCGGATCGCGGTGAGCCGCGAGCGGAGCAGGTCGTGGTCGGTCACTGTGCGGCTGGTCAGCGACGGCAGTTCGGCGGCGAGCACGGACTCCCGCTCGGTGTCGGGCAGGAAGGCCAGGATGCAGGTGCTGGAGCTGCCGGCGTGCAGGGGGAAACGGCGACCCACCTCGACCGTCATCTTGATTTCCCGGGTGGACTCGACCTGGTCGAGGTAGACCCGGCCGCTGTGCACCCGCGCCGACACGGTCGTCGTCTCGCCGGTGGCCAGTTGCAGCTCGCGTAGGACCGGCATCGCGACCGTGCGCAGCTGCGATTCGCGCAGCGCGCGGGCGCCGAGTGCGGCGGCCGCCGGGCCGAGCTGGTAGCCGCGGCTCGCCGGGTCGCTGACCAGCAGCCGGCGCTCGACCAGCGTCTGCAGGATCCGGTGCACCACGGCCTTGGACAGGTCGAGGCTGCGCGCTATCGCGGTGACCCCGAGGAAGTCCGGCCCGTCGGTGAACAGGAGAAGGACGTCGGCCACGCGGCTCGCCGCCTCGGTGCCCTGACTTTCTGCCACGTCTTCATCTCCCAGTGCGGTGTTTCCGCCAGCGGAACACGATTCCAGCACCGACCGGCCCGAGGGTCAAGCCCCCAATGTGGCGTTATCCAGGGTTGAAGAAGATTCTGCGACGAACCCTTGACCCAGCCGAACGGGCAGTGCCAGCATCATGCCCCATGCGATGTTCCGTGCGGCGGAACACGGTCACCCCAGGAGCTGACATGAGGAAGACCTGGACCCTGAGCCTCGCCTTGACCCTGCCGCTGGCCCTCGCCGCGTGTGGCGGGTCCGGGCCCGCCGGCACGACCAACGGCGGCGGTGCCCAGTCCGGTGGCACCATAAAGATCGGTTCTCTGCACCCGCTGAGCGGCGCGGCCGCGGCTGACGGGCAGCAGATGGACAACGGAGCCAAGCTGGCCGTCGAGGCCATCAACAACGCCGGTGGCATCAAGTCGCAGGGCGGCAAGAAGCTGGAACTGGTGAGCGCCGACACCCAGGGCAAGCCGGAGGTCGGCCAGAGCGAGGCGCAGCGCCTCATTCAGGATGGCGTGGTCGGCCTGGTCGGCACCTACCAGAGCGCGGTCACTGCGAACGTGTCCACGGTGGCCGAACGCAACAAGGTGCCGCTGGTGATCGACGTGTCCAGCGCGGACTCGATTCTCTCCCAGGGCTACAAGTACACGTTCCGGGTGCAGCCCAGCTCCACCGTGCTCGGCACCGCCGGCGCGCAGTTCCTCGACCAGGTGGCCAAGGCAGCCAACCAGCCGGTCAAGACCGTGGCGGTGCTGCACGAGCAGGGTCCGTTCGGCAGCGCCGTACGTGACGCCTTCAAGGCCGAGGCGGAGAAGGCCGGCATCAAGGTCGGCCCGGCGATCGCCTACGACGCCGCCAACGTCTCCGACCTGACCACCCAGGTCACCCAGGTCAAGGCCAGTGGCGCCGACGTGCTGATGGTGTCCGGCTACTACCGCGACGGCGTGCTGGCGGCCAAGGCCGTCGCCACCGTCAAGCCGCCGGCCCTGAAAGCGGTCTACGGCGTCGCCAACGGTGCGTTCGACCTCCCGCAGTTCCCGAAGGAGGCAGGCGCCGCAGCCGAGGGCTTCTTCGACGCCAACTACCACGCCGACATGACCAACGCCGACACGCAGGCGCTGGCCAAGCTCTACCAGGAGCGTTACAACGACCAGATCCGCACCGGCGCGGTGCTCGCACACGACTCGGTCAAGGTGATCGCCGACGCGCTGGAGCGGGCCGGCAGCGCCGAACCGGCCAAGGTGCGCGACGCGATCGCCAGCGGCTCGGTGCCCACCCTGATCGCCGGCAACGGCCCGATCAAGTTCGGCCCGACCGGAGAGAACGAGAACGCCACGCCGATCCTCATGCAGGTCCAGGGTGGCGTGGTCAAGCAGGTGTTCCCGGCCGACAAGGCGGAGGAGAAGCCCCTCTACCCCGCCTTCAAGAGCCAGTGACCACGCCAGCCGACCAGGGTCACGCCGCCGCCGGCAGCGGCGGCGTGGCAACCCTGGATCCCGACGAGGTACGCCCGACCCGCGGCCGTACCGTGCCGTGGCTGCGGATCGCGGTGATCGCCGCGTTGGTCGTGCTCGCGGTCGTGCTCGCGTACGTCCGCTCCGGCAGCGGGGTCGTCGTCGTGCAGGCGATGGCCACCGGTGTCCTGATCGGCGGCGTCTACGGCCTGATCGCGATGGGCCTCACGCTGATCTTCGGTGTCCTCGACATCGTCAACTTCGCCCACGGCAGCTTCCTGGCGCTGGCCTTGTTCCTGACGTTCGGGCTGACCCAGGCCGGATTGCATCCCTATCTCGCGCTCGCCGTCAGCGTGCCGGCGATGTTCGTGCTCGGCTTGCTGGTGCAGCGCGGCATCCTGGCCGGCGCGATGGGCAAGCCGCTGGAGAACCAGCTGCTGATCACGCTGGGCATCTCGCTGATCATCGAGAACGCGCTGCTGCTGTTCTTCGGCGGGAACCCGCGCTCGGTGGCCCTGCCCGGCGACCGCGGCGTGCCGATCTTCGAAGCGGTGGCCAACCTGTCCCGGATCCTCGCCTTCGTCGGCGCGCTGATCCTGGCCGGACTGCTCTACCTGCTGCTGCAGCGCACCCGGCTGGGCACCGCGATCCGCGCGGTGGCCGCCAACGACACCGGCGCGCAGCTGGTCGGTATCGACACCCGGGTCATCTACGCGGTGACCTTCGCCCTCGGCACCGCCTGCGCCGGCGCCGCTGGCACGCTCGTCGCCCCACTGGTCACCATCGAGCCCACCACCGGTTCGCTGTTCAACATCGTGGCCTTCGTGGTGGTGGTGCTGGGCGGCATGGGCAACGTCGTCGGCGCGCTGGTCGGCGGTCTGGTCATCGGGTTGGCCGAGCAGCTCGGCGGCATCTACCTGCCGGGACAGTCGCCCCTGCTGTCGGTGTTCATCGTCTTCGTACTCGTGCTCTTCCTGCGCCCGCAGGGACTCTTCGGGAGGTCGGCATGACGACCACCACCGACACGCCGGCACCGGAGACAGCGGCCGGCAGGCCGCTGCCCCGCCTGCCGTGGAACAAGCACCTGGTGGCCATCGCGGTACTCGCCGTGCTGCTGGTGCCGCTGCCGCTGATCCTTCCGTCGGCGCAGGCATCGGTCGCGGTGCGGGTGCTCATCTTCGCCCTGATGAGCATCGGCTGGAACATGATGAGTGGCTTCGGCGGCATGTTCAGCTTCGGGCACGCGGCCTACTTCGGAATCGGCGCGTACACCAGCGCCTGGCTTTTGGTCGAGCACCGGGCGTCGCCGTGGATCGGGATGCTCGCCGGCATGGTGATGGCCGCGGCGTTCGCCGCGCTGATCGGCTTTCTCGCGCTGCGGTACAAGCTGCGCGGCGCCTACTTCGCGCTGGCCACCTTCGCGTTCGCCGAGATGCTCCGGCTCTGGGCGACAAACAGCGACTTCGTCAACCGCGCGGTCGGCTACCACGTGCCGCTGCGTCCCGACAGCTCGTGGTGGTGGATCCAGTTCGAGCCAGCGTCGCCGAACTACTTCTGGATCGCGCTTGGGCTCACCGTCGCCGCACTGGTGATCAGCGTGCAGTTCGTCCGCTCGCGCGCCGGACAGTTCACCAAGGCCGCCCGCGACGACGAGGACGCGGCGGCAGCGGTCGGCATCCCGGTGATGCGCTACAAGCTGCTGACGATGGCGCTATCCGCCGCGATCACCTCTGTCGCCGGCGCCTTCTACGTGCAGTACTTCCTGTTCATTGATCCGGACCTGGCGTTCGGGTCGAGCGTGTCGATCCAGGCGATCCTGCCGGCCGTGATCGGCGGGGTGGCGACCATCTGGGGCCCGGTAATCGGCGCCGTGGTGATGGGCCCGCTCAACGACGTGACGGCGACGGTGCTGCGCAACCCGCCACCCGCGCTGGAGTTCCTGCAGGGGCGCAGCGGCCTGGACGTGATCGTCTACGGCACCCTGTTGATCATCATCGTGCTGCTCCTGCCGAAAGGCATCTACGGAACGATCCGCCAAAGGTGGTCCCGGCGATGACACTGCTTCGGGTCGAGGGAATCTCCAAGTCGTTCAAGGGCCTGCGGGCGGTCGACGAGGTGAGCTTCGAGGTCGCCGAGGGCAGCATCCTCGGCGTCATCGGGGCCAACGGCGCCGGCAAGACCACGGTGTTCAACCTCATCGCGGGTGCGTTGCGGCCGGACACCGGCCGGGTGCACCTGGGCGGCAAGGAAATCACCGGGCACGCGCCGCACAACGTGACCGCAGCGGGCATGACCCGGACGTTCCAGCTGATGCGGCCGTTCTATTCGATGACCGTGCTGGAGAACGTCACGATCGCGGTGCTGGCCGGCGGCGCCGCCAAGCGCACGGCCCGGACCGCCGCCGCCGAGCTGATCGATCGGATCGGCCTCGGCCGGTGGCGCGACTCGGCGACCGAGGGCCTGCCCACCGCGGCCCTCAAGCGGCTGGAGCTGGCCCGGGCGTTGGCCAGCAAACCCCGCGTGCTGTTGCTCGACGAGGTGCTGGCCGGCCTGGTGCCCGCGGAGCGGGCGCCGGTGATGGAGCTGCTGGAGCGGCTGCGCACCGAAGACGGCGTGACGCTCGTCTTCGTCGAACACATCATGGCTGCGGTCATGCGGCTGTCGGACTCGGTGCTCGTGCTCGATCTGGGCCGGGTGCTCACCTCGGGCTCACCGCAGGAGGTGACCCGTGATCCGCGGGTCATCGAGGCCTACCTCGGGGAGGACCCGCATGCTCACGCTTGAGGGGGTCAGCGCCGGCTACCACGGCCTGCAGATCCTGCACGAGCTCGACCTGCGGGTCGAGGAGGGCGAGATCGTGGCGATTGTCGGCGCCAACGGTGCCGGCAAGACCACCACGCTGAAGACCATTTCCGGGCTGGTCAAACCGACCGGGGGCACGATCACTTTCAACGGCGGACGGGCCGACGGCGTACGCCCGAGCGAGCTGGTCGCCCGTGGGCTGCTGCACGTGCCGGAGGGGCGGGCGCTGTTCGGGCCGCTCAGCGTCGAGGAGAACCTGCGGATGGGCGGCTGGACCCGTGGCCGCAAGCCGCTCGATGAGCCGTTGGGCGAGGTCTTCGACCTGTTCCCGATCCTCGCCGAGCGGCGCGCCCAAGCCGCCGAGACGCTCAGTGGCGGGCAGCAGCAGATGCTCGCGATCGGCAGGGCGTTGATGGCCGGTCCAGGGCTGTTGCTGCTCGACGAGCCGTCTACCGGCCTGTCGCCGAAGCTGACCTGGACCGTGCTCGACGCGATCAAGGCGATCCGCGACCGGGGCGTCTCGGTGCTGCTGGTCGAGCAGAACGCCGCGCACGCGCTCAACCTGGCCGACCGGGCGTACGTGCTGGAGAGCGGCAGCCTGGTCCTCGAAGGCCCGGGACCGGAGCTCGCCCGCGACGATCGGGTCCGAGCCGCCTACCTGGGGCTCTAACGTGACGTCCACTGTGGAAGCTGTGGCCCGGCTCGGCACCTGGGCCGCCGGGCTCCGCTGGTCCGACGTCCCGGACGCCGTCCGCGACCGGCTCGGGCTGGTGCTGCTCGACTCGCTCGGCGTGACCGTGGTCGGCGCCCGGCAGGCCGAGCAGCGGGCCCTGGTCGCCGCATGGCGTCCCGGGTCCGGGCCCGCGCCGCTGGTCGGGGCCGGCGCGACCACCACCGTCGAGGCGGCAGCCTGGCTGAACGCGACCGCGATGGCGCGGCTCGAGCTCGACGAGGGCCACAAGTACGCGAAGGGTCATCCGGCGGCGCACGGGCTGCCAGCGGTGCTGGCGCTCGCCGCCGACCTCGGCGCCTCCGGTCCGGAGACGATGTCGGCGCTGCTGGCGGCCTACGAGGTGGCGGCGCGTTTCGGCCGGGCCACCACCCTTCGGACCGGCGCGCATCCACACGGCAGCTGGGGCGTCGCGGGCGCGGCGGCCGGCTGTGCGCGGTTGCTCGGCCTGCCCGGTGAGGGCGTCGCCGCAGCGATCGACGCAGGCGCCGGCCTGCCGGTGGCCGGGCACTTCGCCAGCGCGCTGGACGGCAACCCGGTCCGCGACGCCTGGCTGGGAGCCGCCAACGTGTCCGGGTTGGCGGCGGCGCGGATGGCCGCGGCCGGCGTCGCCCGCAACACCGGTACGCCCTCGTTGTCGCTCGGCGACGTGCTCGGCCGGTTCGACCCCGCGCCGCTCACCGACGGGCTCGGCACCCGGTGGGACGTGCAGCTCGGCTATTTCAAGCGGCACGCGTCCTGCTCGTTCACCCACCCGGCGGCTGACGCGGCCCTGCTGATGCGGGCCGACGGGCTGACGCTGGACGCCATCGAGGAGGTCCTGGTCGAGACCCACTCGCTGGCCGGCGGGCTCGGCCGGACGAGTTGGGACAGCCGGTTGGCCGCGCTGTTCTCGACGCCGTTCGTGGTGTCCGCCGCGCTGGTGCACGGCACCGTCGACCCCGCCGTTTCCGCCGACGACCAGCGCGACGACCCGCGCGTACGCGCGTTGGCCGCCAAGGTGGTGCTGCGGGTGGCTCCGGACCTCGACGCCCGACTGCCCGACGAGCGTGCGGCCCGCGTCACCGTCCGCACCCTCGGCGGGCCACCCAAGGTGATTGAGGTGCCCAACCCGGTCGGCGACGCGGCCTACCACCCGATGACCGAAGGCGACGTGCTCGCGCTGCTCGGACGCCTGCTCGACCCCGACACCGTCCGAGCCGTGCACGAGGTCGCCGCCGGCCTGGCTGGCACCACCGACGTCGGGCCCGACCTGCGCCGGCTCGCCGAGATCTAGGAGAGAGACCGTGCGGATCTACGCCGTGACCCCGATCCATGTCGACGCCGAGGAACTGGCTCGCCGGCAGGCGCGCTACGCCGCGCTGTCGCCGCCGGGCATCGACGTCGTGCTGCACGACATCGGAGCGGACGCACCGCGCGCCCTGGACACCAACGCGCAGGTGCGGGAGAGCGAGGCGCTGGTCACCGCGGCGCTGCGCGGCGCGCCGGCCGGCTTCGACGCGCTGCTGCCGGACTGCGTCCTCGACCCCGGTGTGGCGGACCTCGCCGGCACCCTGCCGGTGCCGGTCTTCGGACTGCTCCGTCTCAGCCTCGGCTGGGCCGTGCTGAGCGGGCGCAGGTGCGCGGCGGTGGCCCGCAACCAGGCGATCGCCGACGAGATCACAGCCCGGGCCGGGGTCTACGGGTGGTCGGCCGACCTGCTCGGCGTCGAGGTGCTCGACCTCGACGTGCACGCGATCGCCGACACCTCCCGCTGGGCCAGCACACTTGGCGTTGCCGTCGGCACGCTCGCCGCGGGCGGCGCGCGTTCGGTGATCAACGGCTGCTCGGCCGTCGACCTGCCGGCCGGCGCCAGCCTGCCAGCTCGGGTGGTGGACCCGACCGCCCTGGCGCTGCGGCTGATCGGAGCGGGGGAGGTGGGCGCGTGACCGGGCCGGACCTCGTGGTCGCCGGCGCCGGCGGAGGGCTCGTCGCCGCCCTGCGCGCCGCCCAGCTCGGCCTCGACGTGTTGGTGGTCGAGGCCAGCGAGCACTTCCGCCGAGGCAACAACACCTCGATGTCGACCGCGATGATCCCGGGCGCCGGCTCGCGGTGGCAGCGGGCCGCCGGCGTCGACGACTCGGCCGAGCTGTTCGCGGCGGACGTCGCGCGCAAGACCAAGGGGCAGGGCGACCAGAGGCTCGCCCGTGCGCTCGGCGCGGTGAGCGCCGAGCTGGTCGAGTGGCTGGCTGACAGCGCCGGGCTGGAGCTGTCGCTGGTGACCGACTTCCACTACCCGGGCCACTCGGTCGATCGCTGCCACACCGTCGAGGGCCGGCACGGCACCGTGCTGCTCGACCATCTGGTCCAGCGGCTGGGCAGGGCCGGTATCGACATGCTGGTCCCGGCCCGACTCGTCGACGTGGTCGTCGACGCCGGCGCGGTTCGGGCCGCCGTGGTCGAGCGACCGGACGGCACACGCGAGGAGATCCCGACCGGGGCGGTGCTGCTGGCCACCAACGGCTACGGCGCTGACCGGACCCTGGTCGGCGAGCACCTGCCGGAGATTGCCACGGCGGTCTACCACGGCAGTGAGATGTCCCGTGGCGATGCGCTGCGGATCGGCACCGAGCTCGGCGCGCAGAGCGCCTTGCTCGACGCGTACCAGGGGCATGCCGCCCTTTCGGCCCGCTCCGCGACGCTGGTCGGCTGGGCGACCGTGATGCACGGCGGTGTCCTGCTGGACACCACCGGACGGCGGTTCGGTGACGAGACGACCGGCTATTCCGAGTACGCCGCCGCGCTCGCGGCCCGCCCGGACGCGTTCGGTTGGCTGGTACTGGACCGCCGGATCAGCGACGCCTGCCTCGCGTTCACCGACTTTCGGCAGAGCGTGGAGTCGGGCGCGCTGCTGGACGCTGCCGACGAGGCCGCCCTGTCCTCGGTCACCGGGCTGCCGGCCGAGGCCGTGGCCGCGGAACTCGCCGAGACGGCGGCGGTGGCTCGCGGCGAGCGGGCCGACCGGTTCGGCCGCACCTTTTTCGAAGCACCACTGGAGCCGCCGTACCTCACCGCCCGGGTGGTGCCAGCGCTCTTTCACACCCAGGGCGGCCTGGTGGTCGACGAGCATGCCCGGGTGCTGCGCCCGGGCGGCGCGCCGATCCCCGGCCTCTACGCCTCGGGCGGTGCCGCGGCCGGCATCTCCGGCCATGGCGCGGCCGGTTACCTGGCCGGCAACGGCCTCCTGCCCGCCCTCGGCCTCGCCTACCTCGCGGCGAACCACGTCGCTCGTACCACGGGAGGAAACGCATGAAACTGCTGGAAACCCTGATCAAGAACGTAACCGTGGTCCGGCCCGACGCCGGCTCGCCCGACGGCGACCGGCTCGACATCGGCATCGCCGGCGGCAAGGTGGTGCGGGTGGAGGCCGTCATCCCGGCCGACGAGGCGCAGACCGTCGTGGACGGGCGCGGCCGGATCGCGTACCCGGGCGCGGTCGACGCGCACCAGCACTGGGGCATCTACAACTCGCTGGCCGAGGACACCGCCACCGAGAGCCGCGCCAGCGCCCAGGGCGGCGTGACGACCGGACTGACCTACATGCGCACGGGGCAGTACTACCTCAACCGGGGTGGCTCGTACGCCGAGTTCTTCCCGCACGTGTTGGCCGCCTCGGAAGGACGCTCGTTCATCGACTACGGATTCCACCTCGCGCCGATGATGAAGGAGCACATCGACGAGATCCCGTCGATCATCGAGAACTTCGGCGTCACCTCCTTCAAAATCTTCATGTTCTACGGCAGCCACGGGCTGCACGGGCGGTCCAGCGACCAGAGTTCCTTCCTGATGATCCCGCCGAACGAGCGCTACGACCTCGCTCACTTCGAGTTCGTGATGCGCGGCGTGCAGGCGGCCCGGGAGAAGCTGACCGAGGCGGCGCCGCACGTGTCGCTGTCGCTGCACTGCGAGACCGCCGAGATCATGACCGCCTACACGAAGCTGGTCGAGCAGGACGCATCGTTGCAGGGCCTGGCCGCCTACAGCGCGTCACGACCGCCGCACTCGGAAGGGCTCGCGGTGACGATCGCGGCGTTTCTGGCCGACGAGACCGGGCTGCCCAACATCAACCTGCTGCATCTCTCCTCGCGCAAGGCCCTGCGGGCGGCGATGTTGATGGCCAGGACGTTTCCGCATGTCGACTTCCGGCGCGAGGTCACCCTCGGACACCTGCTGGCCAGTGTGGACAGCGCCCAGGGCCTGGGCGGCAAGGTGAACCCGCCGCTGCGCCCGCAGGAGGACGTGGAGGCGCTCTGGGAGTACGTGCTCGACGGCAGCGTCGACTGGGTGGTCAGTGACCACGCTTGCTGCAAGGACGAGACGAAGTTCGGCGACCCGCGCGACGACATCTTCGCCGCGAAGTCGGGCTTCGGCGGCGCCGAATACCTGCTGCCCGGGCTGGTCTCGGAAGGGCGCAAGCGCGGCCTGTCGCACCAGCGGATCGCGCAGTTGGTCGCCTGGAATCCGGCCCGCCGCTACGGCCTGCCCGGCAAGGGCACCATCGGGGTGGGCTTCGACGCCGACCTGTGCCTCGTGGAGAACACCACCTGGACCGTGCACGCTGCCGACTCCGAGTCGACCCAGGAGTACACGCCGTTCGAGGGCTTCGAACTCGGTGCCCGCGTCACCGACACCTGGGTCCGGGGGCAGCGCGTGCTCGACGCCGGCAACATCGTCGGCACCCCGAGCGGCCGCTACGTGCACCGTCCGTACCAGGGGTGAGCATGTCCAGTGTGAACGACGGACCGCTGGCCGGCCTGCGGGTGCTCGACCTGTCGACCATCCTGGCCGGCCCGCTGGTGGCGCAGCTGCTCGGCGATTTCGGCGCCGAGGTCATCAAGATCGAGCACCCGAGCCGCGGGGACGGCATGCGCGGGCACGGGTTGGCCAAGGACGACCAGCCGCTGTGGTGGAAGATGGTGGCCCGCAACAAACGGACGATCGGGCTCTATCTCGGTGACCCGGCCGGAGCGGAGATCTTCCGTAAGCTCGCCGCCACCGCCGACGTCGTGATCGAGAACTTCCGGCCCGGCACGCTGGAGCGCTGGGGCCTCGGCTACGACGTGCTCTCCGCGGACAATCCGCGGCTGATCCTGCTGCGGGTCACCGGCTTCGGTCAGTCCGGCCCGTACGCGGCGCGGCCGGCCTTCGGCACGCTCGTCGAGTCGATGAGCGGTTTCGCTCACCTGACCGGCGACCCGAACGGCCCGCCGACGTTGCCAGCGTTCGGTCTGGCCGACTCGATCGCCGGGATGGCGGGTGCGGCGGCGGTCTCGATGGCGCTGTTCCAGCGGGAGAAGGACGGCCACGGTCAGGAGATCGACCTCGACCTGCTCAGCCCCATCATGACGGCGGTCGGGCCCGGCGTGATCTACGCCGACCAGCTCGGCGTCGATCAGCAGCGCACCGGCAACCGGTCGGTCAACAACGCGCCGCGCAACACCTACCGGACGACTGACGGGCAGTGGGTGGCCATTTCCACCAGCGCCGACAGCATCGCTCGGCGGGTGCTGACGCTGGTCGGCCATCCGGAGGTGATCGACGAGCCGTGGTTCGCCACCGGACGCCAGCGGGCGCAGCACGCCGACCTGCTCGACGGCTACGTGGGGGAGTGGATCGGGGCGCGGACCCGCGACGAGGTGCTGCGCGCGTTCGAGGAGGCGGGGGCGGCGGTGGCGCCGGTCTACAAGCCGAGCGAGTTGCTCGACGACCCGCAGGTGCGGGCATTGGATCTGGTGACCACGGTGGACGACCCTGACCTGGGGCCGGTCCGGATGCAGAACGTGCTGTGGCGGATGAGCCGCACGCCGGGCCGGATCCGGTTCACCGGGCGCGCACTGGGTGCCGACACCGACGCGGTACTCGGCGACGAGCTGGGCCTGTCGGCGGAGGAGCTGGCGGCCCTGCGGGAACGCGACGTGCTTGGTTAGGTTCCGCCTAGCGGAACGATAAGCATACGAGGACGTGGTGAAGCGGTATGGCTCGCTGGCCCGCGCACAGCAGTTCGCCCGGCTGTTCCTGCTGCCCGGCGTCTACCACTGCGCCGGCGGTCCCGGCGCCGACCGGGTCGACTGGCTCGGCGCGATTCGCGCCTGGACGGAGCGGGGCCAGGCGCCGACCTCGGTGCTGGCCAGCAAGGTGAGCGGTGGCGTGACCAAACGGAACGTCCGGTGTACGAGTACCCGCTGCAGGCCACCTACGACGGCAGCGGTGATCCGAACGCGGTGGCCCACTGGAAGCCGATGCTCGGCCCACGCGGCTGGCGCTGATCGCATCCTGAGCGGGCCCGCGCATCTCGCGCGGGCCCGCTCAGGATCGGTTCCTCGGTTGGGCGAGGAAGCGCAGGTACTCCATCCGGTCGAACGGGTTTCCGTCGGTGCGGGGCCGGCGCGGCGGGTCACCGGACACCGGGCGGTCGCCGCCGGGCACCGACGGCGTTCGAATCAACTTCCGTGGAGTTGTACTCCCGCATTGCGAATTGGCGCCTTGCGCATAAACATCTCGAAGGTAGCTAGAGACAGGGGCTTCGGCATGGGATGGCGGGCCGGAATTGCGCGGATCGCATGCTGGTAGTTGAAAAAGACTGCGGGGTCGTTGGGATATCGGTTGGGTGAAACGCCTGCGAAGGTGCCGGCGACGTGAGCTCGTCGTAGCAGCCCACGCCATTTGTCGGCGCTCGCCGTGCCCACCGAGTCGACGCCGTGGCAGAACAGCCCGAGGTGTAGGTAGTCGTACTCGTCACCGCTGTCGAGATAGCGGTGCACGGCTTCGAGAGACGGCTGGACCGGGAAGGTCGTCCAGTAGGGGACGGCACCGGTGCGTAGCGTCCACCACGGGTCCAGCAGCATGAACGAGTCGATCAGCAGCCGGTCGGCCGGTAGGCCCCGCTGTCGGTGCCACCAGCGGAACAGGTCGGCTATCACCGGACTGAGGTCCTCAGGTTCGTCGAACACCAGCCTCATCAGCCGGTAGCCATTGTGGTCTGCGAAGGCGGCGATGTCGTCGCGGAGCGCCGGCTCGAAGCCCCATTCCGCTTCTGGGCTCTCCGCGTCGGCTGGTGGCGCCTGCCAGCTGCGGACCGAGGCGCCGTAGCGACGAAGATAGTCGGCGACCCGCGGTCCTCCGTCGCGGTATTCCTGCGGTGACATGCCGCCAACGGCACCGAACTGGAACAGGTGTCGCTCGCCAATGCGGGTCGTGGGCCACCGCTGACCGCATTCGGCGGTCAGGATGATGCCGCCTGGTTCGAGGGTGTTGGTGAGAAACTCTTCGTACGCTCGGCCCAACCGGGTGCGTTTGACGCGAAAGTATGCCATTTGGCGCAGCGTGAGCCGGTCCTGGTTGGGGTCGTGCATGTGATGGAGCACGAGGTCGGGGTTGCGGTCGAGTAACGCGCGGGCAGTGGATTCGAACGCGTGTGCGGCCCGCATCGGATCGTCCGGCGAGACCCGACGTTGGCGCACCGGAAGCAGCAGCGTCTGCGGCAGCCACGGCACTCCCGTCGCGGCGCAGAGGTGGATCAGCGCGCCACTAGAGGAGCCGATCACCACGGCGGGGTAGCGGCGGCGCGGGTACAGCGCGGCAACCGATTCGGCCACCGTGTCGATATCAATCCCGGTGATGTCCGACTCCGGGCGTCCCTCGGCGCCGCTGAACACGCTGTAGATCCACTCACGGGAGCGCAGTGGCAGCCTCGCGGCGACCATGGCGGCGGGGCGCAACACCCGCAGGGCGGGTTTGCCCAGCGGCGGCGTGTCACGGCCGTGAAGGAACCGGGCCAACGCAACGACCATCGCGGACGCGGAGTCAAAACCGGCGATCTCGCGGGGCAACTTCATGGGCACCTCCGGTTCACGAGGCGTGCGACCGATTCATGCCCGCCGGTACGGGTACCAAGCACGTCATGCCCGACTTCCCCCGCGACGTGACCACGTCATACCACGACGGGCTCCTCGGTCGCATGCGTAGTCGCTCGGTTGGTGCGGCGAGGCCTGGCATGCCGGAGGTCGTGCTCGTGCAGGGCATGGCGGTAGCCGACTACCTGCTACCGGGCTTGGCCGCGTTCGGCCAGTGGACTCGCGCGCACCTGGTGGAACTGCCCGGGTTCGGCGGCAGCGGCGATCCGCCGCACGAACTGTCGGTGCCGGAGTTCGGCGAGGCCGTGTCCGATTGGCTGACCCGGCGGGATCTCGGCGCCGTTGTCCTGGCGGGGCATTCCAGTGGCACCCAGGTGGCCGCCGAGGCCGCGGTGAACCATCCCGGCGTGGCCGGGCTGGTTCTGGCCAGTCCCACCGTCGACCCCGTCGCCCGCAGCGTGGTGCGGCTGCTCGTGCGCTGGCAGCTTGACGGCCGGCATGAACCTCCGGGCCTGACGGAGTCGCACTGGCCGGAATGGAAACGCGCCGGCCTGCGTCGGCTGGTTCACCTGGTGCGGGCTCATCTGCGGCACGTCATGGAGGAACCATTGGCGCGACTGACCGTGCCGCTGCTGGTCCTGCGCGGCGAAGAGGACCGGCTGAGCACCCGGGAGTGGGGACAGCGACTGACCACCCTTGTGACCGACGGCCGATACGTCGAATGTTCGGGTGCCCACACGTTTCCGTGGCATGACCCGCGGGCCTGGTCGAAACCAGTCCACGGATTCGCCCAGATGGTGAGACCGTAGGACCTGGTCGTGGTGCCCGTCCCGGTCGTGGCGGGGGTTCCCGTCGGACGAGAGGAGTCAGTCCGGGTGATCCGACAACAGGACAACCGGCGTCTGGCCGTCCTGGCCCTGTCACGCCGAGCATGGACAGCGATATTGACCATCACGGCTGGCGCGGTGGCCGCCGTGGTCGCAATGCGCCGCCACGGTCGGTGAGCGGGAGTCTGTCATCGGGACTCGTCCGTGTCCGGTATCTCGGACTACGATCCGCGGCCAGCCTCCACCGGCACGAGCCCACGACGGAGCTGATGAATGTGCCGCCCGGGGTCTTGTTCCGCCGGGCCGCCGTCGGTCACTGAACCGTACCGCGATCATCAGCCGCCGGATATCGCTCTGCCGGCTGGTTACACGATTCGGTGATGACGTGACGGGTAGTCCTCGACGTGGCCGCATCCTCCCCATCTCGACCGGGCAGTCGGGCACCGCTCGTCGCCCTGGGTAGCCGCATCCGGAGCCTGGCCGCCGGTACCCGACGTCGGGGGAGCAGGGCGGGTCGGCTGCGGCGGCGCCAAATGGAGATCATTGCGTTGATCGCGCTGCAGGCGGGGCTCGCGGCGGCCCTCGCCTGGTGGCTGGCGCACGATCTGCTGGGCAACCGTCTGATCGGTGCCGGGTCATGGCAGACGGGCGTCATCGTCGCCCTGGCCATCGCTGTCGCCCTCGGTCTCGCCGGCCGGGGCGGCACCGTCGTCAGCCAGGTGGGCGGCACGGCGGTGCTGATCGCCACGCTCTCCTCAAGCCAACGGAATCTGGAGTTGCTCCGGATCGTCGATGCGGTGACCGGCAGTCTGGTCGGTCTGGTGGTGGTGGCGTTGCTGCTGCCGCTGCCGCTGCACCCTATGCGCATCCTCAACCGGGCGGCCGCGCCGATCTTCGACGCGCTCGGAGCCTATCTCCGCGAGATCGAGACCGCGATGCGCAACAGCGACCCGGAGCGGGCGGTGCGCGCGCTCAAGGGACTACGGGCCATGGGGCCGGACGTGGAGCGGCTTCGCGAAGCACTCAGCGGGCCGAGGAGGTGGTGACGGTCGCACCATGCCGATGGCACTGGCGACAACATATTGAACGTTACCGACGGGGTGTCACCTACATGGTCCGTGTGATCGACGACGGGGAGGCCCTGGCTCGAGGGTCGGCCACGATGATGCAGTACCACGAAAAACTGACCCCGAATCTCCCCGACGCCATCGCATCCCTGGCAGAAGCCGTTCGACAGTTGCATCGGGAGTCGCGAGCCGACAATCCCCACGAACAGACACGACGGCACGCCCTGCGGGCGGCGGAGGAAGCTGGCCGAGCCACTGCGGCGGGATCGCAGAACTTTGGTGTCACCACGGCTACGCAGATTCGGGTGACCGCCAGCGACCTGCTTCGTGCGACCGGCTGCTCCGTGGACGAGGAGCGACGCGGTGACGCTCAGGACCAGCGCCAGTCATCGGGTGCCGGCACAGTGAGGCGATCCTGCGTGCCGGCGACCGAATTCATTCCCAGACCGTCAGGTTCCGAGCGACGAGCGCCCGCCTGCCCTCGAAATCCTGGTACGGTCCCGGCGGCCCGAGGTGGTAGCGCTCGCTGAGCTCTCGGTGGGAGAACCGGATCACGATTCCCTCCAGGGTCACAAGCTGCGGCGGCGCCGGCGCGGACGCGGCCACCGACAGCACGAGCAGGGTCCCGTCGGTCAGATCCAGGTCGCGTACGACGAACGCGGCACCGGTGATGATCCGCTCGACGCTGGCGGTCAGGGTGAGTCGCTCGCCCAACTCCGCCCGGGCGACCGTGCCCGGTGCGGTGGTGGGCACCGGCTTGGGAGTGGGTTGTGGAGCCGCACCCGTGCAACCCGCTGCGAGCAGGACCGCCACCGGGATTGCTGCCAGTGCCGGGCGCACCCGGCCGTACCGTCGGTCCATCCGTGGTTCCTCCCCCCGTCGTGCCGTGTGTTCAAGAACTTCCCGGGCATGTGGCGGCACGACCGCGGAACCGTGACGTTTGCGTGACGATCCCGCCAGCCATGACGGGAACACTGAGCTGGCGCTGGGATTCACGGTGGCCGGTTGGCGTCGAGCATCGATACGTTGGAGAGCCCGCTGTCCCCGGTGTCGTGCCAACGCGCGGCCTTCGGGATACTTTCGTCGCGTCACCGTGTGCCGTGTCCGCAAGGAGTTGACTGAACCGGACGGGCGGTCAGCCGGCTTCGGAGCGGTCCACAACGCCGGGCAGTGGGGTGCTTCCCGGGAAGGCGCGGTCGAGGAGCGTGACCCCCTCGTGGGGATGTGCCTGGTCGACCAGTTCCGACCGGGAGGCGCGCTTCTCGGCACGGTCGACGCCCATGGCCCGGTTGCGGTGTTGCTCCAGGGCGGGGTCGCACTGCCGTCGCGGTTGAACGACCACATCAGCATCGGCTCGCCGAACGGCAGGCCGTCGGCCGGACCGGTGTCGAGGCGGCCCACCCGCGCGTCAATGGAAGGGGCTCGCACTGCTGTTGGTCGGCGTACCTCGGAGGACGGGACGGAGGCGGGGCCGTGACCTGCCGTCATCTTCGCACTAGGCTTCCCGGCAGCCGAAGCGAGGAGGCGAGATGGCGGTCGATCCCACCGGCGGCGACCTGCGGGACTTTCTGACGGAGGATTCGCAGGCACCTGTGGTCATGCTCAACCTGCTGCGGTTTGCTGATGGCGGCCGTGATTCCTACGCACAGTACGCCGCGGAGCTGCGAAAGACGTTCCTGCCCCGCTACGGCGGCGAGGTGATCTACGCCGGCGAGGGCGGTCGGGCATTGGTGGCCGAGGACGGTCAGGCATGGGACGTCGTCCTGCTGGTCCGGTACCCCAGCCGGCAGGCGTTCTGCGCGATGGTCGCCGACCCGGCCTATCAACAGGTCACCCGACTGCGCACGGTTGCCCTGCGAGAGGCCGTGCTGCAGCCCACCGTGCCCTGGTCGCCGTCCTAGAGATCGGCCGGCGGCGTCACCGGGATGACGGGCGATCCCGGCCGGCAGATCCTGCTGGTCGATGTCGCGGCGGGCCCCCCAATACTCATTGGTTTCCTGGCCCTTGCCCCTCTGTTCGCCGTCGCCGTCGAAACACCGCGCCGCACCCCTGTGCACCGGCACGTGGGTGGCGAACCGCACGACGACATCGCAGTTCTGCTGGTCGAGCGCAAACCCGTGGTCTGCTGAGCGACGAGATCTCGTGCTTGGCGATCTTGGATGTGGCTTCCACCATCGCGCAGCGCGACACGAGCCCTTCTTCCTACGCTGGTACTACCTGCGGATCGTCGGCGGCGTCATGCGTGGCCATGGTCTCCTGCCGGCGAGGTTCCTCTCTCAGGATGGCGCAGTGCAGCCAGGTGTCCGGGATGGCGAAACCGTCCACGAGCGTACGCAGGTGCGGGCGTAGCTCTTTGAGCAGGCCGTTCACCACGCCGGTGATGGCCTTGGCGCGGGCTGGCGTGAGTCGGCCGTGCTCCAGAAACCAGCCCTTGTTGGTCTCGATGACGCTGAGCGCGTACAGATCACAGACCCGGGAGAGCAGCGCCCGAACCGCAGGGTCGGCGGTGTCTTCGATGCCGGCGACGAACGCCTCCAGGGTGACCCGGTCGATGTGCGCGGCGGCGACAGCGAGGACGTGGTCCTGCACGTCGTTGAAGAGGTCGAAGGGGTGGCCCGCCTTCGTGGCCGCACCGTTGCGCAGCCGGCGGACCGCGCCGTCGAGGAGGTGCCTCTCGCGGTCCTCAAAGACCTTGAGCTGCCAACCGCGGTCGGTGACGGCGACCTCGTCGTCGCGGCCGGGCACGGCGCTGATCAGCCGCTCGATGAGCGACCGTGCGGCGGTGCGCTCGAGCACCATCTCGCGAACCTGTTCGGCGACGAAGGAGGCCCGCCCCCAGCCGTCCAGCGAGCCGAACGCGTCCCGATAGCCGGTGAGCAGCCCCTTGGCCACCAGTTGCAGCAGCACCGTGTTGTCGCCCTCAAAGGTGGTGAAGACATCGGTGTCGGCCTTGAGGCTGGGCAACCGGTTCTCAGCCAGGTAGCCGGCGCCGCCGCACGCCTCCCGGCACATCTGAATGGTGCGCGTCGCGTGCCACGTCTGCGCGGCCTTGAGCCCGGCGGCACGCGACTCCAGTTCCCGTTGTCGGCGCTCGTCGACCGGCCCGTCGCCGCCCTGAACCTCATTCAGCGCGGCGACCAACTCGGCCTGTGCGAAGTGCAGCGCGTACGTGGTGGCCAGGGCCGGCAGCAGCTTGCGCTGGTGGGCCAGGTAATCGTTGAGCAGTACGTCCCGGCCCGCGTCGGGCGTGCCGAACTGCCGGCGGATGTCGCCGTAGCGCACCGCGATGGTCAGCGCCGACTTGGTGGCCGCCGACGCGGCGCCGCCCACGCTCACCCGGCCGCGAACCAGGGTGCCGAGCATGGTGAAGAAGCGCCGGGAGTCGTTCTCGATCGGGCTGCAGTACGTTCCGTCCTGCGCGACCTGGCCGTACCGGTCCAACAGCATGTCCCGCGGCACCGTCACGTGGTCGAAGCTGAGCCGTCCGTTGTCCACGCCGAGCAGGCCGGCCTTGGGTCCGGCGTCGCCGATGGTCACGCCGGGCAGCGGATTGCCCTGCGCGTCGCGGATCGGGACCAGCCACGCGTGTACGCCGTGCCGCCGCCCGTTGGTGATCAGCTGCGCGAAGACGACCGCCATCCGTCCGTCGCGGGCGGCGTTGCCGATGTAGTCCTTGCGGGCAGCCTCGTGTGGGGTGTGCAGGTCGAAGGTCTGTGTCTGCGGGTCGTACGTGCAGGTGGTGCGCAGTTGCTGGACGTCGGAGCCGTGGCCGGTCTCGGTCATCGCGAAACAGCCGAGGGTCCTGCCGATGATGATGTCCCGCAGGTAGGCGTCGTGGTGTCGCCTCGTGCCGAGGGCGGCGACGGCACCCCCGAACAGGCCCCACTGGACGCCCGCCTTGACCATCAGCGACAGGTCGACCTGAGCCAGCATCTCGCTGGCGACGATCGAGCCGCCGACGTCGCCCTTGCCGCCGTGCTCGGTGGGGAAGGCCGACGCCATGCCCAGCTCGACGGGAAGTTGGGTGAGTAGCCGGCTGATGCGCTCCCGTGCCTGATCACCGGTTTCGCCGTACACCGGAAGGAAACGCGCGTCGAGGTGATCCCGATGCGCGTTGCGGACCGCGGCCCATGGTCCGTCGAGCACGTCGCGCAGGCGAGCGAGGTCGATGTGATCGACCATGGTCCCCCCTCAGCTAATGGGCATATCGGTACCGACCGTGCCCAATCCAGAATACCGGCGCCTCAGTGAGCCGCTGAGGGAGGCCGTGGTGAGACGGGACACCAACCGTGTGTAATCCCACGCCTGCGCGGGTGCCATCCAGGAAGGAGTTGGGCGCTGGCTCAATGAGGGACGCTCTCCTCACGTAGGCGCCGATATCAGGAGTCGCGGCGCGACCCGCAGGGGAGATCACTCGAGTGGGCCGCGATGGAATATGACAGTTGCATGACAGTTCTTTATCAACCCCGTCAAATTCTGGAACCGCTCTCCAATAAGGTGTCGACGCGCTGGTGAGGCCCGTTCGAGCGGGACGATCGGCGCAGGTGGCGCGCAACCTGCGCGGTCCGACCAGTGTGGGTGATGGGTCTCACGACATGTGCGGACGACCAATCCGACACCGGTACTCGCAAATTTTTGTGTGGATATCCACAACCCTGCGGCGTCGACTGGATTTGTCGCGATGACGTCGGTAGGTTTCGCCGCCGGGCCTAGGTGACCCGCCGAATGTGATCGATGTTGATATCGACGACGAGACGCGAAGATGGCGCCGGTGATGCGATACACCAGCCGGTTTCCGTCGAGAGGGGGATCGTGTCCGCGCTCATAGTGCAGTCGCTCTACAAGATTTTCGGCAGTCGGGCTGACGAAGCGGTACGACGCCTGGCGGACGGGAAGCCCCGTGCCGAGGCGCTGGCCGGGCTGCCGGCCACGGCCGCAGTGATCGACGCGAACTTCGAGGTACGCCCAGGCGAGATCTTCGTCGTCATGGGCCTCTCCGGTTCCGGAAAGTCGACCCTGATCCGGATGCTCAACGGCCTGCTGCATCCCACCAGGGGCAGCGTGCGGGTCGATGGGGTCGAGCTGACCACCCTCAAGCCGGCGGCGCTGCGCAAGCTGCGCCGCGAGAAGATCAGCATGGTGTTCCAGCATTTCGCGCTCATGCCGCACCGGACGGTGCTGGAGAACGCCGGGTACGCGCTGGAGGTCGCCGGGCTGCCCAAGGCCGAGCGACGTGAGCGGGCCATGGACGCGCTGCGCATGGTGGGCCTGACGGAGTGGGCGGACAACCTGCCCCACGACCTTTCCGGCGGCATGCGGCAGCGGGTCGGGCTGGCCCGCGCGCTCGCGGCCGGCACCGAGATCCTGCTGATGGACGAGGCATTCTCGGCACTGGACCCACTGATCCGCCGGGAGATCCAGGACCAACTCCTGGAACTGCAGGCCGAACTGGGCAAAACGATCATCTTCATCACCCACGACCTGAACGAGGCCATGCGGCTCGGCGACCGGATCGCCGTGATGCGGGACGGTCGGATCGTTCAGATCGGCACCGCCGAGGAGATCCTCACCGACCCGGCCAACGACTACGTGGCGCAGTTCGTCGCCGACGTCGACCGGACCCGGATCCTCACCGCCGCGTCAGTCATGGAGAAGCCCCAGCAGGTGCTGGACGTCAACGCCGGTCCCCGGGTCGCGGCGAAGGCGCTGCGGGAGAGCCAGACCTCGGTGGTCTACGTGACCGGACCGATGAAGAAGTTCCTCGGCACGGTCACCGAGGACGAGGTGTTGCGGGCGCTCCGCGAGGGCCGCCCCCACCTCGACGGTTACGTGTCGACCGAGCGGGTCCGCACGGTCACCGCGGACACCTCGGTGGCCGACCTCTTCGGCGACTGCGCGGAGAGCCAGCACCCGGTGGCCGTCCTCGACGAGCGCGACCGGCTGATCGGGGTGATTCCCCGGATCACCCTGCTCACTGCGCTGGCCGCCGCGGCCCCGGACGAGCCGGCGCAGGACCAGGACCAGGACCAGGTGGAACTGGTCGGAACGAAGGGAGAGCCGGCATGAGTCTGACGCAGTCGCCGCTGGACAGTTGGCTGCCCCGGGTGCCGCTGGGCGCCTGGACCGAGGCCGCAGTCGACTGGGCCACCGCCAGTCTCGGCCCGTTCTTCGACGGTGTCGCCACCGCGGTCGAGGCGCTGGTGCGACCGCTCAACGACCTGCTCACCGGCGTACCGGCGGTGGTGGTCGTACTGGTGCTCGCCGGGCTCGGCTGGTGGCTGCGCGGGTGGAAGTTCGCCCTCGGCACCGCGGTCGGCCTCGGCCTGGTGGCCGGAATGCCGTACTGGGAGGAGACCATGAGCACGCTCGCGCAGGTGCTCGTGGCCAGCACCCTGGCGTTGCTGATGGCAATCCCGCTGGGCGTGCTCGTCGCCGAGAACAAGCGGGCCTCCGCAGTCGCCCGGCCGGTGTTGGACCTGATGCAGACCATGCCCGCGTTCGTCTACCTCATTCCGGCGATCTTCTTCTTCGGCATCGGCACCGTGCCGGGCGTACTGGCCACCCTGGTCTTCAGCATGCCGCCCGGCGTCCGCCTGACCGAGCTGGGTCTGCGCCAGGTCGACAAGGAGATCGTCCAGGCCGCCGAGTCGTTCGGTGCGCCACCGTGGATGGTGCTGCTGCGGACCAAGCTGCCGCTGGCACTGCCCACGATCATGACCGGCGTCAACCAGGTCATCATGCTGGCCCTGTCCATGGTGGTGATCGCCGGCATGGTGGGCGCCGGCGGCCTCGGCGACGTGATCATGTTCGCGTTGTCCCAGGTCGAGGTGGGCAGTGGCTTCGAAGGTGGGATCGCCGTCGTGATCCTCGCCGTGGTGCTGGACCGGCTCACCGACTCGGCGGGCGACCGCTTCCCGTCCGCCCGGGCGCAACGCCTCGCGCGGCAGGCCGCCTGACCCGTCTCTCCGCCGGCAATCCCTTTCCCGCGTACGCGGGGTCCGCCGGCATACCCGACAGAGGAAGGACAACCCTTTGTTCACGACACTGAAGCGCGCCCTCGCGCTCACGGTGACCGCCACCCTGGCCCTCGGCGGCGCTGCCGCCTGCGGCGAGCAGGACGACGCGTCCGACAACGGCAAGAAGATCACCATCGGTTACATGGCCTGGGACGAGGCGATCGCGGCGTCCCACCTGTGGCAGGACATCCTGCAGGACAAGGGCTACGAGGTCGAGCTCAAGAACCTGGAGGCCGGTCTCGTCTACGGCGGTCTCGCAAACGGCGACATCGACCTGTTCCTGGACAGTTGGCTGCCCCAGACGCACGCCTCCTACCTGGAGAAGTACGGCGACAAGCTGGAAAAGCTCGGCGTCTGGTACGACGACGCCAGCCTGAGCATCGCCGTGCCGAAGTACGTCGAGGGCGTCGACTCGCTGGCCGACCTGGCCGACAAGGCCGGCAGCTTCGACGGGCAACTGATCGGCATCGAGCCGGGCGCAGGTCTGACCAAGGCCACCCAGGAGAAGGTCATCCCCGAGTACGGCCTGGACGGCAAGCTGAAGCTGAAGACCTCCTCCACCCCGGCGATGCTGGCCGCGTTGGACGGCGCGATCGCCGACAAGAAGCCGATCGTGGTCACCCTCTGGCACCCGCACTGGGCCTACGCGAAGTACGAGTTGAAGGACCTCGCCGACCCCAAGGGCACCCTCGGCCAGGCCGAGCAGATCAACACGCTGGCCCGTACTGGCTTCGGCGAGGACTTCCCCGAGGTCGCCGCGATGCTGAAGAAGTTCAAGATGGACGGTGAGCAGCTCGCGTCCCTGGAGGACCTGATGTTCAACACTCACAAGGGCGACGAGGAGAAGGCCGTCGAGGAGTGGCTGAAGGCCAACCCCGATTACCTGAACACGCTCTCCTGAGCCGCATGATGCGAGGGGCCCCGCCGGTTCGGCGGGGCCCTCGTCGTCTCCGTCAGTCGTCCGACTGTCCAGTGACAGATGGGCGCTCAGTCGTCACGTAAGCGGGCCGGAAGCGTCATCGTTTCGTCGCATTGTCCCGGCCGTCCTGCGGGTAGCGAACAAGGATCAGACGCTACGGAAGGAGCAGCTCATGCCACACGACACGACGGCGATTCTGGTCAAGCTCGGTGACTCCGGGCAGACGATCGAGGCTGCCGAGCAGGACGTGCGCGGCCGGCGCGTCCTCGACGTCGACGGTGACGACCTGGGCACGGTCGACGACCTGCTGATCGATCGCGAGGAGCACAAAGTGCGGTTCCTGCGGGTCGAGCACGGAGGAATTCTCGGCATCGGCGCCACCGCCACCTTCCTCCCGGTCGAGGCCATCAGTGACGTCACCGACGACACGGTACGGGTCGACCTGACCCGGGAGAAGATCGAGCAGGCCCCAACGTACGACCCGGAGGTCGTCGAGGAGGCCGGCTACTACGAGGACGTCTACTGGTACTACGGCTATGCGCCGTTCTTCGGCCCGACCGGGGTCGCTCCGCCGTACCCGGTGCCCCCGACCCGACGCTGAGTTTCCGGCTGCCTTCGACCGACCGGTGTTTCGGCGGCTGGACACGGTCGCCGAAGCACCGAATCATCTGTGAGGAAACGCCATGACCTACGTCCCCTGGTTTCTGCCCGACGAATTTCCATCGCTGATCCATGTCCAGCCTGCCTCTGATGATGCCCGGCTGGCCTGCCGGCTGCTGGAGAGCATGCAGCGGGATCCCCGATTGCGTCACGAACGTATCTGCATCGAAGTGCAGAACCGCGTGGTCATCCTGGACGGCGTGGTCACGTGCACCGACGCGAGCAGGGAGGCCCACGCGCGCGTCTGGAGTACTGCGGGAGTGCACGACGTCAACAACCGGCTACGGCCGTTGGAGCGGTGAACGGTCGGTCCAACGGACACCGCTGGCGATGGGTGTCGCGGCGCAGCGCATGCAGGTGAGGGCGGGCCGGTCTGATGACGGTGGGATCGGACCGGCCGCCCTCAGCCTGCCGAGAGCTGTGGTGGATGTCGTCAGCGACGTGCGGCCTCGCCGCGCTGCGGGAGGCCTTCCTGCCGCACCAGTTACGCGAGCGCGCTACGCCGCTGCCGGACACTGGTCACGCGTCCGGGCGCCCGTCCAAGTGGAAGGACGAGTAGTGGATCGTTTGTGCCACCAACAGGCCGTCGCGGACCACGTACGAGTCGACGCCGTCGTGCAGGGCCGTATCGTTCGCAGTGCACCGCCCGGACCAGACGAGCATTCCCACCTCACCATCGGTGAGAACCTGCCGATAGCGGTAATCGCCGTCAGGAACATAGCTGCGCAGGATTCCGGCAAGGTAACGCACCCCGTCGTGGCCGTGATGAATGCCCTCGGCGGACAGCAGCCGCACCTGCGGGTGGTAGTTGGCCCGCAGATCACCCTCGAGGTCGCCGTCCTTGCGGCAGCGCAGATGGTCCCGCAGCACCTGTTCGGTGGTCCGTGTCATGGTGATGTCCTCCTTGGCTAGGTCATGCGCCGACCGGGGCAGCGCTGACGCGCCATACCACCCTGACCCGGGTTGAACGGTACTTCGGCTACGGCGTCGCCCGCGCCTACGCCGACCACACCGACTCCACCGTGCCGGCCACCACCACGTACATCAAAGCCGACCTTCACGAGATGCTGGCCCATAAGGCGGCAAATGCTGGTCGGGCGGCACGGGTCGCCGTCGCGCAGAGGGCGACGGTGCGGCGATGCCGCAGTGGACCTTGTAGCGTGGCCTGGACCTCGCCCGGCGTGCTGCGAGGATGGTGAGCGCGCTGCCCAGCAGGAACAGGCCGACCCCTGGCACGTCACGGTCGGGCCTGCGCCATGCTGCGTGAGCGCGCGACAGGTCGCGCCTGTATCCGGCGGTGGTGAGAAGCCTCCGACGTCCGGTGTCGGTCCGGCTGGCGAACGGGTGTGGCTACGGCGGGGTGCCGCACAGGTCGAGCGCGAGGACCTTCTCGATCGCGCGGCCGAAGTGTCGTGGAGTCGGCGGGCAGGCATGCCAGTGCGGCTTCCAACACGGCCGGGTCGATGACCGTTGACATCACGTCCCCAGATGGTCACGCAGGGCGTGTACTTGCGCCCGAGCATCGGAAAGCGAGATCATCACGCATGCTCGACCCCTCGCCCGAGGACGACGGGACTTCACCAACGGTTTCTACGCCGGGTTTCGTGGGTCGCGATCGCGAGATGGCGGCGCTCACGGGCGCCTTGGCCCGGCCACCGGCGATCGTGCTGGTAGAGGGCGAGGCGGGGATCGGGAAGAGCCGCCTGCTGCGAGAGTGGTTGGCCGCGCCGCACCAGCGCACTGCCCTGGTCTCGGTGTGCCCACCGCTTCGAGAGTCGCTGACGTTGGGGCCGATCGTCGACGCGTTCCATCGGATCGACCGGCCGGCGTCGCGAGTGCGGCTCACCGAGCTTGCGGGTGCGTTACGGCCCCTGTTTCCTCAATGGTCCTCGGACCTGCCGCCCGTATTGGAGCCCTTGGACGATGCGAAGGCGGCACGGCATCGCCTGTTCCGCGCCCTGGACGAGCTGCTCCGAGCTCTGCGCGTCGACGTTCTCGTGCTCGAGGACGCTCACTGGGCCGACGAGGTGACCTTGGAGTTCCTGCTGTACCTCACCTCCCGACAGCAGTCGGACGGGCCAAGCCTCGTGATCTCCTATCGCCCGGAGGAGGTGGACGCCGGATCGCTGTTGCTGCGGCTGACGTCCCGGCTGCCTGCTGGCGTGACCCAGCTGAGGATCGCCCTGGCGCCGATGCGACCCAACGACACGGCAGCGCTGGTGTCCTCGATGCTGGACGGTAACCCGATATCGCAGGAGTTCACGACGTTCATGCACGAGCGGACCGGTGGCATTCCTCTGGCGCTGGAGGAGTCGGTTCGCCTCATGTGCGACCGTGCCGACCTCGTCTTCCGCGACGGGCAGTGGGTCCGCCTGAAGCTGCGCGAGCTACAGGTGCCGCCAACGGTGCGCGACTCCACCCGGGAGCGGGTGGGCCGTCTGTCGCCGACGTCGCAGCAGGTGTTGCGAGCCGCGGCGACGTTGGCTGAGCGGTCATCGGTCGCCACGATCGCGGTGACCGCCGGTCTGTCACCAGATGTGTGTCGAGGCGCCATCGCAGAGGCGGCCGATGCCGGCATCCTTGACGGAGACGACCGCGGCCAGTGGCGATTCCGGCATGTGCTGGCCGCCACGGCTGTCTACGAAGCGATCCCGTTGACCGACCGCAGACACTTCCACCTGCTGGCCGGCCGGGCGTTGGAGGACATCCATCCGCCGCCTGTCGCACGCCTTTCCCGCCACTTCCGTGAGGCGGGCGAGACGGAGTCCTGGGCGCGGTACGCCGAGCAGGGCGCCGAGCTGGCCATGGCCTCGGGTGACCACACCAAGGCGGTCGCCTTGCTGGTCGATCTGTTGTCGCGGTCCGAGCTGCCGCCGTCGGATCGGGCACGAGTCGCGCGCATCGCCGGAGTAGCCGCACTGAGCCGTCGTGAACAGGTCGACGAGGTCTACCACCGCGTGATCCGTACCTTGCGCGCGGTGCTGGAGACCCCCGATCTCTCCGCACGCCAGCAGGCCGAGATTCGCAACCCCCTGGGTCGGCTCCTGATCACCGGGGGTGAGGCGCAGGCCGCACTCAGCGAGCTTGAGCAGGCGGTGGCCAACCTCGACCATGACCCGGTCGAGGCGGCTCGGGCGATGACCTATCTTGGATGGGCCTATGCGGGACCGTGGCCGGCGTCGACTCATCGGCGTTGGCTGGATCGCGCCGCTGAGCTCACCGCCGAAGTCGATTCTCCCGCAGAGCGGCTGAACCTGGCCGGCAACCGTGCCGCCGCGTTGCTCATGCTCGGCGAAGAGGAGGCCTGGGACGTCGTCGCCGACCTGCCCACCGACGGAGCGACCTCGGCGGAGCGTCTCGATGTGGCCCGCATCCACGCAAATGTCGGGACCGGCGCACTGATCTGGGGCCGGTACGCCGAGGCGGAGGAACATCTCGTCGTGGCCATGCGCCTTGCCGAGGCCGAGCAGGCGTCCCGGTTGCAATACAACGTCCGGCTCGAACAGGCCAACCTGGCGTGGCTCACCGGTCGGTGGGAGGGTCTCGCGGAGCGAAGCGCGGCACTCGCCGATGCCGACCGAGACCGGCCGGCGCTCTACCTCGGCACCATCCGGCTCGCGGCCCGGCTGGCAGCCGCGGCCGGACGGCGGCGCGCCGCGGAGGAGCAGTTCCGGCTGGTCCTCGATGAGTCTGCCCGTCTCGGCGCAGCCGACGACACGATGGAGGCCGCCGCCGCGCTGGCCAGATTGTGGCTGACGGACGGAAACAGCGGCCGGGCGCTGCAGATCACGAACGAGCCGATGGACACAGTCCGCAGAAAGGGCATCTGGGTCTGGGCGACGGACCTCGTCCCCGCCCGGATCGAGGCGCACCTCGCCGCGGGCGACCTCCAGGCCGCGACACGCCTGGGCGACCAGTTCGCCAGAGGACTGCGTGGCTCTACGGCGCCTGCGCCTCGCGCTGCGCTCACCGTATGCCGTGCTCTGCTGGTCGCCGCAGCCGGAGACCACGCCCGGGCGGCGACGGCATACGACCGGGCGGCGCGCGCCTGGAACGCGTTGCCGCGCCCCTTCGACGCCATGCTCGCCCGCGAGCGTCAAGCCGAGGCGCTCATGGCGCAAGGCCAGATCGAACAGGGCCGAGAGCTGCTGGCCGCACAGTACGAGCCACTGTTCAGGCTCGGAGCCCGCGGCGATGCGGACCGTGTCGCACACCGGCTTCGTGAACACGGCGCCGAGGTTCCGCGATTGTGGCGCGGCGGTCGACGGGGGTACGGCGACCGGCTCTCACCTCGTGAGCTCGACGTGGTCCGACTGGTTGTCGCCGGCAAGACGAATCGGGAGATCAGCCGGATTCTGGCCAAGTCACCGGCCACGGTGGATCAACAGCTACGTGCGGCGATGCGCAAGTTGAAGGTGAACTCCCGGACCGCGCTCGCGGTCAAGGCAGTAGAGGCCGGAGTGTTCGCAGAAGAGGACTCCCTCGATGACGCGTCATGAAAATTGACGTATCCGCTGGATAGCGACGGTCGCTCGGCCCGCCGAGCATGACTCCATGATTCATAGCCCTTGGGCGATGCATGCCTGAGCGACCTGTCGCGCGTGACGACGCCGCCATCGAGCACCCGCCACCAGCCGAGCTGCCCCGCGAGCCGCGCGCCAGCGCCCCCGACGCCCATGACGTTCACGGTGGCGACGACCACAAGAACCACGACCCCTACCAACCCCTGTAGGTCGAAGGACTCTCATGACATTCAAAGCCCTCGCGGCTTCGCTGGCCGCAGCGGTGGGCCTGAGCCTGATCCAGGCACCACCGGCGTCCGCCGCCGAGCCGGATCCCGGCGCCGCCGCCAACAAGATCGCCTCGAGTCTGAAGGACCGCTTCCGTACGTCTCCGGCTTCCGACTTCTGGATCACGTTCGAGACCAAAGCCGACCTCGGGCCGGCGAAGAAGCTCACCGACTGGACCGCTCGTGGTCAGTTCGTCTACGACGCGCTGACCGCAGCGACGAAGGATTCCCTGGCATCCGTCTCCACCGACCTCGACCGGGCAGGCGTCAAATACACCTCCTACCCGCTCGTCAACGCCGTGCTCGTCAAGGGCGGCACGCAGAAGCTCGCGCTCGACGTCGCCTCGGTCGGGCAGGTCGCCAAGATCCACGCGTCGCCACAGGTCGCGCTGGTCGAGCCCGTGGACGAGAAGACGCCAGCCGACCAGGCCGTCCGCCCCACCACCCCCGCGGCCACCGCCGAAGATGGCACCGTCTCGTGGGGCCTGGACGCCATTCACGCCCCCCAGGCCTGGGCCATGGGGGCCACCGGTGCGGGCATCACCGTGTCCAACCTCGACTCGGGCGTTCAATTCGATCACCCCGCCCTGATGCAGCAGTACCGCGGCACGAAGCCCGACGGCACCGTCGAGCACAACTACAACTGGATGGCCACCCGGGGCACGTGCACCGGCGCACCGTGCGACGACAACGGACACGGCACGCACACCATGGGCACCATGGTCGGCGACGACGGCACCAACCACGTCGGCGTCGCCCCGGACGCGCAGTGGATCGCGACAAACGGCTGCTGCGACAGCACCGGCATCGAGTCGTTGCTCCAGTCCGGCTGGTGGTTGCTCGCCCCGACCGACGTCCACGGGAACAACCCCGACCCGTCCAAGCGCCCCCACGTCATCAACAACTCGTGGGGCCAGAACGCCGAGCACAACTTCGACGACTTCTTCCAGGCCATCGACGAGGCCTGGAGCGCCGCGGGCATCTTCAGCGTCTGGTCATCGGGCAACACCGCGCCGTACGCGGCCTGCGACACCGTCTCCTCGCCCGGCTCCGCTGAGAGTGCCTACTCCGTCGGCGCCTACGCGTCGGACGGCACGCTCGCGTTGTTCTCCCGCAAGGGCGAGGGTGAAGGTGGCCGGATCAAGCCCGAGATCTCCGCTCCGGGCGTCGCCGTCCGTTCGTCCTACCCGAACAACAGTTACACCGAGATGGCCGGCACATCGATGGCGGCTCCCCACGTCGCCGGCGCCGTCGCGGCGCTGTGGAGCTACGACCCGACCCTCATCGGGCAGGTCGAGGAGTCCCGCCGCCTGCTCGCCGAGTCGGCCGTCGACGTCGACGACACCGAGTGCGGCGGCACCGCCGACTTCAACAACAAGTACGGCGAGGGCCGGCTCGACCTCGTCCGCCTGCTCGAGCTCGCGCCCCGCAAGGGCGGCACCCTCACCGGTGTCGTCACCGCCAACGGCGCCCCGGTCCCCGCCGCGGAGGTGACGATCAGCGGGCCGTTCAGCCGGTCGATCGGAACCGACAAGGACGGCCGGTTCACGACGAACCTCCCGGTCGGCGACTACCAGCTCAGCACCAAGGTCTTCGGCTACCTGACCGCGACCGCCAACGTCACGGTCGCCCTCGGCCAGGACACCTCGGTCAAGCTGCCGCTCACGGCCGCCGCGAGGCACGACATCAGCGGCAGGGTTGTGGACGACAAGAAACAGCCCGTCCCGAACGCCGACGTCTCCGTCATGGACACGCCGCTGAAGCCGGTACGCACGGATGCCAACGGCGCGTTCACGATCACCGCTGTCCCCGAGGGCGGGTACACGCTGGCCATCAAGCCCAACGCCTGCTTGTCGCCCACGACGGTCCCGCTGACCGTCGGCGCGCAGAACGAGTCGCGCGAGATCCCAGTCGGGCTCGTCGTCGACAAGGGCGGCTACAGCTGCTCCCTCTCTGAGGGGGAGTACCTGCGCGGCACCGACCCGGTCGCGTTCACGAGCGGCGTGTGGGCGACGGTGAAGCTGCCGTACCCGATCGCGCTCTACAACGGCAGCCACGACACCCTCGGTGTCAGCCTGCGCGGTGTGATCTCCCCGGACACCGCCACCGGACCCGGCAGCGGCGGTGCGGGCATCTTCCCGTTCTACGTCCAGACCCCCGTCGAGTTCGCCCCCGGCGGGGGAGTCTTCACGGCAGCCACCAAGGTCGACGGCGAGGACGCGTTCGTCGTCGAGTTCCGCAACGCCAAGCTCTGGGCCTATCCGATCCGGTCGGAGTACACGGAGCCGGTCAGCTTCTCGGCCACGCTCACCCGCTCGGGCAAGGTGATTTTCGGGTACGGCGATGGCATCGGGACCGACGACCCGGTGACCGGCGGCGCCCGCGCCATCACCGGCATCCAGGGCTGGGCCGGCGTGGACGGCATCCGGTTCTCCGACAACGTCCCGGTGCTGCACGACGGGATGATCGTCACCTACGACCTTCCCGACTGGGGCTACCTCGACGCGACCGTCGTCGACAAGAACGACGGGCTGCCGGTGTCCGGCGCCAAGGTCTCCTTCGCCGACGAGGACGGCCTCGTCGAGAGCGTCACGACCAACGGGACGGGCACCGTGCATCGCCAGCTGCCGGTCGCCGACTACACGATGACCGTCGAGGCGCCGAACTACGTGATGGAGTCGTACGACTTCACCCTCGACAAGCTCTACGCGAACGCCAAGATTGACGCGCGTCTGACCACGGGTGTCGCCGGCCTGAAGGCCAACGGCCTCGATGCGTTGTTGGGCACCGACCAGAACGGTGTGGGCTCGCTGACGCTGACCAACAACGGTTCCGCCCCACTCACGTACAACCTGGGCGAGGCCGCGCGCCACCCCGACCTTGACGCCGCCGGCGCCACCGCGCGCACCGGCAAGGGTGCGGCCAGCGCCATCGACCTCACCGCGTGGAAGGCCGGTGCCAGCGGCATGAAGCCGTCGAACGCCGACGGCAAGGCTGCGACCGCGACCAAGGCGGAGGCACAGGCCGCAACCAAGGTCGGCCCGACCTCCGGCGGGGATGTCATCACTCGGATCCCGATCCCGGGCACGATCGCGGAGAAGGAGCCCACCGGCATCGGGTACGACGGCGACGTCTGGGTCCACGACTACAACGCGCGGACCAACACCGCCTACACGGTGACGGGCAAGCCGACCGGGAAGGTCTTCGACGCGTCGTGGAACCCCGCGTACCGGGCGTTCGACATGGCGCTCGACACCAAGACCGGTGACATGTGCCAGATGGAGGACAGCCCGGCCAGCTACATCCACTGCTTCGACCGGGAGACCGGGAAGGAGGCCCGGCAGATCAAGGGTGACTGGTCCACGCTGCAGCTGACCGGACTCGCCTACAACCCGACGGAGGACGTGTTCTACGTCGGCGGTCGGAGGAACGGCATGATCGGAACCGTCGCCGGGACGTCGCACGACAACGCGGGTGCACTGCTGTCCTTCTGCGCGCCGCCGCTGCCCGAGGTGATGGGCCTGGCCTACAACCAGGCGTCCAACACGATCTGGTACACCGACCTCACCTCGAACCGGCCCACCCGCCTGCTGCAGGTCGACCCCGTCGACTGCTCGCTGGTCAACGCGTGGTGGTTCCCGGGCCAGAAGGCGACCCAGGGCGGTGGCCTTGAAACCGACTCGACCGGGGCGCTGTGGGCGGCGGACCAGGTCGCCGATGACGTCGTGCTCGTCGACGTCGAGGACGATCTGCTCACCGACCTGCCGTGGCTGTCGCTCTCCTCGACCGGCGGCACCCTCGCCCCGGGTCAGTCGGCGACCGTCAAGGTCTCGATCTCCTCAAAGGACGCCAAGCCCGGAGTCCTCGGCGCGAACATCGTGGTGAGGTCCGACTCCGGACGCCAGTCCAAGACCTACGTTCCCGTGACGCTCACGACCACGAAGTACCAGGTCGGCGTCAACGCCGGCGGCTCAAAGTTCACCGACGGCTCCGGCTTCACCTGGTCCGCCGACCAGGCCGCCGGCAAGAAGGCGTGGGGTTACGAGGGGAAGACGAAGGTCACCTCCACGAAGTCCGGGATCGAACGCACGACGGACGACGCCCTGTTCCAGTCGCAGCGCACCACGCCCGACAAGCAGCTGTTCTACCGCTTCCCTGACGCTCCCAAGGGCACCTACTCGATCGATCTCGGGTTCGCCGAGATCGAGAAGGTGGCCAAGGGCAAGCGGGTGTTCGACGTCCTCGTGGACGGAACGCTGACGGAGTACGCGTACGACACGGCCGCGGCCGTGGGGCCGAACGCCGCCGACTGGCGCACCGCGGTCGTGAAGCACGAGGGCGGTCCGTTGACCGTGGAGCTGCGGGGCTCGAAGGGCCTGAAGGCCCCGACCATCGCCGCGCTGCGGGTGACGCTCGACCCGCGCGCAGACACGGCGGAGCCGGAGCCCCAGCCCGAGCAGCCGGAGCCGGGTCCCGTGCCGGTGGCCCCCGCCGGTCGCTCGTACTCGATGAAGGTGACCGACGGGCTCTACCGCCAGGGTACGGAGGAGTCCGGGTGGCACGGCGATGACGTCTGCGGCGTGCTGTGGTTCGACTCCAGCTTCCTGTTCCCTTTCTACGACACGGCCTGGGACGGCGTGTGCGTGACGACGAACGGCCAGCTGATCTTCGACCAGGCCAGCGCCGTGGGGAACAACACGGAGCTGCCGTCGCCATACGCGTTCGACGCGATCTATCCGCTCTGGGACGACCTGGTCGTCGACGACGAGGCGGGCATCTACTTCGGCACCACCGAGGTGGACGGCCTGGCCGCTGAGGTCATCGAGTGGCGCAACGCCGCCTTCTACAACGACCGGACGGCTCGCGTCAGCTTCTCGGTCACCCTGATCGCCGACGGACGTATCCAGATCGGGTACGGCGACGGCGTCGGCGGCGACAACCCCCTCACCCGAGGGTCGTCGGCGACGGTCGGCGTGGAGAGCCTGACGCGCAACCCCGCGAGCCAGCACTCCTTCAACCAGCCCGTGCTGAAGGCCGGCCTGGGGCTGGAGTACACGCTCCCGGCCGCGGGCACGATCGAGGGCACGGTCACCGACAAGAACGACGGCAAGCCGATCGAGGGCGCGATCGTCACGCTCAAGGGGCCGAACGGCGAGCGGGTCATCACGACCGACGCCAAGGGCCGGTGGAAGGCTCAGGCGCTGGTCGGCGAGAACACCGTGCAGGTCGAGGCGCCGAACTACGTCACCGCCAGCCACCCCGTGACCATCGCCAAGAAGGATCAGGCCGAGGTGGTCGACACGGCGTTGACCACGGGCGTCGCCACCGTCACCGGAGGTGACTTCGACTGGCTCCTCGACAAGGACCAGAAGGCGACGGCCGACGTGACCGTGACCAACAACGGCTCCGCCCCGCTCGAGGTGCGGCTCAGTGAGCAGAAGCGCACCAGCGACGGCGGGCACGAGGCCGCCGACCTTCCGTGGCTGACCCTCACGGGCGCGGCCGCAACCGGCACGGTCACGCTGGCGGCCGGGGAGTCCACCACGGTCACGGCGACGGCCGACAACGCCGGCGTCGAGCCCGGCGTGCTCGGCGGGGACGTGCTCGTGGCGTCGAACGCCGGCAAGGGCGAGGCCCAGCTCAAGTCGGTCCGCCTGGCGACCTCGGCCTACTGGAAGGGCGTCGACGTGGGCGGCTCCGGGCACGTCGGTGCCGACGACTTCGTCTGGTCGCCCGACCAGGAGCTCGGTTCGCGGCCGTGGGGCTACGTCGGCGGCAAGGCGCATTCCACCAAGGCCGACATCGCCGGCACCGAGGACGACGCGCTGTTCCGCACCCAGCGGACCGGCGAGACGTTCAGCTACGTGTTCAAGAACGCCCCCGCCGGGACGTACCGGATCGGCCTCGACTTCGCGGAGATCGAGAAGGTCAAGGCCGGCAAGCGTGCCTTCGATGTTCTGGTCGATGGCAAGGCCGTGCTCCACGACCACGACGTGCAGGCGAGGGCGGGTGCGCTGACCGCGGACGTGAACACGGTCACCGTCGAGCACGCCGGTGGCGACCTGAAGGTCGAGCTTCGCCGCGAGATCGGCGAGCGCGCCCCGATCCTCAACGCCCTGAAGGTCCAGGAGGACCCGCGCCCATGAGATAGCCGAACCGGTCCGCCAGCAGTGGTCAGAGCCTCCTCGGAGAAGGATTGCCGTGGAGGCTCTGACCGCGACTGAAGCGCAGTGGTATCGGTATCACCCAACCGACGCCCGTTCACCTGTGGCTTGAGCGGAAACCCGCTCTCCCGTGATACGGGTAGTTTCACCACGTGGCGGCCACGTGTTCAGGCGGACTCTCGCACCGTCGTCCCAAGAGCATTGTCGATCAGGTACCGCCAGCGTCCATCCGCGCCGCGGCGCACGACATCGCTTGCCGAGCCTTCAAGGTGCACGTGCTCGCCGTCGGGACCTGTGCCATCAATTGACCAGTCCAACACGATCTGGGCGATATCGCCGGCAACGAACACATGGCGCGCCTTGGCCTTCAGCGGCAGACCGAGACTGACATCGCGCTCGAGTTGCGCTGCGATCTCAGTGGGATCAGTGACGGGTCGGCCGTCTCTCGCGACGAACACGGCCCCCGGCTCGAACTGGGCCATCATTGCGCTGACCTTGCCGGAGTTGAATCGCTCAACCAGCGACTTGACGACGCCTTCGGGTTCAGTGGCGAGTGGATAGGACTCAGGCATGTCGGCTCCCTGTTCGTGTTGGTTCGGTCCGGCCACGACTGGAAGAACTGGTCCAGTATAAGAGGAGTCTCCCGCAGGAGTCTGGCGGTTAGATCCCAAGGGAAGTACGCCTGACGACGGGAAATGCACAACGCTGGCCGATGAGCCGCCTCAAGGGACATTGACGGCTAGTTGACCAGCTGCGACGAAACGGTCCAGATGTGGCCAGGTGGCTGCACGCGTCCACGAGCACCATGGCGGTGTAGAGGAGATCTCGCAGGCGGCCGCAGCCGGGCGGTTGACGGCGCGTGAAGCGAAGACGAAGTCCAGAATCGCCCGCCGATCTTAGGGGCGCCATTGTTCGGCACGATGGATAGGGGTGTCCTCCCTGAGGAGCAGGAGCGGCTGACTAAGGAGAAGCCGCGACCCACTCACAACGAATACCGACAGACCGCTTACGATGCCACGGCCAACAATCCAAGCAGTGTTGGTGTATTGGCGGAACTGGTGATGCTGCGCGATCCGGTGCGGGGTGCACGGACCGAATGGAACGGCGCTCAGGTGCGGGCCGGCGCCTCGCCGACGGCGGCGTTGCAAGCCTGTTCGCCGACCTGGCACCGTCCGTGAGCCGGCGCGACCATCGGCTCACGGTCGTCCGTCCGCGCTTCATCGATACCGTCAGCTGGACGGCGAGGGCTTGCTGCTCGTCCCGTCAGCGTTCGTGTGGCGACCGTCTTCTCCAGCGCGGTGCCGCCCTGGCAGCCGACCCTGCCCAGATGAAGCTTGGTGGTCCAGCCCTCGCGGGAACGGCCCAGGGCGCGGTCGGTGGGCTCGGGCTCACCGCTGCCGCCGGGTGGTTCCTTCTGCACCTCGGGCCGGGTACGGGCACCGGCAGCATGTTGATTCGCGCGGGCGATGGTGGAGTCCACGCTGACCTCCCAGGTGATCAACCCACGGGCGTCGGCGCGGCTCTGCAACCCTGTGACGATCCGCTGCCAGACCGCGGCGCGCCGCCAGCGCCGGAACAGTCCGTACACCGTCTGCCAAGGCTCGTAGCATTCCGGCACGTCGCGCCAGGGCGATCCCACCCGCACCCGCCAACGGATCCCGTCGATGAGCTGCCGTTTACTCCACTTCGGTGGACGACCTGGTTTCTCTCCAACGGGCAACAGCGGCGTCAGCGCCGTCCATTGCGCGTCGGTCAGGTCGAAACGCCTCGTCACCGCTACCCTGGCCCCAAGGTCTCCGGACTGATGGTCTTCATCTTGGTCGATGAACCACCTGCCGGAGACCTCGCTACATATCGGGCACCGACACGCGCGTACTCGCCGGCTTGATTCGGCCTGAGCCGACTATTACTCGGCTTCGACCTCGGTGCGATAGGCAGTCAAGCCGCGTCGCTGATAGTTGCGTAGTGCATTCGGATGGTCAAACGAGCATGTGTGCAGCCAAACCCTGCGTACAGTCGGAGACTCCACGGCCTCACTGTTCCAGGCTTGCCGGATGGTCAGCGTCAGCGCATGGCCACCGAGACCTCTCCCGACATATTCGGGCAACAGCCCAAAGGTGGTGATCTCCACATCTCCGTCACGCTGGGGTTCCAAATTTGCAACCCCCACGGTCTCGTCCTTCAGGGTGATGAACCAGTACTGGCGCAGTGGACGACACCGCATCAGCTCCTGCCACTCTTCGTTCGTGCGAGACGTACTCCGCCACCCGTAGGGGGCTCCGACCTGAGCATTGGTGGCACGCACGAGCGGCAGGCCACCGTCAACGCGCCGTAGGAGAAGTTGCGGCACCACCTTCCCAGGCCGCAGGTCCTTGGCGCTATTCATCTCCAGGTAGGTGACAACCTTTGTCATGCCGGCAGGCTACCCATCGTTCCGAGTAGGCCCAACATGAGCACTTCTGAAACGCGGCCCAGGTCTATGCCGCACGCCCCGCCTTCGCCACCCATGTCCCGCTGAGTGCGACCGCGAACACGAGAGCGGCAAGCATCCAGGCGAGCCAGGAAGGACCGTCAGGACGCACTACGGTCCATGCAACGATCAAGGACCCGATCACCACGACCGCCAGGGCTACCAGATAACCGACGCCGACAGCGCTGGTCGGAAAAGGCAGACGAGCTCCCCAGGCTTTCCCCACGATACGGCTAGTCACACGGCTGGTCACTCCCACAAGTAGGGCGGCGGCGACGAGAAAGAGGCCCGAGATCTGCTGCGGCAGAAGAGCAGTTGCCACGACTGCAGCGCCTGTGATTACTCCGGTTATCGCGTAGTACCACCAGGGAACGACAATCTGGCGGTCAGCCGCGTTCGACCGGGCGAACGATTCTTGTTCTTCTGCTGAGGCGGGGCCCATAGCCGTGAGTCAAGCCCTGGCCCATTGCTGTGTCAAGCTCTGTACGAATGGGGGTGTAGCGGTGGGGTGAGTCCGGTTGCCGGGTAGGGTCGAGTCGCCTTCCGTCCGAAAGACCTCGAAGTGCTCCTGGCTACCCTTGCAGGCTCCTGGCCTGACCACGTTCTGCCGCCTCGAGGAGCTCGGCCTCCGGGCTGTCGAGCAGTGCATTGAGCCGGGCCCGCCGTGATCGAGTGCCGCGTCGTCGAGCCGGACGAATGGTGCTCTCGCTGCGGCGCCGAGGGAGTGCCGCCAGGAACGGTCGGGCGGAGTCCGGCCCATGCGCCGTTCGGTCACCGACCGACCCTGGCCCGCTTCGGCCGTGATGTCCCGTTCGACCAGCGGATTCATCAGGTCCGTGGTCTGGAACATGCCACGGTCGGCCATCATCTGGCGCAGATGCCAGCGGTAATCCAGCTTCTGGGCCACCAGCGGTCCTTCTCGTCCGTCTGGGCCGGTCCCTGGTCCGGCGCGAGTGCCTTGCGCAGCGCGGTGTTCATGAAGACGTCGGACACGTGCGTGTAGATCGCCGTGGAGCTGTCGTTCGGCTACCGATTCCAAGCCGGTATGGCCGACTCCATCGCCTCGATCACGGCCGCACGGCGGCCTCCTGCGAATCGCGATCATCTTCGATAAGCAGGTCGCCGGTGACCCGGACGATCTCGACATGTACATGCAGCAGGTGCCCGGCGGGGCACGGTTCACTGAGGAGGCGATCTACGACGAAGCCCTGCGGCGTGGTCTCATCGACGCGAAGCTGAAGTAGGAGGTCGTCGAGCTGTACGACCACCGCAACGCGGTTGTGCACCGGTTCTTTCTGATCGGACTGCGATACATCGACCTGGAACCACACCTTGGTCGATAGGAGCTGGTATTCCAGCAGACCTACGGCATCGTTGCGGAGCTGGAGGGACCGGCAGGTACGCGACGGTAAGGGTATGACCGTCGAGGGCAACGACCCCGAGGCCATCGCCGCATCCCTCGCCCGCATCGCCGGCAAGCTCGGCCTCCCAGACGGGGGAGTGTCTGGGGTGAGTCCACGAAGGTGCTCGCCGTCGGCCGCCTTGGCGGGGTCGGGGTGAGGGGCGAGTTCACGCAGCGTGTAGCCGTATGGCGGACGGCCGCCGCGGTATCGGCCTACCAGGAGTGTCCGCGCGGCCATGGCGGTGCACCGAGGCAACAGCCGCCCTGACCGCCGCCGTCACAGCCTCAGGCAGCCCGGTCCACGAGCCGCGGGCCGGGCAACCGCTGATACGCGCCTTTTGGGGGTCCATCGTGGAGCATGAGCGCGGTGTACCGTCGCCGCATGACGGTGCTGCAGGAGTTTGTCGCCGCTCTTTCCAGCGGCCGGATCCAGGTTGTCGACCTCACCGCTCCACTCTCGGACCAGACCCCGATCCTGGGTCTGCCCGAGCAGTTCGGCCAGACCTGGCCGTTCCGGCTCAGCGAGATCAGCCGGTACGACGACCGCGGCCCGGCCTGGTACTGGAACAACTTCTCCACCGGCGAGCACACCGGCACCCACTTCGACGCCCCGGTGCACTGGGTCACCGGTCAACAGGGCGCGGACGTGTCGCAGGTCCCGGTGAGCCAGTTGATCGCCCCGGCGGTGGTGATCGACCACACCGCCGACGCCGCCGACGATCCTGACTTCCTGCTCGAGGTCGAGCACATCAAGGCGTGGGAGGCGGAACACGGTGCCCTGCCCACCGGTGGCTGGCTGCTGTACCGCACCGGCTGGGACGCGTACGGCGACGACCCGGAGCGGTACGCCAACGCGGGGCGTACCCCGGGCATCTCCGTCGAGTGCGCCCGCTGGCTGGCCGAGGAGTCGCCGATCCAGGGCGTCGGGGTGGAGACGGTCGGGACCGACGCGGGTGCTGCGCATTCGTTCGACCCGCCGTTCCCGTGCCACTCGTTCCTGCTCGGCCAGGAGAAGTACGGCCTGACCCAGCTACGTAACCTGGCGCAGTTGCCGGCGACCGGCGCGGTGGTGATCGCCGGACCACTGCCGATCGTCTCCGGGTCCGGCAGCCCGTGCCGGGTCCTCGCGCTGGTCGAACGGTAGGACCGGGCCACAGATGCGGGTAGCCGAGGTGGTCGGGCGGGTTCTGTACGGACACGGCGCACGGTACGTCTTCGGGGTGGTCGGCAGCGGCAACTTCCATGTCACGAACGCGCTTGTGGCGGCCGGCGCCCGGTTCGTGGCGGCGGCCCACGAGGGCGGCGCGGCGAGCATGGCGGACGGGTACGCCCGCACCTCCGGGACGGTGGGCCTGCTCTCGGTGCACCAGGGTCCGGGGGTCACCAACGCGCTGACCGGCCTCACCGAGGCCGCGAAGAGCCGTACCCCGATGGTGGTCCTGGCCCCGGAGGCGACCGCGCCGCGGTCCAACTTCTTCATCGACCTGCCGGCGCTCGCCACCGCGGTCGGGGCCGACTTCCGCCGGGTACGCGCGACGCACACGGCCGAGGACGCCGGCGCGGCGTACCGGGCCGCCGCCCGGGGCGCGACGGTGGTGCTGGGCCTCCCGTTGGAGGTGCAGCGCACCGTGACCGAACCGTGGTCCGGCGCGGTCCCTGCGGTCGAGCCGACCCCGGCCACCGCCCCGCAGGTCGAGTCGCTGCTGGCGGCGCTCCAGGCCGCACGTCGACCGGTCTTCATCGCGGGTCGGGGCGCCCGGGCGGCCCGGGAACCGCTGACCCGGCTCGCCGACGCGTGCGGCGCGCTGCTCGCGGTCTCGGCCGCGGCGAAGGGACTGTTCGCCGGGAATCCGTGGAACATCGACGTGGCCGGCGGCTTCGCCACCCCGCTCGCCGCCGAGCTGATCGGCGCGGCGGACCTGGTCGTCGCGTGGGGCAGCACGCTGAACATGTGGACCACCCGGCACGGCGAACTGATCCCGCCTTCCGCCGTCGTCGTCCAGGTAGACCACGACCCGGCCGCGTTCGGGGTGAACCGCCCGGTTGACCTGACGGTGGCCGGCGAGGTGGCGGCGGTCGCCGAGGCGGTGCTCGGTCGGCTGGGCGCCGGCTCCACGGGGCCCGTGGACGCCGGGAGCGGCGGCTGGCGTACGCCGGAGCTGGCACAACGGATTCGCGACCACGGCCGGTGGCGGACGGTCCCGTACCGGGACGAGGGTGGGTCGGCGCGGGCCGGCGCCCCGGCGACGATCGACCCGAGGACCCTCTCGGCCGCCCTGGACGACCTGCTGCCGACCGACCGGACGGTGGTGGTCGACTCCGGCAACTTCATGGGCTACCCGTCGATGTGGCTCGACGTGCCGGACGTGGCCGGATTCTGTTTCACCCAGGCGTTCCAGTCGATCGGGCTCGGCCTGGCCAGTGCGCTCGGCGCGGCGGTCGCCCGGCCGGACCGGCTCACCGTCGCCGCGGTCGGCGACGGTGGCTTCGTCATGTCCGCGACCGAACTGGTCACCGCCGTCCGGCTGGCGCTACCCCTCCTCGTGGTGATCTACGACGACGCGGCGTACGGCGCCGAGGTGCACCACTTCGGCCCGGACGGGCACCCGTTGGAGACGGTCACCTTCCCCGAGACCGACCTGGCCGCGATCGCCCGTGGTTACGGCTGCGACGGGTTGACCGTCCGGACCGTCGACGATCTCGGGCCGGTACATCAATGGCTCGCTGGTCCCCGTACCCGACCGCTGGTGGTCGACGCCAAGGTCTGCGCCGCGCGCGGCTCATGGTGGCTGGAGGAGGCGTTCCGTGGCCACTGAACCACCGCCGCGCGTACGGCGACGCGGGGCGCAAATTCGCAGCATTACTCGCTCAAGATGCTCGAGGACCCGTAGTCAGGCTTGTCGGTTCGCTCGCCTCAACGGGTGATAGGCCGGGCCGGGCCGGGGTCGTAGGTCACTACAGCTTGGGTGTCGGCCAGGCTCCTTGGCGAATATGGCCGTCGAGGTGGGGTCGAGCCGCTTCGCCTCATTGCGAGCCAGCCGTTCGCGCTCAGATGTCGATGGTGACCGGTTGCCTGAGGATGGTGCGCCGCCTGTCGGGTGCGACCTTGCGGAAGTCGCTGAGGTAGATTTCGTGGTGGGTGCCGGCCATGCGAAGACTGTGGCCAGGGATGAAATCTTGATGTAGTCGCGCGAGCACGTCGGCCTCGTCGTCGAAGGAACCGACGTGCAGCGTCTGCACGCACCGCCCCTCGGTCAGCGTCTGGAGGCGGACGTCATCGAGGCGCGTCGGTCGGTGCTTCGCCTCGGTTTGCTCGACGGCGGTCGTGAACATGGTCTGGCCGATCCAGTCCGGAACCATGAGCATCAACGTCCAGTTCCACTGTGACTTGTCCCGTGCGGTGGTGAAGGAGCCCATGTCCTCGGCCCACCACAGGCCTTCGAGGGGCGGGACGACGTAGTCGCGCCCGAGGTCGTGCTTGCTGGCGAACTTCAGCTTGTACGCCACTGGGTAGAGCGCCTCGACCGCCTCAATGAAGGCGGGCGAGGTGTTGGGGTCACCGTGGCCGTCGGTCATGAGGTACTGCATGTCGGGTACATCAACTAGCCGGAACCGGCCTCGTTGCGCTTGGTAGGCGTCAAGGGTCTTCTTGAAGTCGGTCTTGTCGTCAGCTTTGTTGGTCATCGGGCACCTGGACTCGGCTGGCGAGCCACTGCCTTTCCGCCTCTAGGAGGCTCAGGGAGTAGGAGAACACCTCACGCGCCGCGAACGGGGCTTGTGCCGACCGCACTTGCTGGACGGCCCCGACCGCAGCGATCCGAGCTTCGATCTGCGCCAGCCGGGTGCGCAGCGCCTGTGCGTACTGCTGCGCCGAGAGCAGGGACAGGTTGGCGACGCCGACCAGCAGTGGGTGTGGGACCGGCCGCGCCTCGGCGACGAAGGCCAGCGCGTTACGTGCCGCAACCTTGCGGCCCTCGGTGGTGGCGTGGAAGACGCGGCGGGACTTCCCGGCGGCCGGAGCCTCCGGGACGTGGAGCAGGCCGCGCTGCTCCAGCTTCGTGAGCAGGTAGTAGATGGAGGAGAACCCGATGTCGGTCCACTGCCGTATGCCGCGCTGCTCGATCACTTGCTGCAGGTCGTAACCGTGCTGTGGCCGTTCGATGACCAGGCCCAACACGGTCAGCTCAGCGGGAGTCAACTCCACGAGCATATTCTAGCGCTAGAATAGAGACCTCCATGCTGGTCGCCGTGGACCGGGGAGAGGCCGCTGATCCTGCCCTCGCGTCCCCGAAGATGCCCGTCCAGGCCGGCGAGGACCTCACCGAGCACGCGCCGCGGCGCTCGCACTGTCGATGTGTCGAAGAGTGGGCCGCTGTGAGCCCGGCAGTCGTCGCGCAACTGGCGGTTGCAGGTGCGGACTCGTTCGTACTCTGCCGGATTGGTGGGTGCCAGCGAGGGCTGCTGGGCGAGCAGTGCGGCTAGCCTCGGCGCCCACGCACGACTCGACCTGACCTACGCCGACGTTCGGTTCGGCGGGGAATTCGAACCGGTCACCGTTGAGTCTGTGGTCAGGATCGCTTCCGGAACGGGGCAAGGACGGCACGGATCTGGTCACCTGCGCCCCAGTCGTCGTCGAACTGGGCCAGCACGGCGAGGTGTTGCCGCAGCTGGACAATCGGCATGCGGGCCCGCCAGTCGCCGTCAAGCGAGGTCAGGTCCGCATAGACCTCGAACATCCGTCGCGCCTCAGGCGGGGGCGAGGTGGACCACACATGAGCGAGGTCGACCTCGGCCCACATGTACGACACGGCCGGGTCGATCAGCGCGGGCTGTCCGTCCGGAGTGGCCATGATGTTCTGTACCCACAGGTCGCCGTGCGTCAGGCACGCCGGTCGGTCCGGCAGCAGGTCGGGCAGCCGGTGACACAACCGCTCCAGCGCCGCCCGGTCCCCGGCGTCCAGTGCCGCCTCGACGCGAGGCTGCCCGAGCGACCGAAGCAGCCGGTGCTGTGCGAAGAACGCAAAGCCATCGTCATTCCACGTATTGATCTGGCGGCGACGGCCCAGCCAGTTGTCGTGGTGCCATCCGAAGCGAGGATTGGTCGTGCTCATGTGCATGCGGGCGAGCACGTGTGCGAACTGCTCCCAGAAGATCTCGCTGTGCGGCCTCGGCCGCAGCACCGACAACACAAGCAGTTCCCGGTCCGCCAGGATCACCTCGGGTGTCGCCACGCCGCCGAGCTCACGTAGGGCGGCCAGCCCCTCGGCCTCCGCGACGAAGACGTCGTCGGCCAGGGCTTCGGCGAACGCCTTGACGAACACCGACGGTACGTCCCGGCGAGTGGCGATGCCCGCGAGCGCCGCGACCCCACCCGTCACCGGCTCCACTGTGACGACCTCGCGCATCCCGGCCCGGAGCAGGCGCTCCAGCAGGACCGTCGCCGAGCGCATCAGGACGGACTCCTCATGTGCGGGGTGCTCGTTCGCGCAATTCTCTGCCGGAGATGACCGCCTCCGAAGGGGCCGACATCCTTCCAGCGAGAGACACATCCTCACAGGTCAGGAGTCAACCGAACCGGGGCAGCCCCAGTCACCGGTACCGGCCGTCGTAGCGGACTCCGCTCCGGGTATCCGTGAAGCTGATGCCCACCCGCACTCCGTCCTCGACGATCCACCGAACCGTGTACGTCGCCCGGTATGTCGGCGGCCAGAATGAAGCGAAGGTCCCGTCACCCGTCACCGACCACTCGCCAGCTGACGGTGTGCCCCTGTCGACGTAGGTCGTTCGACCCTCCGCCGTGAACGTTTGAGTTGCGCCGTCCTGGAACACAAACTGCGCAGCGGTCAGGGCGGCGGTCATGTCCACCGCATCGACCGGCTGGCCATCGACAACGTTTCCACCGGAGGGAACAGGGTTCATCGAACTCTCCTGACATCGGGCAAGACACCGACCGCCGCCGTCTCGCAGCGGCTACGACATGTGGAACGACCAACTCGGAACAATATCTAGCCGCACCTTATGGGACGCTATGGTCCACTATACTCCCGCTGCGGAGGCGTCCGCCAAATGGGGACGCACCACCGTGACCGTCAGGCGCTGCTGCTACTCCAACCCGCCGGTGGCCAGCGCAGGGATTTGCCGGCCGGTGTCACGCCAGACTATTCTGGACGCGATGGTCCAGTCGAATTATCCTGTCGTGTGGGTGACTCCGTCCCCACCGGGGGGAATCTCATCACCGGGGCACTCGCTGACGATGACGTCGTGGGCGGGTACCACATCGACGTACACCGGCCGGGTGGACGCACGGGTGGCGGCGGGATCGCCGCCGCCCGGGCACGTGGGGAGGGGCGCATGGCATTGATCACACGCGGCTTCGGGGGCCGCAGACGCGACGACACCGACCTCCCGCCCGGCCAGTACCGCACGGACGACTTCCCGGTGCTGTCGGCGGGACCGACACCGCGCATCGGCCTCGACGCGTGGGAACTCGCCGTCGTCACCGAGACCGGCGAGCGGAGCACGTGGTCATGGGCGCAGTTCACCGCCCTTCCCGCCGACGAACCGACCGTGGACATCCATTGCGTCACGCACTGGTCGAAGTTCGGCACGCGCTGGCGAGGCGTGTCGGTGGACACGTTGCTGGCCGACGTCGAGACGGCCGCCGAGTACGTCGTCGCGCACTGCTACGGCGGCTACACCACGAACATCCCGCTCGAGGACCTCACCGACGGCCAGGCCTGGGTGGCGTACGAGTTCGACGGCGAACCGCTGGCGCCGGTGCACGGCGGGCCCGCTCGTCTGCTCATTCCTCACCTGTACTTCTGGAAGAGCGCGAAATGGCTGCGCGCACTGGAACTGCGTCTCGACGACGAGCCCGGATTCTGGGAGACGGCCGGCTACCACAACTACGGGGACCCATGGCGCGAGCAGCGATACCAGGCAGACTGACCTGGCAGCCGGCGACCGTCGCCACCACCCGCGCGGAGACCGCGACAGCGCGGACCCTGGTCCTGAACGTCGACGGCTGGACAGGTCACCTGCCGGGCCAGCACATCGACCTCCGGCTGACGGCTCCCGACGGCTACACGGCATACCGCAGCTACTCGATCTCATCCGCCCCAGGGCTCGACCGCCTCGAGGTGACCGTCCAGACGGTGCCCGACGGTGAGGTCTCGCCGTACCTCGTCGACGTTGCAGAGCCGGGTGACCAATTCGAGATCCGTGGGCCGCTCGGCGGCTGGTTCGTACGCCGACCCGCCGATCCGCGCCCGGCGTTGCTGATCGGTGGCGGGTCCGGCGTGGCGCCCCTGATGTCGATGGCGCGTGCGGCGAAGACTCCCACCAGGCTGCTTTACTCGACCCGATCCCCGTCCGACGCGCTGTTCTCTGCGGATCTTGCAACTGCAGGAGCCGCTGGCGATGATCGCGTCACCGTCACACACGTCTATACCAGGGTCGGGCCCCCCGGCTGGCCGGTCCCACCCGGACGACTGGACGCGGACGCCCTGGCCCGCGTCGCCTGGCCCCGCGAGGCCGACGCTGTGGCGTTCGTCTGCGGGCCGACCGGGTTCGTCGAGACCGTGGCCGACCTCCTCGTCGACATCGGCCACGACCCCGCGAACATCCGCACCGAACGCTTCGGACCCACCGGAGGATGACCATGTCGAGCACCAACGTCACAGCAGACGACGCACCCTGGGTGGACGGTAACGCCCTCGCCGGACCACTCGGCGAGATCATCGGAACCGACCCCACCGTTGCCGAGCTCACCTGCGCCGGCTGCCGCACGACCCGCCCGCTGGCCGCGATGCGCGTGTTCGACCGAGCACCCGGCCTCGTCGCCCGATGCCCCGACTGCGAGGACGTCGTCATGCGCGTGGTACGCACAACCGGCCGGGTCCTGGTCGACCTGCGCGGATCGCTCGTCGTCAGCCTCCCGGTACCGACTGCCTGAACGCCAAGAATCCGGTCAGCCGCGGCGAACCCGCATGATGCCAACGTCTCCGACGCCGGTTACGCAAAGTCCGAGGCGCGATAGTCCTGCCACTTCACCCGACCTGACGGGGCACTACCAGGTCGCTGACCAGACGCGAGACTCAGGAGACAACATGGCGGGCAACGCCGAGAATATGATCACGTTGACCAGCGCCGAGCATGATGTGGGTGACTCGAACCTGCCCGGAGCCACCACGCCCGACGCACAAGACCTCGTCATCACCAACAACAGCGCGCTGGGCATCTACGAGGCCACGATAGGGGGCCGGACAGCCGCTGGGCTCGTCTACAGCAAGGTCGGGAGCCGCGTCGTACTGCTGGCGACATCCGTGCTCCCCGAGTTCCGAGGACAGGGGATAGCCGCCAAACTCATCGGCGGCGTCCTCGACGAACTGCGCACGCAAGGAAAGACCGCCACCATCACATGCCCGTTCGCGACAGCATTCGTCAATGCTCACCCGGACTACGCCGACGTTCTAGACCCCGCATTCCCCCGGTCGCCCACAACCGGACACGGGCATTGAACACACGTCGTCGCGCCTGAACGCCGACCGCTGAGAAGGCTCAGGCGTCCCCAACGGCCAGGTACATCGCATGAAGACTAGTGTTCGCCGGCGACGAGGGGCGCGATCCAGGCCTGACGTGGCCGCTCTCGATCGTCACCCATGACCGCAAAGTCGCCAGTCGGGACGCGGCAACGCATTCGTGCACCGTAACGCTCGCACCGATCTAGCGTGACAACGTCGTCGGGAGCGGCCCGCACCACCTTCGACCCACCAACCGGACTGTCTCGGTCTCGCCGTACACGATCGGGTAGGCGTCCCGTGTAGTGCGCAGGCCGCCATGAGCTGCTGCTCGCCGATCTACCACTGGAAGTAGCGGCCGGGGTAGGCCTTGGCGAACTGGTCGGTATGGGTGGAGTCGCTGATTTCACCATTGGTCGGTGGGGTGAGCGCTATACCTGTGAGTCATACATATGCCTGTGAGGTATACCGGTCATCGGCCACCGCGCCTTCGGATCGCCCTTGGCCGGGGGCTGATCGAGTCGGTGTCGCGGATGTCGCGGTGTCCACGGCCCCTGGATGCCCCGATATCGCCGATACCGAGTCGATCAACCCCTCAACCGGCGCATCCGACGGCGGAACGGCCGGTGATCTCGTGTCGGGTGTCCGGTATCGGGGTTTTCTGGCTGTGACCGACTGCATCCGTGGGGTGGAGTCGTGGCGCGAGCGCGACCATGTGCGGGTCGGCCGAGCCACGGTCTCGCCGAATGTGCTGGTGGTTTCCACGCGGGCTGCGGACGCGTACGAGCACGTCCGCAGCCCAGCCGGCGTGATCCCGGCGTTACGCATCGAGGGTCAGTTGCGGCCGCCCATGATGTCGACGTCGGGCGATGGCGCCGGTCATCCAGCTCGACTTGTCCGACAGCAGGAACGACGGTGCGTTCGTGATGCCGTCCCCGAGTCCTTACGGACGAACGCGGATGATCGTCTTTCCCTTGATCCGCTCGGTCGGGTTGAAGGCGGCGACGGCGTCGTCGAGGGGCGCGACGTTGCCGATGTTTGTCCGCAGTTGTCGGCGATAAGCACCTCGGGGCGCTTGCGGGGCCGGCCGGGTCCGGGCTCGTTGACCCGGATCGCATCCAGCAACGCCAAAAGTTGCGGGTTGTCGCCGGCCTGACCGGGCGTGAGCAGGATCGACAACGGTCGGCCGCGTCCGTCGACAGCGAGGTGGATTTTCGTGCTCAGTCCGCCTCGGGACCGGCCGATGGCCTCGCCATCTTGCGCACCAGGCGTCGCCGCACTTGACGAGGAGCCCCCTTTTTGCGGGCGCCAGCGGAATGCTGGTGGGCCCGCACGATCGACGAGTCGATGCTGATCGTCCACTGCACCGGTGTGCCGTCGTCATGCACTTGTGCAGCCGCGAGGATCCGATCCCAGGTGCCATCGGCTGTCCATCGCCGCAGGCGCTCATGGCAGGTCTTCCATGGTCCGAAGCGTTCTGGCAGGTCACGCCACGGCGCACCCGTACGCAGCGTCCACAGGATCCCGTTGATGACCTGACGGTGATCCCGCCACCGTCCCCGCGCACCACCAGGCTCAGGAAGCAGCGGCGCGATCACCACCCACGTCTCATCGGTCAGCTCACCACGACGTACCACCGGCACATCGTCAACGATCAACCACTACAAGATCGGCAGGACACGCCCTAGCCGGGTGTCCAGGCTGGTGGTGTCCAGGGCCGGCCGGTCAGGGCGTCACGGATGGCGGTCATGACATCAGCGTCGTGTTTCTTCGCGGTGGAGATGTAGCCGGCGGTGGCGTACCGGTCGGCGGTGACGTCTTCGCTGGTGAGCCATCCGGAGATCGTCTGCTGGAGCCCGGCACCTGCTGGACGATCGGGCAAGCACGTGCGTTACAACAGTTCCAGGCCGCCGTCGACGGTCAGGATTTGCCCGGTCACCCAGTCGGCGTCCGGTCCGGCTAGGTGGACGATCCACCGGGCGATGTCCTCTGGTGTGCCGCGCCGGCGCAGCGGAATCATTTCGATCTGGGCGGCGGCGATCGCTTCTTTTTCTGCCGCTGTGAAACCGGCTGCAGTGATGACCTCGCTCTCGGTCGGCCCGGGGGCGACAGCGTTGACGCGGATTCCGTCCGGCGCTAGTTCGAGGGCCCATGATTGAGTTAGATGTTCCAGAGCCGCCTTCACCGCGCCGTAGTGTGATGATCCAGGGATAGGGCGGTGCCCGTAGGTGCTGGAGATGTTCACGACGCTTCCCCGGCTCGCCTTGAGCAGCGGAAGCGCTGCCCTCGTGAGGCGGGTCGGTGCGACGATGTGGATTGTGATGAGGTCGGAAACCGCGTCGTCGGAGACTTCCTGTAGTGGCGCCTGGAGGTAGGTCCCGGCGTTGTTTACTACCACGTCGAGCCGACCCCAGCGTTCAACCGCCGTACGGACGACTTCGTCCGGAGCGGTCGGTTCATGAAGGTCCGCGGTGACGTAGTCGATCAGGGAGTGCTGCTTCGCGGTGCGACGAAGCGCCTCCTCACGTCGGCCGACTCCCAAGACCCGAATTCCCGAAGACGCAAATTCCAGAGCAGTGGCCGCACCAATTCCGGATCCTGCGCCGGTCACAATGGCGACTTTAGGTGACGATTGCGTCGACGTCATTAGGCCACTTTCATTGACTGTCATGGATCCCCTTCTCGGAAGCTGCAACGTCGCAGCTCCGTCTCTTGCATCCTACGGCAGCCGTCATTGGCTAGTTGGTCGATCGGTCCAGGTCGAGGGCCACGTCAGCTCACCCGGGGTGAATCCCGACGCATGAACCTGAACAACGACGTCGCTCAGCGCCGCGTCCGGCGCGGGCCGCTCCACTAGCGTCATCCCGGCCGTTCCCGCGGCCTCGTCCGCCACTACGATCGCCTTCATCCGGCGCCTCCCTGTATCCAGTCCTCGTTTGCACGGTCACGAGGTGCAAATTCGTTTCATCAGCGTTAGCGGCGCCAGGCCTCGGTGTCTTGCCACGTTGATCGGTAGCGGTCGTGGCGCGAGGGTGTCGAGGAACGAGCGCGATAACGAAGCCGTCGGTAAGGTGGCGCCGGGGCGGAGGCACCGCCGGCGCCATCCCGGCGTTACGTTTCGAGCGTCAGTTGCGGCCGGCCATGATGCCGCCGTCGACGTCGACGATGGCGCCGGTCATCCAGCTCGACTTGTCCGACAGCAGGAATGACACCGCGTTCGCGATGTCCTCAGGGCTGCCGACGCGCCCCAGCGGGTGGAAGCTGTCGAAGCTGTCGACGGTTTCATCGAACTTGTCCGCTGAGACGATGCGCAGGTACAGGGGTGTCTTCACGACCGCGGGCGCGACCGCGTTGACCCGGATGCTGTGCGGCGCCAGCTCGATCGCGAGGGCCTTGGTGAACGAGTGCAGGCCGCCCTTCTGCACCGAGTAGCCGGAGTGCGGCGTCGCCGCGATGCCCTGGTGCGCCCACATCGAGCCGATGTTGACGATGGCGCCGCCCCGGCCCCCGGCAACCATGCCCGCGACGACGGTCTGCGTTATGAAGAACAGCGCGCGGTTCAGTTCGTTGTACGAGTCGTAGAAGGCTTCGTCGTACTCGCTGAACGCCTTCGGGATGAAGAAACCCGCGGCGTTGACGAGCAGGGTCGCGTCGGAGTGCTCGGCGGCGAGCTGCTTTCGGACCTCGGGTACCTGGTCGCGGTCGGTCAGATCGGCTGTGATGCCCCATGCCTTTCCGTTCTGCGACAAGGCTTCGACCGCGACCCCGACCTTGTCTTGGTCTCGGCCTGTGATCACGGCGGTGCCGCCCCCGGCGACGACCTGGCGGGCCGTGGCGAGGCCCATGCCGCTGCTGCCGCCGACGACCACGACCTTACGGCCCTCGAAACTCTTACTCATGACAGTTGTTCCTTCCCCACTACTGAATCGCAATTTGTGTTGGCGGCACCCGGTTCCGCGAGGAGTGGCGCGACGTCCGTAGAACTCGGCGCCAATGGGCGAGTCGGACCGCTCGTCGCTGGCGGAGGTGCACAGCCGGAGGTCCCGAACCTAGTCGCGGTGGAACTGGTCGGTCAAGTCCAGTCTGGGGGTCGTGCGGGTGCTACCGTGACGACGAGATGCCCCAGGCCACCCGCCGCAACGACGGCACGCAGCCGATCGCTTCCGGGCATCTGTCCTGGACTCTATGGTCCACAAAAAGTTGGAGCTGCGGGAATACAACCGGCCCGTGGGGTGTCTGTATATTTGTGCGTCCAGGTGCGTTTCGCCTGGTTCCCCAGCTTCACGGCGAAAGGCCGGGAACGGAGAGCTGTGCCCCAGCAGACCCAATACCACAAGAACCGGGAAGCCGTTTCGCGGCTCGACCCGGAGCAGTACCGCGTGACCCAGCAGGACGGCACCGAGAGGCCGTTCGCCAACGCCTACTGGGACAACCACGAGCCCGGCATCTACGTCGACGTCGTGTCCGGCGAGCCGCTGTTCGCATCGGTCGACAAGTACGACAGCAACTCCGGATGGCCGAGCTTCACGAAGCCGATCGCCAGGACGAACGTCGTCGAGCGCCAAGACTCCAGCCACGGGATGATCCGGACCGAGGCCCGCTCGCTGCACGGGGACAGCCACCTCGGCCACGTCTTCAACGACGGTCCCCGCGACGAGGGTGGACTGCGCTACTGCATCAACTCCGCGTCGTTGCGGTTCATCCACCTCGACGACCTGGAGAGCGCAGGGTACGGCGAATACCGCACCCTGTTCACGAGTGACGCCAACACTGACACCGACGACAAGTAAGGAGACGACGTGACCACCGACAAGGCGATCCTCGCCGGCGGCTGCTTCTGGGGCATGGAGGAACTGTTCCGCCACCAGCCCGGCGTCGTGTCCACGCGCGTCGGCTACAGCGGCGGCGACGTCCCGAACGCCACCTACCGCAACCACGGCACCCACGCGGAGTCCATCGAGGTCGTCTACGACACCGAGAAGACCGACTTCCGCGCGCTGCTCGAGTTCTTCTTCCAGATCCATGACCCCACGACGAAGAACCGCCAGGGCAACGACATCGGCATCAGCTACCGCTCGGCGATCTTCTACACCACCGACGAACAGAAGCGGGTCGCCGAGGACACGATCGCCGACGTCGACGCCTCGGGCCTGTGGCCCGGTAAGGCCGTCACCGAGGTCACCCCGGCAGGCGACTTCTGGGAGGCTGAGCCCGAGCACCAGAACTACCTGCAGACCTACCCCAACGGTTACACCTGCCACTTCCCCCGCCCCGGGTGGAAGCTCCCGAAGCGGGCGACGGCCTGACACCTCCGGCGCGCGGACCTCGGGTCGGTGGG
>NZ_JAGPYK010000035.1 GCF_018070045.1 Micromonospora sp. U21
GGTGCAGAGCCTGCGGGATGCGTTGGCGGCGGGCCGCCGGCCGAGGGTGGTGTTCACCGCATCGGCGGGGCAGATCGCCGGTCAGATCGGCCAGGTCGTTGATGGCAGCCACCACGTCGCTGCGGTCGATGTCGCAGCGACGGCCGAGGTCGGCCTGGCTGGCGGGGCCGCCCTCGGCGAGCGCGGCCAGCAGCCGGTAGTGGTAGCCGCGCAGGTCGTGGGCGGCGAAGCCCTGGCTGACCAGGCGGGCGGCGTGGCTGGCGGTCTGGTTGAGCAGCCAACTCGGGGTGGTGCGTAGCCCGGCGGGTGACTGCGGGGCGGTGGACTCCATGGGCGGCAGCCTAGCAGGAATCGTTGGTCCAACCCACGATCTATGTTACGTTGGCTGCACCAACGTTGGTCGGGCCAACGTCAACAAGGAGGCACGTCATGTCCACCGCTCCCACCCTCAACGGCCAGGTCATCGGCCAGGCCCACTACGCCACCCGGGCCCTGCTCGAGCAGGCCGTCGCCCCGCTCGGGGTCAGCTTCGGCCAGGTGCTCATCCTCAACGTCCTCGCCGCCAGCGCCATCGAACGGACCGGGCTCGTGCACCGGATCACCAGCACCCTCAAGGTCGACGAACCGGCGGTGCACACGCTGATCACCCAACTCGTCGAGGCTGACCTCGCCCAGGTGGGCGACCGCACGCCAGCGGGTGCGCGGGAGCCGCAGCTATGGCTCACCGACACCGGTCACGCCGTGCAGGGCCGCATCTCCGACGCCGTCGCGGGCATCACCGCCCGCCTCTACGCGGACATCCCGGCCGACGAGACGAGCGCCGCCGCCCGCGTCCTCACCCTGGTCACCCAGCGTGCGAACGCCGAACTGGCGGCGATCCCGGCCGCGCCGGTCGCTCAGAAGTAGTCGAGCAACTGCGCCGGGCCTCCGGCGCCCAACAGGTCCAGGGCGTCCGGGCCGGCGCCGGCGGCGTGCAGCAGGCCCGCCTCGGCGACCGACCGGCCGCCGGCGACACCGGCGTAGAGCAGCGCGAAGCCGCGCACGTCCAGGCGCAGGTCAGCCTCGCCACCGATCCGGGTCAGCTCGCCGGCACCGTCGGCGACGCTCAACCGCCAGGTGCCGGTGTTCCAGTCGGCGACCGCGTCGGCGAGGGTGAACTCGACGGCACCCCGGGCGTGGGCGGGCCAACCGCGCATGCCGACCGCCCGGGCCACGTCCACCGGCCGGTGCATCCACAGGTCCCGGTCGTGCTCACGGACCGACTCCAGCGGCAGGTGCACGCTCACGGCGTCGCCGTCGAGCGGGCACAGCCGCAGGGTCGGGGCGACGCTGGCCCAACTGCCGAGCACACCGAGGAGTTCCCGGGCGGCCCCGGCGGTGGTCGCCAGCGCCTCGTCGACGGTCAGCACGGAGTCGGCGCCGTAGCCACGCCCCCGTTCCCAGCTGGCGTAACCCACCAGGTCGCCGCCGTCCTCGACGAGGGTGAGCGCGTCGCCGCGCAGGCCGCGCTCGGCGGCGAAGAAGTCGAACAGCTCACCCCGGCGGGTGAGCGGGCCGTTGCGGTGCCGGGTGACCCGCTCGTACAGGGCCGCGACGGCGGGCAGATCGGCGGGCGTGCCGGCGCGGACGGTCAACCGGGGGTCCGGCCGGTGCCGGGGTAGCGCGGCGGTGGCCAGGTCGACGGTGCGCAGCACCCCGGCGGCCTCCCACCCACAGGCACGGTAGGGGGCCGCGACGGTCGGGTACAGCGCGCTGATCGCCGCGCCGCGCTCGCGGGCACCGCGCAGCAGGGCGGTGAGCATGCCGCGGGCCACGCCCCGGCCGCGGGCCTCGGGGGCGACCGCCACGCCGGCGACGTCGGCCGCGGGCACGGCCCGCCCGGACCACCACTGGTCGTGGTGCAGGTCGACGGCCTTGCCGACGAGCCGGCCGGTGTCGTCGAACGCGCCGTAGCGGGTCATGCCGGGCACCGCGACGGTGGCCTGCGGTGGTCGCTGCGGGTCGGACCCGAAGGCGAACCGGCCCAGCTCCCAGGCGTCGGCGAGGTCGTCGGCGGCGAGTTCGCGCACGTGCACGGTGGCGGGCATCGGCACACCCTAGCGGGACCGATCTTCGAGGGCCGCCGAATTTGCGGCGGGGCGCGGGGCCGGTGCCGGCCCCCCGCCCCGGTGGTCAGTGCTGCGGGATGTTGGCCACGCCGATCCGCTTGCGGAACACCCAGTAGGTCCAGCCCTGGTAGGCCAGCACGACCGGGGTGAAGATCACCGCAACCCAGGTCATGATCTTCAGGGTGTAGGGGGTGGAGGCGGCGTTGGTCGCGGTCAACGTGCCCGCCGCGTCCAGGGTGGAGGGCAGCACGTTCGGGAACAGCGCCGCGAACAGGGTCGCCACCGCCAGCCCGATCGCCACGGCGGTGCCGGTGAACGCCCAGCCCTCCCGACGTACGCGGGCGGCGGCGAGGCCACCCAGCAGGGCGAGGGCCGCGCCGACGGCGAGCACGACGGCGGCCGTGCTGGAGCGGATGCTCAACGTCCAGGCCAGGAAGCCCACCGCCAGCACGGCGGCGCCGACGCAGAGGCGCACCGCGAGGGCGCCTGCGCGCTCGCGGATGTCGCCGGCGGTCTTCAGCGCGATGAACACCGCGCCGTGGGTGAGGAACAACGCGAGGGTGGTCGCGCCACCGAGCAGGGCGTACGGGTGCAGCAGGTCGAACAGGCCACCGACGTACTCGTGCTCGGCGTCCAGCGGCACACCGCGCAGGATGTTGGCGAAGGCGACACCCCACAGGAACGCCGGCAGCAGCGAGCCGATCACGATCGCCGCGTCCCAGCGTCGCTTCCAGGACACCTCGGGGCGCTTGTGCCGGTACTCGAAGGCCACCCCCCGGGCGATCAGGGCCAGCAGGATCAGCAGCAGCGGCAGGTAGAAGCCGGAGAAGAGGGTGGCGTACCACTCGGGGAAGGCGGCGAACATCGCGCCGCCAGCGGTGATCAGCCACACCTCGTTGCCGTCCCAGACCGGGCCGATCGTGTTGATCAGGACCCGTCGTTCGCGGTCGTCGCGGCCGAGCACGGGCAGCAGCATGCCCACGCCGAAATCGAAGCCCTCCAGGATGAAGTAGCCGGTGAAGAGCACGGCGATGAGGAGAAACCAGATGGTGGTGAGGTCCACGGCAGGCTCCGGTTATCAGTAGGCGAAGGCGAGCGGACGGTCGGCGTCGTCCGTGTCGTCGGACGGAGGCGTCTCGCTGACGTCGGGTACGCCGGCGCGGGCGTAGCGCAGCAGCAGCTTGACCTCGATCACGGCGAGGGTGGCGTAGATCAGCGTGAAGGCGGTGAACGAGGTGAGCACCTCGGCCAGCGAGACGCTGCGGGACACGCCGTTGCGGGTGAGCATCTCGCCGAAGACGATCCACGGCTGGCGGCCCATCTCGGTGAAGATCCAGCCGAAGGAGTTGGCCAGCAGCGGCAGCACCGGCATGGCCAGCCCGGCGCGCAGCAGCCACTTACTGGTGGGCGTGCGGCCCTTGCGCTGGCTCCAGAGCACCAGCAGGGCGATCGCGGCGGCGGCCATCCCGAAGGCGATCATGAAGCGGAAGCTCCAGTAGGTGACCGGGATGATCGGGGTGTAGCTGCCGGCGCCGTACTGGGTGGCGTACTGGGCCTGGAGGTCGTTGATGCCGTGCACGGTGCCGTTGGGGTCGCCGGTGCCGAGGTACGACAGCAGGTACGGGATCTTGATGGCGAACACCTCGCGGCTGCCGTCGAGACTGCCGACGGTGAGCACGGAGAACGAGGCGGGGCTCTCGGTGGTGTAGAGGCCCTCGGCGGCGGCCATCTTCATCGGCTGCACGTCCGTCATGATCTTGCCCTGGATGTCGCCGGTGAACAGCACGGCGGCGGAGGCGACCAGGACCACCCAGGACCCGAACTTCGTGGCGAAGCGGTAGGCGCCCGTGTCGGCGGAGTCGCGGTGACGGATCACGTGCCACAGGCCCACGGCGGCGACCAGCGACCCGGCGACCAGGAACGAGCCGGCCAGGGTGTGCGGGAACGTGATCAGGGCGACCTTGTTGGTCAGCACGGCCACAAAGTCGGTCAGCTCGGCGCGACCGGTGTCCGGGTTGACCCGGTAGCCGACCGGATTCTGCATGAACGAGTTCGCGGCGAGGATGAAGTACGCGCTGAGGTTCGTGCCGATCGCGGCGGCCCAGATGCTGGCCAGGTGCGCCCGCTTGGGCAGCCGGTCCCAGCCGAAGATCCACAGGCCGATGAAGGTGGATTCCAGGAAGAACGCGACCAGCGCCTCGATGGCCAGGGGCGCGCCGAAGATGTCACCGACGAAGCGCGAGTAGTCGCTCCAGTTCATGCCGAACTGGAACTCCTGCACGATGCCGGTGACCACGCCCATGGCGAAGTTGATGAGGAAGAGCTTGCCGTAGAACTTGGTGAGTTTGAGGTAGCGCTCGTTGCCGGTGCGGTGCCACAACGTCTGCAGGATGGCCACCAGCACGGACAGGCCGATGGTCAGCGGCACGAAGAGAAAGTGGTAGACGGTGGTGACACCGAACTGCCATCGGGCGACGTCCAACGCGTCCACCTGGAACCCCCAGCCATTTCGTACTACGAGACGTAGTAAATACTACTGCTCGTCGTAGAGGGATGGGCAGGGCCGGGCGACCCGAACCGGCCCGGGACCAATGACCTTGATCACGCCGGGCCTGCCGGCAGGCCGCGGGCAACGGGCCGACCTGCCCTCGCGCCCCCACTCGGGCATGCGACGATGGCGCGCTGATGGACACCGCGCACTCCCCCTGGCAACCGCCGCTGATCTGGCGCGCCGCCCAACTGCTGGCCCGAGTTCTGGTCGGCCTGCTGGCCCGCCTCGAGGTCACCGGCGACGTCCCCGCGCACCTGCGCCGTGGACCGCTGGTGCTGGCCGCCAACCACATCAGCCCGTTCGACCCCGTGGTGATGGCCGCCGCCTGCCAGACCCGCGGCATCGCCCCCCGGATCATGGCCACCGCCGGGTTGTTCCGCGCCCCGCTGATCGGCTTCGCCATGCGCCGCGCCGGGCACATCCGCGTCGACCGGGGCACCGACGCCGTGCACCGGGCCCTCGACGCCGCCACCACCGCAGTCGGGGGAGGCTCGGTGATCCTCATCTACCCGGAAGGGCGCATCGGCCTGGACCCCGGCATGTGGCCCGAACGCGGCAAGACCGGCGCCGCCCGGCTCGCCCTGGCGTGCGCCGCCCCGGTCGTCCCGGTCGCCCAGTGGGGCGCCCACGAGGTGCTGCCGTACCGGGCGCCCCGGGGAATGCTGCGGGGCGTCGCCCGCGCGCTGTGGCGCCGCCCGGTGATCCGGGTGCACTTCGGCGCACCCGTCGACCTGAGGGAGGCGGCCGCCGCCGGCCCCGGAGTCGCCCGCCGGGCCACCGACCGGATCATCGACACGCTCACCGACACTCTCGCCCCGCTGCGCCCCGACGAACCCGACCGACCCCGGCACGTCGACCCGGGCCGCCCGAGCGACACCAGCCGGATCCACCGCCGCCGTTCAGCCTGACCCGCGCCCTGGACGCGTCAGGCTGGGAAGCGCAGTTCGTCAACAACCACCTTGGTCACGCCGCGCTGAACCTGGGCCTGCGTGACGCGCTGGCCAGAAAATGGGCCACCGGGCGACAGGAACAATGATCACGTGTCGCGCCGCCGTCTCGTCCTCGTCGCAGTGGTACTCCTCGTCGTCGGCGGGATGGGTTACGCCGGGTTGCGGACCGCGTACCACCACGCCAAGGACCAGCGGGACCTCGCCGACCATGACGATCATCCCGGCGGGCCTGATGTTGCTCTGGACGAGCGAAGCCCGGGGCACCTGGGCCCTGTACGTCCCGAGTCTCTTCTGGCCGGTGTGGGGGGTGGCACTCGGCGCCGCCACGATCGCCTACCACCTGCGCCGGCGTGGCGCCTGCCACCACTGCGGGCGGGCCATCAACCGGGGCCGACACCGCAACCGCCGGTCAACGGACGGCAGGTGCGCGACGAACTCACCGGCGCGCCGGCGCCCCGGGCCTGATCTTCGCCGGCAGGCCACCCACGCTCCACCGGCGGCAGGCATACTGCGTCGCGTGCTGACCCGATCCGGCTACCTCGACGCACCCGGGCCGCTGGCGTTCGCCCACCGCGGCGGCGCCGCCGAGGGCGACGAGAACACCACCGAGGCGTTCGCGCGCGCCATCGGGCTGGGCTACCGGTACGTGGAGACCGACGTGCACGCCACCGCCGACGGGGTGGCGGTGATCTTCCACGACCCGACGCTGCGCCGGATCACCGGCGAACCGGGGCGCATCGCCGACCTGCGCTGGGCCGATCTCGCCTCGGTACGCGTCGGCGGGGCCGCCGTCGTACCCCGGCTCGACGAGGTGCTGGGCGCGTGGCCGCGGGTGCGGTTCAACATCGACGTGAAGGCCGACGGCGGCGTCGAGCCGACGGTGGCCACGGTGACCCGGGCCGGCGCCGCCGGCCGGGTGCTGCTGGCCTCGTTCAGCGACGCCCGGCTGACCCGGCTGCGCGCGCTCACCGACGGGCGGGTCGCCACCAGCCTGGGCATGCGCGGGGTGGCCCGGCTGCGGCTGGCCTCGCTGCACGGCCGCCCGCTGCGGCTGCCCCCGTCGGTGGTCGCCGCGCAGGTGCCGCCGCGCTACGGGCGGGTGCCGGTGGTGGACCGCCGCTTCCTCGACTACTGCCACCGGCTCGGCCTGCAGGTGCACGTCTGGACGATCGACGAACCCGCCCAGATGCACGAGTTACTGGACCGTGGCGTGGATGGCATCATGACCGATCACGTCGGCGTGCTGCGCGACGTCTACCGCAGCCGCGGCCACTGGGCCGCCTGACCGGCGAAGGACCCCGATGGCCGAGACCGTGACCCCCACGGTGGACGACAACCCGCCCCCGGCGAGCACCCGCCGCGAGCGGAGCGGCTGGTACATCTACGACTGGGCCAACTCCGCCTTCCAGACCACCGTCATCACGGTGTTCCTCGGCCCGTTCCTCACCACCGTCGCCGAGTTGGCCGCCGGCTGCGAGCTGGGCGCGGACAGCTGCGACGGCTACGTGCACCCACTGGGCATCCGGGTGGCCGCCGGCTCCTACTACCCGTACCTGATCTCACTGTCGGTGTTCCTCACCGTGTTCGTGCTGCCGGTCATCGGGGCGATCGCCGACCGGTCGGCACACAAGAAGCGACTGCTCGGCGCCGCGGCGTTCACCGGCGCCGGCGCGACCATGGCGATGGCCTTCGTCACCGGCGACCGTTACCTGCTCGGCGGGGCGCTGTTCCTGGTCGCCAACATCTCCTTCGGCGCGGCCATCGTGGTGTACAACTCGTTCCTGCCGCAGCTCGGCGGCCCCGACGAGCGTGACGGCATCTCCAGCCGTGGCTGGGCGCTGGGCTACCTCGGCGGCGGCCTGCTGCTGGCGTTCAACCTGGTCGCGGTCACCCTGTTCAGCCAGGACGACAACCCGCAGCGCACCCTGGACCTGGCCCGCTGGTCGATCGTGTCCGCCGGGGTGTGGTGGGCGGCGTTCACCCTGGTGCCGCTGCGCTGGCTGCGCGAACGCCCCACCGCGGCGGCGCTGGCCGGCGGCGGCAACGTGCTCACCGACGGGTTCCGGCAGCTCGGCCGCACCCTGCGTGAGGTCAAGGCGTACCCGCTGACGCTGTTCTTCCTGCTCGCGTTCCTGGTCTACAACGACGGCATCCAGACCGTCATCACCCTCGCCAGCCAGTACGGCACCGAGGAACTGCGGCTGGAGCAGAGCACCCTGATCGTCACCATCCTGCTGGTGCAGTTCCTCGCCTTCGGTGGCGCGCTGAGCCTCGGCGCGCTGGCCCGGCGCATCGGCGCCTGGAAGACGGTGCTGCTCAGCCTGGTGCTCTGGACCGGTGTGATCATCGGCGCATTCCGGCTGCCCGCCGAGGCGCCGGTGCCGTTCATGGTCCTCGGCGCGGCCATCGGCCTGGTCCTCGGCGGCAGCCAGGCGCTGAGCCGGTCGCTGTTCAGCCAGCTCATCCCGGCCGGCAAGGAGGGCGAGTACTACGGCTTCTACGAGATCAGCGACAAGGGCACCAGCTGGCTCGGCCCGCTCGCCTTCGGCCTGGTGTTCCAGCTCACCGCCTCCTACCGGGTGGGCCTGGTCTCCCTGCTGATCTTCTTCGTGGTCGGGTTCCTGCTCCTTCTGGCCGTGCCGATCCGCCGGGCCATCGTCGCGGCCGGGAACACGCCTCCGCGGGTGCTCTGAGCAGGCCGCGCCGGCCGGATCGGCCCCGGTCGATCAGATAGGCTGCCCGACCGTGACCGACGACGCCGCTGCCGCCCCGACCTGCCTGGCCCACCCGTTCCCCGGCCAGCCGCACGCTCCGGCCGGGTGCGCGGCGGCGCGCGGGCTCGACGGGCGTCCGGTGCACGCCGCGGCGTTGAAGTTCTTCTGGGGGCCGATGGACTGCGGCAAGTCCACCATGGCGTTGCAGATGAACTACAACCACGCTCGGCAGGGCCGGCGAGGGCTGGTCACCACCCGCATCGACCGGTCGCTGGGCCCACAGGTCACCACCCGCATCGGTCTGGCTCACGAGGCGATCGAGGTCACCGACGACCTGGACCTGCGGGCCCTGGTCCGGGGCCGGTGGGCCGAGGGGGAACGCGTCGACTACCTGATCTGCGACGAGGCGTGCTTCTACACCGTGGAGCACGTCGAGCAGATGGCCGAGCTGGTCGACAGTTATGACGTGGACGTGTTCGCGTTCGGCCTGGCCACCGACTTCCGGTCCTGCCTGTTCCCCGCCACGCAGCGGCTGTTCGAGCTGGCCGACGAGGTGGCCCGCATCCAGGTCGAGGTGCTCTGCTGGTGCGGCCGGGAAGGGCTGCTCAACGCCCGGGTGGTCGACGGCCGGGTGGTCCGCGAGGGCGCGCAGGTCGTCATCGGCGACACGGTCGACACCGCCGAGGTGCGCTACCAGGTGCTCTGCCGACGGCACTACCGCAGCGGCGACCTCGGCCCCCGCGACTGACCGTCCCGGTCAGGCCGGGCCGATCGGCCTGACGACCGACGGCTCAGAAGGGGTCACCGCAGACCCGCCAGTCCCCGCCCTCGCGGACGACCGGCAACCGCCGTTCCTCGCTGAGCCCACCGTCGCGGGTCAACTTCACGGTCACCATGCCGTGTGGCCGCCCGCCGCGGGTCGCCACCGACACGTCGGTGATCTCGTAGTCGGTCACCATCGGCGGCGTACGCATCCAACTGGTGAAGCCGATCTGGCTCCACCGGCTGCGCGCGTCCGCACAGAGCCGCTCGTACGCCCCGTCACTGTCGCCGAGGGTCACCTCGCTGAGGAAACTGTCGGCGGTCTCCCGGATCGGGCCGGCGGCCTGGCGTACGGTCTGCAGGTTCCAGGCGCCCAGCCCGGCCACCCCGACGCAGCACAGCGCCATCCCGAACCCGGCGAAGGCCAGCCCGGTACGCATCGGGCGGTGCCGCCGGGCCGGTCGGCTGTACGGCTGGCCGGCACCCACGACTACCGACCGTAGAGAACACCGTCGCAGCGAATCACGACAAGTCGGAAACTGGGTGCGACCGGTGGACGGCTGTGCCCTGTGCCTCGCCGACCTGGCCGCGACGTCACCGGGCCGTTGACCGCCGCGCTGCTCGTCGAGCACGCCGCGACGAGCAGGCGGAGTTGGCAGCCCGGCTGTGGGCGCGGCGCTGGCTGCGGCACAAGGAGATAGCCGAGGACGCCCACCTGGACCTGCTGTGCTGACCGGGCGAGAAACACGCCGTGTACCTGACAGTGGTTGGCAGGTAGACGGGCGCAGACTGCCCGCATGACGACAACCGCCGACCTTGCCATGGTCAACCTGGACAGCTCCGACCCGGCCGCGCACGCCGCGTTCTACCACCGGGCCCTGGGCTGGGAGACCACCCACAGCCAAGCCGAGTACGCCATGATCAACGGCGGTGGCATCTCCATCGGCTTCGGGCTGGTCGAAGGGTACCGGCCGCCGTCCTGGCCGGACCCGGCCGGCGGTAAGCGCTACCACCTCGACCTCTACGTCGACGACCTGGCCGTGGCAGAGAAGGAGTTCGTCGAGGCCGGCGCGTCGAAGCCGGAGTTCCAGCCCGGCGGCGACCGGTGGGTGGTGCTCATCGACCCGATCGGGCAGCCGTTCTGCATCTGTCCCCGCCCGCAGGGCTGAGGCCCTCCGCCCGCAGGGCCGCGCTGACCCGCCCACGCCTGCGGCGGGTCAGCGCAGCGGACCACGGGCGCGGTAGTGGACGCCCTGGTGGCTGACCCGCTGCCCGCTGAGCAGCCCGGTCAGCAGGTCGAGGCCCTCGTCGAGCATGGCGGCCCGCACGGCCACCTCGGTCGGCTCGCCGAACGCGGCCAGGCCCCGGTCGCCGGGGTCGCCGACGCCGACGGGGACGGTGGCCCGCCCCGCGCTGAGGTGGTCGAGGGTGAGCACCTCCCGGGCCAGCTTCGCCGGACGGCGCCGGCGCAGCGCGGTGACCGCGGTGCCCAGTCGCACCCGGCTTGTGCGGGCGGCTGTCGCCGTGAGCACCAGCCACGGGTCGTACGTGGACGGGTCGTCGCCGGAGTAGTGGATGAGGTAGTCCTCCAGGAACACCCCGTCCCACCCGGCGCGCTCGGCCAGCTCACCCAGCTCGACCAGGGTGGACACCGGGACGGAAGCACCGCCGCACGGAAGCTCCAGGCCGTGTCTCATCCACCGACCGTATGGCGGGGGTACGACGCTCAGCCGCGGCGGCGGGACCGGGCCGCCCACACCACGTACGCCGGATCACGGTCGAGGTTGTGCCGGTCGCGGTCGTAGCGTCGGGTGGTACGGGGGTCGGCGTGCCCCATCGCGTCCTGCACGTCCTCCAACGGAACGCCCTCCGAGCGGGCGGTGGTGGCGAAGGCGTGCCGCAGCGAGTGCGGGGAGAGCTTCGCCCAGGCCGGGATGCCGGCGGCCCGGGCCAGCCGGCGGACCATCCGGAACACCGAGTGCCGGTCCAGCCGGGCACCGCTGGCGGTGACCAGCAGCGGCCCGGTCAGCTGCGGCACCGGCACGCCGGTGGCGGAGGCCCGCTGGGCCAGGTAGGCGTCCACCGCGTACCCGGTGCCGGGGGTGAGGGCGCGCCGGCGCTGCTTGCCGCCCTTGCCGACGAAGCGCACGCTGCGGTGCCCGCGTTCGGTGCCCAGGTCGGTCAGGTCCAGTGAGATCAGCTCGCCGACGCGCAGACCCAGGTCGGCCAGGAGCGCGATCGCGGCCCGGTTGCGGGCGGCCGTCGGGCCGGTGTCCGCGTCGGCGGCGCCGAGCAGCGCGTCCACCTCCTCGGGGGTGAGCCCGACCGTGGCGGAGTGGTCCCGGTCGACGCGCGGCCGGTCCGCGCCGGCAACCGGGTTGGCCGGCACCCCGCCGAGCTTGACGAGGAAGTCGTACCAGCTGGACAGCGCGGAGAGCCGGCGCGCCACGGTCGCCGGGGTCAGTGGTCGGCCACTGCGCGCGCCGAGGGTGGACTCCAGGGCGCGGGCGTACTCGTTGACGTGCAGGAAGTTGGCCCGCAGCGGGTCGAGGTCGCGGCCCGCGCACCAGCTGAGCCAGCCGGTGACGTCGCGCCGGTAGGCGTCGCGGGTGTGCTCGGACAACCGGCGGTTGCGCAGCCACGCCTCGGTGACGTCGACCGGCCCGCCGGGCAGGGCCGGTCGGGCCGTCGGACGAGCGAGCACCGGAGCGTCGGAGGACACCATGTGAAAAACACTCTCAGCTCCGGGTGGGTTCGCCGCGAAGGCGCGCCGAGACCACCGGGCCCCGGCCGGTGTCCGGGCGCGGTGTGCCGGTTACCGTCGGGCGGTGCGTGCCAGTCGGCTGGTCTCCCTGCTGCTGCTCCTGCAGACGCGGGGGCGGATGACCGCTGCGGAGCTGTCCGAGGCCCTGGAGGTGTCGATCCGCACGGTGTACCGGGACGTGGAGTCGTTGGGCGCCGCCGGGGTGCCGGTGTACGCCGAACGCGGCCCGGCCGGCGGGTACCGGCTGCTCGACGGTTACCGCACGCGGCTGACCGGTCTGACCGCCGGCGAGGCCGAGGCGCTGTTCCTGGCCGGTGTGCCGGGCCCGGCCGCCGAGCTGGGCCTGGGGTCGGTGCTGACCACCGCCGAGCTGAAGTTGCGTGCCGCGCTGCCGAGCGACCTCGCCGACCGGGGTGGGCGGATCCGGCAACGGTTCCACCTGGACGCGCCGAGCTGGTTCCGCGAGCCCGAGCCGATACCGCACCTGGCCGCCCTGGCCGGCGCGGTGTGGGAGGACCGCCGGATCCGGGTGCGCTACCGGCGGTGGCAGCAACCACGGGACGTGACCCGGACCCTCGACCCGCTCGGCGTGGTGCTCAAGGCCGGCCGGTGGTACCTGGTCGCCGCGGCGGCCGGACAGGTACGCACCTACCGGGTGGGCGCGATCCTGGACCTGACCGTGCTGGATGAACCCGCCGACCGGCCGGCCGGGTTCGACCTGGCGGGCTGCTGGCAGGAGCACACCGAGCGCTACGAGCGCAGCGTCTACCGCGCCGAGGCCCGGGTGCGGATGACCGTGGCGGCGCTGGCCCAGACGGTGCACCTCTTCCCGCCGGCGATGAGCCGGGCGGCGCGCGACGCCGCCGGCGCCCCGGACGCGCACGGCTGGCTGGTCACCACCGTGCCGATCGAGTCGATCCGGCACGGCCACGTCGAGATGCTCAAGCTCGGCGCGCAGGTGGAGGTGCTCGCACCGACCGAGTTGCGGGAGCGCCTCGCCGGCACCGCCCACGCGCTCGCCGCGCTCTATCCACCGCCCGGCACCGCGGAATCGTCGGTGGCGGACGGGGCCCTCGCGCAGGCGGACGGTGACCAGGCGGCAGGTACGGCTGCGAAGAATTCCGATGCTCGGGGCGGACCGGGCGCGGCGGCTGGCCCGCCCCGAGCACCGGTCAGGCGTTGATCTGCCGGCGTCCGTCGCCGCTGGCCCTGATGGTCACCCGGCGGGGCTTGGCACGCTCGGCGACCGGGATGCGCAGCGTCAGCACCCCGTTCTCGTAGCCCGCCTCGAGCTTGTCGGTGTCCAGGGTGTCACCCAGGAACAGCCGCCGGGTGAAGGTGCCCATCGGGCGTTCGGCGGCGACCAGCTCGACGCCGTCGCCGGTCGGCCGGCGCCGCTCGGCCCGGACGGTGAGCACGTTGCGCTCGACCGTGCAGTCGATGGTGTCCGGGTCGACGCCGGGCAGGTCGAACGCGGCGTAGAAGTGGTCCCCGTCGCGGTATGCGTCCAGGTGCATCGTCGCGGGACGGGCTGCCGTACCGAAGAACTGCTCGGCGAGCCGGTCCATCTCGCGGAACGGGTCGGTACGCATCAACATGGTCGTGCCTCCTCGGTTCTCCTGGCCGAAGGTGATGAGTTGAGTCGGAGTGACTCAACTTCCTCTTCATCTTTTAGCGCGAACGGACGCGTCCGTCAACCGCTCAGCGAAGCCGCTTCTCGAACCAGTGCTCGGCGTACGGGCCGTGGGAGAACGCCGGGATCTCGACGTAGCCGTGCCGGGCGTACAGGGCGCGTGCCTCGACCAGGTCGTTGCGGGTGTCCAGCCGGATCCGGTCCACCCCGACCGTCCGCGCCTGCTGCTCGACGGCGGCCAGCAGCACGGCGCCCCCGCCGGTGCCGCGATGTGCGGGGCGGATGAACACCCGGGTCAGCTCGGCCCAGTCCGGCTGCCACCGCAGCCCGGCGCAGCCGGCGAGGTCCCCGCCGCGGTGGGCGAGCAGGAGCAGGCCGGTCGGATCCGTCAGGTCGTCGCTGGGCAGTTCGGCCAGCGCCTCGTCGACCTCACCGGGCAGGGCGGGGCGGCGGTGGTAGCGGACCACCATCTCCGTCATGTACTCGCGGAGCAGCAGTGTCGCGTCGGGCTGGGCGGGATGGGCGGCGGTGGTCACCCAGGTGGGTCGGAGTGTGCTGGTCACCAGTCGATCATCAGCACCCGGTCAACGGATTTATCCACCGTCCGGGCCGCCGGCTTCCGACGGGTCCGGCGACCCGGGACGCTACCGGTGGCGGGCGGGCAGCAGGGTGATCAGCGCGACCGCCACGGCCACGTGCATCGCGCCGAGGGCCAGCTTGGCGCCGGCGGTGGCCTCGGTGCCGAGCAGTGGGCCGAAGGACAGCAGTGTCACCACGATGGCCAGCGAGATCCAGATGAGGCGGGCGGTGCGGGGGACGAACCGCTCCAGCAGGGCCAGCGTCGCCCAGCCCAGCAGGGCCGCGCCGAGGGCGATCCCGATGATCTGGCCGGGCCCGAGGACCAGCGGGGGTTGCCCCGGGCTCTCGACGGTGTAGTCGACTCCGGCCGCCTCGCCGATTGCCCAGATGGCCAGGCAGGCCAGGACGGCGGCGGCGACGCCCAGGGCGCGGCGACGCAGTGGCGACGTGGTCGTTGTGGTGGTGACGGACGGTTCGGCGGTCGCGCTCATGACGGGCTCCTCGGTCGGGGTGCGATCGAGTGAGACCGTATCAGATAGTCTTGGACGGGACTATCTGTTTCGGACCTAACAGCCGGAGCGACCGCCGGGAGCGTACGGGGAGGTGGTCGCCAGCGGGCCGCTCACCAGCGCGGTGAGCGCGCGCAGGAACGCCTCCCGGTCCTGCTCGGGCAGGGTGGCGAGGAGATCGTCCTGGATGCGTCGTACGACGTCCTGCGCCCGCTCCAGGACCCGCTCCCCCGCCGGCGTGACGGCGACCAGCCGGGCCCGCCGATCCGTCGGCGCAGGGCGACGCTCGGCAAGGCCGGCCCGCTCCAGCTGGTCGAGCGTGACGACCATGGTGGTCTTGTCCACCCCGCAGCGTTCACCGATCTGCCGCTGGGTCAGGTCCCCGGTGCGGGCCTGCGCCAACACGTAGTGCGCCCGGGGTGAGATGCCCAGCTCGGCCAGGCCGGCGGCGTGCTCGGTCTGGAGCGCGTGACTCGCCCAGGAGAGCAGGAACAGCAGGTCGGGCGGGCCGTCGGCGGGCGAGCAGGAGGTCATGCAGGGAGGCTAACAAGATGCTCCGCGACGGGACGGTTCGCCGGCCGGACGATCAGGCCCGTTGGTAGATGCCCTGCTCGCGGGTGAGCAGCTGCTCGTCGATGAGGTAGCGGCGCAACGTGGCGTGGTCCGACCCGCCAGCGGCGCACCACGGCTTGAGGGCCTCGTCCACGGCCCGCTCGGGGTAGCGCGTTCCCGGCTCGAACGACCGTTCCGCGATGTGCGCCAGCAGCACGCGCCGCCGGCTGCGTTGCGCCGGCAGGCCCACCAGGACACCGGAGCGCAGGAACGTCCGCAGCACCGGGTCGTCGGCCGGCTCGGCGTCGTCGGCCGGGCGGCGCTCGCGGGCCGCCGCCCGCAGCGACTCCTCGTCGGCCGTGAGCGCGCCGTCGGGGCCGGTGACCAGGCCCGCGTCGGTGAGCCGGCGGATGCCGGTGAGCACCGTCCGCGCCGGCAGGTCGGTCCGCTCGGCGATCCGGGCCGTGCTGGCCGCACCCAGCACGATGGCCGCGAAGACCCGCCGGCGTCCGTCGTCGGCCAGGGCCCCGGCCAGAGCGTCCGCTGTCATGCCGGTCACCCTCTCATCGGCCGTACGCCGACCGCCAGGCGTTTTCTCGACACGGTCCGCGGCTCAGTCGAGCGGTTGCTCGGCGACGAGCAGCACCCGGCGCAGCAGGTCGGAGAGCACCCGCCGCTCGGCCGGGGTGAGTGCGTCGAGCAGTCGGCGCTCCTCGGCGCCCCGGACGTCCATCGCGCCGTGCCATGCGGCTCGGCCCGCGTCGGTGAGCTCCACATCCACCCGTCGCCGGTCGACTGTGGACGGGGTCCGCCGTACGAAGCCCCGCTCGACCAGGCTGTCGACCCGCGCGGTGATCGACGCGGGCGCCATCGCCAGATCCGCGGCCAGTTCCGAGGGTGCGGCGCGTCCCTGCCGGCCGGCGAGCGCGTGCAGCGTGTCGTACTCGTGGGCCGGCAGGTCGAAATCCACCAGCACCCGCTCCTTCACCGTGCGCAGGTGCCGGGTGAGGACACTCATCCGGGTCACCGCCCCCTCGACGTCCGGGTCGAGGTCGGGCAGGACGGGCAGCCAGCGCTCGACGTGCCGGTCGACGGAGTCGTGGGTGCTCATCACCAGAGCTTATCGCAGCAAAATATTCATTGCCGAAATATTCGATGTCAAAGTATCGTGTGGCGGTGACCAGTCCTCTGCGTACCCGCTCCTTCCGGCTGCTGTTCCTGGGCCGTACCGTCTCGGCGGTCGGCGACGCCGTGGTGCCCGCCGCCCTGGCCCTGGCCGTACTGCGGGCCACCGGTTCGACCAGCGCGCTCGCCGTCGTCCTCGCCGCGGCGATGGTTCCCCGGCTGCTCCTGCTGCCACTCGGCGGCGTGGTCGCCGACCGGTTCGACGCCCGCCGGGTCGCCCTGGTGGCCGACCTGGTCCGCTGCGCGACCCAGCTCGCGGTCGGCGTGGAGCTGCTCGGCGGCGACCCGTCGCTGGCCACCATCGTGGTGGCCTCGGCGCTCGGTGGCACCGCCTCGGCGTTCGCCATGCCGACCGCCTCCCCGCTGGTCGCCGGCACCGTCGAACCGGCCGCCCGGCAGCGGGCCAACGCCCTGATGGGGATCACCGCCAACACCAGCCGGCTCGCCGGCCCGGCGCTGGCCGGCGCACTGATCTGGGCCGCCGGCCCCGGCTGGGCGTTCATCATCGACAGCGCGTCGTTCGCGCTCAGCGCCACGCTGCTCGCACTGGTCCGGGTCCGGCACGTGCCGGTACCCCGCCGCTCCGTACTCGCCGACCTGCGGCACGGCTTCGCCGAGGTACGCGCCCGCGACTGGTTCTGGACCAGCCTGATCGGACACGGCGTCTGGAACGGCGCCGCCGCCGTGCTGATGACCCTCGGGCCGGCCATCGCCATTGACCGCCTCGGCGGCGAGGCCACCTGGGTGCTGCTGTTGCAGGCCGGCGCGATCGGCATGCTCACCGGCTCACTGCTGGCCGGGCGGGTCCGGCTCGACCGGCCGGTGCTGCTGGCCAACCTCGGGCTGGCCAGTTACGCCGCGCCGCTGCTGCTGCTCGCCGTCGCCGCGCCCGCCCCAGTGGTGATCGTCGCCTACGGGATCGCGCTGACCGCCCTCGGTTACCTCAACCCGGTCTGGGAGACCGTCGTGCAGCACCAGTTCCCGCCCGAGGTCCTGGCCCGGGTCACCTCGTACGACTGGCTGGTGTCGCTGGCCGCGATGCCGCTGGGCTACGCCTTGGCGCCGCTGGCCGCTGACGCGTTCGGCGCACCCGTACCGCTGGCGATCGCCGGCCTGCTGGTCCTGGCCGCCTGCGCCGGCACCGCCCTGGTCCCCGGCGTACGCCGGCTCACCTGGCCAGCGACCACGGCACCGCAACCGGTCGAACCCGCCGGCGCCAACGCGCGGTGAGGGGATTCGACCGGTCGCCGGGTCACTCTCCGGTCGGACCGCCCGCCATCTCGGCCACGACGTCGAGGTGGCCGAGGTGGCGGGCGTACTCCTGGAGCAGGTGGAACAGCACCCGCTCCAGCGACGCGGGGTCGGCGCCGTTCCATCGCGGGCCCGGCGCACCGACCTCCGCCAGGTCGTGTGTCGTCACCACCGCGCTGGTGTGCGTGCCCTGCGCGCGCAGCGCCGCCACCAGATCCGAGCGGGTTTCCTCGGGGGCGACGTACCAGCGCTCCCCGCGACGGTCACCCCACGGCTCGGGGACATCCCGTCCCTGGAAACCCCACTCGATCCAGCGCAGCTCGACGTACCGCAGGTGCTTGAGCAGCTCCAGCGGAGTCCATCCCGACGGCAGGCCGCTGCGCCGCAGCTCCGACTCGGGCAGCGCCGACACCTTGGTCAACACGGACTCCCGGAAGTAGTCCAGGTAGCGCAGGAAGACCTCGGTGCGGCTGCCGGCGGGGCTCGTGGGCTCGGGGAAGGGCATGGTCATCGGCCCATTGTGCGGGACGGGTCAGCCGGCGGGCAGGTCGCGGCCGCGCTGCTGCACACCGGCCTGGCCGTACGGATAGTCCCCCACCGGTGGGGCGCTCGCCTCGTCCAGCAGCCGGGTCTGCTCCGCGTCCAGGAGCAGGTCGGCGGCGGTCAGGTTGTCGTCCAGTTGGGCCGTGGTGCGCGCCCCGAGGATCACCGAGGTGACCGCCGGGCGGGCCGCCAGCCAGGCGAGCGCCACCGCCGACATGGACACGCCCCGTTCCGCGGCCACCTGGCCGACCGCGTCGATCACGCGCCAGGTGCGGTCCTCGGCGTTGCGGCCCGCGTACGCCTCGACGCCGCGCTGCGGGTTGTCGCCGAGCCGGGTGGCGCCGGTGGGCGTGCTGTCCCGCTGGTACTTGCCGGTCAGCCAGCCGCCGCCCAGCGGCGACCAGGGCAGGATGCCGATGCCCTCGTTCTCACAGACCGGCACCAGCTCGAACTCGATCTCCCGGGCCAGCAGGTTGTACTGCGGCTGGAGGGTCACGATCGGGGTGAGGTTGAGGTGCTGGGTGAGCAGCGCGGCCTTCTGCAACTGCCAACCGGTGAAGTTGCTGACCCCCGCGTAGCGGATCTTGCCCGCGCGGACCGCGTCGTCGAAGAACCGCAGCGTCTCCGGCAGCGGGGTCAGCGGGTCCCAGGCGTGCGCCTGGTAGAGGTCGACGGCGTCGACGCCGAGCCGCCGGAGGCTGGCGTCCAGGGCGCGGGTCAGGTGCACCCGGGACAGGCCGGCGTCGTTCGCCCCCGGACCCATCGGGAACCGCCCCTTGGTGGCGATGACCAGCCGGTCGCGCAGGTCGGGCCGCGCGGCCAGCCAGCGGCCGACGATCTCCTCCGAGACGCCGGCGGAGTAGACGTCGGCGGTGTCGATGAACGTGCCGCCGGCCTCCACGAACCGGTCCAGCTGCGCGAAGCTGGCCGCCTCATCGGTCTCCGCGCCGAAGGTCATGGTGCCCAGACACAGGGTCGACACCACCGTGCCGGTGGCACCCAGAGTGCGAAAGCGCATGTCGTCCTTCCGGTAGAGGAACAAAACTGATCTTCGCACCGGGTCCCAGAGCGTGCGGCAGGGGCACCTCGACGGCGCTGTCAGGGGTGATGATGTGCGGGTGAGCGAGCCCGCGACCGACACCGACCGACGTCATCTGCCGGATCAGTCGTCGTCGTCGAAGCGGCCACCGGAGCCCGGTCCGCGCGCGCTCGGCCCCTGGCTACTGGCCGCGGCGGTCAGCGTGACGCTGCTGATGCTCGCGGGCCGCTACGGCTATCACCGGGACGAGCTGTACTTCCTGCTCGCCGGCCGGCACCTCGACTGGGGCTACGTCGACCAGGGCCCACTGGTCCCGGCGTTGGCCCGGCTGCTCGACACGATCGCGCCGGGCAACCTGGTCGTGCTGCGTACCCCGTCGGCGCTGCTTGCCGGTGGTGCGGTCCTGGTGGTCGCCGCCATCGCCCGGGAGTTGGGCGCCAGCCGGGGCGGGCAGAGCTTCGCGGCGCTGCTCGCCGCGCTGTCCGGCATCGTGCTCGCCAGCGGGCATCTGCTCAGCACCACGACCGTCGACCTGCTGGTCTGGCTGGCCGCCGTGCTGTGCGCGGTGCGGCTGCTGCGCACCGGCGACAGCCGGTGGGCCCTCGGCATCGGACTGGCGCTCGGCGTGGGCATGCTCAACAAGCTGCTGCCCGCGCTGCTGGCCGTGGGCCTGATCGCCGGGGTGGCCATCGGCGGGCCGCGCAGGCTGCTGCGCGACCGGTGGGTGCTCGCCGCCGCGGGGATCGCCGCGCTGCTGGCGGCGCCGAACCTGATCTGGCAGGCCACGCACGGCTTTCCGCAGCTGTCGGTGGCCGCCTCGATCTCCGGTGGGGACAGCTCCTACAGCGGCCGCCTCGACGCGCTCACCCTCCAGTTCGTCATCATCAGCCCGTACGCGGTGCCGATCTGGATCGCCGGCCTCGTCGCGCTGCTGCGCCGGCCGGCGTGGCGGGCGTACCGGGGGGTGGGCTGGGCCTGGCTGGTGGTGGTCGGCATCGTGCTGATCGCCGGAGGCAAGGGCTACTACGACGCGCCACTGCTGCTGGTCCTCACCGCTTCCGGCGCGGTCGTCACCGCCGCCTGGGCGTCGCGCGGTTCGGTCACGCTGCGCCGGGGTCTGCTCGCGCTGGGCGCGGTGCCCCTGCTGCTGCCCAACATCGTGCTGCTGCTGCCGGTGCTGCCGGCCGACCGGCTGCCCGGCTTCGTAGTGGACGTCAACTACGACGCCGGTGAGACCATCGGCTGGCCGGCGTTCGCCGACTCCGTCGCCACCGTCCACCGTGGTCTGCCGCCCGAGGAGCGCTCGCAGGCTGTCGTCCTGACCGGCAACTACGGCGAGGCGGGGGCGCTGGCGCGCTACGGCCCGGCCCGTGGTCTGCCCCGCGCGTACTCCGGGCACAACAGCATGGTCGACTTCGGCCGACCACCGGCCGACGCCGACGTGGTGATCGTCGTCGGCTGGGAACGCTCCGCTCCGCTGAACGCCTGGTTCGACGAGTGTGTGCTCGCCGGGCGGGTGGACCAGCGGGTCGAGGTGGACAACGACGAGAACGGCGGCCCGATCTTCGTGTGCCGCGGGCTTCGGCGTCCGTGGGCGCAGATCTGGGAAACCGAGGTGCGCCACACCGGCTGACAGCGGTTCAGTTGTCGGTGGCGCCGGTGAGCCAGGTGCGGACCGCGGGCAGCGCCTCGGGGCCGGAGTCGGTGCCGACGTCGCGGGCGAGATCGGCGATCGTGACCGCGGCGAGCGCCTGGCGCCACGCCTCCTCGGCGCTCCACATGGCGCGGGCGACCGGGCACGCTCTGGTGCAGGCGTTGGCCGGGGTCGCCAACGGGCCGCGCTGCCGGATCTCGGTGCAGACGAAGGCGGGGCCGGGGCCGTCGACGGCCCGCACCACGTCGAGCAACGTGATGCTCTCCGGTGCGCGGGTCAGCGCGTAGCCGCCGGACTTGCCCTGGACGGAGTGGATCAGGCCGGCGCGGGCGAGCGACTGGAGCTGCTTGGCGAGGTAGCTGCTGGAGACGTCGTGCAGTTCCGCGAGCTTGGCCGCCGGGACCGGCCTGCTGCTGGTGGTGAGGACGACGCAGCAGTGCAGCGCCCACTCGACCCCGCCGGACATCTTCATGGTTTCACCCTAGCCACACCCCGTTACTCGGACGATCCATGTCCGAGTATAGTTCTCGGACATGGGGGGTCCGAGTAACGGCTCCAACGAAGCAGCCGGACACATAACCCCAGAAGAGCCATATCCGCAGGGAAAGGTGTGCTGGACATGAAGATCGCTGTGTTGGGTGGAACCGGCCTCATCGGTTCACAGGTCGTCACGATCTTGCGCGAGGCCGGGCACGAGGCGGTGCCGCTCTCGCTGTCCACCGGGGTGGACCTGCTCACCGGACAGGGTCTGTCCGAGGCGCTCGAGGGCGCCGAGGTCGTCGTCAACCTGACGAACTCGCCGACCTTCGACGAGGCCTCCCCCGCCTTCTTCCGCACGACCATGGACAACCTGCTGGCCGCCGCCGAGCGTGCAGGTGTCGGCCACGCGGTCATCCTCTCGATCGTGGGCGTCGACCAGGTTCCCGCCCTGGACTACTACCGCGCCAAGGTCCTCCAGGAGGACATCCTCAAGGCCGGTCCCGTCCCGTACTCAATCGTCCGCGCCACCCAGTTCTTCGAGTTCATGGACGCGGTCATGTCCTGGACCGCCGACGAGAACGCCGTCCGCCTGCCCAGCAATCCGCTGCAGCCCATCGCGGCGGCCGACGTCGCACAGGCCGTGGCCGACGTCAGCATGGGCGCCCCACTTCAGGGCACGCGCGACATCGCCGGGCCCGACGTCTTCCCGCTCGACGAACTGGGCAGGATCACCCTCACGGCCCGCGGTGACCAGCGCACCGTCGTCACCGACGACAGCGCCGGCATGTTCGCCGCCGTGCCCGGCGACGTCCTCATCGCCACCGACGGCGCCGTCATCGCGCCCACCGCCTACCGGGAGTGGCTCGGGCGCTAGGGCCAGTGTCAAAGCCCCTGGCCGGCCTGCGGCGGGCCCAGACGACGACCGGCCGCGTTGGAGATTGGCCCGGATACAACACCGGTATCCGGGCCAATCTCCGCCTTGCCGGACCGCCGTCTGGACTCCGCCTCGGCTCGACCGAGGACTTTGACACAGGCCCTAACCCCGACGACCACCGCGGCGGCCGCGCCCGCAGGTGGCACGGCCGCGGCAGGTTACGGCAAGGGGGTACGGGTACGGTGACGGCGTGCTCGCCGCGGTGAAGGGTCTGTCCCGGTACCACACCGAGGACTCGCTGCGCGCGTACCTGCTGGGGCGCTCGCACCGCACCGACGACGGCTGCCTCGTCATCCACGGCTACGGTCAGCGACGCGGCGTCCACCAGAAGGTCGCCGGACGGGCATGGGCGCACATCGCCGCGTTCGTGGTCCTCGTCGGCGGGTACGACCCCACCCTCGACGTCGACCAGATCTGCGGCCTCGCCGACTGCATCGAGCCGACGCACCTGCGCCAGGTCAGCCGCTCGGAGACCTGTCGCAGCCGGTCGCAGGCACCGCAGTGCGGCAACGGCCACGACCGCGAGTTGGACCCCGCCACCGGCCGCTACCGCCGGGTCTGCCGGGCGTGCAACCGGGAGGCCCAGCGCCGGTGGCGTGAGCGCGCGGCGGCCGAGGTGGCCCAGGCACGCGCCGCGTACGGCCGTTCGTAGCCCGGCACCGTGGCCGCGACGGCTACCGGCGTCGTCAGTGCCGCAGGAGCCCCTGGAGTGTCCGGACACAGACAGCGACGGCGGTCAACGTAGCCGTATGCTGACCGGCCTCCACACGGGACGGTTGTGATGATGGGTTTCCGCGATCCACGAAGCGCCCGGACAAGAGCCCGCATTCCAGCGTGGGGCACGCTTCTCGCCGCGGGCCTGCTCGGATACTCGCTGTCGCTCGTCGTCCGGGCCGGCCGGTGGCCGGCGGTGGCGGTGCTCATCGTCGTCCTCGTCATCGGCGCGACGGTCCTCGTCGCACTGTGGGATGGCATTCGCCGCCTCGTCGACGCGTTCGTGATGCTGGGGCAGGATCCGGAGGCAGGGTCTCTCTACGGCCGGGTCCATCAAGCCGAGACCATCGCTCAGCATGGGGACGTCGCCGCTGCCGTTGAGATCCTGGACGCTGTCGCCGCCGCCCCGGCCATGACACGAGCACCGTTGCTGGTTGGCGCGTTCGCCATGGTCCGCGGCGCCATCGCGGAAGCCCAGGGGGACCTGGAGAGGGCCGAGCACGAGATGCAGATCGCTGTCGCCGTGCACGAGCAGCGCTGGGACCGTGCAGCTCACTCGGAGGCGCTGGAGAAGCTCGGCAAGATACAGCTGATCCGGGGCAGCAACGCTGATGCCTACCGGACCCTGACCGAAGCCGTGCGGGTCGGCGGCGGTCGGATGTACCGGCTGAGCCGTGTCCGCACGGAGTTGTTCCGCACCGTGATTGCGCTGAACGACGACGATGCGGTTCGCATGGCCGACCACATGATGACCGCCCGCGAGCTGGCGATCCGGTGGCGGTGCCACGCTCAACACGGCATCGCCTGCGACATGCTGGCCCGGTGGGCGCTCCACGAGGGCCGGATCGACGACGCGAAGAGGTTCGTCACCGAAGCCACCGACGCGTACCGGCGGGGCAACGCCACACTGCCGCACCGGCTGCGCCACTTCGTCGCCCTCGCCAAGCTGGCCGAGGCACACGGCGATCATCACGAGGCGCTGCGCTGGTACCTGCGGACGATGCACGAGGTGGCCGACCTGCGCGGGGGTTGGGGATGGCGCAATGCCCAGGCGTACTTCGTCGACATCTACAGCGAGGACGAAGTCTCGGCGTTCGAATGCGCCTACGCACTGCATCTGCGTGGCGATGTGGCGGCCACCGACGGCTTCGCCACGCTGCTGGATCTCGGAAACCGGACCGCGCTACGCCAGATGCTGCGCGGTGAGCTCCTCGTCGACGAGCCCGATGATCTGGGTGAAGCCAGCCTGCAGGGCATCGTCGAGGTGCTGGCCGCCATCGCGACACGTGAGGGTACCGTCTCCGAAGCCCTGACCCTCGGCATGCAGGAGGAGAGCCCGCAGGCCGCGACCGTCGCGGCCGCCGGCCGGCAGGACGTGGCAGCGTGCCATGAGCGCCTCGAGGGTCTGGTGTCGCTCCGGTTCCGACGCTCCATGCAGGGCAGGACGGCCGCCTCGCCCACTGACGCGGGACCCTGGGCGGTGCGGTGGCAGACACACGTACTGCAGACGCGGTTGCTGATAGATGGGGACACAATGCACGTCGCGGGCCTGTGGACGACGCCCGACGGCGTCCGACGCCCCTTCCTGCATCCGGTGGACGCGCGGCAGGCGCGGCTGATAGGCGAAGTCGCCGGGCTCGCCGACCTGTCGGTCGGACCGGATCCGGAGGCGGAACCCCGGCGAGACCCCGGCAGCGACGAGGAGTCGCCGTCGACTGTCGGTGCGGCCGAAGGCGTTCGGGCGGATGCACCCGGTTGGCGGAAGACTCCTCGGTTTCACCATCTCCGCAACGGCGACAGCGTCGCGTGGACCGACCTGGCGGGGCTCCTGTTGCCGGCCGACCTGGTGGCGCTGCTGGCGCAACAGGACCCGGGCGGAGAGGTGCCCAGGCTGCTGCTCATACCCGACTCGATCCTGTGGCGGGTGCCGTGGGCCGCGGTGAAGGTCGAGCCGGGGCACGCTGAGGGGTACCTGGCGGACCGTGCCGTACTCGCCATGCTGCCCAGCCTGTCCCTGGTCGAGGATCCCCCGGAACCGGCAACCACGCCGACGCCACCACCGGCTGCCCCGGTACGGGCCCTCGCCTATCTGGCCGGCGTCCACCGGGAGGGGTTGACCATTGAGCGGGCAGCTCTGGACGCGGCGTACGGCGCGGACATCGAGTACGCGATCCAGCCCACCACCTTCCTGAACGCCCTCGACCCTGCCAGCGCTCCACTCGCGCTCGCCGTGGTGTCCGTGCACGGCAACAGCCGCCCCGGCCTGGCACACGCCCTCAAGCTGGACCGTCACACGGTGCTGTCGGCAGCCCGCATGCTGACGTTGCGATTCCCGCAGCTCCTGATGATCAACGCCTGCCTCTCCGCCGAACTCGACGAACGCCACGGCACCGATCCGCTGGGCATTCCCACGGCGGCCCTCTGTCGCGGAGCCGAGACGGTGATCGGCGGCATCTTCCCCCTGCCCGACGGCCCGACCGCCAATCCGGTGTACAGCCATCCCACCGCCGGGATCCTGGCGATCCTCTACCGGTTGCTCGCCGACGGTGTGCCCCCTTCCTCCGCTCTGCGCGCGGCCCAGCGTCGCTGGCGGCGCGAGCGCGGGCCGGTACCGCCCTGGCTGTGGGCAGGGCTCATCAGCATCACCACGCAGTTCACCGACGTTTACCAGTCCATCTCTGACGAGCAGGAGCAGCGCAGTGTCGCATGAGGAACGTCGCGCGGAGTCCCCGCAGGGACCGGAGTCGACTGGGCGGGAGAATTTCGACGACTTCGGCGGTCTCGCCGACCGGGAGTACGTCTGGGAGGACCTCGACGCAGATGACGTCGAACTCCCGCCGGCGGTGACCGGGCCACCGCCGTCCGGTACGGCGATCCCGCAGACGCCGGACGAGCCGGAAGCAGCCGATGCCGGGTAGCGTCATCGCCGCGGTGCTCCTGCTCGCCGCCCTGACCCCCGGGTTCGCCTTTCACCAGGCGTTCGTCCGGTTCTCCCCCAAGGACGCCCGGTCATCGACCACCGAGGTCGTGGAACTCTTCAGCGTGGGCGCCCTGACCACCGTCGTCGGTCTCGTGATCACGGCAGCCCTGGGCGAGCTGATTCCCGCCCTGGTCACGCTGGACACAGTCGTCACGACGCCGGAGGACTTCCGCGACCGGCCGTGGTCCTGGGTCGCGTCCGCCGCACTCAGCATGACGCTCAGCCTCGTGCTGAGTACTCTCGCCGGCTCGTTCGCTGGCAAGCGCTCAACACAGCGACAGGGCGCGGGAATGCGTGAGGGCACGGTTGCCGTACGGGCGCTCACCGACCGTTCTCCACAGGGGCGCAAACCGTTCCTGGCGATCGAACTGACGGACGGCCGGCTCGTGGAGGGACGGCTGCGGTACGTCTCCACCGACCGGGATCCCGCCCGGCGCGACATCGTGCTTCAGCGCCCGTTGGCATGGACCGGTCCCGGGGACAATCCGCGCACCGCCTCAGAAGCGAAGCTGATCCTGATTCCGGGCTCGCTCGTCAGCGTGGTCCACATCTCCTACCCCTCCTTGCAGGCGCGAGGTCGTCCGGCGGTCAGCGGTTCAGATGTGTCGATCGAGCCGAGCCGGAGGCCGGGCGTCGTCGGGCAAGGCGGAGCGGTGTCCGGTCTGGAGTCGTGATCACGTGCCGGGCGAAAGGGGTGGGCGGGATCGCATCGGGCTGGTAGCTTCCAGTTGACCGCGACACCGCCCGAGGAGGTGAGACCCATGAACGTTGTATCGATGTGGGTGCTCCCCCTTCCTGTCACGGCCGGGCGATTGACGTAGGTGTCGCCGGGAGCGCCTCGCCAACAAGGCACTCCCGAAAGGCAACACCTATGCACTCTCTGCGGTTCACCACCGAGCCGTCGTCGGCCTCCGGCACCGATCGGGCGCCCCTCATGTTCGACGTGATCATTGCCGGGTGCGGGCCGACCGGTGCGATGCTGGCCGCCGAACTGCGGCTGCACGATGTGCGGGTACTCGTCCTGGAGAAGGAGACCGAGCCCGCGTCGTTCGTCCGCATAGTCGGTCTGCACATTCGCAGTCTCGAGCTGATGGCGATGCGCGGACTGCTGGAGCGCATTCTCGAACACGGAAGACAGCGTCCGGCCGGCGGCTTCTTCGCCGCCATCGACAAACCCGCGCCCGAGGGCCTGGATTCCGCGTACGCCTATCTGCTGGGCATCCCGCATCCGGTCATCGTTCACCTGCTCGAAGAGCATGCGATCGAACTGGGTGCGCAGGTCCGGCGCGGTAGCGCGGTCGCCGGTTTCGAGCAGGACGACGAGGGTGTGACCGTCGAACTGGCCGACGGGGAACAGTTGCGTTCGCGATACCTCGTCGGCTGTGACGGCGGGCGCAGTACGGTGCGCAAACTGCTCGGCGTCGGCTTCCCCGGCGAGCCGGCACGGACCGAGACGCTGATGGGCGAGATGGAAGTGGGCATGCCGTGGGACGAGATCGCCGCCAAGGTGACCGAAATCCGCGAAACCCATCAGCCATTCTGGCTCCGGCCCTTCGGCGCAGGGGTCTATAGCGTCGTAGTCCCCGCCGCGGGAGTCAGCGACCGCGCGGAACCGCCCACTCTCGAGGATTTCAAACAACAGTTGCTTACCATCGCCGGAACCGATTTCGGCGTGCACTCCCCGCGCTGGTTGTCCCGCTTCGGCGATGCCACCCGGCTAGCCGAACGTTATCGGGTCGGGCGGGTGCTGCTGGCCGGCGATGCGGCACACATCCATCCACCCATCGGCGGACAGGGCCTCAACCTGGGCGTTCAGGACGCATTCAACCTCGGCTGGAAACTGGCCGCACAGATCCGCCGCTGGGCGCCGGAAACACTGCTGGACACCTACCAGGCCGAACGTCATCCGGTCGCCGAGGACGTGCTGGACAACACCCGCGCCCAGATGGAACTGCTGTCCACCGAACCGGGCCCGCAGGCCGCGCGCAGGCTGCTCACCGAACTGATGGACTTCGACGAGGTGAACCGCTACCTGATCGAGAAGATCACCGCGATCGGCATCCGCTACGACTTCGGCGCGGGCCCCGACCTGCTCGGCCGCCGCCTGCACGACATCGAGGTGAAACAGGGCCACCTCTACGGCCTGCTGCATCGCGGCTGTGGCCTGCTGCTGGACCGCACCGAACGCCTGACCGTCGGCGGCTGGTCGGACCGGGTCGACTATCTCGGGGATCCCACCGCGGTGCTGGATGTTCCGTGCGTCCTGCTGCGCCCCGACGGCCACGTCGCCTGGATCGGCGACGATCAGCAGGACCTGGACGACCACCTCTCCCGCTGGTTCGGCAAGCCCGTCAGCTGACAGCGCCTTCGTGTGGTCATCCCGCGAACACGTGGCGAGATGGCGAGCAGATCGGCGGCGCTGCCGGCCAGGAGTTGGTGCGCACCTTGGGTGATCGCGGCGCCGGCGGTGCGGACGAGTCGTCTGATCGACCAGTCATTGCGGTCTTCGGTCCGGCGGCGGCGGCGGGATACCCTACCTGCGGTGCCTCGAACCGCGTGACCGGAGGAGTCGATGCTGGGATGACGTCAGGGCGACCGATGCCCACACAGGACGACGTGCTCGGGTACTTCAACACGCTGTCGAACTGGGGACGGTGGGGCGACGATGACGAGCTCGGGACTCTGAACCACATCACCGACGACGTCCGGCTGGCGGCGGCGCGGGCCGTGCGCCACGGCAGGAGCGTGTCCTGCGCGTGGGAGGTTGCCGTACCGCAAGACATGGAGCGGTCGACGACGACGTGCCCGTGCGCCGCCGACATGCCGGGTGCCGAGAACATGCCGGTGCCCGGCTTCCACGCCGACCGGCGTTGGGGTTTTTCGTCCGAGCGGCTCGGCATCACGTTCCACGGCAACACCCTCACCCACGTCGACTCGCCGTGCCACATCTTCTGGGACGGCACGATGTACAACGGGCGGTCGCACTCGTTGGTCGACGCCGCAACGGGATCGGCGTGGGCGGCCGTCACGGCGGCGGCGAATGGAATCATCACGCGTGGTGTCCTGCTGGACGTTGCGAGGGCCCGCGAGGTGCCGTGGTTGGAACCGGGGCAGGGTGTGTTTCCCGACGATCTCGAGGAGGCCGAGCGTCGCCAGGGTGTACGGGTGCGATCCGGCGATGCGGTACTCCTGCGGACCGGCTATGGCCGCTTCCGGCACGAGGCCGGTGAGGCCAGCGGTTTCACGCAGGCCGGCTGGCACGCGTCATGCCTGCCGTGGCTACATGAACGCGGCGTCGCGCTGATCGGCGCTGACACCCCCCAGGACGTTCAGCCGTCGGGGTACGAAGACGTGTTGATGCCGGTTCACGCCGTGAGTCTCGTCGCGATGGGTCTGTGGATGCTCGACAACTGTGACCTGGAGTTGTGCGCGACAACGGCTGCCGAGCTCGGCCAGTGGGACTTCCACCTCGCAGTCGCGCCGGTCCGCTTCGCCGGTACGTCCGGCAGCCCGGTCAACCCGATCGCCACATTCTGACCGCGGTTCACGAGGGGTGCGATGCCATGAACGGCCCGACCCGCACCTGGAACGCGGTCGTGGTCGGTGAGGACACGCCGTGCTGGTCGGGAACCAGGCCTGGCCGGCTGTCGGACGATACCGAGCCGCAGCTTTCAACACCTCCAACTCGGCGTCGTCATGCGCCGACTCGATATCCCGCGCACCACGCCGCGGCGAGTGCGCGATCTGCACCGCCGTCGCACCCGACGCTGTCTTGAGCCAAGCCGGGTCGGAGGAGTGGCTGGGGCCGGTACGGCGTTCGTGCCGCCGATCGGCCTGATCGACGCTTGACCCTGGGTCCCTTCGGTACGGACGCTCCTGCCCGAGCAGGCGTCGCGGATACCGGCTCACCGGGCATGTGACCAGGAGCGACGCGGGAGTGACGTAACGGGGGCGCCACCTAACACCCTGAGTCATCGACCGCCGTTGCACCATCCTGAGTCCTTACGCACAAGAACTGTCATTATGATGTGTGCACGGTATGCCCCTTATGTGGCGGTGATTTAGCGGATTGTCGTTACCGGCAAACCGGTAATAGCGATGCGGCGCCCGTTTGACCCTCGACCGGCTTGAGGCCCGAGCATCTCCGGCAATGGACGACCACGACGATCTGCCGACGCCCGATCCGACCATGAGCCGCATCATCGACGCGGTGCAGCTCGGCCGATCAGGGCAGCAGGTTCGCGCCCGCGACATGCTCACCGCGCTGTGGGACGAGATCGGCGCCGACGGTGACGCTTTCCACCGCTGCACGCTCGCGCACTACCTCGCCGACCTTCAGGACACCGCCGAAGCCGAACTGAGCTGGGACGAGCGCGCCCTGGCCGCCGTTTCCGAGCTGACCGACGAACGTGCCCGGCAGCACCACCACTCGCTGCAGGTTCAGGGGTTCCTGCCGTCGTTGCACCTCAACCTCGCCGACGTTCACCGGCGCCTGGGCAACACCACCGTGGCCCGGGAGCACCTGGTCATGGCCCAGCGCTTCGTCGGGCAGCTGCCGGACGACCCGTACGGCGAGATGATCCGCGCCGGCATCCGCGGCGTCACCGAAGCCTTGGAGTCACCGCGAAAGTAGTGGTGGCGGTCTGCGCTCTCGTTGACACAGGCCCTGGGGGAAAGCGCAGAATCTGCCGACGCGCCGGCGAGCTACTCGGCTTGCCAGCGCGTCGTGCGGGCTTACGCCCGATGTCATGACGACGGGTGTTACTTCCCGTCCGTGCCGGGGTTCCCGCTGATGGACTCCTGATAGACGTCCGCGTAGGTGCGCGAGTCCTTGACCAGGTCGTCGCAGAAGGCGGCGACGTCGGTGCCGATGAGTTCCACAACCCCCTTGCCGGCCGTGACGCCCTCCTCGAAGAAGTCGACGATCCCGGGGAGCAGGGGCCCGTCAGGCAGGTCGATCGGTCCCACCTTGAACAGGTACCTCTGCATCTCCTTGTAGACGATCTGGTAATCCGGCGGGAGCGCCTTGACCCGAGCCAGGTGCGCCCGCCACTGCTTCTTGCCCTCAATGATGTCCTGGATGCCCACGTCAGCCTCCTAGCCGGCCCAATTTCCTTGTGATGTTCCGGTTCAACTGCTCGCGCCACCGGTCGCGATAGGTCCGGGCCCCCTCACCGCCGGCCAACGCCCTGCAAAAGCCGGGGATGTCGTCGCCGAGCACCTCGCGGATGCTCTGCCCGTCCGCCGATGCCTCTTCGAGCAGCCCCAGGGCGGCGTCGAGGATCGGCATCAGGTTGCGACCTGTGAAGCCCGCGTAGGGGAAGAGGTGGCCCTTGATCTGTTTCCAGGCCGCCTGGTGGTCGGCCGGCAATGCCTCTGCCCGGGCTTCGAAGACCTTCCACTCCCTGGTGAGGTCGCTGCCTGTGATGGTCTCCCAGAAGCTCATCTCCCGCCCTCCTTGAGCCTGTCGATGCGTGCCGAGACGTACTCCCATTTCGCCCAGAACGTCGCGAGTTCCTCGCGCCCGGCGTCGTTGAGCGCGTAGAACTTGCGCGGCGGGCCCACCTCGGACGGTCGTTTCGTCACCTGGACGAGTCCGTTCCTCTCCAGTCGCAGCAAGATCGTGTACACCGTCCCCTCGATGACGTCGGCGAAGCCGAGCTCGTTCAGCCGACGCGTGATGGCGTACCCGTAGGTCTCCTCGCGGCCGATGATTTCGAGCACGCAGCCCTCGAGCGTGCCCTTCAGCATCTCCGTCAGGTCGTCCATCCCGGCTCCTCTTCGGTCCCCCGGTACCTCGTACCACCGAGTACCGCTATACCGTACCACCGAGTACCGCTAGCGGTAGCGCCAAGTACGGGTGGCCGAAAAGGCCGGGTACCGACGGGAGACCAGATCCGGGCAGCCGCGCCCGGAGCAGCCGGCTGATCAGCCGGCGACCGGGAACTTCCCGCGATCGCCACCAGCATTTGTAGGTTAGCTTCTTGACGGGCGTTGGACGCGTAGCTAAGTTTCAGCCACCCGGACTGAGAGGCGTCTATGCAGACCCGACTCGTTACCGCGACCACCCTGGTGGCCACACTGGCGGTCACCCTCGCCCCCATCCCCGCCCAGGCCGCCACCCCGGCGCGCCCCATGACCGCCGAGCACGGCTGGGTCACGTCGACGCTGCGGCACATGAGCCTGGAACAGAAGGTGGGCCAGCTCTTCTCCACCTACGTCTACGGTGGTGACGCCACCGCCCCCACTGCCGCCGACCGGGCCGCGAACCTCGCCGCGTTCGGTGTGGAGACACCGGCCGAGGTGATCGAGCGGTACCACCTCGGCGGCGTCTGCTACTTCTCCTGGTCGCACAACCTGGACAGTCCCCGCCAGATCGCCACCCTCTCCAATGGAGTCCAGCGGGCCGCCCTCGGCGACGGCGCGAAGGGCCGGGTGCCCCTGCTCATCTCCACCGACCAGGAGCAGGGCACGGTTCTGCGGATGCCCTCCCCCGCCGCCCAGTTCCCCGGGGCGATGGCGCTGGGGGCCGCCCGGTCGCCCAGGGCCGCCCGGATCGCGGCGGACGTCACCGGGCGGGAGCTGCGGGCCGTCGGCATCCGCCAGCCGTACGCGCCGATCGCCGACGTGAACGTCAACGCGGGCAACCCGGTGATCGGCGTGCGGTCCTTCGGGGCCGACCCCACCCTGGTGGCCGACCTCACCGCCGCCCAGGTCACCGGCTTCCAGGACCGGGCCGGCGTGACCGCCGTGGCGAAGCACTTCCCCGGGCACGGCGACACGGCCACCGACAGCCACACCGGCCTTCCGGTGATCAACCACAGTCGCGCCGAGTGGGACCGCATCGACGCGCCACCGTTCCGGCGGGCGATCAGGGCCGGCGTCGAATCGATCATGACCGCGCACATCGTGATCCCCGCGCTCGACCCCTCCGGCGACCCCGCGACGTTGTCTCCGACGATCCTCACCGGAGTGCTGCGCGGTGAACTCGGCTTCCGGGGCGTCATCGTCACCGACGCGCTCAACATGGCCGGCGTGCGGGCGAAGTACGGCGACGAGCGGGTGCCCGTACTGGCGCTCAAGGCCGGCGCCGACCAGCTCCTGATGCCGCCGAACCTCGCGCTGGCGCGGGACGCGGTGCTGCGCGCCGTCGCCACCGGCGAACTCACCGAACGACGGATCGACGAGTCGGTGCGTCGCGTCCTCGGCATGAAGTACCGCCAGGGTCTGGCCCGGTCGCCGCTGGTTGACGTCGAAGAGGCGGTACGGACGGTCGGGGCACCGGAGCACCTCGCCGCGGTCACCCGGGTCACCGACCCGACGCTCACCGCCGTCCGCAACGACGCCGCAACCCTGCCGCTGCCCCGCGCCGACCGGTCGGTCCTGGTCACCGGCTGGGACAGCGCCGCCTTCGCCCCGGTCGCGACGGTCGCCGCCGGGTTCACGGCCCGCGGCGCCCGGGCCACCGCCCGGCCGGCGACCCTGCCCTCCGACGCGGTGATCGCCGCGACGGCCACCCAGGCCGCCGAGCACGACCTCACCGTCGTGCTGGTGAACAAGGCGTGGGACACCACCGTCAGCGACCCGCGCGCCACCCAGCAGCGCCTCGTCGCGGCGCTGCTCGCGACCGGGAAGCCCGTGGTTGTCGTGGCGGTCCGCGATCCCTACGACATCGCGTACCTGCCGGGCGTGACCACCTACCTGGCGACGTACTCGTACACCCGGGCGGCGATGGACGCCCTCGTCCGGGCGCTGCACGGCGAGCTGTCCCCGAGCGGGCGGCTGCCCGTCACGATCCCCACGGCCGAGGGATCGGGCTCCGTGCTCTACCCCTACGGCCACGGCCTGAGCTGGTAGGAGGCAACCAATGCAGCGGAGGAATTTCCTGGTCGGCGCGGTCGGCGCGGTCGGTGCGGGTGCGGGGGCGCTCGGCGTCGGCGCGGCCGTGACGCCCGCGGCGGCCAGCCCCGGTGGCCGGCGGGTCCGCACCGGCCTGGACGAGCTGGTGTCCTCGAGGTTCGCCGAGCTCGCCGGCCAGCGGGTGGGCGTCGTCTCCAACCCGACCGGCGTGGACGCGGCCTACCGGCATCTCGTCGACCTGATGCACGGCTCCGGCCGGGTCCAACTGGTCGCGGCGTTCGGCCCCGAGCACGGTTTCCGCGGCTCCGCGCAGGCAGGCGGGAGCGAGGGCACCGGCGTGGACGCCCGCACCGGCATCACGGTGTACGACGCGTACGGCGCCTCGCAGGCCCGGTGGGAAGCCATGTTCACCGAGGCCGGGGTGGACACGGTGGTCTTCGACATCCAGGACGTCGGGGTCCGCTTCTACACCTACATCTGGACGATGTACACCTCGATGGTGGCCGCGGCCCGGGTCGGCAGACGCTACGTCGTGCTGGACCGTCCCAACCCGATCGGCGGCCGGGCGTACGGGCCGATGATGACCACCCCGTACACCTCGGGTGTCGGGCTGAAGGAGATCATCCAGCAGCACGGGATGACCGTCGGGGAGCTGGCCCGGTTCTTCAACGCCACCCTCCTGCCCGCCGAGGCGGGGCGACCGGTCGATCTGCACGTGGTGCGGTGCCGGCACTGGAAGCGCGACGACCTCGCCGCCGACACCGGCGTGCCCTGGGTGATGCCCAGCCCGAACATGCCCACCCCGGACACCGCCCTCGTCTACCCGGGCACCGGCCTGTTCGAAGGCGTCGCGTCGATCACCGAGGGGCGCGGCACGTGCCGCCCGTTCGAGCTGATCGGTGGGCTGGCGACCGACTTCGACCACCACTGGGGCGACCGGCTCAACGCCCGGAACCTGCCCGGGGTCGAGTTCCGCGAGGCGTACTTCTCGCCGACCTCGGCGGGTCAGAAGCCCGCGCTGCTCAACAAGCTCTGCGCCGGCGTCGAGGTCAAGGTCGTCGACCCGGCGGTGTACGACCCGATCCGCACCGGCGTGGCGATGCTGGTGGAGGCGCACAAGTACCCGGCGTTCGCCTGGCGGAGGGACTCGTGGGACACGGTGCGCCCGTACTGGATCGACAAGCTCACCGGCTCGCCGCGACTGCGTACCCAGATCGACGCCGGAGCCGACGTGGACGACGTCGTCGGCGCCTGGGCCGACGAGCTGGCCACCTTCAACCGGCAGCGCCGGCCCTACCTGCTCTACTGAGGAGTGCGGTCATGACCAGGTCGACCCGTCGTCCGCTCCGCTCAATCGCGCTCGGCCTGGCCCTGGCGGTCGTGGGCACGACGCTGCCAGCCACCGCCGGGGTGGCCGCGTCACCCCCGGCCCCGTCCGGACCGCCGACCGTCACTCCCGCCGACATCCAGTTCCGGCACGACACGCTGCGCCGCGGCAACGCCCGCCAGGTCGGTCTGCTCCCGGAGCACGTGGACCGCCTCCCCGCCGACCTGGCCGGGTACCTCCAGCCGACGCCGGACCATCCCGGATACCCGGCGTACGCCGGCGGGGTGGTCCTGGCGGCCAAGGACGGCGTGATCGTGCAGCACGCCGCCGCCGGCAGCGCGGTGCGGTACGCCGCCGTCGGGCCACCGCCCGGCCTGGTCGGCGTGGAACTCCCCGCCGACCAGCAGATCGCGACCCGACCGGACACCATCTTCGACCTGGCGTCGGTGTCAAAGCTGTTCACCACGATCGTCACCATGCAGCAGGTGGAACGGGCTCGGGTGGAGCTGGACGCGCCGGTCGCCCGGTACGTCCCGGAGTTCGCCGCCGGCGGCAAGGCGGCGGTCACCGTGCGGATGCTGCTCACCCACACGTCGGGTCTGCCCGCGTTCACGGCGTTGTGGAGCAGGTACCCGACGCCGGCCGAGCGGTTCGCCGCCGCGCTCGCCACGCCACTGGCCGCCGGTGCGACGCCCGGTTCCCGGTACGTCTACTCGGACCTCGGGCTGATCGCACTGGGCGTCCTGGTGGAACGGGTCACCGGCCGGCCGCTGGCCGACCTGGTCCGTGACGGCGTGACCGGGCCGCTGGGCATGTCCGACACCGGCTACAACCCGGGCCCGGAGCGACGGTCGCGGATCGCCGCGACCGAATACCAGCCGTACGCCGGGCGCGGCATGGTCTGGGGCGAGGTGCACGACGAGAACGCCTGGTCGCTCGGCGGGGTGGCCGGGCACGCCGGGGTCTTCTCCACCGCGGCGGACCTGGCCGTCCTCTGCCAGTCACTGCTCAACGGCGGTGAGTACCGTGGCCGCCGGATCCTACGGTCGGACACGGTGCGCGCGATGCTGGTCAACTACAACGCGCCGCTGGAGTCGGCCTACCCGGAGAGCGACCGCGGGCTCGGCTTCGAACTGAACAAGCACTGGTACATGATGGGCCTGTCCTCGCCGGTGGGCTTCGGGCACACCGGTTTCACCGGGACGTCCATCGTCATCGACCCGCTCTCCCACTCGTTCGTCATCCTGCTCAGCAACCGGGTGCACCCCGATCGTGGCTGGGGCAGCAACAACGTGGCCCGCCGCGCGGTCGCGCGGGACCTCGCGGAGGCGATGCCGGTGCGCCCGCGCTCGGCCAGCGCCTGGCGGGCCGAACCACGCGACTCCGCGACGAGCACTCTCACCGCCCCACTGCGCCGGCCGGCGCGGGGTGGGACGGCGAGTTTCCTGCTCTGGTACGACACCGAGCCCCGCTACGACAGCGCGCGGTTCGAGATCTCCACCGACGGGGGGCAGACCTGGGTGCCGGCAACCATGCGGCTGCGCGACGCCGGGCGACGGTGGAGCGCCGACGGCACGGTGACCGGCTACGGCGGCCGGGTCTGGTGGCAGGTCTCCGTGACGTTGCCCGACCATGCCACCCACCTGCGGTGGAGCAGCAGCACGGACGGCTCCGGGCAGGGGCGTGGGGTCTACGTCGACCGGGTCGTCGCGGCGGACCGGACCGGCGTCCTCTTCCACGGCGAAGGCGGCGACGCCTCCCGGCTCGTCGCCGACGGGTGGTCGCCCGCGCGCAGCTGAGCCGATTCCCGTTGCGGCGACCGGCGGGCGCTGCGAGGGTCGACGGGTGACAGGAATGGACGGCGCCGCCGTGCGGGACGCGACCGAGGAGATGACCCGGGTGCTCGACCCGCACCGGGAGCGGGACTGGTCGGTGCCGGCCGGCACGCTGACCTGGAGCTGCTGGACCACCGCGGCCCACGTGGCGCACGACCTGCTCGGCTACGCCGGCCAGGTCACCGGCCGACCGGATGACGGCTACCTGCCGTACGACCTGCGGGTCTCCCCCGACGCGACGCCGGCGCAGGTGCTGACCGTGGTGCGCGCCTGCGCCGGGCTGCTCGCCGTCGCGGTCGACGCCGCCCCACCCGACGCACGGGCCTGGCACTTCGGCCCGTGCGACCCGGCCGGTTTCGCCGCGATGGGAGTGGCCGAGACCCTGCTGCACACGCACGACATCACCCTGGGCCTCGGTGTGTCGTGGCAGCCGCCGCGACGGCTGAGCGCCCTGGTGCTGCGGCGGCTCTTCCCGGACGCGCCGGCCGGCGCCGCACCCGAGGTGCTGCTGTGGATGACCGGCCGTGGTGAGCTGCCCGGTCGGGCGCGGCGCACCTCGTGGAGTTGGCGCGCCGCGCTGGACTGACCCGCCCTACCGGGCGTCGCCGGACACCGTGGCGGCGACAGGCCCGGAAGCGGTCAACGCGTGCCGGTGGCCGTCGCGCGGGAAGGGTGGATAGGCCGGCAGCACCTCCTGGAAGAGGTAGCCGCTCTTCTCCGCCACCCGACAGGAGGCCGGGTTGTCCACCTGGTGCAGCAGGTCGAGGCGCTCGAGCCCGGTGAACTGCGCGAACGCCCACCGGCTGAGCGCGGTGACCGCGCGCGGGGCGACGCCCCGGCCGCGCGCCCACGCCGCCGTCCAGTAGCCGACCTCGGCCGCCGGCCCGCCGGGCGTGACCCCCTTGAGCACCACGTTCGCCACCAGTCGTGGACCGTCCGCGACGTCCTCCAGCACGGCGAAACTGAACCGCCGGCCGTCGTCCCAGTCCTGCTGGGTCTGCTTCAGCCACTGCCGTCCCTGGTCGGCGGTGGTCACCGGGTGCCGGGTCCACCGTTGCAGCACCGGATCCCGATACACCTCGATCAGCGCGTCCAGGTCGTCCGCGCGCCAGGGCCGCAGGACGAGGTCCGGCGCCGACGAGGTGTCCACTGCTCGCAGCTCGGTCCGCATCCGCACAGTCTGCGCGCCTACAGCTCCCCGGGGGTGACCAGACCCGCCTCGTAGGCCACGACCACCGCCTGTGCCCGGTCGCGCAGCGACAGCTTGGCGAAGATGCGGGCGACGTGGGTCTTGACCGTCGCCTCGCTCAGGGTCAGGACCCGCGCCAGCTCGGTGTTGGACAGGCCACGGCCGAGCAGCGTCAGCACCTCACGCTCACGAGGCGTCAGCCCTTCGAGGTCGCGGCGGCGCCCCGGCTGTTCGGCCGGGCGCTGGTCGGCGACGGCGAAGCGCTCCACGAGCCGCCGCGTGATCGACGGGGCGAGCAGCGCGTCGCCGGTGTCGACGAGCCGGACGGCGTTGGCGAGGTGCTCGGCGGTGACGTCCTTGAGCAGGAAGCCGCTCGCGCCGAGGGACAGGGCCGCGTACACGTACCGGTCGAGGTCGAACGTGGTCAGCATGAGCACCCGGCAGTGCGGGCTCTGCGCCAGGATGCGGCGGGCGGCCTCCAACCCGTCCATGACCGGCATCCGGATGTCCATGAGCACGACATCGGGGCGCAGTCGGCGTGCGACGGCCACCGCCTCGGCGCCATCGCACGCCTCGCCGACCACGTCGATCCCGCGCGCGGTCAGGATCAGGCGGAAGCCGGTACGGATCAACTCCTGGTCGTCGGCGATGACGACCCGCGGCGCGGCTGTCGAACCCGGCGGTGTCACGGCCGGTCCAGCGGGATGCGGGCCCGGACCCGGTAGCCGCCGCCGAGGCGTCGGCGCGCGTCAAGGTCGCCACCGTAGACGGCTACCCGCTCCCGGAGCCCGAGCAGGCCGCGGCCCGCGCCGTCACCGTCGCGCCGCGCCCGTGGCACCATGGCGCTGCCGGACAGGACACTCGGACCGGCGTTGAGCACCTCGACCCGCAGGGACCGTTCGGCGTATCGGATCGTCACCTCGGCCCTGCCGCCGTCACCGTGCTTGAGCGCGTTGGTGAGCGCCTCCTGCACGATCCGGTACGCGGTCACGTCGATGCCGGGGAGCAGCGGGCGCGGCTCACCGGAGATCCGCACCTCCACCGGCAGCCCGGCGAACGCGATCCGGTCGACGAGCACGCCGAGCCGGCTGAGGCTCGGTTGAGGCTCCAGCCGCATGCCGTCGCCGTTGTGACCGTCGGCCGCCGTTGGGCCTTCCCGTCCGTCGGTCGGCGGCGCGAGCAGGCCGAGCAGGTGTCGTAACTCGGTCATCGCGCCCCGACCGGCCCCCTCGACCGCTTCGAGGGCCGCAGCGGCCTCCCCCGGCATCGTCGTGAGGATCTCCCGCGCCGCAGCCGCCTGCACCACCATGATGCTGACGTTGTGGCTGACGATGTCGTGCAGTTCGCGGGCGATCCGGGCGCGCTCGGTGTCGACGGCGGCGCGGGCGGCGGCCTCCCGTTCCCGCTCCAGGAGCCAGCCCTGGCGCTCGACGGCACGGCGGTGCAGCCGCCGCGCCCGAGCCAGCGCGAGCCACAGCCATCCCGCGCCCGCGGTGGCGACCACGAGGGCGACGACCAGCCACGCCGTCGAGGATGCTCCCACCCGGATACCCTCGCAGACCGCCGCGCGGCGCCGCATCAGCCTCCGTGTCCACGGCCGTACATCCCCGGGATGACGACCTGGGCGAGTTGCATCCCCGGAGGGATGCCCGACCGGTGCCGTCGACCGTAGCTTGCTGCCATGACCACAGACGCGACCGTCGTACTGCTCGACGGAGTCCGCAAGGAGTACGGCGACACCACCGCCCTCGACGGGGTGTCACTGTCGATCCGGGCCGGTGAGGCGGTCGCGGTGATGGGCCCGTCCGGCTGCGGGAAGTCCACGCTGCTCAACATGATCGCCGGGCTGGACCGGCCCACCGCCGGCACGGTCGTCGTGCAGGGCGAGGACCTGGGCCGCAAGAACGAGACGGGGCTCGCGCTGTTCCGCCGGCACCGGATCGGCATGATCTTCCAGTTCTTCAACCTCCTCGACGACCTGCCCGCGCTGGACAACGTCGCCCTCGCCGCCCAGCTGACCGGCAGCAAGGCGGGACCGGCACGCCAACGGGCCCTGGAACTGCTCGACGAGTTGGGCATCGCCGACCGGCGCAACGCGTACCCGGCCGCGCTCAGCGGCGGCGAGCGGCAGCGGGTCGCGGTCGCCCGGGCCCTGATGAACCGCCCGGCGCTGCTGCTGGCCGACGAGCCGACCGGCGCCCTGGACAGCCGGGCCGGCGAGCAGGTGATGGACCTGCTGCTCGACCTCAACCAGATCGGGCAGACACTGCTGATCGTCACGCACGACGAACGGCTCGCCACCCGGTGCGCGAGCCGCGTGGTGGAGCTCGCCGACGGCCGGATCGCCCGTGAGCGCACCCTGGAGAAGGCGTGAGCGCGGTGTGGCGGGCGTCCCGCGCGGCGGTACGCCGCCGCCGGCTGCAGACGTTCGTGATCGGTCTTGTCGTGCTGCTCTCCACCGCGTCCATCGTGGTCGCCCTCGCGCTGCTGGACGCCTCGTCGGCGCCATTCGACCGGGCGTTCGCGGAACGCCGGGGCGCGCACGTCGTCGCGACGTACGACGCGGCGGCTGTCACCGACGCGCAGCTCGCCGGGCACCGGCCGGACGTCACGGCGATCGCCGGCCCGTTCCGGCAGGCCACCGTCGACACGTCCCGCGACGGGAACGTACCTCGCCTGCAGGGCCGCCCCCTCACCGTCGTCGGGCGCGCCGACCCGGGCGGTCCGGTCGACACCGTGGACATCTGGCACGGACGCTGGGTTACCGGGCCGGGTGAGGTCGTGCTGAACGAGGCGCCGCCGGCCGCCGGCTACCAGGCACGGTTCCGGCCCGAGGACGACCGGGTCACCCTCGCCGACGGCACGACGTTCACCGTGGTCGGCCGTGGCTACAGCATCAGCCGGACCGCCGACGCCTGGGTGGCGCCGGACCGGATCGCCGCGCTGCGCCCGACGACGGTCCAGATGTTGTACCGCTTCGCCGACGCCGGCACCACGAGCGAGGTCGACGGCCACGTCGCCGCGCTGCGGACCGGGCTGCCTCCGGACGCGCTGGTCGCCACCCAGTCGCACCTCGTGGTCAAGGAGACCATCGCCGCCGGGCCCGGCGCGTACGTGCCGTTCCTCGTCGTCTTCGGCGTCCTGGGGCTGATCGTGGCGGTCCTCATCGTCGGCAACGTCGTCAGCGGTGCGGTCGTCTCCGGCTACCGGCACATCGGCGTTCTCAAGGCGATGGGGTTCACGCCACGGCAGGTCGTGGCGGTGTACCTCGCGATGGTGTCGGTGCCGGCCGTCGTCGGCTGCGTCCTCGGCACGGTGCTGGGCGATCTGGGTGCCCGCCCGCTGCTGCGGTCCGCGTTCCTGGGGCTGGGTTTCGGCGCCGAGGTCGGCGTCGCGCCGTGGATCGACGTCGCCGCGCTGGTGGGGGCGCCGGCGGTCGTCCTGCTGGCCGCACTCGTGCCGGCGCTGCGCGCGTACCGGCTGTCGGCAGCGGAGGCGATCAGCGCCGGCAGCGCGCCGCGGCCCGGCCGCGCGCTGCGGGTGCAGCGGGCGCTCGGTGGCATCCGGCTGCCCCGCGCCGTCAGCCTCGGCCTCGGCCTGCCGTTCGCGCGTCCGGCCCGGACGGCGCTGACGATGGCGGCGGTCGTGCTCGGCGTGGTCACCGTGACGTTCGCGACGGGCATGTCGGAGACGGTGCGCCGCTACTCCGATCTCACCGACCTGAAGGACACCCCGATCGCGGTACGGCCGTTGCGCCCGGACGGGGGTCAGCCGGTGACGCAGCGGTCGGTGCCGGAGGTGGAGCAGTTGCTGCGCTCGGTGCCGGGCACGACGCGGGTGGCCGGTGGACTGGACCTGGAGGTGTCGATCGTCGGTGACCGGGAGCCGGCGACCGTGTACTTCGTCCGGGGCGACGTGCCGGCCATGGGCTTTGCGGACCAGATCGTCACCGGGCGCTGGCTGCGCGCTCCGGACGAGGTCGTCGCGCCGTCGACGGTCCTGCACGACCACGGGCTGGCCGTCGGTGACCGGGCCACCGTGCGGTTCGGTGCGCGGGAACGGTCGGTGACCGTCGTCGGTGAGATCATGTCCACCGCGCCCGGGTGGCCGAGGATGGTCGCCGGGTGGGACACGTTCGAACGCCTCGCGCCGAACTACCGGATCCTCCCGCACGAGATGTACTACGCGCTCGCCGTGGCGCCGGGCACCGACACCGGGCGGTACCTCGCCGCGATCCGCACCGCCGACCCGGGACTCGACGTGTGGGACAACGGCGGCTCGAACTCGTACACGACGGCGGTCGTGGCGCTGTCCACGGTGCTCACGCTGCTGCTCGGGCTCGTCGCGGCGCTCGGCGTCTTCAACACGGTGGTGCTCAACACCCGTGACCGCCGCCGGGACCTGGGCATGCTCAAGTCGATCGGGATGACGCCCCGGCAGGTGGTCGTGATGATGGTGACGTCGATGGCGGCGTTGGGGGTGGTCGGCGGGCTGCTCGGCGTACCGCTGGGGATGCTCGCCCACCGCGTCGTGGTGCCGATCACGGCGGACGCGGCGAACCTGAGCCTCGCGAAGGCACTGCTTCAGGTGTGGCAGCCCGGCGGCCTCGCGCTGCTGGCCGGCGCGGGCCTCGCCATCACCGTCCTCGGCGCGCTCCTCCCGGCCCGCTCCGCGGCGCGGCTGACGATCGCGGAGGTGCTGCACAACGAGTGACGAGGCGGGGCAGCCGCGCCGGGCGGATCAGTGCGCCCGGCGGCGGCGCCACGGCAGCCACCCCCACCGCGACCGGCGTGCCGGTGCGACGGCGGGCGCGGTGGTGTGCGGCCGGGCGGCGGGCGCGGAGCGCTCACGCGCCGAGCGTTCGGCGCGCCAGTGGCGGACCACCTCGTCGACGTTCACTGGCCGCACCGCCACCCTGGGGCCTTCGGGGTTACGCAGCCAGGCCACGATCTGGGCGTTCAGCTGACCCACGAAGTCCCGGACGGACTGCTCGGTGGGCAGGTCGCGGACCTCGGCGGGGACCTGCTCGATGCGCCGGCGCAGTTGCAGCGGCGTGGGCAGCAGCAGGTCGCTGGGGAGCGCCTCGCGCTCCAGGAAACTCTTGATCCACCACGACTCGTCGTACGGCGTTCCGCGGCCGGGGATCGGCTTGCCCATGCCGGGCAGGTCGTCGAACTCGCCGCGTTGCACGGCCCCCTGGATCTGCGCCTCCACGGCCGCTTCCCACGCTTCGGTCACCCTGCGGCACCTCCCTGGCCACCGTAACGCGCCGCCTCCGGCCGGCAGTGCGCACCGCAACGGGTCAGCGCGCCCGGGCCGGCTGCCATTCCCGTCGCCACGCGCCGGGTGTGGTTTCCGCCCGAACGACCGGTTCCACCAGGCAGGCCACGGCCCGGCAGGTGGACCTGTGCCGGGGTGGCCGCCCGGCCTACGGTCGGTGCGGGTGTCGGTGCAACGGGGGGGGGTCGTCATAGCGAGTGCGGGTGCGCTGCTGGGTATCGCGCTGGTGGGGTTGGGGCTGGTGCTCACGCCCGGCCCGAACATGGTCTACCTGGTCTCCCGTTCGGTGGCGCAGGGCCGCCGCGCCGGGATGGTCTCGCTGCTCGGGGTGGCCGCCGGGTTCGGCGTCTACCTGGCCGCGGCGGTCGCCGGACTGGCGGCCGTCTTCGTCCTGGTGCCGGCGCTGTACGCGGTGGTGAAGCTGGCCGGGGCCGGCTACCTGCTCTGGCTGGCCTGGCGGACGCTGCGCCCGGTTGGGCGCAGCCCGTTCACGCCCGCGCCGCTGCCGCCGGACCGGCCGCGACGGCTGTTCACCATGGGCCTGGTCACCAACCTGCTCAACCCGAAGATCGCCATCCTCTACGTCTCGCTGCTGCCGCAGTTCGTCGATCCTGGGCGGGGGCACCTGGCGGCGCAGAGCCTGCTGCTCGGCCTGACCCAGATCGCCGTCGCGCTGAGCGTGAACGCGCTGATCGTGCTCAGCGCCGGCGCGCTGGCCGGTTTCTTCGCCCGGCGGCCGGTCTGGCTGCGGGTGCAGCAGTGGGTGACCGGTACGGCGCTGGCGGCGCTGGCTGTCCGGATCGCCGCCGACCGCTCCCGCGCCGCGATCGCCACCACCTGAGTCGCGCTCAGCGGCCCAGGTCGCGGTGCCGGCGGACCATTCCGGTGGCGAGCGGCGCGGCGTCCAGGTCGCCGGCCGCGAGCCGGGCGGCCAGGGTACGACGTACCAGCCGGTCGGCCAGCGCGGGCGCGTGCCGGCCGACGGCCATCTCCAGGCGCCCGCGCGTGGTGGTCGCCACGTCCCGGGGTGCCCGTCGGGCGGTGGCGGCGCGCAGGATCGCCGCGACGACACCCTCGACGGGCTCCGGCCGGGATACCCCTCGCAGGGACAGGCCGGCCTCGGCGGTGCTGTCGTGGATCGGTGAGGCCACCATGCTCGGGTAGACGACGCTCACCCCGACGTGGGTGCCGACCTCGTGGCGCAGCGCGTCGGCGTACGCGACCAGGGCCCTTTTGCTGACCCCGTACGCGGCGGCGAGCGGCAGCGGCAGCACCGCCATCCGGCTGGCCACGAAGATCACCCGTCCCCGTGCGGGCAGCAGTGCGGGCAGCGCCGCGGCGGTGGTCCGCCAGGCGGCCAGCAGGTTGACCTCGAGCTGCCGGCGGACCACCTCGTCCGGCGGCAGCTCGGCCGGGGCGGGGCCACCGACGCCGGCGTTGTTGATCAGCAGGTCGAGGCCGTCGAGTCGATCGACGGCGGCCCGCACCGCCGGCGGCACGGCGGCCGGGTCGGTCAGGTCGCAGCCGAGCACCGGCAGGTCCTCGTCGGGCCGTGGGTGCAGGTCGAGCCCCACCACCCGGGCGCCGGCGGCGGTCAGCGCGGCGCCGAGGTGACGGCCGAAGGTGCCGCTCGCCCCGGTCACCAGCACCCGGCGGCCGGTCAGGCCGTTCACCGCCCGGCCCCTCACCGCCGGGCTCCGACCGGCGTGGCCGCGCGGGCGCGGCGGGCGCCGGCGGTCAGCTCCCGGGTCAGGTCGGCCAGGTAGGTGTCGAAGTCCACCCGCATCGCCGGGCGGCGCTGGCCCCAGCGGGCGGTCGCGGCCCGCAGCTCGGCCCGGCAGGCGGCCCGCTGCCGGTCCGGCTCAGGTAGGGCGTACCGGCCGGCGAGCTGCGCCGCGATCAGCTTGGCCTGCGCCTCCACCAGCGGGAACGCCGACCCGGTGGACTGCATCAGTCCGACGAAGCTCAGGCCGGGGGCGTCGGGGTGGAACACGTGCCGGTACAGCGCCAGGGTGTCGGCGCCACCGCTGAGCAACGCCGGGTCGAGGAACGGGATCTCCACCCGGTAGCCGGTGCACCAGATGATCAGATCGACGCTGTCGCTGCGGCCGTCGGTGAACGCGACCCGGTCGCCGTCGAGGGCGGCCACGCCGGGGCGGGCCTCGATGTCGCCGTGGGTCAGCCGGGACAGCAACCCGTCGGAGAGCGTCGGGTGGTCCTGCAGGAAGCCGTGGGTGGGCGCGGGCAGGCCGTAGCGGGCGGGACTGCCGACGGTGGTGGTGAGCATGGCCTGGCTGATGCGTTGGCGCAGTCGCCACGGCAGCCGGCGGGCCAGCGCCCCGTTGAGGGTGTCCGAGGGGCGGCCCAGCAGGTACTTCGGCACCACCCAGACACCTCGGCGCAGCGACAGCAGGGTGCGGCTTGCCGCGTACGAGGCGTCCACCGCGATGTCCATCGCGGAGTTGCCGCCTCCGACGACCAGGACCCGCCTGCCCGCCAGTTGTTCCGGGCCCCGGTAGTCGTGGCTGTGCAGCTGTTCGGCGGTGCAGGTGCCGGGGTACGGCGGGTCGGGCAGCCGGGGCGCCCGGTTGTGGCCGTTGGCGACGACCACGGCCTCGACGGTGACCTCGACCGGCCCGTCCGGTCCGCTCGCCCGCACCGTCCAGGTGCCGGCGCGATCCTGGGTGACCTGCTCGACGGTGTGCCGCAGGCGGATGGTGTCCCGCAGCCCGAACCGGTCGGCGTAGTCGGCGAGGTAGCCGGCGATCCGCCGGTGGTCGGGGTAGTCGGGCCAGTCGGTGGGCATCGGGTGGTCGGCGAACTGGGTGCGACGGCGGCTGGTGTTCAGGTGCAGCGTGCGGTACGCGGGCGAGTCGGGTGCCCCGTACACCCAGAGGCCGCCGACCTGGTCGGTGGCCTCGAAGCAGACCGTCGGCACGCCGGCGTCGAGCAGTGCCTTGACCGCGGCGAGCCCGGCCGCGCCGGCGCCGATCACCGCCGCCCTGGGTCGTACGCCCATCGCTGCCCCCACTTAATCCAACGTCCGATGGATAATCGTCGTGAGCAGGTGGGCCCGTCAAGGGCCCGGCGGTCCGTACAGCCCGTCCAGGAAGCGGTGCACGAACAACCGGAACTCGCGCCGCTCCCGGGCGCCCGGCGCACCCGCGGCCAGCGCCACCACGTGCCCGTGTGCGGCCCACACCAGGCTCCGCACGGTGATGTGCGGAGTCGGTTCGACCAGCGCGCCGGCCGCCGCGGCAGCCGTGAGCAGCTCCGTCACCAGCCGGTACAGCGGCTCGGCGTAGCGTTGGTCGAGCTCGGCGTGCCGCTGCGGTTCCAGCCAGCGACGCAGCCACAGCGCGGTGGTCTCCGGGCGGTCTTCGAGGAAGTCGACGAAGACGTCGACCAGGTCGTGCAGAGCGCGCCGTGCCGCGTCCGGCCCCGCGTCGAGAACCGAGCGGGCCTGCGCGGCGGCCTCGGTCAGGACCTCCCGCTCGGCGGCGAAGACCCGCGCGAAGCAGGCGTCGTAGAGCGCGGCCTTCGTACCCGTGTGGTGGGCGACCGTGGCCACGTCGACGCCGGCGGCGGCGGCGACCTCCCGCAGCCCGACGGCGTCGAAGCCGCGCTCGGCGAAGAGCGCGGTGGCCGCGGTGAGCACCACCTCGCGGGTCGGCCGGCTCTCGTCGCGACGGGGCCGACCCGGACGGCGTCGGGGCATGGTCATGGCCGCCATTCTGCCCCTAGAATCCAGCAACCGTTGGATTGCGGAGAGGATGCGGCGATGACCGGGCTCGACCGGCGGCCCGCTGCCGCCACCGAAGCGACGCTGCCCCGCGGCCCGCTGGCCGGCTTCGCCGCCGGCTCGCTCGGCATGGGTGTCTGGGTGACCGTGCCCGGCCTGCTGCTGCTCTACTTCCTCACCGACGTGCTGGCCGTCGGGCCGTGGCTGGCCGGCCTCGCGCTGCTGCTGCCGAAGGTCGCCGACGTGCTGCTGCACCCGTGGGTCGGGCACCGCGCCGACGTCGAGCAGACCCGACGGGGCGACCGGCGGCGGCTGCTGCTGCTCGGCTGCGCCCTGCCGGTCGCGTTCGCCGCGCTCTTCGCGGTGCCCGGCGGGCTGACGGGCGCACCGGCCGCCGCGTGGGTGGCGGTGTTCTTCGTCGCCGGCAACCTGCTCTTCGCCGCCTACCAGGTCCCCTACCTGGCCACCCCGGCCGACCTGCGGATCGGCTACCACGAACGCACCCGGCTGATGGCGTTCCGGATGGTCGTGCTGACCCTGGGCATCCTCGTCTCCGGGCTGCTGGCCCCGCTGCTCACCGGCGGCGACGCCGCGACCCGCGCCGGCTACCAGCGGATGGGCGTGGTCCTGGCGGTGGGGATGCTGGCCGCCATGCTGGTCGGCGTCGCCGGCATCGCACGGCTGCGCGGCTCCGCGGCGGCGACCGCTTGCGCGGGGCACGGCGGGTGGCGGGCGTTGCGCACCGCGCTGCGCGACCGGCAGTTCCGCTGGCTGGTCGCCGCCTACCTGGCCATGTCCACCACCACTCACCTGGTGCTGGCCGGGGTGCCCTACTACGCCGAGTACGAGCTGCGCGCACCCGGCCTGACCACGGTGCTGGTGGCGGCGTTCGTCGCGCCGGCGCTGCTGGTCACCCCGCTCTGGCTGGTGCTGGCCCGCCGCATCGGCAAGCAGCGGGCGCTGCTCGGCGCGCAGGGCGCGTTCGCGGCCGGCTCACTGGTGCTGGCGGTGGGCCGCCCGGCCGGCCTGCCGGTGCTGATCGGCGCGGTGGCGGTGCTCGGGGTGGCGTTCGCCGGCATGCAGCTGCTGCCGTTCTCGATGCTGCCCGACGTGATCGGCGCGGCGGGCGCGGCCGGCGCCGGCACCTACACCGGGGTGTGGACGGCCACCGAGGCCACCGGCGCGGCCCTCGGCCCGTACGCGTACGCCCTGTGCCTGACCGTCGGTGGGTTCGTGGCCTCGACGGCCGGTCACACGCCGGTCCAGCCGGACGCGGCGCTCGCGGCGGTCCGCTACGGGTTCGGGCTGCTGCCCGCCGCAGCGATGCTCGCCGCTCTGCTGCTGCAACGCCGCTACACCCTGGACGCGACCGCCCGGGCGGGCAGCTGACGGCGCGGCGACGCCGTCGACCGCCCGGCACTAGACTTCGCCCTCGATGGACGCCCAGCCCACCCCCACCGAAACCCGTCCGTGTGCCCACTGTGGACGGCCGGTGCCGCAGCGTGTCGGCGCGGGTCGGCCGTTCCGCTACTGCCGGGACAACGACGGCGCCTGCCAACGCGCCTCCCGCAACAGCCGGATGCGCCACCGCAACGCCCCCGGCCTGCCCGGGCAGGTGGCCCGCACCTGGGAGGCGGTGGACCGGCTCGACCAGATCATCGAGACGTTGACCGAGGCGCTGCACGCCGAGCTGTCCCCGGTGGGTGTGCAGCGGCAGCTCGCCCAGGCCCGCGCCGAGGCCGCCACCGAGATCGTGGCGGCGCAGACCGAACGCGACGAGGCCCGTGGTGACGCCGAGGACGCGGCGGCCGACGCGGCCCGCGCCCGCGAGCAGGCCCGCGAGGCGACGGCCGCCGCCGAGCAGGCCCGGCAGCACGCCGAGCGGGCCGGGCAACGGGCCGCGACGGCCGACGAGCGCGCCCAGCGCGCCGAGGCCGCCCGCGACCATGCCCGGCACGACGCCAGCGCGGCCGAGGCCCTGCGGGCCCAGGCCGAGCGGGACCGTGACCAGGCGCGCCACGAGCTGCGCGACCTGCGCGCGGAACGCGACACCGAGCGGCAGCGGGTGGCCGACCTGACCGTCGAACGCGACGCGGTACGCGCCGACACCGAACGGGCCACCCGGGCCGCCGCCGAGGCGACCGAGCGGGCCGGGCGATGGCAGACCGAGGTCCAGGACGTCCGGCGCCAGATCGACCAGGCCCGCGCCGACGCCGCCCGGACCCGCACGGAGGCCGCCGACGCGGCCCGGGCCCGGGAACAGGCCGACCGGGCCCGCGACCGCGCGCAGGTCGCCGCGAGGGAGGCCGACAACGCCCGGCAGGAGGCCGCCGAGCTGGCCGCGCAGCTCCGCGCGGAGCTGACCGCCACCGCCGCCCACCGCGACACCCTCGCCGCCGAACTGGCCGCCGCCCGGCAGGCCGCGGCCACCTCCGAGGGCCGGCTCACCGCCCTGACGGTACGGCTCGAGGCCGCCGAGACCGACCGTGACCTGGCCCAGCGGCGGGTGGCGCAGCTCGGCGACCAGGTCAGCGACCTGGCCCTGGCGCTGGCCCGGCTCGGCGCCGCCACTGGAGACGACGCCACCCGTTGACGGGCGGCGTCCCGGGCGGTCAGTGGATGCCGGCCATCAGGGCGCGGATGTGCCGGGCGAACATCACCGCGCCCAGCCCGAACGCCACCGACGCCAGGCCGAAGGTGAGGAAGTAGGTCGACTCGGACCATGCGTCGGCGAGCCGCGCGACCTGCCCGCCGATCGCGTCGCCGACGGCGGTGGCGAGGAACCACAGCCCCAGCATCTGACTGGCGTACTTCACCGGCGCCAGCTTGGTGGTGGCGGACAGGCCGACCGGGCTCAGCGACAGCTCACCGGCGACCTGGATGGCGAAGACCGCCACCAGCCACCACGGGGACACCAGGTCACCGCCGACGGCGGCCTGCGCGGCGGCGGCCATCAGCACGAACGACAGGCCGTTGAGCACCAGGCCGACGGCGAACTTCACCGGCGTGGACACCCGGTTGCCCACCCGCAGCCAGAGCAGCGCGAACAGCGGCGCCCCGATGATGACCAGGATCGGGTTGACGGACTGGAGCCAGGACGCCGGGAAGGTGAAGCCGGCGACGTCCCGGTCGGTGTGCTCGGCGGCGAAGATGTTCAGCACCGACCCGGCCTGGTCGTAGATCAGCCAGAACGCGGCGGCGAACACGAACAGCCACAGGTACGCCTTCATCCGGCTGCGTTCGGTCGCGCTGAGCTCCCGGTCGGTCATGATCCGGGCAAAGTAGCCGATGGTCACCAGCACGGTGACCGCGGTGAGTGTGTTCACCACCGTGTTGATGGTGAACAGCCCGGCCAGCGCGAGGGCGGCGACGAGCACGACGAGCACCGCGACCACCACCCCGGCGCGGGTGAGCGCCCGTCGGCGGTCGGCGCCGAGCAGCGGATCGGCCGGGCGGTCCCCGGCGTCGCCCAGGTTGCGCCGGCCCAGCACGTACTGGATGACGCCGAAGGTCATCCCGACCGCGGCGACGGCGAACCCGAGATGCCAGTTGATCTTCTCGCCGAGGAAGCCGGTGATCAGCGGGGCGATGAACGCGCCCAGGTTGATGCCCATGTAGAAGATCGAGAAGCCGGCGTCGCGGCGCGGCGAGTCCCGGTCGTACAGCGCGCCGACCATGGTGGAGATGTTGGGTTTCAGCAGGCCGGTGCCGAGGACGATGAGGGTCATCCCGGCGAAGACGCTCCACCGGGTGGGCACCGCCATCACGTAGTGCCCGGCGGCGATCACCACCCCGCCCCACAGCACGCTGCGCCGGGCCCCGATCAGCCGGTCGGCGACCCAGCCGCCGGGCAGCGCCATCAGGTACACCATCGCGTTGTACGTGCCGTAGACCGCGTTGGCGCTGGACTCGCTCAGGCCCAGCCCGTCGTCGGCGGCCTCGGCGGTGAGGTACAGCACGAGGATCGCCCGCATGCCGTAGAAGCTGAACCGCTCCCACATCTCGGTGAGGAAGAGGGTGGCCAGTGCCCGGGGATGACCGAAGAACGTCCGCCCGGTGGGGGCCGGACGCTCGACCGGGACGTCATGGGCCATCGCAACCTCCGCTGCACTCGGGCGGTTAACATCCCCGGTGGCGGCCGAAACACTCCACCGTTCCGACCCGGCCGGGGATCACCTGGCCGGGTGACCGTCCTGGCCGGCTACCCTTGGTCCCGGCCCACCCGTGGGCGCCTCACGCCCTCGGGCGGGAATGGCTCGACGGGAACGCACCGTTACACCCAGAAGACCAGCACCACGAACGAGGGGAAGTCGATCATGGGCGAGCGTATGCTGCGCGGAAGCCGCCTGGGCGCGGTCAGCTATGAATCCGACCGCAACACGGAGCTCGCGCCGCGCCAGACCCGCGAGTACCTCTGCGCCAAGGGCCACCAGTTCGAGGTGCCGTTCGCCGTCGACGCCGAGGTCCCGACGACCTGGGAGTGCAAGTTCGACGGCAGCGTCGCTCGACTCGTCGACGGCACTGAGCCGGAGCAGAAGAAGGCCAAGCCGCCGCGTACCCACTGGGACATGCTGCTGGAGCGGCGCTCGATCGCCGAGCTTGAGGACATCCTCGCCGAGAGGCTCCAGGAGGTTCGTACCCGCCGCGGCCGCGCCTGAGCCGCAATCCGCACGACGACGGCGCCCCCGGGGATCTTCCCCCGGGGGCGCCGTCGTGTCCGACGTCAGTTGCGGCCAGGCTCGATGATCTCGCCCTCGATGGCCCGGCCGCCGTCGACCACCACCGGCTGCTCCGGCTCCGGACGCGGTGTCGGTTGCGGCGCACCCTGGCGCACCCGCACCGTACGCGGCCCGAACAGGTCACCGGCGACCATCGACGACACCCGCCGCTCGGTGGTGCGTTGCACGCCGGCGCGGGCCAGGCGCCGCACCGGCGGCACCATCAGCAGCAGCCCCACCAGCCCGCTGACCAGACCGGGCACCGCCAGCAGCAGCGCGCCGCCCAACCCCACGAGCCCGTCAATCACCTGCCGCCCCGGTGGCTGCCCGGCCGCGGCGGCGGAGCGGAAACCACGCCAGGCGCGCATCCCCTCCCGGCGCAGCAGCACCAGCCCGAGCAGCGAGGCCGCGAACACCAGCAGCACCGCCGCACCGAATCCGAGCGCCCGCCCCACCAGGACGAACACCGCAAGCTCCAGCACCACCGCCAGCAGCAGGGCCAACGGTACGAACCTCAGTCCTCGGCGCATCTCACCTCATCGCCATCCCGCGACACAGAAACGTGTCCCGCCCATCCAGCATGACACGTCCGCGCTCACGGCCACCGCACCTGACCGGTGGGGGTGCCGTGCAGGCCCCGGCGCACCGCCTGCCGGCGGTCCTGCACCCCCCAGGTGGTGATCCGCCACAGCGCCTCGGCGACGATCCGCGGGCTCATCTTGCTGTCCCCGCGCTCCCGTTCGGCGAAGGTGATCGGCACCTCCACGATCCGCACCCCGGCCTGGTGCGCGAGCCGGGACAGCTCCACCTGGAACGAGTAGCCCTGTGAGCACACCGACGCCAGGTCGATGGCGTCCAGCGCGCTGAGCCGGTACACCCGGTAGCCGCCGGTGGCGTCCGAGACCGGCATACCCAGCGCGAGGCGCGCGTACAGGTTCCCGAAGCGCGACAGCAGCAGCCGCCGCAGCGGCCAGTTCACCACCCGCGCGCCGGTGGTCCACCGCGACCCGATCACCACGTCCGCGTCGCGGGCGGCCCGCAGCAGCGCCGGCAGGTCCTCCGGGGCGTGTGAGCCGTCGGCGTCCATCTCCACCACCGCCTGGTAGCCGCGCTCGCGCGCCCAGTCGAACCCGGCCAGGTACGCCGCCCCGAGACCCTGCTTGCCCTCCCGGTGCATGACCTGCACGTGCGCGTCGGCGTCCGCGAGGCGGTCGGCGATGGCGCCGGTGCCGTCGGGGCTGTTGTCGTCGGCGATGAGGATCTGCACCGCCGGGGCGGCCCGGCGGACCCGGGCCACGATCGCGGCGATGTTGTCGGCCTCGTTGTAGGTGGGGATCACCACCAGCACCCGGCCCACGCCGGGTACCTCGTCGGGACGTCGGACGGTATCGGTCGCCTGGATCACGGTTCCTCCGCTCCCGCCGGCGTACCGGCTGCTGCTATCCGGGCAGGATCCGTTGCCGCCGGCGCAGCACCGCCGCGCCGACCAGGGCGGCCGTGGCCAGCCCGGCGAGCGCCAGCTCCGGCCACCAGCCGAGCCGGGTGGCGAGGGTGCGTCCGTCGTCGAGCCGCATCTCCCGCACCACGACCTCCCGGGTGTTGAACCCGGTGGCGTCGCTTACCCGCCCGTCGGGGGCGACGAACCCGGACACCCCGACCGTGGAGGCCATCAGCGCCGGACGGCCGTGCTCGACCGCCCGCAGGCGCACCATGGCCAGCTGCTGGCGGGCCTCCGCCACGTCGAAGGTGGCGTTGTTGGTCTGCACCACCAGCAGCTGCGCGCCGCCGGTGACGGTGTCGCGGACCACCTCGTCGTAGGCGACCTCGAAGCAGATCACGTCGCCGAGCACCGCCGGGCCGACGCGTACCACGCCCGGGGTGCTGCCGGGAACGAAGTCGTTGCGGATCAGGTCGACCTGCTTGCTGACCTTCCGGGCGACCTCGCGCAGCGGCACGTACTCGGCGAACGGCACCGGGTGCCGCTTGGTGTACAGCTGGCTCAGGTCCGCGCCGGTGCCGGGGCGCCACAGGATGCCCGCGTTGCGGACCTCGCCGGGGCCGGGGCCGAGCAGCACCGCGCCGACCAGGATCGGCGCGCGGACCGTGTCGGCGGCCTGGGCGATGCGGGCCCCGGCGGTGGGGTTGCGCAGCGGGTCGATGTCGCTGGAGTTCTCCGGCCACACCACCAGGTCGGGTTGGCGTTGCGCGCCGGCCGCGACCCGCGCCGCCAGCTCCAGGGTCGCGTCGACGTGGTTGTTCAGCACGGCCTGCCGCTGGGCGTTGAAGTCCAGCCCCAGGCGCGGCACGTTGCCCTGCACGATCGCCACGGTCACCGGGGCGCCCGACCCGGCGGACGCGACCGGCACCAGCAGGCCCGCCGCGCCCAGCGCCACGGCGGCGGCGGCCGGTACGGCCATCGGCAACCAGCGCCGCGCGGGCGCGCCACCCGGCGGTGTCTCCCGGGCGGCGGTGACGCCCCGCCAGGCGGCGGTGACCAGCAGCCCACCGATGAGGGCCGCCGCGAAGGTGACCAGCGGCGCACCGCCCAGCGCGGCAAGGCGCAGCAGCGGCGAGGAGTCCTGGCTGAACGCCAGCCGCCCCCACGGGAACCCGCCGAACGGGGTCCGGTCGCGCAACGCCTCCTGCCCGACCCAGAGCAGCCCGGTCAGCGCCGGCCACGCCCACCGGCTCCGGTCGGCCAGCGGCGACACCCAGGCGGTGGCGGCGCCGAGCAGCGCCAGGTACCCGGCCTGCAACAGCGACAGCAGCACCCACGGCAGGTAGCCGGTGTGCAGGTTCGTCCAGGCCAGCAGCGGCGCGAACAGGGCCACCCCGGTGAGGAAGCCCAGGCCCGCTCCGGCGCGCAACCGGCGCCGGTGCGCCGCGGCGGCCAGCAACGCCACCCCGACGGGCGCGAGCGGCCACAGCCCGTACGGCGGGAACGCGACCAGCAGGGCCAGCCCGGCGGCCACCGCCATCGGCACGGCGGCCCTGAGCGGCAGCGGGCGGCCGGCGACGACCGGCCGGGGCGGCACCGCCGGGGCACGCGTCTCGTCCCGGTCCAGTGTCGTCACCGCAGTTCCTCGATCACGGGGCGAAGGCTACCTGGCCGGCGGGCGTGTCGGCCGCATCGGCCCGCCGGGGACGGACCACCCGGCGGGCATGAAATCGGGGCGCGGCTCGCGCCGCGCCCCGATGCTCCCAGGCCCTCCCCGGCCGGTGCGGCGAGGACGAGGCACGCCGACCTTCGGACCGACCGGACGCGGACTGGCTGCCCCCGCCGGGCCGTTGTCTACTGGCCGTGCACCTCACCCTGCCCGTACACCGGTAACCGCGACCGGTTCGCGCCGCCCCGCCGACCCCCGCCCGCTGGACCTGGCCGCCGCGACGATGACGCTGAAACTGTCGCTCGGCCAGCGGACGAAGGGACGAAGCGAACAACAGCCGCTTCCCGTGGTAGGACTCAAAGACGGTACGTGTTGCACCCCGCCCCCTGTCAACCCACCCCCGGCCTGTCGTGTGTTGCACCACGGCGTGTCGGGTCGGCGTGTCTCAATGGGTGGCCAGATGGTGGCGCAGCAGCGCCCCCGCGGCCGTCCGGTGCTCCTCGGCGAGCAGCCCCCCGGCGGCCAGCACGTAGTCGGTGTCCACCACCGGCCGGGCGGCGCGCGGCAGCGCCCACCCCCCGGCGTGGTCGCCCAGGACCGCCGTCAGCACCTGCCCCGCCGCGTCCGCCGGCGCGTGCCGCAGCACCCCACCGGAACCCACCATCAGCCGCACGTCGCGCAGGTCCCGGCCCGCGCGTTCGCCGGTCGCGGCACCCCGGGCGTGCCGGCGCAGCGCCACCGTCGCCGCCAGGGTGACGATCCGGGCGTCCACGGCCCGCTCGGCGTCGTCGCCGGCCAGGAACGCCGGGTCGGCGGCACGGCGCGCCGCGGCCGCCGCCAGGTCGTCCTGCTCCCCGGGTGCCAGCAGCCGCTCGTCCACGGCGGCAAGGACGACCCCGGGAGCGCTCCACCGCATACCCAGGTCCCCCTCCACGGTCCGGGCCCGCCACAGGCTGCCGGCGACCTCCCGGCCCGGCCCGGTGGCCCGCTCGTCGGGGGTGAGCACCGAGTACACGTCGGTGGTGGCCCCACCCACGTCGACCACGGCCAGGTCCCCGCCGATGGCGTCGGCGAGCACCTCCACCCCGGTGAGGACCGCGTCGGGAGTGGCCGCCCGCACCAGCCGCGCGAACCGGCCGCCCCGGGACAGCCGCTTGCCGCCGATGACGTGACGCAGGAACACCCCGCGGATCGCCGCCCGCGCCGACGCGGGAGCGAGCACCCCGATGCGGGGCAGCACGTTCTCCGCCGCCGTCACCGGCACCCCGGCGGACTCCAGCAGCCCGGTCAGCTCCGCGCGTACGTCGCCGTTGCCGGCGAGCACCACCGGCACCCGCCAGCGGGCCCGGGCCAGCCGGGTCGCGTTGTGGGTGATCGTGTCGGCGTCACCGCCGTCGGTGCCGCCGACCAGCAGCACCACGTCCGGTCGGGCCGCCCGCAGCGCCGCCAGGTCCGCCGCGCCGAGCCGCCCGGCCGCCACGTGCACCACGTGCGCCCCGGCGGACAACCCGACCCGCCGACCCGCCTGCGCGGTGACCAGCGGCTCGTAGCCGATCACGGCCAACCGCAGCCCACCGCCCGCCGACGAGCACACGTACCACGGCACGTCCCGCACGCCCAGCCCGGCGGTGGCCGCCGCGACCGCGGCGTCCAGGCCGTGCAGCACGTCGCTGCCCACCGTGGTGGGCGCCGCCGCCGCGCCCACCAGCACACCGGCGGCCAGGTCCACCACGGCCGCCTTGGTGTACGTGGAGCCGACGTCCGCGCAGACCGCCAGGGTCACGACGCGGCGGGAACGACCACGGTGCCGGTCGCGGTGACCGCCACGATCGGCGGGTCGAGGACCTCGGCGGCGGACTCGGAGCGGTCCGGCCGGCCCCGGCACACCACCGCGCACTCCAGCTCCAAGGTGCGGCTGCGGGAGCCCACCCGCGACACCCGCGCGGTCACCTGCACCACGTCACCGGCGCGGATGGGCGCGCTGAACCGCACGTCCGAATAGCCCGCGAACAGACCCTCGTCACCGTCAGTACGGATGCACACCTCCGTGGCCACGTCGCCGAACAGTGCGAGGGCGTACGCCCCGTCGACGAGGTTGCCGGCGTAGTGGGCGTGCGAGTACGGCACGTACCGCCGGTGCGTCACCGTCAACCCGAGCCTGGAGTCCGTCATGCCATCGCCTTCCGCTGCGTGATCAGGGCGTGCACCAGATAGCTGGCCACCTCGCCGGGCGTGGTGCCCCGACCGAAGATCCGGTCCACGCCCAACTCGTCGGTCATCGACTCGTCGAACCGGGGGCCACCGACGATCAGCAACGGCCGCCGCCCGGCGGGCATCGCCTCGCGGAACGCCGCGGACATCTCCCGGGTGTTGTGCAGGTGCGCGTCGCGCTGGGTGACGACCTGCGACACGAGCACCGCGTCGGCCTTCTCCGCCCGGGCGGCCTCCACCAGCTCCGGCACGCTGACCTGCGCGCCCAGGTTGGTGACCTTCAGCTCCCGGTAGTACTCCAGGCCTTTCTCCCCCGCGATGCCCTTGACGTTGAGGATCGCGTCGATGCCCACGGTGTGCGCGTCGGTGCCGATGCACGCCCCGACCACGGACAGCTTGCGCCGCAGCCGCTGCTTGACCACCGTGTTGACCTCCTTGGCCGACAGCAGCGCGAAGTCCCGCTCCACCACCTGCACGGCGTTGAGGTCGACCAGGTGGTTCACCCGCCCGTAGACGACGAAGAAGGTGAACCCGTCGCCCATCGGCTTGGCGTGCACCACCATCGCCGGGTCGATGCCCATCCGGTTGGCCAATTGCACCGCCGCGCCCTCGGCCCGCTTGTCGTGCGACACCGGCAGGGTGAACGACACCTGCACCATCCCGTCGCCGGTGGTGTCCCCGTACGGCCGCACGATCTTCTTCGCGGCGTCGACGGCGCTCATGCCGCATCCCCTTCCAGGATCTCGGTGGCCGGGTTGCAGTAGTCGGCCTCGTGCGCGGCGACCCCGGCGAGGCCCTTGCCGCGGTCCGCCGGCCGCTTCATGATCCCGAACGTGCCCTCGGCGATCGCGGTCAGCAGCGTCTGCTCCCCGATGCGCTCCAGCAGATCCAACGCCTCACCGAGGACCTGGTTGGCGCGCCGCCGGATGAACCCGCCCGGCGCCGGCACGAAGTCCTCGTGCAGCCCACCGGCCGCGCCCAGCACGTACCGCACGTTCTGCAGGGCGATGTCACGGTCGGACAGCCACGGCGTCACCACGGCCTCGGTCATCATCCCCACCAGCAGGATGCCCTGACCGGTCAGCACGCCCGCCAGGTTGAAGAACCCGTCGAGCAGGTTGCCCCGGAACACGTCGCCGGTCATGTGCTTGGTCGGCGGCATCCACTTCAGCGGGGCGTCCGGGAACAGCTCCCGCGCCAGCAGCGCGTGCGCCAACTCCAACCGGAACGACTCCGGCACCTCCGGGTTGATCTCGAACGCGTGCCCCAGCCCCAACTGCCAGTCCGCCAGACCCGCCTCGTGCGCGAAGAACTCGTTGAGCAGCTGCGACACGGTCACCGTGTGCGCCTCGTCGACCGCGTCGGCGGTGGTCAGGTAGTTGTCCTCACCGGTGTTGATGATGATGCCGGCGCGGGCGTGGACCTGCCGGGAGAACCGCTGGTCCACGAACGTGCGGATCGGGTTGATGTCGCGGAACAAGATTCCGTACATCGAGTCGTTCAGCATCATGTCGAGGCGTTCCAACCCCGCGAGGGTCGCCATCTCCGGCATGCACAGCCCGGACGCGTAGTTGGTCAACCGCACGTAGCGGCCCAACTCCTTCGACGACTCGTCCAGCGCCGCCCGCATCAGCCGGAAGTTCTCCTGTGTGGCGTACGTGCCGGCGAACCCCTCCCGGGTCGCGCCCTCGGGCACGTAGTCCAGCAACGACTGCCCTGTGGAGCGGATCACCGCGATGACGTCCGCGCCCGCCCGCGCCGCCGCCTGCGCCTGCGGGATGTCCTCGTAGATGTCCCCGGTCGCCACGATCAGGTAGATCCACGGCCGCTGCTTCGGGTCCCCGTGCCGCTTCACGAGGCGGTCGCGTTCCGCGCGCCGCCGATCGATACGCCGGATACCCGCGCCGACCGCCCTGCGCGCCGCGGACCGCGCGGCCGTGGCCGCCCGCCCGGTGGGCACGGTGAAGCGCACCGAACCGGCGGCGGCCTTCTGCGCCAGCAGCGTCACGTCCGTCACGCCCTCACGGGCGAGGGCGTCGAACACCGGCACGGCCACCCCGTGACCCAGCCCCACGTCCGCGACGACCGCGTCGACGAGCCGGTTCACCCACGGAATGCCGTCCGGGTCGGCGCCAGTCACCCCGGCCAGCCGCAGCACCGCCCGCTCCACCGACACCGTGGTGTGGCTGCGCGCCAGGTCCACCACCGGCTGCCCGGCCCGACGCGCCAACTCCCGCGCCCTGGCCACCAGCAACGGATCAAGATCGAGCTTCCCGGTCACGACGACCCTTCCTGATAGATGACCTCACCGCGCAGCACCAGGCTCCGGCACACCGGCAGCGGCGTCGGGTCGTCCGGACCCCGCAGCTCCGGATCCTCGGCCAGCAGCACCGGCAGGCCCCGATGAACGCCGGCCGGCGTCGACCACACCGCGAACGTCGCCGGCGCACCCAACGCCAACACCCCCTCGACGTCCAGGTGCACCGCCCGCCACCCGCCGCGCGTGTGCGCGGCGAACGCCGAGCGCACGCTCATCCGCTGCGCCGGGTTGTGGTGCACCGCCGCCGCCCGCACCGACCCCCACGGGTCCAGCGGCGTCACCGGCGAATCCGACCCGAACGCCAGCGTCACCCCCACCCCGTGCATCGCGCCCATCGGGTTGGACTCCAACGACCGGTCCAGACCCAGCCGCGACTCGTACATCCGGCCCGCGCCACCCCACAACCGGTCGAACGCCGGCTGCATGCTCGCCACGACCCCGTACTCCACGAACCCGGCGATCAGCCGCTTGTTCATGATCTCCGCGTGCTCGATGCGGTGCCGGGCGGCACGCAGCCGCTCCACGCCCAGCGTCGTCGCCGCCGCCGCGAAGCCCTCCAGCACCGTGCCGATCGCCGCGTCACCGATCGCGTGGAACCCGCCCTGCATGCCGTGCGCCACACAGTCCAGCAGGTGGTCGCGCACCTGCTCGACCGACAGGTACCCGTGCCCGCAGCCGTCACCGTCGCCGTACGGCTGCGACACGTGCGCCGTGCGCGAACCCAACGCCCCGTCGGCGAACAGGTCACCACCGGCGCCCACCGCGCCCAACTCCCGGGCCCGCGCCGCGCCACCCAGCTCACCCCAGTACCCGTACACCTCCGGCAACCCGGCGCCGGAGATGCCCAGCAGACCCGTGAAGTCCTCCTCGTCGGAGATGTCCGGGCCGCCGCACTCGTGCACCGCGGCGATACCCAGCGACGCCGCGTGTGCCAGGGCCACCCGCTGCGCGGCGACCCGCTGCGCCCGGCTCACCGATCCCTGCGCCACCGCCCGCACCACGTGATGCGCGTCGCGACGCAACCACCCCGACGCGTCGTACCCGGCCGCGGCCGCCGCCTGCGGGCACGCCGCCAGCAGCGCCGTCGACACCAGCGCCGAGTGGATGGACGCCTGCGACAGGTACACCCGCCGGCCACCGGCCGCCCGGTCCAGCGCCGCCGCGTCCGGCAGCGCCGGGTCCGGCCAGCCCGACTCGTCCCAGCCGTGCCCCAGCACCACCGCGTCCGCCGGCAGGCCGGCCGCGAACGCGGCCACCGCGTCCAGCAACCCGGCCGCCGAGCGCACCCCGGACAACTCCAGCCCGGACAGCGTCAACCCGGTGTCCGTGGCGTGCACGTGCGCGTCGACGAACGCCGGCGTCACCAGCGCCCCGCCGAGGTCCACCACCCGGTCGGCCGGCGGCGCGTCACCATCGGTCCCCAGCCAGGCGATCCGCCCACCGGAAACCAGCAACGCGGTCGCGCTCGGGTCGGCGGGACAGTGCAACACGCCGCCGCGGTACAAGGTCGAGGGGTTCGTCATGACCTCAGTCTGCCGCGATCCGCGCCGCGAACAGCCGACGCACCCCCGGCTCGGCGCGCAGCAGCCCCAACGCCAGCTCCGCGTGCCCCGGCACGTACCCGTTGCCCACCAGCATCGTCACGTCCGCGGCCAGCCCCTCGGCGCCCAGCGCCGCGGCGGAGAAGCTCGTCGCCATCGAGAAGAAGATCACCGTGCCGCCGTCGGCGGTGGCCAGCACCGCCCCGTGCTCGCAGCCCGGCACGTCCACGCAGACCACCGTCACGTCCGCCGGGCTGCCCAGGGCGGTGGTCACCGCGGTGGACAGCGCCACCGGATCCCGGGCGTCGGCCATCGCCACCACCGAGGCCAGGCCGGCGGCCGTCAGCGCGTCGCGCTCCGCCGCCACCGGCACCACCCCGACGGTACGCGCGGCGCCCGCCCGCCGCGCCGCGGCCAGCGACAGCGACCCACTCTTGCCCGCGCCGCCGATCACCGCGACGCGCACCGGCGTCGGATCGCCGGCACGATGCCGCTCCTCGACGTGGCGCGACACCACCCGCGCGGTCAGCGCGGGCGCCCCGCACACGTCCAGCACGGCCAGGGACAGCTGCGGATCCTCGTCGTCCGGCAGCACCGCGGCGATGGAGCGCGCGAACAGGATCGCCCACCCGTCGCAGGGCACCTGCTCGCTGCGCCCGTCCCAGCGGGCCAGCCCGTCGGTCACCACCAGCGGGGTCAGGGTCAGCGACACCAGGGTGGCGACCCGCTCGCCCGGCTTGAGGCCCAGCGGGGAGCGCCGCCCGGCCTCCTCGACCGTGCCGATCAGCATCCCGCCCGACCCGGTCACCGGGTTCTGCATCTTCCCCCTGGTGGAGATGATCTCCAGCACCTCGACGCGGACCGCGTCGCCGTCCCCGCCGTGCTTCTCCGACAGCTGCCGGAAGCTCGCCGCGTCCAGGTTCAACCGCTCCACCCGGATCCGCACCTCGTTCGGCGCGATCGCGGCGGACGCGTCCAACCGCCAGGCCGCCTGCGGCAGCACCCCCGCCGGTTCCACGACGCGGTGCAGTCCCACCGGTGACGTCACGCCGACCTCCCCTGTCCAGCCGCCCGAAGCCCCGGCCAGGGACTCGCGTAACGGGAAAACTTACGGCAGACTAATTACTTCACCGGATATTTTCCAGTAGCCTTCGAGTTTCGTTGATCAGCCGCAGCACCAAGGAGGGGCCGTGACCCAGACCCAACCGGTTGAGACCATCCCTCAACCCCGTCACGCCCCGGTCGCCGTACCGACCGCCGGGCAGCCGTACGAATACCGCCGCCACCCCCTGGTCGAGCCGGACTGGACCCGCTTCCCCGGCTGGCGCCACGTCACCCGCGACCAGTGGGAGTCCGCCCAGTGGCAGCGCGTCAACTGCGTCAAGAACATCAAGCAGCTGCGCGTCGTCTTCGGCGACCTCATCGACGAGAGCTTCTACGCCGACCTCCAGGCCGACCAGCAGGCACTGGCCACCATGTCCATGCTGGTGCCACCCCAGATGATCAACACGATGGTGCCGTTCGCGACCCTCACCACCGAGGCGCTGCTCGCCGACCCCATCCGCCGCTACATGATCCCGGTCGCCTCCGACCGACGCACCGACTGGCCGTCGCACCCGTACGCCAGCCGCGACTCCCTGCACGAGCACGACATGTGGGTCGCCGAGGGGCTCACCCACCGCTACCCCACCAAGGTCCTCGCCGAGCTGCTCTCCACCTGCCCCCAGTACTGCGGGCACTGCACCCGGATGGACCTCGTCGGCAACTCCACCCCCGCCGTCGACAAGCTCAAACTCACCCTCAAGCCCGTCGAGCGCTACGACGCCCACATCAGCTACCTCAAGGCCCACCCCGGCGTCCGCGACGTCGTCGTCTCCGGTGGCGACGTGGCCAACGTGCCCTGGCGCAACCTCGAGTCGTACCTGATGCGCCTGCTGGAACTGGAGACGGTCCGCGACATCCGGCTCGCCACCAAGGCCCTCATGGGCCTGCCCCAGCACTGGCTGCAGCCCGACGTGGTCGAGGGCCTGGAACGCGTCGCCCGCACCGCCGCCCGCCGCGGCGTCAACCTCGCCATCCACACCCACGTCAACCACGCCCAGTCGCTCACCCCACTGGTCGCCAAGGCCACCCAGACCGCCCTCGACGTCGGCGTCCGCGACGTCCGCAACCAGGGCGTCCTCATGCGCGGGGTGAACGCCACCACCCCCGACCTGCTCGACCTCTGCTTCGCGCTCCAGGGCGAGGCCGGGATCCTGCCGTACTACTTCTACATGTGCGACATGATCCCCAACGCCGAACACTGGCGGGTCCCGGTCTGGCACGCCCAGCAGCTCCAGCACGACATCATGGGCTACCTGCCCGGCTACGCCACCCCGCGGATCGTCTGCGACGTCCCCTTCGTCGGCAAGCGCTGGGTGCACATGCTCACCGACTACGACCGCGACCGCGGCATCTCCTACTGGACCAAGAACTACCGCACCTCCATCGAGTCCGCCGACCTGGAGGCGCTCAACAAGCGCTACGCCTACTACGACCCGATCGACACCCTCCCCGCCGACGGTCAGCAGTGGTGGGCCGACCACCGCGACGACTGACCCTTTCGGCGTCGATCTAGGGCGAATCGTCGTGCGTAGAGGTCGACTGACGACGATTCGCCCTAGATC
>NZ_JAGPYK010000036.1 GCF_018070045.1 Micromonospora sp. U21
GCGATGAAACGGAACGCCGCCCGCTTCCCCTCCGATGGATGCATCGCCATGGATCAGGCAAATCGTGCGAACAGTGCAGCAGACTAAACCGAAAAGTCGGGCACGACGTCATCGAATGCCCTCTCAGGACACCAACCGTAAGGTCCGCGATGTGGCCGAAGCCCTTGTCAACCAGGCGGTGCGGAGAACTCGGGCGTGAGCACCGGACCAGCCGATCAAGAGAATGAGACGTTGCCGGCCCTTCCGGACCAGCGGTCCCAGAAACTGCGGGAGGCGCTACTCGGCCTCGCCGGCCTGCCCGACGATTCTCCGGCACTGCCGGACCAGCTGAGCACGATCGTCCGGCTGAGCTCGGAGGTGGTGGATCCGGTCGACTTCGCCTCGATCACCATGCTCGCGGTGGAGGGCCACCGTACCCACGCCTCCAGCAGTGAGGAGGCCGAGGCCGTCGACCTGGCCCAGTACGCGGAGGACGCCGGCCCCTGTCTGCTGGCACTGCGCTCGGGCGAGACGGTCGGCGTACCCGACATCGGCGGAGCGGTGGTCTGGCCCGGCTTCCGAGACGTGGCCTGGCGGCACGGGGTCCGGGCCTCGCTGTCCGTTCCGCTCTTCGCCGGCAGCGGCGTCCCGGTGGCCGGGCTGAACCTCTACGCCCGGGACGCCGCCAGCATGCGGCTTCTGATCCAGCGGGTCCAGTCCTGCTATCACGCCGGACCGACCCAGGTGCTGCCCCGGATGGACGCCGGTAGCGAGCAGTTTCTCGCGGGGCTCGCGGGCGCGCTGCTCAGCCGTGATCTCGTGCAACGGGCGCTCGGCCTGCTGATGGACCGGGACAACATCGCTCTTGGGTCGGCCTACCGGCGGCTGGTCGAGGCGACCGAAGCCGGCGCGCGTGTGACCGACACGGCGACCGCCATCCTGCGCCAGTACGCGAGCTGACGCGGACGGGCCGCCCCGCGGCGACGCGCGGGCTGCCGGTGGCATGGTGGGCGCGCGGTTACCCGCCTACGGCGGTGGCCCCGGTACGCAGCCCGAGACGGTCCACTGCGGCCGACACGAGCTGCTCCGGAGGCAGCGAGACGTCGAGCACCAGACCCGGCGGCTCGCCCGGTTCGAACCGTTCCAGGATGGCCAGCTGAGAGTCCAGGAGGCTCGCCGGCATGTAGTGCCCCGCGCGTCGGGCCATCCGCTCCCGGATGACCTCCGCCGTCCCGTCCAGGTGGACGAAGTCCACGCTCGGAGGTCCCTGCCGGAGCACGTCCCGGTAGGACCGCTTCAACGCCGAGCAGGCAAGCACCGTCGACACGCCCTCGGCGTCACGGGTGGCCATCCAGTCGGCGAGGGCGCGGAGCCAGGGCCAGCGGGCGGCGTCGTCGAGGGGTACCCCGGAGCGCATCCTCGCCACGTTGGCCTCGGAGTGGAACTCGTCGGCCTCGGCGAAGGTCAGCCCGGCGAGGTCGCTGATGCCCCGCGCCACCGTCGTCTTGCCCGCACCGGACACACCCATCACGACGACATGCCGGGGCGGCTGCCGGCGGCCGGACCCGGCGGCGGCACCCTGCTCACCAGTCATGGACGGTCCCGTCCTTGAGCCGGTTGAACGGCAGGTAGGCCGGCACGTACGGGAACCGCTCGGCGGCCTCCTCGTCGAGTTCGACGCCCAGGCCCGGCTGCTCGCCCGGGTGGAGGTAGCCGTCGGCGAACGTGAAGGACTGCCGGAACACCTCGTCGGTCAGGGCGCCGTGCTGCATGTACTCCTGGATGCCGAAGTTGTGGATGGCCAGGTCGAGGTGCAGGGCGGCGGCCATGCCGACCGGTGAGATGTCGGTCGGGCCGTGGATGCCGGACTTGATCTGGTACTGCGCGGCGAAGTCGAGCAGCTTGCGCATCGCGGTGATGCCGCCGGTGTGGGTGACGGCGGACCGGACGTAGTCGATCAGCTGTTCGCGGATGAGCGTCTGGTAGTCCCACACGGTGTTGAAGACCTCGCCGATCGCCAGCGGCGTGGTCGTGTGCTGGCGGACCAGGCGCAGGGCCTCCTGGTTCTCGGCGGGAGTGCAGTCCTCGAGCCAGAACAGGTCGTACGGCTCGAGGTCCTTGCCGAGCCGGGCGGCCTGGATCGGGGTCATCCGGTGGTGACCGTCGTGCAGCAGCGGAAGCTCGGCCCCGAACTCGTTGCGTACCGCCTCGAAGACGCCGGGCAGGTGACGCATGTAGGAACGGGTGTCCCAGTCCTCCTCGGCCGGCAGCGGCGTGCGCTGCGCCGGTTCGTAGTCGTACCGCTTGCCGTCGGCGCTGGGCTGCGCGGCGACCCCGTAGACGGCGTTGATGCCCGGCACGGACGTCTGGACCCGGATCGATCGGAACCCGAGTTCGAGATGGTGGCGGATCGAGTCGAACAGTTCCGGGACATCGCGCCCCGATGCGTGGCCGTACGCCATGATGCCGGTCCGCGACGCGCCGCCCAGCAGCTGGTAGAGCGGCATGCCGACGGCCTTGGCCTTGATGTCCCAGAGCGCGACGTCCACGGCCGCGATCGCCGCCATGGTCACCGGGCCGCGCCGCCAGTACGCGGAGCGGTACAGGAACTGCCAGGTGTCCTCGATGCGGTGCGGATCGCGACCGATCAACAGCGGCACGACATGGTCGCGCAGGTACGAGGCGACCGACAGTTCCCGCCCGTTGAGGGTGCCGTCGCCCAGGCCGGTGACCCCGTCGTCGGTGGTGATCTTCAGGGTGACGAAGTTGCGGTCCGGGCTGGAGACGATGACGTCCGCTGCGACGATCTTCACGGGGTGCCTTTCTCAGGTGCCGCGCTGGGCGGGTTTAGCGGATGGTGCTTCCGGTCTCGTGTCCGTCGAGAAGGGACAGTTCGGCACGGCGCGGCAGGCCCTCCCAGTCGCCGTGGCCGGCGACGGCGAAGGCGCCCACGGTGACCGCCCGGCGCAGGCGGCCGTCGAGGTCGAGCCCGTCGAGATGCCCGGAGAGGTAGCCGGCGCTGAACGCGTCACCGGCCCCGACCGTGTCCACAGCGGTCACCGGCACCGCCGCGACGTGCCGGACGCCCTCGCGGGTGTGGGCCCGGGCGCCGTCGGCCCCGAGCTTCACCAGGACGGTCCGCACGCCGCGCGCCAGCAGGCGCGCGACGGCGGTGGATTCGTCCGCCCCCGGCTCGTCGACGAGGTCCAGCTCGTCGGCGGAGGCGATGACCAGCGAGGCGTACGCGGCCAGTGGAGTGAGCGCCGTGCGGGCCGCTTCCCGGGTCCAGAGCCGGGCGCGGTAGTTGACGTCGAGGCAGACCAGCGTCCCGGACCGGGACGCGGCCTCGGCCGCCCAGGTGGTGGCCTCGCGTGCGGTGCCGGACAGCGCCGCGGTGATCCCGGTCAGATGCAGCACCCGGGCGCCCTCGGCGATCGGTGTGCGCACGTCGTCGACGCTCAGGGCGGACCCGGCCGAGCCGGCCCGGTGGTACCGCACCCGGGTCACGTCGGCGGTGCGCCGTTCCAGAAACATCAGCCCTGCGGGCCGGGCGGGGTCGGTGGTCACGCCGTCGACGCGTACGCCTTCGGCGCGCAGTTGCCGCAGCACGTACTCGCCCAGCTCGTCGTCGCTGACCCGACCGACCCAGGCGGCCCGGTGGCCGAGCCGGGCCAGACCGATCGCGACGTTCGACTCCGCGCCGGCCAGGTGCATGGTCAGGGCGCCCCCGGCTGCCAGCGGTCCCGCCGCCCGCAGCGACACCAGTGACTCGCCGAAGGTGAGCAGGTCGACTGCGGTCATGAGGCCGTCCGGCCGGTCGCCGCCGCCAGGTAGGCGCGCGCCCGGACCCGCAGCGCGTCGAGGTCGCCGCCGGACGCGGCATCGCCCACCAGCGGGCCGCCGACGCCGACGGCGATGGCCCCGGCAGCCAGGTAGGCGGGCATCTCGGCCAGGCCCACCCCGCCGACCGCGACGAGGGGAAGCTCCGGGAACGGGTCGCGCAGCGCCCTGAGGTACGCCGGGCCGCCGACCGAGGCGGGGAAGAGCTTCACCGCGGACGCCCCCATCCGGACCGCGGTGTACGCCTCGGTCGGGGTGAGCGCGCCGGCCGCGACCGGTAGCCCGCGGCGAACGGCCTCGGGGATCGACTCGACGACGGCCGGGGTGACGACGAAGTGCGCTCCGGCGGCGGCCACGTCGGCGACGTCGGCGGCGGTGAGCACCGTTCCCGCGCCGATCACGGCCCCGACGGGCGCGGCCGTCCGGATGGCCTCGATGGCGCGCAACGCTCCCGGCGTGGTCAGGGCCACCTCGACGATGCGTACGCCCTCCTGGAGCAGCGCCACGCCGGTGGCGATCGCGGCGGCCGTGTCGGTGCCGCGGATGATCCCCAGTACGCGGGCCGCGGCGAGTTCGCCGGTCAGGTCGAGGGTCATGCTCACCATTCCGCGTAGGAGCCGTCGGGGTGCCGGAAGGTGGGGCTGCGCCACACGTGCCCGCGCTTGTCCGCCGCCCGTACCGCCTGCTCGTCGATCTCGATGCCGAGCCCCGGCGCGGTGAGCCGCTCGATGTGCCCGTCGACGAAGAGCAGCGGCGTGGTCTCCACGACGTAGTCGAGCACCTCGGCGCCGAGGTTGTAGTGGATGCCGATGCTCTGTTCCTGGATCAGGTAGTTGGGTGTGGCGAAACCGATCTGCAGGCACGCCGCGAGGGCGATCGGCCCGAGCGGGCAGTGCGGGGCGAGCTGCACGTCGTAGACCTCGGCGAGCGCGGCGATCCGGCGTACCTCGGAGATCCCGCCGGCGTGCGAGAGGTCCGGCTGGGCGACCGCGATGCCGGCCTGGAAGACGGGCAGGAACTCCTGCCGGCTGTAGAGCCGCTCTCCGGTCGACACGGGCGTGGTCGTGGACCGCACGAAGTCGCCGATGAGGTGGGAGTTCTCCGGTACGACCGGCTCTTCGAGAAAGAGCGGCCGATACGGCTCGAGCAGCGGGGCGACGCGGCGGGCGTTGGCGAGGGTGAACCGGCCGTGGAAGTCGACGGCGACGTCACGCTCGTCGCCCAGCACCTCCCGGGCGGCGGCGACCCGCTGGACCACCCCGTCCAGCTCGGCGACCGACGCGATCGGGCTCATCCGCCCCGAGGCGTTCATCTTGACGGCGGTCAGCCCGGCCGCCACCTGCGCCGCGATGTGGTCGCGGACCTCGCTGGGCTCGTCGCCGCCGACCCAGCCGTAGACCCGGATGCGGTCCCGGACCGGGCCGCCGAGCAGCTGGTGCACCGGTGCCCCGTACCGCTTGCCGGCGATGTCCCACAGCGCCTGGTCCAGGCCGGACACGGCGCTGGCCAGGATCGGGCCGCCCCGGTAGAAGGAGCCCTTCGTCATGGTCTGCCAGTGGTCCTCGATCCGCAGCGCGTCCCGGCCAATCAGGAGTTCGCTGAGCTGCTCCACGGCCGTGCGGACGGTTTCGGAGCGGCCCTCGCAGGTCGCCTCGCCCCAGCCGACGATCCCGGATTCGGTCTCGACGCGGACGAAGAGCCAGCGGGGGGCGACCAGGAAGGTCTCGACCCGAGCGATTGTCGTCACGGTGTCCTCAGCCCTTCGTCGCGCCGGCGGTGAGGCCGGAGACGACGTACTTCTGCACGAACAGGGCGATCAGCATGATGGGCAGGGTGACGACGCTGGCCGCCGCCATGAGGCCACCCCAGTCGATGCTGGCGTAGCCGACGAAGTCGAAGATCGCGACGGGCAGGGTCTTGGTGTCGGCCCCGGAGAGCACGAGGGCGAACATGAAGTTGTTCCAGGAGAAGATGAAGGACAGGATGCCGGCGGTGGCCACGCCGGGTATCGACAGTGGCAGCGTGATCCGGCGGAACGCGCCGATGTGGGTCAACCCGTCGACGAGCGCCGCTTCCTCGAGTTCGATGGGGAGGCTGTCGAAGTAGCCCATCATGATGTAGACCACCAGCGGCAGCGACACGAACATGTGGCTCAGGATGAGCACGCTGAAGCCGCCGACCATCTTCAGGTTCGAGAAGACGTAGTACCAGGGCACCAGCAGGGAGACGCCGGGGATGACCCGCGCCATCAGCACCACGAGCGCGGACTTGCGCATGTTGAAGCGGCTCATCGAGTACGCCGCGGGCACGCCGAGGACGATGGAGAGCACGGTGGCCGCGAAGGCCACCCAGAGGCTGTTGCCGATGAACTGGACGTAGTTCGCCTGCTCCAGGACGTTCGCGTAGTTGTCCAGGGTGGGCGAGAAGACGAGCGCCTTGCCCGTGTCGTAGATGTCGACGTTCGTCTTGAACGACGCGGCGACCATCCAGATCAGCGGTGCGAGCAGCGCGATCACCACGACGGTGAGCGCCACCACGCGGAACGCCCGGTAGGCGGGGCGGGACTTCATCGCTGCGCCTCCTTCCTACGCGACGTCAGGGCCCACATCGATCCGATGATGATCAAGAAGAAGATGATGAGAACCGTCGATGAGATGCCGTACTCGTTGTAGTCGAAGCTCAGGCCGTAGGCGTACACGTTGAGTGTCTCGACCTCGTGGAACGAGCCGCCGCCGCGGCCCTTCGTGGCGTAGAGGATGTCGAAGGTCTTCAGCGCGTCGATGCCGCGCAGCAGGATCGCGACGATCACGGTCGGCATCACCAGCGGCAGGGTGACGTGCCGGAACCGCTGCCAGGTGCTGGCGCCGTCGATGCGCGCCGCCTCCTGGGGCTCGTCGGAGAGCGAGGTCAGGCCGGCGAGCAGGATCAGGACCACCATCGGCGTCCACTGCCAGACGTCGATGAAGATCGTCGTGGGCAGCGCCGAGTGCTGGCCGGCCAGCCACGGTTGGGGTCCGATGCCGACCCAGCCGAGGACCTGGTTCGCCAGGCCGATGTTCGGGTCGAAGATGAGCCGCCACATCATGCCGACCGCGACCGGGGTGGCGACCAGCGGCATCAGGATGGCGACCCGGACCCATTTCTGACCCCGGAACGGTCGCCACAGCAGCAGCGCGATCGCCATGCCGAGGACGACCTCGAACAGCAGCGCGACCACGGTGAACGCGGCGGTGCGGCCGACGGCGGGCCAGAACCGGTCGGTGTCCGAGAGCACCTCGACGTAGTTCTGGAAGCCCACGAACTCGGATTCCGCCCGGACCGAGCCTTCGGCGTCGGTGAGGCTGAGGTATCCGGTCCAGGCCAGCGGAAAGACGATCAGCGCGGCGACGAAGATCATGGCCGGCGCCGCGAAGAGCCACTTGCGATGGTCGTTGGCCCAGCGTGCCCACGCCGGCGTGTCCGGCGTCTCCGAGGCTCTGCGGGGCGATCGGGTGGGGGTGGTCACTGCTGCCATGAGATCTCCGGGGTGGGCGGACCGGGCGGGGGTGGCGGAGCCGGACGGTTCCGCCACCCCCGCGCCAGGCTTACTTGGCCTCGTCGTCCAGGAACTTCTGGAACGCCTCGTTGGCGGTGTCGGCCGCCGCCGCCGCGTCCTTGCCGGCGATGGCGTCGACGATCGGCTGGCCGACGATCTCCCGGGCCTGGGCGACCTTGTTGACCAGCGGGCGGTCGTGACCCACGCCGTCCTTGGTGCTGGCCGCGATGGCCTCGACGAGGTCCTTCGGGTACGTGGCGGTGCCCTCCGGGTTGGCCCAGACCGAGGTACGCGCGCCCGGCACGCCGGACTTCTGCTGCGCGAGCGTCTGCTCCTTGCTGGTCGCCCACTCGACGAACTTCCAGGCGTTGCTCTGGTTCTCGGAGTTGTCGTTGATGCCCAGCGCCCAGGAGGGGATGTTGTAGGGCTTCGAACCGGCGGGACCGGCCGGGAAGGGCGCGAAGCCGACAGTCTCGGAGACCTTCGACTTGGCCGGGTCGGTGGCGTTCTTGTAGAGCGAGTTGGCCTCGGTGTAGAACGCCGCCTTGCCCTGGGTGAAGATGGCCATCGCCTCGGGCCAGCTCATGTCGGTGCTGACGTTCGCCGGGCCGTGGTCCTTGAGGAGCCCGCCGTAGTAGGCGTACGCCTGCTTGGCCTGCTCGCTGTTGACGGCGGCCTTGCCGCTGCTGTCGACGAAGTCACCGCCGAAGCTGTAGAGGAAGCTGGAGAACTGGGTGACCGCCGGCGACTTGCCGGTACGCGCCACGAAGCCCGCGACGCTCGGGTCGGCGGCCTTGATCTTGGCGGCGGCGGCCTTGAGCTCGTCGAGGGTCTTCGGTGGGGCGGTCAGACCGGCCTTGCCCAGCAGGTCCTTGCGGTAGTAGAGGACCTCCTGCTCGGTGATGATCGGGACACCGACCGCCTTGCCCTCGTACGAGGTGGCCTCCACCGGGCCGGCCTGGAAGTCGCTGACGTCCCAGTCCTTGTTGGACTTCACCTCGTCGGACAGGTCGGCGAGGTACTTGTTCTTGGCGAACAGCTTCCCCTCCTGCAGGGGCCGATACATCATCACGTCGATGTCGCTGGAGCCGGCGTTCAGCTTGACGTTGTACTGGTCGGAGAGCTGGTCCTCGCCGAGTTGCGTGATCTCGACCTTCAGGCCGGTCTGCTTCTCGAACTCGGGCAGGGCCTGCTTGATGTTCTCCGTCCACACGTGGTTGGCCAGGGTCACCCGCACGGTCTTCGACGAGGCGCTGTCGTCCCCGCCGCCGCCGCACGCCGACAGGCCCATGGCGGCAACCACGGCCAGAGAAGTTCCCAATATCGATCGACGCCGCACGTCCATCTCTCCTTCTGTCGTGGTCGCCGCTTCAGGGGTGGAGCGCGACCTCGCTGTTAACGTCCGCTTAACGTCCGGATGCTAGGCCGATAAAGCGGATTTATTCAAGGGGTGATCTCCAACTGATATGCTCCAACGCGTGGACCGGTCCTCATCAGGGGTTGCAGCCATCCAGAAGAAGGCCCCTGCCGAGGCCGGGCTGCACGCACAAGTTCTCGACCACCTCGGCACCGCCATCTGCGGCGGCCAGCTGACGCCCGGCTCCGTCCTCAACATCGACGAGCTGGTCGACCGGTACGGCGTGTCCCGCTCGGTCGTCCGCGAGGTCCTGCGGGTGCTCGCCGCCATGGGGTTCATCGAGACCCGCCGCCGGGTCGGGGTGATGATCCGACCGACACGCGACTGGAACGTCTTCGACCCGCAGGTGATCCGTTGGCGACTGGCCTCGGACGGTCGGATGGCGCAGATGCGCTCGATCACCGAACTACGGACGGCCGTCGAGCCGCACGCCGCCTGGCTGGCCGCTCGCCGGGTCGACCACGACGAGGCGAGCGACCTCGTCGGGCTGGCGGCCAAGATGTGGGCCGCCGGCAAGGCCGGGGACGAGGAGCGCTTCCTCGACCTCGACATCGAGTTCCACCGGCGGGTGCTGGCCGCCTCGGGCAACGAGATGTTCGTCAAGCTGCAGGACCTGGTGGCGGAGGTGCTCACCGGCCGCCACCACTACGACCTGATGCCGCACTACCCGCACGAGCAGGCGCTTCAACTGCACGCCGACGTGGCGCAGGCGATCCAGCGCCGAGACGGCGACCGCGCCCGCGCCGCCATGGTGCAGATCATGGAGCAGGCGTTCGGCGAGATGAAGTCGATGTGGGAGCAGACCGGCGAACCAGGCCGGGGCTGAGCGGCGTTCAACCGAAACCGACGCGATCGGCCTCGCCGGGTCAGATCGGTGGCTTCAGCCGACCTCGGCCGCGGACACCGACTGCGACGCGGGGGCCACGAGCTGATCCCCGAGCGGGCTGCGGCGGTACAGCACGTGCCGTCCGTCGCGCGCGCGGCTGACCAGGCCTGTCGCGTGCAGCACCCGCAGGTGCTGTGAAACGGCGCTGGGCGTCACGGTGAGCCGGCGAGCGATCTCCACCGTCGGCAGCGGCTCGTCGAGGAGGCCCAGCAGTCGAGTTCTGGGCGCGCCGAGAAGCGACGTGAGGGCGGCCCCGTCGGCGGTCGGCGTCGGGGCCCACAGCGTCGCTACGCCACGGCAGGGGTATGCCAGCAGTGGCGGTTCCTCCGGACTGACCGGCGGGGCGGGCTTGTGGGCGAACACCGATGGCAGCAGCAGCAGTCCTCGGCCGGACACCACGACCCGGTGCCTGCCGATCATCTTGTCGATGTGCAGCACGCCGTCGTGCCACCGCAGGTTCGGGTGCATGTCGGCGAAGAGCAGGCGCGCGCCGCCTAGGGCCAGCTGCCGGGCGCGGTAGGTCATGTCGGCTTCGAGTACGAGTCGCATCTGTGGCCAGGTCGGCTTGATCGCTACGTCCCAGTAGCGCTGCAGAGCAGCACAGACGGCATCGCGAAGCGCGAGGGCAGGAGCGTCGTCGTCTGCGGCGATCTCCCGCAGGACGTCGGGAAGCCGGCCACGCGGGTACGCGGCCAACACGTCGCGGCGGACGATGCCCGGAGGCGTCCGGCGTACGATGGTCAGCTCTTCCTCGAATGTCGCGGCGAACCTCGTCGGCCGCGGCGTCAGGAAATCCGGAAGGGCGCGGTCCGGCCCGACCAGGGCCGTCAACAGCTCAGCGTCGAGGGCGTCGAGCCTGCCCAGAACCGATCTTCGCCACGGTAGGTGCAGCGCGTAGAGGCCGGGCTCGCGCAGTACCCGGAAACTCAGCACGGTCTCGTGGATCGGTGAGATTCCGAATCGGGTGTCCGCGAGGTCCTCGACGCCGAGTACAAAGCTGATCATTAAGCAATATGCTACATCGCTTGGCGGCCGACGGCCCGTGCCATGGACTCTCCGGCATGACACATCAGATCAACACGGCAGATCAGGCCAACCGAGGGCGTACGGCGATCGTCACGGGCGCGGCGCGAGGAATCGGAGCGGCGGTGGCCCGGCGCCTGGCGCGGGACGGCCTCGCGGTCGGGGTGATCGACCTGAGCGAGGAAGACTGCGCCGGCACCGTCGGAGCCATCACCGCCGACGGCGGAACAGCGGCTGCCTTCGCCGCCGACGTCGATGACGAGAACGCCGTGGCCACTGCCGTCACCCGGATCGCCGCAGAGTTGGGATCACCAACGGTGCTGATCAACAACGCTGGCATCGGCGGCCCCAACGTCGGCGTCGAGGAGACGAGCACTGAGCAGTGGGACGCGGTCACGGGAGTCAGTCTGCGGGGCGCCTTCTTCCTCACCCGGGCTGTGACCCCCTACATGACGGCGACCGGCTGGGGACGGATCGTCAGCATGTCGAGCATCTCCGCGCCCGGCGATGCCGGCCGCGTCGACTACACCAGCGCGAAGGCTGGCCTGATCGGCTTCACCAAGTCGCTCGCCCGCCAGCTCGGGCCGCACGGCGTGACCGCCAACGCCATCGCCCCGGGCTTCGTCGTCAGTGACATGACCAGGGTCGCGGCCCGGCGGCGCGGTCGCAGCTTCCAAGAGCATCAGCGGATCGTGGCGCAGTCCATCCCGGTCCGCCGGGTCGGCCAGCCGGAGGACATCGCGTATACCGCGTCGTTCCTCGTGAACCCCGAGGCGGGGTTCGTCAACGGCCAGGTCATCTACGTGGTCGGCGGAGCGGTGGACTGACGTGCCCGACGATTTCCAGGAGGCGGGTGCCGCATGAGCCGCCGGGTGGTCCTGCTGCTGGCCCTCACGTGCGGGGTGGCCGTCGGCAACATCTACTTCCCGCAGACGCTCAGTCCGTTGGTCGCGGCCGGCCTGCACGTCAGCCTCGACTCGGCCGCACTGGTCGTCACCGCGACGCAGTTCGGCTACGCTGCCGGGATCTTCCTGCTGGTGCCGCTGGGCGATCGACTCGCGCACGGGCCACTGATCGTCACGCTGCTCGCTCTCGCCGGGTTGGGACTGCTCGCCGCGGGCCTCGCTCCCTCGCTGCCGTCGCTCATCGGCACGAGCGCCCTCGTCGGCGTCACGACCGTGGTGGCGCCGATCGTTGGCCCGATGGCGGCCGGCCTCGTAGCCGACGACCAGCGTGGAGCGGTCAGCGGGACGTTGCTGAGCGGCTCGATCGCCGGCATGCTGCTGTCCCGCACTGTCGCAGGGACCGTCGGTGACTGGCTGGGCTGGCGCGGTCCCTACCTGGTAGCCGCGGCGGTCGTGCTGTTCGTCGCCGTGGTGATGGCCCGCGTACTGAAGACCACGCCTCCGCCGTCCGGGCACCGTTATCCGAGGCTGCTGGCCGAACCGCTGCGCTTGCTGCGTACCGAGCCGGACCTGCGCGGTTCCTGCTTCTATCAGGCGACGATATTCGCCGGTTTCTCGGCGGCCAGGACGGGCGTGGCACTGCTCCTGACCGGCCCGACGTACGGCCTGGGCGCACCGGCGGTCGCGGCGGCGGCCATGCCGATCCAACTGGTCGTGCAGAAGGTGAAGTCGTACGTGGCCGACCCCACGCAGTACGACCCGTCAGGTGGGCAGTTCGATCAGAGCCAGGTTCCGGTCCACCGCCGTCCACGCCTCCCGGGCTCCTAGGACCGGCTCGATGCGAGGAACGGTGTACCAGTTGGTGCCGATGCCGGTATGTAGCGGCACCGCCGACTCCAGCCCGGGTCCCAGCTCGTAGATGTTGTCGCCGAAGTTCGCCCCGGCGTAGACCCGGCCGCGGTGGGCGGCGACCTCCCCGTAGCCGCTGAGCTTGCCGGACCGCAGCACGGTGCCGGTGGTGAGGTCGTACGCGAGCCAGGTGCCGCTCGTGCGCTTGTAGAGCGCGTAGAGCACCCCGTTGAGCACCTCGACGTGTTGCATGCTGGGCTGGCCGGGCAGTGGCGCGAAGCGGTCGACCACCTCGCGGCGGTTGATGTCGAACACCGCCACCTGGGAGGTGGGCTCGGTGGGCGGCATGCCGTTGCCGCCCCAGGTGTCCCCGGCGATGTAGGCCAGATCCCCGTCCAACGCGATGGCGTTCAGCGCCTGGTTCGGCAGGATGTCGAGGCGTACGTCCATCTTCCCGGTCGCCGGGTCCAGGAGCGTGAGGGCGCCCTGCAAGCTGCCGTAGCGCGGGGCCGACGCGATCAGGACGAGGCCGGACGGCTTGTGGTGCACGACGTCCCAGGGCCGCTGCTGGTTGTTGCCGATCCTGCCGAAGCTGCGGACCCGACCGGTCCGAGGGTCCAGGTCGATGATCTCGCTGCTCGGGTACAGGGCGCTGATCATCCGGTTCCGCCACGCGACGATGTCCTTCGCCTCGCCCCCGACGGGATACCGGCGGCTGATGCCGCGGGCGGGTTCGTGCACGGTGATCGCGAAGTGCCCGCCGACGTAGACCGCGCCGTCGGGCGCGGCGCACATCGACTGGAGGAGTTCGGGGCCGGCCGCCCGCGGGTCGTCGGTCAGGTCGTCCTGCTCCACCGTGTTCTGTCCGGGCATGAGGATGGACACCCGGCCACTGCCGTTGGCGGCGAAGACGGTGCCGTCGGGGAGCAGCGCCACGCCACGTCCCTCGTCGCCTTCCGGGCTCTGCGCGATCTTGACCAACCGGTCGCCCTCCCGGCGGAGGATCGATCCGGTCAGCCGTCCGAGGGCGAGCAGCCCACCGTCTCCGGTGACGGTCAGCGAGTCGACCAGGTACTCCTCGTCGGCGGGCACCTCGACGTGGCCGGAGCCGTCTCGGGCGATGTCGTGGACCCCGAAGGCGGACGCGGCGTAGACCCGGCCGCCGCCCGTGGCCAGTGCACCGAGCCCCGCGTCGAGTGGGGTGCCGGCGGGCATGATGTCGAGCTTCGCCCCGGTGCTGCGGTCGATCCGGATGATGTGGGAGGGGATCGTGCCCGCGTACACGTAATTCTCGTCCGCGGCGAGCAGCCGGGCGTACTGGGATCCGGGGAAGGCGCGCCCGAGGTTGGTCAGCGCTCCGGTCGCCGGTTGCAGGGACCAGACCTCGCCACGGGGATAGGTGCCGAAGTAGACGACGCCGTCCGGTGCGGTGGTGGCGGCGAACACGATCGTGCCGGACGGGCCGATGGTGCCGAGGAGCCGGGCGGTCCGGGTTGCCGGGTCGTACTCGACGATGTCGCCGAACGAGTACGTGCCGATGTAGACCTTGCCGCCGGAGACGGTGCAGGCCCACCCGCCGTCGCCCCGTTCCAGCGGGACCACGTCGGTCACGGCGCGAGAGACGATGTCGTACGTGACCACCTTCGGCGGCGTCTGCCCACGGGTGACGAAGTACCCGGCGGTGCCGTCCACGGCCATGCCCACGATGGCCGCGCTCAGCGACGCCGGGCCGAACTGCCCCGGCTGACGCGGGCCGTTGGCCGCGGCCGGCAGTTCGCCGAGCACGCTGCCGCCCAGCGCGGACAGTGCCGCGAGTTGGATCACGTTACGTCGGTTGAGACGCGTCATGCGCATGGTCCTCTTCGGAGAGAGATGTCAGCGAGCGGCGATCGGTGAGCGTGCCTTCGGGTTCGGCGGCGGCCCGGGCGCGGGCAGGGGCCGACGGGAGGAGTGCCGCTCCGCCGGTGAGTGCGGCGGCCGGCAGGAGATGGCGACGAGCGACCATGGGCGCTGCCTTTCGGCCGGGACCGGAATTGCACAGAGTCTAGTACGGCAGTCGGCCGTCGGGACATGGTCAATGGGGAATTGATTGATGAGTTCGAGGGCCAGACCCAATGCGATCCGTAGCTACCGGCGGGGGGGCTCGGGCCGTTGACGTCGGTGGAGAGTAGGGCCTAAGGTCATTGCGGCCCCGCCCGATATGGGTTGCGAAGGGTCACACCAGCAACAGCTCACCGACACCCCGGGGGACCGCCCGCGGGGCCTCATCCAGATTCCGGTACTGACCGTCTCGGCTCGGCCGCCGGCTCCCCGGCGGTCGCTGGAAGAGAGGCAGGCGCTCATGACGAACCGCCGCACGTTGCTCCGCTCCGCCGTCGCCCTCACCGCCGCGCCGGCCCTGGCCATCGCCCGGACCGCGAACCCCGCGATCGCAGACGTCTCCACCGCCGACTCCGCCGCCGGGGTGGCCGTCGACCCCTTCGGCATCCCGCTGCGCGACGTGCTGCTCATCGGTGGCACCGTCGCCCCCGGCCCGACCGGAAAGCCGGTGCTCTGGTCCGCGGTGTCCGGGGAGCCCGCCCGGCTGGCCGCGATCGACCCGGCCACCGGCCGGACCGTCTCCGCCCAGGACCTCACCGGCGCCCCCGGCTCGTACGCGGTGGCCGCCGCACCCGACGGCACCGTCTACGTCGGCGCGTACAACACCGGGGACCTGTACCGCCGCCGGCCCGGCCCGGACAGCCCGGTCGAAAACCTCGGCCGTCCACTGCCGTCCGAGACGTACATCTGGCGGATCGCCGTGGACTACGCCGGAGTCGTCTTCGGCGGCACCTTTCCCGGCGCGCGGGTCTTCGCCCGTGACCCGGCCACCGGGACGACCCGCGACTACGGCCAGGTGCTTCCCGGCGCCCAGTACGTCCGGAGCCTCGCTGTCACCGCCGACAAGATCTACGCCGGCACCCAGCCGGACGCCCACCTGTTCGAAATCGACAAGGCCACCGGCGAGCGGCGCGAACTGCCGCTGCCCGACGGCCTCGGCGCCGGCATCGGCCAGACGGTGTACGACCTCAACGCCCACGACGGCCGCGTGTACGCGCGGTTCGGCTCGGCCACCATAGGCCGGCTCGGCGTGTACGACGTCGCCGCACGGCGGTGGACCGACCTGATCGACGACGTCGCCGGCCTGGACGTCTCCGCACCCGGCCCCGGCGGCCTGGTCTACCTCACCCGCGCCGGGCGGCTCACCGGCTACCACCCGGGCAAGCGGACGTTCACCGACACCCCGCTGGTCTTCCCCGGCCGGGTGGTCAACAACCGGGGCATCGGCTGGGTGAACCTCCGCGACCGTGACTGGCCGGGTCGCACGCTCGTCGGGCTGCTCTGGCGCGGCGACATGTTCCGCTGGAACCCGCTCACCGGGCGGGCCGACGTGGTGCCGACCGACGTGCCCGGCGCGCCGATCCCGATCGCGGCGCTGCACGTCGGCCCGACCGGCACCGTCTGGGTCGGTGGCTACCTCAACGGCGGCCTGGCCCGGGTGGACCCGGACACGGGCGTGTCGACCTTCCAGCGGTTCGCCCAGGTGGAGAGCGTGCTGGATTCCGGCAACCGGGTCTGGCTCGGGGCGTACCCGGACTCCCGGCTGTACCGGTACGACCCGGCCGCGCCATGGCACAGCCCCGAGTATTCGCCCGGCCCGCCCGGCAGCGCCGACAACCCGGCGAAGCTGCTCGACCTGAAAACCGCCGACCAGGTGCGGGCCCGGGCGCTGACCGACGCCGGCGACAAGGTCGCGTACGGCACCATGCCCAACACCACCCTCGGCGGCGTGCTGGCCATTGTGGACAAGGTCACCGGCGCGTCGCGCGTGCACGGGCCGGTGGTCACCGACCAGTCGATCGTCAGCCTCGTCCATGTCAACGGCCTGCTCGTCGGCGGCACCTCCATCTCCGGTGGGTACAGCGTGCCCCCGCCCATCCAGACCGAGGCGATGCTGTTCGGCTGGGACGTCGCCGGCGACGCCAAGACGTTCGAGTTCGTTCCGGTGCCGGGCGCGACGGCGATCCCCGCGCTGGCGGTGGACCGCACCGGGCTGCTCTGGGGCCTGGCCGGCGGCCAGCTCTTCGCCGTCGACCTGGCCACCCGCTCGGTCGTCCAGCGCCTCCAGCTCGCCCCGGGTGTCGCCGACAGCCGTGGCAAGATCGGCTACGACGCCCCGCGTCACCTGTTGTACGCGCTGGTGCGCGGCCAGCAGGTCGTGCAGGTGGACCTGGCCACCGGGGCCACCCGGCAGCTGCTGGAGCAGCAGGCGGAGTTCCTCGCCGTGCACCCGGACGGCCGGCTCTTCCTCGGCGACGGCGAGCACCTGCACCGGGTCACCGTGACCGGCTGACCGCCGCCCGGGCCGGCAGCGGAGGCCAGCGCCGACCGCCCGGGTGCATCAGCGCCGGCACGGACTGGAGCGGGCCGGCGATCCCCCTCGGGATCGCCGGCCCGCCGCCGTTCGCACCGGGTGCGGGGTCTACAGCTGGATGCGGACCAGGTTGCGGCCGCGCAGGGCGTACAGCGCCGAGCCGTCCGGGGCGGCGGCGAGCAGCGCCCCGCCGCCGTACCACTGGGCGTTCAGGCCGGTGACGAACGGGGTGACCGTCATCGTCGCCGGGTCCAGCTTCCAGACGTCCCTGCCGTTGGTGCCGTAGATCGTCGGGCCGACCTGCACCAGGGTGTTCTGCCCGGACGCGACCGTGGTGGTGGCCACCACCTGGCGGGTCCGCTGGTCGACGGCGAAGAGCACGCCGGTCTCGGTGAGGCCGAGGATCCGGTCGCCGGTGGCGACGAGTTCAACGATCTGCCTCGCGCCGGGGACCGGGGTGATCTCCCAGGTCTTCGTCCGGGTGGCCAGGTCGAAGCCGGCGAGCCGGGCCTCGGTGGCCCGGGGTGTGGTGCCGAGTCCGCCGTTGATGCTGCTGCCGAGGAACGCGGTGCCGTGCTTGACCGCCACCGACCGTATCGACTGGTCGGGGATGACGTCGCGGTGCACGTCCAGCGCACCGGACCGGGGGTCGTAGAAGGAGACGGCGCCGCCGTGGCGGCCGTACTCCGGTTCGGTGCCGACGGTGAGCAGCTTGTCGGCGGGGGACCAGGTCGCGTCGAGCGGCCGGTTCTGCTCGTGGCCGATCGTGGTCACCCGGCGCGGGTCGCCGTCGGGTGCCATCCGGAACAGGTACGCCAGCGTGTAGACCGACATCCAGATCTCACCGGCGACCGGGGTCATCGCCTTGGCCTCGCCGGGCAGGAACCGGCGGGTTGAGGTGCCGGCGACTAGGTCGTGCACCTGCACACCGGCCTTGCCGGAGACGTACACCCGGGGGCCGTCGGTGGCGATCGCCATGGCCAGTTCCGGCGCCGGCGGCATGCCGGCCTCGGTGAGGTCGACCCCGGTCAACGCGCCGGTGGTCAGGTCGTAGGTGACGACGGTGTTGGTGACCACGCCGCGCAGTTGGTCGCCGGTGATGAAGATCCGGCCGAAGGAGGCGCCGTCGTAGGGCACGGCCAGGGTGCTGAGCTGCCCGGTGTCCCGGTCGTACCGGCGCAGCGTGCCCGAGGGCCGGGTGCCGACGTAGACGTCGTTGCGGCCGGGGTCGATGGCGATCGCGGTGATGTAGCTGTCCGGTGTCTGCACGACCTCGTAGCGCGACGGGTCCGCGGTGTCGATCAGCAGCATGGTGCCGGTGGGGGAGAGGGCGGCGGCGAGGAGACCGTCGGACAGGGCGAGGGTGCCGACGAAGGTACGGTCGGCGAATTCCGGCGGCAGGATCTCCCGCTTCGCGCCGGTGGCCCGGTCGATGGCGATCAGGTGGGCGTGCGCGCCGACGCCGGCGTAGATGGTGGTCGCGTCGACGGCGATGCTGCGCACGTACTGCTCGCCGGGGACGGCGACGCCGTAGTCGCGGGTGGTGCCGGTGGCCGGGTCGTAGGAGAAGACCCGCCCGTTGGGATAGGTGCCGCCGTAGAGGACGCCGTCGGGCGCGGCGGCCAGGGCCCAGATGAATTGGTCGGGGGAGACGTCGGCGACCTTGGTGGCCGCGGTGCCGGTGGTGTCCACTCGGTACAGGTCGCCCGGGTCATAGGTGCCGACGTACAGGTCGGTGCCGACCGCCGCGGTGGCCCAGGCGCCACCGCCGGTCGGCAGTTCATAGCGTCGGTTCACCCGCTGCTCGGCCAGGTCGTAGCCACCCACCACGACCGGCGTCACACCGCCGGTGGCCGTGTAGATCGTGCCGTCGATCAGCTCAGAGCCGTTGACGGAGGTGACCTCGGAGGCGGGCCCGAGGTCGGTGATGGTGCCGGGCGGTGCTCCGGCGTGGACGGTTGCCGCCGGAATGGTCATCTCGGCGTGGGCGGATGCCGCCGGGACCGCCAGCACGGCGGCGGCCAGCGCAAGTGCCGCGATCAGCGCGGTACGTCGCAACACGACCTCCAGGACTCACAGTTTCGGTCAGGGCTGTAACCGCTCCAGCGGACCATGGTGAGCGTGACGCGTCGAGGCCCGGCGCCAAGTTTCGTCATCGAATGCAAGCATCGATTGAGAACGCTGGAATTCCGGGCGCCACCGTAATAGGGTGCCGGCATCGTGGATCGTTGCGGCCGCTACGTAGGCAGCACCTCGGACCACGGCCTCTTGGGTGGCGCTGATCCGCGACGAGGTGCACCGGGACAGCCACGGCGCGTTCGTCGCTCACGTCGCCTCGGTCACCGGCGGCCTGGTCCTCGCCGGACTGCTCGGCGGAGGCGAGAGGGACGCGATCGTCGCGGCGGCCGTGGCTGGAGCCTGCGTCCGCCCCGCCGGGCGCGTGTGGGTGGTGACGGGGGCGTCTTGATGAGGGCGGTGACGCTGACCCGCTTGCCGCCGCCCGCCAGGCAGCCGTGCGTGCCCGGGACGCGGGTGTGCCGGTGGCCATCGGGGGCGAAGGCGCTCATCGGCTTCCTTCGCTATTACGGGGCTGGATCGATCCGGTGCGACTCTCGTACGAACAGTAACGGTGTGACCTCGATACTCTTCGCCCCTAGTATCGGCCCGGACCGTAAGTTAGTGTACGGCGAACCTGACTCCCCCGGAAGGATGCGAGATGCGTGTTCGCAAGAGCCTGTCGGCCGTCGCGGTGGCGCTCGTCGCCGCACTCGCGGCCACGGGCTGTGGTGGCTCCGGCTCCGGTGACTCCGACAAGAACACCGTGACGATGTGGATATACCCGGTGATCGTCGACGAGGTGAAGCACCGCGCGCACTGGGACGAGACCGTCAAGGCGTTCCAGTCCGCCAACCCCGACATCGTGGTCAAGACCGAGATCTTCCCCTGGGCCAACCGGGACCAGGCGCTGGCCACCGCCATCGCCGGCAACAAGGGGCCCGACGTCGTCTACCTCATCCCCGACCAGCTGCCCAAGTACGCCCGCAACATCGAGCCGGTCGACGAGTACCTCGACGACGCGACCAAGAGCGACTACCACGAGAACGTGATGACGTCGGTGAGCATCGACGGCAAGATGATGGGCGCGCCGATCCTCACCAGCGCCGCCACCCCGATCTGCAACAAGAAGGTCTTCGCCGCCGTCGGCGAGACGACCTACCCCGCCAACTGGAACGACCTGCTCACCATGGCCCCGAAGTTCAAGGCCAAGGGCTACGACATCGCCGCGTACCCCGGTGACGCCAAGCAGACCTTGAACCAGACCTTCTACCCGCTGCTGTGGTCGGCCGGCGGTGACGTGTTCAGCCCGGACGGCAAGTCGGTCGCCTTCAACAGCGACGCCGGGAAGAAGGCGCTGACTCTCGTGAAGCAACTCGTCGACGGCGGTTACGTCGACAAGAGCCTGATCACCAACCTCCCGTCGATCGAGCAGACCCGCATCGGCCAGAACAAGGTCGCCTGCGTCTGGCACGCGCCGGTGGCGGAGGTCGAGCCCCTGTGGGGCAAGGAGAACATCCAGGCCGTTCCACACTTCACCGACGTCAAGCAGGTCGGCTACGGCACCGTGGGCTCCCTGTCGATGCTGAAGGGCGCCAAGAACAAGGAGGCGGCCGGTAAGTGGATCGCCTTCGCGACCAACGCCGAGAACACCAAGAAGTACGACCTGGCCTCCAACTTCTTCTCCCCGCGGAAGTCCACCGGCACGCTCTACGCCGGTGACCCGGTCCTCAACGTGCAGGAGCAGCAGGTGGTCACCAGCACCGTCGGCCCGCTGCACGAGAAGGCCCGGGACGTCCAGGGCGTCCTCTTCCCGGAGATCCAGGCCGCTCTGCTCGGCAAGAAGTCGGTGGAGCAGGCGCTCGACGACGCGGCGAAGGCCTCCGCTCCGCTGCTCGACTGATCCTGGCGCGGCTCGCGGTGGGCGTAACCTGCCCACCGCGAGCCGGCGAGAAAGGTTGTCAGATGGTTGCACTACCGGGGAGCCAGATCCGGCGGCCACGCCGGCCGGGGACCGAGGTCCGCCGCCCACGCCGGCCGTCCGCCCGCGAAGCCGGCACGGCCCTGTTGTTCGTCCTGCCGTTCCTGCTGCTCTTCGCCATCTTCCGGTTCGGGCCGGCGATCGCCGGGGTGATCCTCGGCTTCACCGACTACACCATCGGCGGTGAGACCAGCTGGACTGGCCTGGAGAACTTCCGCCGGCTCGTCGACGACCCGACTTTCTGGTCGGCGCTGCGCGTCACGGTCATCTTCACCGCGCTGTCCGTACCGCTGTCGATGCTGGCATCCCTCGGCATGGCGCTGCTGACCCGCCGCGCCTTCCGCGGCGCGAAGCTCTTTCGGTCCATCTTCTTCCTGCCCGTGGTGACCAGCCTGATCCTCGCCGGAGTGGTCTTCACCTGGGTCTTCGCCGACGGTGGACCGTGGTCGCGGGCGATGGGCGCGCTGGGCCTGCCCGCCGGCTCCTGGCTCGCCGACAGCGCGCTGGTGGTGCCGGCCCTGGTCCTGGTGTCGGTCTGGTCCCGCTTCGGCTACGGCATGCTCATCCTGCTCGCCCGGTTGCAGGACGTCCCGGCGGAGCTGGAGGAGGCGGCGCTGACCGACGGCGCCTCGGCCTGGCAGCGCTTTCGGTTTGTCACGCTGCCACAGCTGCGGCCCGCGCTGTTCTTCGTCGCCATCATCGAGACCACCGTGTCGTTCCAGGTCTTCGACATGATCTACGTGATGACCGGCGGTGGCCCCGTACGCTCCAGCTACAGCCTCGTCTACCTGCTCTACGACCAGGGGTTCAAGTACTTCGACCTGGGCTACGCCAGCGCGGTGGGGGTCGCCCTGTTCGTGATGACGATCGTCGTGGCGCTGATCCAGCGGCTGACCCTGGGGAGAGAAGAATGACCGACACGATCACGCCCCCAGGCACCGCCGCTCCGGCCACCGAAGCACCGGCGCGCGGCCGGCGCCCCTACCGCGGGCGTGCCGGCCGGGGCTGGGTGGTCGGGCGTACCGCGCTGCTGCTGGCCGGTGCCCTGCTCACTCTCTTCCCCTTCTACGCGATGGTCGTGCTGTCCTTCAAGCCGACCGGGCCGGTCACCTTCCCGGACAGCCTGCTGCCCTGGCCGTTCTCCACCGAGGCGTACGACCAGGTGATCGGCGCCAAGAGCGTGCTGCGTTGGATGGGAAACACGCTCGTCTACTCGGTGGTGTCGGTCGTCGGCGTGCTGCTGTTCGCCTCGATGGCCGGCTACGCCTTCGCAAAGAAGCGGTTCCCGGGCAAGGAGACGATGTTCTGGTCGTTCCTGGCGATGCTGATGGTGCCGTACCACGTCACGATGATCCCGACGTTCATCATCATCTCCGAGATGAACGGCGTGGACACGTACTGGGGCATGATCGTGCCGACGCTGGCCAACGCCCAGGCGGTCTTCCTCATGCGCCAGTTCATCGCGTCGCTGCCCGACTCGTTGTTCGAGGCGGCCCGCCTCGACGGCTGCTCCGAATGGCGGGTGTACGTCTCGATCGTGCTGCCGCTGATCAAGCCGATCCTGGCCACGCTGGGCGTCTTCGTCTTCCTCTGGCACTGGAACGACTTCCTGTGGCCGCTCATCGTCGGGCAGAGCCTCGACATGCGAACCCTCACCACCGGCATCGCCTCGCTGCAACAGGAGAACGTGCCGTTGAACATGCTGCTCGCCGGCTCGGTGGTGGCGTTCGTGCCGATCTTCATGGCCTACCTGATCGGCCAGCGGTACTTCCAGGAGGGCGTCTCCACCACGGGCATCAAGGGTTGAGCGTCATCGCCGTGGCGGCGACGCCGCACGTGCGCGAGCTGTTTCTCGACGCCGACACCTGGGCCGCGCTGCAGCGGCTGGGCGAGGTGCGGCTGCCCGCCGACGGCACCGACGTGGGCGACGAGGCCGTGCTCGCGGGACTGCTCGCCGACGCCGACGTCGTCGTCACCGGCTGGGGAACCGCCCCGCTGACGACCGCGGTGCTGGCCGCCGCGCCCCGGCTGCGGTTGCTCGCGCACACCGGGGCCAGCGTGAAACCGTTCGTCATCCCGGAGAGCTTCGCCCGCGGGGTACGCGTCACCCAGGCCGGCGACGCGATGGCGTACGCGGTGGGGGAGCAGGCTCTCGCGCTGACCCTCGCGCTGCTGCACCGGCTGCACCGGTTCGACCACGCGCTGCGCACCGGGGCCGACTGGGCGAGCGCGAAGGACGCCCCGCCCCGCCGGGAGCTGCGCGGGGCGACGGTCGGGGTGGTCGGCGCGTCCCGGACCGGCAGGGCCTACCTCGGCCTGGTGCGGGCGTTCGGCGCGCGGGTGCTCGTGGCCGATCCCTACCTGTCCGACGCGGAGGCCGTGACGCTCGGCGTCGAGCGGGTCAACGTCGACGAGTTGCTCGCCCGCAGCCTGGTGGTCTCCCTGCACGCTCCGGTGCTGCCGGGGACCGTCGGGATGATCGGGGCACGCGAGCTCGCCCTGCTGCCCGACGGGGCGCTGCTGGTCAACACCGCCCGCTCGGCGTTGGTGGACGAGGCCGCGCTGCTGGCCGCGCTGGGCACCGGCCGGATCGACGCCGCGTTGGACGTTTTCGACGCCGAGCCGCTGCCGGTCGACCATCCGCTCCGCCGGCTGCCGAACGTGCTGCTGACGCCGCACGAGGCGGCCGGGACGGTGGAGTCGCGGCGGCGGGCCGGCGCGATCGTGGTGGCCGAGATCGACCGTTTCCTCCGTGGCCGACCGCTGGCCCACGAGGTGCGGCCGGAGCAGTTCGACCGAACCGGCTGACCCGGGCTGACCTGCGCTGGCGCGGCCGGAGGCCGGAGAAGTAGCCTCTGCGCTCATGCGCATCGCTCTGGCCGGACTCGCCACCAGTCACCCGTACACCGATGCCCGCGCGCTGCGCGACCACGCGGACCTGGTGGTGTGGGAGCCCGATCCGCAGCGGCTGGCACGGTTCCGGGCCGAGCAGCCGGAGGTCGCCGTGGTCCCCGACCTGGCCGCGTTGCTGGCCACCCGCCCGGACGGCGTGGTCCTCACCGTCCCCACCCCGGAGGTGCCGGACGCGCTGGCCCAGGTGTTGGCCCGCGGGCTGCCTTGCTTCGTCAACAAGCCGGCCGCCGCGACCCTCGGGCAGCTCGACCGGTTGGAACGCGTCGTGCAGCGGGCGCCCGAACTCGTCCTCACCTCCTCGGTGCTGCGCTTCGCGCCCGACTTCGTTGCGTTCGACGTGCCGCGGGACGAGGTGCTGTCGGTCCGGGCCACGGTGCGGCACGACGTCGGCCTCTGGGCCACCGGCTACAACCCGTGGCAGGACGACCCGGCGGTGGGCGGCGGCACGCTGGTGATGATGGGGCTGCACGGCGTGGAGCTGCTGGTCGCGCTGCTCGGGCCGGCGGTACGGCTGGTCGGGGCCGCCGGCGCCGTACGCCGCCACCGGGGACTGCGCTCCGAGGACACCGGGCTGCTGGCGCTGCAGTGGGACGACGGGGTGCTCGGCGCGGTCGAGGTCCTCGGGGTCAGCGAGGGCGAGGCATACGAGGTGACCGTCCACACCGGCGGTGGAGAGCAGCGGGTGGTGCTGCGCGGCGGCCCGGACCAGCTCGGCTACCGGGCCACCATCGACGCGTTCCTGGGCATGGTCCGAGGTGGGCCGAGCCCGGTGCCGTGGGCGCAGACCCGGGCCGTGCTGGGCCTTCTCGCTGCGGCGCGCGCCACCGCCGGAAGCCGCTGAATACGAAGGGCAGACCGGCATGCCCGTCGGGCCGCGCCGGGCGACCCACCACCCCGGACACCTTGACGCTCCCGTGGCCGGAAGTTACGGTCATGACCGTTACTTCGGAAGGGGTGTGGTGGCATGCGGACGGTGGCGGACCTGGAGGAGCGACTCTCCCGCCCAAGGGACGTCCTGGTGGACGACCTGCGCAAGCTCGACGGTGACATCCTGATCCTCGGCGCGGGCGGCAAGCTGGGGCCGAGCCTGGTCCGGCTGGCGCTGCGGGGGGTCGCGGCTGCCGGCACCAGCGCGCGGGTCGTCGCCGTGTCGCGCTTCTCCGAGGCCGGGCTGGCCGACGCGCTGCGCGACGAGGGCGCCGAGGTGGTCGAGGCGGACGTCGCCGACGACGCCGCGCTGGCCGCGCTGCCCGACGCGGCGAACGTCGTCTTCCTGGTCGGCGCCAAGTTCGGCACCTCCGGTCGGGAGCACACCACCTGGGCCACCAACGCCTACCTGCCGGGCCGCGTCGCGCAGCGCTTCGCCGGGTCGCGCCTGGTGGCGCTGAGCACCGGCAACGTCTACCCGCTCGTGCCGGTGACCGCGGTCGGCTGCGTCGAGCAGACCCCCGTCCAGCCGGTCGGCGAGTACGCGATGTCCTGCCTGGGCCGCGAGCGCATCCTCACCCACTTCGCGCTGCGCGACGACACCCCGCTGGCCCTGATCCGGCTCAACTACGCCGTCGAGATGCGCTACGGCGTGCTGGTGGACATCGCCCGCGCGGTGCACGCCGGCCAGGCGGTGGACCTCACCATGGGACACGCCAACGTCGTCTGGCAGGGCTATGCCAACGAGGTCGTCCTGCGCGCCCTGCACCACACCGCCACACCGCCGTTCGTGCTGAACCTGACCGGGCCCGAGCTGGTGTCCGTCCGCCAAGTGGCCGCCGCGGTCGCCGCGCGGCTGCGCCGCGAGCCGGCCCTCGCCGGCACCGAGGCGCCGACCGCGCTGCTGTCCAACGCCCAGCTCTGCCACCGCCTGTTCGGCTACCCCGACATACCCCTCGCCGAGCTGATCGAGCTGACGGCGGACTGGGTCGCCGACGGCCAGCCCCTGCTCGACAAGCCGACCGGCTTCCAGCGCCGCGACGGCAAGTTCTAGGAGAGACGTGTTGACCGTATCGAGCACCCGGCAGGCCGCGGCCCTGACCCGGTTCCAGCGTGGGTGCGTCATCCCCGCCCACCCGCTCGCCCTGAACGCCGACCGCAAGCTCGACGATCGCCGGCAGCGGGCGTTGACCCGCTACTACCTCGCCTCCGGCGCGGGCGGCATCGCCGTCGGCGTGCACACCACCCAGTTCGCCATCCACGACCCGAAGGTGGGCCTGCTCGCCCCGGTGCTGGAACTGGCCGCCGAGACCGCGGCCGGCTCGGACGCGATCCTGGTCGCCGGGGCCTGCGGGGACACCTCGCAGGCCGTCGCCGAGACGGAGCTGGCGGCCTCGCTCGGCTACCACATGGTGCTGCTGTCGCCGTACGGGCCGCTGGACGAGGAGGCCCTCGTCGAGCGGGCCCGGGTGGTAGGCGAGGTGCTGCCGGTGATCGGCTTCTACCTGCAGCCGGCCGTCGGCGGCCGGGAGCTGTCCCGGGACTTCTGGGCCCGGCTGGCCACCCTCGATTCGGTGGTCGGGATCAAGGTGGCGCCGTTCGACCGCTACCGCACGCTCGACGTACTGCACGGCGTCTGCGCCGCCGGCCGCAACGGCGACCTCGCCCTCTACACCGGCAACGACGACCACATCCTGGCCGACCTGGTGGCGCCACACAGGATCATCGTTGACAGGCGGGCCGTGGAGGTCGAGTTCGTCGGCGGCCTGCTCGGTCAGTGGGCGGTCTGGGCGGGCACCGCGGTGACCCTGCTCGACGAGGCCCGGCGGGCGCGGGCCGGTGACGACCACGCGCTGCGCCGGCTGCTCACCCTGGACGGTCACCTGACCGACGCCAATGCCGCGATCTTCGACGCCGCCAACGGCTACCGCGGCTGCATTCCCGGCATCCACGAGGTGCTGCGCCGGCAGGGCCTGTTGGCCGGCCGGTGGTGCCTGGACCCGGACGAGGAGCTCTCGCCCGGGCAGCTGGCCGAACTCGACCGGGTGCACCGGGCCTACCCGCACCTGCGCGACGACGACTTCGTCGCCGAGCACCTGGACGAGTGGCTGTCCTGACGCGTCGGGGCGATCCGGTCCGCGCAACGGGGCGCGGGCCGGATCGCGTCAGAGGGTCAGTCGGTAGAGGGTCAACGGGCGGCCGCTGGTGCCGGAGGCGAGGTTGCCGGTGCGTTCGGCCAGGCCGGCCAGCTCCAGCCGGTGCAGCATCCGCCGGGCGGTGCGTTGCTGCACCCGCAGTTGGTCGGCCACCTCCCGGCTGGTCAGCGGATCGTCGCCGACCATCGTGCGCACCTCACGCAGCCGCAGCAGGGTGGGCACCGACAGGCCGACCCGCTGGGCGATGACGGCCAGGTTCACCTCCGACGGCAGCGGGGCCGGCGTGGTCGACTCGAGCACGATGTCGGTCTCGCCGCGCAGCGACAGCACCGCCGTGGTCGGGCCGACCCGGCGCGCCCGGCTCAGCGCCCGGCGGGCCAGGTTCTCCGCCTCGGCGGCGCTGCGTCCCAGGCCGAAACCGATCTGCACGGTCTCGTGCCGGTCGGCGAGGCGGCGCAGCATCGGCAGCGCGGTGAACCCGCCGGTGGCGTCGTGCAGCGGGCCGCGGGTGGTGACGATGAGATACGTGTCGGGGGCGAACCGCGCGAGCGTCCCGCCGAGCCCGGCCACCTCCTTGAGCAAGCCGTCGTCGCCCTGGGGGAGGTTGGCCAGCCCGAGCGCGATCTGGGCGTCCTCCTGGGCCTGGCTGCCGACCTGCAGCAGGAGCTGGCGCAGCGCGGTGCGGACCGAGTGGTTCGACGGGGCGAGGCGGAGTGCTGGCATCTCGTGGCGCAGCACCTCGTAGACCGAGCTGATGCAGGTGACCGCGACGTCCGCGCCGGCCTTGTGTTGCCGACGGTGGAACGAGATCACGTCGTCGGAGCTGAGGCCGCTGCGGTACGGCAGCGACCGGACCCGGCCCACGGGCAGGCCCGCCTCCTCGAAGGTGGTGGCGACGTCGGCGCCGGTGACGGTGTCGATCGACATCCGGGTGACATCGTGCCCGGAGCGCAACAGCCGTACGGCCGCCTGGAGCAGGGTCGCGCCGGTGTAGTCGACGAAGACCGCCGGGCGGTTGAGGGCGTTCCCCTCCCGAGCGAGGGTGTAGGGCACCACGCCGGTGAACAGCCATGCATCCACCTGCCCCACGTGCGCCTCCACGATCGCCGGAGCCTGCGACTCATGGTCGTAGTGCAGCCGACGGGCGGTGACGCCCGGCTGCTCCTCGCAGGTGGCGGCCACGTCATCGACCAGGTCGTGCGGACCGACGACCCCGATCCCGATGGTCACCGCTGCCTCCTGTCCGGGGTTGCATTGTTCGCAGCACAAGATTACGGTCAGGCCCGGTATTACTGTAGCCCCGGGAGGGTGCGTGTCGTCGTTTCCCACCATGGCCGACGCCAACGGCCGGACGATCGGCGCGGAGGAGTTGGCCGCGGTCAGCCGGGTGCTCCAGTCGGGCATGCTCAGCTCGGTCTGGGGCACGGAGGTCCGCGCCCTGGAGCGCGAGATGGCCGACCGCCATGGAGTGTCGCACGCCGTGGCCGCCAGTTCCGGAACCGCGGCCCTGCACCTGGCCGTCGCTGCCGTCGCACCGGATCCGGGCGACGAGATCATCACCTCTCCGATCAGCGACTTCGGCACGGTCGCGCCCATTCTCGCCCAGAACGCGGTGCCGGTGTTCGCCGACGTCGATCCGTACACCGGCAACCTGGATCCGGCGGCGGTCGCCGCCGCGATCGGGCCGCGGACCCGGGCGATCCTCGCGGTGCACCTGTTCGGCGCCGCCGCCGACCTGCGCGCCGTCGCCGACACCGCCGGCGTGCCCCTGATCGAGGACTGCGCCCAGGCCTGGCTCACCCGCTATCCGGACGGCACCCTCGCCGGTACGGCCGGTGCGATCGGCTGCTTCAGCCTGCAGCAGTGGAAGCACATCACCTGCGGCGACGGCGGTCTGGCCATCACCGACGATCCGGTGCTGGCCCGCCGGATGCGGCTCTTCGCCGACAAGGGCTGGCCGCGCGACGAGGCCCGCCGGCACGTCGGCCTCGGCCTGAACTACCGGATGACCGAACTCGCCGGCGCCGTCGCCCGGGCCCAGTTGGCGAAGCTGCCCGGGGTGCTCGCCGATCGGCGGCGCACCGCCCGGCGGTTGGCCGACGCGCTGGCCGACCTGCCCGGCGTACACGTGCCGGCGGACGTGGACGCGCACGCCTGGTGGCTGTTCCCGATCGTGCTGGACCCGCCGCTGACCAACCACGAGGTGGCCGGGAAACTCGCCGCCGCCGGGATACCCGCCCGCGCCGGCTACCTGGAACAACCACTGCACTGCGCCCCGGCGCTGACCGAGGCCCCCGTGTACGGCGCTTCCCGCTTCCCGCTCGCCGTGCCGCCGGCGGACCGGCTGCCGACCTACGGACCCGGAGCGTTCCCGGTCGCGGAGCGGCTGATCGAGCGGACCCTGCTGGTGGTGGACTGGAACGAGCGGTACACCGACGCGCACGTCGACGAGATTATCCAAGCTGTCCGCGCGGCGGTGACCTCGTGATCGCGCCGACCGCCGCCGTGCTGCGCGACCGGCTGCGCTGGCGGCTGATCGCCGCAACCGCCACTCCGGTGGACGCGACCGGGGCCGTCGACCCGGACGTGCTCGCCGGCTACCTGCGGGGGCTGGTCACCGACGGGGCGGACGCCCTGGCGGTGCTGGCGCACACCGGGCGCGGCCCGTACCACGACGAATCCACCCGCGACCTGGTCATCCGCTGCGCCGTCGACGCCGGTGTCCCAGTGATCGTCGGTGTGGGTGGCCGGCCGGGGGAGCGCACCGACGAGGTGTCCGCGCAGGCGGTGCGGGCTGCCGCCCTCGGTGCGGCCGGCCTGCTGGTCTTCCCGGTGGACGACGATCCCGTCGACCACCACGACGCGCTCTGGCGCGCCGCCGGGCTGCCGATGCTCGCCTTCGACCTCTACCTGCGGCCGTACCCTGAGCCCGCGCTGGCCGAGTTGTTGGAGCACCCCGGTGTCGCCGGGGTGAAGGTGGCCCGGCTGCACGACGCCCTCGCCTGCCAGGCAGCCCTGGCCGCCGCGCACCGGGCCGACCGGCTGGCGGTCACCGGCGAGGACCGCATGTTCGGGCCGTCGCTGATGTGGGGTGCCGAGGCGGCCCTGGTCGGCCTGGCCGCCGCCGCGGTCCCGGTCACCGCCCGGGCGCTGCGCGCCTACACCGACAAGCGGTACGACCAGTTCCTCACCGCCTCCGCCGACCTCGACCGGCTGGCCCAGGTCACCTTCACCGAACCGATGGAAGGGTACGTGCAGCGCATGCTCTGGATCGCCGCCGAGGAAGGCCGGATCCCGGCGAGCCACGCGGACGACCCACACGCCCCGGCGCTGCCCGACGGGGAACGGGACCGGGTGCTGCGCGTGGCCGGGTGCCGGTGAACGACAACCCGTTCGTAGCCGGCGACCTACCGCCGGTGACCCTGGACATCGACGTGCTCGTCGGCCGGTACGTCGACCGGCCCGGGCCCACCGGCGAGCCGGCGGTGGTCGCCGAGACGCTGGCCGCCAACGGCGTGGAGCGGGCAGCCGTGGCGAGCCTGCGCGCCGCCCTGTTCGACGTGCGCAGCGGCAACGAGGAGGTGGCCGCCCTCACCGGCCCTGGCGTGCTGCCGGTCGGCGGGCTGGACCTGCGCGACCCGCTCGGCGCCGAGCGGGAGGTCGTCCGGCTCGCCGAGCGCGGCTTCCGGGCCGTGCGGCTGTTCCCCGACGAGCAGCGCGTCGAGCCGGACTTCCCGTCCGTACGCAGCGTCGCCCGCGCGGCCACCGAGGCCGGCCTGGTCATCCTCACCGGCGGGGATGTCCGCCGCTTCTGGCGGCCGCTGCGCGGCGCGACCGTCGTCTTCCTCGACACGCACTTCTACCACCTGGGCGACTTCGTCGTGGTGGCCCGCGACGAGCCGGGCTTCCACACCTCCACCCGGCTGCTCAATTCGCCGGACGCGCTGGAGACCGTCGCCGCGCGCGTCGGCGTCGAGCGCCTGCTGTACGGCTCCCGTGCCCCGTTCTACGAACCCATCGTGCCGCGGCTGCGGTTGGCCCGGGCCGCGCTCGGCCCGTCCGGGGTCGAGGCGGTGACGGGCGGGAACGCCCGCCGGATCCTGGGGCTGGCCGGATGATCATCGACGTGCACGCCCACTGGGGCCCGTGGTTCTTCAGCATGGAGGTCGGCTCGGTCGCGACGAACCTCGCGGTGATGGACCGGTACGGCATCGACCTGGCCGTGGTCTCCGCCACCGAGGCGGTGATCTACGACGTCGCCGCCGGCAACCGGGCGCTGGCCCGGGTCCTGGAGAGCAGCGACCGGCTGCTCGGCTACCTGACGATCAACCCGCGCCGGCTGGACGACGCCGAACGGGACCTGCGCGAACTGCTGCCCACCGGTCGGTTCGTCGGCGTGAAGATCCACACCGACTACACCGGCTCGCCGCCGAACTCGGCGCAGACCCGGGCGGCCCTGGAAATGGCCGCCGCGCACGACCTGCCCGCCCTCGTGCACACCTGGGACACGACGCCGCTCGACCTGGCCCAGGCGGTCGCGGACATCCCCGGGGTGCGCGCCATCGCCGGCCACATGGGTGCGAACGGCTGGCGGCACGCCATCGAGGCTGCCAACGGGGTAGATCGGCTCTGGCTGGAGCCCTGCTTCTCGCACACCGAGGCGGGTCGCTTCGCTGCAGTGGCGGCGGCGGTGAACCCGCGCCGGCTACTCTTCGGCACCGACGCCACCCTGATCGATCCGGCCGCCGCGTACGGGGCGGTGCTCGCGGCCGACCTGCCGCCCGAACTGGCCGAGCGGGTCGCCTGGCGCAACGCCGCCGAACTGTTCCGGCTCGACCTGTCCTCCGACACGGTTCCACGAGTCGGCGGATGAGACAGCGGACCGCCGCCGGGGAGCATCTGCGAGGCGTAGTCGAGCGTCCGCCCTGCAACGCCTCGCGGCCGCCGGGGACTCACGGCAACGGCTGTGGCGGGCGTGGGCCCACGTACCGCGAGTCCGGCCGGATGATCTTCGAGTCCTCGGCCTGTTCCAGTACGTTCGCGCACCACCCGATGACCCGGCTGGTGGCGAAGGTCGGCGTGAACATCTCCCGGGGCAGCCCGCACAGGTGCATGACGACGCCCGCGTAGTACTCCACGTTGGTGTGCAGCTTTCGGCCGGGCTTCAGCTCCGCCAGCAGCGACAGCACCCGCTGCTCGACGGCCACGGCGAGGTCCACGAGCTGCCCGCCGAGGCATTGGGCGATCCCCTTGAGCATGCGGGAGCGCGGGTCTTCCGTCCGGTAGATCGGATGCCCGAACCCCATGATCCGCTCCCCGTTGAGGATGCGCGCGCGCAACCACGAGTCGGCCCGGTCGATGGAGCCGATGGCGTCGAGGGTGTCGAGGGCCCGGCTCGGAGCTCCGCCGTGCAGGGGGCCGGACAGCGCGCCGAGCGCGCCGCCGATGCAGGCGTGGATGTCCGCGCCGGTGGAGGCGATGACGCGGGCCGTGAAGGTCGACGCGTTGAAACCATGATCAACGGTCGCGATCAGGTAGCGCTCGACCGCCCGGGCGTGGAGCTCCGACGGCTCCGCACCGCTGATCATGTACAGGTAGTTCGCCGCGTGGGACAGGTCGTCGCGCGGCGCGATCGGCTCCAACCCCGCTCGCAGGCGGTACAACGCGGCCAGCAGGCTGGGCGTGAGGGCGCAGAGCGCCATGGCTTGCGCCCGCCGCTCGGCCGGCGGCGTGTCGTACAGCGGGCCGGCTCCGGCGGCGAGACCGGCGACGGCCAGCGCGGCGCGCAGCCCGCCCATCGGGTCCTGAGCAGTCGAGGCCGCGGCGATGCCAGGCAGCGCGGCGGCGACTGCGGGCGGGATGTGACGCAGCGGTGCGGCCTCCTCGTGCAGCGCCTTGGGCTCGGCGGGGAGGGAACCGTCGACGAGGAGCGCCCAGACGTCCTCGAGCGTCCGCCGTTCCGCCAGGTCGATGGCGGAGTACTGCCGGTAGTGGTAGAAGCCCTCGTCGCCGCGGACGTGGCCGATCGTGGTGTCGGTGACCACGACGCCGGCGAGTCCGCGCGGAACGGTGATGGTGTCAGCCATGCGGGCAGCGTCGCGCTGGCGGACGCGGCCGGTCAACATTGATCCAGTCCATGTGAGAGCATGGCCACATGTCGGGGGACCAACTGCTGACGACCGCCGAGGTGGCGCACCGCCTGCGCATCAAGCCGGAGACCATCTACGCGTACGTCAGCCGTGGGGTGCTCGACAGAGTCAAGGTTCCCGGCGAGCGGATCAGCCGCTTCCATCTGGCCGACGTGGAGCGGCTCGCCTCCCGTACACAGGCGACCCGGCCGGAACGTGATGTCGCCCCGGCGATGCGCACCGCCACCACCCTGATCGCGTACGGGCGGTTGCACTACCGGGGGCTGGACGCCGCCAAGCTCGCGCCGGTGACCCCGTTCGAGGAGGTCGCGAACTGGCTCTGGACGGGCGAGCGGCGCCGGGACGCCTTCGTGGCGTCCGCGGAAACCCGGGATCGGGCCGGGCAGGCCGCCGACCACCTGCCCGCCCAGGCCCGGCCCTTCGACCGGCTGCCGGTGATCGTGGCCGTCGCGGCCGCGACGGACCCGCTGCGCTTCGACCTGGCGCCGGCCACCGTCACGGCTCTCGCGCCCGCGCTGCTGTCCACCATGGTCGATGCTCTGCCCCTCGTGGGCGGGACACCGCCGGACGACGGTCTGGCAACCCGCCTGTGGTCCCGGTTGACCGGCACGCCGGCGTCCGCGGACGGCGTCCGGGCGCTCAACGCCGCACTCGTCCTGCTCGCCGACCATGACCTGGCCGCGTCGACCATCGCGGTACGCGTTGCGGCATCGACCCGCGCGAACCCCTACGCGGCGGTGCTCGCCGGTCTCGGTGCGCTGGACGGGCCGATGCACGGAGCGGTCGGCAGCAGCGTCTACCGGTTCATCGAGGCCGCGCTGCGCGACGGGGCGTCGGCCGCGATCGCCGAATGGCTGCGGACCGGCGGCCTGCCCGGCTTCGGGCACTCGTTGTATCCGGAGGGCGACCCGCGCGGGGCGGCCCTGCTCGATCTCGTCGCGCGGTTGCCGGTCGAGGGCGACCTGCGGCGAACCGTCGACGACCTGGTCACCACGGCCGCCCGGCGAGGCGCCCTGCCCAACGTCGACTTCGCCGTCGCCGCGTTGGCGCACGCGACTGGCATGGGGCCGGGCGCCGCGGAGGTGATCTTCGCAGTCGCCCGGACGGCGGGCTGGATCGCGCACGTCATCGAGGAGTACGCCCAGCCGAACAACCGGTTCCGGTGGAGCAGCGGCTACACCGGGCCAACCCCCGCGCCGGCGTGAACTCCGACTCACGGCGCGGGGCCACGGCAGCTGGACGCGACGGCCCCCGTCGCGGGCCGGGCGTAGCGACGGGACGACAAGGTTGATCCACTCTTCCGGCTGCGAACTACTTCCCGGGCAGCGGGAAGCGGGCGAGGTCCATGCCGAGCATCCCCCAGGTCGACCTGCCGTCCGGGGTGAAGTTGAAGGCCGGGTTGTTGTACCAGCCGCGTGGCACGTTGTCGTACAGGGTGGTCACCTCGCCGTCGGGGACGGTCGGCAGCTCGCAGATGTCGTTGGTCCAGTGCACCCAGGAGAAGACCCGGCCGTCAATCCCGTTGAACTGGCCGTATCCGCCGAGGTCACCCTCCATGACGATGGTGCGGGTGCTCAGGTCGTAGGCGAACCAGGCCCCGCGCGGGCGGCGGCCCATGGCGTAGAGCAGGTTGCCGACCACGTGCAGGCTCTCGTACGACTGCCAGTCCGGCTTGATCTCCTCGCGCCACAGCAGCTTGCGGCTGACGATGTCGACGGCGGCCACCTGCGCGGTCCGGCGGATCGGGCCGGTGGTGCCCTCGCCGTAGGTGTCGCCCGCGATGTACGCCGTGGTGCCCTGCACCACCACGTCCATCACGCTCTGCTCGGGCAGGAACTCCCGGTGCGCCTTGAAGGTGTTGTCGGACAGGTCGACGAAGGTCAGCGCGCCGGTGTGCTTAGTGGTCTGCGGGCTGGACGCCACGATCAGCTGGTTGCGGGGCCGGTCGACCTGGATCCTCTTGGTGCGCAGCTGCTCGTTGCCGAGCAGCCCCAGAGCGCTGACGGTGAAGCTGTCCGGGTCGATCGCCACGATCTGGGTGCTCGGGTAGAGGCCGGCGTACACGGTGCCGGCCTTCCCCTCGGCCATCGCCTTGACCTCGCCGTTGACGTCGAACCGGTGGCTGGTGCCGGCCTCCGGACGGTGCACCGTCATGGCGTAGTGGCCGCCCACCCAGATCGTGTTGCGGGTGTGCCGCATCATCGACTGGATCGTCTCCGGGTAGCCGAAGCCCCGGGTCGCGGTCTGCCACACGCTGGCCGTGCCGTTGGGCGTCGCCCGCCACACGTGCCCGAGGCCGCTCACGCCGAGCAGGGCGCCGCCGGGCAGCGGCGTGAGGAGCTGATTCTCCACGTCGGCGAGCGGCTTGCCGACCTTGACCAGGCCGTCCGCGGTCACCTCGTACAGGTTGGTGGTGAGCCGGGTCAGCGCGTACACCCTGCCGTCGCTGCCGACGGTCACCTGGTCGATGTAGCGGTCCTCGGCGGGGATGTCTCGGGAGATCCGTTCGGAGCCGTCGCGGCGGAAGGAGATGAGCTGCCGGCCGCTGGCGACGTAGATGACGCTGTCAGAAACCGTCATGTCCAGGATGCCGACCGGGGAGGCGCTGAGGTGCGCGGTCAAATCGGTCGGGGTGCCGCCGGCCTTCGGCCACATCAGCAGGGTGCCGGGCGCGGCTGAGCCGCCGTAGACGTACTCGTCGTCGACCGCGACGGCCGCCGCGTACTGGGAGGTTGAGATGCGGCCGTACGTCTCGATCGTGGCGTCGGCCAGCCGGACGCGCTTGACCGTGCAGTCGGGGTACGTGCCGAGGTAGAGGTGCTCGCCGTGCACGACCATGTCGTAGTACCAGGTGGTGCTGCTGCCGGCCCGCGCCCAGGCCACCAACTCCTTGGTCTGCGGGTCGAACCGGTAGACGTACGCGCTGCCGGCCGGACCGATGTAGACGTACCGGCCGTCGGCGGCGAGCTTCTGCCCACCATTGCTCGGGATGTCGAGGTCGTCAATGCTGCGCATCTCGCCGGTGGCGACGTCGAGCTCGCCCAGCCGCATCTTCGCCTCGGGGGTGTTGAACCGGGAGGTGATGAAGACGTTGTCGTCGATGACGGCGGCGCCGCGGACCGCGGCGGTCAAGGACGCCGGACCGAAACTGGTCGGGGTGAGTTCCTGATCGTCCTGCGCGAACGCCGGCGCCGCCAGCGGTCCGTGGCCCGCTGCCAGGGCTGCACCGGTGAGGCAGCTACCCGCGAGGAGCGATCGACGGCTGAGGGGCATCATTGTCTCCGTTCGTCCACGTCATTACGGCCCGGACCTTAATGATGGTCGACATGGGCCGTCAAGGGTCGGCGCGGCAGCCCGGCGCTCGCGGCGGGCCGGCGGCCGCCCGCCCGCCGACCCGTCACCTCTGGCCCTGGACGAGCCCCGCGTTCCCGATCGCCCGGACGGCCCTCGCACGCCCGCCATCCGGCCGAAGTGGGCGGGATCCATGGGCGGTTGCGGGGACCTACGCTGCCGTATTACGGTCCAGCCCCCAATGCGAATGCCATGGGGAGGGGTCATGCGACACACCGAATCGGCGGACCCGGGCACGGCATGATCGTCACGGTCACGCTGAATCCCGCGCTCGACATCACGCACACCGTCGCGTCGTTGGTGCCGCACAGCAGTCACCGGGTCACCGACGCCGGCGCCCAGGGAATCAACGTCGCCCGCGTCCTGCACACGCTCGGACTGCCCGCCGTCGCCGTGGCGTTCCGCGGCGGCCTCGCCGGCGCCGCCATCGCCGCCAACCTCGACAGCCACGGCATCGCCAACCGGTTGGTCGACATCGCGGGGGGAGAACCGGCGGACGTTCACCGTCGTCGACGTCGGCAGCGGCGACGCCACCATCTTCAACGAGGCCGGTCGGTGCCGGCGGTGTCCGGCGAAGAGTGGCACGCACTCAATGCACAGGTGCATCTGCTGCTTGCCGACGCGTTGGTGCTCGTCCTCTCCGGAAGCCTGCCACCGGGGCTGCCCGACACGGCGTACGCCCACCTGGCCGGCGCCGCCGCCCGGGCCGGGGTGCCGGTGATCCTGGACGCGTCCGGACCACCGCTGCGCGCCGGGGTCGCGGCGGGCCCGGACGTGGTCAAGCCGAACGCCACCGAACTCATCGAGGCCACCGGCATGCCCGACCCGCTCGCCGCCGCCGAAGCGCTCCGCACGGCGGGCGCGCGGGCGGTGGTGGCGTCCCTGGGGCCCGAGGGTCTGCTCGTGCTCGCACTCGTCAACGCGGGAACGATGCTCTGCACACCGATCGCCGGACGTCAGGTGGACCGTCGGGGACCGGACCCGGTGAACCTCGTCTGCATGCTCGTGGTCATCGTCTCGGCCGTCGTCCTCGGGTTCGGCAGCCTCGGCGGGACGACGGGCCTGGCTGCTCTGGTGCTGGGTACGTTGCTGCTCGATGTCGGGATGCAGTCCGGCATGGTCGCCAACCAGGTGCGGAACTACGCCCTGTGCCCGGAGGGGCGAAGCCGACGCAACACCGCCTACATGACGTGCGCCTATCTGGAGGGCGGCGTGGACTCCTGGCTCGGAGCCCGCGCCTACACCTACCTCGGACACCAGATTCGGATCTCCGCCGTGGTCGAGCGGTTGTCGATGTCGTGGCCGCGCGGGGTGGCGAGGAAGCGTGGAGATGACGGGTCAGGTGGTCGGGCGCAGCTCGGCGAGGAGCTTCTCCACCCGGCGGCGGATCTCGTCGCGGATCGGGCGCACCGACTCGACGCCCTGGCCGGCGGGGTCGTCGAGCTTCCAGTCCTCGTAGCGCTTGCCGGGGAAGACCGGGCAGGCGTCACCACAGCCCATAGTCACGATGACGTCCGAGGACTCCGACGTGGCGTACTCGAGGAGCTTCGGCGTCTGGTCGGTGATGTCGATGCCGACCTCCCACATGGCCTGCACGGCGGCGGGGTTGACCGTCTCGGCCGGGGCGGAGCCGGCGGAGCGGACCTCGACGGTGTCGCCGGCCAGGTGGCGCAGCCAGCCGGCGGCCATCTGGGAGCGGCCGGCGTTGTGCACACAGACGAACAGGACGCTGGGCTTGTCGGACATCAGGAGCCTCTCGAGGTGCGGGTCGCCGGGACGACCACCTGGTCGGCGGCCCGTCCGGCGTCGGGGTAGAGGGCGGCAACGAGCCCGATGCCGACGGCGAGGCCGATGAGCTGGGCGAGGACGAAGCCGGGAACGGAGGCGGGGGCGATGCCCGCGAAGGTGTCGGTGAATGCCCGACCGATCGTCACAGCCGGGTTAGCGAACGAGGTGGACGAGGTGAACCAGTACGCCGCACCGATGTAGGCGCCGACGGCGGCCGGGGCGACCGGCGCGCGACCGGAGCGGGCGAGGGCGAAGATCAGCAGGATCAGCCCGGCGGTGGCGACGACCTCACCGAGCCACAGGTGTCCCGCCGCGCGGTCCCTGCCGGCGAGGTCGACGGCGGCCAGGTCGAACATGAGGTTGGCGAGAACCGACCCGGCGATGGCCCCGAGGGTCTGGGCTGCGCTGTAACCGGCGAGGTCACGGCCGGTGAGGCCGGTGCCGGCGCGGCGGCCGAGGAACCAGTCCGCGGCGGACACGACCGGATTGAGGTGCGCCCCGGAGACCGGCCCGAAGATCAGGATCAGGACACCGAGGGCGAACGCGGTGGCGACCGAGTTCTCCAGCAGCTGGAGACCGACGTCGTCGGGGGAGAGGGTGGTGGCCATGATGCCGGAGCCGACCACGGCGGTGACCAGCAGAGCGGTGCCGGTGAACTCGGCCAGCAAACGCCGCCACAATGCGATGGTCATCGGTCTCTTCTCCTCGTGTCGCGTGCGCCGGCAGCGGCCTACGCAGCGGTGGTCGGCTCGACGGTGAGCAGCGCGGCGAGCTGGCGCAGGATGGCCGGCCGGGCCCGGTAGTACACCCACGTGCCCCGTCGCTCCGCGTCGACGAGCCCCGCCTCGCGCAGCGTCTTCAGGTGATGGGAAATCGTCGGGCCGGTCAGGTCGAACGCCGGCGTCAGGTCGCAGACGCACACCTCTCCGCCCTTCGCGGAGGCGATCATCGACATCAGCTGCAGCCGTACCGGGTCGCCGAGGGCCTTGAACGCAGGCGCGAGCACCGTGGCGGTCCCGGCCGGCACGCGCTGCTGCGCCAGCGAAGGACAGCAGGGCGTGTCAGCGCCCAGATCGCGGAGGGCGAGGGAGGCTTGCTTCGACATGCCTCTAGGTTGACGTACATCTAATCAATGTGCAACTGTCTGCTTCGACGGACGTCAAGACAGCCGCCTGGAGGGGAGGGAGAATGGTCACCACCGACTACCGGACCAACGACGCATGCGTCGGCTGCCTCACCTCCGCCGCGGACGTCGTCATGGGCCGACCCGCACCCAGCCCGAACGGAGCCTGCTGATGGCCGACATCTCCGTACGTCCCATGGTTGCCGGTGACGCCGAGCGGGTCCTGGCGATCTACCAGGCCGGACTCGACGCCGGCGACGCCAGCTTCGAGGTCACAGCGCCGACCTGGTCGGCGTTCGACGCCGCGCGGCTGACCGCGCACCGATTCGTCGCCGTCAGCGGCGACGGCGCCGTCCTCGGCTGGATCGCCGTCTCGCCAACCTCGACCCGCGCGGTCTACGCCGGCGTTGTCGAACACTCCGTCTACGTCGACCCGGCCGCCCACGGGCGCGGGATCGCCCGACTGCTCCTGGACGCGCTGATCGCCTCGACCGAAGCCGCCGGCATCTGGACGATCCAGTCCGGAGTCTTCCCGGAGAACACCGCCAGCCTGACCCTTCACGAGCGGGCCGGGTTCCGCGTCATCGGCGTTCGCGAGCGCGTCGGTCGCCAGCACGACCGCTGGCGGGACGTCGTCCTGCTGGAACGCCGCAGCCCCACCGTCACCTGACGAAGCCCGCCTCGAGCACCGGACCCTTCCATCCTTTTGATTCGACATCTTTCAAGACAGGAGTTACGTGATGAGCGCCCTGGACAGCCTGCCCATCGCAGTGATCGGTGCCGGACCGGTCGGTCTGGCCGCGGCGGCGCACCTGCACGAGCGTGACCTCCCCTGCATCGTCCTGGAAGCCGGCGAGACCGCCGGCGCGGCGGTGCGGCAGTGGGGGCACGTGCGGGTGTTCTCCCCGTGGCGCTACAACATCGACCCGGCCGCCCGCCGGATTCTGGACGAGGCGGGTTGGGTCGCCCCCGACCTGGAGGCCCTGCCGACCGGAGCGGAGTTGGTCGGCGAGTACCTCCGGCCTCTCGCGGAGCTGCCGCAGCTCAAGCCGTACGTACGCTACGGCGCGCGGGTCGAGGCGATCAGCCGCCTGGGCCTGGATCGGCTGCGCACCGCGGGCCGCGACAGCACGCCGTTCCTGATCCGCCTCGCTGACGGCGACGAGCTGCTGGCCCGTGCCGTCATCGACGCCTCCGGCACCTGGGGCACCCCGAACGTCCTCGGCGCGTCCGGCCTGCCCGCTCAGGGCGAGGCCGACGTGGCGGCGTACCTGGAGCACGCGCTGCCCGACGTGGTCGGCGCCCACCGGGACCGGTTCGCCGGCCGGCACACCCTGGTCGTGGGCGCCGGCCACTCCGCCGCCAACACCCTGCTCGCCCTCGCCGAGCTGGCTGCCGAGCAGCCGGGCACCGAGGTGACCTGGGCGATTCGCACCGCCTCACCGGCCCGTACCTACGGCGGCGGGGACGCCGACGCGCTGCCCGCGCGCGGTGCCCTCGGCTCCCGGCTGCGCGCCCACGTCGACGCCGGTCGGATCCGGCTGCTCACCGGCTTCTCCGTGCACGCCCTCACCCCCACCGACGGGCGGGTGACCGTCGTCGTGCGGCATGCCGACGGCAGCGAGGAGTCCGTCACGGTGGACCGGATCGTCGCCGCGACGGGCTTCCGCCCCGACCATTCGATCGCCGCCGAGCTGCGCCTCGACCTCGACCCGATCATGGGCGCCACCCGCGCCCTCGCGCCCCTGATCGACCCGAACGAGCACTCCTGCGGCACGGTGCCCCCGCACGGCGTGAACGAGCTCGCCCACCCGGAAACCGGCTACTACGCCGTCGGCATGAAGTCCTACGGCCGGGCACCGACGTTCCTCATGGCCACCGGCTACGAGCAGGTCCGCTCCGTCGTCGCCGCCCTCGCCGGCGACTGGGCCGCCGCCCACGACGTGCAACTCGACCTGCCCGAAACCGGCGTCTGCAACAGCAACCCCGCCGACTCCGCCACCGGCGACAGCTGCTGCGCACCGGCACCCACCGCCGAGCCGGCGGCGCGCGGACTCGCCACCGGCATCACCGGGGGCCTGCTGTCCGAACCCTTGAGCCTGATCGCCCTCGACACCGCCCCCGCTGACGGGCAGGCCGGCGGCTGCTGCGGCAGCTGATGCCCACCACGACGACGCGCGTCGGCCGCACAGCGGCAGGCCGCCGCACCAACCGCGACGTAGGATCGCCTTCTGCACCCGTCAGGTCTCGCCGCGTTCGTCGAGCTCAGGCTGACGCCGGCACGCCGGCTGTCCAGGGGGTCCGCGATGACCGCACACAACGCCGAGGTCAGCGGCGGCGAGCCCGATGACACCGACTACGACGAGACCTACCGCGACACCGCCAACTCGGGTGGGCCGCCCTGGGACATCGGCGGCCCGCAGCCGGCACTCGCGCAGGTGCTCGACGACGGGGTGAAGGGCCCCAAGGTGCTCGACGTCGGCTGCGGCACAGGCGATCTCGCGATCGCCCTCGCCCGCCGCGGCTACGAGGTGACGGCGGTCGACATCTCACGCGTGGCGATCGACATGGCCCGCGCCAAGGCCGCCAGCCAGGGCCTGACGGTGAACTTCGAGGTCCAGGATGCCACGGCCCTGTCGTTGCCGTCGGCACCGTTCGACTCGGTGTTCGACTCCGGCCTGCTCCACAGCCTCAACCGGCGAGGCGGTGGCGAGGTGGACGAGTACCTCGCGCTACTGCCGGGTCTCGCCGCGCCGGGCGCGACCGTCTTCGTGCTGGCGGTGTCACTGAAGGCGGGCCACGGCTGGGGTGTGACCGAGACCCTCCTGCGGGCGGGCTTCCCCGGGCCGGAGTGGGTCGACACGGAGGTCGAGGAGATCGACGTGGTCGCGGAGACAGGCGGCCGTCAGCTTCTCCTGGCCGGCTTCCTGCTCCGCACGGTCCGGGCACTCGGCACCTAGCCGGCGGCCCGCCCCACACCGCCTCCGTGGCCACAGTTGAGCCGCGTCAGTCCAGGCAGAACTCGTTGCCCTCGGGGTCGGTCATCACGATGAACCCGGCGTTCAGTGGGGGAGCGGGCTCGTCACGACGTACCCGCGTCGCTCCCAGCGCGACGAGCCGATCGCACTCGGTCTCCAGCGCCGCCATCCGCTCCTCTCCCTCCAGCCCGGGGGCCACACGGACGTCGAGGTGGACGCGATTCTTGGCGACCTTGTCCTCCGGCACCTGCTGGAAGAACAGCCGTGGGCCGTGCCCGTCCGGGTCCTCGATGGCCGACCTCGTGTTGCGCTGCTCCTCCGGTACGCCGATTCGCGCGAGGAAGTCGTCCCACGCGGCCAGCGGGTCGACGCCCTCGGGCAGGTCGACTCCGGGCGGGCCGGGGAGAACGTAGCCCAGTACGTCGCGCCAGAACGTCGACAGCGCCCGCGGGTCGTGGGCGTCGAAGGTGACCTGGATGTGCCGGCTCAACGGGTTGCTCCGTTCGTAGCGGGTCTCGTAGGTCGCGCAGCGGACAGACTCTCATCCCAGAGGGATGACGGCATTCCCCACGACCGTCGGGTGTGTACCTTGTAGAGGTCGAACGCGGCGATGGGGGGCCTGGTGACTGGCCGGAGCGGGGAACTGTCAGCGGCGGACCGGATCGACACCACGGTCGCGCACCCGGCTCGCAGGTACAACTACCTGTTGGGTGGCAAGGACAATTTCGCTGCTGACCGGGAGTCCGGTGACGCCCTCGCGGCCGCGATGCCCACCGTCCGGCTGGCCGCGGTCGAGAACCGGATGTTCCTGCAGCGGACGGTGCGTTTTCTGGCGCGACAGGGCGTCCGGCAGTTCCTCGACATCGGCACCGGGATTCCGACCGCCGACAACACCCACGAGGTCGCCCAGGCGATCGACCCGTCCGCCCGGGTCGTCTACGTCGACAACGACCCGATCGTCCTCGCCCACGCCCGGGCGCTGCTGAGCAGCACACCCGAGGGCCACACCGCCTACCTCGACGCCGACCTGCGTGAGCCGGAGCAGATCCTCGCCCACCCGGATCTGCGGACCACGTTGGACCTGTCCCAGCCTGTCGCGCTGATGCTGGTGGCGATCCTGCACTTCATCCGTGACGACGAAGACCCCGGGGGCATCCTCGCCCGGCTCGTCGCCGCGCTCCCGGCCGGCAGCTACGTGGTCGCCTCGCATGTCACCTGGGAGTACCTGCCGCCGGCCGTTACCGCGAAGCTCGAAGCCAGCAATCACGACGGACGGTTCCGCGCCCGGAGCACGGAGCAGTTCGCCGACCTGCTCGGTGGGTTGGAGCTCGTCGATCCGGGCATCGTGTCCGTGGCGCGGTGGCGCGCGGAGGACGCCCCGCAGCCCCGTCCATCCGTGCAGGACGTGTCCTTCAACGGCGCCGTCGCCCGCATCGTGCGACAGCCGGCAGCGGCGGGCTGATCGACTGCGGCGTGGCGCCCGCGCGGCCGCCCAGACCATGACCGGGTTCTAGGCTGATCGGACGTACATCGCGCGGGCAGGTGTCTGGCGCTGTGCGATGGGGGTCCAGCCGGGACGTCTGCCCTCGATCGTGAGTGTGGCCAGCAGCCCGGGGTGGTCGGTCGCCCCATGCATGCCTATCGACCGGCTGCAACAGATCGTGACGTCAGTTGTCGCCATGACGTGCTGTAGCGCGCCGTCGCCGATCCGCAGGTAGCCGGGTGGCACGCAGGACCGCACGTCCGGGAAGCGGTCGTGCCGGAGGTTGAGGTCGCCGCTCAGCACCGTGGGCGCGTACCCGTTGCTCCTGCGGATCGCTGGCACGACCGTGTCGAGCAGGTGACGGCACTGGGCGAGCGCGACGGTGATGCTGGTGGCCGCCAGGTGCGTGGTGCAGGCGTGCAGCGCGTGAGGGACGTGGACGCAGACCCAGGCTCGTTCCTCGGGGTCCGAGACGTCCTGGGTCGGGTAGATCCCGCTGCGGACCGTGTACGGGGTGGTCACCGCCCTGAGGTGGGTCAGTAGTCCGACGCCGTACGGCTCACCGTTGCGGCACTGGGTGACGGAGCCGCTGGGGCGGTCGCCGGCGGCCGTGAAGGCGGACACCACGGTGCCGCCGGTGTGGACATTCGCAAGCGCGTCCTCCAGCACGGTCACATCGTCCCGGCAGATCTCGTTGAGCGAGACCACATCGGGCATCTCCGCGTTGATCACCTCAGCCGCCGCGGTCACCGACCGACCCGTGTAGCAGCCGGCGCGGCCGCTGTTGCAGAGGTTCATCTGGAGCACCCGCAGGGCCGCGGACCGGGTCGTGGAGGCCGCCGATGAACCGGCCGGCACCGCGGCGGCGGCGATCAGGCACACGACGGCCAGTGCCCGGCGGACAGTCCGGTGCCAACGGTCAGTCATGCGCCGTCCACGGAATCCGACCAGGAGCGGGACCCGCAGCAGACGACGCCTCCAGGGATCGTGGGTGACGTCGACGGCTGGCTGCTCGGACACGCGGACTCCGGATGACGCGGGCGACAGTCTTCGGCGAGGTGCCAGCGATCTTACTGCGGGCCCATCGGCGGGAGCACCATGGTCGCGTGCGGGCCGTGTGGAGCGCAAAGCCCCACACGGCCCGGTGGTGTTCCGGCGGTCCGGGGGTGGGTCAGCGGCGTGGCTTCGGTGCGACGCGCGGCAGGACGTACGGCGGGCCGGCGAAGATCAGGTCGGACTTCAGCTCGTGGTACGCCCGCTTCGGCTGGTAGCTCTCGTCGTAGATGGTGGCCATGCCCTGCGGCGGCTCGGTGAACCAGCCCGGCACCCAGGAGTGCCTGTCGGTGAAACCCCAGACGGTGTATGACAGGCAGCTGCGTACGGCGAGGCAGGCCTTCATCAGCACGCTGAAGTTGGCGGCCGACGCCTGCAACCGGGGGTTGATCTCGGCCGAGTCGCCGGCCTGGACCGCCTCGGTCATCTCGCTGCGAACGTCGACCTCGGTGAACGCGGTGGCGACACCGAGTGTGGCGAACTTCTTCAGCGCGGCGGTCACCTGGAGGGTGTCGTAGTTGCCGTACTGGGTGCCCAGGTGGCCCTGGGAGCCGATGCCGTCGATCGGAACGCCCTGGGCGCGCAAACCCTTGACCATGTCGTAGACGAACTGCGGTTTGTCGTCGGCGGGGTTGCCGGAGCCGAACGCCTCGATGTTGTAGTCGTTGTAGAACAGCAGCGCCCTGGGGTCGGCGGCCCGCGCCCAGCGGAACGCGTCGGCGATGTAGCCGGGCCCGAGGTTCTGCGCCCAGAAGCCCTTGTAGTGCAGGGTCGACGGAGTGTCCCACGGGTCGCTGACCGCCTCGTTGACCACATCCCACTGCCAGATCTTGCCCTTGTAGCGGCTGACGACGGTGGTGATGTGCTTGCGCAGCAGCTCGCGCAGCTCCTGCTTGCTGATGGAGCCGTCGGCGACCCCGCTGGTCAGCCAGGTGGGCAGCTGGTTCTGCCAGACCAGCACGTGGCCGCGCACGCTCTGCTTGTTGCGCCTGGCGAACTCGACGAGTTGATCGGCCGCGGCCCAGTCGTACACGCCGCGGGTGGGCTCCAGGCTCTCCCACTTCATCGCGTTCTCGGCGGTGACCGAGGAGAACTCGGAGGCGGCGAGCCTGCGGTACTGCGGGTCGTTGGCGTCGTTGAGGGCCGCCATGTCCACCGCGGTGCCGACCTGGAGGCCGTGGCGCAGCCCGAGAACGGCCAGGCTCTGCGCGGTCGGATCGTACGGCCGGCTCGCGGTGGCGGGCACCGCGTTCAGTGCCGCGACGGTCGCGACCGCGACCGCGCCGACGCTGATCCACCGTCGTTGCTTCATCTGCCTTCCTTTCGGCACCAATCGATATCAATCGATCATCAAATGGAGGGTGCGGGCATGGTGCTGGTGAGCTGGGAGCGAGGTCGGTGCCGGGTGTCCGGAGGTCTCGGGCTGATCGAGGTGGCGCTGACAGCTCCTCCGAGCGGAGACCGGAAACCTGCTCGAAACGTTAAGCCGGGTCGATGGAGCCCGTCAAGCGCGAACACTTCCGGAAAACCATCCGGTGACCTGCGAAGCCCCGGTGCAGCTTGGTTCGAAACTTTCGAAGGTCGGCTGATCGTTGCGGTCGCCGGGCCTTTTCGGGCCGCACCCGAGCCTCGTTGCTGCGCGGGCGGCCCACCTGCCGCTCGCCGCGCCTGAGGCACCGTTCGCCGCACCGGGCCGACCGCTCCCGGCGACTGTGTCGTCGCTCAGGTCGCGGCCGCGAACCGCGAGAACTACAGTCGGCAGGAGCGCATCCAATCGATCACCACGCATGTCCTGGTGAGGAGCGAGCCGATGACCATTCCTGCGGACGTCGAGGTCACGGGCCCGATGCACCCCCGGTACGACGAGATCCTCACCCCGGAGGCGTTGGCCTTCCTCGCCGATCTGCACCGCGCCTTCGACCCGCGTCGCCGGGACCTGCTCGCCCTCCGACGGCAACGTGAGGCCGAGCTGGCCGACGGTGGGCTGCTGGACTTCCTGCCCGAGACCCGGGAGATCCGCGAGGCCGACTGGCGGGTCGCCGAGCCGGCACCCGGCCTGGTCGACCGCCGCGTCGAGATCACCGGCCCCACCGACGCGAAGATGACCATCAACGCCCTGAACTCCGGTGCGAAGGTGTGGCTGGCTGACCACGAGGACGCCAACACCCCGCTCTGGGAGAACGTCATCTCCGGTCAGCTCAACCTGCGCGACGCCATCGACGGCAAGCTCGCCTTCACATCCCCCGAGGGCAAGCAGTACGCGTTGCACGACGGCCAACTGGCCACGATCGTGGTACGGCCGCGTGGCTGGCACCTCACCGAGAAGCACATCCTCGTCGACGGTGAGCGCACCTCCGGCAGCCTGGTCGACTTCGGGCTCTACTTCTTCCACTGCGCCCGCCGGCAGCTCGACCGCGGCGCCGGGCCCTACTTCTACCTGCCCAAGATGGAGAGCCACCTCGAGGCGCGACTGTGGAACGAGGTCTTCCTGGCCGCTCAGGAGAGGCTCGGCATCCCGCGCGGCACCATCCGGGCCACCGTGCTGATCGAGACCTTCCCGGCCGCGTTCGAGATGGACGAGATCCTCTACGAGCTGCGGGAGCACTCCGCCGGGCTGAACGCCGGTCGGTGGGACTACATGTTCAGCGTGATCAAGAAGTTCCGCACCCGGGGCGCGGACTTCCTGCTGCCGGACCGGAACGCGGTGACGATGACCGTGCCGTTCATGCGGGCGTACACCGAACTGCTGGTACGGACCTGCCACCGACGCGGCGCGCACGCCATCGGCGGGATGGCCGCCTTCATCCCCAGTCGACGCGACCCGCAGGTCAACGAGACCGCCCTGGCGAAGGTCCGCGACGACAAGACCCGCGAGGCCGGCGACGGTTTCGACGGCTCCTGGGTGGCCCACCCCGACCTGGTGCCGATCTGTCGGGAGGTCTTCGACACGGTGCTCGGCGACCGGCCGAACCAGCTCGACCGCACCCGCGACGACGTGTGGGTCACCGCCGCCGACCTGCTCTCCGTGTACGCCACCCCGGGCCCGCACAGCGAGGCCGGGCTGCGCAACGCGGTCAGCGTGGGGGTGCAGTACCTGGCCAGTTGGCTGCGCGGCTCCGGCGCGGTGGCCATCTTCAACCTGATGGAGGACGCCGCCACCGCGGAGATCTCCCGCAGCCAGGTGTGGCAGTGGCTGCACAACGACCTGACCCTCGACGACACCGGCGCGCGGGTCACCCGGGAGCTGGTCGAGCGGATCGCCGACGAGGAGATCGCCAAGCTCCCCGGCGACCCGGGCGACTACGGCGCCGCCCGGACGCTGTTCATGGAGGTCGCCGTCGCCGACGACTTCGCCGACTTCCTCACCGTGCCGGCGTACGAACGGATGCCCTGACCGACGACCGACCCGACGCGCGGAGGTGGGCGATGAGCACAGCCAGAACGGACCTCGAAGCTCTCACCGCCGCCCTGCGGGCCGCCATCGGCGCGGATCGGGTGATCAGCGACCGACAGCAGCTGCGTACCTACGAGTGCGACGGGCTGGCCCAGTACAAGGTGGTTCCGGCCCTCGTCGCCCTCCCCGCCGACGCCGCGCAGTGCGCCTCCGTGGTCCGCGCCTGCGTCGCCGCCGACACCCCGTTCGTGGCCCGCGGCTCCGGCACCGGGCTGTCCGGAGGCGCGCTGCCGCACGCCGACGGCGTCCTGATCGTCACCTCGCAGATGCGGGAGATCCTGGAGGTCGCGCCGTCCGACGAGCGGGCGGTGGTGCAGCCTGGCGTGATCAACCTGGCGGTCACCCGGGCCGCCGCCCCGTACGGCTGGTACTACGCGCCCGACCCGTCCAGCCAGCAGATCTGCTCCATCGGCGGGAACGTGGCGGAGAACTCAGGCGGCGCCCACTGCCTGAAGTACGGCTTCACCACCAACCACGTCATCGGCGTCGAGCTGGTCACCCCGGACGGTGACCGGGTGCACCTCGGCGGCCGCGCGCCCGACGCCCCCGGCTACGACCTGCTCGGAGCGTTCGTCGGCTCCGAGGGCACCCTCGGCATCGCCACCGAGGTGACCGTGCGGCTGACCCGGTTGCCCGAGTCGGTGCGCACCCTGCTGGCCGCCTTCGAGAGCACCGACCAGGCCGGCGCGGCGACCTCGGCGATCATCGCGGCGGGGGTGGTGCCGGCGGCGGTGGAGATGATGGACACGCTCGCCATCTCCGCCGCCGAAGAGGCCGTGCACTGTGGCTATCCGGCCGGTGCCGGCGCGGTGCTCATCGTCGAGCTGGACGGGCCGGAACCGGAGGTGGAAGCCCAGTTCGACCAGGTCGTACGGCTCTGCCGGGACAACCGGGCGTTCGAGATTCGGATCGCCGCCGACGACGCCGAGCGGGCGCTGTTCTGGAAGGGCCGCAAGTCCGCGTTCGCCGCCGTCGGGCGGATCAGTCCCGACTACATCGTCCAGGACGGTGTCATCCCGCGCACCGCCCTGCCCGCGGTGCTGCGCCGCATCGGTGAGCTCTCCGCCGAACGCGGCATCCGGGTCGCCAACGTCTTTCACGCCGGCGACGGCAACCTGCACCCGCTCGTCCTCTTCGACGCGGCCGTCGACGGGCAGACCGAACGCGCCGAGGAGGTGTCCGGCGCGATCCTCGACCTCTGCGTGAGCCACGGTGGGTCGATCACCGGTGAGCACGGCGTCGGCATGGACAAGGCGAAGTACATGCCGCGCATGTTCACCGACGACGACCTGGACACCATGCAGTTGCTGCGCTGCGCGTTCGACCCGGCCGGTCTGGCGAATCCCGGCAAGGTCTTCCCGACGCCCCGGCTCTGCGGTGAGATCCCCGGTCGACGCAAGGGGGTCCATCCGGCGCAGGAGGCCGGCCTGGCGGAGGCGTTCTGATGCCCACCGACGCGATCCTCGACCGGCTCCGCGCCGCCGGAGAGTCCACGACCGACGGCCGGCGCCCGGACGGCTCCGAGTCGGTCCGGCCCGCCCGCGAGCACGACTCGATCGCCGGGGTGCCCGCGCGCTACGTCGCCACACCCCGCGACACCGCCGGGGCCGCGACCCTGCTGCGGACGGCCGCCGCCCTCGACCTCGCGGTGACGGTCCGCGGCGCCGCCACGAAGCAGTCGTGGGGAGGCCCACCCCGGCGACTCGACCTGATCCTCGACACCACCGCGCTGACCGGGGTGGTCGAGCACGCCGCCGGTGACCTCATCACCGTGGTGCGGGCCGGCACCCGCCTCGACGAGCTGGCCGCCACCCTGGCCGGCGCCCGCCAGCAGCTCGCCCTCGACGCGCCGATGCCCGGTGGCACCGTCGGCGGGGCGGTCGCCACCAACGCCAGCGGGCCGCGCCGGATGCTCTACGGCACCGTGCGCGACCTGATCATCGGGGTCACCATCGTCCGCGCCGACGGGGTGGTCGCGCACGCCGGCGGCAAGGTGGTCAAGAACGTCGCCGGCTACGACCTGGCCAAGCTGGTCACCGGCGCGTACGGCACGCTCGGGCTGATCACCGAGTGCGCGTTCCGGCTGCATCCGCTGCCGCCCGCGGTCGCGTACGTCACCCGCCGGACCGACGACCCCGCCGAGGCGGGTCGGCTCGCCGGCACCGTACGCACCGCGCAGCTCGTGCCCACCGCGCTCGAGGTGGACGCGCCGGCCGGCGGGGGAGCGACGGTGACGGTGCTGCTGGAGGGCACCGCGGCCGGGGTGACCGCCCGCGCGGAGGCGACCCGCCGGCTGCTCGGCGTCGACGCCACCGCGTGCGACGGGCCTCCGGACGGCTGGGGCCGGTACCCGTGGCGGGACGGCGACACCGGGCTGAAGCTGACCGCCGCGCTCTCCGGCGTACCCCGGCTGCTGGCCGAGGCCCGGGCGGCGGCCGACCGGCGCGGCCTGCCACTCGCGCTGCGCGGCTCGGCCGGCGTCGGGGTGCTCTACGCCGGGCTGCCCGGCACGGCCGATCCGGAACTGGTCGCCGGCCTGGTCGACGCGCTGCGGACGGCGAGCGCCGCCGTCGCCGGGCACGCCGTGGTGCTCACCGCGCCCCCGCCCGTGCGGGACCGGATCGACCTGTGGGGATCCGTCGACGGTCTGGCACTGATGCGCCGGGTCAAGGAGCGCTTCGACCCCGATGCCCGGCTTGCGCCCGGCCGATTCGTGCGAGGGATCTGATGTCCATTCCCCGGCAACCCGACCGCCCGGACCCGACCAGCGCCGGCCAGCCCCCGGCGGCCGGGCCGGCCGCGCCGCTCAGCTCGCCGGGCGGAACCCGCCCGGCCAGTGGGCCCCGTGACGTGCTCGGCCTGGCCGCCCAGCCGCCCGGCGAGGGCGCGTTCGACGCGCACCATCCGCCCGCCCCCGAGCTGGTCTCGGACTGTGTGCACTGCGGCTTCTGCCTGCCCACCTGCCCCACCTACGTGCTGTGGGGCGAGGAGATGGACTCGCCGCGCGGGCGGATCTACCTGATGAAGGAGGGCCTGGAGGGCGAGCCGCTGTCGGACTCCATGGTCACCCACTTCGACCAGTGCCTCGGCTGCATGTCCTGCGTCACCGCCTGCCCGTCCGGTGTCCGCTACGACCGCCTCATCGAGGACACCCGGCAGCAGGTCGAACGCCGGCACCACCGCGGGCCCCGGGAGCGGGCGCTGCGGGCGGCGATCTTCGCGATCTTCCCGTACCGACGGCGGCTGCGGCTGTTGCGCGGCCCCCTGCGCGCGTACCAGGCCAGCGGGGTGCGCCGCCTGGTCCAGCGGACCGGGCTGCTGCCCCGGTTGGCGCCCACCCTGGCGGCGCTAGAGTCCCTCGCTCCCCGGCTCCGCCGGCCGGCACGCCCACCGCAGCGGGTGCCCGCGGTCGGCCCCCGGAGGGCCGTGGTCGGCATGCTCACCGGCTGCGTACAGGGCGCGTTCTTTCCCGAGGTCAACGCCGCCACCGCCCGGGTGCTCGCCGCCGAGGGCTGCGACGTGGTGATCCTGCCCGACCGGCAGGGCTGCTGCGGTGCGCTGAGCGTGCACAACGGACGCGAGGCGGAGGCGCAGCGCTTCGCCCGCCGGATGCTCGACACGTTCGCCGCCGCCGGCATCGACTTCTTCGTGGTCAACGCAGCCGGCTGCGGCTCCACCCTCAAGGAGTACGGCGACCTGCTCCGGGACGATCCCCGCTACGCGGCGCTCGCCGCCGACTTCGCCAGCAAGGTGCGCGACCTGTCCGAACTCCTCGACGAGCTGGGCCCGGTCGCCACCCGGCACCCGCTGCCGGTGACCGTCGCCTACCACGACGCCTGCCACCTGGCCCACGCCCAGGGCGTCCGCGCCCAGCCCCGCCGGCTGCTGCGCGACATTCCCGGGCTGGAGCTGCGGGAGATCGCCGACCCGGAGATCTGCTGCGGATCGGCCGGGATCTGGAACGTGCTCCACCCCGGGCCGGCCGCCGAACTCGGCGACCGCAAGGCCCGCACCGTACTGGCCACCGGGGCGCGGCTGCTCGTCACCGCCAACCCCGGCTGCCTCATGCAGGTCGCAGCCGCGGTGACCCGCGCCGGCGGCGACATCGCGCTGGCCCACACCGCCCAGGTCCTCGACGCCTCCCTCCGCGCCCGACCGGTGGAGGAGCTGCAGTAGGGCCGAACTCACCCGCCACCGTCCCCGAGCGTCGAGGTGACCCATGTTCGACCAGTTCACAGTCGTCACCGATCCCGTCAGTGACTCCGTCGCACTCTCGGCCATCTTCGCTGTCCTGCCCCTGCTCACCCTCTTCCTCCTGCTCGGCGTGCTGAAGGTGAAGGCCTGGCTGGCCGGGCTGATCTCGCTCGCGGTCGCGCTGGTGGTGGCGATCGCCGTCTACGCCATGCCCGTCGGGCAGGCCGTGCTCTCGGCCACCGAGGGCGCCGCCTTCGGCTTCTTCCCGATCCTGTGGATCGTCCTCAACGCCATCTGGGTCTACAACCTGACGGTCGAGAGCGGACACTTCGACGTGCTGCGTCGCTCGTTCGAACGGGTCAGTCCGGACATGCGGATCCAGGCGATCATCATCGCGTTCTGCTTCGGCGCGCTGCTGGAGGCGCTGGCCGGCTTCGGCACCCCGGTCGCCATCACCGTGGTGATGCTGATGGCGCTCGGCTTCCGTCCGATCCACGCCGCCTCGGTGGCGCTGCTGGCCAACACGGCGCCGGTGGCGTTCGGCGCGCTCGCCACCCCGGTCGTCACCCTGGCCACGGTCACCAGTGGGGTCAACGACGACTCCCGGCTCACCGTGGACACCCTCGGCGCGATGATCGGCCGGCAGACCCCGATCCTCGCGGTGGTCGTACCGCTGCTGCTGGTGGCCCTGGTGGACGGCCGGCGCGGTATCCGGCAGACCTGGCCCGCCGCACTGGTCGCCGGCGTGACCTTCGGCCTGGCACAGTTCGTCGCCGCGAACTACATCTCCGTGCCGCTGACCGACATCGTCGCCGCTCTGGTCTCGGCCGCCGCCGTCGTGCTGCTGATCCGCGTCTGGCGCCCGGTCACCCCCGCCGATCTGGGCCGCGAGCCGGACACGGCGAGCGTGCCCGCCGCCCGCGAGCCCGCCGAGGCCGAACTCGCCGACCCCGGCGCCGTCCGCGCCACCGCCGGCCGCCGCTCCGGTACGACCACCGCCGCCGCACCGTCGCTCGACGGCCCCGGCGGCGAGCCCCCGCCGGGCGACCCGCTGGTTTCCCCCGACAGTCCCGGGGAGCACCGGGACCCGCCTGACGGCGGCCCGCACCGATCGGACGCCCCCCGGCTCGCCGACACTCCCGCGGAGGTGGTCCGCGCGTACGCGCCCTACCTGATCATCATCGCGATCTTCTCCATCGCCAATTTCGGGCCGGTGAAGGACGCCCTGGCGAAGGAGCCGTGGACGGTGAAGTTCGGCTGGCCGGGCCTGGACATCCTCGGCGGCAACGGCAACCCGCTGTCGTCTGTCACGTTCACCCTCAACTGGCTGCCCGCCGCCGGCACGCTGATGATCCTGGCCGGGGTGCTCACCGCGTTGGTGCTGCGGGTCTCCGCCGGCCGGGCGCTGCGAGCCTACGGGCGCACCTACGTCGAGCTGCGGTACGCCATCGTCACCGTCATGGCGGTGCTCGCCCTGGCGTACGTGATGAACCAGTCCGGGCAGACCAACACCCTCGGCGCGTTCCTGGCCGCCGCCGGTGGGGCGTTCGTCTTCCTCTCGGCGATCCTCGGCTGGATCGGCGTGGCGGTGACCGGGTCGGACACCTCGGCCAACGCGTTGTTCGGGGCGTTGCAGGTGGAGACGGCGGCCCGCGCCGGGCTGGACCCGGTGCTGCTGGCGGCCGCCAACTCCTCCGGTGGGGTGCTGGGCAAGATGATCAGCCCCCAGAACCTGGCCATCGCCGCCGCCGCGGTCGGCATGGCCGGCCGGGAGGGGGAGATCTTCCGCAAGGTGTTCGGCTGGAGCCTGCTCCTGCTGCTGTTCATGTGTGTGCTGGTCGCGCTCCAGGGTTCGCCGGTCCTCGGCTGGATGGTGCCCTGATCCCGCTCGACGGTGGGGCCGTCCCCTCGCGGGGGCGGCCCCACCGACCAGTTAGGGCAGACGGGACTCGATCGCGTCGATGATGCGCGGACGCAGTTCGGCGGCGCGGACCACCGCGTCCACCGAGCCGACCTCGACGGCACGCTGGATGTTGTGCACACGGTCGAACTCCGTGGCCACCTCGCCGAGCTTCTCCGCGCGCACCGAGGAGCGCAACTCGTCGAGCTCCGCCGTCAGCGCGGCGCGTTCGGTGCCGGCCACGGCCGCGACCCGGGCCTCCAACGCCCGCACGCGCGGGTCGGCCGCCGTGCGTGCGTTGACGTCGCCGGCGAACACCACCGCGGCGGCGGGAGCCCCACCGAGCACCGAGGCGAACGAGCCTTCCAACGCGAGGACGGTCATGTTCGGGTTCAGCGCCTTCGAGAACACCACGAACGCGCCACCGTGGTACCGCGAGATTACGCAGAAGACGATGGGCCCGCGGAAGTTGACGATCGCCCGGCCGATCTCGGCGCCGTACTCCAGCTGCAGCTTGCGCATCGACTCCGGTGAGCCGTCGAAGCCCGACAGGTTCGCGAGCACCACCAGTGGCCGGTTGCCGCTGGCCGCGTTGATCGCCCGCGCGGCCTTCTTCGACGACCGCGGGAACAGCGTGCCCGCGGTGTAGGTGTCCGGGCCGTCGGTGGGCGGGAAGCCGCGCCGTGGCACCGATCGCGACTCGATGCCGAGCAGGCACACCGGGATGCCGCCGAGGTGCACGTCCTGCACCACCGCGGTCTCCGCGTCGGCCATGCCCGCCCAGCGTTCCAGCACCGGGTGGTCCTGGTCGGAGAGCGCCCGCATCACCGTACGGATGTCGAACGGCTTCTTGCGGTCCGGGTTGGACTCGGCGGAGAAGATCTCGCCGACGGTGTTGAACGCGCTGCCCGCCACGTCGTGCGGGAAGGCGGAGATGTCGCGGTCCACGGGGTCGGTGGTGGTCGCCCGCCGGGGCGCGTCCTCGCCGGGCGCGACGTACGTGTGGTCGTAGTGCGACATCAACACGTCCCGTGCGGCGGTCAGGTTCGGAGCCCAGTACTGCGCCTGCCCGTTCGGCCCCATCACCCGGTCGTAGCCGCCGATACCGAAGTTGTCCTCGGCGGACACACCACCGGAGAAGTCCAGCGACTGCTTGCCGGTGAGCACCATCGCCGACTCCGGCGTCATCACCAGGACGCCCTTGGTGTGCATGAGCATCGTCGCCTCGGCGTTCCAGTACGGCTGCGCGCCGACGTTGATGCCCGCGACGACGATGTTGATCTCACCTCCGGCCTGGGTGAACTCGACGATCCGCTTGAGCGCCGCGGCCACCCAGTCCATGTTCTCCGTGCCCGAGGTCATGGAGATCCGGGCCCCGGCGGACAGCGCCCACCACTCCAGCGGCACCCCCATCCGCTCGGCCAGGTCCAGCGCGGCGATCACGCGCCGGCACTCCGGCTCGGACAGGGCGCCCAGCGACTTGGTCGGATCACCGAGCAACACGACCCGGGTGACACCCTGCGGATGCCGCACGGTCGGCGTGGTGACCACCCCGGCGACGATCGCGGCGCCGTTGCGCCCCTTCGGCCGGTCCACCGGCACCAGCGCGTGCTCGTCGTCGAGGTCGTGCTCGACGAAGTCACCGAGCCGGCCGGTCAGCTCGTACGGGTACACCGTGTTGCGGCTGCTCGCGCGCAGCACCTTCAACCGGTATTCGTCGAGCGGTTCGACCGGCTCCACCGGCGGCGCGCCGATGACCAGCTCGGCGCCGCCCGCGGTGTCGAAGGAGATCCGCACGGCGATCTTGGTCAGCGCGCCGGTCCGCCGGTCGCGCTGCCGTGCGATGAACAGGATCTCCTCCAGCCCGGCGCCCACGGTCGTCGGGCGCACGCGCCCGGCGATCATCTCCATCTCCTCGCGGGTCAGCTCACTCGGCGGCCAGACGTAGATCACGATCCGGTTGGTGTTGAAGCGCGTCTTCGACGGTCGCCGCGACTGGGCGCGGCGGATCGAGTCGAGGCAGGCGGCGACCGCGTCCTCGGTCGTCGGCAGGGCGACCAGCCGGCCGTCGTGCTCGCGCAGTTCGGTCAGGTCACGCACCTGCGCGAACGCGACGAGGCGCTCGTCCGACCGGTTCTCCCGCGCCACGGCCTGGAAGAGGTAGACCTCCTCGTCCGACGACGGCAGCCGGGTCAGGTCGAACTGGTGCAGCCGCTCCAGCTGCATCCGCTGCGCGATGTACGGGTGCAGCCCGCGGATGAGCCGGTCCTCGGTCATCCCCTCGCCGGACGGGCGGAAGGTGAAGTGGTGGTGCATCACCGCTCCGCCGCGACCCGCGACGGTGGTGGTGAGCCGACGGACCCCGGGCGGCAGCGGGTGCGCGGTGATGACCTCGAGCAGCGCCACCGCCATCGCGTCGAAGTCCTCCGGCTGGTTCTCCCAGCCGAGGTAGATGTCGGCGTCAACGGCGTCCTCGCCACTCGCCAGCTCGGCGAGCCCGCGCAGCGCGCCGCCGAGCGCGTCGAAGCTCACCGCGGCGGAGACGACGCTCGAGTCCGCGCGCTCGGCGACCACGAACGCGCAGCCCGCGACCTCGCTGGTGCGCACGCTGGTGAGCGCCTTGTTGCCGTAGTACCGCCGGGTCAGCACCTCCAGCATCACCGCGTTGTCGAGGTGATCACGGACGAGCCGCTGCCCGAGCAGCCGCACCAGTGGCTCGGTGCTGCGGACCATCTCCGCGATGCGCTCGGGGCGGTCCGCCGCGTCCGGGTGCGCGTCCAGGTGACGCAGGTGCCCACGGACCTCGGCGTAGACGCGGGCGCGGTTGCGGCGCAGCAGCGGCTGGGCGAACCAGGCGAACACCACGCCTCGGGCGAGGTCGGCGACCGCGGGGAAGCGGACCTGGGTCGCCGCCACCAGCCGCTCCAGCGCGAGACCGGCGGGCTCGCGCAGCGTCTCGTCCGGCGGGGTCTCCCGCAGCCAGGCGCGCAGCAGCGTCGCGACGACCGTGGCGTCGGCGGCCGCGCGTTGCTGGGCGAGGAAGATCCGGAACACGGCGGCTTCGAGTTCCGGGGAGCGCTCCAGGTCGGTGACGCCGTAGTGCCCGAGTGCCTTCGCGAGCTTGGCCTGGAAGGAGTCCGGCAGAGCGGCCCGCTCGACGTCGAGGCTCTGCAGGTAGGTGTGGAAGTACTCGCGGGCGCTGCGCACGTGCGCGCCGCCGTCCTCACCCGTCGGTCGGTTACGGCTCAGTTCGGTGAGGTCGGCGAACACCTCGACGAGGTCGAGTTCCTCGGCCAGCGGCCGGTGGCCCGCCTCGGTGGCCTCCCGCCGCGCGGTGAGGTAGTCGTCGAGCACGCGACGGTCGTCGTGCGGGTCGACGTCGAAGCCGAGCAGAAGGCCGCGCAGGTCCTCCTGGCCGCGCCTGCTGCGCAGGTGAGCCGGAACGTCCTCGGCGGTGGCGGGTAGGTCCAGCTCGACGGAGACAGCGGCCGGGTCGTCCGCCTTCTCGGCGGCGTCGTCGGCGAGCGGCTCCAGGCGCAGCAGCGGCGCTCCGGCCTCCACCTGGCTGCCGACCGAGACCGCGCACTCCTTCAGCCGAGCCTTGAACGGCGCCCGCAGGACCGTCTCCATCTTCATGGCCTCCAGCACCAGCACCGGCGCGCCCGCCTCGACCTCGGCGCCCACCTCCAGCGGCGTGGCGACGACCAGCGCGGGCATGGGGGAGCGGACGACGCCACCCTCGTCGCGGCTGACCCGGTGCGTCACGCCGTCCACCTCGACCAGGTGGGTCGGCCCGTGGGTGCTGGTCAGCAGGCGGTACCGGCCGCCGTTGACGGCGATCTGGCCGGTGTGCCGGTCGAAGCGGTCGAGTTCGACGTCGGCAGTGCGCACCTCGGCGCCCACCTCGATGCCAACGCGGAACCGGTGCGCGCCGACCCGCGCCACGCGCATGCGGTAGGTGACCCCGCGCAGCTTGAGGTCCAACGGCCGGCCGCTCTTGTGCTGCACCTGGGGGCGCCCACCGGACGCCGTCGACAGCAGGCGCTGCCGCTCGACGCTCTCCTCCTCCTCGTACGCCTCGATGGCGGCGGCCGCCAACGCGACCCCGGAGTGCCGGTGGGCGACGAGTCGGCCCTCGCCGCGGACACGGTCGATCCAGCCGGTGTCCGCGCTGGCGTCGATCACCTCGGGCTGGTCGAGCAGGTCGAGCACGAAACTCTTGTTCGTCGCCCCGCCCTCGATGATCACCGTGGTGTTCGCCATCGCCCGGCGCAGCTTGCCGAGCGCCTCGCCACGATCACGGCCGTACGCGATGATCTTCGCGATCATCGAGTCGAAGTCGGCCGGGATGGTGTCACCCTCGCTGACACCGGTGTCCACCCGGATGCCCGGGCCGCTGGGCAGGTCCAGCCGCGCGATGTGGCCCGGCGACGGCGCGAAGTCACGGTCCGGGTCCTCGGCGTTCAGCCGGGCCTCGATGGCGTGCCCGCGCTCCACCGGTGGCTCGCCGTCGAGCCGGCCGCCCGAGGCGACGTGCAGCTGCGCCTTGACCAGATCGAACCCGGTGGTCAACTCGGTGATCGGGTGCTCGACCTGCAGCCGGGTGTTGACCTCAAGGAACGCGAACAGTTGATCGCCGGGGTGGTAGAGGAACTCGACGGTCGCCGCACCGCGGTAACCCACAGCCAGGGCCAGCCGCTCAGCCGACGCCTTGAGCTCGGCCGCCTGCGCCGGGCTGAGCACCGGCGACGCCGACTCCTCGATGACCTTCTGGTTGCGTCGCTGCACCGAGCAGTCGCGGACACCCAGCGCCCAGGCGGTGCCCTGCCCGTCGGCGATCACCTGGACCTCGACGTGCCGGGCCCCGGTGACCAGGCGCTCCAGGAACACGATGCCGCTGCCGAACGCCCGCGCCGCCTCCTGGCTGGTGCGCTCGTACGCGTCGTCGAGCTCGGCCTCGCTGGTGATCACGCGGATACCGCGCCCGCCGCCGCCCGCGGTCGCCTTCAGCATCAACGGGTAACCGATCTCGGCCGCCGCCGCCCGGGCGGCGGCAAGAGTCTCGACGGCGCCGCGGCTCCACGGCGCGACCGGCACGCCGACCTCCTCGGCGATCAGCTTCGAGCCGATCTTGTCACCGAGCTGGCGCATGGCTTCCGCGCTCGGCCCGACGAACGTGACGCCGATCTTCTCGCACAGCTCCGCGAACGCCGGGTCCTCGGCGACGAAACCCCAGCCGACCCACGCCGCGTCGGCCCCGGTCTCGGTCAGGGCGCGCTCCAGCACCGCGAGATTCAGGTACGGGCGGGAAGACGCCGGACCGAGGTCGTACGCGATGTCCGCCTCGCGTACGAAGGTGGCGGTGCGGTCGACGTCGGTGTACAGGGCGACCGTCTCGATCCGGACGCCGGTCTCCGCGGCCAACTCCCGGACCGCGTGGATGAGGCGCATGGCGGCCTCACCACGGTTGACGATGGCGACACGGTTGAACACCCGACTGACCCCTTTGGTAGACCAATGACCTGCTCGCCGCGAGACGACAGCTCCCAGCAGTGATCACCCTTCCGTGTGACGGCTGGCAGCGCCATGACGCAATCACCGAACCACCCGCCCCTCATTTGTAGGAACCCGACAAGAGTTTTTGGCCGCCGGGCCGCGAACGCACAGTGTGTGCTAGGCGCCGTTGCACACCGTGCTGGAGCGACTACCGATGACGCTCAAGCGGCCGCCCCGTTGCCCACCCC
>NZ_JAGPYK010000037.1 GCF_018070045.1 Micromonospora sp. U21
CGGGGTATAAATCATAATTGGCACTGGCTTTTCAAGCACCCTGTTGAGTTCTCAAAGAACAACCACACACCGATCAAAAGCCCCACCCGGTGGGACCCCATCTCGGGGCTTTCCGTCCGCGTCCCCGACGCTCAATTGGCGTCAGGCACTTTTACTACGTTACCCGCCGGTTTCCGCCGTGTCAAACCGCTGTTTTCGCGGCCTGTCGTGCGTCACCCCGTCATACGGGCACCATGTCTCGCCCGGCTTGCGCCGCTCTCGTCATGGGTTCGGCAGGCCGACCGCCGCGGTTTCCCGCGAACTCGCCCGGTGCCCTGCCGGTCGTTAACCTTACCCGGTCGGTTTCGCCTCGCCAAATCCGCCTCGCGGCGACTCTGGGGCCCCACCCGGTACCGGGTCTGAGAGGTGCAACCCCTCCGACCCGGTGGTCATTCCCGCGCTCCGGCCGTTCAGGCTTTCGCCTGTTTCGTCCGTTCCGCGCTGGCAGAGAGAAAGTTACGCGTCCGGCGGGATGATCGTCAAATCCGCCGGACGCGTCCCCCGTCACATGGTCGACAGGCGACTATTCGCGCAGCTCAACGCCGGCGAAGGAGCGCTTGCCGCGGCGCAGCACCAGGTACCGCCCGTGCAGCAGGTCCTCCGGTGACACCGTCGCGTCCACCTCGGTCACCCGGTTGTTGTTGACGTAGGCGCCGCCTTCGGCGATCACCCGACGGGCCTCCTTGTGGCTGGGCACCAGGCCGGAGTCGCGCAGCAGGCCCGCCACGTTCGGCAGCTCGCCGGCGAGCTGCACCAGGCCGGCCTCGGTCAGCGCCGCGCGCAGCGTCTCCGGGGCCAGGTCGTCCAGTGAGCCCCGACCGAACAGCGCCTGGCTGGCGGCGACCGCCTGCCGGGTCTCCTCCGGCCCGTGCACCAGGTTCGTCAGCTCCTCGGCGAGCGCCCGCTGCGCCAGCCGGGCCGCCGGCCGTTCGGCCGTCGCCTTCGCCAGCTCCTCCAGCTCGTCCCGCGAACGGAAGCTGAAGTACCGCAGGTAGCGGTCGACCTCCCGGTCGTCCACGTTGAGCCAGAACTGGTAGAACGCGTACGGGCTGGTCAACATGGGGTCGAGCCAGACGCTGCCACCCTCGGTCTTGCCGAACTTCGTGCCGTCGGGCTTCGTGACCAGTGGCGTGGTGAATGCCTGCACCGGCCCGGCCCCGCGCCGGCGTACGTAGTCGACGCCGGCGGTGATGTTGCCCCACTGGTCGGAGCCGCCGAACTGGAGCTGGCAGCCATGCCGGCGGTGCAGCTCGAAGAAGTCGTTGGCCTGCAACAACTGGTAGCTGAACTCGGTGAAGCTGATCCCCGTTTCCAACCGGGCCCGCACCACCTCCCGCGCCAGCATCTTGTTCACCGGGAAGTGCTTGCCCACGTCGCGGAGGAACTCGACCACCGACATCTCGCCGGTCCAGTCCAGGTTGTTCACCAGTCGCGCCGCGTTGTCGCCGGTGTACGACACGAACGGCGCCAACTGCTCGCGGATCCGCGCGACCCAGCCGGCGATCACCTCGGGCGGGTTGAGCGTCCGCTCGGCGCTCTCCTTCGGGTCACCGATCTGCCCGGTCGCCCCACCGACCAGCAGCAACGGGCGGTGGCCCGCGAGTTGCAGCCGGCGGGCCATAGTGACCTGCATGAGGTGGCCGACGTGCAGGCTCGGCGCGGTGGGGTCGAAGCCCACGTAGAAGGTGGCGGCGTCGGCACCGTCGAGCAGCTTGCGCAGCTCGTCGAGGCCGGTCGAGTCCTGAATCAGGCCACGCCAGAGCAGGTCGTCGGTCAGGGAGTCCCGCCCGGGCGGCGGAAGGCTGCTGTCGGTCACGGTCGCCAATTCTCCCCCATCGCCGGCCCCGACCCGTACCGGGTTTGGCGCAAGCCGCCCCCGGTTAGGCTTGCGGCTTGTTGATCGAGGAGGGTTTGCCGTGGAGATGCCGGACCTGACGGGTGGCTTCGTCGCCCTGCTCGGCCTGAAGTTCGAGGAGGCGACCGCCGACCGGGTCGTTCTCAGCTGGCACGTCCGGCCCGAGCTGCACCAGCCGTTCGGCATCCAGCACGGCGGGGTGTACTGCTCGGTGGTGGAGACCGCGGCCAGCGTGGGTGGCTCGCTCTGGCTGGGCGACCGGGGCACCGTGGTCGGCGTCAGCAACCAGACGGACTTCCTGCGGGCGGTCCGGGAGGGCGAGCTGACGGCGGTCGGCACGCCGGTGCACCGGGGCCGCAGCCAGCAGCTCTGGCAGGTGGAGATCACCGACGCCGACCAGCGGTTGGTCGCCCGCGGTCAGGTCCGGTTGCAGAACCTCTCTCGCGCCTGACCGCGGCACATCCAGCACCGCGGCGAGCCCCGGCACGCCCGGTCAGCCGCGGGCCTCGTCCAGCACCGGCTCGGTGTCCCGGTCGGCGTCCGCGTCGTCGGGGATTCGGCTCAGCCGTACCTCGGTGATCGCCCGGTGGTCGATGCCGGCCACCACCAGCACCCAGCCGTCCAGGGTGACGTCCTCCCCCACGACGGTGGGGATGTGGCCGAGGTGGGCGAGCACCAGCCCGGCGACGGTGGTGTAGTCGCCGGCCGGCCGGGACGGCAGCTCGACGCCGATGTCCGGCAGGTCGTGCACCGGGAAGGTGCCGGGCAGGACCAGCGCGCCGTCCGGGTCGCGGCGCACCGAGTAGCCGTCGCGGTCGGTCTCGTCGTAGATCTCCCCGACGATCTCCTCCAGGATGTCCTCCAGCGTGACGATGCCGTCGACGGCGCCGCGCTCGTCCACCACCAGAGCGATGTGCTGGCGTTCGGCCTTGAACTGGCGCAGCGCGTCCACCACGGGCAGCGAGTCGGGCAGCAGCATCGGAGGGCGGGCGATCTCGTCGACCGGCCGGTCGTCCGGCACCCCTACCAGGTCGCGCAGGTGGATCACGCCGAGCGTGTCGTCCAGGCCGCCGTGGCGCACCACGGGCGCCCGGGAGTGCCCGGTGGCGGCCAGCACCAGCCGCGCGGACTCCGCGGTGGTCCCGCTGTCGAGCGTGAAGACCCGCAACCGGGGTACGAGGACCGCCCGCAACCGCCGGTCGGCGATCTCCACGGCACCGGCGATGATGGTGCGCTGCTCCTTGGTGAAGCCGTGGTTCCCGGCGACGATGTCGCGCAGCTCGTCCGGGCCGATCTCGTCCGGCTGGTGCTTCGGGTTGAGCCCGACCAGCCGGACCACGAGGTCGCTGGTGGTGCCGAGCGCCCAGACGGCCGGTCGGGTGACGCTGGCGAGCAGGTCGAGCGGACGGGCCACCAGCAGCGCCCACCGCTCGGCGGACTGCATGGCGATCCGCTTGGGGGCCAGCTCGCCGAAGACCAGGGTGACGAAGGTCAGCGCGAGGGTGACCACCACGATCGCCACCGTCTCCGCGGCGCCCCCGAACACCCCGAGCAGTGGCACGAGGGGCTTGGCGAGCGAGACCGCCGCGGCGGCGGAGGCCAGGAAGCCGGCCAGGGTGATGCCGATCTGAATGGTGGCCAGGAAGCGGTTCGGGTCCTTGGCCAGCCGGGCCAGCACGCGCCCGGCCCGGCTGGTGCGCTCCAACCGTTGGATCTGGCTGTCCCGCAACGACACCAACGCCATCTCACTGCCCGCGAAGAGCGCGTTGATGACGACCAGGACCCCGACCAGAGCCAGTTGGCTCCCGTAGCTCTGCACGCCTGGTTCGCTCCCTCGTGGTGGTGGCACCGACCGGTACGCGCGGCGCCCACCGGTCGGCGGCCCCGCCCGGCGTACGCGTGTCTGTGCCCCGTGCGTCGGCGGCCGAATCCTGCCCCGGCGACGCTAGGCCGATTCGGCCGCCGAGGGCGCGGGCAGGTCTAGGACGTACGAGTCGCCCTCGGGGCGGAAGCCGAGCCGGTGGTAGTAGGGGGCGACCATGCCGGGCGGGCTGACCACCCGGTGGAAGCCTCGTTCGGTGAAGAGGCGGCTGCGCCGGTAGACGAACTCGCCGGGCGTGAAGTCGCGGAACTTCGGGGTCACGTAGTCCAGGTCTATCTGGGCGACGCCGGGCGCCTCGGCGTGCGACAGCACCACCCCGACCACCTCGTCGTCGGTGACCACCAGGAACGCGGAGCGCCCCGGGGCGTCCGGGTCCCAGCGGAGGCCGGGATTGAACCGGGCGATGTCCGGCGCGTGCACCCGCAGCGTGTGCGCCAGGAACTGGTCGCCGACGCCGACCTCCACCACCTGGTAGGTCTGCTCGTCGTGCCGGGTGGCCAGCATCCCGCGCAGGTACCAGATGTTGATCACGGCGAGCACGATGTTGAGCCCGACCATGGGCCACACCTCGAGTGCGGCGTTGTAGCCGATCAGCACGAGGCAGCCGATGAGGTTGAGCGCGCGCAGCCGCAGGATGCGCGACTGCAGCAGCGACCAGACCAGTACCGCGGAGCCGGCCCAGCCGACCAGATCCAACCAGTTCACCCCGCGAGACTAGTGCTCACCCTGGTCAGAGCCGTCGGCGGGCAGCTCCAGCAGCCACTCCTCGACCTCGGCGCCCCGGCCGTTGGCGTACCCCGAGTCCTCGCCGACCACCACGAAGCCGCACTTGCGGAGCACCGCGAGGGACGCGGCGTTGTCCTTGGCGGCGCGGGCGTGCACCGGCCGGGGCAGCTCGCGCAGGAGAGCGGCCAGGGCGGCGGTGGCGTGACCGCGCCCCCAGCGGGCCGGATCGATCCAGTAGCTGACCTCGGTGCGGTCGCCGACCGGGAAGGCGGTGACGTGGCCGACCACCTCACCGTCGGCCTCGACGGTGCGGACCAGGTTCGCCGGGTCGGTGAGCACCCGCGCCCAGTGCCGGGCGAACTCGCGGTGGTCGGACGGGTCGGCGGGGCCGAACGCGGCCATCCGGTTGGCCTCCGGATCCTGCTGGTGCAGGAAGAACTCGACGAGATCGTCCTCGCGGACCGGGCGCAGCTGCACGTCGGGGGTCATTCGACGAGGGTACGCAGCGGCCGAGGACGGTACGCCACCTCAGGCGGCGACTGCCGCGACCGCCACCGCGGCGGCGGCCAGGGAACTCGCGACCGACAACACCCGACGCCGCGGCACCGCCGCGTCGACCGCGGGCAGGGTGGGCCAGCGGATCACCGCCAGAGCCACCCCCGCCGCCGACAGGCCGGCGCCGACGGGCCACAGCCAGACCGCGACCATCGACCAGTCCCCCAGGCGGTGTCCGAGCCCAAGGTAGGCGAACGCCCACACCGCCGCGGACACCAGGGTCACCCGGTCCAGGTTGGGGCGGCGGACGGTGCCGAGCAGGGCGAGCCCACCGAGGAAGGTGAACGCCACCGCGAGACCGGCGCCGATCCACCACGGCACCACCGGCGCGGCCGCGCCGACCTTCTCCTCCGGCACTCCGAGCAGCCGCAGACCGATGGGCTCGACGCCCTTGTCGGTGTTGCCGAGCACCACAACCGCCCTGCCGGTGGCCGGCTCGAAGCCGACGTAGGACCCGAACCCGCTGGCCGCGCCGTTGTGCCAGGCGATTTCGCGGTCGCCGTGGCGGGTGGTGAACCAGCCGTACCCGATGCGGGTGTCCGCGTTCTCGCGGTAGCGGGCGGTGGCGGCGTCGGCGCCGGGCGCGGTGCCGCCGGCGGTAGCTGCCACCAGCCGGGCCAGGTCCTCGGCGGTGGACCAGACGCCGATGCCGGCCGGCGCGTAGCCGGGTCCCAGCCAGGGGTCGAGGGCGCGCCCGCTGGCGCGACTGCCCTGGGCGCGGTCGGCGGGTAGGTCGCCGGACCCGGTGGCGACGACGGTGGCGGTCATGCCGAGCGGCCGGAGCAGCCGTGCCTCCAGCAGGTCGGGGTACGCGACGCCGGCCTTCGCGGCCAGCGCCTGGCCGAGCACGGACGGCCCGAGGTTGGAGTAGTGGACCGCGCCGCGTCCGTCGCCGGGGGTGACCCGGTCGGCGGCGGTCCGGACGCTGTCGACGTCCTGCCCGGCGTAGGGGTTGCCGCCGGAGACGTTGGACCAGAGGATGCGCGCCCAGCCCAACGGCGAGCCGGGGGCCAGCCTCGGCAGACCGGCGCGGTGGCTGGCCAGCTCGGCGAGGGTGACATCGCGGGCGGGGCCGGTGACGGCGGGCCAGGTGGCGCCGAGCCGGTCGTCGGGGCCGACGACACCGGCGCCGATCTGGTCGGCCAGGAGCATGCCGGTGAACGTCTTGGGGACCGAGCCGAGCTCGAAGGGGGTGCCGGGCTCGACGGGCCGCCCGGTGCCGTCCCGGTCGCCCAGGCCTGCGACGTGGATCCTGCCGTTCTCGACCATGGCGACGGCGAGCCCGCGGTGTCCCTTCGGGTCGGGCACCGCTGCTCGGACGGCGCCGGCCAGCTCGGGGTCCCCGGTGACCTGCGGGCCGAGGCGGGGTACGCGGGGCATCAGCACAATCGCGACGAGGCCGGCGATGAGCGCGACGAGGAGTGCGATGGCGGCTGTTCTACGCATGGTCTTCCCTTTCGTCGGGCGAGGGGTGTGCGCCGTGGGGTGGCTCGGCGGACGGCTTCGACGATGGCCGGGCAGGTGGTCAGCGACCGGCGGCGGCGAGGATGGCCAGCAGTGGCACCACGCGTTCGGCGGGGACGGCGTACCGGCCCCGGCCGGCGCTGCGCAGCCAGCCGGCGGCGGCGATCTGGCGCAGGTGGTGGTGGAGCTGGCCGGTGGTGCCCAGCTCTTCGATGTCGGCCAGCTCGGCGGTGGTCTGCCGACCGCCGAGGACCTCGCGCAGCAGCCGCAGCCGCACCGGGTGGGCCAGCGCGGACAGGGTGGCGGCCAGCTCGGCCCAGTCGTCGGCGAGCAGGTCGTCGACGCCGCGCCCGTACTGCCAGTCGTAGTGCTGGTCGGCGACGCGGACGGTGCCGGTATAGAGCACGGCGCCCGCTCCGTCGGACGGCAGTCGCTGCTTGAGGCCGTCCAGGGCCCAGAACGTGCTTGCGAGCGCGGGCGCTGTGTCTTTGGTCGGCGGCGACGCCGCCAGGCGCTCGGTCAACGCGGCGACCTGTGTTTCCAGCGCGGCCAGCCGCTCCTCGACATCCGTCATGCGTCGATACTACGAACATACGTACTTTCGTGCAGGTCGAGGTGCGGGCGAGCCGCCCGCCAGCGCGTCCGGGCCGGGGCAAATACCGGCGTTGCCCGCCGGGTACGTCGACAATGACCTGACCGACCGAGGGAGTTCCTGATGAACCGACCTGTCGTGGTGGGTGTGGACGGATCGCCGTCCAGCCTCGTCGCCGCGGAGCACGCGGCCCGCGCCGCCCTGCTCCGGACCCGGCCGCTGCTGCTGGTGCACGGCTACCTGCACCCGCTCGGCTACGGCGTGCCGCTCAACCCGTACGACCTCGGGGTGCCGGCGCCCTCCGAGGAGGCGCAGAAGATGTTGGAGCGCACGGCGGCCGACCTGACCGACCGCTGGCCCGGCCTCACCGTCGAGGTTCGCCAGATCGCGGGCGGCCCCGGCGCGACGATGGTCGAGGAGTCCCGCCGGGCCGACCTCGTCGTGGTGGGCAGTCGAGGGCTGGGCGGGTTCGCCGGCCTGCTGCTCGGCTCGGTCGGCGGGCAGGTGGCCGCGCACGCGCACTGCCCGGTGCTGGTGGTGCGCCCGGATGAGCAGCCGATCCCGGTGGACGCGCCGGTGCTGGTCGGCGTGGACGGGTCCGAATCCTCCCGGCTCGCCGTGGGGTACGGCGCCGACGAGGCGGCGCGCCGCGAGGTCCCGCTGGTCCTGGTGCACGTCGGCCCGTCGGACGGCGACCGGCCGGTGCCGGAGGAGGTGGAGGAGTCGCAGGCCGCGTACCAGGCCGAGGCGGTGCGGCTGCTGGCCGACGCGTCCACCGCCGTCCGGGCGGCGCATCCCGGCCTGCTGGTGCGGGAACATCCGGTCCGGGCGGCCGGGCCGGCCCGGGGGCTCATCGAGGCGAGCGGCACAGCGTCGCTGCTGGTCGTGGGCACCCGGGGCCGGCACGGATTCACCGGACTGCTGCTCGGCTCGGTCAGCCAGGCGGCGATCCAGCACGCGCACTGTCCGGTGCTGGTGGCGCACCCGTACGACCAGGCGGCGTGACCGCGGCATCGTCGTCGCCCCGGCCGAGCATCTGCAGGAAGTCGGTGGTGAGAGCGAACGGGTCAGCCGGGCCGGCGGCCGGCAGCCGACGCTCGACCTGGTCGGCCAACTCCCCCGCCGCACGCCTGATCCGGCCCCGCAGCGCGCCGTCGGCGGTGCCACCGGACCAGTCCTCCGGAGCGGCGAAGACCGCGGTCGGGACCACCACCGACCGGAGGTAGGCGAACATCGGGCGGACGGCGTGCTCCAGGGCCAGCGAGTGCCGGGCGGTGCCGCCGGTGGCGCCGATCAACACCGGCCGGTCGACCAGCGACTCGGAATCCAACACGTCGAAGAAGGACTTGAACAGCCCGTTGTACGAGGCGCTGAAGATCGGGGTGACGGCGATGATCCCGTCCGCCCCGGTCACCGTGTCGATGACGTCGCGCAACGCTGCCGGAGCAAACCCGGTGAGCATGTTGTTCACCACGTCGTGGGCGTACTCGCGCAGGTCGACGACGCGCAGCTCCACTTCGGAGCCGCGTCGGACCAACTCGTCGCGGGTGGCCGCGGCGAGCTGGTCCGCGAGCAGCCGGGTCGACGAGGGCTGGCTCAGCCCCGCCGAGACCACGGCCAGGGTACGGCGGGTCATCGGGTCGCCCCCTCCGGCGCCTTGCCCGTCACGTCGTCGACGGCGTGCACGGTGCTGTCCTTGGCGCCGCCCGCCGCGGCGACCAGCGAGGCGTGCGTCGGCGCCTCCGGCACGTGCGCCGGGCGCAACGCGGCGAACTCCTTGCGCAGCACCGGCACGACCTCCTCGCCGAGCAGGTCGAGCTGCTCCAGCACCGTCTTGAGCGGCAGCCCCGCGTGGTCCATCAGGAACAGCTGCCGCTGGTAGTCGCCGACGTACTCCCGGAAGCCCAGCGTGCGGTCGATGACCTGCTGCGGGCTACCCACGGTCAGCGGGGTCTCCCGGCTGAACTCCTCCAGCGACGGCCCGTGACCGTAGACCGGGGCGTTGTCGAAGTAGGGTCGGAACTCCCGGATCGCGTCCTGCGAGTTGCGCCGCATGAACACCTGCCCGCCGAGGCCGACGATGGCCTGGTCGGCGGAGCCGTGGCCGTAGTGCGCGTACCGCTCCCGGTAGAGCGCGATCATCCGCTGGGTGTGCTCCTTGGGCCAGAAGATGTGGTTGGCGAAGAAGCCGTCACCGTAGTACGCAGCCTGCTCGGCGATCTCCGGACTGCGGATCGAGCCGTGCCAGACGAACGGGGGAACCCCGTCGAGCGGACGCGGGGTCGAGGTGAACGACTGCAGGGGGGTGCGGTGGCGGCCCTTCCAGTCGACGACGTCCTCGCGCCACAGCCGGCGCAGCAGGTCGTAGTTCTCGATCGCAAGGGGGATGCCGGCGCGGATGTCCTTGCCGAACCACGGGTACACCGGGCCGGTGTTGCCGCGGCCCATCATCAGGTCCACCCGGCCGTCGGCGAGGTGCTGGAGCATCGCGTAGTCCTCGGCGATCTTCACCGGGTCGTTCGTGGTGATCAGCGTGGTCGCGGTGGACAGCAGCAGCCGCTCGGTACGCGCCGCGATGTGGCCGAGCATGGTGGTCGGCGACGAGGGCACGAACGGGGGGTTGTGGTGCTCGCCGGTGGCGAAGACGTCCAGACCGACCTCTTCGGCCTTCAACGCGATGGCGACCATCGCCTTGATCCGCTCATGCTCGGTCGGCTCCCGACCGGTGGTCGGGTCGACCGTGACGTCTCCGACGGTGAAGACTCCGAACTGCATGACCAGCTCCTCGCGTGTCCGACCGGGCCGTGCACCCGGACGTTGCGCACAACTTATTTGACGGCGCAACTATTCCGCTGGTGGACGGTCCCCCGGTGGCGCCGGTCACATCCGCCGCCGGACACGCCGACTACGACCTGCACTGACCGCCGACCGGAGCCCGGTCGGCTCAGCCGCCCGCCACCGACGGCAGCACCTGCACCTCGGCGTCGTCACCGACCGGGGTGGCCAGCCCGCCGGAGTGCCGGCAGTCCTCCCCGTCGACGTAGACGTTGACGTAGCGGCGCAGCTCGCCACGCTCGTCGCGAATCCGCCGGGCCAGCCGCGGATGGTCGGCGGCCACCTCGTCGAGGACCGCCCGCAGCGTCCCGGCGGCGGTGACGCTCAGCCGGCTGGCACCCCCGGCCTCGCCGCGCAGCGGGCCGGGCAGCAGCACGGTGACCACGTCACACCGCCGCGGCCCGGACGCAGAGCACGTCAGGCAGGTGCGCCGCCACCAACGACCAGGAGTCGCCCTCGTCACGGCTGGCGTAGACCTCACCGGAGCGGGTGCCGAAGTAGACCCCGCCCGGGGAGGCGTCGTCGGCGCACATCGCGTCGCGCAGCACCGCCGGGTAGAACGGGCCCTCGGGCAGCCCCACCGACAGCGGCTCCCACTTGCCGCCGGCGTCCGCGGAGCGGAACACCCGACAGCGGTGGTCGGTGGGGAACCGCTCGCTGTCGGCCACCAGCGGGAACGTCCACACCGTCCCGGCACGCCCGGGGTGGGACACCATCGCGAAGCCGAAGTCGCTGGGCAGCCCGTCGGCGATCGAGGACCAGGTGCGGCCGTCGTCGTCGGAGCGGTAGACGCCGTGGTGGTTCTGCGCGTACAGCCGCTCGGGGTTGCCGGCGTCCCGGGCGACCTTGTGGACGCACTGGCCGAACTCCGGCCACTCGTCGGGCATGAAGTAGGCGCGGATGCCGGTGTTGCCCGGCGCCCAGCTCGCCCCGGCGTCCTCGGAGCGGTAGACGCCGCCGGTGGACATGGCGACCAGCAGCCGAGCCGGGTCGCGCGGGTGGGGCAGCACCGTGTGCACGGCCTGGCCGCCGAACCCGGCCCCCCACTCCGGGCGGTGCGGGTGATCCCAGAGCGAACGGACCAGATCGAAACTGCGACCGCCGTCGGTGGACCGGAACAGCGCCGAGGGCTCGGTGCCGGCCCAGACAACGTCCGGCTCGTCGGGGCCGGCCGGCATCAGCTGCCAGACCCGCCCGAGGGTCGCGCCGGTGTCGGCCGGGAAGGCGACCGGGGCCGCGTCGGGCTCGTCCCAGGAGGCGCCGAGATCGTCGCTGGTCGCGACGCTGGGCCCGAAGTGTGAGCTGGTCACCCCGGCGAGCAGCCGAGGGGTGGGGCGGCGGGTGTCGACCGCGACCGCGTAGACGCCGGTCATCGGGAAGTGCGGGCCGGTGATCTCCCAGCTGTGCCGGTCGTCGGCACTGGTGGCGAGAAACAATCCCTTGGCCGTGCCGATCGCGAGCAGCGTTGCCATGACGTCCTCCGAACCGTCGGCGGGCAGGTGCGGTGATTATGGCCACACCCCCCGACAGATTCGCCAGGGCACACGCCGCATCGGCGCTCAGCGTCGGGTGCGGGGCACGTGCCGGCGGTACGCGCTGACCGTCGGATCGCCGTCGAGCCAGAACCGCCACCGCAGGTCGTGGGCTCCGGTCACGCCGACCCGTGGACCGGCGACCACCGCCTGCGCGGGCACCGGCGACGCCGCAGGGCGCAACCGGACCGGTCCGTCGCCGAGCAGGTATCCGCCGTACGCGGCGCGGTCGATGCCGAGCGTGGCGCAGAGCCGAGCCGGCCCACGGGCCAGATCCACGTCCCGACGTACGGCAGATCGGCGGGCACGTGCCGTGGCCAGCCCGTCGACCACCGCACCGGCGCGCAGCAGCACCGCGGCGGCCTCCCCCTCGACTCCGGTGACCACGTTCATGCACCAGTGCATGCGTAGGTCTGTCGGTGAACATGTAGAATATCGCGATGGGCAAACGGGCTGTGGTCTATGCGCGTATCTCGCTGGACGCTACCGGCGAGGGGCTTGGCGTAGCCCGGCAGGAACAGGCATGCCGGGAGTTGTGCGAGCAGCGAGGCTGGCAGGTCGTCGATGTGATCATCGACAACTCGGTGTCAGCCTCCACCCGCAAGGTTCGCCCCGGCTGGCGACAGGTGCTTGACCTGATCACCTCGGGTGCCGTTGACGTAGTGGTGGCCTGGCAGGTCGACCGGATGTACCGGAACCTACGGGACCTTGAAGACCTGGTCGACCTCACCGAACGGACCGGGGTCACGCTGGCGACGGCGTCCGGAGAGTTGGACCTGTCGACCCCGAACGGCAGGTTCCTCGCTCGCATCCTCGGCAGTGCTGCCTGGCAGGAGGTCGAGATCAAGTCCGCCCGGCAGAAGGCAGCACAGCACCAGCGGGTGCAGACCGGCCGGCCCTGGTGGACTGCTCGCCCGTTCGGCTTCGAGCGCAACGGGGACCACCGACGGAGCGAGGCTGAGCCGTTGCGCCAGGCGTACGCGGACGTGCTGACTGGGCAGTCGGTGTACTCGATCGCTGCCCGATGGAACGCTGCCGGCGTCCTCACGCCGAGGGGTAACCGCTGGCGGTCATCCAACCTGCGGCATGTCCTGATGTGCGAGCGGAACGCGGGCATCCTCACGTACAACGGGGCGGAGACTGGCACCCCTGCGGCGTGGGAACCGATCGTTCCCGAGGATGTGTACCGGGCGACCGTTCGTCACCTGAAAGACCCCAGCCGCAACACGGGCGGCGGTGGCAAGCGCAAGGGGCTGCTGGTCGGCGTGGCGACCTGCTCGCGGTGTGGTGGGAAGGCGTCGCAAGGCTGGTCCAAGCAGAACCAGGCAGGCGAGCGGTACCGGATCTACACCTGCCGCGAGGGTCGGTGCGTCACCATCCCTGCCGACTGGCTCGACTCCTACGTGTTGCGCCGCCTGATCGACCAGGCAGACCAGTGGGACACCCAACCCGCAGACCCGGAAGCCGAGGAGGAGTCGACGCAACTGCGGGTAGAAGAGTCCGCCCTACTCGCCCGGAAGCAGACACTGGCTGAGTTGTTCGTCGCCGGAACGGTCGACCAGGCTGCGCTTGCCGCCGGTACCGCTGCGGCAGACAGCCGGCTGACCGAGATCCACGATCGCCTCGCCGAGATCGCCACGGCCAGGGTCGGTGTCGACCTGACGGACATCGAGGCGGTGTGGGAAGCCATCGAACAGATGGATAACGAGCGGGTCCGCTCGATTATCGAGACCGCGTGCGAGTCGATCCGCCTGATGCCTCGGCGCAAGGGCGCCAGGCTGCCTCGGGGTGAAGACGTTCAGCTCACCTGGCGGATGCCAAAGACCGAGACTCGGGAGGGTTCACCCGTTGTCGTCTGACCTGCTCGCCATCCTGGCGCAACCCGCTCCCCTGGTCGCCCCGGCGCTGATCGGCTGGACGCTCACCCATCACACACCTGACGGCGTGGTCACCCTCGAACTGACCGAGACCGAGGCGTACGCGGGCGAGGCTGATCCCGCCTCGCATGCCTGGCGTGGTCGGACTGCGCGCAACGCCGTGATGTTCGGTCCGGCTGGCCGGCTGTACGTCTACCTGTCGCACGGGCTGCACTTCTGCGCCAACGTCGTGACAGGCCCCGAGGGTGAAGCATCGGCAGTCCTGCTGCGCGCAGGCAGAGTGACCGACGGGGTCGACCTGGCGCAGCGTCGGCGAGGTGAGCGGGTCGCACTGCGGTCGCTTGCCCGTGGTCCCGGCAACCTCGGTCAAGCGTTGGCACTGAGAACCCAGCACAGCGGCGCGCACCTGCTCGACGGTGGATCGCTGGTGTTGAGCCCGCCTGCCCGCTCGCCTGCGGCTGTCTCATCGGGACCGAGGGTCGGTGTCAGCCGGGCGCATGACTGGCCCTGGCGGTACTGGCTGACGGGTGATCCGACTGTTTCTGCGTATCGGCGCAGCCGGCTGGCCGGGCAGCCTGTCGCCTGAGCCTCGGCAGAGTGGAGTTCCGCTGGCTCGGGAGCCCCTTTGAGTGGGGAGAGTTGGTAGCCTGCCTGGGCCGATGCTGGCGTCGATGATCGGGCAGGCCGAATGAGCAACACTCAGACGCGTTTTGGCAGGTCAATGGCGGTCGGCCGTCCAAGTCGAGGCGCTTCCTGCTTGCACGAAACAGGGCCTAAACCGCAGAAGGGCTCGGGTCATGGGCGTGACCTGAGGTCAGGCCGGCAGCCCGAACCCTTCTGCGGTGGTTGGCGGTCGGTCGTGTCGTGCTGCGGTTACACCAGCTTGCTTACGAGGGTGAGGCGCACGTCAGCTTCAAGCCCTCTGCGCCCATTGGCGCCCTCGGTCGGCCGCGTTCGCACGATGGTTGCGCGCGTTGCGCGGGGTGCGCCCCCGGGTGCGCGTGCGGGGCCGGATCTCCGGCCGTGCCGGCGTACGCCTCGACCTCGGTGATCCGCACGGTCACCCCGCCAGCGTGCAGCAGGCAGCCGAGCAGCCCACGCGCGGCCGGCAGCAGCGGGCCGGCGAGCAGGTCCGCCAGCGTCGCCAGGCCGGCGTCGGCGTCGGCGTCGTGGTCACCGGGCAGCAGGTCCATGACCCGACGGTACCCAGCCCGCCCCGCCGACCATCGCCGCGACCCTCGACGTTTCAACATTTTGTTGACAACGCTCCGTTGATGGGTTGTGATCGGAGCATGACGACCGACGACCAGTTCACCGCGCCGAACCCGGCCCGGGCCCGCGCCCACCGCACCCACGAGGCGCTGCAACGGATCAGCGAGCGGCACGCCGGCACCGACGCCCGGCGAGGACGCTGGGCGCACCCGTACGTGCTGGACCCGTGGGAGGCGGTGGCCCTGGTCACCGCGCTGGCCGCCGGTGGGGCCGAGCGGGAGGCCACCGAGGAGCCGGTCGACGGCGCCGACCTCACCGCCGCGCTGACCCTGCTGCCGCACGTCCGCGCGGAGCTGGACGCCCTGGAGGCGGGGCTGTTGACGCTGGCCCGCGACCGGGGGCTGACCTGGCAGGCCATCGCGTACGGGCTGGGCCTGGGCAGCGCGCAGGCCGCCCGGCAGCGCTACGAGCGGGTCGTCGCCCGCTCCGCCGAGCAGACCGGCTGACCCGCCACCCCCGCCGAGGTGGCGACCCGACCGGCACGGCGCGCGCCGACCGGCGGCCGGGCGGGCAGACTGTGCGCACGACGATTCCGGGAGGCACCCATGGAGCGCGCGGAGATGCTGGCGTACTGCCTTGCCAAGCCGGGGGCGTGGCTGGACCGGCCGTGGGAGGGCGACGAGGTGGTGAAGGTCGGCAGCCGGATCTTCGCCTTCCTCGGCAACGGCGACGGAAACCCGACGATCGGCGTGAAGTGCGGCCCGACCCGCGAGGTGGCCGACGAGTGGCTGCACCGACACCCCGACGACGCCCGGGTGATGGCCTACATCGGGCGGTCCGGGTGGAACACGCTGCGCCTGGACGGCGGGATCGACGAGGAGGAGCTCTCCGAGGCCGTCGACGCGTCGTACGACATGGTGGTGGCCAAGCTCCCGAAGCGGGAGCGGCCGACGGCCTGAACCGGCCGCGGCGCCGGAACCGAGCAGCTCCGGCGCCACGGCGAGATCAGCGTGGGACGACCCGTGCGGTGGCCCACTCCCGCCAGCCGGCCAGCCGGTCCGCGGCGGCGGCGAGCTGGTCGGCGACCGGCCCGGGGCCGGTCGAGCCGGGGGTGGTCCGGGCCGCGAGGGCCGAACGGACCGAGAGCACGTCGCGCACCGACGGGTCGAGGTGCTCGCTGACCGCGGCCAGATCGGCGTCGGAGACCTCCTCCAGCTCGCAGTCCCGGACCGCGCAGAGCGCCACCAGCCGGCCGGTGATCTCGTGCGCGTCGCGGAACGGCACGCCCCTGCGGACGAGCCAGTCAGCCACCTCGGTGGCCAGCGAGAAGCCGACCGGCGCGGCGGCCACCAGACGGTCCACGCGGACCGTCATCGTGGAGATCATCCCCGCCAGGGCCGGGAGCAGCAGCTCCAGGGTGTCGACCGCGTCGAAGGCCGGCTCCTTGTCCTCCTGCATGTCCCGGTCGTAGGTCATCGGCAGACCCTTGAGCATGGTCAGCACGGTCATCAGCCCGCCGACCAGCCGACCGGACTTGCCCCGGGCCAGCTCGGCGATGTCCGCGTTCTTCTTCTGCGGCATGATCGACGAACCGGTCGCGAACGCGTCGTCCAGCTCCACCCAGCCGAACTCGTGCGAGGTCCAGAGCACCACCTCCTCGCCGAGCCGGGACAGGTGCACCCCGATCATGGCGGTGGTGAAGAGGAACTCGGCGACGAAGTCCCGGTCGGCGACGGCGTCCATCGAGTTGGCGAACGACGTGCGGAAGCCCAGCTCCTTCGCCACCGCCACCGGGTCCAGCGGCAGCCCGGAGCCGGCCAGCGCGCCCGCGCCGAGCGGGCTGATCGCCGCGCGATGATCCCAGTCGCGCAGCCGCTCCAGGTCGCGCAGCAGCGGCTGCACGTGGGCGAGCAGCCAGTGCCCGAAGGTGACCGGCTGGGCGTGCTGGAGATGGGTCATGCCGGGCGCGGCGGTGTCGACGTGCCGCTCGGCCTGCTCGACCAGCGCCTCGGCCAGCTCCACCAGCCGGCTGGCCACACCCCGGGCGTGGTCGCGCAGGTAGAGCCGCAGGTCCGTGGCGACCTGGTCGTTGCGGGACCGGCCGGCGCGCAGCTTGCCGCCGAGGCTGCCCAGCCGCTCCAGCAGCCCCCGTTCCAGCGCGGTGTGCACGTCCTCGTCGTCGACGGTGGGACGGAACGACCCGGAGGCGCAGGCCGCCTCCAGGTCGTCCAGGGCCGCCAGGACCCGGCCCAGCTCCTCGGGGTCGAGCAGGCCGGCGCCCGCCAGGACCCGGGCGTGCGCCCGGGAACCGGCGATGTCGTACGGGGCCAGGCGCCAGTCGAACTGCACGCTCACCGACAGCCGGGCGAGCGCCTCGGCTGGACCGCCGGCGAACCGGCCACCCCACAGGCTCGTCCGGTTGGTGGCGGCGCTGTTCTCGGTCAGGCTCTTGTCGTCCACGCCGCCCATCATTGCTCTGCTTGCCTTTCGCTCGCGACTGCGGGGCTCACTCGCTGCGCTCGCTCACTCCTCGCGCTCACACATGTCACTGGCCGGAGCCGCCCAGCCGGGCGTTCCGCGCGGCGGCCATCCGGCTCGGCAGGCCCCACAGCTGCACGAAACCCTTTGCGAGGGACTGGTCGAAGGTGTCGCCGGTGTCGTAGGTGGCCATCCCGAAGTCGTAGAGGCTCGCCTCGGAGCGCCGACCGGTGACGGTGGCCCGTCCGCCGTGCAGGGTCATCCGCACCTCGCCGCTCACGTGCTGCTGCGCGTCGTCGATGAAGGCGTCCAGCGAGTCCTTCAGCGGCGAGAACCACAGGCCGTCGTAGACCAGCTCACCCCAGCGCTGGTCGACGCCCCGCTTGAACCGGGCCAGGTCGCGCTCCACGGTGACCGCCTCCAGCTCCTGGTGGGCGGTGATCAGCGCGATCGCGCCGGGAGCCTCGTACACCTCGCGGCTCTTGATCCCGACCAGCCGGTCCTCCACCATGTCGAGCCGGCCCACGCCCTGCGCCCCGGCGCGCCGGTTCAACTCCAGGATCGCCTGGTACGGGGTGACCGTCTCACCGTCGATGGCCACCGGTACGCCGGCGTCGAAGGTGATCACGACCTCGTCGGCGTCGCGGTCCTGCGCCGGGTCGGCCGTGTACGAGTAGAGGTCCTCGATCGGGGCGTTCCAGATGTCCTCCAGGAAGCCGGTCTCCACCGCGCGGCCCCACAGGTTCTGGTCGATGGAGTACGGCGACTTCGCCGACACGTCGATCGGCAGCCCCTTCTCCTCGGCGAACGCGATCGCCTTGTCCCGCGTCCAGGCGTAGTCCCGCGCCGGCGCGATGATCTTCAGGTCGGGGGCGAGGGCGTTCAGGCCGACCTCGAAACGGACCTGGTCGTTGCCCTTGCCGGTGCAGCCGTGCGAGACGATCGTCCCGCCGTGCTTGCGCGCCGCGGCCACCAGGTGCTTGACGATCAGCGGCCGGGACAGCGCCGACACCAGCGGGTAGCGGTCCATGTAGAGGGCGTTCGCCCGGATGGCCGGCAGGCAGTAGTCGGCGGCGAACTCGTCGCGCGCGTCGACCAGCTCGGACTCGGCGGCGCCGCAGTCCAGCGCGCGCTGCCGGATGGCGTCGAGGTCCTCGCCGCCCTGCCCGACATCGACCGCCACCGCGATCACCTCGGCGCCGGTCTGCTCGGCCAGGTAAGGAATGGCGACGGAGGTGTCGAGACCTCCGGAGTACGCCAGAACTACACGTTCAGTCATCTGAGTTGCGGCGTGCCGTCGAAGCCGGCGGGACCCGCCGCTCCCTCCTTTCAAGTGATTGTCGTACGCGGTTGGTAGAACCTGAGGCGTGGCTGGGGTGAAGCGATCGTTCAAGTGCCGCTTCTATCCGTCGCCGCAGCAGGCTGAGCAGTTGAACAGGACGTTCGGATGTGTACGCCTGGTCTACAACCGCGCGTTGGAGGCGCGGACCCGAGCGTGGACGGTGGACCGGCAACGAAGCAGTTACGCACAGACCTCGGCTTGGCTGACGGAGTGGAAGCGGACCGACGACCTGGCGTTCCTGAACGCGGTGAGTGCGGTGCCGTTGCAGCAGACGCTGCGGCATCTGCAAACCGCATTCGCCGGCTTCTGGCAACGGCGCTGCAAGTACCCGCGGTTCAAGTCCAAGCGCAGGTCGCGGGCGGCGGCCGAATACACGCGCTCGGCGTTCCGCTGGCGCGACGGCCATCTCACCCTCGCCAAGATGGAGGCTCCCCTGGACATCGTGTGGTCCAGACCCCTGCCCAAGGATGTCGAGCCATCCACGGTCACCGTGTCGCGAGACGCGGCCGGCCGGTGGTTCGTGTCTCTTCTGGTAGAGGATCCGACCGTGCAGGCCCTGCCCGCACTGGATGGGGCGGTCGGAGTAGACGCGGGCATCACCAGTCTGGTCACGCTGTCCACCGGAGAGAAGATTGCCAATCCGCGCCATGAGCGGATGGATCGGCGGAAGTTGGCCAAGGCGCAGCGCAACCTGTCCCGCAAGGAGAAGGGTTCCGCCAACCGGGCCAAGGCCCGGGCGAGGCTGGGTCGGATCCATGCCCGCGTCGCTGACCGGCGGCGTGATCATCTGCACAAGCTGAGCACTCGACTTGTTCGTGAGAACCAAGCGGTGATAATCGAGGATCTCAGCGTTCGCAACTTGCTGCGCAACCACCGCATGGCCCGGGTAATCTCCGACGCGGCGTGGTCCGAACTGCGCCGAATGCTGGAGTACATGGCCGTCTGGTACGGGCGTACGTTGGTTGTTGTGGACCGGTGGTGTCCGTCGTCGAAGACATGTTCCACCTGCGGCCGGATCAACCCGTCGATGCCGCTGACTGTCAGGGAATGGGTCTGCGCCGCCTGCCACGTCGAGCATGACCGGGACGTCAACGCCGCACGAAACATCCTCGCCGCCGGGCTGGCGGAGAGGCGAAACGCCTGCGGAGCTGATGTAAGTCCTCATGGGATCCCCTCCCTTCGGGGCAGTCGGCAATGAAACAGGAAGCTTCACGGGTGACCGTGAGGATCCCCTCGCTGCAACGAGGGGAACAGGTCAAGGTGTGGTGCTCCCTTCAACGCTGTCTTCCCGGCGGGCCCAGCCGGCGAGCTTGTCGCCGAGTGCGGCCCCGCCGACGGCCTCACGGGCCACGACGAGGATGGTGTCGTCGCCGGCGATGGTGCCGACGACCTCGGGCAGGCCCGCTCGGTCCAACGCGCTGGCCAGGTATTGGGCTGCGCCCGGCGGGGTACGCAGCACGGCGATGTTTCCGCTGGAGTCGACTCCGTTGAGCAGCTCGCGCAGCAGCCGCACCAACCGGGCGGGGGCCGCCTCGGCGTCGCGCAGCGGCCGGTGGCCGTCCTCGGGGATCAGGTAGACCGCCGGCCCGTCGCCGCCGCGCACCTTGACCGCGCCGAGCTCCTCCAGGTCCCTCGAGAGGGTGGCCTGGGTGACTCCGACGCCGTCGGCGGCGAGCAGGTCGGCCAGTTCGGTCTGCGAGCGGACGGCCTTGTCGCGGATCAGCTCCACGATCCGGGCGTGCCGGGCGGCGCGGGTCAGCGGGGCGGTCATCGGGGCTCCCCGATCGCGGCGCCCACCAGGAACGTCAGCAGCGCCTTCTGGGCGTGCAGCCGGTTCTCCGCCTGGTCGAGGACCGCGCTCTGCGGGCCGTCGAGCACCTCGTCGGTGATCTCCTCGCCGCGGTGCGCGGGCAGGCAGTGCAGCACGATCGCGTCCGGCGCGGCCTGGCCGAGCAGCTCCTTGTTGACCTGGTAGGGCAGGAACGGAGTGATCCGGTCCAGCCCGTCGTCCTCCTGCCCCATCGAGGTCCAGGCGTCGGTGGCCACCACGTCGGCGTCGCGTACCGCCTGGCCCGGATCGGTCAGGACCCGCACGGACCCGCCGGTGCTGGCGGCGATCTCCGCCGCCCGGCTCAGCACGGTCGGATCCGGTGCGAAGCCTGCCGGCCCGGCGATCCGCACGTGCATCCCGGCCGTCGCCCCGGCCAGCAGGTACGACTGCGCCATGTTGTTCGCGCCGTCCCCCACGTAGGTCAGGGTGCGGCCGGCCGTACCGCCGCACCGCTCGCGGACGGTGAGCAGGTCGGCCAGCAGCTGGCAGGGGTGGAAGCCGTCGGTGAGCGCGTTGATCACCGGTACGCTCGCGCCCGTCGCCACCTCGGTGATCCGGTCGTCGCCGTGGGTGCGCAGCACGATGGCCGCGACGTAGCGGGACAGCACCCGACCGGCGTCGGCCAGCGACTCGCCCCGGCCGAAGTGGGTGACCTGGGTGTCCACGACCAGGGGGTGCCCGCCCAGCTCGGCGATCCCAACGTCGAACGAGATCCGGGTACGCAGGCTTTGCTTGTCGAAGAGCACCGCCACCGAGCGCGGCCCGGACAGCGGCCGGTGGCCGAACCGGTCGGCCTTCATCCGCGCCGCCAGGTCGAGCACCGTGGCCTGCTCGGCGGGCGAGAGGTCGTCGTCGCGTAGAAAGTGCCGGCTCATGCGGTCGTCCCCGTCGTGGTCGTGATCGGCGTCGAGATCCTGGAGGATTCCGGTCCCTGGAGGGGCGTTCTCCCTCCACGAGCTGCGCTGCCGGCGGCTGCGGGAGCCGCCGCGGCCAGGGCGGCGGGTAGCGCGGCGAGGAAGGCGTCCGCCTGGGCGGCGGTGAGGATCAGTGGCGGGGCCAGCCGGACCACGCCCGGCTGCACCGGGTTGACCAGGAAGCCGGCCTCGCGCAGCGCCTCGGTGAGCACCGGCGCCACCGGCGCGGTGAGCGCCACGCCGAGCAGCAGACCGGCGCCGCGCACCCCGGCGACCAGCGGGTGACCCAGCGCCTCGATCCCGCGGCGCAGCCGCTCGCCGACCCGCTTGACGTGATCGAGCAGCCCCTCGTTGGCGATGGTCGCCACCACGGCGAGCGCGGCGGCGCAACTGACCGGGTTGCCGCCGAAGGTGGTGCCGTGCGAGCCGGGGGTGAGCAGGTCGGCGGCCCGGCCGAAGGCCAGCGTGGCGCCGAGCGGCAGCCCGCCGCCCAGCCCCTTGGCCAGGGTGACCACGTCCGGCTCCACGCCCTCGGCCTGGTGGGCGAACCAGTTCCCGGTGCGGCCGATGCCGGTCTGCACCTCGTCGAGCACCAGCAGCGCCCCGTGCCCGGCGGTGATCCGCCGGGCGGCTGCGAGGTAACCGGCCGGCGGTACGACCACGCCGTTCTCGCCCTGGATCGGCTCCAGGATCACCATGGCGGTGGCGTCGGTGACCGCTGCCTCGAGGGCGGCGACGTCGCCGTATTCGACGTGGGTCACCTCGCCGGGCAGCGGGCGGAACGGGTCCGCCTTGGCTGGCTGGCCGGTCAGCGCGAGAGCACCCATGGTGCGGCCGTGGAACCCGCCCCGGGTGGCCACCACGTGGCTGCGGCCGATGCGCCGGGAGAGCTTGAACGCCGCCTCGTTCGCCTCCGCGCCGGAATTGGCGAAGAAGACCCGGCCGGGCCGTCCGGCGAGCGCCAGCAACAGCTCCGCGAGGGCGACCGGCGGCTCGGCCACGTAGAGGTTGGAGACGTGCCCGAGGGTGGCGACCTGCTTCGAGACGGCGGCCACCACGGCCGGGTGGGCGTGGCCGAGGGCGTTCACCGCGATCCCGCCCACCAGGTCGAGGTATTCCCGGCCGGCGTCGTCGACCACGACGGCGCCAGCGCCGGCGACCAGCGCCATCGGCGGCGTGCCGTAGTTGTCCATCATGGACTGACTCCAGCGTTGCACCAGGGTGCTCATGACGCGACCGAGCCCTTCTTGTTCGCGACTGCGGGGCTCGCAAGCTCACTCCTCGCGCTCACAGAGCCTTCCTTGTTCGCGACTGCGGGGCTCGCAAGCTCACTCCTCGCGCTCACAGAGCCTTCCTTGTTCGCGACTGCGGGGCTCGCAAGCTCACTCCTCGCGCTCACGACCATCGTTCCGAACCCTTCCGAGGTGAACACCTCGAGCAACGTGGAGTGCGCCACCCGACCGTCGACGACGTGCGCGGCGGGGACTCCCCCGCGCACCGCCCGCAGGCAGGCCTCCATCTTCGGCACCATCCCCGATTCGAGGCTGGGCAGCAGCTTCGCCAGGTCGTCGCTGTTGATCTCGGAGACCAGGCTGGTGGTGTCCGGCCAGTCGGCGTACAGGCCGGCAACGTCGGTGAGGACGACCAGCTTGCGAGCCCGCAACGCGACGGCCAGCGCGGCGGCGGCCGTGTCCGCGTTGAGGTTGTGCAGCACCCCGTCGGCGTCCGGCGCGACCGTGGAGATCACCGGGATCCGACCGGCCGTGATCAGGTCGGTCACCGCCGACACGTCCACCGACTCGACGTCGCCGACCTGGCCGACGTCGACCGGCAGCCCGTCCACGTACGCCGGGCGGCGAACCGCGGTGAACAGCCGGGCGTCCTCGCCGGAGAGGCCGACGGCGAACGGTCCGTGCGAGTTGATCAGCCCGACCAGTTCCCGGCCGACCTGCCCGACCAGCACCATCCGGACCACGTCCATCGCCTCGGCGGTGGTCACCCGTAGCCCGCCACGGAACTCACTGGCGATGCCGAGCCGGCCCAGCATGGCGGAGATCTGCGGACCGCCGCCGTGCACCACCACCGGCTTGAGCCCGGCGTACCGCAGGAAGACCATGTCGGCGGCGAACGCCCGCTGCAACTCGGGGTCGGTCATGGCGTTGCCGCCGTACTTGACCACCACCGTGGAGCCGGAGAAGCGGGCCAGCCAGGGCAGCGCCTCGATCAGCGTCTCCGCCTTGACCTGGGCGCGGGTGAGGTCGGTGCTGAGGCTCATGCTCGAGCCCGCCTTTCGTTCGCGGCTGCGGGACTCCGCTTCGCTGCGTTCCTCGCGCTCACGTCGAGTACGCCGAGTTCTCGTGCACGTAGGCGTGGGACAGGTCGTTGGTCCAGATCGTCGCGGCCGACGTGCCGGCGTGCAGGTCGATCCGGATGGTCACGTCCCGCCCGGTCAGGTCGACCTTCGAGCGGTCCTCGGCGGCGCCGCCGCCCCGGCACACCCACACCCTGTTGACGGCCACGTCCACGCCGTCCGGCTCGAACGCGGCGGCGGTGGTGCCCACCGCGGCGAGGATGCGCCCCCAGTTCGGGTCGTTGCCGAACAGCGCGGTCTTGACCAGGTTGTTGCGGGCCACCGTGCGGCCCACCTCGACCGCGTCGTCCTCGTCGGCGGCGCCGACCACATCGATGGCGATCTGCTTGGTGGCGCCCTCGGCGTCGGCGACCAGTTGCTGGGCCAGGTCGTGACAGGCGGCGGTGACCGCGGCGGCCAGCTCGGCCGGCGTCGGCTCGATGCCGCTCGCGCCGCTGGCCAGCAGCAGCACCGTGTCATTGGTCGACATGCAGCCGTCGGAGTCGACCCGGTCGAAGCTGACCCGGGTGGCCGCGCGCAGCACCTCGTCCAGCGTCGCCGGCCCGGCCACCGCGTCGGTGGTCAGCACGCAGAGCATCGTGGCCATCCCCGGCGCGAGCATCCCGGCGCCCTTGGCCATCCCGCCGACGGTCCAGCCGCTGCCCCGGGCCACCGTGGTCTTCGAGCGGGTGTCCGTGGTCATGATGGCCTCGGCGGCGGCCGTGCCGCCGTCGCGCGACAGCCCCCGGATCGCCGAGCGGACGCCGGGCAGCAGCTTCGGCATCGGCAGCCGCTCCCCGATCAGCCCGGTGGAGCAGACCGCCACCTCACCGGCGCCGAGGATCAGCCGTGGGCTCACCGAGGTCAGCGCGGCAGCCGTGTGCTCGGCGGTGGCGTGGGTGTCCTGAAAGCCGGCCGGGCCGGTGCAGGCGTTGGCGCCGCCGGAGTTGAGCACCACCGCGCGGACCACACCGCCACGCACGACCCGCTGCGTCCAGAGCACCGGCGCGGCCTTGATCCGGTTACTGGTGAAGACCGCGGCGACGCCGGCGTCCGGACCGTCGTTGACCACCAGCGCGACGTCGGAGCCACCACTGGCCTTCAGGCCGGCCGCCACCCCGGCCGCCCGGAACCCCCGTGGGGTGGTGACGCTCATGGGGTGACCCCCCAGACCGACAGGCCGGTGGTCTCCGGCAGGCCGAGCATCAGGTTGGCGTTCTGGACGGCCTGGCCGGCGGCGCCCTTGCCCAGGTTGTCCAGCGCGCTGAGCACGATCAGGCGGGCGGAGTCCACGTCGACGGTGGCCTGCAGGTGGCAGGAGTTCGAGCCCAGCGTGGCCGCGGTGTGCGGCCACCGGCCCTCGGGCAGCACGTGCACGAACGGCGCGTCCGCGTACGCCTGCGCCAGCACGTGCTGTGGGTCGACGCCGTGCGCCGGCAGCGCGGTGACCGTGGCCAGGATGCCGCGCGGCATCGGCGCCAGGACCGGGGTGAACGACAGGCCGGTCGCCCCGGACGCCTGCTTGATCTCCGGCACGTGCTGGTGGGTGCCGACCCGGTACGGCGACAGGTCCCCCAGCACCTCGCTCGCCAGCAGGTGCGGCTTGGCCGCCCGGCCGGCGCCCGAGGTGCCGGAGGCGGCGACCACCACCACGTCGGCGGGGTTGGCCGCGCCGGCCGCGATCAGCGGCGCGAGCGCCAGGGTGATGGCGGCGGCGTAACAGCCGGTGTTCGCCACGCGGGTGGAGCCGGCGATCAGCTCCCGCTGGCCGGGCAGCTCGGGCAGGCCGTAGGTCCACCGGCCGGCGTGCGAGCCGCCGTAGTACTGGGCCCAGTCGTACGGGTCGGCGAGCCGATGGTCCGCCCCCAGGTCGACGACCCGCACGTGGGGCGGGATCTGGGCGGCCAGCACCGCCGACTCGCCGTGCGGCAGGGCCAGGAAGACCAGGTCGGCGTCGGTGAGCGTCGTCGGGTCGGTCTCGCCGAGCACCAGGTCGAGCCCGGTGAGCTGCGGGTGCACCACGTCGACGCGGTGCCCGGCCTGGCGGTGCGCGGTGGCGGCGACCAGGTCGAACTCCGGGTGCCCGGCGACCAGCCGCAGCAGCTCGCCCCCGGCGTAGCCGCTCGCCCCGGCGACCGCGACTCGGATTCCCATACTCACCTCCGCATGACTATGCAACAAAGGCTAGCAGTCATGATCGAGGCACTGCAAGTTCATGCAGTCCACTGCATGGGAATTATGTACGTGGCGCCGGACACACGCCTGGCCCGGGTCGCGGGGCGACACGGGCCGGGACGGCGGTAACGAAACAGGGCGGGACGGTCAGAGGCGGCCCTCCGCGACGGCCCGGGCCACCCAGGGAACGACCTCGTCGAGCATCACGTCCAGCGACGTGGTCGCGGTGAACCCGAGCACCTCACGGGCCTTGGTGACGTCCGGCACCCGCTTCTGCACGTCGTAGCGGAACGGCTCGTCGCAGACGTACCGGAACGGCACGTCCGAACCCTTGATCTTGTGCCAGATCAGCTCGGCCAACTCCAGCACGCTCGTCGACTCCGCCGTCGAGAGGTTGAAGTCCTCGTTCCGCCCCGGCCACCAGGTGGTCGCAGCCGTCCAGCAGATCGGTGAGCAGGTCGACGTCGCGGGCGTCGCCCTCGACGAAGCGGTAGCGGGCAGCTTCTCGGTCAGCGTCGTCACTCCCGGATAGACGGTGCTGCGAAGCACCACGAGCTGCCCGTCGCGCAGGTGCTCGTTCGCACCGCTCCAGCGCCTGGGGCACCGCGCCGAGGTCCGGGTTGAGGTGCTCGTCCACCGGCGTGCCGACGACCACCACCAGGTGCTCGGAGCCGCCCACGCTGGCCGGATGAGGGCCCCTCAGGATCCGGCGCGGGCGGCTGCCCACCGGGCGCATCGACGGATCCGTCCTCCGAACCCCACCTGAGCGGCGCTGCCGGCCATGCTCCGGGCGCACCTGGCCGAGGGTCCGCCGCGGGGGACGTGCCACGTCAAGCGGTGCAGCCATAACGTGGCCTGCAAGCAGCAGGTGCCGGCGGGCCCAGAGCAGGCCGGCGGTGGCCACCGCGAGCACGGCGGCCACCGCGAGCCATCAAGACACCCCTCAGGCGCCGCGCAGGGTGGCGCCGAAGCGCTCGGCGGCCACGGCCACCGCCGCGTCCCGGGCGGCCACCGCCTCCTCGACGGTGAGCGTCCGGTCCGGCGCCCGGAAGGTCAGCTTGTACGCCAGCGACCGGCGACCCGCACCGAGCTGCTCACCGGAGTACACATCGAACAGCCGCACGTCCTCCAGCAGCTCGCCGGCGCCCGCCTCCAGCGCCCGACGCACCTGCTCCGCCGGCACCGACTCGTCCACCACCAGCGCCACGTCGATCAGCGCCGGCGGGAAACCGGACACCGTCGGGGCGGGCGTCACCGGGGCGGACGGCAGCGCGTCCAGGGACAGCTCCATCGCGCAGGTCCGGCGGGGCAGCTCCAACGCCGCCACCACCACCGGGTGCAACTCGCCGGCGTGCCCCACGACCGTGCCGCCGACCAGCAGTTCGGCGCAGCGGCCGGGGTGCCACGGGGCGTACTCGGCGGCACGCACCTCGACCCGCTCGTCGGGAATGCCGGCGGCGGCCAGCACGTCGCGGGCCGCCTCGATGGCGTCCGCCCAGCCGGCCGCCCGGCCCGGACCCCACCAGCCGGCGGGGTCGAGGTCACCGGTCAGCACCACCGCGACGTGCACGGGCTGCGCCGGCACCACCGCGTCGGCGGCCGCGAACTCCTCGTCGGTGGGGCGGCGGTCCACCCCCATCGCCGGCGGGCTGCCAGCGCCGACGCGCGGGTGGAACACCGCCCCGATCTCGTAGAGCGCGAGGTCACGGTGCCCCCGGCCGAGGTTGCGCTTGAGGATGCCGAGCAGCGGGCCGAGCAGCGTGGTGCGCAGCAGCGGCTCCTCCTCGGACAGGGGGTTGGCCAGCCGGACCGCAGGCCGGCGCGGGTCGTCGGCCGGCAGGCCGAGCAGGTCAGCCAACTCCGGGGACACGAACGGGTGCGCGAGCACCTCCACGTACCCCCGCTCGGACAGTGACCAGGCGACCGCCCGGCGCCGGCACTGCCGCGGGGTCAACCCGCGGCCGGGCGGCGCGGCCGGCAGCACCGACGGCACCCGGTCGTACCCGTCGAGGCGGACGACCTCCTCGACCAGGTCGGCCGGGTCGGTCAGGTCGGGCCGCCAGCTCGGTGGCGTGACGCTGAGCGCGACCCCGGCGCCGCTGGCGACACCGACCGCGCCCGGGTCCTCGGCCAACCGGTCCGCGCCCTGCGCGACCGTGCAGCCGACCCGCTCCAGCAGGGCGACCACCCGCGGCGGCGGGTACTCGACCCCGACCCGCCGGGTGGGCAGGTCCGCCGGAAGGCTGATCGGGGTACGCGGGCGGACGTGGTCGATGTCCAGGATCTCCGCGCCCGGGGTGCCGCCACCGTGCTCGGCGAGCAGCCGGACGGCCCGCTCCAGCGCGACCAGCGGCAGGGCCGGGTCGACGCCCCGCTCCCAGCGCTTCGCGGCCTCGCTGAACAGCTTGTGCCGGCGGGCGGTGCGCCCGACCATCGCCGGGTTCCAGTGCGCCGCCTCGAAGAGCACGCTGGTGGTGCCGGCGACGACCTCACTGGTCTCGCCGCCCATCACCGCGGCGAGCGAGATCGGGCCGGTGTCGTCGCAGATCACCATGTCGTCGCCGGCGAGCACCCGCTGCACCCCGTCCAGGGTGGTCAGCTTCTCCCCCGGCTCGGCGCGGCGGACCACCAGCGGCCCGGCGATCCGGTCGGCGTCGAAGGCGTGCATCGGCTGGCCCAGCTCCAGCATCACGTAGTTCGTGATGTCGACCGGCAGCGAGATGCTGCGGACGCCCGCGGTGACGAGCCGGTGCCGCATCCACGACGGCGTGGGCGCGGTCGGGTCGACGCCGCGCACCAGACGGGCGGCGTAGCGGTCGCAGCCGACCGGGTCGCGCACCTCCACCGGGTACGCCGGCGTCTCGGTGCCGACCGGCGCGGGCACCATGGCCGGATCGTGCAGCGGCACGTCGAAGGCGTGCGACAGCTCCCGGGCCAGGCCGCGCAGGCTCAGCGCGTACCCCCGGTCGGGGGTGATCTCCAGCTCGAACACCACGTCGTCGAGGCCGACCACCGGGCGCGCGTCGTCGCCCGGCTTGGCCGCCACGTCCGGCGGCAGCACGATGATGCCGGAGTGGTCGTCGCCCAGGCCCAGCTCCTTGGCCGAGCAGATCATGCCGTTGGAGTTGTGCCCGTAGGTCTTGCGGGCGCCGATGGCGAAGCCGCCGGGCAGTACGCCGCCGGGCAGGATCACCACCACCCGGTCGCCGGGGGCGAAGTTGCGCGCTCCACAGACGATCTCCTGCGGCTCACCGGTGCCGTTGGCGTCACCCACGTCGACCCGGCAGAACCGGATCGGCTTCTTGAAGCCGGTGAGCTCCTCGATCTCCCGCACCTCGCCGACGACCAACTGGCCGGTGACGGTCGCCCGCAGGTCCACCACGGACTCGACCTCGATGCCGAGGTCGATCAGGGCCTGCTCCAGGTCACCAGTGGGCAGGTCGGCGGGGAGGTCGACGTACTCCCGCAGCCAACTGACAGTAACTCGCATGACTTCAGACCACCGTTCCCGTGTCTCGTACCCGCATCGCCTACGCCCCGGTCCCGAGCGCGCGGCTGAACCGCACGTCGCCCTCGAAGAGATGGCGGATGTCGCTGACCCCGTGCCGGACCATCAGGGTCCGGTCGATGCCCATGCCGAAGGCGAATCCGGAGTAGACCTCGGGGTCCACACCGCAGGCGCGCAGCACCCGCGGGTTGACCATCCCGCAGCCGCCCCACTCGACCCACTGGGGGCCGTCGCGGTGCTCCGGGAACCAGACGTCGAACTCCGCCGACGGCTCGGTGAACGGGAAGTAGTGCGGCCGCCACCGGGTCTTCGCCTCCGGGCCGAAGATCGCCCGGGCGAAGTGGTCGAGGGTGCCGCGCAGGTGCGCCATCGTGATGCCCTTGTCGACCACCAGGCCCTCGGCCTGGTGGAAGACCGGGCTGTGGGTGGCGTCCACCTCGTCGGTGCGGTAGACCCGGCCCGGGCAGATCACGTAGATCGGCGGGGTGCGGCTCAGCATGGTGCGGGTCTGCACGTTCGAGGTGTGCGTCCGCAGCACCAGGCCGGAGCCCTCCGGTGCGATGTGGAAGGTGTCCATCAGCCCGCGCGCCGGGTGGTCGGCGGGAATGTTCAACGCGTCGAAGTTGACCCACTCCAGGTCGACCTCGGGGCCCTCGGCCACCTCGTAGCCCATCCCGACGAAGAGGTCGCTGACCGACTCCATCAGGGTGCTCAGCGGGTGCCGGGCGCCACGCGGACGCCGGGCGTAGGGCAGGGTGACGTCCACCCGTTCCTCGACCAGCACCCGCTCGGCCTGCTCGCGCTCCACGACCTCGGCGCGGTCGGCGTAGGCGGTCTCGATCGCCCGTCGGGCCTCGTTGACCCGCTTGCCGGCATCCGACTTGGCGGCCGGCGGCAGCGCGCCGATCTCCCGGCGGGCCAGCGAGACCGGCGACCGGTCACCGAGGTGCGCGGGGCGCAGCGCGGTCAGCGCGTCCGGGTCGGTGGCCGCCGTGAACGCCTCGGTGGCGTCGGCGACGGCCGCGGCCAGGGCGGCCGGGTCGAGCAGGGCGACCTGCTTCGGGTCGTACGGATCGTTGCGGTAGCTCATGGCGTACGGGCACTCCCTCACGGCGGCGCCAGCCCTCACCGGGGCGGCTAAGCGAGTCTACGGACGCGCGGCTGCGCCGCAGCCCGCCGGTAGGAGTCGTGCAGGGAGCAGGTCAGGCCCGCCGCCCGCCGAGACCGGCGGGCTGGCTAAACGAACGCCGTGGCGCGTTCATCGACGGAAGCTCTCCCCTGCGGTATGTGCGCGGGTGTGGACACCTCAACGCTGTGCTCTCGCTGAAGCGTACAGGCAGACCGCGGCGGCCGCAGCCAGGTTCAAGCTCTCCGCGCGCCCGTGCAGCGGCACCCGGACCCGGGCGTCGGCTGCGGCCGCCAGCTTCTCCGGCAGCCCGTGCGCCTCGGAACCGAACAGCCAGGCGGTGGGCTCGGCGAGCCGACCGTGGTCGGCCAGGTCGTCCAGGTCGCTGTCGCCGTAGCCGGTGGTGGCCAGCACGGTCAACCCGGCGGTACGGAGCGCTTCGACCGCCTGCAGCGGGTCGGCGGCACGGACCACGTCGACGTGGAAGAGGCTGCCGGCGGAGGCCCGGACGCACTTGCCGTTGTACGGGTCGACGGCGTCGCCGGCGAAGACCACCGCGCCCGCCCCGGCGGCGTCGGCGGTGCGCAGCACGGTGCCGGCGTTACCCGGGTCGCGGATCTCGGCGAGCACCGCCACCAGACGGGGCGCGCCGGCGAGGGCCTGCTCCAGCGGCACGTCCAGGTGCCGGCAGACGGCGACCAGCCCCTGCGGGGCCACGGTCTCGGCCAGCGCGGCGAGCCCCTCGTCGGTCACCTCGGAGACCGGCACGTCGGCGCGGGCCGCGGCGCCGGCCAGCTCCGGGTACCGGTCGAGGGCGGTGGGCGTACCGAAGAGCTCGGTGACCACCTCCGGCCGGGCCAGCGCCTCGCGGACCGCCTGCGGTCCCTCGGCCAGGAACCGGCCGGTGGCCTCCCGGTCCCGGCGGCGCTGCAGGCGGCGGGCGGCGACCACCCTGGGTGTACGCGGAGTGAAGGCCATGGTGTGCGCTCCTCCGGCACGATCGAGGCGCCCCCCGGACGGCGGTGCCGACACGGGAGACGCCTCGCTCTTGTGCGCGGGGATCAGGCGGCCTGGGCCGCCGCGCCGCCGGTGCCCTCGGCCGCGACCGCGGCCCGGGCCAGCTCGACGATCGCCGCGAAGGCGGCGGCGTCGTTGACGGCCAGGTCGGCCAGGATCTTGCGGTCGACCTCGATGCCGGCCAGACGCAGGCCCTGGATCAGGCGGTTGTAGGTCATCCCGTTGGCCCGGGCGCCCGCGTTGATCCGCTGGATCCACAGCTGCCGGAAGTCGCCCTTGCGGTCACGACGGTCCCGGTAGGCGTACTGCATCGAGTGCAGCACCTGCTCCTTGGCCTTGCGGTACAGCCGGGAGCGCTGACCGCGGTAACCGCTCGCGGTCTCCAGCAGGGTACGACGCTTCTTCTGGGCGTTTACAGCCCGCTTGACGCGTGCCATCTCAACTCCTTCTTACGTAAAGGTGGCGCGCGTCAGCGGCCGAGCAGCTTCTTGATGCGCTTGACGTCGGCCTTGGCCAGCACGACCGTGCCGGTCAGCCGGCGGGTCTGGGTGGAGGGCTTCTTCTCCAGGTTGTGGCGGAGGCCGGCCTGCTGGGCAACGATCTTGCCCTTGCCGGTGACCTTGACCCGCTTACCCATACCCGTGTGGCTCTTCATCTTCGGCATGTGGAACGTCTTCTCCCCTGTTACTCGCCGCTGGTGTCGGCGGCGGTGCCGGTGTCACCGGCTGCTGCGGTCTCGCCGGCCGCCGCGGTCTCATCGGCTGCCGGGGCGGCGGACTCGTCCGCACCCCGCTCCCGAGGTGCACCGCGGGACGCCGTAGCGGCGACCGCGGAGGCCTTGACGGCCCGATGCGGAGCGAGAACCATGATCATGTTTCGGCCGTCCTGCTTCGGAGCGGCCTCGACGTATCCCAGTTCCGTGATCTCGGACTCGAGCCGGCGCAGGAGCCGGTAGCCCAGCTCCGGGCGGCTCTGCTCGCGACCGCGGAACATGATCGTCACCTTGACCTTGTCGCCCGCCTTGAGGAACCGCACCACGTGACCCTTCTTGGTCTCGTAGTCGTGCGGGTCGATCTTCGGTCGGAGCTTCATTTCCTTGATGACGGTCTGCTGCTGGTTACGCCGCGCTTCGCGCGCCTTGAGTGCGCTCTCGTACTTGAACTTGCCGAAGTCCATGAGCTTGCACACCGGCGGGCGCGCCATCGGCGCAACCTCGACCAGGTCCAGATCGACGTCCGCGGCCAGCTGAAGGGCGCGCTCCAGTGGGACGATGCCCACCTGCTCACCCTCGGGGCCGACCAGTCGGACCTCACGTGCCCGGATCTGCTCGTTCACGCGTGGTTCGACGCTGATGGGGCCTCCTCGAGTCGTTTCCGCTTTTCACCGACCCCCGCGGCTCCCGGGTGGGAACCGACCCGGAAAGCAGAAGGCCCCGGCGCATGCCAGGGCCCGCTCGACCGGTCGGCACGATCACAGGATCGCGCATCCGGAACCGGGACGTGCCCGAAACCGGGGACCGGGACCCGGCCACCGTAGCGGCGACTCGGGTGGGAGCAGGCGCTCCGCTTTCGTGGCTGCCTGCTCGCACGCGGAGACAGCCTGGTCGACTCGATAACACTACACCGACGTCCCGGTCACTCGCACACCGGGCACACATCCTCGGCCGGAGGCGGCAGTTTCGGCGATGTTGTCCGGATCTACGGTGGGTGGGTGCGCGCTGGTCGCCTCGGGGCGGGTGGGACAGGGCGGACGCGAGGAGCTGAGCCGACGCTGGGTGGCGATCCTGGCTCAACATGCCGACACGGGAGCCGCAGAGCCCGGGCGGGTCGGCGCGGGCGAGCGGTCAGCGGCCGCCGGCGCGCTCGGCGAGGCGGGACTGGTGCGCCTCGTGCAGCCGGCGCAGCGCGCGGACCCCGTCGACGGCCAGTTCCTTGTCCGCAGCCTGAAGGGCGATCATCGGCAGCAGGTCGTCGTCGTGCAGCTCCAGGCTGGCCCAGGGCGCGCCCCGGTCGAAGCGGACGCCCCGGACGACCTCCCACGGCAGCTGGTACGAGCTGATGACGTTGCGCACCCGGACTCCGCGCGCGTCGGCCTCGACCCGCGGGCGGGTGAACAGCAGGAAGCCCAGCGCCCCGAAGACGCCCAGGCCGATCATGGCGATCTGGTCGCCGCGCTGGAAGCTGCCGTAGCCGTCGCCCGTCGGGCCGGTCAGCGAGGTCGCGACGAGGCCGAACACCACCACCAGGGCGACCGCCGCGGACCAGCAGACCACCCGGATGCGGCGGGGCTTCAGGCGGACCAGCTCGGTATCACTCACCCCACCAGTCTGCCATTCACCTCCGCCCGGCGACCGCACCACCCGCCGAGCACCCGGCAGCGCCGCAGAACCACTCGGCGAGCACCTGCCAGCGCGCAGCAGAACCGCCCGCCGGGCCGCCGCTCCGGACCGCTCCGCGCCGCACAGGGTCACCCAGGTGTCGCAGGTGCCACGGGCGGTAGATCCACTCGAGATCAGCGATATGGAGGTGTCCCGCACGGGCGGACACCCATATCGACGATCCCGAGTCGATCAAGCCGGCCACCAACCCGGCGATCCCGACGCGGGTCGAGCGGGCCGACCACCCCGGCCAGACGCACGTGCCGCGCCCGGCCCGCGAGGCCCGGCAGGGTCAGAGCCGGCAGGCGTGGATGTTGGTGACCAGGATGGCCCGGGCGCCCAGTTCGTACAGCTCGTCCATGATCCGGTGCACGTCGTCGCGGAGCACCATCGCCTGCACGGCCACCCAGCCCTCGCGGTGCAGCGGCGACACCGTGGGCGACTCGATGCCGGGGGTCAGCCCGCTGGCCCGGTCCAGCAGGCCGGCCGGCACGTCGTAGGCGAGCATCACGTACCGGCGGGCCACCAGCACGCCGTGCAGGCGGCGCAGCAACTGCTCGGCCTGCGGGTGCCCCGACGCGCCGGCCCGACGGACCAGCACCGCCGAGGAGCGCAGCAGCGGCTCGCCGAAGACCACGAGACCCGCCTGGCGCAGGGTGGCGCCGGTCTCCACCACGTCGGCGACCACGTCGGCGACGCCGAGCCGGACGGCGTTCTCGACCGCGCCGTCGAGGCGGATCACGTCGGCCTTGACGCCCAGCTCACCGAGGTGCCGTTCGACCAGCCCCGGGTACGCGGTGGCGATCCGGTGCCCGCCCAGGTCGCGTACCGAGGCGATGTCGTCGGGGCGGGCGGCGAAGCGGAAGGTGGCCTGGCCGAAGACGAGGTCGACGACCTCCTCCGCCGGCGCGGCCGAGTCGATCAGCAGGTCGCGGCCGGTGATCCCGAGGTCGAGGTCTCCGGAGCCGACGTAGGTGGCGATGTCCTTGGGACGCAGGTAGAAGAATTCGACGTCGTTGGACTCGTCCCGGCAGACGAGGTCCTTGGGGTCGGTGCGCTGGCGGTAGCCCGCCTCGCGCAGCATCTGGGCGGCCGGTTCGGCCAGGGTGCCCTTGTTGGGAATGGCGACACGCAGCATGACGGAGTGCTCCTTCGATCCGGGATGGCGATCAACGAGTGGGGCACTCACAGATGTCGGTAGACGTCCTTGAGTTCGAGACCGCTGGCCAGCATCAGCACCTGGACCTGGTAGAGCAGTTGGGAGATCTCCTCGGCGGTGCGCTGCGGCCCCTCGTGCTCGGCGGCCATCCACGACTCGGCCGCCTCCTCGACGACCTTCTTGCCGATGAAGTGCACCCCCTTGTCCAGGGCGGCGACGGTGCCCGAGCCCGGGGTGCCGGCTGCGGCCTTGGCCTGCAGCTCGGCGAACAACTCCTCGAACGTCTTCACGGAACGCGATTCTTCCAGCCGGCCGGTCAACCGCTGAAGCCGACCCGCTGGCCGTCGTGGGCAAGAGTCCGGACAGCCAGCGCGGCGTCGAGCGCGGCGACGGTGGCCGACCAGCCCTTGTCCTCCGCCGACCCGGGCAGTCCGGCCCGGTCCCGGGCCTGCTCGATGGTGTCCACGGTGAGCACCCCGTGCGCCACCGGCTTGCCCTCGTCCAGCGCCACCCGGGTCAGCCCGTCGGTGACCGACCGGCAGACGTAGTCGAAGTGCGCGGTGGCGCCACGGACCACCACGCCGAGCGCGACCACCACGTCGCAGCGGCGCGCGAGGGCCTGGGCGACCACCGGCAGCTCGACCGAGCCGGCGACCCGGGCCACCACCGAGTGGGCGCCGCACGCCTCGGCGGCGGCCACCGCGCGCTCCAGCATGTGGTCGGTCAGCTCGCCGTGCCACCGGGCGGCCACCACCCCGACGGTCAGCCCCGCGGCGTCCACCGCGTCGACTCCCGGCTCACCGAAACCCGCCATCGTCATGCTCCGATCTCGTCGTTGGCGACCGGACGCCCCAGCGGCGCCTCGCTCACCTCGTCCAACTCGTCCAACAGGTGACCCATCCGGTCCCGCTTGGTGCGCAGGTAGCGCAGGTTCTCCGGGTGCGCGCCGGCCGGCAGCCCCTCCCGGCCGGTGATCGTCAGCCCGTAGCCCTCCAACCCGGCCCGTTTGGCCGGGTTGTTGGTGAGCAGCCGCATCGAGCGCACGCCCAGGTCGTAGAGGATCTGCGCGCCGGTGCCGTAGTCCCGGGCGTCGGCCGGCAGGCCCAGGTCGAGGTTGGCGTCCACGGTGTCCCGGCCGAGGTCCTGCAACTGGTACGCCTGGAGCTTGTGCAGCAGCCCGATGCCGCGCCCCTCATGCCCGCGCACGTAGAGCACCACACCCCGGCCCTCGCGTGCGACGCGGGCCAGCGCGGCGTCCAGCTGCGGCCCGCAGTCGCAGCGCAGCGAGCCGAACACGTCCCCGGTGAGGCACTCGGAGTGCACCCGGACCAGCACGTCCTGGCCGTCACCGAGGTCACCCAGCACCATCGCGACGTGCTCGGCCGGGTCGTGCTCGGCGCGGTAGCCGAGCGCCCGGAACACCCCGTGGCGGGTCGGCATCCGGGCTTCGGCGACCAGCTCGACCTGCTTCTCGGTTCGCCGCCGGTACGCGATCAGGTCGGCGATGGTGATCAGCGTGAGGCCGTGCTCGGCGCAGAACTTCTCCAGGTCCGGCATCCGCATCATGGTGCCGTCGTCGTTGACCAGTTCGCAGAGCACGCCCGCGGGGCGCAGCCCGGCGAGCCGGGTCAGGTCCACCGCCGCCTCGGTGTGCCCGGGCCGGCGCAGCACCCCACCCTCGCGGGCCCGCAGCGGCACCACGTGCCCGGGCCGGGCCAGGTCCGTCGGGTCGGTGGCCGCGTCGGCGAGCAGCCGGATGGTGTGCGCGCGGTCGGCCGCCGAGATGCCGGTGCTGATCCCCTCCCGGGCGTCCACGGTCACCGTGTACGCGGTGCCGCGCCGGTCCTGGTTGGTGTGGTGCATCGGCGGCAGGTCGAGCCGGTCGGCCTCGCTCTCGGTGAGCGGCACGCAGATGTAGCCGGACGTGTAGCGGACCATGAACGCGAGCAGCTCCGGCGTGGCCAGCTCGGCCGCGAAGATCAGGTCGCCCTCGTTCTCCCGGTCGGCGTCGTCGACCACGACGACCGGCCGGCCGGCGGCGATCTCAGCGACCGCCTGCTCAATGCTCGCGAAGCTGCTCATGCGACGGCCTCCGTGTAGGTGGGCGGGAGTGCGGCGGACGGCCGGGCGGCGCGCGAGGTGCGCCACCAGGCGGCGAAGCCCCAGGCGCAGAATGCGCCGTAGACCAGGTACATGGCCGCCGACGGGTAGAACCCGCCGCGCAGCAGCAGTGGCACGCCGACCGCGTCCACCGCGATCCAGACCAGCCAGAACTCCACCCACCCGCGGGCCATGCCGTAGGTGGCCAGCAGGCTGCCGGTGAGGATCCAGGCGTCCGGCAGCGGGCCCCAGGAGCCCAGTGCGGCGAGCACCGGGTACGCCGCGGCGGTGCCGACCGCGGCGGCCAGCAGCATTGCCAGCCGCTCCCGCCCGGTGGCCCAGCGCGGCTGCACCGCGGCGTGCCCGGCGTCGGCGCGGCGGTTGCGCTGCCAGCGCCACCAGCCGTAGACGCTGACCGCGAAGAAGAACACCTGCCGGCCGGCCTGCCCGTAGAGGTCGTGCTCCTGCGGGGTGGCGAACACCCCGCCGAGGAAGACGGTGAACAGCAGCGCGTTGCCGATCATGCCGACCGGCCAGGCCCAGACCAGCCGACGCAGGCCGAGGAGCGCGGAGACCAGCCCGAACACATTGCCGACGATCTCCCGGAGCAGCACCGGCGAGCCGACCACCTGCACCTGGGCGTCCAGCAGCCAGCCGAGCGGGCCCATCAGGCCACCCCGCCCGGGGCGGTGGTCGACCCGGGCGCACCGGCGTCGCCGGCATCGACCAGCCGGGCGCCGAGGAGCCGCTCGACGTACTTGGCCAGCACGTCGACCTCCAGGTTGACCGGGTCGCCGACGCCCTTCGCGCCGAGCGTGGTCAGCTTGAGTGTGGTCGGGATCAGACCGACGGAGAACTGGTCCACGCCCACCTCGGCAACGGTCAGCGAGACGCCGTCGATGGTGATCGAGCCCTTCTCCACCACGTACCGGGCCAGGGCGGCGGGCAGCCGGAACCGGACCGTCTCCCACTGCTCGGCCGGCTCCCGGGAGATCAGCTCACCGACCCCGTCCACGTGCCCCTGCACCAGGTGCCCGCCGAGCCGGCTGCCCAGCGCGGCGGCCCGCTCCAGGTTGACCGGATCGCCGGGGCGCAGCGCGCCCAGCGCGGAGCGGCGCAGCGTCTCCCCCATCACGTCCGCGGTGAAGACACCGTCCGCCGCCTCCACCACGGTCAGGCAGACGCCGTTGACCGCGATGGAGTCGCCATGGCGGGCGTCGGAGGTGACCAGCGGGCCGCGTACGGCGACCAGCGCCGAATCGCCCGCGGTCGACGACACCCGGACGACCTCGCCCAACTCCTCGACAATGCCGGTGAACATGTCAGCCCTCCCTCTTACGGGGCAACGCGGTGATCCGGAGATCCGGACCGATCTGCGTAACGTCGACGAACTCCAGATCGATGGCCTCGGCGATGGTGCTCACGCCGGCGTCGACCAGGGCGGTCGGGCCGGCGCCGAGCAGCCGGGGCGCGACGTACCCGACGATCTTGTCGACCAGGCCGGCGGCCAGGAACGCTCCGGCCAGCCGGGGGCCGCCCTCCAGCAGCACCGCGCGGACCCCGCGCTGGTGCAGCGCCGCGAGCAGCACCGGCAGGTCGACCCGGCCGTCCGGGCCCGCGCCCACCTCGGCGGCGGTCGCGATCCAGGTCCGCGCGGCGCCGTCGCGGACCCGGGCGTCGGCCGGGGTACGCCCCGAGCTGTCCACCACCACCCGCAGCGGCTGCCGGATGGCCAGGCTGCCGTCGCGCAGGTTGCGGGCGGTCAGTCGGGGATCGTCGGCGAGCACGGTGCCCACCCCGGCGATGACCGCGTCGACCGTGCCGCGCAGCGCGTGCACGTCGATCCGGGCCGCCTCCGAGGTGATCCACATGCTGGTTCCGTCCGCCGCCGCGGACCGGCCGTCCACCGTCGCGGCGTACTTCCAGATCACGTACGGCCATCCCCGGCGCATCGAGGTCAACCAGGCGACGTTGCCGGCCTCGGCCTCGTCGCCGCGTATTCCCAGGTCCACCTGGACCCCGGCGGAGCGCAGCGTGGCGGCGCCGCCGGTGGCCACCGGGTTCGGGTCGGGTACGGCGATCACCACACGGCCCACTCCGGCCTGGACCAGCGCGGTGCTGCAGGGGCCGGTGCGACCGGTGTGGTCACAGGGTTCCAGGGTGACCACGGCGGTGCCGCCGCGGGCGCGCTCCCCGGCCTGGGCCAGCGCGACGATCTCGGCGTGCGGCCCACCGGCGTAGGCGTGGAAGCCCTCACCGACGACCGTGCCGTCCGCGTCGAGCAGCACGCAGCCGACCACTGGGTTGGGGCTGGTGGTTCCCAGCCCGCGCGCCGCCAGCTCGATCGCGCGTCGCATCGCCTCATCGACGGAGACGCTGGCCATCGCCCTGTCCCTGCCCTCTCACTCGCCGGTCCGCGCGCTGGCGGTCAGGGAGGCGGCATGGGGCCGCAGGGCATGCGGCGGCGGAGTCCGGGTACGGCGCGGCCGCCCCGGGGGGTCGGCACGGCACGCTGAAGCCAGCGGCCGGCTCGGACCCGTCCGTCCCGCGCGCTGTCTCCCATCCGGACTTTCTGGGCGCGGACGAACCGCCCCCAACCGTCGGCCCCGGATTTTCACCAGGTCCACCGGACGGCAGAGCCGTCCGGGTCGCGGGCTGACCACGGTCGGACCGTGGATCACCGCCGGTTCGGAATTTCACCGAGTCCCGCCAGCGCGTGGTGGGTACTCCGGCAGTCTTACACGCAAACGGGGGTGCGCCGCCACCGAGGCGAGCTACTTCACAGCCGGATCACGCTCACGTGACGCCGCGCCGCCGGTCCACCGCCACGTACGACCCCGGCTGGCTCTTGGCCACCGTCTTCATCTCGGAGGCCACCGCGATGGCCTCGAGCGGGTCGGTGAACCGCTTACCGGCGTCGGAGAGGGAGACGCCGATGGAGAGGGTGACCAGGGCGGCCCGGCGGATGGTGCCCCGCCGGTCCTTCAGCTCGACGAAGCCGCGCTCCCGGTCGGTCGGGTCGTAGAGCGTGTCGGCCGCCTTCTCGAAGTCGACCACCGCCCGGGAGGTCAGCGAGCGGACCTGGTCCGGGGCGCAGACGATGACGAAGTCGTCGCCGCCGACGTGGCCGAGGAAGGCCGGTGGCAGACCCACCGCCACCACCGCCCGGTGCAGGCTGCGGGCCAGCGCGGAGATGAAGTCGTCGCCGCGGACGAAGCCGTACCGGTCGTTGACGCTCTTGAAGCGGTCGATGTCGATGTAGCCGACCGCGTAGTCGACACCGTGCCGGACCCGGTCGCTGATCTCCCGGCGGATCCGGCTGTTGCCGGGCAGCCCGGTCAGCGGGGAGACCTCCCGGAACTCCTTGTTGCGGCGCAGGGTCGACGAGACCCGGGCCACCAGCTCGGCGGTGTCGAACGGCTTGACCAGGTAGTCGTCGGCGCCGGCGCTGAGCCCGTGCACCTTGTCGACGGTCATCCCCTTGGCCGTCAGCATGATCACCGGCAGGGCGGAGGTCATCGGGTCGGCGCGCAGCCGCCGGGTCAGCTCCAGCCCGTCGATCCGGGGCATCATCAGGTCGACGACGGCCAGGTCGGGCCGCTGCCGCTCGATGACCTCGAGGGCCTCCTGGCCGTCGCTGGCGTGGATCACCTCGAAGCCGTGCAGCCGCAGGTTGAACTCGACGAAGCGGGCGATGTCCTCGTCGTCGTCCACGACGAGGATGATGTCCTTGCGGTCGCCCTCGGGGTCCACCTCAGGCCCCGGGAGCCGCGCGTTCCGCCAGCGCCCGCAGGTGGCGCACCGCCTCCGCCGGGTCGGCGGCACCGTAGACGGCGGTACCTGCCACGAACGCGTCGGCGCCCGCGGCGGCGGCCTGCTCGATGGTGTCGGCGGCGATCCCACCGTCCACCTCGATACGCAGCTCCAGGTGCCCCGCGTCGACGTGCCGACGGACGGCGCGGACCTTGTCCAGCAGCTGCGGGATGAACCGCTGCCCGCCGAAACCGGCCTTGATCGTCATGATCAGCAGGGTGTCGAAGCTGGGCAGCAGGTCCAGGTACGGCTCGATCGGGGTGTCCCGGTCGATGGCCAGCCCGGCCTTCGCGCCGGCGGAGCGCAGGTCCTTGGCGAGCGCCACGGGGTCGTCGCACGCCTCGGCGTGGAACGTCACGTTGTACGCGCCGGCGTCGGCGTAGCCGGGAGCCCACCGGCGCGGGTCCTCGATCATCAGGTGCACGTCGAACGGCATCGCGGTGACGGCGCGCAGGCTCTGCACCACGGGCAGTCCGATGGTCAGGTTCGGCACGAAATGGTTGTCCATCACGTCCACGTGCAACCAGTCCGCGGCGTCCTCGACGGCACGGACCTCTTCGGCGAGGCGGGCGAAATCGGCGGCCAGGATGCTCGGCGCGACGATTGGCGGCGGTACGGTCACGGGGCCAGTGTACGAACGCGGCCACCCGCCGCCCGCATCGCGGCACCATCGGGGACGCGCTGTGATCCAGCGGTGACCAGTGGTGCAGAATTGGCCGGTCCGGACCGGCGGATCCGGACGAACAGACATCCGCGGCTGGCCGATCGACGGAAACGCGACGACACTCCAACGGGGACGGTGCCGTAGGCTGCACGCCCGCCGGGGTCTCGCCGCGGGGTCGCGGTGACCGGCCGCCAGCTGCCGGGAGGGCGGACGATGCGACGGTGGCTCGGAGCGCTGGCGCTGGCCGGCGCCACGACGATGCTGCTGGCCGGCTGTGGGCCGGCGCGAGGCGCCGACGGTGACCTCACCGACGACTGGCCGGCGCTGCGGCCCCCGAAACCGTTCACCCCAGCCACCGACACCTGCCTGCCCCGGATCACCTCGATCGTGCAGGCCAGCACGTACGAGACGGTGGACTGCGCACGCACCCACCTGGCCGAGGCGATTCACGTCGGCACCTTCACCGGCCCCGCCGCACTCGCCGATACCCGGCCACAGCCAGGGTCGCCGGCACTGCGAACCGCCCGCGCCGAGTGCGACCAGCGGGCCCGGGAGGTGCTCGGCGGCGACTGGCACACGGCACGGCTCACCCTGTCCCTCTCGCTGCCCACGGCACCGGCCTGGGTCGGTGGCGCGCGCTGGTTCCGCTGCGACCTCAGCGAGACCGACAGCATCGACAACACCCGGCCGGTGAACCGCACCGGCAGCCTGCGCGGCGCGTTGATCGGTGACACGCCGCTGACCCATCGCTGCTTCGACCCCAAGCTGATCGGCGACAACCTCAACTACATGGCGCCGGTGCTCTGCACAGAGCCGCACCGCGCCGAGTTCGTCGGCGTCTACCTGGAACGGGACATGAGCTGGGCCGACTTCACCCGCTCCGCCGAGCAGGCGCACCGACGGTGCATGGCGTTGATCGCCGCGTACGCCGCGGTGCCGAACAACAGCGACCTGCCGTACCGGGCCGGGTCCATCTACTACCCACCGTCGCAGCGCGAGTGGGAGGAGGGTGACCGCGGGGTGCGCTGTTTCCTGTGGAGCGACGACCGCAAACTCACCCGCTCGATGCGCAATGCGGGCCCACAGGGACTACCCGCCATCTGAGCACCGGTGCCGTATGCTGCTGCGCCGTGGCGCTACCGACCGGCTGGGGGCCGGCCGGAGACCACCAGCGGCGGGAGGTCGGGGATGCGACGGTGGTTGACGGCGGTCGCCGTGGGCGCGACGGTGGCCCTGGCGCTGGCCGGGTGTGGCGCACCCGCCGGAGTCGACCGGAACCTCATCGACGACTGGCCGGCACCCGTCGCGGCGCAGCAGTTCGTTCCCGCAGCCGAGGTCTGCCACCACGCCGCCCAGCAGGTCGGATACCTGACCGGCTACAACCCGGTGGCGTGCACCGAGTCGCACCGGGTGGAGACCATGCACGTCGGCACCCTCAGTGGCCCGGGCACGGACCGCGGGACGCCCCCGCCGCCCGGCTCGGTCGGCATGCGGACCGCGCAGGCCGGCTGCGACAAGGAGGTCAGCAAGGCGGTGGGCGCCGACTGGCGCTCCGGGCGCCTCGGCCTGACCGTCGTGCTGCCCTCGGCGCTGGCCTGGGCCGGTGGTGCCCGCTGGTACCGCTGTGACGTCACCGAGATCGCCAGCATCGACGACACCTCCGTCGGCCTGCGCACCGGCAGCCTGCGGGGGGCGCTGACCGGCGCGGCGCCGCTGGCGTACCGCTGCTTCAACCCCAAGCTGGTCAAGGACGACATCGACGAGATGGTGCCGGTCTCCTGCACCAGCCGGCACCACGCCGAGTTCGTCGGGATCTGGCAGGCCCCGGACATCAGCTACGCCGAGTTCAACCGCACCACCAAGCGGACCCACCGGGCCTGCCAGACGGTGACCGCCAAGTACGCCAAGGTGCCGGACAACTCCCAGCTCGACTTCCGCACCGGGACGATCTACTACCAGCCGTACGAGCAGGAGTGGAAGAACGGCAACCGTGGCGTGCAGTGCTTCCTGTGGATCAGCGACCGGAACCTGACCCGCTCGATGAAGGGCGCCGGCACCAAGGGCCTCCCGGTCACCTGACCGACCGCACCGTACTGAAAGGAAGGGCCCGTTATTAACGCGAGGCGTTAATAACGGGCCCTTCCTTTCAGTGGAGCGCGGGGCGACTCAGCCTCGGCGCAGGACGGCGAGGAACATCGCGTCGGTGCCGTGCCGGTGCGGCCAGAGCTGAACGGTGGGACCGTCGCCCAGGCCCGGCATACCGGCCGGCAGCAGCGGCCGGGCGTCCACGAAGTCCACCGGCACCCCGCTGCGGCGAGCCGCCTCGGTCACCGTCACGTGGGTCTCCACCGTGTGCGGCGAGCAGGTGACGTAGGCGACCAGCCCGCCCGGACGGACCGCACGCAACGCCGCACCGAGCAGCTCCCGTTGCAGCCGGGTCAGCGGCGGCAGGTCGGAGGGCTGACGACGCCAGCGCGACTCCGGCCGGCGGCGCAGCGACCCCAGCCCGGTGCACGGGGCGTCCACCAGCACCCGGTCGAAGTGCCCCTCCGGCAGCTTCGGGTCCGCGCCGACCTCACGACCATCCATGGCCAGCACGGTCACCGGCAGACCCCGGGTCGCCTGGGAAACCAGCCGGGCCCGGTGCTCGGCCACCTCCACCGCGGTCACCCGGACGCCGCGCTGCGCGGCCAGCGCGCCGAGCAGCCCGGCCTTGCCGCCCGGACCGGCGCACAGGTCCAGCCAGCGCCCGTCCGGGCCGTCCAGCGGCGCATCGGCGAGCGCGCTGGCCACCAGCTGGGAGCCCTCGTCCTGGACGTGGGCCCGGCCGTCGACCACCGCCGGCACGTCGCCGGGCGCGCCACCGGGCAGATAGACGGCGTACGGCGAGAACGCGCCGGGCGCCCCGCCCACCTGGTCGGCCAGCTCCACCGGGTCGATCAGGCCGGGCCGGGCACACAGGTGCACCGGCGGGCGCTCATTGTCCTCGATCAACAGTCGGGCCGTCTCGCCCAGATCGCCGTCGAGCGCCTCGGAGAAGGCCCGCACGATCCACTGCGGATGGCTGTAGGCCAGCGCCAGGTGCCCGACCGGGTCGGTCTCCATCGGCGGGGCGAGCTTCGCCACCCAGCCGTCCACATCGAGGGTGGACACCTCGCGCAGCACCGCGTTGGCGAACCCGGTGGCGCCCGGCGCGACCGCGCGGACCAGGTCCACGGTCGACGAGACCGCGGCGTGCGGAGGCACCCGGGTGTGCAGCAGCTGGTACGCCCCGAGCCGCAGCGCGTCGCGCACCGGCGGGTCGATCCGGGCCACGTCCCGGCCGGCCGCGTCGGTCAGGATCGCGTCCAGGGTGCCCAGGTGACGCAGGGTGCCGTAGGTCAGCTCGGTGGCGAAGGCCGCGTCCCGGCCGTACAGCCCCTCCTCGCGCAGGATGGTGGGCAGCACCAGGTTGGCGAACGCGTCGTCGCGGTGCACCGCGGCGACCGCCTCGTACGCCGCGCGCCGCGGGCGGTCCACCGGTGGCCGGACCGGCCGGCGGTCCCCGCCACGACCGGCAGACGGGCCACCACGCGTCGGGCGCGTCCCCTCCGGCGCCGTCACGCGAACTCCTCGCCGGTGCTGACCCGGACGCCGCGCGCCCAGTCGGTCGCCGGCATGGCCCGCTTGCCGGCGGCCCGGACCTCGCCCAGTCGCACCGGCACGGTGGCCGTACCGACCAGCACCCGGGCCTTCTCCACCAGCAACTCCCCCGGTTTCAGGTCGGGGCCGTCGGCTGCCGCCACCACCGGGCCGAGCTTCACCCGCTCGCCCCGGAAGGTCGTCCAGGCGCCCGGGGCCGGGGTGCAGGCCCGGATCCGCCGGTCCACGGCGAAGGCGGGGTCGGTCCAGCGCACGCGGGCGTCCTCCACGGTGAGTTTCGGTGCCAGCGACACCCCGTCGGTCCGCTGCGGCTCGGCCCGGGCGGTGCCGTCGGCGATCGCGTCGAGCACCGCCACCAGCAGCCCGGCGCCGGACTCGGCGAGGCGCTCCAGCAGGTCACCGGAGGTGTCGCCGGGGCGGATCTCGTCGGTCAGGGTGCCGAAGACCGGCCCGGTGTCCAGGCCCTGCTCCAGCTGGAAGACGCTGGCCCCGGTCATTTCGTCACCGTGCAGCACCGCGTGCTGCACGGGCGCGGCGCCGCGCCAGGCGGGCAGCAGCGAGAAGTGCAGGTTGATCCAGCCGTACCGGGGGATCTCCAGCGCGACCGGCGGGACGAGCGCGCCGTAGGCGACCACCGGCACGCAGTCCGGTGCCAGCTCGCGCAGCCGGTCGAGGAACTCCGGGTCACGGGGGCGGGCCGGGGTGAGCACCTCGATGCCGTGCTCGTCGGCCCACTCGCCGACCGGGGAACGGGACAGGCCACGCCCGCGCCCGGCGGGCGCATCAGGCCGGGTGACCACCGCGACCAGGTCGTGCCGGGAGGCGGCGACGGCGGCCAGGGCGGGGACGGCGACGGCCGGCGTACCGGCGAAGATCACACGCATCCGGGTCACCGACCCAGGCCGAAGGGGCTGCCCGCGGCGTGCGGGTTGACCTTGACCACCGGTGGGGCGGACGGGTCGTACCACTCGGCCTGGCGGATCGCCTTCATCGCCTCCTTGCGACCGGCGGCGTCGAGCCGGTCCAGGAAGAGCACGCCGTCGAGGTGGTCGGTCTCGTGCTGCACGCAGCGGGCCATCAGCCCGGTGCCGACGATCTGGAGCGGGTCGCCGTAGCCGTTGAAGCCCTTGGCGATCACGTTCTGCCGGCGCTTGGTGTCGAAGTAGAGCCCGGGGATGGACAGGCAGCCCTCCGGGCCGTCCTGCTCCTCCTCGTCGGGGAAGTCGAGCACCGGGTTGACCAGGTGCCCCAGCACGTCGTCGACGTCGAAGGCGAACACCCGCAGGCCCACACCGAGCTGCGGCGCGGCCAGGCCGGCGCCGTTCTGCTCACGCATCGTGTCGGTCAGATCGGCGATGAGCCTACGCAGTTCGACGTCGAAGTCGACCACCGGATCGGCCGGCGTGCGCAGCACCGGATCCCCAAAAAGACGGATGGGCTGGACGGTCACGCGGGACGGCTCCTTCATGGGTGGGACGAGCGGTGCGTACCAGTCTACGGAGTGCCCGGGTGGGCGCCGGCCGGCGTACCTCGATCGACCACCGCGGGTGTGCCCAGCGTCACCGGCAGGCTCTGGTACCCGCGCAGGGTCAGCCGGGTCCGGTGCCGGGGCGTCCCGGCCAGGGCCAGCTCGGGCAGCCGGCGCAGCAGCATCGGGAATGCCAGCTGCGCCTCCAGCCGGGCCAGCCCGGCGCCGAGACAGTAGTGCGGGCCGGCGCCGAAGGAGAGCGGGTGCGCCTGGTCGCGCGTCGGGTCGAAGCGCTGCGGGTCGGGGAAGCGGCGCGGGTCACGGTTGGCCGCGCCGAGCAGCAGCAGGGCCGTGCTGCCGGTCGGCAGGTCCAGCCCGCCGCAGCGCACCGGCGCGGTAGTGGTCCGGGTGGTCAGCTGCACCGGCGAGTCGTAGCGCAGCAGCTCCTCGACGTACGCCGGGGCGAGCCCGGGGTCGGCGCGCAGCGCGGCGGCGGCCCCGGGGTGCCCCAGCAGCACCACCAGGCCGTTGCCGAGCAGGTTGGTGGTGGTCTCGAAGCCGGCGACCAGCAGCACCACCAGGTTGGCCAGCAGCTCGTCGCCGGTGAGCCGGTCGCCGTCGGTGTCGTGCACCTGGACCAGCGCGGTGGTCAGGTCGTCGGCCGGGGTCCGGCGGCGGGCGGCGACCAGCTCGGTGAAGTACGCGCGCAGCTCGGCGGCGCCGGCGTCGGCGACGGCCAGCTCCTCGACGGTGATCTCCGGCTCCAGCACCCCGGTCAGGTCGCCGGCCCAGCGGCGGAACAACGGCCGGTCGGTGGCCGGTACGCCGAGCAGCGCACAGATCACCCCCACCGGCAGCGGGTACGCGAAGTCGGCCAGCACGTCGACGGGCGCACCGTCCGCGGCACGCTCCAGCATCTCGTCGAGCAGGGCCTCCGCCTGGGCACGCACCACGTCGCGCATCCCGGCGATCCGGCGCGGGCTGAACGCGCCAGCGGCGAGCCGACGCATCCGGCTGTGGTCGGGTGGGTTGGTCCGCAGCATGGACCGGGCGATCGACGAGATCGCCGGGCTCTCACGCCAGTTGGGCCAGACCTGGTCCCGCAGCGCGTCGTCCAGCACCCCGAGCCGTGGGTCACGCAGCAGCTCGTCGGCCTCCGGGTAGCCGGTCACCACGTACAGGCCGGGCAGGGCCTGCACCACCGGCCCGTGCGCCCGCAGCCGCTCGTACGTCGGGTACGGGTCGACCCGCCCCTGCGGCGACATGAGCAGTGTGAGCGCCTCGGCAGCCTCCATGGCCGGCCTCCCCGTCGATGCGTCGGAGGCTCCATCATGCCCACGCCGCCGACGCCTGGCATCCTCCGGAGCGGGAAGTGGGGTCAGGCGCTGGCGCCCGGGTCCCCCGCGAGGACCGCGTCGCCGCCGAGCAGCGCGGGCTCCGGCAGCGGCAGCTGGATCTTGTGGGCGGCCTCCCAGTCGTAGACCAGGCCGGGGCGCACCTGCGCGACGAAGTAGTCGATCGCGCTCATTCCGCCCACCACCGGCTCGTCGACCTCCGCCACGAGCTGGGCGGGGACCAGCGAGAAGCCGTTCTGCAGGGCGGCGCTGAGCCGGCGGTGACCGTCGACGACGAAGAAGTACTCACCGGTGAACCCGATCTTCAGCGGCTCCAGCGCCGCGTCGCCGGCCTCGGCCACGTCGCCGACGAACTCGGAGTCCCACAGCCCGCGCAGGGTGGCGATGTCCTCGGTCGGGTAGACCCGGGCCGGGTCCAGCAGCAACAGCGGCGGTTCGTCGCGCAGCACCTCGCCGCCGAGCGTCCCCTCGTACGCGGCGATGATGTGCTCGACCACCTCGTCGGCGGAGGCGCGGGTGGTGTCGCAGATCAGGTCGTAGTTGCGCAGTCGGGCCTTGTCCACCCCGTACCGGATGATGAACCGGTTGCGCTCGCTCTCGCTGCGCTCGCGCAGCTTGGCCTTGGCCTCCTCCAGCGTGGCGTAGCTCTCCGCCGGCCCGGACGGCCGGGCCAGCACGCGGCGGGCCGCCTCAGCCGGCTCGGTGATCATGTGCACCTTGAGCGCGTCGGTGAAGAAGTGCCACGCCAGCCGGGAGTCCATGACGAGGTGCTCGCCGGAGGCGGCGATGTCCCGTTGGAGCTGGTCGACGTAGCCGTCGACGGCCTGGTCGAGCTCGGCGTGCAGGTTGAGCTGCAGCGCGGTCATCTGTCGCTGCTGCGCCATCTCCCGGTAGAGGTCACCCACGCTGACCCGGCGCATGCCGAGCCGCTTGGCGATCTCCACCGACACGGTGCTCTTGCCGCTGCCGAGGTCGCCGTTGAAGACGATCGATTGTCGAACGGTCACGACTGGTCCACCCCTGATCACCGGCTCTTTGACATCATCGACATCGCGTCCGACCGACGCGTTCCCGCCATCGTCGCTGCCATCCTGCGACGGCTCCCAGCTCGGCGCGTCTGACGCCGCACCGCGACCTTGATCCGTCGTGCGCCCGGGCATGACGGGCGATGCTACCACCCCGCCGCCAGCGCTTTGCCGGACGCGGTGTGCGAGGACCAGCACTCCGGTGCAGGTCGGCGGGCCGCCAGCGCCCGCCATCCGGCTCAGAACAGGCTCAGCGGATCGACCTGGAGGCGGACGGGGTCGGCGGCCTTGCGGGCCGCGCGTGCCCCCGCGGCCGAGTGCAGCGCCTCGGCCATCGCGGCGGCCCGGGCCCGGGGCACCCGCACCAGCATCCGCTCGCGGCCCTCCTCGGCCGGCACCGGCCCGAGCACCTCGGCGTCGTCGGGCAGCCGGGCCGCGGCGAGCAGGTCGGCCACCGCCTCGGCCGAGCCGGTGACGCTGGCCATCCGTACCGCCGGTGGGAAGCCCAGCTCGCGGCGCTCGGCCAGTTCCCGGCCGGCGAACCAGCCGGCGTCCCAGCGCAGCAGCGCCTGCACCGGGGCGAGCGCGCCGTCGGCGACCACCACCACCCGGCCGGTCGGGGCCGGGCGGGCCAGCGCTGCGGCGGCCAGCCACCGGCGCAGCGCCTCCTCGCCGGCGCGCAGGTCGGCCCGGGTCAGCAGGGCCCACGAGTCGAGCAGCAGCACCGCGCCGTAGCCGCCCTCGGCGACCGGCTCGGCGCCGGGCGTGGCGACCACCAGGGCCGCGCCGCCGGGCACGTCGCTCAGCACCTCCTCCCGGCCGGAGGTGCGCACTGGCACGCCGGGGAACGCCCGGCCCAGCTCCTCGGCGGTACGCCGGGCGCCGGTCACCGCGGCCCGTAGCCGCCGGCCACCGCACTCGGGGCAGGCGTACGCGGCGGCTACCCGGGCGCACCAGCGGCAGGCCGGGGTGCCACCGGCCGAGGGCAGCGCGAGCGGCCCGGCGCAGTGCGCGCAGCGGGCCGGGGTGCGGCAGTCCGCGCAGGCGATCGAGGGCAGGTAGCCGCGCCGGGGCACCTGCACCAGCACCGGCAGGTCCGCCCGGAGGGTGTCGCGGGCGGCCGTCCAGGCCAGGCTGGGTAGCCGGGCGGTGGCCGCACCGGGGTCGCGGGCCAGCTGCGGGTCGTCGCCGGTCGGCGCGATGGCCGGGATACGGGCCCGCACGGTCGCCCGGTCGGCGATCACCTCCCGGGCCCAGCCGGTCTCCACCAGCAGCTGCGCCTCGGCGGTGCGGGCGTACCCGCCGACCAGGGCGCCGGCCTCGGCGAGCTGGGCGCGGGTGAGCAGCACGTCCCGGGCGTGCGGGTACGGGGCCCGGGGCTCGGCGTGCAGGTCGTCGCCGTCGTCCCAGACGGCGACCAGGCCGAGCCGGTCCACCGGGGCGAACATCGCCGCCCGGGTGCCGATCACCACCGGCACCTCCCCCCGCCGGGCGGCGAGGAACGCGCGGTAGCGCCGGGCCGGACCGAGCGCGGCGGAGAGGGTGACGTGCCGTCCCGGACCGAGCACGCCGGTGAGCGCGGCGTCCAGCCGATCGAGGTCGCGGGCGTCGGCCACCACGACGACCGCGCCGCGGCCTCCGGCGACGGTGGCGGCGACCGCGTCGGCGTAGCGGGCGGCCCAGTCCTCGCCGGGCAGCGCCGACCAGACGGCCCGGGGCGCCCGGCCGTCTGTGAGCGCGCGCAGGAGGGCCGGACCGGTCGGGTAGTCCCGCCACCCGCGCGGATCGACCACCCACCCCGGTCCGCCGGGAGGTCCCGCGCCCAACTCGGCCGTCGCGGTCGCCACGGACCCGGGTTCGGTGGACGCGGGCCGCAGGCTCGTCGGGTGGACGGGCGCGGAGCCGCCGGTCGCGGACTCGGCGGTCGCGGACTCGGCGGTCGCGGACTCGGCGGTCGCGGACTCGGCGGTCGCGGACTCGGCGGTCGCGGACTCGGCGGTCGCGGACGCCGGCCGCACGGTCGCGGGGACGGCCATCCCGGACTCGTCGGTCCCCGGCCCCATCGTCGCCGTCGGCTCGGCGCTCGCAGGGTCGGAGGAGCCGCTCGCGGCCGCGTCAGCGGCACCGTCGGCGGCGGCCGGTGGTGCGGGCGAGCCGCCGCGGGCCTCCTTCTCGACCCGCGCGTGCCGGGGTGGCACGGCGAGCCGGAGCACGTCGGCGAGGCTGCCCGCGTACCGGTCGGCGACCGCGCGGGCCAACCGGGCGACCTCGGGTGCCAGCACCGGCTCCGGTGAGACCACCTTCTCCAGGTAGGCGAGCCGGCCGGTGTGCCCGGAGTCGTCGGCGCGGGCCAGCAGCCAGCCGTCGACGAGCTGCCCCGCGAAGCGCACCTTCACCCGGGTGCCGGGCACCGCGACGGCGTCCAGCTCGGCGGGCACCAGGTAGTCGAACGGCCGGTCCAGGTGCGGCAGCGGGACGTCCACGCAGACGCGCGCGACCGGCGACCCTTCCGCGGGTCGCCGGTCGCTGCGCCTGGTGGCGGTCAGGCTCCCGCGGCCGACTTGAGGTCGGCGGCCCGGTCGGTGCTCTCCCAGCTCAGGTCCGGCAGCTCGCGGCCGAAGTGGCCGTACGCGGCGGTCTGCTGGTAGATCGGGCGGAGCAGGTTGAGATCCCGGATGATCGCGGCCGGGCGCAGGTCGAACACCTCGGTGACGGCCTTCTCGATCGAGGCGACCGGCACGGTCTCGGTGCCGAACGTCTCGATGAACAGGCTCACCGGGTGCGCCTTGCCGATGGCGTACGCGACCTGGGCCTCGCAGCGCTCGGCCAGACCGGCGGCGACCACGTTCTTGGCCACCCAGCGCATCGCGTACGCGGCCGAGCGGTCCACCTTGGACGGGTCCTTGCCGGAGAACGCGCCGCCGCCGTGCCGGGCGTACCCGCCGTAGGTGTCGACGATGATCTTGCGACCGGTCAGCCCGGCGTCGCCCATCGGGCCACCGATCTCGAACCGGCCGGTCGGGTTGACCAGCAGCCGGTAGCCGTCGGTGTCCAGACCGAGGCTCTCCAGCTCCGGAGCGATGACGTGGTCGCGCACGTCCGGCGTGAGCAGCGACTCCAGCGAGATGTCCGCGGCGTGCTGGCTGGACACGACCACGGTGTTGAGCCGGACCGGGCGCAGCCCCTCGTACTCGATGGTCACCTGGGTCTTGCCGTCCGGGCGCAGGTACGGGATGGTGCCGTCCTTGCGTACCGCGGCGAGCCGGCGGGCCAGTCGGTGTGCCAACGCGATCGGCAGCGGCATCAGCTCGGGCGTCTCCGAGCAGGCGAAGCCGAACATCATGCCCTGGTCCCCGGCGCCCTGCGCGTCCAGCGCGCTCTCCGAGGCCCCGGTGCGCAGCTCGAAGGCATTGTCCACGCCCTGCGCGATGTCCTCGGACTGCGCGCCGATGGAGACGCTGACACCGCAGGAGGCGCCGTCGAAGCCCTTCTTCGACGAGTCGTAGCCGATGTCGAGGATGGTCCGGCGGACGATCGTCGGGATGTCGGCGTACGCCTTGGTGGTCACCTCACCGGCGATGTGCACCTGGCCGGTGGTGATCATGGTTTCCACCGCCACCCGGCTGCGCGGATCCTCGGCGAGCAGGGCGTCGAGGATGCCATCGCTGATCTGGTCGGCGATCTTGTCCGGGTGGCCTTCCGTGACCGATTCGGACGTGAAGAGGCGGCGTGTCACGGCACTCCTAAGCGTGTGAAGTCATTCCGCGGCAGTCTAGTCACCGCTGCGGCGGGTGTCGGGATCGGTCGCGCCCTGTTCCACCCGTCAGGAGCGGCCGGGCAACCGCGCCACGACGAGATCCCAGACGGAGTCGGCCACATCCTCCTTGGCCTGCTCCGGCAGCCGGCTGACCGAGCCGTCCGCGCCGAGGACCGTCACCGTGTTGGTGTCGGCGCCAAAGACCTTGTCCACGCCGACCTCGTTGACCACGATCAGGTCGGCCCGCTTCCGGGCGAGTTTCGCCCGGCCGTTGGCCTCCGCGTCGCCGGTCTCGGCGGCGAACACCACCAGCACCTGCTCCGGTCGTTTGCGCTGGCCGAGCTCTGCCGCGATGTCCGGGTTCGTGACGAGCTCGATGGTGGGCGCGACACCGTCGTCCGACTTCTTGATTTTGCCAGGCGCGTACGTCGCCGGCCGGAAATCGGCCGGAGCGGCCGCCATCACGACCGCGTCGGCCTCGACGGCGGCCTTCAGCGTCGCCTCCCGCAGCTCGCCGGTGGTGCCCACCCGGACCAGGTCGACCCCGGCCGGGTCGGCGAGGGAGACGTTGGCCGCGATCAGGGTGACCCGGGCGCCCCGGGCGACGGCCGCCCGGGCGAACGCGTAGCCCTGCTTGCCCGAGGAACGGTTGCCGAGAAATCGGACCGGGTCCAGCGGCTCGCGGGTGCCACCCGCGGTGACCACCATCCGGCGGCCGGCCAGGTCGGCGGGGGCGGCCCCGCCCCGGGCCAGGACCCGACGGGCGACCGTGAAGATCTCCGCCGGGTCGGGCAGCCGGCCCTTGCCGGTGTCGACGCCGGTGAGCCGGCCCACGGCCGGCTCGATGACCCGCACACCACGGGCGCGCAGTGTGGCGACGTTGGCCACGGTGGCCGGGTGCTCCCACATCTCGGTGTGCATGGCCGGAGCCAGCACCACCGGGCAGCGCGCGGTCAACAGCGTGTTGGTCAGCAGGTCGTCGGCGAGCCCGTGGGCGGCCTTGGCGAGCAGGTCGGCGGTGGTCGGCGCGACCACCACCAGGTCGGCATGCTGGCCGAGCCGCACGTGTGGCACCTCGTGCACGTCGGACCAGACGTCGTCGGCGATCGGCTGGCCGGAGAGCGCTGCCCAGGTCGGCGCTCCGACGAAGCGGAGCGCCGACGCGGTCGGCACGACGCGAACCCGGTGACCCGATTCGGTGAAGAGCCGCAGCAGCTCGCAGGCCTTGTAGGCGGCGATGCCACCGCCGACCCCGAGGACGATCCCGGCGGACATCGACGCGGGACGGCTTACGGCTGGTCGGTCGGCTCAGCGGTGAGCAGGCCCCCGTTGATCTCGCGCATGGCGATGGAGAGGGGCTTCTCCTGAGGGGTGGTCTCGACGAGCGGGCCGACGTACTCCAGCAGGCCCTCGCCGAGCTGGCTGTAGTAAGCGTTGACCTGGCGCGCGCGCTTGGCGGCGAAGATGACCAGCGCGTACTTCGACGTCGTCTTCTCGAGGAGCTCGTCGATCGGCGGGTTGGTGATGCCTTCGGGGTTGGCGATGGATCCCACGAATTAACCTCTGCGTCTTTCGAGCCGCGCGGACGCGGTGCTGAGTCTCAACGGCGGCCGGCTGTCAGCCGCGCACGCGCGACCAGGCCGGATCCGGATAAGAAGAACCGAGTAAGCCTACCAGCTCGGCGACCACGCGATCGGTGAGGTCGTGGGTCAGGGCGTGCTCGAAGGTCGCCGCCACCGCGGCGTCGGGCCGGTGACCGGGCGGGCTCAGCAGCACCAGCCGGGCGTCGGGCAGTCGTGCCCGGACCAGCTGGGCGCCGGTCACGTCGAGCGGGAGGAGCACCGGCTGCCCCGCGTCGAGCCGGGCGCGCAGCGGCGGGTACGGGGTGCCCCGGCGGTGCGGGCCGATCCGGGACCACTCCAGCAGCTCACCGACGGCCACCCGGCGATCGAACTCGGCCGGAGCGAGGAAGACCCGGTCCTCCCCGTCGATCTCCCGCTCCCGGCGCGGCCGGGTGGTCGCCGGCACCGGGATCCACACGGACGGAGAACGCGCCCGGACAAGCTCGACGACACTCTCCCTGCCGGAACCCGAAGGTCCAGCCAGGACAGTGAGCCGAGCCGCCGGGCGCGCCTCGTCATCCGTGCTCACTGCTTGTTTCTACACGCTGCCAGGTTCAGTTGGCGGCGAACTCTCCAAGCAGTGCCTTGCGCTGCTGCTCACCGAGGCCGCGCAGGCGACGGCTGTCGGCGATCTTGAGCTTCTCCATGATCTGGGTAGCCCGGATCTTGCCGATGCCCGGCATGGCCTGCAGGACGGCCGAAACCTTGAGCTTACCCACGACGTCGTCGCTCTCGGCCCGCTCGAGGACGGCACCAAGGGTGGTCTTGCCCTGCTTGAGCTGCTCCTTCAGCTCGGCACGGGCCTTGCGGATCTCCGCGGCCTTCTCGAGCGCGGCAGCGCGCTGTTCGGGGGTCAGTGACGGGAGCGGCACCAGTTCTCCTCAGGTCCCTATCGCGGCGGGCGGGGCGCACCGCCGCATCTGTGAAACGTGGTGTCGCTGTGAACCAAGGGGTCCGTGGTTCCCAGCGCGGGGAAAACTAGCGGTCAACGGAGCTTTCGGCAACGTGGACGCGCGATGATCATCGCAAAGTGACCGAGCCGTCAGTCAGTCACCGGGCAGCCAGAACGCCCCGGCACTCGGCCAGCACCCGGTCCGCGGCAGCCCGCAGGGCGGCGGCGTCGGGGCCGGCGGAGAGCACCTCCCGGGAGTACGACGGGAGCACCGCGGCGAGGCTGGAGCCGAAGACGATCCGCAGATCGGCGGCGCCGGCACCCTGCGCGCCGAGCCCCGGCGCGAGCAGCGGACCACCCACCCCGGAGAGGTCGTGACCGGTCTCGCCGATGGTCGCGCCGACCACCAGCCCGAAGCTGCCGAGAGGGTCCGCACCCCTGTTGAGCTGGGAAATCTCGTCGATCACGGTCTGCGCCACGGTGCGGCCGTCGGCCGCGCGGGCCCGCTGCACGACGGCTCCCTCCGGGTTCGAGGTGAGGGCCAGCACGAACACCCCACCGCCGTGCTCGGCGGCCAGCTCGAACATCGGCGCCAGGGAACCTACCCCCAGGTAGGGACTCGCGGTGACCGCGTCGACATACAGCGGACTGGATGGATCAAGGTACGCGGAGGCGTACGCGCTGACCGTCGAGCCGATGTCTCCGCGCTTGACGTCGAGCAGAACGAGCGAACCGGCATCGCGTAACTGTCGGATAGTTGACTCAAGAATCGCCACACCGCGGGACCCGAAACGCTCGAAAAAGGCCGACTGAGGCTTGACCACCGCAACCCGGTCACCGAGGGCGTCCACCACGATCCGGGTGAACCGGTCGAGCCCCTGAACGTCGTCGGTGAGGCCCCAGCGGGCCAGCAGACCGGGATGCGGGTCGATGCCCACACAGAGCGGTCCCCGCTCGCTCATCGCCCGGTGCAGCCGGGTGCCGAAGCTTTCCATCCGGTACTCCCCTCTCCTCGTCCGGGCGGCAGCCCGCCACGGGTAGCTCTGAACCGGCGCCGGGGCCGGCTCAGCCGGCCGCCACCGCCGCCGCCACTCCGGACGCGATCCGGGCCAGGTCGGCGTCGCCGGTGACGTACGGCGGCATCGTGTAGATCAGGTCGCGGAACGGTCGCAGCCACACCCCGCGGTCGACCGCCGCCGCGGTGGCCGCGCCGAGGTCGACCTCGTGATCGAGTTGGACCACCCCGATCGCGCCGAGGACCCGCACGTCGGCCACGCCCGGCGTGCCGCGCAGCGGCTCCAGTCCGGCGCGCAGGCCGGCACCGATCCTGGACACCTGCGCCGCCCAGTCCCCGGCCCGCAGCAGCCCGACGGAGGCGTTGGCCACCGCGCAGGCCAACGGGTTGCCCATGAAGGTGGGCCCGTGCGCCAGCACGCCGGTGGCCGAGATCGCCTGGGCCACCCGCGGGGTGCAGAGCGTCGCCGCCAGGGTCAGGTAGCCGCCGGTGAGGGCCTTGCCCAGGCACATCACGTCCGGGGTCACCCCGGCGTGCTCGGCGGCGAACATCGTGCCGGTACGACCGAAGCCGGTGGCGATCTCGTCGAAGATCAGCAGGATCCCGTGCGCGCGGGTCACCTCGCGCAGCACCCGCAGGTACCCCGGATGGTGAAAACGCATCCCGCCGGCGCCCTGCACCACCGGCTCGACGATCACCGCCGCCAGTTCGTCGGCGTGCCGCTCGACCGCGTCCACCAGCGCCGCCACGTACGCCTCGTCGGGCGGATCGGCGAAACCACCCGGCGGGACCGGGGCGAAGACCTGCCGGGGCAGCACGTCACCCCAGAGGTGGTGCATCCCGCCCTCCGGGTCGCAGACGCTCATCGGGTGGAACGTGTCGCCGTGGTAACCGCCCCGCCAGGTGGCCAGCCGGCGCCTCTGCGGCCGGCCGACGGCCCGCTGGTACTGCAGGCACATCTTCACCGCCACCTCGACGCTGATCGAACCGGAGTCGGCCAGGAAGACGTGCTCCAGGCCGTCCGGGGTCAGCTCGACCAGGGTCCGGGCGAGCTGGACCGCGGGCTCGTGGGTGAGCCCGCCGAACATCACGTGGCTCATCCGGCCGAGCTGGTCGGTCACCGCCGCGTCCAACGTCGGATGCCGGTACCCGTGGATCGCCGCCCACCAGGACGACATCCCGTCCACCAGTTCCCGGCCGTCGGCGAGCCGCAGCCGTACCCCCTCGGCGCTCTGCACCACGTACGGCGCGTTCGCCGGCGGCAGCGCGGCGTACGGATGCCAGACGTGCGCCCGGTCAACGCTCAGAATTTCCTCAGGCGTCACGCGCCCGCTCCCCTCTCCCCATCCCTCGCCCGCCCTCTCCCACCCTCGCCCCGTCGCCCGCCCGCCCTCTCACCGCCGATCTAGGGCAGCTTGTCGCTACTGGACCTCCGATCACGACGATCTGCCCTAGATCGACGCGGGGCGGGGGTCGTCGGGGGCGGGGG
>NZ_JAGPYK010000038.1 GCF_018070045.1 Micromonospora sp. U21
AACACCTTTTGGCGGGGGGGGTGGGGTGACGCCGCCGGGCCGGCGGGGGGGGCGGGGTTGAGCGGGCCCGCCGACCGAGCACCAGACACCGTCGTAAAACAGACCAAGGAAGACATGACTACCCAGGCTTCCGCGCCGCCCAGCACCAAGTCGCAGGCGCTGCGCTCGTACGACGTCGCCGACTTCCCGGCCCTCACCGGCCTGGAGGAGGAGTGGCGTTTCACCCCGCTCAAGCGGCTGCGCGGCCTCGCCGGTGAGCCACAGGCCGCCACCGGCACGGTCCGGCACGAGTACGGCGACCTGCCCGAGGGCGTGGCCGTCGAGCGGATCGGCACCGACGACCCGCGGGTGGGCAGCGTGCTCACCCCGGTCGACCGGGTCAGCGCGCTCGCCTACGGCGGCGCCGGCCAGGCGCTGCTGCTCACGGTGGCCAGCGACGTCGTGGTGGGTGCGCCGGTGAGCCTGCGGGTGGTCGGTGACAGCGCCGAGGGCGTGGCCTTCGGGCACACCTTCGTCGAGGTGGGCCGGTTCGCCGAGATGACCCTGGTGCTGGAGCACGTCGGCTCGGCGACCCTGGCCGACAACGTCGAGGTCTCCGTGGCCGACGGGGCGAAGCTGATCCTGGTCACCGTCGCGGACTGGGCCGACGACGCGGTGCAGGCACAGCACCTCAAGATCAAGCTGGGTCGGGACGCCCGGGTGACGCACGTCCAGGTCAGCCTCGGCGGTGACCTGGTCCGGCAGTACACCTCGGTGGAGTACACCGGCCGCGGCGGCGAGGCCGAGCTGTACGGCGTCTACTTCGCCGACTCCGGCCAGCACCTCGAGCACCGGCAGCTGGTGGACCACAGCGTGCCCGACTGCCGCAGCTACGTCGGTTACCGGGGCGCCCTGCAGGGCGAGGACGCGCACACCGTCTGGGTGGGTGACGTGCTGATCCGGGCCGAGGCGACCGGCACCGACACGTACGAGATCAACCGGAACCTGCTGCTCACCGACGGCGCGCGGGCGGACTCCGTACCCAATCTGGAGATCGAGACCGGCGAGATCGCCGGCGCCGGCCACGCCAGCGCGACCGGCCGCTTCGACGACGAGCAGCTGTTCTACCTGATGGCCCGGGGCATCCCGGAGGGCGAGGCCCGCCGCCTGGTGGTCCGCGGCTTCTTCGCCGAGCTGATCAACAAGATCCCGGTGGAGTCGCTGCGCGAGCGCCTCGGCGACGCGATCGAGGCCCGGCTGGCCAAGGCCGGCGCCTGATGATCCGGATCTGCTCCACCGAGGATGTGCCGAAGGGCACCGCGATCAGCGCGGACGTCGACGGCACCCCGATCGCGCTGGTGCACGGCGAGGACGGCCAGTTCTACGCCGCCTACGACGAGTGCTCGCACGCCTCGGTCGCCCTCTCCGAGGGTGAGGTCGACGGCTGCACGCTCGAGTGCTGGCTGCACGGCTCGCGCTTCGACCTGCGCACCGGGCAGCCCTCCGGGTTGCCGGCCACCGAACCCGTACCCGTCTACCCCGTCGAAGTCCGCGACGGCGACATCTACCTCAGCCTGACGCCGAGTAATGGAGTGACCCGATAATGAGCACCCTGGAGATCCGCGACCTGAAGGTGTCGGTCAAGCTGCCCGAGGGTGAGCTCAAGCCGATCCTGTCGGGCGTCGACCTGACCGTCCGCTCCGGTGAGACCCACGCCATCATGGGCCCGAACGGCTCCGGCAAGTCCACCCTGGCGTACTCGATCGCCGGCCACCCCAAGTACGAGATCACCGGCGGCTCGGTGACCCTCGACGGCGAGGACGTGCTCGCCATGACCGTCGACGAGCGGGCCCGCGCCGGCCTCTTCCTGGCCATGCAGTACCCGGTCGAGGTGCCCGGCGTGTCGGTGGCGAACTTCCTGCGCACCGCGAAGACCGCCATCGACGGCGAGGCGCCGAAGCTGCGTACCTGGGGCGGCGAGCTGCGCGGGGCGATGGAGCGGCTCCAGATGGACCCGGCGTTCGCCCAGCGCAACGTCAACGAGGGCTTCTCCGGCGGTGAGAAGAAGCGGCACGAGATCGTCCAGCTGGAGCTGCTCAAGCCGAAGATCGCGATCCTCGACGAGACCGACTCCGGCCTCGACGTGGACGCGCTGCGGGTCGTCAGCGAGGGTGTCAACCGGGTCCGCGACAACGGCGACACCGGCGTGCTGCTGATCACCCACTACACGCGGATCCTGCGCTACATCAAGCCGGACTTCGTGCACGTCTTCGTGGCCGGCCGGATCGTCGAGCAGGGCGGCCCGGAGCTGGCCGACAAGCTCGAGGCCGAGGGCTACGAGCGGTACGCCGCCGGGGCCGGCACGGCCAAGGCCTGAGCGGGAGAGGCGCTGCCGAGATGACCAGCATCGCGATCCCGACAGGGATGCCGCAGTACGACGACGTGCCGCGTTTCGACGTGGCCCGGGTGCGCGCCGACTTCCCGATCCTGGACCGGGAGGTCAACGGGCACCCGCTGGTCTACCTCGACAGCGCCAACACCTCGCACAAGCCCCGGCAGGTGCTCGACGTGCTCGGGGAGCACTACGCCCTGCACAACGCCAACGTGTCGCGCTCGGTGCACACCCTGGGCACCGAGGCCACCGAGGCGTACGAGGGGGCGCGGGCCAAGGTCGCCGCGTTCCTCAACGCGTCGAGCCCTGACGAGGTGGTGTTCACCAAGAACTCCACCGAGGCGATCAACATCGTGGCGTACGCCTTCTCCAACGCGTCGCTGCGACCCGACGCTGACCCGCGGTTCCGGCTGGGCCCGGGCGACGAGGTGGTGATCTCCGAGATGGAGCACCACTCGAACATCGTCCCGTGGCAGCTGCTCTGCGAGCGGACCGGCGCGACCCTGCGCTGGTTCCCGGTCACCGACAGCGGCCGGCTCGACGAGTCCGGCCTGGACGACCTGGTCACCGAGCGGACGAAGATCGTCTCGCTGGTGCACATGTCGAACATCCTCGGCACGATCAACGCCACGTCCCGGATCACCGCGCGGGTCCGTGAGGTGGGCGCGCTGCTGCTGCTGGACTGCTCGCAGTCGGTGCCGCACCTGCCCATCGACGTGGTCGACCTGGACGCCGACTACATCGTGTTCACCGGGCACAAGATGTGCGGGCCGACCGGCATCGGTGTGCTCTGGGGCCGGGGCGAGCTGCTGGCGGCGATGCCGCCGGTCTTCGGCGGCGGCTCGATGATCGAGACGGTCACCATGGCCAGGTCGACGTTCGCCGCTCCGCCGGCCCGGTTCGAGGCCGGCACCCCGCCGATCGCCGAGGCGGTCGCGCTCGGCGCGGCGGTGGACTACCTCACCGGGGTCGGGATGCCGGCCATCCAGTGGCACGAGAAGGAGCTGACCGCGTACGCGCTGGACACCCTCGGCTCGGTGCGCGACCTGCGGATCTTCGGCCCGACCGTGCCGGTGGGCCGGGGCGGCACCATCTCGTTCGCGCTGGGTGACGTGCACCCGCACGACGTGGGTCAGGTGCTCGACTCGCTCGGCGTGCAGGTGCGGGTGGGCCACCACTGTGCGAAGCCGGTGTGCAGCCGGTTCGGTGTCCCGGCGATGACCCGGGCCTCGTTCTACCTCTACACCACCACCGAGGAGATCGACGCTCTGGTGGCCGGTCTGGAGCAGGTGCGGAAGGTGTTCGACTGATGCAACTCGACCAGCTCTACCAGGAGATCATCCTGGATCACTACAAGCACCCGCACGGGCGTGGCCTGCGCGACGCCGACGACTCGGGCGACCAGGTCGCGGAGGCGCACCACGTCAACCCGACCTGCGGCGACGAGGTCACCGTCCGGGTGGCCACCGACGGCGCCGTGCTGCACGACATCTCGTACGACGGGATGGGGTGCTCGATCAGCCAGGCGTCGGCGAGCGTGCTGCACGAGTTGCTGCGCGGTCGGGTCGCGGGGGAGGCGTTCGTGGTACACGAGGCGTTCGTCGAGTTGATGTCCGGCCGTGGCCAGGTCACGCCGGACGAGGACGTTCTCGGTGACGGGGTGGCTTTCGCGGGCGTGGCCCGCTACCCCGCTCGAGTCAAGTGCGCGCTGCTGCCGTGGATGGCGTTCAAGGACGCCGCGGCACGCGCCGGTGTGGGCGTGAGCCCGGAGGTGAAGGCATGAGCGAGAACACCGCTACCGCAGCGACGCCGGAGGCCGGTGACGCCACCGCGACGCCGCAGGCCGGCGCCGCGACGACCGAAGGTGCCGCGACGCCGGGTGCCGGCGACGCCGCGACCCCTGGTGCCGACGACGCCGCCACGCCGGCGGCTGGCGTCAGCAAGGCCGTGATCGCCGATATCGAGGAGGCGATGAAGGACGTCGTCGACCCGGAGCTCGGCATCAACGTGGTCGACCTGGGCCTGGTGTACGGGGTGCACGTCGACGACGAGAACGTCGCGACCCTGGACATGACGCTCACCTCGGCGGCCTGCCCGTTGACCGACGTGATCGAGGACCAGGCCCGGCAGGCGCTGACCACCGGCCCCGGCGGCGGCCTGGTCAACGACATCCGGATCAACTGGGTGTGGCTCCCGCCGTGGGGGCCGGACAAGATCACCGACGAGGGTCGGGACCAGCTCCGCTCCCTCGGCTTCAACGTCTGAGCCGACTCCGGTCGGCAGCATCGAGCGCGGCGCCCGTCACGGGTGCCGCGCTCGACCCGTTTCCGCACCACCCGCCGGCCGGGCGGCTGGGGCGGAAAATTCGGTGGTGTCCGGTGGGATGGGCGCTACAGGATGAGCGCGTGATTGAGGCGTACCGGATGCAGGTTCCTGTCGGCGCGGCCACCGCCGTACCCCGACAGCGCACGCTCCCCGGTCGCGCCTCGGTCCGGCACCGACGACCGTGACCGGGGCGTTCCTCGCCGGCCTCGTCGCCGGCTACGGCGTCGCCATCCCGGTCGGCGCGATCGCGGTGCTCATCCTGGGGCTCACCGCCCGTACCTCGTTCCGGGTCGGGGCGGCCGGCGCGCTCGGCGTGGCGACCGCCGACGGCCTGTACGCGGCCGTCGCCGCCCTCGCTGGCGCGGCGGTGGCCGGTGTCGTCGCACCGGTGGCCGGCCCGCTGCGGGCGGCGGCCGCCGCGGTGCTGCTCGCGCTCGCCGCGCACGGTGCCTGGCGGGCGCTGCGGCCCGTTCCGGTCACCGCTGCCCGGACCCGTCGCGGTCTGGACACCCCGCTGCGGGCGTTCGGCGGCATTCTCGCGCTGACGCTGCTCAACCCGGCGACGGTGGTCTACTTCGCCGCGCTGGTGCTCGGCCGGGGTGACGCCGCCGATCCCACCCGGTCGACGGCGGCGCTGTTCGTGCTCGGTGCGTTCGTGGCCTCGGCCAGCTGGCAGCTGCTCATCGCCGGCGGTGGCACGTTGGTCGGCCGGGTCCTCACCGGCCCGCGGGGTCGGCGGGCCACCGCCCTCACCTCCAGCGCCATCATCGCCGCCCTGGCCCTGACCACCCTCCTGACCACCTGACCCCGCCCGCCCACGGCCCCCGCACCCCGCACCCTGCGCCCCACCCCCGGTGATCATGAAGTTGGGGTCACGACACGCCGGCATCGATGGCGCTAACTTCATGATCACCGGGGTTTGGCCGGGTGGGGGAACGGGGCGGCCGGGCGGGGCTGCGGGGCGGGGCGGGTGGGAGTGGTGTCGTAGGTTTGGGGGATGTCGAGTCGACCCGCTGCCGGTGGTGGCCGCTGGGTGGAGGTCGATCCCGCCCGTCTCGGCCGTTGGGTCGAGGGCTTCGCCGAGCGGCATGGCCCGCCGGCCGTGACCACCGAGGAGTACGGCCTGCTGCTCACCGGCCCCGACGGCGCTACCGCGGAATTGCACGCCCCACCCGGTGCCGCCGACGACCTGGCCGCCCCGCCGGCGGGCGGGGACCTGCCCGGATTCCTCGCCGCCGCTGTCGCGCCACGCCGCATCGGTCTGCTGCTGGCGCGCAAGAGCGCGGTGGCGGTGGGCGTGGCCGCGGGGGAGGACCTGGTGGTCTCCAAGGTGGACAGTCGCTACGTGCAGGGCCGTACCGCCGCGGGTGGCTGGTCCCAGCACCGCTTCGCCCGTCGGCGTGACAACCAGGCGAAGGCGGCCCTCGGCGAGGCCGTCGAGTTGGCGGTACGCCTGCTGCTGCCGCAGGCCGGCACGCTCGACGCCGTGGTGGCCGGTGGTGACCGGCGCACGGTGGACGGCATCCTCGCCGACCGGCGTCTCGCCCCGCTCGCCGCACTGCGGGCCGACCGGCTGCTCGACGTGCCCGAGCCGCGGCACGCCGTGCTGGTCGCCGCGGTGACCGCCGCCCGGGCGGTGCGCGTCCTGGTCCGCGATCCCGCCCCCGCCGACTGACGGGTGCTGCGGAGAAACCGTTGCAGGGGTAGCGCGTCGGCTGCCTGACGGGGTGCTGCGGGGACACCCGGCGCAGCGGCACCGTCGGCGGCCTGAGCACGCCACGGGCGCCCCGACGGTCGATGCCGGTCGTCGGGGCGCCCTCGTCGGTGCCGCCTCAGAGCTGGTCGGTGGCGAAGGTGTCGCAGACCTTCGGGTCGCCGCGGTCGTAGCCCTGCCGGAACCAGCGCTGCCGCTGCTCGGAGGTGCCGTGGGTGAACTGGTCGGGGTTGATCTGCCCGCCGGAACGCTGCTGGATGGAGTCGTCGCCGATCGCCTCGGCGGCCTGTATGGCCTCGCTGATGTCGCTTGAGGTGATCGACGTGAACAGCGGCTCCTGGCCGGTCTCGTCCTTACTCTCGGTCGCGTGCTTGGCCCACGAACCGGCGTAGCAGTCGGCCTGCAGCTCCAGCCGCACTGAGGCCGAGAGGGGGCCGCTCTGCTCGCCCTGCCCGGCCCGCTCGTTGGTGCCGAGCAGGTTCTGAACGTGGTGGCCGTACTCGTGGGCGAGCACGTACGGCTGGGCGAACTCGCCTTTGGCGCCGAACCGGGAGGCCAGCTCGTCGTAGAAGCTCAGGTCGATGTACACCTGCCGGTCGGCCGGGCAGTAGAAGGGGCCGACGCCCGAGTCGGCCTGCCCGCAGCCGGTGTTCACGGCGGCCTGGAAGAAGTTGGTGTCGGTCGGCTCGTACTTCCCGTTGTCCAGCTCCGGGTACGCCTTCTCCCAGTAGGCCTGGATGCTGTTGACGAAGAGCAGGTTGCGGCAGCGCACGTCGTCGAAGCGTTGGGCGTTCTCGCGTGAGCACAGCTGCTCCAGGTCGGTGCCGCCGGCCTGCCCGCCGCCGTCGTCGCCGTTGGTCATCGCGTTCAGGCCGAACCCGCCGCCGAGCAGGGCGACCAGCACGGCCACCACGATGCCGATCAGCCCGCCCCGACCGCCGCCACCGGGTAGCGGGATGCCGATGCCACCGCCCGCCCCACCGCCCCGGCCACGGTCGTTGACCTGGGAGGTGTCGAGTTCGGCCCGCTCGTTGAGTTCCATGCTGACCCCGATCGCCGTATGCCGGTGATTGTCGTTTGGATGTCGTTCTGTCGCCGAAATGCCGGACAGGGTCCGGACAGCCGTTCCGGTACCCGATGATCTTGATTGGTAATCCGGGAGGGGCGTCCGGGAGCGCCCGGTACACTGGTTGGGTGCTGCGCTGCGAAGGCTGAACCGCCCCGCGCCGTCGGGCCCCTTGAGCCCGCCGGCCGTTTCGCGTGCCCCGAGTCAGCCTTCCAGACCCCGAGAGCGAGCCCGAAGAAATGATCACTGCCACCGGCCTGGAGCTGCGTGCCGGTTCCCGGATCCTGCTGTCCGACACCACCCTGCGAGTGCAGCCCGGTGATCGGATCGGCCTGGTCGGTCGCAACGGCGCCGGCAAGACCACCACGCTGAAGGTGCTCGCCGGCGAGGGGCAGCCGTACGCCGGGCAGATCGACCAGCGCAGCGCCATCGGCTACCTGCCGCAGGACCCACGCACCGGCGACCTGGAGGTGACCGGCCGCGACCGGGTGCTCTCCGCGCGCGGCCTGGACGTGCTGATGTCCCAGATGCAGGAGATCGAGGCCAAGCTCGCCGAGGACGCCGACGAGAAGTTGGTCCGCCGTTACGGCGCGCTGGAGGACCAGTTCGCCGCCCTCGGCGGGTACGCCGCCGAGGCCGAGGCCGCGCGGATCTGCGCCAACCTCGGCCTGCCGGACCGCGCGCTCGCGCAGACCATCGGCACCCTCTCCGGCGGTCAGCGACGGCGCATCGAGCTGGCCCGGATCCTGTTCCGGGACGCCGGCGAGAACGGTGGCGGCATCCTGCTGCTGGATGAGCCGACCAACCACCTCGACGCGGACTCGATCACCTGGCTGCGTGGCTTCCTCGCCAACCACAAGGGCGGCCTGATCGTGATCTCCCACGATGGCGCGCTGCTGGAGTCGGTGGTCAACAAGGTCTGGTTCCTCGACGCCACCCGATCCGTGGTCGACGTGTACAACCTGGGCTGGAAGGCGTACCTGGAGGCGCGCGAGACCGACGAGCGGCGCCGCCGCCGGGAGCGGGCCAACGCGGAGAAGAAGGCCGGCGCCCTGATGGCGCAGGCCGACAAGATGCGGGCCAAGGCCACCAAGACCGTCGCCGCGCAGAACATGGCCCGCCGGGCCGAGAAGCTGATCTCCGGCCTGGAGGAGGTACGGGTCGCCGACCGGGTGGCCAAGGTGCGCTTCCCCAACCCGGCGCCGTGCGGCAAGACCCCGCTCACCGCGACCGGCCTGTCCAAGTCGTACGGCTCGCTGGAGATCTTCACCGACGTCAACGTGGCGGTCGACCGCGGCTCCCGGGTGGCCATCCTGGGGCTCAACGGCGCCGGCAAGACGACCCTGCTGCGGATGCTCGGCGGCCTGTTGACGCCGGACACCGGCGAGGTGCACGCCGGGCACGGGCTGCGGCTTGGCTACTACGCCCAGGAGCACGAGACGCTGGACGTGGAGCGGACGGTGCTGGAGAACATGCGCGCGGCCGCCGTCGAGCAGTCCGACACCGACCTGCGCAAGATTCTCGGCGCGTTCCTCTTCTCCGGCGACGACGTGAACAAGCCGGCCGGGGTGCTCTCCGGCGGCGAGAAGACCCGGCTGGCTCTGTCCACCCTGGTCTGTTCCGGCGCCAACGTGCTGCTGCTCGACGAGCCGACGAACAACCTCGACCCGGTCAGCCGGGAGCAGGTGCTCGACGCGATCGCCAACTACCCCGGCGCGATCGTGCTGGTCACCCACGACTCGGGCGCGGTGCTGGCGCTCAAGCCGGACCGCGCCATCCTGCTGCCGGACGGCGACGAGGACGCCTGGAGCGACGACCTGCTCGAGCTGGTCGAGCTGGCCTGACCGCTCCCGGCCGCTGCATGTAAGGAAGGGCCCCTTCTTATCGCCTCGCGATAAGAAGGGGCCCTTCCTTACACCCGGGTCCTTCTCAGCCGAGCAGGTCGACCAGCCGGCCGAGCACGCCGGAGCTGACCAGGATCACCACCCCGATGCCGACGAAGATCGCCGGCACCAGCCAGTGGCCGGCGCGCTCGACCAGCCGGACGATCCGGGGGTGCCCGCCCAGCCAGGCCGCGACGGCGCACCACAGCGCGATGAGCAGCACGAAGACCAGCAGGAAGACCGCGCTGTCGGCGGGGCCGAGGGCCCGGAACACGGGTACGTAGACGGCCACGTTGTCGGCGCCGTTCGCGATCGTCACCCCGGCCACCCCGAGCGTGGAGGCCACCACGACGGGTTCCTCGTCGCCGTCGCGCTGGACGAGGGCGCGGACCCCGAGCGCGATCGGCAGCAGCCCGAGCAGCCCGGTCCACGGGTCGGGCACCACCAGCAGGCCGGCGGCGACCACCACGCTGGCCAGCGCCAGCGTCCCGATGCCGAGGTACTGCCCGGCCACGATCTGCCGGGACCGCGGTCGGCCGGTGCGGCGGGCGCTGACGAAGAACAGCGTCAGGATGACGATGTCGTCGATGTCGGTGCCGGCGAAGACAACGGCCGCCCCGGCCGCGGTGCCCAACAGGTCGATCACGACCGCAGGGTACGGGTCGTCGACGGGCATCGCCGTATGGCGATGGTGGTACGCCCGGCCGGTGCGTCGGGCCCGATCGCCAGGATCACTCTATCGGGAAGCTGACATTGCATAGCGTGTCGGTTGGCGAAGAGTTGATATCTGGCGCATGATCGTTCGAGGCGGTCTAATAGGTGGGACCGTATCCGAACCGCACAGTCTGGGACGTGAGGACACAGCATGGCAGCCACTGGCACAGCCACCAGCACTGAGAAGGGTCGCCGGATCGTCGGAGCCGAGCGTCAGACGCTCGCCAAGGACCTGGTAAAGCGGTACACCTCGGGGGAGAGCATCCGCGCGCTGGCGGCCTCGACCGGCCGTTCCTACGGGTTCATCCACCGAGTGCTCACCGAGTCCGGGGTGCAGCTGCGCCAGCGCGGCGGTGCCCGGCGCCGCAAGAAGGCGTGACCCGGCCCCCAGCGTCGTCCATCACCGCCGCTCCCCGGCCCGCCCGGTGACCGCCGAGGCGACCGGGGTCCGGCTGTCCTGCGACGGGCCGGTAGCCACGGTGACGTTGTGCCGGCCCGACGTGCTCAACGCCCAGACTCCCGCGATGTGGCGGGCGATGAGCGACTTCTCCCGCGAGCTGCCCGGTGACGTGCGGGTGGTGGTGGTCCGGGGCGAGGGGCGTGCGTTCTCCGCCGGTCTCGACCTTTCCGTGGCCGGCGCTTCCGGTCCGGGGTCCTTCGCCGAGCTGGCCACGTTGCCCGAGCAGGAGTGCGCGGACCGGATAGCCGAGTTCCAGGCCGGCTTCACGTGGCTGCACCGGCCGGATGTCATCTCTGTCGCCGCAGTGCAGGGTCACGCGATCGGTGCCGGGTTCCAGCTCGCGCTCGCCTGTGATCTGCGGGTCCTGGCCACCGACGCGAGGTTGTCGATGGCCGAGGTGACCCTCGGTCTGGTGCCCGACCTTGCCGGCACGAAGCGGCTCGTCGAGGTGGTCGGCTATGCCCGGGCGCTGGAGATCTGCGCGACCGGGCGTCGGCTGGACGCCGCCGAGGCGGACCGGATCGGGCTGGCCACCCTGGTCGTGCCGCCCGCCGAGTTGGACGGCGCGGTCCGCGACCTGACCGCCGGCCTGCTCGCCGGCGCCCGCGACGCGGTGGTGGAGATCAAGGCGTTGCTCGCCGGGGCGGCCGGGCGGTCGCACGCCGACCAGCAGCGCGCCGAGCGGGAGGCGCAGACCCGCCGGCTGCGCGACCTCGCCGGACAGGGAGAATAGTAAGGACCGTACGGGAAGATCCGGGTTACGACCGAGGTTGTCACAGTCGTCGGGAGAATTGACCTGACGATACGGTCCGCCCGACGACCCGGAGGTGAGCGGTGTCCAGCCCGATGTCCGGCGGTGGTATGGCGGGATGGAGCATGCTCCGGTCGATGCGTAACCGGGACGAGGTCTCCACCCACCGGCTGAAGCACGGGGTGGCCCGGCGGATCGTCGCCTTCGCCCAGCCCTACCGGCGCGACATCGTGGTGTTCCTCGCCACCGTGGTGCTGGCCGCCATCATCGGCGTGGCCACCCCGGTGCTCGCCGGCGACGTGATCAACGCGATCAACCGGGGCGGCACCGAGGCCGGCCGGCTGGTGGTCAAGCTGGCCCTGTTCATTGCCGCGCTGGCGGTCGCCGACGCGCTGCTCTCGTTGGCCCAGCGCTGGTATTCCGCCCGGATCGGTGAGGGCATCATCCTCGACCTGCGCACCCGGGTCTACGACCACGTGCAGCGGATGCCGTTGCAGTTCTTCACCCGCACCCAGACCGGCGCCCTGGTCAGCCGGCTCAACAACGACGTGCTCGGCGCCCAGCGGGCGTTCACCTCCACCCTGTCCGGGGTGGTCAGCAACGTCATCCAGCTGGTGCTCACCGCCGCGGTGATGTTCACCCTCTCCTGGCAGATCACCGCGCTCTCGCTGGTGCTGCTGCCAATCTTCATCATTCCGGCCCGCCGGGTCGGCCGGCGGCTGGCCGACATCACCCGCGAGGCGTACAACCTCGACGCCAAGATGAACGCGACCATGACCGAGCGGTTCGGGGTGGCCGGCGCGCTCTTGGTGAAGCTCTTCGGCCAGCCCGAGATCGAGGCCCGCCGGTTCGCCGGCCGGGCCGAGCGGGTGCGCGACATCGGCGTCCAGTCCGCCATGTACTCGCGGACGTTCTTCGTGGCGATGCTGCTGGTCGCCTCGCTGGCCCAGGCGCTCACCTACGGCCTCGGCGGCTGGCTCGCGGTGACCGGCGGTGTCAGCGCGGGCACCGTGGTGACCCTCGCGCTGCTGCTCACCCGCCTGTACGGCCCGCTCACCGCGCTCTCCAACGTCCGGGTGGACGTGATGAGCGCGCTGGTCTCCTTCGACCGGGTCTTCGAGGTGCTCGACCTGAAGCCGGGCATCGTGGAGAAGCCCGACGCGGTGCCGGTGCCGCGGGGCACCGGCCGGGTCGACTTCCGTGACGTGCGGTTCCGCTACCCGAGCGCCGCCGAGATCTCCCTCGCCTCCCTGGAGGAGGTCGCCACGCTCGACCGGACCGTCAACGAGCCGGTGCTCAAGGGTGTCTCGTTCAGCGTCGAGCCGGGGCAGGTGGTCGCCCTGGTCGGCCCGTCCGGCGCCGGCAAGTCGACGCTGTCCATGCTGATCTCCCGGATCTACGACGTCACCGACGGGCAGGTGCTGGTCGGCGGGGTGGACGTGCGCGACGCGACGCTCGCCTCCCTGCGCGACGAGATCGGCGTCGTGACCCAGGATTCGCACCTGTTCCACGAGACGATCGCCGAGAACCTGCGCTACGCCAAGCCGGAGGCCACCGACGACGAGATCTGGGCCGCGCTGGCCGGCGCCCAGGTCGCCGACCTGGTCCGGTCGCTGCCCGACGGGCTGGACACCACCGTGGGGGAGCGCGGCTACCGGTTCTCCGGTGGCGAGAAGCAGCGCATCGCCATCGCCCGACTGCTGCTCAAGGCCCCGTCGATCGTGATCCTCGACGAGGCGACGGCACACCTGGATTCGGAGAGCGAGGCGGCGGTGCAGCGGGCGCTGTCGGTGGCGCTGGCCGGGCGGACCGCACTGGTGATCGCGCACCGGCTCTCCACCGTCCGCGACGCCGACCAGATCCTGGTCCTGGACGGCGGGCGGATCGTCGAGCGCGGTCGGCACGAGGAGCTGGTCGCGGTCGGCGGGCTCTACGCCGAGCTGTACCGGACCCAGTTCGCGGTCGCCGACTCGCCGACCCCGTACGTGGACGCGACCGACCCCGAGCCGGTGATCATGCCGCTGGGCACCTACGTCGCCGACGAGGCGCTGCCGCCCGCCGCGGCGAACTGACCAACCGGGCGGCGCACCGGCTCAGCCCGGGCGGCGGTCCGGCAGGCCGGTCGCCAGGCGCAACTCGGCGAACGCGGCGCCCAGGGTCGCCGGCGTGAAGTGCGCGTTCAGCCCGCTCGGGTTGGGCAGTACCCACAGCCGCGCCCCGGCCAGCGACTCCGGCTGCGGCCCGAAGGTGGCCTTCGGCCGGCCGAACCCGATCCGGTACGCCGTCACACCCACCACCGCCACCCAGCGCGGCCGGTACCGGGCCACCGTGGCGGTGAGCAGCCGGGCACCGTCGAGCAGCTCCTCGGTGGTCAGCTCGTCGGCGCGGGCGCTGGCCCGGGCGGCCATGTTGGTGATACCGAGGCCGAGGGCGGGCAGCTCGTCCTGCTCGCTCGGGTGCAGCAGCCGAGGGGTGAATCCTCCCCGGTGCAGCGCCGGCCAGAACCGGTTGCCGGGCCGGGCGAAGTGCCAACCGGTCGCGGCCGACCACAGGCCCGGGTTGATGCCGACGAAGAGCACCGCCAACCCTGGCGCGAGCACGTCGGGGATGGTCCGGTCCGCGGCGGCGGCCAGCTCGGCCCGGGTCGGCCTGGGGTGCCCGGCGGCGTCGGTGGCTCGCCGGACGGGGCTGGGCGTCACAGCCCGCGCAGCGCGCCACCGTCGACCGGCACGGTGACGCCGGTCAGGTAGCTCGCGGCGGGGGAGAGCACGAACGCGGCGACGCGACCGAACTCGGCCGGGTCACCGATGCGGCGTAGCGGGATGGCGGCCTCCGCCTCGGCGCGGGCCCGCTCCGGGTCGCCGGTGGCGGCGAACAGCTCCCGGTTGCGGTCGGTCAGGATCCGGCCGGGCAGCAGGCCGACCACCCGCACGCCACGCGGACCGTAGTCGTCCGCGATGTCCTTGGCGACCCCCACCAGACCGGGCCGCAGGCCGTTCGAGATGCCCAGGCCGGGCACCGGGCCGCGGGCCGAGGTGGAGAGCACCAGCCCGATCGCGCCGCCCTCGGGCAGCGCGTCGGCGACCGTGCGTACCGCGCGGACGGTGCCCAGGAAGACGGTCTCGAAGGACTGCCGCCACTGCTCGTCGCTGACCGACGCGGCCTTGCCCGCGGGCGGGCCACCCACCGAGATCAGTGCGCCGTCGAGCCGTCCGAAGTGCTCCCTCGCCGCCGCTACGAGCTGCCCAGGGGTCTCCGGGTCGGCGAGATCCGCGGCCAGGCCGACCGCCCGCTCCGGCCCGCCCAGCCGTTCGGCGGCGGCGGCCACCGCGCCGGCGTCCCGGGCGGAGAGCACCACGCGGGCCCCGTCGGCCACCAGGCACTGCGCCGTGGCGTAACCCAGGCCACGGGAGGCGCCGGTGAGCACGTACACCCGGTCGGTCAGTCCGAGATCCATGCCGCCGATCCTGCCGCATCCGGTACGCCGTCGCCACCAGCGGACCGCGCCGCCGGTGGACGCGGGGCGGGGCGCAGCAGGCGTACCCGGCCGGCGATCTGCACCGCGACGGCCCCGCCGGCGCGGGCCACCGCCGGCAGCCGACGCGGACGCGGCGCGGAGCGCCCGTCGTAGCGCAGGCGCGACTCCCGGACGACCAGCTCCTCAACGCCCGCCGGCGGCAGCGCGCCCTGCTCGCGTAGTGCCCGGGCCAGGTCCCAGCCGTCGCGCAGCGACCCGACGGTGGGGCGGTTGGCGGCCCAGCCGGCGAACGTCGATGGCCAGCCGGCGCCGAGACCGGCGGCGAGCAGCGGCCAGTGCCGGGCCACCTCGCCGGCCCGCTTGCGCAGCAGCGCCGCCCGGGTGGCGGCCAACGGCGCCGGTGCGAACCCGGCCGGCGGCGGCCCTCCGGCGACCAGCGCAGCGACCAGCTCCGCCTGCCGTTGGGCGAGCCCGCCGGCGGGCAGCGGACCGTTGCCGGCGGGCGGTGACGCGCCGGTCATGTCACGGGCGGGAAGTTCGCGGCAGCGGCCAGGGCGTCCAGCTCGGCGCGGAGCTGGGCCGCCGGCGGGTAGTCACCGTCGCGCTCCAGCAGCAGCGCCGGCGGTCGCCGCCGGGCGCAGAGCGCGCCGACCAGCTCCAGCACCGCCGGCGGCACCGGGTCGGTGTGCGTGTCGTGGTAGAAGCCACTGTGCTCTGCGCCCCCGGCCACGTGCACGTATCCGACCCGGTCCAGGGGCAGCCGGTCCAGCAGCGCGAGCGGGTCGGTGCCCCGGTTGCGGGCGTTGGCGTGCAGGTTCGCCACGTCCAGCAACAGCAGCGCCCCGGTCCGGTCCAGGATCTCGGTGAGGAAGTCCGCCTCGTCCAGCTCGTCGTCGGGCCAGTCGACCAGCGCGGCGATCGGTTCCAGCGCGATGGGCACCGGCAGGTCGGCCTGTGCCCGCGCGACGTTGGCGCAGACCGCGTCGACCGCCTCCCGGCTGCGCGGCAGCGGCAGGAGGTGCCCGGCCTCCAGGCCGCCGGCCCGGACGAAGGCGATGTGCTCGCTGACCAGCGGGGCGTCTACCCGCTGGGCCACCGCGGCCAGGTGGGCGACCCGGGCCGGTTCGACCGGCTCGGCGCCGCCGAGGGAGAGCCGCACCCCGTGCGGTACGACGGTCACCGCGCGCTCGCGCAGCTGTGCCAGGCCCGGCGGGAGCGGCCCGGTCGCCGGCACCGACTCGGCCACCACCTCGACGAAGCGCAGGCCGGGCAGCTCGGCCACGAAGCCGGCGATCTCCGGGCGCCAGCCGATGCCCACGCCGTACGGGCCGGTCATCCGCCGCAGCCCCCGCCGCCGCATCCACCGCCACCGCCGCACGAGCTGCCGCCACTGCACGAGCTGCCCCCGCCGTCGCCCGACGCACCGCCGCTGGAGCCCGACCAGCCGCTGCCGGACGCCGCCTGGCGCTGGATCTCGGCCTGCTCGGCGAAGCCCGGGTCGAGGGCCCACAGTGACACGGTGCCGTACAACGCCACGCCCATCGCCGCGCCCGCCGCACCATAGGTGGCGAACGCGGGGGACGAGGCGGGGGCCAGGTGGGTGTGCTGGCGACGTACGTCGCGCAACGCGGCCCGACCGGCGCGGGTGCGCCGGGGCACCCGGCGCAGCAGCAGGGCGGCGACGAGGACCGGGATCAGGACGAGCATCAGGTAACCCACCGGGCGGTCGTTGAACAGGCCGGAGACCAGCCGGAACACGCCGAGACCCAGCAGGGCGAACACGAACCCCGCCCAGCGGCGGGCCGTGTCGTACTGCGCCCTGCTGCGCAGCAGGCCGCGTTGCTCGAGGCCGGCCTGGAGCTGGTCGAGCGCCTCGCGGACCCGCCGGTCCTGCGGCAGGTCCGTGGCCCGGGCCCGCTGGTGGGCGGCCCAGTGGATGGCCTGGTCCAGCGGTGTCAGCCCGGACGGCGTCGGACCGGTGGTGACCAGTCGGCGGTCCGGGCCGACGCCGATCGCGCCGCTGCCGCGCAACCCGCCGAGCGCGGCGTGCACGGCGAGCCGGGGTCCACCGTTGAGGTACGCGACCTGCTGCGGGCCGAGCGGACCGGCCGGGGCGTCCACCGATCCGGCCGCGAGGCGGACCCGGTGGAACACCGCGAGCGCCACCGTCACGGCGGTCGCCACGAGGTAGAGCCGGAGGAAGGTCGGGCCGGGGATGCCCCAGGTGTCGCCCGACGCGGCGTAGACGATCATCGGCTGCTCCTGTCGCCGGAGGTGTCGGCGGCCTCATTGTGGAGCAGCGCCGCCACGGTCGGCGGCCCGGTGTCCGGGTGGGACGCTCAGCGGCGGCGGGACCGCTCAGCGGCGGCGGACCGCCTCCTCGACCAGGTCGAGCACGGGGCCCAGGTCGCCGGCCGGTCGGCCCATCGCCAGGTGCAGCACCAGGCCGTCGTAGGCCAGCTCCAGGAACTGGGCCAGCACGTCGATCGGCACGTCCTCGCGCAGAACCCCGGCGTCACGCTGGCGGGCCAACCGGTCCCGGGTCGCCTCGGCGATCGCCGCGGACCGCTCCGCCCAGCGCCGGGCGAAAGCCGGGTCGGTGCGCAGCCGACGGGAGACCTCAAGCTGGCTCCCGAGCCAGCCGGTGGTGTCGGGGGAGACGGCACCGGCCAGCAGGTCGCGCATCACCTGCACCAGACCGTTGCGGGCCACCGTCTCGACCATCGCCGCGGCGTCATCCTCGGCGACCGCGAGGAAGAGCGAGTCCTTGTCCCGGAAGTGGTGGAAGATGGCACCCCGGGAGAGCCCGGTGGCCTCCTCGAGGCGGCGTACGGTCGCCCCCTCGTAACCGTGCCGGGCGAAACAAGCCCGCGCGGCGGCGAGGATCTCCTGCCGGCGCGCGTCGAGCTGGTCCTGGCTTACTCTGGGCACGCGTCGATCGTCGCAGGTCACCCCACGTCACGCAAACCGTACGTACGGCTTGGTATATCGCCCGAGCCGGCACCGCTACCATCGCCCCGTGACCCCGCCCCGCACCCCCGCCGCCCCGCTGACCGTGGCCACCGTCCAGGCGACGCCGACACCCGGCGATGTCGCCGGCAACGCGGTCGCCGCCGCCGACCTGGTCCGTCGGGCCGGTGGGCAGGGCGCCCGGGTGGCCGTCCTGCCGGAGCTGTACCTCTGCGCGTACCACCCGCCGACCCTCGCCGCCGACCCGGCCGGCACCGACGTCACGGCCGATCCGGCCGGGGCCGTCGCCGACCCCCGGCTCGATCCGCTGCGCGCGGCGGCGCGCGAGGCCGGCGTCACCGTGGTGGTCGGCGCCGCAGTCCGGCACCCGGACGGCCGGCGGACCATCGCCGCGCTGGTGGTCGACCGGGCCGGCGCGGTCCGCGTCGGGTACGACAAGCAGCAGCTGTGGGGTGGCGAGCGCGACCTGTTCAGCCCCGGTGCGCGGGGTGCCACGCTGCTCGTCGACGACTGGCGGCTCGGGCTGGGCATCTGCTACGACGGCTGCTTCCCGGAGCACGGCCGCGCCGCCGCCCTCGACGGCGCGCACGGTTACCTGTGCCCCAGCGGCTACCTGGCCGGCTCCGAGCACCGCCGGGACCTGTACTACGCCGCTCGCGCCCTGGACAACACCATGTTCGTGGTCTTCGCCAACGCGGTCGGGGGCGCGGACCCGTGGCGCTTCAACGGCGGCGCGGCGATCTACGACCCGCAGGGGCGGGTGCTGGCCCGGGGCGCCGACGAGGGCACGGCGGTGCTGGTGGCGACACTGGACCCGGCCGCGCTCGCCGCCACCCGGGCGGCCCATTCGATGCTCGCCGATCGGCTGCCGGACCAGGGCGGCCAGCGGGTGTCGATGTCCGGTTGAGCCCCCCGTCAGGTCGACACCCGCCGGCCCTGTTGGCGGACACGTCGGTCCCGTAGGGTGCCCGAGTGCCACTGCTCCTGCTGGACCTGGACAACACCCTGCTGGATCGGGCCGGGCCGTTCCGCCGCTGGGGTGTGCGCTTCCTGGACGGCATCGGCGCGCCCCCCACCGACATCGACTGGCTGATCTCGATCGACGCCGACGGGTTGACCGACCGCTGGGACCTGGCCGACGCCATCCGGGACCGCTACGAGCTGCGCATCCCCTCGATCGACCTGGTGGAGGAGCTGCACGACGGGGTGGTGGCGCAGACCCGCCTCGATCCGCTGACCGCCTGCGCCCTGCGGATCGCCGACGACGCCGGCTGGGTGCCGGTGGTGGTCTGCAACGGCACGGTACGCGTGGAGGACGCCAAGATCCGCCAGACCGGCCTGGACCGCTACGTGGCCGACTGGGTGATCTCCGAGGAGGCCGGGGTCAGCAAGCCGAACCCGCGGATCTTCGCGCTCGCCGCGCAGCGGGTCCGGATGCCGCTACGCGGCGCCTGGGTGGTCGGCGACAGCCCGGAGGCGGACATCGGCGGCGCTGCCGCGGTCGGGCTGCCCAGCGTCTGGCTGCACCGGGGGCGTACCTGGTCGGACACCCGGTTCGCGCCGAGCCGATCGGTGGACGGGCTGATCGCCGCGGTCGCCACCGTGCTCGGCGGCTGACGGGCCGCCCCGCGCGCGTCGCCGCCGCTCGGGCTCGGGCCGCTCGGGGCGGCGTTTTCGTAATTCGGTTGACCGGCTGCTGGGCGACGGCGAACATGGTCGACGCATCGTGCACCCGGGCGTACACCCGGTCGAGGAGAGGGGGTCGGTCATGGCCGTCTTCGCAGGTCGCTTCCAGCTGCCTTCATCAGCCTCGACCAAGGGAACCTCACCACAGTGCGTGATCACGACCTTCCGGCGCTCGAGCGCCGGACCCGCGGCAAGAGCCGCTTCGACGACGACGAGCAGCAGTTTCTGAAGCGCGGGCGGCCCACCGAGCCGCCCGCCGACCCCGACGGCGAACCTGACCCGGACACCGGCGACCGCTGGTCGTCCTGGGACGACGCCGTGCACGGCCCGCAGCCGTACCCGGACTGGCTGGTCACCGAGCTGGCGGCCAAGGACACCGAGCTGGGTGTGCTGAAGACCGGCAAGGAGGCGGACGTGCACCTGGTCCGCCGGGCGGTGCCCGACATGGACCGGTCCTGCCTGCTGGCGGTCAAGCGCTACCGGGATCCCGAGCATCGGCTGTTCCACCGGGACGCCGGATACCTGGAGGGCCGGCGGGTGCGCCGGTCCCGCGAGAACCGTGCGATGGCCGGCCGGACGGCCTTCGGCCGGCAGATGATCGCCGGGCAGTGGGCCGCGGCCGAGTTCGCCGCCCTGACCCGGCTCTGGGAGATCGGCGCCGGCCACGACCGGATCGCCGTGCCGTACCCGGTGCAGCTGCGTGGCACCGAGTTGATGCTGGAGTTCGTCGGCGACGCCGAGTCGGGGCTGGCCGCCCCTCGGCTGGCCCAGCTACGGCCCGGCCCGGCCGAACTGCGCAACCTGTGGGACCAGCTGGTGGAGGCGCTGCGTGTGCTGGCCCGGGCCGGCTACGCGCACGGCGACCTGTCGCCGTACAACCTGCTCGTGCACCACGGTCGGCTGGTCGTGATCGACCTGCCGCAGGTGGTCGACGTGGTGGCGAACCCGCAGGGGCCCGAGTTCCTGGCCCGCGACGTGCGGGTGGTCGGCACCTGGTTCGTGGCCCGGGGGCTGCCCGCCGAGCAGGCCGATCCCGGCGTGCTGACCGGGGAGCTGCTGCGCGAGGCGGGAGTGCGCTGACCGGGAGGGGTCGGGCGGCCGCACCGGCCGCCCGACCCGCCGCGCCACTCACTGCATGTAGCGCTCGACCTCGGGCTTGGGGCGTTCCCCCTGGGAATCCGGGTCGCCGTGGGTCTGCCGGGCGGCCCGCCGGCGGCGCAGCAGGTCCCAGCACTGGTCGAGAGACTGCTCCAGGTGACGCAGCCGCTCGCTGGCCTCGCCCTCGGTGCCCGACTCGTGGGCCTGAGCCGCCGCACGCAGCTTGTGTTCCTCGTCGACCAGTTCGGAGATCCGGTTCAGGATGGTCTTGTCGTCCATGCCACAGAGCCTGGCACAGGGTGCCCGACATCGCCCGGATTCGGGGGTACCGGTGCGTTCCCGGGTCCGCCGCTGTGCCGGCGTCCCCGCCCCTGCCGGCTCGCCGCTGACCTGGCGATCGACGATAATACGAGCCCCGCCGGTGCCGGCGCGGGTGATTCTCCTGACTCTCCACTCCGGACACCGGCTGGGCTGCGCCTCGACGTGAGCGCGCCACGAGGGTGGAAATTCCACCGTGCGCAAGTCTGGAGGTGCCCCGCGTTTGGTGAGATGCTTCCGTCGCCCAGAAGGTGAAAGTTCCACAGTCCCGACCGACCGAAGTGGACCGCTGCGGTCGGTGGGACGCCGAGGAGACGTGGTTCCATGTCGCAGGTGTCCGATGCCGGCCCCGCCCCCGTCAGCACCGAACCCCGGACGATCCCGCTCCGTCGCGTCCTGCCCGCGCTGGTCCGCGACCCGCTCGGCGCGCTGGTCGGCTTCGCGGACTCCGCGGCCGGCGAGGTCGTCCGGCTGAACCTCGGCTCGTTCCGCCCCTACCTGGTCAGCCACCCGGAGCATCTGCAACGGGTGCTGAGGGACAACGTTGCCAACTACACCCGCGACGGGGACGGGCTGCTCTGGCGCCCGGTCCGCCGGATCGTCGGCGACGCCATCCTGGTCGCCGAGGGTGAGGTCTGGGAGTCCAGCCGAGGCGCGCTGCAACCGCTGTTCACCGCCAAACGGGCCGAAACGCTGGTCGACAGGATGGCCGACGCGATCAACGAGGCGGTCGACGAGTGGCTGGAGCCGGCGCGGGAGGGCCGCCCGATCGACGGCGGCGCCGAGCTGACCCGGATCGTGCTGCGGACGACCATGCGGGTGCTCTTCGCCGACCGGATCTCGGTGCCGGACGCGCTGCGGATCAGCGCCGCGCTGGACACCGTCACCACCGCGATGCTCCCGCGCCTGCTGGTGCCCTTCGTGCCGTACGCGGTGCCGATGCCCGGCGACCGGCCCTTCCGTGAGGCGGTGCGGACCATCGACGAGGTGGTGCTGCCGATCATCCGGGAGGCCCGGGCCCGGCCCACGGACGGCGACGACATCATCTCCACCCTCTGCCGGCCCCGCCCGGACGGCCGGCAACCCGACGAGTACGCCATCCGCGGCGACGTGGTGGCGATGTTCTCCACCGCCACCGAGACCACCATCGCCCTGCTCTCCTGGCTGTGGCCGGTGCTGTCCTCCCGGCCCGACGTGGCCGAGCGGATGACCGACGAGATCGAGCGGGTGGTGGGCGGCGGCCGGGTCGGCCGTGAGCACCTGCCCGAGCTGCGCTACGGCCGGATGGTGCTGGACGAGATGCTGCGGCTCTACCCGGCCGGTTGGATGATCCCGCGGACCGCGGTCGGCGACGACGTGCTGGGCGGCGTACGGATCAAGGCCGGCGGCACCGTGCTGGTCAGCCCGTACGTCACCCAGCGGATGTCGACGTTCTGGGACGACCCGGACCTCTTCGACCCGGAGCGTTTCGCCCCGGAGCGGCCCCGGCGGCCCTACCGCTACTCCTACTTCCCGTTCGGCGGGGGGCCGCACCAGTGCCTCGGGCAGTACCTGTTCCTGCTGGAGGCGCAGCTCATCGTCAGCACCGTTCTGAGCCGCTACCGCTTCCAGCTGCGCCACCCGGTCGACCTGACACCCCGGATGGGCGCCTCGCTGCAACCCAAACAGCGGGCCGAGCTGATCCTCACCCCGGTCGAGCGCCCGGTCGCACCGTGACGGGGCCGGTGCGGACCGGTCGGGACGTCGTCGCCGAGCAGGGCCGGGTGTGCGCGCTGGCCGTACGCGGCGTACGCGACCTGCAGGGGGTCACCGCCGCCCACCCCGAGCTGTTCGACGCCGCGCCGTTCGACCCGGCGCTGCTCAGCTCGGTGGCCACCGCGATCGCCTTCACCGCGCCCTGGCACACCGCCGCCGAGCTGCGGATCACCACCCGTACCCTGCTCTGGGTCTTCGCCGCCGACTGGCAGGTCGACTACCTCGCCCGGTCCGCCGATGACGTCCGTGAGGTGGTGACCGATTGTCTGGCGGTGGCCGACGGCGCCACGCCGCCGCCCGGGCGGCACCTGGCGCGGCTGCTGGCCGACCTGCGCGACGAACTCGCCGCCGTGCCGGCCTTCGCCGGGCTGCGGCCGATCTGGCGCGACGAGCTGGCCCGGATGCTCGCCGCGGTGGCCCGGGAGTGGGACTGGAAGAAGCTGCCGGCCGACCCGTCCACCGGGCAGCGCCTGCCGGACCTGGACCGCTACCTGGACAACGCCGACAACCTCGCCTGCTCCTTCGTCAACGTGACCCACTGGATCGCCACCGGCGACGACGAGACCCTCGCTCAGCTGGGTGATCTGCTGGCCGTCGGGCGCGGCGTGCAGCGCGTGCTGCGGCTGGTGAACGACCTGGCCACGCACGGCCGGGACGCCGAGTGGGGCGACCTGAACGCGCTGCTGCTGGTCGCCGACCCGGCGCAGGTGCACACCCGGCTGGCCGAGCTGACCGCCGCTTCCCGCGCAGAGCTGGCCGTCCTCGCCGAGAGCTGCCCGCGTCAGGCGGACTACCTGCACCGGCAGATCTCCTTCACCGGCGGCTTCTACCAGGTGTCGGACTTCTGGGGGGTGCGTGATGAGTGACGGCGCGTTTCGGGTCCTGGCCGGGCCGGTCACCGGCGGCGACCCGGCCACCGACACCGCCCGCGAGCTGATCGCCGGCCTGGTGCTGCGGCCGTGGGGGCAGGTCGCCCCATCGGTGTACGAGACCGGTCGGCTGGTCGCCGACGCCCCGTGGCTGACCGGCCACCACCAGCGGATCGGGTTCCTGCTGCGCGGCCAGCGCCCGGACGGCGCGTGGGGCCCGCCCGAGGGGTACGCCCTGGTGCCCACGCTGAGCGCCACCGACGCGCTGCTCGCCGCGCTGGCCGACCGTCGGGCCGGTACGGACCTGCTCGCCCCGGTGGCCCGCGGGCTTCGCGCGCTCACCGGCACGCTGCTCGCCGCCGACGCCCGGGAGCTACCGGACACCCCGGCGCTGGACCTCATCGTCCCGGCGCTGGTCGGCTCGATCAACGACCGGCTGGCCGGACTGGACCGGGAGACCGCGGACCGGCTGCCCCGACCACCGCTGGGGCTGCCCGCCGGGCTCGGACCCGGTCGGTTGCGCGCGGTGCGGGCGGCGGTGGCCGCAGGCGCGGCGCTGCCGCCGAAGCTCGCCCACTTCTACGAGGTGCTGGACGCGACGCCGGCCGACGCCGGGCCGGCACTGACCGCCGTCGGCGCCTCGCCCGCCGCTACCGCGGCCTGGCTGACCACGGCCGGCCCGGACGCCGGCCCCACCGCGCACGCCTTCCTGCGGGACCTCATCCGCGACGGCGGTGGCCCGGTGCCCTGCCCGGCCCCGATCACCGTCTTCGAACGGGCCTGGGTGCTCAGCGGGCTGCGCCGCGCGGGCATCGCGGTCAACCCGCCGAGCGCCCTGCTGCGGAGCCTGGCCGGGGCCACCGGCGCCGAGGGCATCGCCACCGGCGACGGCCTGCCGACCGACGCCGACACCACCTCGGTGACGTTGGACGCGCTGGCCCGGCTCGGCCGCCCGGCCGACCCGGGCAGCCTGTGGGCGTACGAGACGGCGGACGGCTTCTGCACCTGGCCCGGCGAGGACGGCTTCTCGGTCACCACCAACGCGCACGTGCTGGACGCCTTCGGCCAGCACGTGGCCAGGCACCCGGACGCCGACGCCCGGTACCGCCGGGCGGTCGACCGGCTCAGCGTCGTGCTGCCCGAGCGCCAGCGTGTCGATGGCGGCTGGCAGGACCGTTGGCACGCCTCGCCGTACTACGCGACCGCCTGCTGCGTGCTGGCGCTTGCGGAGTTCGGCCGGGGCGCGGCGGCGGCCGAGGCGGTGGACCGGGCGGCCCTCTGGGTGCTGGACAGCCAGCGCGCCGACGGTTCGTGGGGGCGCTGGGTCGGCACCGCCGAGGAGACCGCGTACGCCCTGCAGATCCTGCTCGCGGCGCCGACGGCGGGGCCGCGGGCCGACGACGCCGTGGCCCGGGGGCACGCCTACCTGCACGAACCCGCTGGTCGGGAGCACCCTCCACTGTGGTACGGCAAGGAGCTGTACTGCCCTACCGCCATCGTCCGCTCGGCGGTGCTCGCCGCCTGCAAGCTGGCCGCCGCCCGCACCGTGGGTGTCGACCGTTCGGTGGCGGATTGCGGTTACCAGGCAACAAAAACAACAACTTGAGGGGTTGTGTGGACACTGCTAGCGTACGCAGAGCCTCAGCCCCGTATGCCCCGCTGCGGTGGGACATCGCCCTCCATGATCACCCGTTGATGAGCTGAGTCAACGCCCAGCCTGGGACGGTTCAATGCGTTCTCGCGGTACGAGTATTCGCACCAAGGTTGTCGCCCTGCTGCTGTCCCTGGTCGCGCTCTGGATGTTCGCGGCATGGGTCACCCTGCGGGACGGCTTCAACCTGCTCGGTGTCCAGTTGCTCAACAGCAAGGTCTACACGCCGAGCGAGCCGCTGCTCCAGGAGCTCCAGCTGGAGCGGCGGTTGACGCAGGCGTACCTGAGCAACCCCGACGCTGAGCAGCGGGCGGCGCTGGAGGCCGAGCAGCGCAAGACCGCGCAGCTGGCGGCCGACTTCGCCAGCTCGATTCGCAACTGGCAGGTCAACGTGGCCGGCAGCTCGGCGCTCGACGCCCAGCTGGACGCCTCGATCGCCCAGATCGGCGCACTCGAGCAGACCCGGGCCGAGGTGCTGGGCCGCAGGATCGATCGGATCGCCGCCGCCGACGCCTACACCGGCGCCATCGAGTCGATCTTCCAGGTCTACGACGTCACCGGCAGCCTGGACGACAAGGAGATCGCCGCCGACGCGGCCGCCCTGATCCAGCTCAACCGGATGAAGGAGCTGATCTCCCAGGAGGACGCGCTGCTCAGCGGCCTGTTCGGCAACGGCCGGATGAGCGGGCCGGAGTACGCCCGCTACGTCAGCCTGGTCGGCGCCGAGCGGTTCCTCGGCGAGGAGACCCGGGCCCGGCTCGCCGACGCCGATCAGCGCCGCTACCAGCAGCTCGTCGAGGGCGAGGCGTTCACTCAACTGCGCGCCGTGCAGGCCAGCATCATCCGCGAGGGCCGGCCGGCGACCCAGCTGCCGATCAGCGCCGAGCAGTGGCGCGGCACGGTCGAGCCCGCGCTGTCCGAGGTCAACGAGGCGGTCGCCGCCGGCGGCGAGGGCATCGTCGGCCGGGCCACCGGCGTCGCCGTGATGGTCGTCGTCCGGCTGGTGCTCGCCACCGGCCTGGGCCTGCTCGCCGTCATCGCGTCCGTCATCATCTCGATCACCACGGCCCGTACCCTGCTGCGCCAGCTCGAACGGCTGCGTCAGGCCGCCTGGCAGCTCGCCGACGAGCGGCTGCCGCGGGTGGTGGAGCGACTCGGCCACGGCGAGGAGGTCGACGTCGCCAAGGAGGCGCCGCCGCTGGAGTTCGGCACCGACGAGATCGGCCAGGTCGGCAAGGCGTTCAACGCGGTCCAGGAGACCGCTCTGCGCACCGCCGTCGAGCAGGCCGACCTGCGCCGCAACGTCCGCGAGGTCTTCCTCAGCCTGGCCCGGCGCACCCAGGCGCTGGTGCACCGCCAGCTCACCCTGCTGGACGCGATGGAGCGGCGCGAGCAGGACGCGGAGGAGCTGGAGGACCTGTTCCGGGTCGACCACCTGGCCACCCGGATGCGGCGCAACGCGGAAAACCTGATCGTGCTCTCCGGCTCCACCCCGGGCCGGGCCTGGCGGCGCAACGTGCCGATGGTCGACGTGGTGCGTGGTGCGGTGGCCGAGGTGGAGGACTACACCCGGGTCAACGTGCTGCCGCTCGGGCCGGTCTCGCTGGCCGGCCGCGCGGTCGGCGACATCATCCACCTGCTCGCCGAGCTGATCGAGAACGGCCTGTCGTTCTCACCACCACACACCACGGTGGAGGTTCGTGGCCAGCTGGTGGCCAACGGGTTCGCCATCGAGATCGAGGACCGGGGCCTCGGCATGAGCGAGGAGGACCTGGCCGCGGCGAACCACCGGATCGTGGACCGGTCCGAGCTGAACCTCGCCAACGCCGCCCGCCTCGGCCTCTACGTGGTGAGCCGGCTGACCGAGCGGCACGGCGTGCGGGTCCGGCTCAAGGAGTCGGCGTACGGCGGCACCACCGCCGTCGTGCTGATCCCGCTGGAGCTGGTCACCGAGAACGGCGCGGGCCCGGAGGACTCCGGCGCGATGCGGGCCGGGTCACCGGCCATCCCGCTGCCCCCGTCGCCGACCGCCGGCCCCGTGAGCGCCGCCGACAGGGGTCGCCCGGCCATCCTCGCGCTGGCCGCACCACCGACGGCAGCGGGTACGACGGCGCCGGACGTACCGGACCCGGTGACCCCGGCCGCCCCGGCGGCGGTCCCGGCCGGCGCGTCGGTGCCGACCGATGCCACCAGCCCAACGGCGCAGACCGACGGCACAGACGTGGACGCCTCCCTGCCCACCCGTCAGCGGACGGCACCGACCACCGGGTCGTCGGAGCTGCCCAGCCGGGCCCGGCGCGCCCTGGGTCAGCCGGCCCTGGAGGGCCCGACGGTGCCCACCGGCCTGCCCTCGGTCGACCGCGTCGGACCAACGGACAACGCCGGCGTCAGCGAGCCGGGCGCGGACGGCGGGCCGTTGCCCGCCCGGGCCGAGACGGACCGGACGAACTCGGGCCTGCCGGTGCGAATCCGGCAGGCGAGCATCGTGCCCGAGCTGCGCGACGACCCCGCGGCGACGGAAACCGACGAGGAGGACGTGGCGCGCCCGCCGGAGCAGGTGCGCCGGATGATGAGCTCCTACCAGAGCGGCACGCGGCGAGGTCGGACCGACGCGGCACGACTGCTCGGCGGTTCTTCCGGCGCCCCGCCGGCGGCGACGCCCGAGCCGACCGACGAGGACCCGCGCACTACCTGACCGGGCGCCGGTGATGCGGGTTTCCGCGCGGCGTGATGGTCAGCCCCAGACGAGTACGGCGACAACAGCCGGGGGAGAAGAGGACGACGAGTGGCCCAGAAGACGGCTTCGAGTGCCGACCTGACGTGGTTGCTGGATGATCTTGTTGGGCGGGTGAAGCAGGCCGAGCATGCGGTCGCGCTCTCCACCGACGGGCTGTTGATGGCCTCCTCGCAGGGGCTGAGCCGGGACGACGGCGAGCACCTAGCGGCGATGGCGGCCGGTATCCAGAGCCTGGCCCGGGGCGCCGGCAAGCGCTTCGGTGGCGGGCAGGTGCAGCAGACCATCATCGAGATGCAGTCGTCGTTCCTGTTCGTCACCGCGGCCGGGCGCAACGCCTGCCTGGCGGTGCTGGCCAGCGAGGACGCCGATGTCGGCCTGATCGCCTACGAGATGGCGATGCTGGTCACCCGGGTCGGCAAGTACGTTGCCTCCCCATCCCGCGGCGCCGACCAGCCGGCCGGCGAGAAGTAGCGGGCATGACGGTGCAGGGAGAGTCCGCGGACCATCAGTGGGTGGATGACCATGCGGGCCCGGTGGTCCGCCCGTACGCGATGACGCGCGGGCGGGCCCGTCCGGTCACCGGCACGTTCGACCTGATCTCCCTGGTCACCGCGACCCGAGCCGACGTCGCACCGGAGGTCGGCATCGGTCCGGAGCACCTGGCGATCGTCGGACTGTGCCAACGAATACAGTCCGTCGCCGAGATCGCCGCCCATCTCGACCTGCCGGTGGGCACCATCCGGGTGCTCCTCGGCGACCTGGCGGCCCGCAGCCTGGTGCAGGTCCGCGAGCCACAGACCACGGCCGGTCTTCCCGACAACAGCATCTTCGAGGCGGTAATCAATGGACTACGGGCACTCTGACCGGCCGGCGGGAGCGACCCCACTGCCCACCGCGATCAAGATCCTGGTCGCCGGTGGCTTCGGCGTGGGCAAGACCACCATGGTCGGCGCGGTGAGCGAGACCCGGCCGTTGCGCACCGAGGAGGTGCTGACCGAGTCCGGGGTCGGCATCGACGACCTGTCCGGGGTGGAGGAGAAGACCACCACCACCGTGGCGATGGACTTCGGACGGATCACCATCAGTGACGACCTGGTGCTCTACCTGTTCGGCACGCCGGGGCAGGACCGGTTCTGGTTCGTCTGGGACGAGTTGGCGCTGGGTGCGATCGGCGCGGTGGTGCTGGCGGACACCCGCCGGCTGGCCGACTGCTTCCCGTCGATCGACTACTTCGAGGGCCGGGGCACCCCGTTCGTGGTCGCGGTGAACTGCTTCGAGGGAAGCCGGCAGTACCGGCTCGACGAGGTGCAGGCCGCCCTGAACCTGGACCCGGGGGTGCCGGTGCTGCTCTGCGACGCCCGCCAGCGCGAGTCCAGCAAGGAGGTGCTCGTCACGCTGATGGAGCACGCCATGAAGACCCGGGAGGCCCGGCGCCGCGCCGCCGGCGCGAACTGACCGACAACCGGCGAGATTTTCCGGCCTGACCGGGTGGCCCCTAGCGAAACGCCGGCCGGTGCGCGGCACGGAAGCGCCGGCCGGGTGACCGGCGCGGGGGCGGCCGAGGCGGCGGAGGCCGTCGCGGCCGCCGGCGCCGAGGCGTACGCGCGGATCGTCGCGACCCTGATCCGGGTGACCGGGGACTGGGCGCTGGCCGAGGACTGCGCGCAGGAGGCGCTGACCGTCGCCCTGGAGCGCTGGCCCGGCGACGGCGTGCCGGCCAACCCGGGCGGCTGGTTGATGACGGTGGCCCGCAACCGGGCGGTCGACGTGCTGCGCCGGGCCGCCGTGGAGCGCCGCAAGCTGCACGACCTGGCGGTGCTCACGCCGGCCGACGCGGAGCCCGGGCCCGGCGTGGGGGAGGACGTGGTGGACGACCGGCTGCGACTGATCTTCACGTGCTGCCACCCGGCGCTCGCGATCGAGGCCCGGGTGGCGTTGACGCTGCGCACCGTCTGCGGTGTGCCCACCGCCGCCATCGCCCGCCTCCTCCTGGTCAGCGAGTCGACGATGACCCGACGGCTGACCCGGGCCCGGACCCGCATCGCGCAGGCGGGCATCCCGTACCGGGTGCCGAGCGGGCCGGCGCTGAACGAGCGGCTGCCCGGCGTGCTCGCCGTGCTGTACCTGCTCTTCACCCGGGGCTACGTCGCCGACGGCGAACCGGCCTTCGCCGACGAGGCGGTCCGGCTGGCCCGGCTGCTCGACCGGCTGATGCCGGAGCAGTCCGAGGTCGCCGCGCTGCTGGCGCTGTTCCTGTTCCAGCACTCCCGCCGGGACGCCCGTCGCGATGCCGCCGGTGAGCTGCTCACGCTCGACCGGCAGGACCGCCGCCGGTGGGACCACACCGCGATCGCCGGGGGGCTCGCCGCACTGGCCCGGGCACGCCACGACGGGCCGTACGCGTGGCAGGCCCGGATCGCGGCCTGCCACGCCACCGCCGCGTCCGTCGAGGCCACCGACTGGCCGACGATCGCGCGGGCCTACGACGCGCTGGCCGACATCCGGCCCTCGCCGGTGATCGCGCTCAACCGGGCGGTCGCGCACGGCTACGCGTACGGGCCGGCCATCGGGTTGGTCCTGCTCGACGCGGCGCGAGCCGGGGGCGGGCTGGACGGCTACCCGCTCGCCGTGGCGGTGGAGGCCGACCTCGTTGCTCGGCAGGGGAACCCGCTGCGCGCCGCCGGACTGTTCCGGAAGGCGGCGGCGGCGGTGGGCTCGACCGCCGAGCGCCGTGCGCTGCTCGACCGGGCTGACGAACTCGCCCGGTAGGGCGGCATGCTCGACAGCGGGGGAGAGATCAGCCGCGCTTGGCCAACACCAGGAATCGGGTCCAGGCCGCCGGGTCGAAGGCGAGCGTCGGACCGGCCGGGTCCTTGGAGTCACGTACGCCGATGACGCCCGCGAGGTTGTCGGCCACCTCGACGCAATCGCCGCCGTTGTTGCCACTCTTGCTGCTCTTGCGCCACCGAGCGCCGGTCAGGTCCATGATGCTGCCGCTTCTCTGAGGAGATTGAGGGACTGCGCACGCGACAGGGCTCCGTCGCGAATGCGTTCCCACCGTCGGTCGAGCGTAGCAACGTCGGCCGCCTTGTCGATGAGCTGCGCTTGCGCCTGGCTGTCGACGTGCGCGACCCGCGCCCCGTCCGGCATTTCGGCCACGGTGAACGGCCCACCGAGGCCCGGATACATGCCGACGTCGGCGGGCACCACGAACAGCGACACGGTCGGCAGCGCGGCCAGCTCGACCAGCCGCTCGCACTGCTCCCGCATCATGGCCCGGTCGCCGTCGAGGGTGCGCCGGAGGACTCCTTCGTCGAGGACCGCGACGAGCAGCGGCGGGCGTTCCCGTCGCAGGATGGCCTGCCGGCTCAGCCGCGCCTCGGCGAGATCGTCGGCCTCGGCCGGTGTCAACGCCTCGCCGACCAGCGTCGCCAGCGCGTACGCCTTGGTCTGGAGGAGGCCCGGTATCCACGCGAGCTGAAACGACCGCAGCGACAGTGCCTCGCGCTCGATCTCGGCCCAGGGTCGGAACCAGGCCGGCGCCCGACGCTTCAGCGCATCCGGCCACAGCTCGTCGACGTTCCGACCGAGCAGCTCGGCGACCCGCGCGCGATGACGCGTCTGCGGGATTCGTCCCGTGCTTGCCCACTTCGCGGCCGTCTTCGGATCGACACCAATCTGAGCAGCGAGACTGTCCGCTGTGTGGCCCCTCTCGGCCATCGCCGCCTGTACGGCTCGATTCATCTCCAGGCCCTCCAGAACGTTCCAGACGTCGGAAGGCAATACTTCTACGCGGTGTGATTGCTTGGCAACCCTCGGCAGGGTGCTGTGTGGACAGCATTGAGGAGGGAGCACAGAATGCCCGAGGACAGGCCCGGTAACCGCCCACATCGGCCAGGCAATCGACCGGCCCGGCCGGCCTCGCCCCGTGCGAACATCACCGGCCCGACCGGGCCACTACACCCTCCGTACCGTGGCCCGGGTCGCGCGGCGAACGTCCTACCCGGATCACGCTGGCGATCCCGGTGCGGCCCGTCGGCCGCGCACACCGCCGACGGCCCGCTGTGGACGTGCGACGCCTGCGGTCGGGACTGGCCCTGCCCGGCGCTGCGAGCGACCCCGACGGACGCCGCCCGCCGGGCGACCCTGATCCCCGAGTTCTCCCGGATCACCCGCCGGGCGATCCGGGACCTGCGCGGCCAGCCGGGCGGACCCGATCCGGTCGCCATCGTCCGCCGTTTCCTCTGGTTCCTGCCGCTCACCGACGAGGAGGCCCGCGCGGTCGCGCTGCGGCTGCGCTGAGCGTTCACCCCGGCGGAGCGCCGGCAGAGACATGCGAAGGGCCGCTGCCCGCAAGCGCGGGAAGCGGCCCTTCTCAGGTGTACGGCGTCAGTTGGCGATCATGCGGCGCAGCACGTACTGCAGGATGCCGCCGTGCCGGTAGTAGTCCGCCTCACCGGGGGTGTCGATCCGCACCACGGCGTCGAACTCCACGCCGGTGTCGGTGCTGACCTGCACGGTGCGCGGAGTCTCGCCGTCGTTGAGCGCGGTCACCCCGGTGAAGGTGAACGTCTCGGTGCCGGTGAGGCCGAGCGACTCGGCGGTGGTGTCCACCGGGAACTGCAGCGGCAGCACGCCCATGCCGATGAGGTTGGAGCGGTGGATCCGCTCGTAGGACTCGGCGATGACCGCGCGGACGCCCAGCAGCATGGTGCCCTTGGCCGCCCAGTCCCGCGACGAGCCCGAGCCGTACTCCTTGCCGGCCAGGATGACCAGCGGGATGCCGGCCTCCTGGTAGGCCGTGGAGGCGTCGTAGATCGAGGTCTGCTCGCCGGTGAGGTGGTTGACGGTGAAACCGCCCTCCACCCCGGGGACCAGCTGGTTGCGCAGCCGGATGTTGGCGAAGGTGCCCCGGATCATCACCTCGTGGTTGCCCCGGCGGGAACCGTACGAGTTGAACTCGTGCCGCGGCACGCCGTGCTCGGCGAGGTACTGACCGGCAGGGGAGTCCGGCTTGATCGAGCCGGCCGGCGAGATGTGGTCGGTTGTCACCGAGTCACCCAGCTTGGCCAGCACCCGAGCTGGACCGATGTCGGTGACCGGGCTCGGCTCCTGCTGCATGCCCTCGAAGTAGGGGGGCTTGCGCACGTAGGTGGAGTCGTCCGCCCAGGCGAAGGTGTCGCCGGTGGGGGTGGGCAGCGACTGCCAGCGCTCGTCGCCGGCGAAGACGTCGGCGTACGCGGCGCTGAACCCGGTCGCGCCGATCGCCTGCGCGATCACGTCCTGGATCTCGGCGCTGTTCGGCCAGATCTCGCGCAGGAAGACCGGGTTGCCGTCGCGGTCCTCGCCGATCGGCTCGTTGGCCAGGTCGATGTCCATCGTGCCGGCGAGCGCGTACGCGACCACCAGAGGCGGGGACGCCAGGTAGTTCATCTTGACGTCCGGGTTGATCCGGCCCTCGAAGTTGCGGTTGCCGGACAGCACCGAGACGACGGCGAGGTCCTTCTCGTTGACCGCCGCCGAGACCTCCTCGGGCAGCGGGCCCGAGTTGCCGATGCAGGTGGTGCAGCCGTAGCCGACCAGGTTGAAGCCGAGCTTGTCCAGGTACGGCGTGAGGCCGGCCCGCTCGTAGTAGTCCATGACGACCTTGGAACCGGGCGCCAGCGTGGTCTTGACCCACGGCTTGCGGCTCAGGCCCTTCTCCACCGCGTTGCGGGCCAGCAGTGCGGCGCCGATCATCACCTGCGGGTTGGAGGTGTTGGTGCAGGAGGTGATCGCGGCGATCACGACGGCGCCGTGGTCCAACTCGTACTCGACGCCGTCGGCGCCGGTGACCCGGATCGGGTCGGTGGCCCGACCGCCGGAGCCGACGGCCGCGGTCTCCAGGTCGCGCGGCTCGTCGGCCGGGTCGCTGAACTCGTTGGCCGGCGGGTCGCTGGCCGGGAAGGACTCGGCGCTGGCCTCGTCGGCCGGGCCGTTGGCACCGCGCGGCAGTTCCTCACGGGGCACGCCCGGCTTGAGGTCGCGCTCACCGACGGAGTCGTCGGCGACGTAGTCGGTCAGCGCCGAGCGGAACAGCGTCTTGGCACTGCCCAGCGGCACCCGGTCCTGCGGGCGCTTCGGGCCGGCCAGCGACGGCTCGATGGTGCTCAGGTCGAGTTCCAGGCGCTCGGAGTACTCCGGCTCCGCGTCCGGGTCGTGCCAGAGGCCCTGCTCCTTGGCGTACGCCTCGACGAGCGCGACCTGCGCGTCGTCCCGGCCGGTCAGCTTCAGGTAGCGGACCGTCTCGGCGTCGATCGGGAAGATCGCCACGGTAGAGCCGTACTCGGGGGACATGTTGCCGATGGTGGCCCGGTTGGCCAGCGGCACCGCGCTCACGCCCGGGCCGTAGAACTCGACGAACTTGCCGACCACGCCGTGCTTGCGCAGCATCTCGGTGATGGTCAGCACCAGGTCGGTGGCGGTGGTGCCGGCCGGCATCTCGCCATGCAGCTTGAAGCCCACCACACGGGGGATCAGCATGCTGACCGGCTGGCCGAGCATCGCGGCCTCGGCCTCGATGCCGCCGACGCCCCAGCCCAGCACACCCAGGCCGTTGACCATCGTGGTGTGCGAGTCGGTGCCGACCACCGTGTCCGGGTACGCCTGGCCGTTGCGCTCCATGATGGTGCGGGCCAGGTACTCGATGTTGACCTGGTGCACGATGCCGGTGCCCGGCGGGACGACCTTGAACTCGTTGAACGCGGTCTGGCCCCAGCGCAGGAACTGGTAGCGCTCCTTGTTGCGCTCGTACTCCAGCTCGACGTTGCGCTCGAAGGCGTCCGCGCGGCCGAACAGGTCGGCGATGACGGAGTGGTCGATGACCAGCTCGGCCGGGGCGAGGGGGTTGACCTTGGTGGCGTCGCCGCCCAGGTCGCGCACCGCCTCGCGCATGGTGGCCAGGTCGACCACGCAGGGCACGCCGGTGAAGTCCTGCATCAGCACCCGTGCCGGGGTGAACTGGATTTCCACGCTCGGGGCGGCGGTGGAGTCCCACCCGCCGAGCTGGCGGATGTGGTCGGCGGTGATGTTCGCGCCGTCCTCGGTCCGCAGCAGGTTCTCCAACAGGATCTTCAGGCTGTACGGCAGCCGGTCGTGGCCGTCCACCTTGTCGATCCTGAAAATCTCGTAGCTCGCGTCTCCGACGCGTAGCTGGGTCTTCGCACCGAAGGTGTCGAGGCTCGCCACGTCGTACTCCTTCACACCAGCGACCGTGAGTAGTCCTGAGCAGTGTGTCGCACCGGCCAGGGTGCCGCCGAGGTTAGGTGACACTTACCGCCGATTTCCGCTCTCAACAAAACCGTACGTCCGTCTTGCTAGTTGCGCAACCCGGCGTCGGGTCCGGTCCGGCCGGTCGGCCGCCGGTAGGGTTCGGGGCCGGACGGGGAAGGGGTCGACGGTGTTCGACGTTCAGCACTGGCTTGTGTCGCTGCCGCCGATCGCGGTCTACCTGCTCGTCGCCGGGGTGATCGGCGTGGAGAGCATGGGCGTCCCCCTGCCGGGCGAGATCGTTCTGGTCAGCTCCGCCCTGCTCGCCGCCACCGGCGTGGTGGAACCGGAGTGGGTCGCCACCGCCGCGGCCACCGGCGCGATCATCGGCGACTCCGTCGGGTACGCGGTGGGCCGCCGCGGTGGCCGCCCGATGCTGGCCCGGCTGGGTCGGCGCTTCCCCCGACATCTCGGCCCCGCGCAGCTCGCCCGCGCCGAACAGAGCTTCGCCCGGTACGGCGTCTGGGCCGTCTTCTTCGGCCGGTTCGTGGCACTGCTGCGGATCCTGGCCGGCCCGCTCGCCGGGGCACTGCACGTGCCGTACCGGCGGTTCCTGTTGGCCAACGCGGCCGGCGGGCTGGTCTGGGCGTTCGGCACCACCTACCTGCTGTTCACTGTGGGCCGCGCGGCCGAGCACTGGCTCAAGGACATCTCCTGGGCCGGGCTGGCCCTCGCGGTGCTCGCCGGTCTCGCCAGCACGTGGTGGCTGCGCCGACGGGCCCACCGGTTCGAGGCGACCGAACCCACCCCGGACACCGAGCCGGTCCGCGCGGGCAGCGAACACTGACCCGGGCATGACGAAAGGGCCGGGCCCCTGGTGGGGGTCCGGCCCTTGTCGTTGGTGCTGGTGCTGGTGCTGGTGTTTGGGGGTCAGCTGGTGGCGTAGCCGCGGGTGGCGATCCAGTCGGCGAGGTGCTCGGCGGTGACTTCGTAGGAGGCGGTGTTCGGATCGGCGGAGTCGGCGATCTTCACGATGTTGCCGTTGTCGCGGTAGCCCACGACGCTGATGTAGTGCCCGCCTTCGAAGGAGTGCACGGCACCGTCGGTGTCGCTGGTGGTGCCGGCGATGTTCGCGACCACGGCCCGGCCGTCGTCGACGGTCTTGACGATGTCGCCGCGCAGCTTGTCGGTCTGCTTGCCGTCAGCGTTCGGGCTGGAGATCTCGACGCTGTGGTAGGCGTCCTTGCTGCCGGTTTCCTTGTTCAGCACGGGGGTGATGTCGTTGATCGAGTTGGTGCCGGCCTCGGTGGTGCCCATCTCCTTGGCCATGGCGTCCACGCTGATGTCCTTGCCCTGCACCGACAGGGCGTTACGGGCCGCGGCGGGACCGCAGTAGTAGAAGTTCGGCTGCGCCTCGTAACGCACACCCAGCTGACGCTCACCGGCGGGCTTACGGTCCGACTGGGTCTGGGTGGTCGGCTTGGCGTCCGACGCGGCGTACGCGGCGGTGACGGGGCCGGCGATGGCGCCACCGGTGAACGCGAGCCCAGCAGCGGTCAGAGCGGTCTTACGAATCAGATCGGTACGCATGATGGCGTGCTCCTCTGCATCAGGGGTGCATGCGACACACACAAGGGGGTGTGCGCCGCACAAAAAAGTTCTGGGGGGGGGTCTGCCCGGCGGCTCCAAGAGGGGCCTGCTCGGGTGTCCGGGGGGATGTAACCGTGGCGGCCCGGGGCATGTTCCCAACAGGCTGCCGGAAGCTCGGCGGCTACCGGGGGATGTAACCGCGACGGGCCGGCGGGTGTTCCCAGCGGCTGCCGCACCGGGCGGGGCACGGTGATCTGCCAGGTATAACCACCCGGGTCTGCCAGGTATAACCACCCCGGCCGGGCCCCGATTCCACCCCCCGGGGTGGCCCCGACCACGAGACCCCGACCCGAAACCGGACATCCATGCCCTGCCAGGCCAACCACGAACCGGACATTCAACCCCCGGGTCCTGAACCCACCGGGTCCAAGACGCGCGCCCATTCGGAGGGTATGGCCTGGCCGATTCGCCCAGACCATACCTTCCCGGAAGATGCGCAGATTTCGACCCAGCGCCGCAGGCGGGCAGCCGCCCGACTCGGCACACACCGCGCCCCGGGGCACCCCGAACGGACGCGGTCGCGTGGATCAGGTGGCGTCCAGGTGGTCGAGGACCACGTCCCGAGCGACCGGGACAGTTGCATGGGAGCGTTATACCTCAGAGTCATAAATATGACTCTGAGGTATAACCGTTGCTGTCGACCTCGCCCCGGACCCGCCTCGTCAAGTGATCGACTCGGTGTCGGCGATGTCGCGATATCCCGGTGCAGGGATGCCCCCGTGTCGGCAATACGGAGTCGATCAACACCTCAGCGGCCGAGCCGAGGCTGCTCTGGGATGCGCGTGCGAATCGCGCACTTTCCGGGAAACTGTGGCCTCGACGCATCGGGAAACAGCACTTTCCCAGAAGTTGCGCAGATCTTGACCACCGTCGTGGGCACGTAGAGAGCGTGGGGCGCGCAAACCAGGCGCTGGGCACGCGCCCAGCGTGGGGCACGCGCACAGCACGTGGAGCGCTTGGGCACGCGAGAGCGCGGGAGCACCCAAACCGCGTGGGCGTGTGGATCAGGTGTCGTCGAGGAGGTCCAGGACCGCGTCACGGGCGGCCAGGACGGCCGCCTTGGACTGCGGCATGTGGTCGAGGATGTCGAAGGAGTGCTGCCCGTCCGAAACCTCGATCACCCGTACCGGCCGGTGATGGGTCGTCGCCGCCGCGAGGAATTCCTCGATACCGGCCAGGATCGGCGGTATGTCCCGCCCGGCCCTGGTCAGCACCAGCGGGACGCCCGCACCGGAGTCGAGGGCCTCGACGGGCAGGAACCGCGCGTCGACCTGCCACCCTGGCAGCGGGGTGAGCAGCGGGTAGGTCAGCGCGATACCGCGTAGCCACGGCGGCGCCGCGCGCAGCCAGTCGGCCGACAGCAGGCCCCCGCCGGAGAAGAACCAGAGCACCACGCGGTCGGGGTCGACCCGGGAGTCGGCGCGGACCTGCTCGACCATCCCGGCGATGTCGTCGGCCGTGGCGGGCAGCGCCGACGGCTCGGTCACCTGGTAGCTGATCAGCGCGGCGACCAGGCCGCTCTCGGCGAGCAGCGCGCCGTAGCCGCGGTACAGCAGCCAGTCACGGGGGTCGGGGACGCCCGGGGGCAGCGGGGCGCCGTGCACCAGCACGACGGCGGGGGCCGGACCGGCGCCAGCGGGCAGGTGCAGGTCGACGCTGCCGTGCCGCTCGACCGGCGCGGCGGGGGTGGACAGGACGAAGGGTCGCTGAGCGACGGGCGTCGTCATGACCGGATGATATCGATCATGGCCCTGCTCAGCTGCCCCGTCGGCCGTCCACGGGGGAGCGTCGAGGCGGGTGGTCAGGCCGGGTCGGCGGGCTTCTCCGCGTCGCTCGCCTGGGCGTGCCGTTCGAGCAGCCGCTGCCGGATCTCCTCCGGCGTGTACGCGCGCCGACGTCGTTCGGCCCGCGCGATCACCACACCGGTGGCCGCGACGCCGGCGAGGCCGGCCAACCCGAGGACCTTCCACCACCGCATTCGTTGCCGCATCGGCCTAGGCTAGACCCTCATGAGCATCAGCCTGGACGAGGCCGTCGAGTTGACCCGCACCGGCGACGTGTGGGTGTTCCGGGGTCGCAGCGTGCCGGACCGGGCGATCCAGATCACCACCAACAGTCCGGTCAACCATGTGGGCATGGCGGTGGTGCTGGACGACATGCCGCCGCTGATGTGGCACGCGGAGCTGGGCCGGTCGCTGCCGGATCTGTGGTCCGGCGCCCACCAGCGCGGTGTGCAGCTGCACGACCTGCGGGACGCGGTCTGCGTCTGGGCCAACCGGTACGGCCAGCGGGCCTGGCTGCGGCAGCTCGATCCACCGGCGGACGGGGAGATGGAACGGGCGGTGCTGCGGACGATCGCGCGGCTGGACGGCACGCCGTTCCCGTCCACCGCGCAGTTGGCCTGGCGGTGGGTGCGTGGTCGGGTGCCGGCGTTGCCGCGACCCGGCCGGTCGGCGCCGCGGTCGACTCCGGCCTCGTCGACGGGTGGGTCGGCGGTGGCCCGGGACCGGGCGTTGGAAACGGCGTACTGCGCCGAGGTTGTGGCGGTGACCTACGAGGCGATGGGGCTGCTGCCCGCCGGCCGGCGACCGAACTGGTACGACCCGGGGCGGTTCTGGAGTGGGGACGACCTGGGGCTGGCCGCCGACGCCCGGCTGGGCGCGGAGATCGAGGTCCAGGTTCCGCCGCGCTGAGGTTTGACCGGCCCGGTGACCGGCAATTTCTGGACCGTGAACGCCTCCACGGATCTCGACGCGCTGACCGACTTCTTCGACCGGTACGGCGTGGCGTTGACCTCCGGCGACCTGCCGGCCATCGCCAGCTGTTACGCCCTGCCCGGGTTGGTGGTGGCCGACACCTACAGCTTCTCGTTCAACTCGCCGGCGGCGGTGGCGCTGTCCTTCGTGGGCGCCGCACCCGACTACCAGGACCGGGAGCTGGTAGCGGCGCACGCCCGGATCGAGGACGTGCGGCCGATGTCCGCGCTGCTGACCATGGTGGCGGTGGAGTGGGAGTTCCTGGACAGTCGGGGGCACGCGGTGCCGGGGGAGCGGTACAGCTACCTGCTGCGCACCACCGGTGAGGGGCCGGTCATCTCCACGGTCGTCCGGACGGCCTGACCAACCGGCGCGACCGAGCCGTTTTCCGCTCCGGGTTGGCTGGTCGGTCCGATCCGTACCCACCCGGTTTCCGGTCTGGCCGGTGCTGGCTACGCTGGCGCGTCGGCGTGGACGAGGGGAGACCTGATGGCGGTGCGGGCGGACGGTGCGGAGGGTGCGCGGGCGGCCCGGGTGCTGGCGTCGGTGCCGTGGATCGTGGTGCTGCTCGGCGTCTGCGCGCTGGTGGTGTTGTTGGTGGTCGCGCTGCTGTCGTTCCGTACCCGGGAGCGGGAGGCCACGTCGCAGGCTGCGCCGCCGGTGTTCCTGCCGACCGTGCCGGCCGCCGCGTCGACCACGGCCACGGCGACGCCGACGCCGACGCCGACCGGGGCGGAGCGACGCACGCCGTCGCCGCGGCCGTCGCGCAGCAGCCGGACGCCGTCGCCGCGGGTCAGCACCAGCTCGCCGGCTCCGAGCCGGACGAGCGCCCCGGCGGCGCCGGCGGTGCCGCTGGGCCCGGCGGACGGGACGGTCACCGCCCGGTACCAGGTCGGAACGGATGGGTGGGACGGGGACGAGGCGGTGCTGTCGGTCACGAACGAGTCGGGTGGGGCGCTGGACTGGCGGGTGGAGCTGGCATTCGACGACGACGTGCGGGGGCTGCGGGTCAGCGGTGACTCCGGGGTTTCGGTGTCGGCGCGCGGGGACGGCGATTTCGTGCTGCGCGGTACGGGTGCGCTGGCCCCTGGTGACACCCGGACGCTGCGGCTGCGGCTCGGCTGGGACGACTCGGGGGAGCGGCCGGAGCGGTGCACGGTCAACGGGGTCGACTGCCAGCTCGGTTGACCTGGTGCCCGGTTCGGCGGACCGTGCGGTGCCGCCGCCGGAGCTTCCGGGTCTGACCGTCGGTGGCTACGCTGCCCGGACGGCCCGCTGAGGGAGGTACATGTCCGGCATGCGTCGCGCCCCGCGACCGTCCCGTGGTCCGGCCGCTGTCGCGTCGTCGCCCTGGATCGTAGTGTTCGCCGGCGTCGTGGTGATGGTGGTCCTGCTCTTCATGGCCCTGGGCGCGTATCGGGGACGTAGTCCGGCGCCGGACGACGCGGCGGCGCTGCCACCGGCGTTGCCGCTGCCGCAGGGCCCGGTCCCGCCCACCGTCTCGACGCCGACGCCCCCGAGACCGTCGGCGCCGCCGTTGCGGCCCGGACTGTCCCCGCGCGCGAGTGGACTGTCGCCGAGCGCGCCGGCCGGGTCGCGCGCGTCGACGGCGGGCCGGACGGGTGGGCCGGCGACGAGCAGGCCGGCGACCCGGCCACCGCAGGGCGCGCCCGCGGTGAGTGGCCGGTACCGGGTGGTGCAGAGCTTCGACGGGGGTTTCATCGGCGAGGTGCTGATCGTCAACCAGGCCGGTGAGGACCGGGGCTGGACGGTGCGGTTGGAGTTCGGCGGTGGGCGATTCGTGACCGCGTGGGTGGAGGGCGTGCCACAGGGGACGGTGCGGCAGACCGACGGCGGCTTCACGTACGCCAGTGGGGTGGATGTGCCGGCCGGCGGGTCGGCGACGTTGCGGTTCCACCTGGAGCGGGCACCGACGAGCCCGCAGGCGTGCACGGTCGACGGGGTGCGCTGCACCGGGTTCTGACCTGGACGGTCGCTGGTGGAGCGGCGGCTGGTGAGCGGTGCTTCCGCAAGGCGGTTGCTCTGTTACGACTTTGTTTGCAAGGTATTGCAGATTGTTTCGGCAAGGGTTAGCGTGCGGCCAATCACGACCAGAGGAAGGCCGTCGATGAAACCCCCGCCGTCACCGCGTACCGCCCTGCTCGCCCTCGTCTCCCTGCTCACCCTCACCCTCGTCGGCAGTCCGGTCGCGGTGCGTCCAGCCGCTGCGGACCCCCGGCCCTCCGGCACCGACCCCCTCGCTGCCGCCGGCGCGGTCCAGTGGCGCGGCGAGCCCACCGCAGAGCAGCTGCTGAAGGCGGGCAGCGACAGCGCTCGCGCCGAGCAGTTCTACTTCGTCCTGCCGGACCGGTTCGCCAACGGCGATCCCCGTAACGACCGGGGCGGCCTCGCCGGTGACCGGCTGCGTACCGGGCTCGACCCCACCGACAAGGGCTTCTACCACGGCGGCGACCTGAAGGGCGTCATCGACAAGCTGGACTACATCCAGGGGATGGGCACCACGGCCATCTGGCTCGCCCCGATCTTCAAGAACCGGCCGGTGCAGGGCGCCGGTGACGACGTCTCGGCCGGCTACCACGGCTACTGGATCACCGACTTCACCCAGGTCGACCCGCACTTCGGCACGAACGAGGAGATGAAGCGGCTGGTCAAGCTCGCCCACCAGCGGGGCATCAAGATCTACCTCGATGTCATCGTCAACCACACCGCCGACGTCATCAGGTACGCCGAGGACAAGTACGCGTACGTGGACAAGGCGACCTCGCCGTACACCGACGCGCAGGGGCGGGCGTTCGAGGACCGCAACTACGCCGACGGCACCCGCGCCTTCCCGCGGGTGAACCAGGCATCGTTCCCGTACACCCCGACCTTCGCCGAGCCGAAGGACGCCACCGTCAAGGTCCCGGCCTGGCTGAACGACGCGACCATGTACCACAACCGGGGTGACTCCACCTTCGCCGGCGAGAACAGCGAGTACGGCGACTTCTTCGGTCTCGACGACCTGTGGACCGAGCGCCCCGAGGTGGTCGAGGGCCTGACCAAGGCGTACGGGGACTGGATCGGCGCGACCGGCGTCGACGGCTTCCGGCTGGACACCGTCAAGCACGTCAACATGGACTTCTGGCCGCAGTTCAGCCGGGGCATCGAGCGGGCGGCCGAGAAGGCGGGCAAGAAGGACTTCTTCATGTTCGGCGAGGTGTACAGCGCCGACCCGGAGATCAGCTCCAGCTACGTCCGGCAGGGTGGCCTGCCCGCCACTCTCGACTTCGCATTCCAGGAGGCCGCGCAGGGCTACACCGCCGGTGCCGGCTCGGCGAAGGCGCTCGCCGACGTGTACGCCCGCGACGACCTCTACGCCGCCCGGGACACCGACGCGGGCCGGCTCACCACCTTCCTCGGCAACCACGACATGGGCCGGATCGGCTCGTTCATCGCCGGCGGGGGCAGCGACCCGGCCAGCCACCTGCGCCGCGACCAGCTCGCCCACCAGCTGATGTTCCTCACCCGGGGCCAGCCAGTGGTCTACTCCGGCGACGAGCAGGGCTTCACCGGCCCCGGTGGGGACAAGGACGCCCGGCAGGACATGTTCGCCTCGAGGGTCGCCGACTACCTCGACGACGACCTGCTCGGCACGGACCGCACCCACGCCAGTGACCAGTTCGACGCCGCCCACCCGCTGTACCGGACCATCGCCGAGCTGGGCAGGCTGCGCCAGGCGCATCCGGCGCTGCGCGACGGCGTGCAGGTCACCCGGTACGCCGCCGACGGCCCGGGCGTCTTCGCCGCCTCCCGGATCGCCTCCGTCGACCGCACCGAGTACGTGGTGGCGGTGAACAACGCCGACACCGCGCAGACTGTCACCGTGGACACCTGGTCGGCCGGCGCCACCTTCACCGGCATCTACGGTTCGACCAGCACCGCCACCGCGGGCGCCGACGGCAAGCTGACCCTGACCGTGCCGCCGCTGTCGGCGGTGGCGCACCGGGCCGGCACGCCCGTCGCGCAGCCCGCCGGCAAACCGACCATCACCATCACCGCCCCCGCGCCGGACGCGCCGGTGGCCACCCGGGCCGCGGTCACCGCCCAGGTGACCGGTGACCCGCTGGCCACCGTGACCGTGGCGGCCAGGGTCGCCGGTGGCCGGTGGACGCTGCTGGGCAGCGCCGACCACGCTCCGTACACCGTGCAGCACGACCTGACCGGGCTGGCCGGCGGGACGCCGGTGGAGTACAAGGCGGTGGTCCGCGACGGGCGGGGCCGCACCGCGACCGCCCGGTCCACCGCCGTCGTCGGCACGCCGGAGCAGGGCGGGTCCCGGGAGTGGGCGGTGGTGCACTACCAGCGCCCCGCCGGCGGGTACGACGACTGGGGGCTGTACGCCTGGGGTGACATCGACCCGGCGTACGTCACCGAGTGGCCGAAGGGGCAGCCGTTCGCCGGGGAGGACTCCTACGGCCGGTTCGCCTGGGTGAAGCTCAAGCCGGGCGCGAAGTCGGTGAGCTTCCTGGTGGTCGACAGGAACGGCACCAAGGATGTCGGCGCGGATCGCAGCATCGACGTCACGCAGACCGGCGAGGTCTGGCTCAAGCAGGGCGATCCGGCGATCTATCCGACCCGGCAGGCGGCCACCGGTGAACCCGATCCGCCGGTCGAGGACGGCACCGCGGTGATCCACTACCGGAGGGCCGACGGTGACTACGCCGGCTGGGGCCTGCACCTGTGGGACGGTGCCGCCAACCCGACCGAGTGGTCCGCCCCGTTCGAGCCGACCTCGATCGACGCATTCGGGGCGGTGTTCCGGGTGCCGCTGGCTGCCGGGGCGACCGGGCTGAACTACATCATCCACCAGGGCGACACCAAGGACCTGCCGGACGACCAGCGGCTCGACTTCGCCAGCGCGGGCCGGGAGGTGTGGCTGCTCGCCGCCACCCCGGGCCGGCTGCTGCCCTCGACCGCGACCGGTGCCGGCCGGGACACCGACATCGCGAAGCAGAAGGCGCACTGGATCGACCGGTCCACCGTGGCTTGGCAGACCGGCCCGACCGACGGCCGGACGTACGCGCTGGTCACCGCGCCGACCGGCGGGGTCGGGGTGGCCGACGGGGAGCTGACCGGGACGTACACCACGCTGCCGCTGCGGGCGCAGCGTAACGGGCTCACCGAGGCCCAGCGCGCCGCGTTCCCGCACCTGTGGTCGTACCGCGGCTTCAACCTGGACCGGGGTGATCTGGCCAAGGTGCCGGCGGCGCTGCGCGGGCAGGTGCTCGTCACCGAGCGCGACGCCGAGGGTGCCCTGCTCGCCGCCACCGGCGTGCAGATCCCCGGCGTGCTCGACGACGTGTACTCCCGGGCCACCCGGGCCACCCTTGGGCCGACCTTCGCCGGCCGCACGCCGAGCCTGGCGCTCTGGGCGCCGACCGCCCGGACGGTGGCGCTGCAACTGTTCGACTCGCCCACCGCGCAGCCCACGACGGTGCCGATGCGTCGCGACGACCGCACCGGCGTCTGGTCGGCACGCGGTAGCCACGCCTGGACCGGGAAGTACTACCGGTACCAGGTGCAGGCGTGGCAGCCGGCGGCGCAGCGGATGGTCACCGCCTCGGTGACCGACCCGTACTCGGTGGCCCTGGCGGCCGACTCGACGCACAGCCAACTGGTCGACCTGAACGACCCGGCGTTGGCCCCGGCGGGCTGGCGGACGCTGCGCAAGCCGGCCCCGGTGCCGGCGGCGAAGGCGCAGGTGTCCGAGCTGTCGGTGCGGGACTTCTCGATCGCCGACGAGACCGTGCCGGCCGAGCGGCGGGGCACGTTCCTCGCCTTCACGGATCCGAAGACCGCCGGGATGACCCACCTCAGGGCGCTCGGCGACGCCGGCGTCACCCACCTGCACCTGCTGCCGGCGTTCGACTTCGCGACCATCCCCGAGAAGCGGGCCGACCAGCGCCGGCCGGGCTGTGACCTGGCGGCGCTGCCGCCGGATTCCCAGGAGCAGCAGAAATGCGTGGCGGCGGTCGCCGAATCCGACGGCTACAACTGGGGCTACGACCCGCTGCACTACACCGTGCCGGAGGGCGGCTACGCGGTCGACCCGGCCGGCGCGGCGCGGACCACCGAGTTCCGGCGGATGGTGGCCGGGGTGAACGACGCCGGCCTGCGGGTGGTCATGGACGTGGTGTACAACCACACCTCGGCGGCCGGCGCCGACGCGAAGTCGGTGCTCGACCAGGTGGTGCCCGGCTACTACCAGCGGCTGCTGGAGGACGGCACGGTGGCCAACTCCACCTGCTGCGCCAACACGGCGCCGGAGCACGCCATGATGGGCAAGCTGGTGGTCGACTCGCTGGTCACCTGGGCCCGGCAGTACAAGGTGGACGGTTTCCGGTTCGACCTGATGGGTCACCACCCGAAGGCGAACATCCTGGCCGTGCGCAGGGCGCTGGACCGGCTGACCGTGGCCCGCGACGGGGTGGACGGCAGGTCGATCCTGCTCTACGGCGAGGGCTGGAACTTCGGCGAGGTCGCCAACGACGCCCGGTTCGTGCAGGCCACCCAGGCCAACATGGCCGGCACCGGTATCGGCACCTTCAACGACCGGCTGCGCGACGCGGTGCGCGGCGGGGGGCCGTTCGACGCCAACCCTCGGGCGCAGGGCTTCGCCTCCGGGCTCTACAGCGACCCGAACGGTGATCCGGTCAACGGGTCACCGGCGGAGCAGAAGGCCCGCCTGCTGCACGCCCATGACCTGATCAAGGTGGGGCTCACCGGCAACCTGCGTGGGTACCGGTTCACCGACTCCGCCGGGCGGCACGTCACCGGGGCGCAGGTGGACTACAACGGCTCGCCGGCCGGCTACACCGCCGCGCCGGGGGAGGCGGTCACCTACGTCGACGCGCACGACAACGAGATCCTGTACGACGCCCTGGCATACAAGCTGCCGCAGGACACCGCCGCGTTGGACCGTGCCCGGATGCAGGTGCTGGCGTTGGGCACGGTGGTGCTGGGTCAGGGCACCGGGTTCGTCACCGCCGGCACCGAGCGGCTGCGGTCGAAGTCGCTGGACCGCAACTCGTACAACTCCGGTGACTGGTTCAACCAGATCCGTTGGGGCTGCGAGGGTGGCAACGGGTTCGGTGCCGGCCTGCCGCCGGCGCAGGACAACGAGGACAAGTGGCCGTACGCGAAGCCGCTGCTGGCCGACCCGGCGCTGGTGCCGGACTGCACGGCGATCGAAACCACCGAAGCCCGGTACGCCGAGCTGCTGCGCATCCGGGCGTCCTCGCCGGTGTTCGGGCTGAGCACCGCCGAGCAGGTGCAGCAGCGGGTGGCGTTCCCGCTGTCCGGGGCGCAGGAGACCCCGGGCGTGTTGACGATGACCCTGAACGCCCGTGGGCTGGGCGGGACGTGGAAGTCTGTCACCGTCATCTTCAACGGCACGCCGGCGGCGGCGAAGCAGACGCTGACCGGTCTGCGCGGGGCGGACGTGGCGCTGCACCCGGTGCTGGTGGACTCGGCCGACCCGGTGCTGCGGACGGCGTCGTTCGACGCGGCGAGCGGCACGTTCCACGTGCCGGCACGCAGCGTGGCGGTCTTCGTGCAGCGCTGACCCGAACGCGGGCTGGCCCCCTCCGCTCTCGCGGAGGGGGCCGGCCCTTCTGCGTCAGCCGATCCTTACCGCAACGGACGCAGGGCGGAACAGACCGGTCCTTACGCCGCAGAGGATCTGAATCAGCCAATTACTGCATCTCACGTCCTAGATGTTACGAAACCTGGAAAGTCCTCTTGTTCGGCATGAATCCGCCTAACGTTCGTCATAGCTCGTCCTCCTGAGCCGACCAGAAGGGAATGAGGAACATGTCGATGAGGTTCTTGACCAAGCTCGCCGGCGGAATGGTGTTGGGCAGCGCCGCGCTACTGCTCGCCGCGCCCGCCACCGCGCTCGCCGCGCCCGACGACGGGCCAACCAAGCAGCCGAAGGCCTCGACCCAGGGGCAGAAATCGAAGAAGTCAGACGACAAGCCCAAGACATTCGACCTGAAGGACAGGGACGGGAACGGGGTCACCTGCGCGACCACCAGGCAGATCAACGAGCAGAACATCTCCAATGTCGTCAAGGACAACACCATCGAGGACAGCGTCGTCACCTTCAACCTGAGCGCCGCTCAGTCGGCGACGAACGACACCAGAACCCAGCCCAACACCATCGTGGTCTGCATCCGCGACCTCGAGGTGGAGGTGGACGTGGAGACCGACCTGCTCGGCGACCTCCTCAGGATGGTCGAGGCCAGTCTCGGCCCCGCTGGGTCGCCGGGGGGCCAGCCTGCCGGCAACACCGCCGCGGCTGGCGGCGCGTACGCGGGTCCGGACGGAGCCTGGGTGCTCCCGAGCACGGCCGGCGTCGCGGCCGGTGACGGTGGCGCGTTCTCCGACACCAACACCGGGGTTCTGACGGCGGCCGGTGCCGGCATGATGGGCGTGGGCGTGCTCGGTGGCATCGCACTGCTGCGTCGGCGGTCGGCCAATGGCACTGTCGCCTAGGGCGGCCAGGAGCGCCAGCGGCCGCCACGGTTTCCCGTGGCGTGCCGCTGGCCTCGTCATGGTCGTCCTCGTCACGCTCACCGGAGCAGGATTGATCGTGCACGCGGCCACGGCCTCCGATCCGGTCGGACCGCCACCACAGCCCGACCCCGCCGCCGCACCGCTGTCCCTGCTGTCACCGTTGGCGAACGAACCCACCACACCAGATCCGACGCCGAGCAGAGCCAACGCGTCGCCGACCACCGGGGCGACCCACGGCGAGGCGGGTAGTGCTCGCGGCCGCCTCGAGAACAATTCCAGGTCCGCCGCGACCAGCCCGTCTCCCTTACCGACGTTGGCCGGGATGCCGCGATCGCAACCCACCCGCATCAGGATCCCGCGGATCGGCGTTGATGCGCCGACGACTCCGCTCGGGCTGGACCGGAACCAGCAGATCGCGGTCCCGCCGTTCAACCAGCCCGGTACGGCCGGGTGGTACAAGCTGGGACCGAGTCCCGGCGAGACCGGGACCGCGGTGGTGGTGGGCCACGTCGACTCACGCGCCACCGGGCGAGCGGTCTTCTTCCGCCTGGGCGCGCTGAAACCGAAAGACACCATCGAGTTGCTCCGCAAGGATGGCAAGAAGGCTCGATTCATCGTCGACGGCGTGGCCCGCTACCCGAAAACCAAGCTCCCGCTGAAGCAGGTCTACGGTCACACCGGCAAGGCGCAGCTCCGGGTGATCACCTGTGGTGGCAACTACGACAAGGCAACCAGGTCGTACAAGGACAACATCGTGGTGTTCGCGACGCTGGTGCTATGACCTCTTGGCTCCCTGTCCCTCGTCGGTGGTGAGCTGCGAGGGAGGGCCGCGATGCGTGTGCGCAGCCGCCGTGGATCGTGCCGGACGGGCTGTGGCAGCGCATCGAGCCGTTGCTGCCCAAACATATCCGGCGGAAACGCGGCGGCGATGTCCAGGAAGCCTTCCTCGCGTCATCGCGTCCGACACGTTGCCCGAGCTTTGTTAGGACCTCTTATAGCAGCCGAAGGCATGTTCGCCTCAAAAACCCGCAAAGCGCTCCGAACTAACATGAAGCTCTCTTATGTTCGTGGTGGCTCGTCTTCCGGAGCCGACCAGAAGGGATGAGGGGCATGTCGAAGAAGTTTCTGACCAAGCTCGCCGGCGGGGTGGTGCTGGGCAGCGCCGCACTGCTGCTCAGTGCGCCCGCCGCCGCACTCGCCGCGTCCGACGGGGAGTACGGGGAGTCCAAGGCGACGGACCGCAACGGATTCGTCTGCGCGACCAACGAGCAGCTCAACGAGCTGATCGCCGCCAACATCATTAGCGACAACGACATCGAGGACAGCGAAGTCACCTTCGAGCAGTCCGTGACGGTTGACGCGACGAACGAGAACAGAACTCAGCCCAACACCATCATCGTCTGTATCCGCGACATCGACGTGGACGTGGACGTGGAGGACTAGGAGCTGCTCGAGTCGCTCGAGGGTGCCGGCATCAACGGGGCCGCTCGTGCGGCTCGCCGGTGGGCCAGCATGCCGGCAACGCGCTCGGTGGCATCCCACCGTTGCGTCCTGGCCAGGAGCGCCAGCGGCGGTCACGGTTTCCCGTGGCGTGCCGCTGGCCTCTTCTTTGTCGTACTTCTGATGCTCACCATGCAGGATGATCCGGCTCCCGGCGACACCGGCGGTGCGCGGTGCCGTGGACACTGTGGCACAGAGAACTGTGGAAGACCTGCTCGGTCGGCCAGCATCCGCCGATCCCCACGGCGCTACGAGCCACCCGCCTGAGCCCTGAGCGGCTACCTGGCACGACAACTCATCCAGCCGGACGTGTCACGTGGTCGTGGGCCGTTTCGGTGACCCGAACGCGGTCTTGGTCGTCGACGAGACTGGAGACCTGAAGAAGGGTGTGCACTCGGTCGGGGTGCAACGCCAGTACATCGGCACCGCCGGCCGGATCGAGAACGCGCAGGTGGGGGTGTTCTGCGGCTATGCCAGCCGGCATGGGCACACGCTGATCGACCCCAGGGTCTACCTGGCGGTGTCCTGGACTGACGACCGGGACCGCTGCCATGCCGCCGGGGTCCCCGACGAGGTTGAGTTCTCGACGAAGCCCGAGCTGGCCGCCGACATGATCACCGCAGCCCTCAACGCCGGCGTCCCGGCCGGATGGGCGGCCGCGGACGAGGCCTACGGCAACAGCAGCGTCTTCCGCGCCCACCTGCGTGAACAGCGGCTGGGCTATGTCCTGGCCGTGTCTTGCAGTCACCTGGTCCCCCTCGACGGTGGCAAGACCTGGGTTCGGGCTGACCGGGTCGCCGCCGAGCTACCGGCCTCGGCGTGGCAGCGCCACAACGCGGGAGTCGGGTCGAAAGGGCCACGCTTCTACGACTGGGCCTGGCTCGACGACGTCTGCACCGACGCCGCCCCCGACGACGGCGGCCACCAAAGCCTGCTCATCCGCCGCAACACCACCAGCGGTGAGCTGGCCTTCTACCGCTGCTGGACCCCCAGACCGGCCACCCTCGCCCAGCTCGTGCGGGTCGCGGGCATCCGCTGGACAGTCGAGGAAAGCTTCCAGGCCGCCAAAGGCCAGGTCGGCCTCGACCAACACCAGGTTCGCCGCCGGGACTCCTGGCACCGGTTCACCACCCTCGCCCTGGCCGCCCTCGCCGTCCTGGCGAACTGCGCCGCCGACGCGATCCCCGACGATCCCACCGACACCGGGCTGATCAAGCTCACCGTCAAGGAGATCCGCCGGCTGATCAACACCCTCGTACTCCGGCCAATCCGCGACCTCGCCCACCATCTTGCGCTGGTCACAGTGGCGACGCCGCCACCAAGCCCGAGCCCGACAAGCCCATTACACCCGACGCCTCAACCTCGAACTCCAGCCATGATCTCGAACGACGGCTGCCGTATACGGCAGCCGCCGTTCGAGACGCCGCTGGTGGGGTGGACGTGGCGCGGCCACCGCGTGATCCTTTGTATGTTGTGGACATCACTTCAGATCTGACGGTGGCCGCAGGCCACAGCGTCGGCCCTGCGGGTTGGGGGACTGCCCGATTAAGGGCTCGCGCAGAATGGTGGTGATCATGGGCGGCGGGTGGGGCGGGTGTCCCACCGGTAGAGGGTCCATGCTCGCCTGATCAGGCTACGGACGGTAATGATCGGGTCGGCGAGGTCGAAGAACGCGTCGATGACCTTCTCGGTTCGTTCGTAGCAGCGTTGTAGCCGGTTGAACGCGTTGTGCCAGCTGTTCGTTCGTTCGTTCGACGTGCCATCGTTGGCTCGCTTGGATTGGTGCCTTGTCGCCCTTGTGAGCAATCTTGCCGGTCAGGCCGCGTTCGGCCAGCAGCGTGCGGGTGACCGCCGAGTCATATCCGGCGTCGAGGTGCACCGTGAGGGTCTCGGGGAGTGGGCCCAGGTCGCCGAGCCGGTCGAGAGTGGGGGGCCAGCAGCGGCGAGTCGTGCCGGTTCGCGCCGGCCAGGACCCGGCCGAGCGGAAGGGCCGTAGCCGTCGACCATCGATGAGCGTTTCATTCCCTGCTTGCCCCGGTCGACTGGGGACCGTCCGGCGACCTCACCGCCGCCGGAGGCCTTGGTGATACAGCCGTCCACGGCGATGTCGTCCAGGAGCAGGCCGACAAGCCGGTCGGAGGCGTCCACCGCGATCTGCTTGAGCTGGGCGATCACCCCGGCGGCGATCCACTCGTCACGGCGGCCGCGGATCGTGGCGGCCGAGCAGGTGGCATCGGCGATCGCCTCGTAGGAACAGCCAAACCGCAGCACCTAAACCAGCTTGTTGAACACGATCCGGTCATCGATGCGTCGGCGGTGGCAGCCCAGCGGGTGTGTCGGGGCGTAGACCGGCCGATCGGGAAGCAGCGCGGCGAACTGGTCCCACAGGGGGTCACTCAGCCGTGATGGCAACACGGGCACAGACACTCCAATGATCACGCGGCGTTAGCACCTGCATGATCGTTGATGTCTGTGCCCGCTTAGCTACCAGCACCGCTCAACTGACCTATTTGCGCGGCCTCTAAGATCGGCCAGTCTCTTTCAATTGACGCAGTGGGGGACGTTGGTGCAGTTCCTCGGTTCGTTCTTCTTGATGATGGTCGTATCAATGCGGACGGCTCCGTTGTTGTAGATGCCGCCGGCGCCGCGGGTCGCGCTGGCGACGTTGCCGACGATCGTGCTGTTGTCGACGTCGAGGACGCCGTCGTTGTCGTTGTAGATGGCGCCGCCCTGTTCGGCGTGGTTGTCCTTGAACCCGCTGTCGGGAAGATCCAGGGTCCCGCCGTTGAACAGGCCGCCGCCGTTGTCGCCGGCGGTGTTCTTGATGAAGAGGGCGTTCCTGATGGTGGCCCCGGCGGTGCTGTCATGGAAGACGCCGCCGCCGTTGTTGGTGGCCTTGTTACCGCCGATGATGACGCCCTCGAGCAGCATGGCGGAGTTGCCGTCGTTGGAGATGCCGCCGCCATCGTTGCGTGCCTTGTTGCCGGTGATCATGCTGTGGGCGATGGTGGCGGTGCCGTCTTCCGCGTTGGCGATGCCCCCGCCGTTGCCTCCAGCTTGGCAGTTGCCAGCAGCAATGTTGCGGCTGATGCGCGAGTTGTCGATGGTCATCTCACCGGCGTTGTAGATGCCTCCGCCGTTGCAGGCACGGTTGTCGGCGACGATGCTGGCGCGAAGTTCGAGTTCGCCGAAGTTGGCGATGCCGCCGCCGTTGCCGGTAGCCGAGTTACCGACGATCATGGAGTTCTCGATGACGGCCTGGCCGCCCGGCTGGATCAGAATGCCGCCGCCGTCGGCTGCTCCGGTGTTGTCTGGGGGGCCGGTCAGCCGGCCGCCCGTGACGGTGACGCCTGTCAGCGTCAGCTCGCCGCCGGGGTTGACTGTAATGATCCGGAAACCTTCGGAGAATGTTGAGCCGTCGCCGAGGATCGTGATCCGCTTGTCGATGACGGGGAAGCCCCCGTTGCCGGTCTGCCCGGTGACCTTGGCCGTGCTCTGCGCGGCGAACGCGTAGGTGCAGTTCCGGGCCAGCTTGAACACCCCACCGCTGGCCCTGTTGGCCCTGTTCAACTCCTCGATCAGCACGCCGGTGTCACACGGCACATCCTTGGCGTTCGTGGCGTCGGTACGGTGCCTGGGGTCCCCGCCACTGGCGTCCTGGCCGTGGCGTGCGGCCCGACCCTCCCTGTCCGCGCCAACCTCGCCCCGACCGTCGTCGCGACCCAGAGCGTCGTCGTCAACGACCTGCTCGGCCGTGGACCACTCCGGGCTCGCAATACGGTCGGCACCTGCGGCACCCGCGCTCGCGGCGGGGACGCCGAAGAGGCCCACGACGCTAGTCAAGCCCGCCGTACCGGTGGCAAGCCAAATCTTGCGCCGGCTCGTCGGCGCGCTGTTTTGGGTCTCTTGGCGAAGGTAGTTGGGCATCGGGCTCTCTGCCTCTCCTTGGATCAGACAGGGTCGCTCAATCACGGTGGGCTTCCCTGGCCACAATCGGTTGTAGCGGTCGATACCACCGTAGGTCTTGTCTTCTTCTTTTGTCGGACATATGTGAGTGAAACCCACGTTGCGGGTGGTGGGCGGCTAAACCGGATGAGGCGGACGGCGACGGTGCCAACCGTTACATGCGTATGAAATCGGCGGATTCGTGACAAGTACGGGCTAATGCGACAGCCGCCCGGACTGGATCATGGCTGGAGTTCGAGGTTGAGTGGGCGTGTTTAGTGGGCTCGCCGGGCTTGGGGTTGATGGCGGCGCCGCCACCGTGACCAGCGCAGACGATGGGCGAGGTCGCTGATCGGGCGGATGATAAAAGTGTTGATCAGGCGGCGGATCTTGTTGACGGTCGGCCTGATGGCCGAGAGGTCAGCGCGGGTTCAATGAGGGAAAGTCACCCGCAGCAACGCGTAGCGCGCCAAACGGTGCTCACCGCCGAGCGCGCAGGGTGGAGCCGAGGGGTTCCGTGGCGGCTTTGGATGGCGACGACCCGGGGGCGGGTATGCCTTGCAGGCCAGGCTCGGCCCGAGCGCTACCCATGATCTGTTGCCGAATTGTCCTGTACTTGGATCAAGGCGCTCTGCGCGGCGCGGGTCGGGCGCGGCAACCGGCTTCTGCGGAGCCGCCGCCGGTGCCACAGCGCCGGGGCGGGAAGCCAGCCGGCCCGAAACCCACGCCCCGCCTCGCGCGTCGGCCGCGGGTCTGTGAGGCGACAAAGTGACGAGTCCCGGATGACCATGGTTCAGGCAGGCATGCCTTCACCCGTTCTCCGCGATCACGAGGCCCAGGGGAACCGGAGCCCTCCTCGGGGCAGACAGCCAACACCAAGCCCGCACCAGCCACTACCGCCAACGCGGCTACCCGCCATAACTGCCGTTGCCCTACTGATATGTAGAGCAGTTTGTCAAGAGGGAAGGCGGGGATGGCGTCCGGAGAAGAGGGCTCCGGCCGCTGTTCTGCGCTGTGGGCCAGGCGGTGCGGTCGGTCGTGAGCGTGTCGTTTGCGACGCGCGGTCAGACTGATGTACGCGGGTTGGTTGCCTGCAGGACGGGCTGTTCGGCTGGAGCGTCGCGCTGGTCTAGAAAGTCGAGCGTGGCACCGCGAAGCGTTGCTGCTCTTAGTACTGGCGCGGGTTCGCTCCACGCGCTGCCACGTCCGGCCGGCACCGCCTGGCTGCTCATGGGTGCTGCGTTGGGTCAGTCGTCGAGGACCGCCAGGGACCAGCACTATCCGGCCAGCTCGCGAGCGACGGCGACGTTGGCGATCACGGTTTTCTTCTTCCGGGCGACGAAGTTCTCCCACCGCTGATGCAGCCGGTGATTGCCGGCGTTCCCGCGCGCGGTGGCCGCGGGTGAGGCGAGTTTCCACCGGGCCCGCATTGTGGCACCGGGGTTGCGGTAGGCGCGGCGGTGGTGCCAGGCGGCCTCGACGAGCAGCCGCCGGGCGTAAGTGTTGCCAGCCTTGGTGATCGAGCCCTGGGTACGTTGCTGCCCGCACGACGATTCGGTCGGGACCAGGCCGAGGTAAGCGCCGATCGTGGCCCCGGTGAACCGATGCCAGTCGCCGACCTCCACCGTCAGCCCGAACGCGGTCAACGTGGACACCCCACGCAGGCAACCCAGCCGCCGCACGATGGCGGCGTATTCACCGTTGGCGGCCATCTCGATGATGGCCTTATCGAGGCGGTCACGGCGGTCCGAGGTGAGCAGCATGGCATCCAGGTCGGTATCGAACGCGAGCTGGATGCCACGCTGGTCGAACCGCTGACCCCGAAGCCACGTCTCGTGGACCCCGTTCCACGGATGAGCACCGGAGTCGACGATGCCGTTACGCAGCAACAGCTTGGACACCCGGTGCCGGCAACGCATCAGATCACCCCGGGCATCCTCACGGGCCCGCACGAGGTCCCGGGCCGCCTCCTGTTCGACGCTGGGAACCCGGACCTGCACGATCTCGTCCATCCGCAGCAACCGGGCCAGCAGCAACGCATCCCGGGCATCGGTCTTGATCCGATCGCCCGCCGGCCGCTGCAGCTTCGACGGCGCCGCGACCACGCACCGCACCCCGACCGCGACCAACTGCCGGGCCAGGTCGAACCCGGTCGGGCCGGCCTCGTACGCCACCGCCACCGGCGCCGGCAACTCCCGCAGCCAGACCAGGACCGCCTCCGCCGACGGGACAAGCCGCCGCCGCATCACCTGCCCGGTCACCGTGTCCAGAGCGCAGGCCACGATCGACCGCGCGTGCACGTCCAGACCAACACTCGTA
>NZ_JAGPYK010000039.1 GCF_018070045.1 Micromonospora sp. U21
CACGCCGACCGGAACGCAGCCCGCAACATCGCCGCACGCGGTGTTACGGGCTGGGCAGCCGTCAGCCTGCCGAACGCGGCGTGACCTCGTGCTCATCACCACGAGCCGTCACGATCCGCAAGCTCGGTCCTCTAGGGCCCAGAAGCTGACCTACCACCGGTTCTGTGCGCAGCGACGTCGCCATGGCGTACGCCGACTACGGCAACCTGTTCCCCAACGGCTGACAGCCATCCCGGGGTGGGTGCGTGCCCGCCCACCTCGGGGTCCGGCCCGGGTCCGGGGGAGACGCCGGGACCCCGCCGGCGGACGGCCTGACACCCACGGTCAGGCCGGGGTGGGCCGGCCATCCGGCCGACGCAGCGGGTCGGCCGGCCCACCCCACCGCCCGGACTGGAGGAAGCCGCGAAAAAGCCCAGAAATTCGGGCCGTCACGGGATCACGTGGACGACCGTGACGGAGTAACGTACGTCACCGGAGAGGCCGCTCCCCCCGTGGCGGCCTCTCCACTTTTATGCCCTGGTTTCCCTGGCCGGACCGGGTCACCGGGGCGGGGCGGCCGGGCTCTCGACGACCGGGTGACGCAACCCCGGGTGCCCGGGCGGCAGCGACCGACGCAGCACCACCCAGCTCACCGCCAGCGCCGCCGCGACCAGCGGCCAGGTCAGCGCGACCCGGGCCACCACCAGCGCGAGCACCTGCCCGCTCAGGTACAGCGGCACGAACACCGCCACCCGCAGCACGTAGGTCGCCGTCCACACCCAACTCGCCCGGCCGTACCCGCGCAGCAGCGCCGGGTCGCGCCGCCACCGGGAGCGCTGGCCCAGCACCGCGCCGACCAGCACCCCGAGCAGCGGCCACCGCACCACGATGCTCACCGCCCAGGCCAGCGCGCTGGCGGCGTTGGAGAGCAACTGGATCAGGAAGAAGTTCTCGGCCCGGCCGGTGCGCACCGCGATCAACGCGGCGACGCAGACGGCGAGCAGCCCGATGAGAACCGAGCGCGGCCGGTCACCCCGACGCAGCCGGACGCCGGCCACCACCGCGCCGACGGCCAGGGCCACGCCGACCCCGGCCCAGATCGACTCCCCGCCGAGCAGCCAGCCCGCCGCGAACGCCAGCGGTGGCAGGGTGGCGTCGATGGCGCCGCGCCGCCCGCCCAGGAGATCCGCCAGCGACTCGGCCCGGGCCGGCCGATCGGCGCCCGTGCCGACCCCGGCCCGCTGCTCCGAATCGGGCGTGACCTGGCCGGCGTCCCCCTCCGGTGTGCCGCTCACCGCCACCTCCTCGCCTCCGCCCCAACCTAACCACCGCCGCCCGGTGGGCCACCGGCCGCCCGAGCGACATCGGCCGCTACGGTGTGCGGATGCGCGCGACGGCAAGGGGTTGGACCGCGGTCTGGTTGGTCGTCATGGCCCTGGTCCTGGCGGCCGCGTTCCTCGCCGTCTGGCGGGTGGCCGTGCACACCGAGGTCGGCCAGTGGATCGACACGGTCGCGTTGACCGGCAACCGGATCGGCCAGGACCGCATCGACGGCCCGGTGGACAAGCTCCTCAACGCGATGTCGGTGGTCTCCCTGCTCGCCGCCACCGCGATGATCGGGTTCATCGCCCTCATCCGGGGGCGGATCGCGCTGGCCATCACCGCGACCCTGCTGATCGCCGGGGCGAACGTCTCGACCCAGCTGCTGAAGTACGGGCTGAACCGGCCGGACTACGGCCTCGACCCGGAGCGTGCCGCGGTGGGCAACAGCCTGCCCAGCGGGCACACCACGGTGGCCGCGTCGGTGGCGATCGCGCTGGTGCTCGTGCTGCCGGCGAAGGTGCGGGCGGTCGGCGCCTTCGTCGCCGCCGCCTACGCCGCCGTCGCCGGGGTGGCCACCCTCTCCGCCGGCTGGCACCGGCCCAGCGACGCGGTCGCCGCCTACCTGGTGGTGGGCGTCTGGGCGGCGCTGGCCGGGCTGGTCCTGCTGATCACCCAGCGGGACCGGGCGCAGGTCGCCCCCGGCGACGCGCACCGGCTCGCCGCCCTGCTGCTCGGGGGCGCCGGCGTGCTCGCCCTGCTCGCCTGTGTGCTGGCCCTGTCCTGGCTGGTCGAGCTACGCGGCACCGGCCCCGACGAGCTGAGCCGGCGACCGCTCTTCGCCGGGTACGCGGGCAGCGCCGCCGGCATCGCCGGCACGATGGCGGTGGTGATGGCGTTGGTGCTCATCGTCGTGCACCGGCTGGTGCCCCGGGTCAAGGGTTGAGCCCCCGCGTGGATCCGATCCGTGCGGCGTTCCGCGCCGAGTGCGCACGACTCACCGAGGTCCTGACCGGGCTGGACGACGCCGACCTCGACCGGCCGACCGACTGCGCGCCGTGGACCGTACGCGAGCTGATCGCGCACGTGCGTACCGGCACCGGCCGGCTGACCGACATGCTCGCCGCGCCAGCCCCACCGCGCGCCGAGGTGGACGCCGCCAGCTACTTCGGCGCGGCGAAGTTCACCCCGGAGGTGGACGCCGAGCGGATCGCCGGCGGCCGGCGGGACGCGCGGCAGGTCGACCCGGCGGCGTTGCCGACCGACCTCGACCGGACCTGGCGGGCCGCTGACGCCGCCGTCGCCGCGGCCCCGCCCGAGCGGGTGGTCCGGACCCGCCACGGGGACGCGATGCGCCTCACCGAGTTCCTGCGGACCCGGGTCGTCGAGGTGGGCGTGCACGGCCTCGACCTGGCCGCCGCGCTGGACCGCCCGCCGTGGCTCACCCCGCAGGCGGCGGCGGTGATCGCCGACCTGCTCACCGGCGGGCGACCGGCGCCGGCCGAGTTGCGCTGGGACCACCTGACGCTGATCCGCAAGACCACCGGGCGGACGGCGTTGTCCGCCCCGGAACGGGCCGCGGTCGACGCCGCCGGGTTCCGCTGGCTCGCCTTCGGCAGCTGACCCCGGTCAGCTCGCGGAGCGGGGCGCGGGTACGTGCGGGGCGACGCCGCGCAGGTGCGTCAGCACCACCGGGTCGATCCGCCCCGGCACCAGCCGCTCTTCCAGGTTTTCCAGCCCCGCCCAGGAGACCAGTGCCGCCTCCGGCCCCTCGTCGGCCACCGGGTGGCCCAGGGCGCTGAGCAACGCCGCCACCTCGTCGGCCACCGCGCCGCTCAGGTCCAGCAGCGTGGCCGGGTCGGGCCGGCTGAACAGCAGGGTGTGCACGGCGAGCAGCCGGCCCAGCTCGGCGACCGGATCGGGGTGGTCGTCGACCCGCAGGTCGATCAGCACGTCGCTCCTGCCGCCGTACCCGCCGCCGCGCTCGACCACCAGCATTCCGGCGCTCTGCCGGCCCCGCCGGTCGCCGCCGGCCTCGTCACCGGCGCGCAGCGCGGCGACCAGCCGCTCGGCGAACGGCAGCGCCGAACCGGCCAGCCAGGCGTCGCCCAGCGCGTCGACGACCTCCGGGCCGGTGAGCACGTTGCCCTGCGCGGCCCAGCCGTCGCCGGTGCGCCCACCGGCCCACGGGTGGCAGGCCGGCCCGGTCCAGCTGGCGCCCGGACCGCTGGCTCCCACCACGCCGAGCTGGCGGTGCTCCCGCTCGGCGTCGGCGGCGATCAGGCCGGCCACCACATCGGCGGCCGGCACCCCGGTGCGCAGCAGGGTCAGCCCCTGCGGGCCGTAGGCGAGGTTGACGTGCGCCTGCGTGGCGAGCGCGCCGACCTGAGCCTCCGCGGCCGGCACGAGCGCCCCGGCGGCGAGGAACTTGCTGGCCACGATGACGCCGTGCAACCGGCCGTCGGCAGAGCGGGCCACGAGGGAGAAGGTCACCCGCCGAGATTAACCTGCCGCGCCGACATTGAATCGGCGCACCTCGATGGCTCAGAACGGTGTCGCTGGCGCCTCCCGTGGGGCGCCACGCGCCCGCCGGGCATCGGCGACCGCGACGGCGGCCAGCACCAGCACCCCGACGGCCGGCGCCGCCACACCGGGCGGCCCGGTTCGCCCGCCGCGGATACCGGCTCCAGGCGTCCCGCTGCCCGCGAACCCACGGTCAGCGGCCTGCGCCGTCGGTCGCGTCCACCTGGCAGTCGTAACACCGCACGACGGGCCGGGCGGCCCGATACCGGCAAATCCGCCCGGTTCGGGGATCTTGCTCACGGACCCCGTCAACGGGCACGATCGATCGGTGACGAATCGATGGGGCATGACGGTGCCGTTGGGCGGGATCCCGCTGGCCGACCACGCCGCGGTCTACGCGACGCTCGACCGGGCCGGGTTCACCGACGTCTGGTCGTCCGAGGTCGCCGGGACCGACGCGTTCACCCCGCTGGCGCTCGCCGCGGCCTGGCAGCCCCGGCTACGGCTGGGCACGGCGATCACCCCGGTCTTCACCCGGGGGCCCGGGCTGCTGGCGATGAGCGCGGCGGCGTTGGCCGAGGCCGCGCCGGGCCGGTTCGCGCTCGGCATCGGCGCGTCCTCGCCGGTGCTGGTCCGCGACTGGAACGCCGTGCGGTTCGAAGAGCCGTTCCGGCGGACCCGGGACGTCCTGCGCTTCCTGCGTGCCGCGCTACGCGGCGAAACCGTGGACGAGGTCTACGACACCTTCACCGTGCGCCGGTTCACCCTGGAACGGCCGCCGGCGGTGCCGCCGTCGATCCTGCTCGCCGCGCTGCGCCCGGGCATGCTCCGGCTGGCCGGCGCGGAGGCGGACGGGGTGATCCTCAACTGGCTCAGCGCCGACGACGTGCCGCGCGCCCTCGCCGAGCTGGGCGAGCGCCGCGCCGGCTTCGAGGTCGCCGCACGGATCTTCGTCTGCCCCACCGAGGACGCCGGGTACGCCCGCAAGCTGGGTCGCCGGCTGATCACCAGCTACCTCACCGTCCCGGCGTACGCCGAGTTCCACCGCTGGCTCGGCCGCGACGAGGTGCTCGCGCCGATGTGGGAGGCATGGGCGGCCGGTGACCGGCGCGGTGCCAGCGCCGCGGTGCCGGACGAGGTGGTCGACGCGCTCGTGCTGCACGGCTCGCCGGAGCACTGCCGCGCCGAGGTACGCCGGTACGCCGAAGCCGGCGTGGACGTGCCCGTCTTCGCGCTGCTGCCCACCCCGGAGGTGACCGCCGGCGGCGCGGCCGCACTGACCACCCTCATCGCCCAACTGGGCACCGACCCTGTAGGAGCGTCGACGTGAACCTCACCGACCGGATCGTGGTGGTCACCGGCGGCGCCGGCGGCATCGGCGCGGCGCTGTCCCGCAGGTTCGCCGCCGAGGGCGCCGCCGCCGTGGTGATCGCCGACCTGGACGCCGACGCGGCCCGCGCGGTGGCCGAGGGCATCGGCCCGGTCGCGCACGCCACCGCCCTCGACGTCACCGACGAGGATCAGGTCCGTGCGCTGGTCGACGACACTGAGCGACGGTACGGCCGGATCGACCTGTTCTGCGCCAACGCGGGCGTGACCACCGGCGGGGGAGTGGAGGTCGACGACGCCGGCTGGGACCGGGCGTGGCGGGTCAACGTCCTCGCCCACGTCTACTCCGCCCGCGCGGTGCTGCCCGGAATGCTCGCCCGGGGCGGCGGCCACCTGCTGCACACCTGCTCGGCGGCGGGCGTGCTGACCGCGGTGGGCGATGCCGCGTACACCGCGACGAAGCACGCCTCGGTGGGCTTCGCCGAGTGGCTGGCCATCACCTACCGGGACCGGGGCATCCGGGTCAGCGCGCTCTGCCCGCAGGGGGTCGACACCCCGATGCTCGCCGACGGGATCGTCGAGGGCCACCTGGGCGCCAGGGTGATCGCCGCCTCCGGTGCGGTGCTCACCCCGGACCAGGTCGCCGACGCGACCATCGCCGGGCTGGCAGAGGAGCGCTTCCTGATCCTGCCGCACCCGGAGGTCGCCGACTACGCGCGCCGCCGCGCCGAGGACCCGGACGGCTGGCAGGCGGGCCTGCGCAAGCTCGTCCGCCGTCTGACCGCCTGACGGTCATGACGTCGGGAACGGTGCCCGAAGGTCAGTCCGCCAGCCGTTCCGGCCGGGTCCGGGTCCAACTGGACCAGCCACGCTTGCGCATCAGGTCCAGCAGCCGCTGTGCTCGCGGGTCGGACTCGACGGCAAGGGCGTCCAGAAGTCCGAACGGCACTTCGTCGCGGGCCTCCTTGTCGGGGTCGATCTCGCCGGAGGTGTATGCCTGCTCGGCCAGAGCGGCCAGGATGTCGGCGGCTTCCTCCAGACGCGGGTCGTCGTCGCCTGCGTCGCTTTCGATGAGCTCCGACCCGAGCTGGTAGAGCCGAACGAGTTGCGGGTCGTCGAGATGCGCGAATTTTGCGGGCATCATCTCGCGAATGCCTTCGGGCCAGCGGGCCACAACGAGAATCCATCCGTCCCGCTCGGCCTCCACCATCCGCTCCGAGGTCCCGATCTCCCGCAGCCGATCGAGATAGGAGGTCACCTCCGGTGGGAGCGCCAGACTGTCCCCGGCAATGAGCTGCGTGACCTGCTTGCGGCTGGTCTCCAGCCGTTCGATCTCGTCGCGCAGGTGCCGGTCGATCCTCTCGATCCCTTCGGCGAAGGTCGACGCGTCGGCTTCGAGCATCTGACCGATCTCGGACAGCGGCACGCCGGCGTTGGCGAGGGTGCGGATCTTGATGAGGGACACGGCCGCCTTGGCGCCGTACCGCCGGTACCCCGACGCGTCCCGCTCCGGCTCGGGTAGGAGCCCGATCTGGTGGTAGTGCCGCACCGCCCGCGTCGTGACGCCCGCGTACGCCGCCAGTTGACCGATCGTCAGCATGCTCTGATCCTCACCTCGCCCCGAACCGATCGAGACCCCTCAGGAGACCTTGCGACGGTAGGTGATCGTGGCGAACACGTAGGCGACGACGAGGATGCCAACGCACCAGGCGAGGGCGGTCCAGATGCCGGTGCCGACCTGTTGCTGCGTGAGCAGGTCGCGGATCGTGTTGACGATGGAGGTCACCGGCTGATGTTCGGCGAAGGCGCGCACCGGGCCGGGCATGGACCCGGTGGGCACGAAGGCCGAGCTGATGAACGGCAGGAAGATGAGCGGGTACGAGAAGGCGCTCGCGCCCTCTACGGACTTCGCGGTGAGGCCGGGGATCACGGCGATCCAGGTCAGAGCCATGGTCAACAGGACGAGGATGCCGGCGACCGCGAGCCAGGCCAGCACTCCGGCGCCTGAGCGGAAGCCCATGAGGAGGGCGACGAGGACGACGACCACGAGCGAGATCACGTTGGCGACCAGCGAGGTCAGGACGTGGGCCCACAGCACGCCCGACCGGGCGATCGGCATGGACTGGAAGCGCTCGAAGATCCCGCCCTGCATGTCGTTGAAGAGTCGGAACGCGGTGTAGGAGATGCCTGACGCGATCGTGATGAGCAGGATTCCGGGAAGCATGTAGTTCACGTAGGAGACCGTCCCGGTGTCGATCGCGCCGCCGAACACGTAGACGAACAGCAGCATGATGGCGATCGGGGTGATCGCGGTCGTGATGATGGTGTCCATGCTGCGGGTGACGTGACGCATGGTCCGTCCGGTGAGGACCGCGGTGTCGCCGAGGAAATGCGTGGCCATTGTTCGTTACTTCCTGTTCGAGGCGGTCGTGCGGTCCTGGTTGCCCTTGTCGACGTCGCCGTCCTTGTCGCGGTCGCCGGTGTCACCGACGACCGCGAAGAAGACGTCTTCGAGGGAGGGCTGCTTCTCGACGTACTCCACCTTGGCGGGCGGCAGCAGTTGTTTGAGCTCGGCCAGGGTGCCGTTGACGATGATCCGGCCCTGATGGAGGATCGCGATCCGGTCGGCGAGCTGCTCGGCCTCGTTCAGGTACTGGGTGGTGAGCAGAACGGTCGTGCCGCCCTCGGCGAGCTCCTTGACGGCCTGCCACACCTCGATGCGCGCCTCCGGGTCGAGCCCGGTCGTCGGCTCGTCGAGGAAGATGACCGGCGGATTCCCGATGAGACTCATCGCGATGTCCAGGCGGCGGCGCATGCCACCGGAGTACGTCGCTGCCCTCCGGGTGCCCGCCTCGGTGAGCGAGAAGCGCCTCAGCAGGTCGTCCGCGATCGCGCCAGGGTCCTTGAGGTGCCTCAGCCTGGCGACCAGGACGAGATTCTCCCGTCCGCTGAGGATCCCGTCGACCGCCGCGAACTGCCCGGTCAGGCTGATGGACTCGCGGACGTCGGCGGCCTGCGTCGCGACATCGAAGCCGTTGACGCGGGCGGTCCCCGCGTCGGCCTTGAGCAGCGTGGACAGGATCCTCACCAGCGTGGTCTTGCCCGCGCCGTTCGAGCCGAGCAGGGCGAAGATGCTGCCCCGTGCCACGTCGAGGTCCACGCCGCGCAGCACACGCAGCTCCTTGTACGACTTCTCCAGCCCCCGCACGTGGATCGCAGGTCCCTGGCTCTGACTGTTTGTGGGCGGGATGTTCATGGCAGTCAGCATGGAGGGTTGACGCAGCGTCAAGGTCAAGCAAACAGGGCCGATTCGATGAGTCACGCGACCGGGACGGCTTCGTTCGGCGCGGCCCGCTCGACGTCCGTCATATGGATCCGTGTGGGCAGCAGGAGCGGGGTGGCGAGCAGGAGGACGCCGGAGAGGGTGATCGCGGCGAGCGGGCCGGTGAGCGTGGCGAGGATTCCCCAGATCGCCATGAGCACGGCCTGGGCGAGTGTGCTGCTGACACTCATACGGTGAGGACGCGTGCGGCCTTGCCGGCGTGCGTGCGTTGCAGGCGTGCCGTCGCGTTGATGGGGTTGAAGACGCCCATGCAGGTGATGAGCGGGCCCTGGACGATGATCACCGTGAGGAGCCCGGGGATGCCGGGTTGGGTGAACGCAAGACCGAGCGGGAAGATCGAGCGCAGCCAGCCCTCGGTGACAACCGATGTTTGGATCGCTGAATCACATCGGCCACGGAAGAGCAAGGTCAAACAACCGCCTCTCGGCGAGCCACAACGATCAGTTGGGCGGCCATAAGCTGGGCCAGTGGACACCGAGGCAGTGCGATCGTTCGTCCGGGCCGCCGAGCTCGGGCAACTGCAACACGCGGCCGACGAGCTGGGCGTGACACAGCAGGCGGTCTCGAAGCGGATCGCCGCCCTGGAGCGCGAGCTGGGGGTCCGTCTGTTCACCCGTACCGCCCGAGGGGTTGAGCTGACGCTCGACGGTCAGGCGCTTCTCCCGCACGCACGGAGCATCGTCGCGGGTGTCGAGCGCGCCGTAAGCGCGGTCCGGCCGGGCTCCCGCGCCCTTCGGATCGACGTTCTCGGCCTGCGAAGCGCGCAGGCCGTCGTTCTGCACGACTATTGGCGGTCGCATCCCGAAACCGACCTCGACGTGGTGACCCTCAGGGTCAACGACCCGCGCGTGGCGGTCGCCGCCGTGGATGCGGGCGATGTGGACGCCTCGTTCCGTACCGTCACCGACCCGGCCACGCTTCCGCGCGACGTGCGGATGATCCATGCGTTCGACTCCCCGCTGGAACTCCTCGTCGGCCCGAGACATCCGCTCGCCTCAGCACGGACAGTGACGCCGCTCCAGCTGCGCGGGCACCGGATCTGGGTGCCGGGCATCGCGCCGCGCAGCGAATGGGCAGAGTTTTACGACCAGCTCGCCACCGACTTCGACCTCCGCATCGACGCGGCAGGGCCGCACTTCGGCGACGAGGTGCTCCTGGACACCCTCGCGGACTCCGCGAACGTGGCCACCCTCGTCGGGGCACGCGACCGGTACATCTGGCCGACGAACCACGACCTACGCCGCATCCCGATCGTCAACCCGACGCTCGCATACCCGATCTCCCTCCTCCTCCCCGCCACGAACCCACACCCGAGACTCCGGGCGATCATCAACCACTGCGGAAACCTGGCACCCGTCCCGGAGACGACCTGGCGCCCGTCCTGGGCGCCGACGCCACGCGGCGACGACGGCGATATCGCCCGCGCCGGACGGTGACCACGCCGCCCCGTGCAACCGGGCAGCGGAGACGTTCCCGACCGCGCCGCCGGGCAGGGCCGGTCAGCGGCGGCGCAGCGGGCCGGGATGGATGGTCCAGAGCAGCCGTCGCCACCACGGGCGGGCGGCGCGCAGCCGGTCCACGTATCCGGTGGCCACCGCACCGGCGCGGTCGGCCTGGGCCGCGGTGGCCGTGCCGGGCGCGAAGGCCACCTGGTTGAGCAGAGCGGCCAGCTCGTCGACCCCGGGGAGGTTCCCGCCGGCCCCGGATCCGGCCGTGCCGCCGCCCGGCATCTGGCCGGCGCCGCCAGCGGCGATGTTCGGGTCGAGGGGCCTGTCGCCGGACCATCTGCCGCGAGCATCGAGCAGGGCCTGTCGGGCCTGGCCGGCCACCTCGGTGGCCGCCAGGTCGTCGCCGACCGGCCGCCCGGCCAGGCGTAGCGCGTCGGTGACCTCCCGCCAGGCGCCGGCGATGCGCTGGCCGGGATCGCCCCGGCCGAGCCGGGCGCGGGTGAGCGAGCGGCGCATCGCCAGCAGGGTGAGCAGCAGCGCCCCCACCAGCAGCAGCAGGCCACCGCTGCCGCCCGCGACCAACACCGGGGTCGACACTCCACCCTGGCCGGACGGCCCTTCGGGAGCGGCCACCGGCTCCGGCGAGGCGGTCGGCTCCACGGTGGGCGCCGGCGCCGCCGACGGCGGCGGATCCTCCGGCGTCGGGCGGAAGTCCTCCTCCACCGGCCTCGGCTCGTTGTCCGGGCGGGGCAGCGGGTCGAACGCCACCCAACCCAACCCGTCGAAGAGCACCTCCGGCCAGGCGTACGCGTCACCGGCCCGCACCGGCCCCTGCCCGGTGGACTCGAAGCCCACCACCACCCTGGTGGGCAGCCCGGAGAGCCGGCCGAGCACCGCGAAGGCGGCGGCGAACTGCTCCGAGGTGCCCCGCTGCCCGCCGGCGTTGCGCGGGCCGAAGAGGAAGAAGCCCAGGTTCGGGTACGCGTGCCCGCTCGGCGCGTCCGCCACCACCCGGTAGTGCTCGGCCAGGAACTGCTCGATCGCCGTGGCCCGCGCGTACGGGGCGCCGTTCTCCTCGGCGAGCTGCGCGGCCAGCCGGCGCAGCGGGTCGGGCACCCCGTCGGCGACTCGCAGCACCCGGGCCACCTCCTCGCCGGCGGGCACGTTCGCGGTGGGCAGGAGGTTGTTGTCCGGCTGCTCGCGGGCCGAGGTCACCGTGTACCGCAGCCCCGGCGTGAGCCCCTCCGGCCGGATCAGCGTCCCCGTCGCCGGGTCGTACGCCACCCGCGCGCCGCTGACCTCGCTGGGGGTCGCCACGGCGGGCAGCAGCCGGCCGCTGAGATCGGCCACGGTGATCTGCTGCCGGACCGTCTCCACCGTGCTGTCCCGGGCCGGCGTCGCGGCCGGCAGGATCCGACCGGCGTTGCGGTACGTCGCGCCGACCCGCCAGGTCACCCCGTCGTAGTCGCTGAGCACCGCCAGGCGGATCCGCACACTGTCATTGGCGTCGTCGCCTGTACCCGGCTCGCCGTGGGTGCCGCCATCCGGCCCGCCGCTCGGGCTGACGCCGGCCGGTGGTGTCGTGGCGCCGGGACGGAACGTGCTCACGTCGAGCAGCTTCTGCTCCGGGTGCAGGGCCCACCCGGAGATCCGGATCAGCGGGTTCTCGTCCAGCGTCTGCACCTGCGGCGGCTCCACGTACCGCCGAGGGTCCACCGGCCGGCCGTCGACCTGACCGGCGATCACCGGGCCGAGCAGCGCCACCAGCCCGACCACCAGGGCCACCCCGAGCGCCGCGGTGGCGGCGAGCCGGACCCGCACCGCCGCGCGGACCCGGGGAGCGAGGTCGGCGGCCGGATCACCGCCGGCCGGCGGTGCACCGGCGGGCACCGCCAGGCCCACCGCGGCGACCGCGACGAACGCCAGCGTCGCCCCGATCGCCGGTTCGGCGTTCGGGCCGACCACGTAGAGAGCGGCGGCGAAAAGCCCCGCCGCCGGCAGGTAGCCCAGCAGCACCCGGCCGGTGCGCAGCGCCACCTCGGCGCCGGCCAGCCCGGCCAGCCACGCGGCGACCACCGGCATCAACACCGTGTCCGGCGTGGGCTCGACCGGAATCATCGCGGTGAGCAGCCGGGGGATGCCGTTGCGCGCAGCGTCCGCGGTCACCTCCAACAGGCCGCCCGGCAGCTCGGCGCGGGCGGCGGCCAGCCGCAGTGACCAGAGTGTCCAGCAGGCCATCGCGGCCACCGACACCGGCGCCACGAGCCAGGAGGGCAGCCGCCGGGCGGCCACGCTGACCAGCACCGAACCGGCCGCGGCACCGATGACCAGCCGGGTCAGCAGGTCTCCGGCGTACACCCGGCCCAGCACCACCCCCGCGAGCGCGGTCAGCCCGATCAACGCCAGCGGGACGACGGCGGCCCGCAGCACCCGCGCCACCCGGCCGGCGGCGCCCCGCTGCGCTGAGCCGTCGAGGGACGGCAGGCCCGCGACGGGGCCCGCGCCGGGCACCGCCTGGTCGGCGATGGTCGTGCCACCACGCTGCTGGCCGGCGCCCGTCACCACCGGCGCACCCCGTCCCACTCGGCGGCGAACTGCGCGCCGTCGGCCGCGTCGACCACCACCAGGCCGGCCGCGCCGGGCGGCGTCGGCTCGGCCGCGCCGAACACCCCGACCACCACCGACGGGTACGCGCCGCGCAGCGCACCCACGTGCCCCAGCTCGCCGCGGCCACCCGGCCCGGTCAGGAAGATCAGCGTGTCGCCGAGCCGATCCTGCCGCAGTCGGGTGGTGGCCGCGCGCAGCGCGTCGTCATCGCCGGATAACTCGGCGGCGGCGAGCCGGTCCAGCGGCCCGAGCGGTTGCCCGTCGTCCACCTCACCGTCGTCACGGTCGCCGTGCCCCCGCTCGACCCGGGTGGCCGGCCCCGGGGCGACCAGCACCAACAGCACCGGCAGGTCCGCGCGGTGCGCGGCGGTGACGATCGACGCCGCCGCCTCGCAGGCCGACTCGAACGACTCCGCCACCCCGCCCACCCGCTGGGGGTGCGCGGCGGCGCGGTTGTCCAGCAGCACCACCAGGCGGGGCAGGCTCGTGTCGACGTTCTCCCGCACCATCAGCTCGCCGACCCGGGCGCTGGTGCGCCAGTGCACCCGGCGCAGCTCGTCGCCCACCACGTACTCCCGCAGCGAGTCGAAGGTGATCGACCCGTGCGGCACCCCGTCCACCCGACCGTCGAGGCTGCGCCCCGCGCCGGTGGGCACCGCCGTCAGCGGGTGGACCCGGGGGTGCACCCAGACCGGCGTGCTCGCACCGTACGGGCGGGCCAGCGCCACCAGGCCCAGCGGGTCGCGCCGGGTCACCCGCAGCGGCCCGACCAGCACCACCCCACGGCGGTGCGTCGGCACGTCGTAGCGGACCTCGGTGTCCCGGCCGGGCCGCAGGCGCAGCAGCGGCACCGGCACCGTGCGGTCTCCACACCGGTCCTCGGCCAGCAGGTTCGCCGAGCGCAGCCGGCCGGCGTTGCGCACGGTCAACGTCATGCTCGCCGGCTCGCCGCGGGCCACCCGGTCCGGGTCGGCGCGGCGGGCCACCACCAGCCGGGGCCGCCAGGCCGCGGTCAGCGCGGCGTAGCCGACGGCCGCGCCGGCCGCCGCCCCCAGCAGCGTCAACTCGGGGTACGCGAACCGGAAGCCCACCCCGAGCAGGACGACGGCGGCGACGAGCAGCCCGACCCCGCGGGCGGTGATCCCCATGCCGCTGCTGCCGGTCAGCCCTGCACCGGCGCGGGCTGCCCGGACGGCAGCGGCACCGGCACCGAGGCGATGGCCTGGCGCAGCACCTCCGCGGCGGTCATCCCGCGCACCTGCGCGTCCGGGGTGAGCAGCAGCCGGTGGGCGAACACCGGTTCGGCGAGCGCCTTCAGGTCCTCCGGCATGATCCAGCCGCGCCCGTCGATCAGCGCGTACGCGCACGCGGCGCGGGTCAGCGCGATGACGCCCCGGGGGCTGACCCCGACGCGCACGTGCTGGTGGGTGCGGGTGGCGGCGGCCAGCCGGACCGCGTACGCGTAGAGCGGCTCGGCGATGTGCACCCGGCGGGCCATCCGGACCATCTCCCCGACGGTGGCGGTGTCGGTGACCGGAGTGAGCGCCTCGGGGGAGCGGACGGTCGCGCCGCGCAGCACCTCGATCTCGACGGCCTCGTCGGGGTAGCCGACGGAGAGCTTGACCAGAAAGCGGTCCAGTTGCGCCTCGGGCAGCCGGTAGGTGCCGTCCATCTCCACCGGGTTCTGGGTGGCGACCACCAGGAACGGCGCGGGCACCGGGTGCCGGACCCCGTCCACGGTAACGGTGCGCTCCTCCATCACCTCCAGCAGCGCCGACTGGGTCTTTGGCGACGCCCGGTTGATCTCGTCGGCGATGACGATGTTGGCGAAGACCGGCCCGGGATGGAACTCGAAGTCCCGGGTCGCCTGGTTGAAGATCGTCACACCGGACACGTCGGAGGGGAGCAGGTCGGGAGTGAACTGGATGCGCCGCCACTGACCCTTCACCGTGGCGGCGATGGCCCGGGCCAGGGTCGTCTTGCCGACGCCGGGCACGTCCTCCAGGAGCACGTGACCCTGCGCGAAGAGCGCGGTCAGCGCCAGCCGGACCACCTGCGGCTTGCCGAGCACCACCGCGTTGACGTTCTCGGCCAGCCGGGCGGCCAGCGCGGCGAAGCCCTGCACCTCCGGCTGGGTGAGCGGCTCGTGGGTGTTCACGGTCGGTGGTGCTCCTTGCCTGGCTGGTTCAGCAGGTGGGCAGGACGTTGATGTTGTCGCCGCCCTCCAGATTGAGCCAGGCCCAGGGGATGTAGTTCTTTCCGCTGTACTCGACCTGCACCCACCAGGTGCTCTGCTTCTGGTTGTTGTAGATCCACGAGTCGACGTTCTCGCCGGACTTCTTGCAGTACGCCTTCAGCCGGGTGCCGGGCTTCGCCCAACCCTCCTGCTGGTCGTTGTCCTGCCGGGTAACCCGGAAGATCTCGTTGCCGTTGCGGCCGCTCACTTCCTTGTCGCAGTAGGTCCGCTGGTCGCCGTCCGGTCCGTTGTTGCACGTCGCGATGCCGTAGAGCACCTCGGTAGTCTGGGCCCGCGTCGCGGCGCCCTTGCCGGCGGCGTTACTCGCCGTCACCGTGAACGTGTACTTCGTGCCCGGCGTCAGGCCCGGCACCGTGATGCTGGAGCACGCCCCGGCCTTCGCCGGCTCGCCCGGCGTGCTCACCGAGCAGGTGGCCTTGCCGCCACCGGCGTCCACGGTGAACGTGACGGTCGCCGAGGTGGCGGTGGCCGACGAGCCGGTGACCGTGACCCGCGGCTCGGCGACCGTGCGGGCGGTGGTGGTGGCCTCCGGGCCCGGCCCGGCCTCGTTGACCGCCTTCACCTTCACGGTGACGTTCTGGCCGTTGCCCAACCCGGTGACGGTGGTCCGGGTGTCGGTCACCTCGCTGCTGCGCCCGCCCACATCCACCAGGTACTTCGTCACCGGCCGGCCGTTCGCCTCGGCCGGCGCCCACTGCACGGTGATCGCGCCGGGCTGGGCGGCGACCGTGCCGGCCCGCAGTTCGAGGGGCCGGCCGGGCGCCGCGAACGGCACCACCGTGTTGCTGACCGGCGAGGCCGCCGAGCCGGCGCCCTTGTCGTTGACCGCGACCACGGTGAACGCGTACTGGGTGCCGTATTCCAGCTCCCCGGCGGGCACCACCAGCTCCGTCTTCGTCGAGTCGCCGGCCGGCGCGTTCGTCCCCGCCGAGCTGGCCGTCACCGCGTACTTCGCGATCTTGTTGCCCTGGCCATTCGCCGCCGGCCACTTCACCAGCACCGTGCCGTCCGGCCGCTCCTGCGCGGTCACGCTGGCCGGCGGATCGGGCACGGCAGCCGTCGGTGTCACCGGGTTGCTGCTACGCGACGGGCCGTCGCCCTTGACGTTCACGGCGTGCACCGCGAACCGGTACGTCTCGCCGTTGGTCAGGCCCTTGACCTCCACCGCACGCTGGTTGGCGCCGACCTCCAGGCGCTGGCCGGCGCCCTGCACCACGTACTTCATGATCTCGGCGCCGTTCGCGGCGGCCGGCCGCCAGCTCACCCGGGCCTGGGCGTTGCCGGCGGCGGCGGTGACGCTGCGAGGAGCGCTCGGCTTGCCCACCCGCGGCTTCTTCGGCGGGGGCGGCGGCGGGGGAGCGGGCGGCGGGTCGCCGCCGAGCACGTCGTTGGCGTACTTGTTGACCTCGCGCACCTGGTGCTTGTCGTCCACCACCCGCGCGGTCGCCGAGTCGGGCGAGTTGATGAACAGGTGGTTCTCCCGCACCTCCAGCTCCAGCGGCCCGTTCGCCCGGCCGCGGATGGTGTCGACCAGCTGGCCGCCGGCATCGAAGGAGTAGATGGTGCCGGTGGCCTCGTCGGCGCAGTAGAACCGGTCCGCCCAGGCCACCGCCGCGCTGAGCTGGTCGCCGTTGCCCGGCACGGTGAACGCCCGCTCCTCGCCCGCGTCACCCACCACCAGCACCCGTCGCTCGGCGGACACGGTGACCGGGACACGCGGGCCGCTGGTGCGGGCCGGCAGCGCCGCCGGACCGGTCAGCTTCAGAGACGTCAGGTGCACCTCGCCGCGCTGCACCCGCACCAGCTTCCCGGCGGTGCGGTCGAGCACCGCCACCCCGTCGTCCAGCGTGGAGACCACCAGCTCGTGGCTGGCCTCGGCGACGTCGTACGTCTCGATCCGCTCCGGGCTGAGCCCGCCACCGGCCGGCGCGGCCGACGCCGGCGCGGACGGCAGCTTCGCGGCCGTGACCGCCGACACCGTGCCCTCGCTGGGCACCGCGATCCAGAGCCGGCCCTCGCCGTCGAAGGCGCCGCCGGTGATGCCCGGCGGATAGCGGACCGGCTCGCCGACCGGAGCCAGCGACCGCGGGTCGAGCTGGCGCACGATGCCCTGCACGGCGTCGACGACGAACGCCGCGTCCTCGTGCAGGGCGACGCTCACGCCCAGCCCGGGGGTGGTGCGGGTGGTCGCGGTGAGCTGCAGGGTGGCCAGGTCCAGTGAGCTGACCTGCCCGGTCTGCAGGTCACGCAGGATCAGCAGCCGGTCGGTCTGGGTGACCTGCATCGGGTGGCGGCGGGCGTTCGGGACCTCGGTGCGGGTGTCGACGCGGGCGGTCACCCCGTTGACCCGGGCCAACTCGCTGCGCGCTGCGCTCCACAGCCACGAACTCGCGTCGTAGTTGGCCACCGCGTTGTCCGCCGCGCCCAACCCGAGGACGGTCAGCCCCATCGCGGCCAGCAACGCGGTCACCGTGCCGACGGTCACCAGCCCGCCGCGCAGCCGGGACCGCGAACGGGGGGCGTCGGTGCGCGCGGCGTCCTCGATGCTGGCCACAGCCGGCTGCCTCCCCTGAGTCGTGGCAGGTGGCGCGCCTCGCGGCGACCCCTCCCCTGAGCCGGGTGCCATCATATGGCCCGGCCGGTGGCGGGGGAACCCGCACGGTCACCCCTGTGGATACCGAGCGTGTGCGTTGTGGACGCCCAGCTCAGCTCGGCGGAGTGCTGCGCTCCCGCTCGGTGCAGACCTGCCCCGAGGTGGCGAAGCTGTCGGTGGAGTAGACCGCCAGCACGGTGAAGCAGTAGTCCACCCGGGAGTTCAGGCCGTTGACCGTGTAGCTGGTCCGGCCCGGGTCCACCGTGGCCATCACTCCCAGCGCCTGCCCGGCCCGGCCACCGGCGACCATGAACGGCACCGCACCCTCGGACGGGTCCGTCCACGTCAGCGTGATCGTGACCGACTCGTCCCGCAGCTTCAGATCGCCCGGCGGAGGCCCGGCCGCCGTCGGCGCCGCCGTGCTCGGTGCGGTCCCGGTCGTCGTCGGCGGCGCGTCGTCGCGGTTCAGCACCACCGCGCCCAGGCCGGCCACCGCCACCACGGCCACACCGGCGGCCACCACCGCGCCGATCACCGTCGCCCGGCCCCGGCCCTTCGACCCCTCATCGGTGTACGCCGGCCGGTACCCGTCCTGACCCGGGTGGTACTGCTGGCCCGGGTACACCTCCTGACCCGGGTGGTACTGCCGGGCCGCGTACTGCTCCTGGATCGGGTACTGCTCGGGAGTCGGCGCGGAGGTGAACGGCGGCGGGTAGGTCGGGGCTGCGGTGGCCGGTGACGCGATGGGACCCGGTGCTGCCGCGTCCGGCAGGGTCGGTACCGGCTCCGGGTACCCGCCGGAGACCGGCGTCGTCGGGGCCGGATCGGCGCTCGGTGACCAGGCGGACGCTGCCATCTCAATCGGAGCCGCGACGGGGCTCGACTGTCGGGCGGTCAGGTCCGGCTGGGCGAGGACCGCACCGGGCCTTGCCGGACCGCCGCTGCCCGGCCCGACGGGCGGGAACACCTCGGTCGGGACCGGCGGCGTCACGCCCGTCGCACGGTCCGACGAGGCCGGCGGCATCGCCGTGGCACCGAGACCACCTGGCTCAACCTCAGCCTGCGCGTCGGTCCGGTGCCCGTCCACCTGGGACCCGCCCGCAGGGCCGTTGCCGGCCGTGGGCGACGGCTGCGGTGGCGCGGTGCGGCCCCACGGTGGCGCGGTCAACCCCCATGGCGGAACGGGCGGCCCGCTGACCGGCGGTGCGGAGACGGGTGGGCCGGACACCGGGTAGTCGTGGCCGGGTGGTGCGGAGACGGGCTGGCCGTAACCCGGCGGCCCGGACACCGGAAAGGGCTGGCCCGGTGGTCCGGACACGGGATACGGATGGCCCGGTGGTCCGGACACCGGCTGACGGTAGTCGGGCGGTCCGGAGACGGGGTGAGGGTGCCCGGGCGGTCCCGACACGGGGAAGGGGTGCCCGGGCGGGCCGGACACGGGGTGGTTTTGGCCGGGTGGTGCGGAGACGGGTTGGCTGTGGCCAGGTGGTGCGCTCACCGGGTGGCTGGGTTGCGCGCTCACCGGGTGCGTCGGGTCGGAAGGGGTGCTTCCCGCAGGTGGCCCGCCCACCGCGTTGGTTGATCCGCTCGCCTCGGCCGGTGTGGCTGCGACCCGGGCCGTCTCCTCGGCCAGCAGCGGCTCGATCTGCTGAACCTGGATCGTCGGGTTGTCCCACCGGGGAGCCGGAGACGGTGGGACCGTCGCGGCTGACGGCGCGGCGGCGGACGCCGGCGTCGGCGGGGGAGGCGCGTCGATCGCTGGGTGCTGCGGTTGGTCGCCCACCCGCTGGCGTGGCGGCACCGGTGATCCGGACAGGGGCGGGGGTGGCTGCTGCGGTCCGACCAGCAGCTGCGGCTGCGTCGGCTGGCTCGCCGGCCGTGGACGAGGCGAGGGGTCGACCGGCGGTCGGGCTGGTCCCGGCTGCTGCTCGGTGCGCTGGCGCGGCGGCACGGGAGGTGCCGGGGACGGTGGCGCGGGAGGTGCCGGCGGCGGGGGCGCGGGAGTTGCTGACGGCGGCGGCGCGGGACGTGCCGGGGGCGGCGGCGGTCCGGGCTGCGGTGGGCCCGGCGTGACGGAGGTCGGCGCCGGTCGGGCTGCCGGCTGGGCCGGCGTCACACGGGGGGCGGGAGCCGGTACCGGCGGTGCACCGGCGTCGGTGGGTGGCGGTGGTGCGGCGGGTGCGCGTACCGCCGGAGGGGTCGGCCGGGGCGTGGCCGGCGGTGGCGGCGGCGCCCAGGGAGACGCGGCGGCCGGAGGGCTGCCCGCCGATGGTCGCATCGCGGCGATGGTCGCCAGGGACAGCGTCGGACCGGACAGCGCGGAGCGGGTCCCGGCATCGTCCGCCGCAACGGGATCGGCGGACCGGTTGTCCGGGGCCTGCCGGGGTGCTGGCGGCGACGGGTGCCGCTCGGCCGGCGCGGCCGGTGCGGGAGCGGCTTCGCCGAGGTAGTGGCGGGCGGCGCGTACCGCCGGGTGGTGCTCCCCGAGCACGCCGGGCCCGGCGGTGGCGACGCGGGTGTAGTTGCGGCGGGCCTCGTGCCGGTTGCCCAGTTCCTCGGCGACCTCCGCGAGCTCGAAGGCGAGCGCGAGCATCGCCGGATCGGAGTGCTCCCAACGCCGCTCGCCCGCCGCGAACGCCTCCTCCAGCAGCCGGCGGGCGGCGAGCGGGTCGTCCGCCTCCCGGTGCAGCCGTGCCAGCAGGTGCGCGGTGTGCAGCACCTCGGGGTGATCCTCGCCGTACGGCGCGCGGGCGGATTCGACGGCCTCCGCGAGCAGCTGCCGGGCGGCGCTGAGGTCGCCCGCGGCGCGCAGGGCGAGGGCCCGGTGCTGGGCGGCTGCCAGAGGAGAGGGATGGGGCACGTGGCAATGCTGCCGTCAGAGGGCCGCCCGACGCTACCCGGACACGCCTTCGCCGGTGCGTCGGTGACCCCTCGTGAGGCGGTCTGAGCAGCGGTCGGAACACTTCGACAGGGGGGTCGGACGGCGATGTGCATGATCCACGAGTGGCGTGTACAGTAACTCCCCGTGCGGCCCGCCGGCCGGCCATCGGGTGTCAAGATCATCCAGGTCGGCGAGGTAGGCTGAACGAGCAAGTCCGGGTGGCGGAATGGCAGACGCGCTAGCTTGAGGTGCTAGTGCCCGTATAGGGCGTGGGGGTTCAAGTCCCCCCTCGGACACAAACCATTGCCCCACGGTGCGCGCTGAGATCGACTGCAGCGCGCACCGTTTGCGTTTCAGGCCGGTAGGTAAGCCGGAGTCCGAGTTGCCGGTAGACCTCGGCCTTGTCGGCTGGGTCGGCGTTGCGGAGCACGGTGGTGATGTCGCCGAGCGCGCTCACGAGGGCTGTGATCTCTCGTCGGCTCATCCGGGATCGGCGGCCGGTGCGAGCCCGGTTTAGGGGAGCAGGTTGGGAGCAGCAGGGTGCCCTGAACGGCCTTGAACTGCGTCAAACGGCGTCGAACGACGCTCAACAGCACCACCCCTAATACTCCAGCAGGAGATCCGTTTCAGGGCTCGGTGAGGGCTTGTCGGGCATAGTGGCTGATCTTGGCTTCGGCTTGGTGCTGGCGACGGAAGATGGACCAGGCGATGACATCGCCGACGCGTCGATCGGGTTCGATGATCAGGGCGTGGAACAGCCGTCGGACTTCGTTGACGGTGATCGGGATCAAGCCGTCCGGGCGGGTGGTGCTGGCCGCTGCGGCGGCGGCGAGGAACGCGTGTGCGGCGATAACGAGGGTGGTCCAGCGGTGCCAGGCCCGCCAGCGGCGGTGTTGGTGCTGGTCCAGGCCAAGGCCGGTCTTGGTGGCCTGGAACGATTCCTCGATGCTCCAGCGGCGGCCGGCGACGGCCACCAGGTGGTGCAGCGGAACTGGTTTGGGTGACCAGCAGCGGTAGAACGCCAGCTCACCGGTAGCGCGGTTGCGGCGGATCAGCAGCCAGTGGTGACCGTCATGCTGCTCGGCGGCCAGGGACAGGGTGACGAACGCCCAGTCGTAGTAGCGGTGCCCTTTCGCCCCCTGACCGGCGGAGATCCGCTGCCACGCCCGCTTCGGCAGACCAGCGGCGATTTGGTCCGCCCGCTGGATGCCGAGTCCGGTCGGGACCCGGTGCGAGCAGGCGACCGCGAGGACGTAACCCAGTTCGTGGCTGCGCAGGGCCGCGGCCAGGTGCGGGTCACCGCCGTAGGCTTCGTCACCGGCGACCCATCGGCATGGCAGCCCACCGGCGAGGGCGGCGTCGATCAACTGTCGTGCCAGCTGGGGTTTCGTGGCAAACCCGATCGTGTCGGGCACCCCTGCCTCCACCCGTCGCGCGGGATCGTCGGCCCAGGCTTTCGGTAGGTAGAGAGCAACGTCGACCAGGGTGTGACCCAGCGGTGAGGCATAGGACAGGTGCACCGCGAGCTGACAGTTCTCGATCTTCCCGGCGGTGCCGGAGTACTGCCGTTGCACCCCGACGGTGTGCATGCCCTTCTTCAGGTCACCGGTCTCGTCGATGACCAGCACCCCGTCCGGGTGCCCGAGCTTGGCCGCGACGAAGTCCTGCACGTCAGCACGGACCCGCGCGTCGTCCCACCTGGCCCGACCGATCAGGTCCTGCATGCCACCTGGCCCGTCGTCGCCGGCGTGTTCCGCGATCGTCCAGCAGTTCTTGGTCGGCAGCGGTGCCAGCAGCCCAGCCATGAAGTCCCGCACCCGCCGTCGGGGCTCAGGCCGACCGAAGCACGACCCGATCACGTCCATCAGCTCGTCGAACAGCCCAGACCATCGCTGGGCGTCTACCTTGTAGGCGGCAGCCACCGCCGGAGCTTGGGTCCACACAACCACGAGACTCAGCGGTGGCTGCTCCATGCCCACGGACAAAACCACACTGCTCCAGCAGGTCCGAACGGATCTCTTGCTGGAGTACTAGTCGAGGTGCAATGGGGTGGCATTCATGTCTGAGTGACATCGACAATTATCCGATGTCGACAGTCAGTACCACTCACCCGCGGACGGCACGATGAAATTGATCTGGGGATTAGCTGGTTCTGCTGGTTCGCATGATCGCGTGGGTCTGTCCGAGGTCATAGCCGAGCGGGAGCTCGCCCACGTAGCCTGGGGGAATCTCCCCGTGGGAGCCGTTGCAGGTGGTGGTGCGGAACACGTACCACCTCGTGTTGGTCAGGTTATAGACGTCGTCGTCGTCGAAGTCCGCCAGCTGGATGCACGTGTTGCGGGGCGTGTTCCCGGGGTACGGCCCCTGCTCGGAGGGGAAGCCCTCAATGCCATACAGGCAAAACCCCGGGACATCATAGTACGGACAGTTTGCAAGAGCCGCCTGAGCCGGAGTTGTCGCCACGAAGGCGCCGGCTCCAATCGACAGCAATAAGGTGGCCAGCCCTGCCATGAGCTTACGCTTGACGATCATTCGTCCTCCCCGTCGTTCCGCTGACCGCCCCCGTTGCCGATAAGACGAAGGTCGGCTTACATTGTGACAATTTAGCCACGTCGGTGAGATTTAGCTACCCCGATCCCTGTCGGTTGTCTTGCACACGGTTGCCGACAGTGCCCTCCGGGTAGTACTCCAGCAGATCCGTTCGGACCTGCTGGAGTACTAACCTGCGGCTCCACGAAGCCGCAGTTCAGAGGCGGTGCGGCGTCCTGTTTCCCGCGGAGTGCTCTGCGGTTCTGGACTGCGATCAACAACTTCCTATGTCACCTGGTGGGGGGTGTGCGCAGGTCAAGGCGGTAAGGAGCCGTTGGTTGGTCCGACCTTGCACCTGGGAGCAGATTGGGTGCAGGTTGGCGAAGTGGTCACCGCGTCCGAAGTGCTCACCGACGCCGGGCATAGACGAGGGCTCTGACCTGCGGTGGTATTGGCGAGCGGTGCGCGTGACCTCCCAGTGGATACCGAAGAGGTCAAGCGTCCAGCCTCCCGACTGGCTGGTGCCGGCTGTTGAACTGAGGCCTGCCGCCCGCCAATCACGAGGCCGGCTTGCATCGGTGCACTGCTCTGGCTGTCGTCGCGGTGGCGTCGGTACGGATCTCGCGAGCTGAGACCCAGATCCCACTGGCGAACCTCTGAGCAGGGCTTCCTGAGCGGTGACCTCTTCGGCGGATCCGAAGGCGCAGCGCTGGCGCCCCGCGGAGGTGGTAGGGCGGCGTCCGCTCATGTCGATGTGAGCGCGTTCGCTGCTGTTTCCCTATGAGTGTTACTGGAGCAGGTTGAGCTGAGACTTCTCACCCGACTGGCAGCGCGGATGTCACTCACCGGATGTCAGTTACGCGCCGAGGTGGCTGGCCCAGCAAGATGACCTCCGAGAAGATCGCGGTAGCCCGCAGGTGTGCACCTTCGAGAAGTGCACCGTCGACGTGGGGCACTCGTCGTCCTCTCGAAGTCAGACAACGGCAGGCGCGACACCTGACGTGCGCGCCTGCCGCATTGTGGCCTTTCAGTCCTTCGGTGCGATTCGGATGCGGTTCCCGTCAGGATCGGCTGCGAGGAAGGTCAGCCCGAACCCCGCGTCGTGAGGCTCGTGCAGGATCGTGACGCCCTTGGACTGCCACTGCTTGAAGATCGCGTTGATCTCGTCGGGTCGTCCGCCGCCGATGGCCAGGCAAACCTCACTGGTACGCGGGACGTTCGGCGACAGATCCTCGAACTGGCCGGACCATAGAGCGAGGTCAGCGCCCGGCCCGAGGTCGAAGGTGATGTATCCCGGAGTCTCGAACGAGGGGCTCATGCCGAGGAGGTCGCCGTAGAAACGAGCTGCGGCGGGAGCGTCGTTCACATAGACGATGGATACGACGGACGTGGTGGTCATGGTTGTTCCTTCTCACAGGTCGTAGGTACGCATCCACCAGCCTGGCCGGACTATGCGCCGTATGGTGTCGCAATTTCCTGGAAAACTTGGTGTGTGACCCCGGACCGCTTCTTCGCCCTGATGCTGCTCCTCGATTCGAGGGATGGCGCGACCACCCAGGAACTTGCCTCGGCGCTCGGGGTTTCCCTCCGAACCATCACCCGGGACCTGAACTGGCTCCGCGACGCAGGTCTGCCGGTGACCGCACACCGGGGCCGCCTCGGCGGCGTGACCATGCTGCCAGGGTCCGGGCTCGACCTCACGCGACTCACGCCTGGCGAGCGTGATCATCTCTCACTCATCGGGCTGGATGAGAAGCAACGCGCGGAGCTCAACGCATCGGCCGAAAGCCGACGCGCGCTCGCCAAGATCGCCGCTACACAGTCACGTCGAGTTCATGAGCTCCTGCCGCTCACCGACGTCGTGCACGTGGACAGCCGTCCCTGGCACCAGACACGAGCTTCCGGCACGACTCCGGCTTCGCTAATCGGCTCAGTGCGGCGAGGTCGCCAGCTACGGATCGTGTACGACAGCCCACGCGAGTCATGCCCACGCGACCTGGTCGTGGATCCCTACGGGCTGCTCGCCAAGGCCGGCATCTGGTACCTCGTTGCCGACTGTGCCCGAGTGCCACGGATGTACCGACTCGAACGGATCACCACGTGGAAAGAAGTCGACCAGCCACGACGGCTCCGCGAGAACCAAACCCTGGCCACCGTCGCTGCAGCGCTCATTGATCAGTGGGCACACAACCACGCGATAGAGGTCAGCGCCACCATCGACCAGTCCCAGATCGAGCGAGCGCAACGGATTTTCGGCTTACGACTCGTCCGGGACAACCATGAAGAATTCGCCACCGGCCACAAGGTGAGAATTCGCTTCATGCATCTTGAGGACGTACGAGCATTGCTGCCGTTCGGAGGCGCCATCACGGTACACGGCCCCACCGAAGCCAGGGCTTACCTCCGCGCCCTCGCCGCCGACCTTGCCCGCCACTATGCGCCGTCACCAACGTCCTGACCAGCAATACCTGGTTTTCCGCGAGGATGCACACCACCCTGACGTCAAGACCAACTCACTCTCATGCCGCTGACAAGGCGCGGTGATCGTGGGCGTGCTTCCCCGATCGACCGATGCGGCTGCGAGAGAGCTAGCGCTGGTGCCAACCAAAGCACCGGGCCGCCAGCTCACAATTGGTCGGCGGGCGGCGGCCCGATGCGAGCCCAGTCTGGGGGAGCAGGGTGGGAGCAGCGGGGTGCCCCGAACGGCCTTGAACTGCGCCCAATGGCGCCGAACGGCACTCAACTGCACCCACCCCTGCCTGCGGCTTTACGTTGCCGCAGGTCAGAGTCGGTGCGGCGTCCTGTTTCCCGCGGAGTGCTCCTCGGTTCTGCGCGGCGGATGGCAACGCTCTATGTCGCCTGGCGGGGGAGGTTGCGCAGGTCAAGGCGGTAAGGAGCCGTTGGTTGGCCGGGCCTTGCAACTGGGAGCAGATTGGGTGCAGGTTGGCGAAGTGGTCAGCGCGCCCGAAGTGCTCACCGATGCTGGACAGGGTGGCGGGTGTTGACCTGCGGTGATGCGGGCGAGCGGTCTAGCGTGAGCTCCCAGAGAAGATCGAAGAGGTCAAGCTTTGCTGCTCCCCACCTGGCCGGTGCCGGCCGTCGGCGTGGAGCCCTCAGACGCCCAGTAAAGAGAGTCGGTCCCATCGACGTGCAGCTCTGGGCTGTCCGTGCTGCTGGCGGTATGTATCCCGGGAGCTAAGACTCGAATCCCACCAGCAAACCTTCTGACCAGGGCTTCTTGCTGGGAGACCTCTTCGGCGACTCCGGAGACCTCAACCATGGCGCTCCCGGCTGTCAGTATTGTGCCCGCCGATGCGTGGCTTCGCGCTCTGCCTCCAATATCCTAAGCTAGTCGGATGCTTCCAGTCGCCGCGCTTCCACCCCTTCTGAGATTCCTCGATGGCATCGATTCTTCCGTCGCTCGTAAGCTCATGCGCAAGGTTCCATGGGACGAGTCGGCTATTACGCGCGAGCTTTGTGACCTTCTCGACGAGGACTACTCGGAAGAGTATAGTCTGTCTTATTCGCTGGAGCAGCTTCGTCGCGACCTCGGTCTGGCCATGCCGCTTGTGAGCGTTGACTTCACTATCGAGACACACCAGTACTCGGCACAGGTGGAAAACTGGGTTACGCAATCGGACATCGGCATGGTGCTTAAATATCAGGACCGTTTCGTGCCGACCGAATCTTGGACCAGCTCCCTGCTCCTCCAGGCGAAGCGTCTGTTTCCACAAGCTAGAGGAGTTCATTACTCTGAGGCCTCGAGATTCGACTCGTTCGACTCGAAGCAGCATAGCCGCATCAGGAATCTCAACGAGCTACTTGAATGCGATCTCGTCAGTTACCTCCTCTACTGCCCGCGTCCGTCGTCTCTAGACAAGCTGACCGCCGCGAAGCTGGCACATCTGCGCAACCTCTCGGTAAACGGTGAGATCTTCGACTTCGCGCGCGGGCTTGCACTCCACCGTGAGCTTGAAGCGGGAGGCCAGACGTTGGCCGCCGGAGTTTTTGTTGCAAAGGTCGACGCAATGCCCAAGACGCTTGCGCAGATACATGGGGGAATCTTTAAGTCTACGATCCCGCTGTCTTGGCTGCTGACTCTGGAATTTGCGGACGCAAAGAGATTTGTGGACTTGCCATCCGGCATGCCGTTCGGTGTCAACCACGCTCATCTTGATTCGAAGCGGTCACGGATTGTCGATGGGATCTTGGCCGGCGACGAAGCGGTAACTCAAGCGATCGGAGCTCTGGCTGGACGAAACGTCAACTTTGCGCCACTCAGGGTTTTGCCGAGGCACACAATCTCGATCAGCATTTCGGCGGGCGGTCAGGCGGATCCTGATCAGCAGCTCGTCATTAATCAATGAATTAGGCACACGGGGGTCGAACGAGCGAGTTTGCCGACGACAGTGCGACCTGCAGCGCGCTTTTCTTGGCGACCTTCATTGTATTGTTAATCGGCTATGACCGTCGGCCGCAGCTGCATCATGTTTTCCATCGCCTCGTCAATATCGACGTCGGGGATCTCATCGAGCGACATTCCCTCGAAGAGGCTCAAACCTCCAGAGTCCAATTCCATCTCATTCGGAGAGTAAGAGAAACGAGGGAAGGAATGCTGACCTTCAGGCTTCCGAGGTTTAATCAGCCCTCGCCGGCTTTGGGTGAGGTCGACGAGGGCTTCATGTACTGCCCAGCTCTCCCAGGATCCAGCATTCTGGCCGATAGTGGTGTTGGGAAAGGATCGATCCTTCCGGCCGACCGCCGAGAGGAGGGCAAACTGTGTCCAACTGAGCTCCGTCGCAGTCCGGATAGCCCAATTCGCGGTCGTCCGATCTACGATAGAGTCGAAGGCAAGATTGGCAATCAGGTTACCGAGGTAAGGTGTCTTTCGTTCCTCATGTTCGCGCTGAGCCGAGAGCATGACGCCTTCGGCTACCTCCTCAAAAGTCGATCGCTGATACGGGTCGCCTTTGAAGAAGCCATCGTCGCGGTAGTCGTCGCCGGCTTCGTATCTCTCGCGGATCTTCTTCGCTGCCGCCGTCGCAGCCGTTTTTATGCGGCGTTCCTCTGATCGGCTAAGCTGGCGGGTGCCAAGGTCGTCAACTAGCGCGCCTAATGCGGCGCCTGCCGCCGAGCTCGCCAAAGCCTCTCCCGTGACCTGAGCGAGAGCTGCCGAGGCGAGTGTGCCTATGACAGCAGCGCCAGCCTTCACTGGACCACCATGCTTGCGAACTAATTCACCCACCGCCGGATCGTAGCAACATCAGGCAAGTCGTTCGGCCCTGCAAGTTACCCGTAGAACGCGCTGACTGCCGCACTCGAATGAAGCTGACAAGGCGCGGCGATTGTGGGCGTGCTCCCCGATCGACCGATGCGTCTGCGGGAGCCAGCGCTGGTGCCAACCAACGCGCTGGGCCGCCAGCTTACGATCGATCGGCGGCGGGTGCGAGCCCGGTTTAGGGGGAGCAGGTTGGGAGCAGCAGGGTGCCCTGAACGGCCTTGAACTGCGTCCAACGGCGTCGAACGGCGCTCAACTGCACCCACCCCTGCCTGTGGCTCTACGTTGCCGCAGCTCAGAGGGGGTGCAGCGTCCTGTTTCCCGCAGAGTGCTCCCCGGTTTTGGGCAGCAGTCGACGGTGCTCTATGTCGCCTGATGGGGCAGTGTGCGCAGGTCGAGGCGGTAAGGAGCCGTTGGTCGGGCCTGGCCTTGCAACTGGGAGCAGATTGGGTGCAGGTTGGCGAAGAGGTCAGCGCGCCCGAAGTGCTCACCGACGCCGGACAGAGACGAGGGCTTTGACCTGCGGTGATGCGGTCAAGCGGTGCGGCGTGACCTCCCAGTGGATACCGAAGAGGTCAACCCTCCAGCCCTCCGACTGGCTGGTGCTGGCTGTTGAACTGAGGGCTGCCGACGCCAATCACGAGGCCAGCCCGAATCGATGCACGGCTCTGGCTGTCGTCGCGTTGGCGTCGGTAGGGATCCCGCGAGCTGAGACCCAGATCCCACTGGCGAACCTCTGGGCAGCGCTTCCTGAACGGTGACCTCTTCGGCGGCACCGAAGGCGTCAGCGCTGGTGCTCCCGCGGAAGCGGTAGGGCGGCGTCCGCACATGTCAAAGAGCGGCTGCCCACCGCGTCTCAATCAATTTCGCGAGTGGACGAAGCATTGCGCGAGGCCGCTGTCACGAGCGGTCCCCGCCTCGAGTGGACGGCCACCGCACGACGATCAGCCCCGTGATGTAGTAACCGTCTTCATCGACGCGGGTGGCAACGTCGAGTTCGACGGTCGTCGCCTTGGTGCGTAACCGGTGGACTTCCCAGTGGCGGTACCGCAGGTCGCGTAGCCAGGCTTGCTCGACCTCTCCCGCGACACGCATCGGTGCTGCCGCCGGTTCGGCGATACAGACAGCAGTGATCTGCTGGGCAGGGTCGGGGCTTGTCGTCACGGTCACTTCCCGGATCGATGGGCACCGGAACAGGTAGTGGTCGAAATCGATCGACATGCCCGAGAGATTGTCTGGATCGGCCGGGGTTGCCACAGATGCGACTGCGCGGACTGCCTCGGCGAAGCCGGTTGGATCGGCGTCGTCTACCGGCGGCTCGGGGAGACCGATGGCCGGCGTGTCGTCCCACCAAGTCCGGCCCGTGCGTCGGCGCCACCAATACAGGACGGTCCGATCATCCGGCCAAGCCGCCAGGGCGCCACCGCCTGGCTCGAAGCGGTCCCCTTGAAGGTCGATCGTCCGCCAGTGCGGTTCTCGGTCGTAGTCGGCCGGGTCGGCTCGGTTCTCGACGAGGCTGTCCTCGTCACAGGCGCCGTACCTGCCGAAGTTGCGTTGCGCGTCAATCAACGAGGATTTGTTCGCACCGCCTGCCCGATACGGCCAACGTAGCTGGTAAACATCGTCCTCCCAGCGGCACACCTGGCAGATTTCGTGTGAGCCCGGCGGATCCCCCAACGTGCGGTAGCCGCAACAGACACACGGGTACGGGAGGTCCATGCGATCAGTGTGCCCGACACCCGTGCCGCACCAATGGCAGCCGCAGACCTTCGGTGCGCAGGGCGACCACAGCGACGCTGTGGGCGTCGACCGGGTCGGTCATGGGGCCCTGACCGGTGGCGAACACCCGGGCCCGGGCGGACAGCCTCGCGGGAACGTCCACGACGCTCTCACCAGCGGATCGCTGACTGTGGGCTGCCGGGTCAGCGAGCGGTGGGGTTGGTCAGTCGGTCCAGTTCGGTGGCGGCAAGTCGGCGCAGGGTCTGATCAGGGTCGAGGGTATACCGGCGGAGGATGTCCGGGGCGGCGTCAGGCGCGACATGTCGTGCAACGACTGCGACCCGCTGACGGACCATTGGATCCGGATCGTCCACCAATTCGACCAAGAGATGCCCCCGGTGCCACGCAGCCCCGCCACCGGCGCTGGCGAGTCCGCTGAGGGTCGCCGCCCGTACTGCGGCCTCGCCGTCTCCTGCCAGCATCGTGAGTTGCGGCACCACGCGGGGATCCGAGTCGGCCACCTTCGCGAGCGCCTGTGCGGCTTGGACGCGCAGCTTCGGGTCCTGGTCGGCAGCCAACGCCAGTAGCGTATCGACCGCCGCCGGCCCTCCGACCGAGCCGAGTGCCTCCGCAGCGTCCTCGCGGACCTGCCGGTCGGAGTCGTGGAGGAGCCGTTGCAGAGCCCCGGTCGCCTCGTGACTGCCGAGTCGCCCGAGTGCGTAGGCGACCATGGACCGTACCCGCGGTATCGGGTCGGCGGCGAGGGCAACGAGCGGTGCAACCGCGTCAACCCGGTTGGTGTAGCCAAGCCTGCTCGCGGCCGACACTCGTACCTGCTCGTCCAGGTCACGCAACGCCAGAACGAGCGCGCCGAACGCCCAGTCGTCGCCGGCTGGGTCAGGGATCGAGCCCACCGCCATGGACCTGATCTCCGCGTCGGCATCGGTCACGGCCGCGGCCAGCAGCTCGACATCCTGTGCCTCGACCACGAACCCGAGCGCCCACAGCCCCACACGGCGCAGCTCCGGCGTATCACCCGCGGCGAAATCACGCACCACACGGCGGCCGGTCGCCCGATCTGCGTGCAGCAGCTCGATGATCTCGGCCTGCAAACTGTCCTGGTCGTCCCCGAGATCGCGCGCCGAGGCGCGTAGCAGCACCGGCAGCGCCGCCGCACCCTCGATGCCGGCCAAGACACCGGCAATCAGGTCCCGGCCGTAGAAGTTCCCCTCGTCGAGGAACCGGTGTAGTACCTCCTGCAGCCGGGGTACCAAGGCAGTGTCCCCGCACTCCGTCAGGGCCGTGACGGTTGGCGCGATGTCGTCGTAATCGTCCTCAAGCTCCACGGCATGCCGGACCACAGCCTCCAACGCCCCACGGCTGTCGATCATCCGGTCACCATGCCACGCGACCACCCGGCGGTGGAACACCGCATCCAGGCACGCAGGGTCTGTGGATCATGCACGGATCTGCCGCAGACAACGCGCGCTACCCAGTGTCACCGCAACCCGATTGAGTCGGCCCTCGGTCGTGCTGATGTCAGCGCCCATTCGATGCCTCGATGATGGTGGCCGTTCCTACCGCGGGCCGGCCCTCGTGCATGGTGATCGTCATGCCCGGCTGCAGGTGCCGCCAGAGGGCTGGGGACAGCGGGCCCAGGCGGACCGACCCGGTGGCGCCTGGTGGCAACGCTGGCCTGTACTCCACCCAGATGCGTGCCACGAGCAGATCGGGGTCGCCTGCGGCCGTACGCCGGCCGAGGTCCCACAGCGGTCGGAGGATGCCCTTGCCCGGGATTGGCGTTCCCCGGCCACCCTCGGTGGCCGACAGGAGTCGCAACTCGGCGCGGACGATCCCGTGGATGCTCTCCCACCGACCCCACCGGCACCACGCTGCCGCGTCGGAGAGCCACATCAGCTCGGCGCTGTCGATCAGCAGATCCCACCAAGCGGTCGGCGGTCGCCAACCCGTGTCGAGGTCCGCAAGGAGATCGAGCGCGACCTCCCACTCGTTGTGGTCGAGGTACTCGCGTACGTCCATCACCGTCATGCCGGCCTCGTTGACGACATCAGCCGGGACCATGCCTGCAGCCCGAGCGAGCAGATCGGCAACATCCACCCGCGGATTATTCAACGGCGCCGCAGCATCAGCGCAACGGCTCCCACCGGCGCACGGATCTGCCGATGACCGGGCGCGTAAACGGCCGGTGCCCTCTCAGCCGACGCCGGACGATCTACCCCAGGAGGAGTCGTCGCTGGACCGGTAGTACAACGTGTCCGGGATCTGCAACTCCGACGTCGTGGAGGCCGGTGGGATGAAAGACGCGATGCGGTGAACCGAGAGCTTTGACCTGTGACATCTTCGGCGGACCCCGAAGATGTCAGCCATGCTGTCCCGGTCGTCAGCCGGGCGGTGTCCGCTCATGGCGAGATCCCTGCACTCGATTATGTCGGGGCACGGTCCTGCTCGGGGCTGGGCAATGGCCTTGCGCATTGCCCGGGCCGGCCGGTTAGGCTGCTGGCATGAACAGCTCGCACGCGTTCCCGACGGCGTCACCCGACGTCCTGGTCGGCGCGCTGCGACGCCGGCGGTCCAACGACCGCCTGCGCTGAGCATTCTCCTCTGCGACCGGCGGATCGAGCCGCCGGTCATCGCTGATCGTCCTCGGTCCGCTCGCATCCCCATTCGGTGATCCGCGCAGCGGATCCGATCGAGATCGGTGTACCCATGGATCTGGAGAAACTGCTGACCGACCGGCTGACACCGGCGTTCGCGACGGTGGCCGGCACGCCGGTCGACCCGGTGGTGCGGCGTTCCCAGCGCGCGGACTTCCAGTCCGACGCGGCGCTGGCACTGGCCCGACAGCTCGGCCAGTCGCCGCAGGCGATCGCCGCCGAGGTGCTGGCTCGCGCTGACCTGACCGACCTGTGCAGCGCGGCGGAGGTTTCCGGGCCGGGCTTTCTCAACCTGACCGTCGCCGACGAGGTCTTGGCCGGGATGGTCTCCGCGCTGGCCATCGATCTGAGGCTCGGGGTGCCGGTGGTCACCGAGCCGGAGACGGTGGTGGTCGACTATTCGGCGCCGAACGTGGCGAAGGAGATGCACGTCGGGCACCTGCGTTCGACGGTGATCGGCGACGCGGCGGCCCGGTTACTGGAGTGGTTGGGGCATCGGGTGCTGCGGGCCAATCACCTGGGCGACTGGGGCACGCCGTTCGGCATGCTGATCGAGCACCTGGCTGACCTGGGTGAGGCCGAGGCGGCGCAGGAGCTGTCCATAGGTGACCTGGACTCGTTTTACAAGGCCGCTCGGGTGAAGTTCGACGCCGACGAGACGTTCCAGGAGCGGTCCCGGCGGCGGGTGGTGGCGTTGCAGGGTGGCGACGAGGCGACGCTGCGGCTGTGGCGGCTGCTGGTGGAGCAGTCCGAGCGGTACTTCCTGACCGTGTACGACCTGCTCGACGTGACCCTCACCGAGCGGGACTTCCACGGCGAGAGCAGCTACAACGATTTGTTGGGTTCGGTGGTCGAGGACTTGGACCGGCTCGGTCTGCTGCGGGAGAGCGACGGCGCGGCCTGCGTGTTTCCGCCCGGCTACAAGGGTCGCGACGGCGAGCCGCTGCCGCTGATCGTCCGCAGAACTGACGGCGGTTACGGCTACCCGGCCACGGACCTGGCGGCGATCCGGCACCGGACCGGCACGTTGGGCGCGACCCGGCTGCTCTACGTGGTCGGCCTCCCGCAGCGGCGGCACTTCGAGATGGTGCACGCCGCCGCAGCGCAGGCCGGCTGGCTGGCCTCGCCGGCACGGGCCGAGCACGTCGGATTCGGGTCGATCCTCGGGTCGGACGGGCGGATGTTGCGCAGCCGGGCCGGCGGATCGGTGAAGCTGGTCGGGCTGCTGGAGGAGGCGATCGCTCGGGCCACCGCAATGGCCCGGGAACGGAACCCGGAGTTGGGCGAGGCGGAAGCGGCCGAGGTGGGCCGGGCGGTCGGCATCGGTGCGGTCAAGTACGCCGATCTGTCCAGCGACCGGCACAAGGACTACGTACTCGACTGGGCGGGGATGCTGTCGCTGGACGGCAACACCGCACCCTACCTGCAGTACGCGTACTCACGGATCCAGTCGATCTTCCGGCGGGCCGGGCTGGTAGCCCGGCCCGAGGCGGGAATCTCGCTGGCCGAGCCGGCCGAACGGGCACTCGCCTTCGAATTGGTCGGCTTCGGCAGGGTGGTCGGCGAGGTGGCAGACAGTCTGGAGTTCCACCACCTGACCGGGTACCTGTACCGGTTGGCCGCCGCGTTCAGCGCGTTCTATGAGCGGTGCCCGGTGCTGCGGGCCGAGAGGCCGATCCGGGATAGCCGACTGGTGCTCTGCGACCTGACCGCCAGAGTGCTCCGGCAAGGGCTGTACATGCTCGGCATCCAGACCCCTGAACGTATGTGACCAAATTGGACGGCCGCTCTGGTTGAAGACTGCCCTTCACGACCTGGGGCCTGAAGTTGCAGTCGTCGGAGAAGTCCGTCCCGCAGAACATCCTCAACACCTGCAGCTCCTGACCACGCTCCCCCCTTGCGGCCCGCGCCCCTTCAAAGGCCGCAGACCGCAAGGCGGGCGCTATGCCCGCCGGTTCGCAAGGCTGCAGATCTGCCCATCACAGGGTGCGGACGGTCGCCGGGTGCGCTATGGGTTGGCAGTCGTTTGGACGAACGACAAGATCCGCGGCAGGAGGTAACAGAACTCGCCGCCACCCCATGAGTCCACGAGGCCACCGGCTCGTCCCATCGCGTCCCAGAACGGTTCAGTTGATCGAATGATGTCTTCCGCAGCGGCCGTATCGACGTCGATGGCGGCGCATACAGCCGCCGTCAGTTCCGTGCGGGACTCGGCGGGTATGTCTTCAAGCGGATCACGATCCATTCGCAAAAGCTACCTCGGCAGACGTGCACGCTCATGCCGCCGAGCGGGCGCGCTGGCTAGGTGTGCTGTCCAGGGAGATTGGTCATGCCGCTGACCAAGTTCAGCGATTGTGGACGTGCTCCCCGATCGACCGATGCGGCTGCGGGAGCCAGCGTTGGTGCCAATCAAGGTACTGGGCCGGCACGGGTGCGGCTGGCGTGTTCGGGTGATTAGTCGGCGCGGTTCAGCGTGACGGCGCTGTGCGCAGGGGTGCTCGCCCACAGTGCTCGCAACGTGGGGTAGCGCTGCATCTCCCACTCCGCTTCACGTGCCACGCACCACGGCAGCGCCGCCAATGCAGCGCTGCACCTGCATCCTGACGTACCCCCGGAAGTGGGGGGACCCGCTGTCGTATCCCTGTGGTGAAGTGCGTGCCATGGGTGTGCTGTACGACTACTTCCGGGCCAAGGACGACGCTGCGGCTGTCAGGTTGATGAAGGATTTCGAGGGCGGACCGTTCGCTGTCAGCCGCGGCGGCATAGCTGTGGATGCGGTTGACCTGAAGGGCATCGAGCCGACGGTGACCCTCGGCAAGCTGGTGAGCCTCGTTCGACAGGTCGACTGGGATGTGAGCCTGGTCGACCTTGAATTGTTGTGGAGCGGGGACGAGCAGGACGGGCCATGGCTGATGTCGCTGGACCGGGCCGCGCGGGACACCCTCGCCTCTATCAGCAATGCCCAGGTGCGGGAGTTGTCGGCGCAATGGGGGCGGATCGAGGAACTGGCGTGGAGTGGGCCACTGTCTGACGACGAGATGCTGCCTGTCATTGAGAAGGTCGCCGCGCTTGCTCAGCGCGCGCGAGACGCGGGCGAGGATCTGTATTGCTGGTGCTGCCTGTGACCTACAACGGGGCGGTGCCGGGCACGGATAGGGGGAGCAAGCTGGGAGCAGCAGGGTGCCCTGAACGGCCCTGAACTGCGCCCGACGGCATCGAACGGCACCCAACTGCACCCACCCCTGCCTGCGGCTCCACGTTTACCCAGGTCAGAGCGGGTGCGGCGTCCTGTTTCACACCGAAGAGGTCACTGGTTCGATCCCACTATCGCCCACGCAGATCAAGGCCACTTCCCGAGTTCGGGAGGTGGTCTTTCTGCTTCGGTACAGCAGTTTTGTACAGCAGTAGGTCAGTGGCCGAGTGAGTCGCCGAGGCGCTTGAGGGCGTCGAGGGTCGCCTTCGACGAGACCTGCGTGTAGATCTCCATGGTCACGGAGAAGCGGGCGTGCCGTTGGATCTGCATGACGACTCTGGGATGGACGTCGAGGTCGGCGAGCAACGTGGCGCAGGTGCGTCGCGCATCGTGCACGGTGATCAGCATGACTCTCGCCTTTTCGCATCTCGTTTGCCAGGAGCGCTGGAAGTTGCGTGGCTCGATCGGTGTGCCATAGCGGGTGGTGAATACGAGATCGGTGTCGTGCCAGGTGTTGCCGGCGGCTGCTCGTGCCTCGTCCCGTTGCGCCTTCCTGATTCCTAGTGCCGTGGCGCAGATGTCGGGCAGGGGGAGGGTGGCGTCGGATGCCTGGGTCTTGGTGTCGCGGTGGAGGAGCCGGCCGCGGACCCGTTGCAGCTGGCGGCCGATGGTCAGCTCGCCCACGTCGAGGTCTACGTCCTCCCACGTGAGTCCCAGGGCCTCGCCCTTGCGTAGGCCGGTGACGAGGACCAGGGCGTAGGCGGCGTAGAGCGGGTCCTGGTCGACGCGGGCCGATTCGAGGAACTTGCGGGCCTCGTCGCTCGACCGCGACTTGCCCCGTCGCCGACCGACGGTGGCGAGGGTGACCGGCGCGGCCGGGTTCTTGGTGATGAGGTCTTCGGCTTGGGCGTGGGTGAGGGCGGCTCGCAGCGCGGCCCGGATGTCGCTGACCGTCCGCGTTGACGGGACGGCCTGGCAGCAGCGGCCAACGGCACAGCAGCGCCGCTTGTCCTTCGGGCGGGCGGCGTCCTTTCCCTGAGCGCAGCACTGGCAGGTCCGGGCCACCTGGTTGATCCAGGTCTGCACGTCCCGGCGCCGGGGGAGACGCCCTCGATCAATTGAGTCGGCAGCTGTGCCGGGAGGTGGCCTCGTCCAGCGAGTGCCCGGCGGCCAGGTGCGGGCCGAGGTAGATGGCACCGACGACGGTGTTCGGCAGGCTCCAGGTGTGGTCGACGACGAAGAGCAGGAAGCCCTTCACATCCGGGCGGTACACCCGGGTCGAGGCGATCGCCCGGCCGAAGATCATGCCGGGCAGCAGCCCGAGGGCCGCGCCGACCAGCAGCCCGAGCGGCCCGCCGAGCCAGCCGCCGAGGGCCGCGCCGGCGGTGTGCGCGATCGCGCTGAGGATCCCGTAGGCCATGGCCCCTCCTCGTACCCGAGACGCCACCTCCATGCTGACACCGCTAGCAAGATCATCGTTTCCCCGCCAGGTGGAAGGCGCCGCACGACAGGTGTAGGAGCTATTGATCGAAATATTTAACAGTTGTTCGATGATCGGCCGCAGGTCAAACCGTAGCGTCGGGGCAACTCAACTCGCACGGACTGATTACGGAAAGTAATCGCCGGGCGAGCGGCGCGAATCACCGCGGCGGGCCGCCCCCCGGTGGTCGTGAGTAGGCGCTCCACGTTGCCAACCCCCGAGGAGTAGCTGTGCCGCCGAACAAACATCCGTCCCGTGGCCGCCGTCCCGCGGCCTTGTTGTTGTCCACGACTCTTGTTGTTGCTCTGACCTCGCTTCCGACGTCGTCCGCTTCGGCGGCTCCGGAGGAGGGTGCGGCGAGGTCGAATCCGATCTTTCTGACTGGTCCGAACGAGGGGACGCCGGACAGCATCGCGATCGACTATCTGCGGGCGAACCCGGTGCAGTACGGCGTGACCGACGCCGACCTGCGTGATCTGGCGGTGGCGTCCCGCTACACGAGTCGGCACAACGGTGTGACGCATGTGAACCTGGCGCAGCGGTACAAGGACCTGGAGGTCTTCGGTGCCACGGCGACGGTGAACGTCGCTCGTGACGGCAGTGTGATCTTCGGGGGTGACTCGCTGGTGTCGGGTCTGTCGGAGAAGGTGTCCGGGACCGCGTCGCTGGACGCCGTGCAGGCGGTGGAGGCGGCCGCGAAGGGCCTGAAGCTGGCCAAGCCGAAGAATCCGCGGGTGGTGAGCCGGGCCGGTGGTGCGGCGAAGCGGACCGTGGTGTCCGGCAGTGGTATCTCGGAGCAGCCGATCCCGGCGAAGCTGGGGTGGCAGCCGACCGATGAGGGGCTGCGCCTGGCGTGGCAGTTGGTCATTGACGACTCGTCGGCTGCGCACCTGTGGAACGCGGCGGTGGACGCCCGGACCGGTGAACTCCTCAACGCCGACGACTGGACCACCCACGAGCACGTCGACGAGCTGTCCGGCACCCTGAGCCAGGTGGAGGGTCGGACGTTGCCGGCCGGCGCCAGCGGCCTGGGCACCCGCAACCCCGCGCAGGACGGATCGAGCTACCGGGTCTACGGCTACCCGACGGAGAGCCCGAACGACGGGCCGCGCACCCTGGTGACCAACCCGGCGGACGGCACCGCGTCGCCGTACGGCTGGCACGACACCGACGGCGTCCCGGGCGCCGAGCACACCACCACCCAGGGCAACAACGTCCACGCTTACCAGGACCAGGACGTCAACAACGCCGCGGACTTCGGCAGCCGCCCCAACGGCGGGGCCGGTCTGAGCTTCGACTTCCCGCTCGACCTCGCGGAAAACCCGCAGAACTACCGGGACGCGGCGACGGCCAACCTCTTCTACTGGAACAACATCATCCACGACGTCTCCTACCTCTACGGCTTCGACGAGGCGTCGGGCAACTTCCAGGTCAACAACTACGGTCGCGGCGGCGCGGCCGGCGACTACGTGCGCGCCGAGGCCGCGGACGGCAACGGCACGAACAACGCGAACTTCTCGACGCCGGCGATGGACGGCACGGGTACCCCACGGATGCAGATGTACCTGTGGCCGGGCAACCAGTTCGGCGCTCAGAACCAGGTCGTCGTCAATGGCGTCGGTTCCTTCGACGCGTCGTGGTCGCGGTTCAGCCCGGCGCTTTCGGCGGCCGGCCGGTCCGGCCAGTTCGTGTACGGCGGCACCGGCTGTACGGCGGACGCGTACCCCGGCACGCTGCCGAGCGGCGACTGGATCGCGGTGGTCGACGGCGGCACCGCCGCCTGCAGCTACCTGCAGCGCACCCAGGTCGCCGAGTCCCTCGGCGCCAAGGCGGTCGTGGTCGCCCACAACGCCACCGGGGCCGCGCCGGTGCTGACCGGCGCCATGACGACCGCGCCGGTCACCATCCCGGCGATCGCCCTGACCCAGGCCGACGGCAACGCGATCAAGGCCGCCATCGCCGCCGGCGACGTCACCGGGTCGGTGCGCAAGCACCCGAACCACCCGGGCATCCGCGACGGCGACCTCGACGCCGGCATCATCATCCACGAGTACACGCACGGCATCTCCAACCGGCTCACCGGCGGCCCGACGATCAACTGCCTCACCGGCAACGAGCAGATGGGCGAGGGCTGGAGCGACTACTTCGCCGTCACCACCCTGCTCGACCCGAGGCTCGACACGGCCGACGGTCAGCGCGGCCTGGTGCCGTACGTCCTGTTCCAGGAGAACCGGAGCGGTAACGGTCTCCGGCCGCGGCCGTACTCGCGCAACATGGAGGTACAGCCCTTCACGTACGACAGCATCAAGACCGGCGGTTGGCTGAACGGCACCTCCCTGGCCGCGCCGCACGGCATCGGTCACGGTTGGGCGTCGATCCTCTGGGACATGACCTGGGACCTCATCGACAAGCACGGGCTGAACCCGAACGTCTACGACTCCTGGGAGACCAGCGGTAACAACCTCTCCATGCAGCTCGTGATCGACGGGCTGAAGATGCAGGGCTGTGGCCCGGGCTTCGTGACCGGTCGCAACGCCATCATCGCCGCGGACGCGGCGTTGACCGGTGGCGAGAACGCCTGCACGCTGTGGGCGTCGTTCGCCCGCCGCGGTCTGGGTTACAGCGCGGTGCAGGGCACCACGAACCGGGACGACAACACCGAGGCGTTCGACACGCACCCGTCCTGCCGGGGTGACTTCACCGAGCTGGCCGCGCAGCCGGCGCTGAACGAGGTCGACGCGGGTGACGCGGTGCCGCTGCGGTTCAAGCTGGCCGCCAACCGGGGTCTGGACATCCTAGCCAGCAACTCCCCGTACTCCCGGCTGGTGGACTGCGACACCCTCAAGACCGTCAACCCGGACGGGCCGATCACGCCCCGGCCCACGCCGGTCGCGGCGCAGACCCCGGGCGGGTCCGCGATGACCGTCGCCGCGAACGGCCAGTACCTGTACCCGTGGAAGACCGACCCCGCCTGGGACGGCACCTGCCGCGAGTTCGTCCTGACCCTCGACGACGGCTTCCAGCACCGCGCCTACTTCAAGTTCACCAGCTGAGCCACAGCACCGATCGGTGGCGAACGGAGGGAGCGTCCCGGCCAACGGAACGCTCCCTCCGGTCCGTCCAGACCCGACCAACCGCGACCGATGTACGGCCGCGTTGGACGCGGCGACCCGCCGCGTCACCCAGAGTCACCCATCACGGACGACGAGGAGACATCGATGCAGAGACGGACGATGGCGGCGGCGCTCGGCGTGCTGCTGACCGCGAGCGTCTTCACGGGAGGGGTCGCGGCGGCGGCCCCCGCGACGGCGGCGGAGGCCCCGCCGGAGGGGATCACCCACGAGGACAACAACCGGGTCCCGGAGGGCTCGGTCTGGACGGAGCACTACTTCCCGTCGACGGACGGGGTCGAGCTGCACGCCGACGTGCTGCGGCCCGAGGGACTGCCGGCGGGCGCGAAGACGCCCGTCATCCTCGCCGTCGGACCCTACTTCGGCCACGCCGGGCAGACCGGGCCCGAGGGCTTCACCCACACCGGGCCGTCGGCACGCTTCAACGACTTCCTCGAGGGCGCCGACCTCTTCGACGAGGGCTTCACGTACGTCATGGTCGACCTGCGCGGGTTCGGCGGGTCCACCGGCTGCCTCGACAACAAGGGCCCGGGCGAGCAGAACGACGTCCGCGCGGCCATCGAGTGGTCGGCCTCGCAGCCGTGGTCGAACGGCAACGTCGGCATGTACGGCAAGTCGTACGATGGCGCCACCGGTCTGATGGGCAACAACCTCAAGATGCCGCAGCTCAAGGCGGTCGTGGCGCAGGAGTCGATCTGGACCGGGTACAACTACCTGTTCTCCAACGGGGTGCCGCGCCCGAACGCCACCGGCACGCCGAACTCCTACAACAACATCGCCACGATGGACCCGCTGGCCGACGACACCTCGCGCTACCAGGCCAACGCCCGGTACGAGGAGTCGCACCCCGAGTGCCTCAGCGAGAACATCGCGGACAACTACGAGCCGGACCCGAACGCCCCCTTCTGGCAGGCGCGCGACATGGCAGCCAAGGCCGAGGGCACGACGACTCCGCTGTTCGTCACGGCGGGCTTCATCGAGAACAACACCAAGCCCGAGGAGATGGAGGAGTTCCTCGAGAACCACGTCGGCCCCGAGCGCGGCTGGCTGGGCCAGTGGGACCACGTGCGCGGCAACGACCGCGTGTCCGACGGACGCCTGGCGATGGGCCGCGAGGGTTGGTTCGACGAGGTGATGAGCTTCTACGACCAGTACCTCAAGGACGAGGAGCCGACGACGACGTACCCCACTTACTCGATCGAGGACAACCTCGGCGAGTGGCGGGCCGAGCCGACCTGGCCGACCCCCGACCGCCGCATCACCGTGGCGCTCGGCAACGGCACCTACGTCGACGACGGCGGCGCCGCGGGCGTGCCGTACGCGTCGTCGCCGTCCACGCTCGCCCTCCCGAAGAGCTACGGGCAGTGGGACATGGAGAGCGCCCCGAGGCTCGAGGGGCTCGGGGCGACGCGCAAGGCGGCCTCGCCGTCGGCGTCGTCCGACGCGGCCTCCGCGGAGCCGGCGTCGAGCTACCTCGTGTGGTCCGACGTCGTGCGGCAGGAGACGCGGCTGACCGCCACGCCGCGCGTCGAGCTCACGGCTGGTGCGGCGGGCAACGTCATGGTCAAGGTGTGGGACGTCGCGCCCGACGGCACGGCGGTGATGTTCGACGAGAACGTGTCGCTGGTCGAGAAGGGCCGGGTCGGGTTCGACCTCAAGTCGACCGACTGGACGCTGCAGGCCGGGCACCGGCTCGCGGTCGAGATCGGCTCGATCACGACCGGGAGCTGGCGGGACACGCCGTCGGGCGCCACGATCAGCGTGACCGGCGCCGTCCTGCGGCTGGCGACGGAGAGCACCGCGGACGACGTGCCGACCGCGGGGGAGCGCTCGCCGTTCCTCGACAGCTACATCCAGGCGTACACGCGCACCTTCCCGGAGCCGGGCACGCCGACATTCCGACTCTGAGCAGCGGTTCAGGACCAGCGCACGCCAGGGCGTGCGCTGGTCCTGACACCTCCGGATATCCTCTCGTCAGTGTCAGGAGAGGCTGCCGCGTTGCGGTGGTTGGATCCCTTGCCACCTGGTGTCTGGCTCATAGTGGTCGAGCACGTCCATGAGCATCGGACCACAAGGGACGACTTGGTTGTCATGCCGGGGCAGCACGAACACGCCTCTGTGCTGGTGCGCGACGATCTCGTCTCCAGTATCCGTGTCACCAGTCGGGACGAGCAGCGGGATATCACCCAGCGCGAGCGTCTCCTCGCCCCAAGCCCAATACTCTGCCCACATCGCCCGGCTCGACGCCACAGATCGCCAGTCGTCGCCATCATTGATGGTTGAGGGGGGCGAGACCCGCACCAGGTTCGCAGTAGGTTCCCTGCCCGAGCGTTGTCACGAACTCCTCGTACCCCGCCGGCACTCCAGCCCAGCGCGCATTCCAGTTCGCGAACCGAGTCCCGCGTAGACGTGTTCAGAGTTGCGCGCAGAAGTAGCAGGTCATCCAGCCAAGATGATGACTGTCCCGAATCACCGACACGCGCGGACTGGATGAGCGGCTTCGGCCGGAGTGTCGTAGTAACCCGGCCTGGCTACCAGGACAGAGTTGAAGTAGTAGCCCTGGGGCTCCTCCGGGTCGTCAGAGACGAACGCGCGCCACAAGGACAGGAGGAGATCCGGCGCGACGAAGCAGCCCTCCTCGTCTTCGTCCGGTACTACACGAGTATGCCGTCGGAGCCGCTCGACTACCTCTAGAGCTGGAAGCCCGAAGACATCAACGCCGCGATAGCGGACGACGTCCAGCTCGTCCGGGCGATCGAGCTGGACTGCGTTCACCCGCCCGCCGACGCCGGTATCGACCCCAATCCCGAGGCCGCCAGGCCGATGCGCGTAGAGCGGGCCAGCAAGCTCACCGAGCTGAGCAAGGGCAGACCGGGCGTGATCGAGCGCCATCCCCAGGCGCAATGGGCCAACCCCGTCGGGGGGCTCCAACTCGAAGTCCACGCGGCCATGCTCCCACTCGGTCGACCGGAGGCCACTGACGGTTGCCTCATCCAGCACCGATGAGCTTGGATTTGATCATCTAATCTAGTACAACGCCAGTACAGATGAGCGCCACGAGAGAAGTGAAACGTCGAGAGACGCTGACGCCTCCGGCCGAGCTCAGAGCGTCGATAGGTCCGTTCCAGGTCGACCCAGAGCCCACAGGCGGCTTAGGGGTTCAAGTCCGCGTCACCGTCTCGTGCCGGGCTTCTACGAATTCCTGCCGAGGGGTTCGCGCCACCAGTGTTCGTGGCCGCCGAGTCGGCCGAGCTTGACGGTGCGGTCTCGGGTGTACAACAGCGCGAGGAACCTGTTGCCCATGAGTAGGTGCTCGTACGAGACCTGGGCGATGATGTCGGCGACCGCCTGCGCCCATGCCGGATCGGCTCTGAACGGTTTGTTCCGCACCGGGTTTGATGGAGACATCGAAACCTGGGAGGAACACCAGTAATGCCCGCACCGAAGAAGTACAACGATGAGCTGCGTGAGCGTGCGACCCGGTTGGCGGTCGAGGCCCGGCGGGACCCGGCGTCCGCGGTGGGAGCGATCCGGCGGATCGCCGGCCAGCTCGGGGTTCATCCCGAGGCGTTGCGGACCTGGGTGAAGAAGGCCGAGACCGACGCCGGTGACCGGCCCGGCATCACCAGCACTGATGCCGAACGCCTCGCCGTACTCGAACGGGAGGTGCGCGAGCTGCGCCGGGCGAACCAGATCCTGAAGTCCGCGGCGTCTTTCTTCGCGGCGGAGCTGGACCGTCCGTCGCGATGAAGGTCGCCTTCGTCGACTCCCAGAAGGCCGAACACGGTGTCCAGCCGGTCCTGCAGGCGCTCGAAGACACGCCGGCACAGATCGCACCGTCGACCTACTACGCCGCCAAGACCCGCCCGGCATCAGCCCGGTCGCGGCGCGACGAGGAGCTGACCGCGATGATCGAGCGGACCCACGCGGAGAACTACGGCGTCTACGGCGCCCGCAAGATCTGGCACGAGTTGCACCGGCGTGGGGTGCGGGTCGCCCGGTGCACGGTCGAGCGGCTGATGCGTGAGTCCGGGCTACGTGGGCTGCTGCGCGACAAGTCACCGCGCACGACCCGGCCCGCCGCCGAGACCGGACGTCCCGCTGACCTGGTCAAACGCGACTTCACCGCGGCCGGGCCGAATCAGCTGTGGGTCGCGGACCTGACCTACGTGCGTACCAGCGTGGGCTGGGTGTACGCCGCGTTCATCCTCGACGTGTACTCCCGGCTGATCGTCGGCTGGCAGGTGTCCACGAGTCTCTACACCGACCTGGCCCTCGACGCGCTGAAGATGGCGATCTGGCGTCGCGAAAATCAAGGCGCTGACCTGGGCGGACTGGTCCATCACTCGGACAGAGGAGTCCAGGGCGAATTCAGCTGGTCGTCGCAACACCTTGACCACGGAGGTTTGCGATGGGGCGCGGGAAGAAGCAGATACCTGAGGTGCCGGCTGGTGCGCGGCGCCAGTGGGCGTCGGATCGGGCGTTGCGGCCGCCGATGCGTTCACCGGGACGGCCGGAGCCGTCTCGTGCGGTGCAGCGGGACTTCTGGCGGCGGATCGCGTCGGGAGTAACCACGCTGGAGGCCGCGGAGGCTGTGGGTGTGTCGTGGCCGGTCGGGTCTCGGTGGTTCCGTCACGCTGGCGGCATGCCGCCGATCAGCCTGGACGAGCCCACCGGCCGTTACCTGTCATTCGCCGAGCGCGAGGAGATCGCGTTGCTGCGCGCCCAGGGGGTCGGCGTGCGTGAGATCGCCCGCAGGATCGGACGCGACCCGGGAACAATCTCACGCGAGCTGCGCCGTAACTCAGCGACCAGGGGCGGTAAGCCGGTCTACCGGCTCTGGTGGCGCAGTGGAAGGCGCAGCAGGCCGCGAAGCGCCCGAAGACCGCGAAGCTCGTGAGCAATGGCAGGTTGCGTGAGTACGTGCAGGACCGGCTCGCCGGCAGGGTCCGTCGACCCGACGGCACGGTCGTCCCCGGGCCTGAGGCGCCCACGTGGAAGGGGCTGAACAAGCCGCATCGGCAGGACCGCCGCTGGGCGACGGCGTGGAGCCCGGAGCAGATCTCGCACCGGCTCCGTGTCGACTTCCCTGATGATGAGTCCATGCGCATCAGCCACGAGGCGATCTACCAGTCGCTGTTCATTCAGGGGCGTGGGGCGCTCAAGCGCGACCTGGTCGCGTGTCTGCGCACCGGCCGGGCGCTGCGGGTTCCCAGAGCGCGGTCCCAGAACAAGCCGCAAGGGCATGTCACTGCCGATGTCGTCCTGTCCGAGCGCCCCGCCGAAGCCGCGGACCGCGCGGTCCCCGGGCACTGGGAAGGGGATCTGATCATCGGGACGGGCCGTTCCGCGATCGGCACGCTCGTCGAGCGCTCCAGCCGCTGCACGCTTCTGGTGCATCTGCCTCGGTTGCAGGGCTGGGGCGAGAAACCACCCGTGAAGAACGGTCCCTCGCTCGGCGGCTACGGCGCCATCGCGATGAACACCGCGCTGAGAACGTCGATGACGAAGTTGCCCCAGCAACTGCGCAAGACCCTCACCTGGGACCGTGGGAAGGAACTCTCCGGTCATGCGCAGTTCGCCCTCGATACCGGCACGAAGGTGTACTTCGCCGATCCGCACTCGCCCTGGCAGCGGCCGACGAACGAGAACACTAACGGGCTGCTGCGTCAGTACTTTCCGAAGGGCACCGACCTGTCGAGATGGTCCGATGAGGACCTCGAAGCCGCCGCCCTCGCGGTCAACAGCCGGCCCCGCAAGAGCCTTGGCTGGAAGACCCCGGCCGAGGTCTTCGCCGAACAGCTACGCTCGCTACAGCAGTCCGGTGTTGCAACGACCGATTGAACTCGCCCAGTACACCTCCACCGAGTTCCGCACCACCCTGACCAGCCTGAACATGCGCCCGTCGATGGGTCGGGTCGGCTCCTGCTACGACAACGCCGTCGCCGAATCGTTCTTCGCGACCCTCAAGACCGAGATCGGCACCCGCGTGTGGGCCACCCGTGAGCAGGCCCGACGAGACGTCTTCGCCTACCTCACCTACTACAACCACAACCGTCTGCACTCGACGCTCAACCACCGCACGCCCCACGAGACGCGTGCCTGCTACCGTCAAGCCCTCGCCCTCGCGGCATGAAACCCCGGTGTCCGGTCCCAGGGTGGAACTTCACAGGTCAGCGAGCCGCGTTGGTTGCCTGGGGGTCAAGGGGTCGTCGGTTCGACGCTGCCTACGTTTGTCGCTCACCTCTAGCAGCTGCTAGTCGAGCTGCCCGGCTGGCCCTTACACGCGCGACCTTGGCAGGCGACTGAAAGACTTCGTCAAGGATGTCATCCATGAGGTCCAAGACCTCTCGCGCGTCTGCTTCTTCCACCACCATCGAAGCAAGATCACCGTGGGCGGCATCGTTACCGACGAGGCGAATCGCATGGGCTGCGTCCTTCGCGTCCTCTCGAATCAACCCTTGATTCGCCAGCTCATCAATCTTCTTCTCTAGGCTCCGGGTCTGCTGCACCGATAGGTGACATCTGAGATGGCTTGCCCTGGTGGCGGGCTGGAAGGATGTTGCTGTGCCCAAGCCCTACCCTCGTGAGTTCCGTGATGATGTTGTGCGGGTGGCCCGTGACCGTGACCCGGGCGTGTCGGTCGAGCAGATCGCGAAGGACTTCGGGGTCCACCCGATGACGTTGTTCAAGTGGCTGCGCCAGGGCGACATCGGCGCCGGGACCAAGCCTGGCGTCAGTGGCAGCGACTCGGCCGAGCTGCGTGAGGCCCGTAAGCGGATCAAGCTGCTTGAGCAGGAGAACGAGGTCCTGCGCCGGGCCGCGGCGTACTTGTCGCAGGCGAATCTGCCGGGAAAAGGCTCTACCCGCTCGTGAGCGAGCTGGCCGCCGACGGGGTCCCCGTGGCGGTGACGTGCCGGGTATTGAACATTGCTCGTCAGCCTTACTACCGGTGGCTTGCCCGCCGTGTCACCGACGCCGAGCTGGCTGAGGCGTATCGGGCGGACGCGTTGTTCGACGCCCATCGTGATGACCCGGAGTTCGGATATCGGTTCCTGGCTGATGAGGCCCGCGCTGCTGGCCAGCCGATGGTCGAGCGCACCGCCTGGAAAATCTGCTCCGGCATGGGCTGGTGGAGCGCGTTCAGCAAGAAGAAGCGTCGGGGCAAGGGCGGCAAGGTCGGTCCGCCCGTGCACGACGATCTGGTGCGCCGCGACTTCACCGCCCACGGCCCGAATCGGTTGTGGCTGGCCGACATCACTGAACACCGCACCGGTGAGGGCAAGCTGTATCTGTGCGCGATCAAGGACGTGTGGTCCAACCGGATCGTCGGCTACTCCATCGACTCACGCATGAAATCGAGGCTGACCGTCAACGCCCTGCACAACGCCGTAGCCCGCCGTGGCGACGTGGCCGGCTGCGTGCTGCACACCGACCGCGGGTCGCAGTTTCGAAGCCGGAAATTCGTCCGTGCCCTCAACCAGCACCACGTGACCGGGTCGATGGGCAGAGTCGGCGCCGCCGGCGACAACGCCGCCATGGAATCGTTCTTCGGCCTGCTACAGAACAACGTCCTTGATCGCCGAACCTGGACCACTCGCCAACAGCTCAGGACCGCGATCGTGACCTGGGTCGAACGGACCTACCACCGCCGCCGACGCCAACGATCCTTGTCCCGGTTGACCCCTATCGAGTACGAGACCATCATGACCCCACCGGCCAGTCAGGCCGCGTGACTGAAACTGTCACCTATCGGTGCAGCAGACCCACTCGACGCGCCGAGTTCATGGCTCAGCAGCCCATCGGCGATTCGCGGTCAAGGACAACTTCTCCATCACTAACTCCTTCTCGTTTCACGGGCGATCACGTCGGTGACGGCTCCCGCCGCTACCACCGGTTGTCACGGTGGCGCTCGGATCGTCGTGACCACACTGCTCGAGGGCCGCTGGTGCCGGCGGTGCGCTGGGGGAGGGCGTGACCTGACAACCGACGCTGACTGTGGCGGCTCCTTGCCGACCAGGCCTGACCGCGTACGTTGCCTCGACCACGATCAATGATTGCCTGTGCCTCGGACCTGCACAGGTGTCGTCACCGGTCACGTCGACCCCCCCAACCTGCCGACCATCGGCAGTGCGGCGATCACGACACCGGCTTGCCAGACATCTGTCCCGCGACGAGCGCACCACGCGAAGATTGGCGGGACCCTGACACGGTGGCCGCCGTGGTAGTCGCGAGCGATCAGCGCATCCACATCAAGGAGGACCCATGAAAACGGTGACCCTTCGGCGGGTCTACGACGATCTCTCGCCCGATGACGGCGTTCGGGTGCTGGTCGATCGTGTGTGGCCGCGTGGCTTGACCAAGGAAGCGGTCCACCTTGACGAGTGGATCAAGCACATCGCGCCGTCCACCCCGCTGCGCCGCTGGTACGGCCACCAACCCGAGCGGTTCGTCGAGTTCCGGCGCCGCTACCTGATCGAACTGCAAGACGTTCAGTCGCAAGCGACGATCGAGCGGCTCCGGAAGCTAGCCAGCACCACTCCGATCACGCTGCTGACTGCCAGCAAGGACATCGAACACAGTCAGGCAGCAGTCCTCGTCGACCTTCTGCGTGGGACCCACACCCCGACGTTAGGTGGCGCCGGCTCTGCCTGACGCGCCTGTCGCGTGCAAGCCGCGCGTCCGGAGCATGCGACCTCTTCGAAAGCCCGACCATCGCAAAAGAGACGGTGAGCTGGCCCGCATGCTGTAATTCAGGCCGTCGGGTCAGGGGGGAATGAGCCGATTGGACAGCTCGGGGATGTCCTGTAGCAAGCAGCAGAGCCCTGGCCGGTCACGACGAACCTGGAAACGCCCGGCTCCCGAGGTCACCAGTGCAGCCGGACTTGCGCAAGCTTCAGAGTTGCGAGCGCGAAGCGTCATCCGCGGTGGGCAATAGTCGTGGCCCTGACCGACACGAACCCCATCCCTACGGTAGGTGGGTCGCGATCGGTAGGCGCCCGTCCTTTTCTTGGGCGACGGTAGGTCCCATGACGGCTGTGGGGAAGCGCGGGAATCTGGCGCGGCCTGTCGGCCTGCCCCCGTTTACCCCCCGAAAACCCCCACCCACGGATGACAACCAGTGACAAGAACGATCACTGCCCGATCGGGTCTGTGCAGCTCAGCGTCTACTTTTGACAGTCAATGACAAGGTCAGTATGGCTACGATCGGTAACAAGGGGTCGTCGGTTCGAATCCGGCCGTCCCGACAGAGTTTCGGCAGGTCTGGGCCTTGATTCACTTCCGTGAGTCGAGGCCTTCTTGCTGTTCCGTCTCACAATTTCTCACGTACGCCCGCACTGCTGAATTCTCGGATGTGGGAGTCACCCGAACAGCCCTGATTCGAGGTGCTCGGCCGCCACTTTCAGGTGGCTGCTGTCGGGGTGGACGTACACCCCGTTTGGCGAGTGTGCCGCCGTCGGCGTGGCCGGCCCAGGCCGCCAGCACGACGTCGGGCACTCCGGCGCCGGCGAGGTAGGCCAGGCAGGCGTGCCGCGAGTCGTACGGCCGGACCTTGCGGACTTCGACCTTGGTCATCAGCTCGTACACCCGGCGGCGGAGCCAGTCGGTGCGCTGTGGCTGGCCGAGTTCGTTGACCAGGACGTAGCCGCTGTCGACGTAGGCGTTACCGGCCTTCAGCCGTTCCTTCTTCTGGAGGGTGTGGAACGCCTTGAGCGCCTTCGTTACCGTCGCGGGCATCGGCAGGCCGCCTTTGCCGGCCGCCGATTTGGCTTCCATCTCCTCGATTTCACCGTCGACGAGCGTCCGGGTGTTGTCCCCGGCCGCGATCGTGCCGGCCTCGAAGTCGACATCGGACCAGCGCAGCCCACGCACCTCGGTCGGCCGGAGACCCATCGGCGACAGCAGGCAGACGGCGTAGAGGCGACCTAGATCTTGCAGCCGGCCCGGTCGGTGCCGGCGCAGGAGACGGCGGACGCGGATGCGGACAGCGGCAGCCGGGAGTCGGCGATCACCGCTTCTCTGCCGAGCTGCCGCGCGATCTGCTCCGCCAACGACCCCGGCCAACGGGTCGGTCAGGACCAGCCGGCCGAGGTCGAACACCGGCCGGTCGTCGGCCGGCTCGTCGTCGCGCGGGGAACCAGGCGGTGGCGGTGACAGCGAATAGCGCGGTCACCGCCACGATAACCCAGCGGGCGGTCCTGATCACTTCCGGAGTTTCACCTGGACGGCGCCAGGTGTCAGATACAGATCCAGCAACTTGGCCCGAATCGCGTAGTCGACGTCGTTCGGGCTCAATTCGTCCGGTGCGATCCGGTGGCTCAGATCGATGCCGATCTGCGTGGTGTTGATGTCGCCCCCGTCGTTGGTGCCGAGTGCGGTGACAGTCGGTCGGCCGACGGGATGCCCGCGGCCTTCGACAAGCCCAATAGGGGCGCCGGCATATTAGCCATGAATGGCGCTCACGGTAGCGCAACGCTGACGAATGTGACCATCACCAACTCGGCCTGCCGGTAATATCGTGCGAGAACCAGGATCGGGCTTTGTGATCATGGGCGGTTAGCCCGTTGCCAATCGCTCGGACATGAACGCCTACCTGAGGTTTGGTGGTTGAACGACCAGCCATGTGGCGTCTTCCCGGTCGAACTCGACCGGGAACACGCTCCTGGCTGGTCGTACCGAGGCCATCGGGACGACTACTACCGGTGGGTCGAGCGGGACGATCTTGCTGGCCGGCTGAGCCGCGGTTCTCACCTGGCCGGCGTCGAGAAGGCGGCGCGGGAGACGGGCCAGGGCTTGAACTCTGGCTGCATCGCCCGGACGGGCCCGGTCAATTCATGGAGGAGCGAGATGGACGGAGCGGATCTGGACTGCTGGTCCGCCGTCGCCGCAGGCTGGGCCGAGTTCTGGGGCGGGTTCCCCGAGCCCGCCTGGAGTGCCGTGGCCCAGGCGAGCGGGATCGGCCCGGGCTCGCGCGTGCTCGACGTGGGGTGCGGCAGCGGCGAACTCCTCGCGTACCTCGACCGGCTCGGCGCCTCGACGGCGGGCGTTGACCCGGCGCCCGGCATGATCGAGGTCGCCCGCGCCCGGGCGACCGGGGCCGACATCCGGCTCGGCCGTGCTGAGCAGCTTCCCTGGCCGGACGGGGAGTTCGACCTGGTGACGTCGTTCAACGCCCTGCAATTTGCCGACGACGTCCTTGACGCCCTCACCGAGTTCGTCCGCGTCGCGGCGCCCGGCGGCCTCGTCGCGATCTCCAACTGGGCCGAGGCCGCCCGCAACGACCTGAACACGATCGAGGACGCCGTCGCGTACGCCGCCGGCGAGCAGCCGCGACCCATCGGCGGACTATGGCAACCCGGTGGTCTCGGCGAGTTGCTCGGCGCCGGAGGTCTCGACGTCGTGTCCGCGGGGCTCGTCGAGGTCCCTTGGCACGCACCCGATGACGACGCGCTCGTCCGTGGCGTGCTGTTGGGCGAAGATCCAGCCACCATGGCTACCGCGGCACCCACGGTGATCGCCGCCGCCCGACGGTTCCGGACCCCGCCCGGGGGCTACCGCCTCGTCAACGCGTTTCGGTACGCCGTCGGGCGTACGCCGGGCGACGCTTTCGAGTCGAGGGTCGGCACGATGGGGGAGGCCTGAGCGGTGCTGTCCTCGACCCCTGCTTGGTGCCCCGGTGGCCGGCGCTACCAGCCGCGCAGTCGTGGCCAGACCGTGCGGACCGTCCGCCTGCCGGGCTCGCGTACCTGATAAACGTGGTGCTGGGCGGCCGTCGCGCACGCGTGGATCGGCAGCACTCGCACCTGCGTGCCGACCGTAGGTCGGGTAGGCCGCGTTGTGCTTCAAAATGGCTTCGCTGGCTCTCTGCTTTGGGTTTGAGCCCGTCGACGACGACCAGCAGGTGAAGGCGGTCGGTGTCGATGTCGTCGGGTTCGCGGCCGGGCAGGTCAATCCCGGCGACGCATGCGGCTGGTGGGCTCCAGGTGAGCGGCTCGTCGATTCCCACCACCGCGAGCAGGCCGGCGGCGCGCCGGGAGGCTGGACGGTCTGACGACTGCCCGACGAGGAGATCCGCTTTACCCGCCCGGTACGGTTGTTGACCGTGCAGCGGTTAGCGCTTTTCGATCTCGACAACACGCTCGTGGACCGTTTGGAAGCATTCCGGCGCTGGGCGGTCGAGTTCTGCGCCGATCGCGAACTGCCGGACGACGCGTTGGCCTGGCTGATCGCTACGGATCAGGACGGGACCGTGCCCCGTGGCTGGTTCTTCGGCGAGGTGATGGAGCGTTTCGGACTGGCATCGGCGGATGACACATGGAGGCAGTACCGACGCCGGATGCCGGAGTTGGTGAGCTGCCGCGAAGAGGTGCTGAGGTCGCTGACGCTACTGCGTGACGAGGGCTGGACGGTGGCGATCGTAACCAACGGCCAGGCCGACAACCAGTTGCGCAAGATCAGGCGTACCGGACTGGACCGATGCGTCGATGCTTGGGCAGTGTCCGGAGAGCTGGGTATCCGGAAGCCAGCACGCGAGATCTTTGAGGCGGCGGCCCGTGGGTGCGGCCTCGATCTGCTGCGCGGGGGCTGGGCGATCGGTGACAGCCCTGTACTTGATGTCGAGGGTGGCCGCGCGGCAGGGCTTGCCACCCTTTGGGTCAGTCGAGGGAAGGAATGGCCGGCGGAACTCACTCCGCCGGACCACACCGTCACGGACGTAGTGGCCGCTGTCGAGGTACTGCGACGCGAGGACTCCGGCCTGTAGCTGTACAGCCATCCGTACAGCCAAGGCCACCTGCTGACGCCGACGCCACCCGACAACGGCAGACGCGCCGACCAGGCACGCATCTACCTGACCAGCCATCCGTGACCTCCTTCTAATCCCAAGGCCGCCAGGCTTACGACGGTCGTTACGGTGCGGCCCATGCTCAGGGAGTTTCGGCGGCGGGAGTTTTCCTGCCTGACCGCGTGGACTGGCTGCGACGGTCCGATGCCGGCCGAGGCTGGCGTCGTCGGCGTTGAGTACCGGGGTCGTCTGGGGCACCCGTCCTCGTATGGCTTGCTAATGGCGCGTGCTACCGACCCGCCGGGCGTCCAGCTCGACCTCAACCCGATGCCCGTTGCACTCTCCGTTCCGTGTGATGAAGTCACGCTCGGGCTACCCGAGCCGGAGTACGCCGAGGCGCTCCACGCCGCAGGCCGAGACCTTGCTAGGGGTCTGATCATCACGGCCCATAGGCGAGGGCTTGTATGGCTCTGAGTTCCCCCCCCCGCTTTGATGGAGCGGTGGTTACCTGCTGCCGGCTGGCGCAGGGGTGACGATAGGGGGCGCGGCTGGTTCGTGCTGGCGGGTATGCCAGGCGGTCTCGTATTCGTCGGGGCTGAGGTAGCCCAGGTCCTTTTGGATACGGCGGGTGTTGTACCAGCCGTCGATGTAGGCGAAGATCGCGTTCTCGGCCTCGTCGCGGGTCCGCCAGCTCGTGCGGTAGACGAGTTCGATCTTCAACGTCGACCAGAAGTTCTCGATCAGCGCGTTGTCGAACGAGTCGCCGACCGAGCCCATCGACGGCAGGATCCCGTTGTCCTGTAAGCGTTCCGCGAAGCGGAAAGACGTGTAGTTGGCGAGTTCGATCCCCTGTCGCTGTGGTGGATCAACTGGCCGTCGCGGACGTCGCGGGACCAGATGCCGTATTCGAGGGCGGCGAGGATGATGTCGGTGTCGCAGCGGTCGGAGGTCTTCCACCCGACGAT
>NZ_JAGPYK010000004.1 GCF_018070045.1 Micromonospora sp. U21
CTTCATGATCGACGGAGCTGGTGGGGTGGGGTGGGTCGGTCGGGGCCTGGTGGGGTGGGTGGGGTGTCGTATGGGCGTGATGGGATGAGCTGATGCAGGCGTACCGGTTGGTGCGGCGGTCCGGAGGGCCGGCGCGGGGGGACGGGGGCGTGCCTGCCGGCGGCACCGTGCCCGCCGGTAGCGGCGCGGCCGAGGGCGACACCGTGCCCGCCGGTGGGGGTGCGCTGTCCGGGGCGGTCAGTCGGGACGGGCACGAGCGAGCCGCCGGGCCCGGTGCCGCCGGGGCCGGCCGGCGGGTCGATCCGGTGCAGGCGGAGGTGGTCGCGCACACCGACGGGCCGATGCTGGTGCTCGGCGGGCCGGGCACCGGCAAGACCAGCACCCTGGTCGAGGCGGTCGCCGCCCGGGTGACCGAGGGGGTCGATCCCGAAGGGATCCTGGTGCTGACCTTCGGCCGTCGAGGCGCCACCGCACTACGCCAGCGCATCGAGGCCCGGGTGGCGCAGGACGGCCACCGGGTGCTGCGTGAGCCCCTGGTGCGCACCTTCCCGGCGTACGCCTTCGGGCTGCTCCGCCGGGCCGCCGCCGAACGGGGCGAGCCGTCCCCCCGGCTGCTCACCGGCCCCGAGCAGGATCTGATCATCCGCGAGCTGCTGGACGTGGTGGGCGAGGAGCCCGAGGACGACCCGGTCGGCTGGCCGACGGATCTGCGGCCGGCCCTGCGGACCCGAGCCTTCGCCGGCCAGCTGCGCGACCTGCTCATGCGTGCCGCCGAGCGCGGCATCGGCCCGGCCGACCTGGCCCGGCTCGGCGAGAAGCTCGGCCGTGCCGACTGGCCGGCCGCCGCGCGCTTCCTGCGGGAGTACGTCGCGGTGCTCGCGCTGCGCGACGTCAGCAACCGGGGCTCGATCGCGTACGACCCGGCCGAGCTGGTCCGGGCGGCCACCGGGTTGCTGCGCGACGACGAGGAGCTGCTGGCCGCCGAGCGCCGCCGGCTCGCTCACGTGTACGTCGACGAGCTGGCCGACACCGACCCCGCCCAGCTCGACCTGCTCTCGGTGATCGCCGGCGGCGGCAAGCCGCTGGTCGCCTTCGCCGACCCGGATTCGTCCACGTACGCCTTCCGCGGCGCCGACCCGGCCGGGGTGACCACCTTCCCGCACCGGTTCCGGACCGCCTCGGGCGCGCCGGCCGCGCAGGTGCTGCTGACCACGTCCTACCGGGCCGGGCCGGGCCTGCTCGCGGCGATCGCCCGGCTGGGCCGCCGGCTGCGGGGTCCGGCGGCGCACCGCCGGCTGCATCCGCTGCCGGACGCCCCGGCCGGCGTGGTCGAGGTGCACACGTTCCGCTCGGCGACCAGCGAGGCCGCCTGGCTGGCGCACGCGCTGCGCTCCGCCCACCTGCTCGACGGCGTGCCCTGGTCACGGATGGCGGTGCTGGTGCGGTCGACCGCGTTGCAGCTGCCCACCCTGCAACGGGCGCTGCACGCCGCCGGCGTACCCACCGTGGTGCACGGCGAGGACCTGCCGCTGCACCTGCAACCGGCGGTGGCCCCGCTGCTGCTTCTGCTGCGTTGCGCGCTGGAGCCGGACCGCCTGGACGAGGAGGCGGCGGTCGCGCTGCTGCACTCGCCGTTGGGCGGGGCGGACCCTCTGGCCGAGCGGCGGCTGCGGCAGGGCCTGCGCGCTCTGGCCCTGGCCGGCGGAGACCGGCGCCCGTCCGGGGAGCTGATCGTCGAGGCGTTGCGTGACCCGGCCGAGTTGGCCGGCATCGAGCGGCGGTGGGCGGAGCCGGCGCAGGCGGTGGCCGGGCTGCTGGCCACCGTACGGGCCGCCGCCGCCCGGCCCGGCGCGACCGCCGAGGACGTGCTCTGGGCCGTCTGGCACGCGAGCGGGCTGGCCGAACGCTGGGCGGGCGCGATCGGCCAGGGCCAACCGGCGGCCGGCGAGGGGGACCTGGCGCGGCGGCGGCGGGCCGAGGCGGCCGACCGGGATCTGGACGCCGTGCTGGTGCTCTTCGACGCGGCGGCCCGGTTCACCGACCGGCTTCCCGGCGCCCGCGCCGAGGTCTTCCTCGACCATGTGCTCGGTCAGGACCTGCCGGCGGACACCATCGCCCCGACCGCCGACCGGGGTGCGGCCGTCCGGCTCCTCACCGCGCACGCCGCCAAGGGCCTGGAGTGGGACCTGGTCGCGGTGGCCGGGGTGCAGGAGGGCATCTGGCCGGACCTGCGCCTGCGCGGCAGCCTGCTCGGCTCGGAGCGACTGGTCGACGTGCTGGCCGGTCGGTCCGTCGGCGGCGCCACCCTGGCGAACGTGGTGGGTCAGACCTCGGCGTTGCTGGACGAGGAACGCCGGCTCTTCCACGTCGCCGTCAGCCGGGCCCGATACCGGCTGCTGGTCACCGCCGTGGCGTCGGCCGCGGTGGGCGGCGACGACCACGAGGAGCAGCCGAGCCGGTTCCTGCACGAGCTGGGTCCCACCGCGCCGCCCACCCCGCCGGACGGCGCCGGGCCCGTCGACCCGCCCGCACCGCCCGGTCCGCGTACCGGCCCGCCGACCAGCGGTCCCACCGGCGGCGGCACCCCGAACGCCGCACCCACCGGCGACGGGGCCGGCACCGCGGGGGAGGACGGCGACGGGGAGCCGGACCGGCCCGGCGCGCTGCCGGTCACCCGGCCACCCCGGGCGCTCACCCTGCCGGCGCTGGTCGCCGAGCTGCGTACGGCGATCACCGACCCGGCCGCGCCGGCGTTCCGGCAGCGTGCCGCGGCGGCCGAGCTCGCCCGGCTCGCCGCGGCCGGTGTGCCCGGTGCGCATCCGGACGACTGGTGGGGGCTGCGCGCCCTCTCCGACGACCGGCCGCTGGTCGATGACGGCGAGCCGGTGCGGGTCACCCCGTCGGCGATGGAGAGCGCGTTGCGGTGCAGCCTGCGCTGGCTGCTGGAACGGCACGGCGGCAGCGGTCCGACCAGCACCGCCCAGGGCGTGGGCAACCTGGTGCACGCCGCCGCGATGCTCGCCGAGGACGCCAGCGCCGACCGGGGCGCCCTGCTCGACTACGTGGCCGCCCGGTTCGACGCGATCGAGTTGGCCGCCCGGTGGATGGCCGGCCCGGAGCGGGAGCGCGCCGAGGCGATGGTCGACAAGTTGCTGCGCTGGCTGGCCACCAACCCGCGCCGGCTGCTCGCCATCGAGCACGAGTTCGCGGTCCGCCTGGACGACCCGCACCGGCCGGTCGACCTGACCGGCCGGGTCGATCGGCTGGAAATCGACGAGGACGGGCGGCTCGTGGTGATCGACCTGAAGACCGGCAAGTCCACCGCGGTCACCGGCACCGACCTGGCCGAGCATCCGCAGCTCGGCGCCTACCAGGCGGCGGTGGAGGCGGGGGCGTTCGCCGAGTTCGGCGAGGAGTCCGGGGGTGCCGCGCTGGTGCAGCTCGGCACCTCCGCCAAGGACGCCAGGGAACAGAACCAGCCGGCGGTCGGCGAAGGCCCGGCGGCTGGCTGGGCGACCGCGCTGGTCCGACGGACCGCCGATGCGATGGCCGCTGCCACGTTCGCCGCGGTGGCCAACTCGAAGTGCCGGGTCTGCCCGGTGCGCACCAGCTGCCCGGTCTCCGGGCAGGGGCGCCAGGTCGTCGAACCGCCGACCACCCGGAGCACCCGTGAGGGCGAGGAGTGAGCGTAGCCCCGTGACCCAGCCCGCCCTGTTCGGCGCCGGTCCGGCGCCGGCGCCCCGACTCGCCGACGCCGGCCCCCGGTACACCCCGGTGGAGCTGGCCAAGCTGCTGCGGCTGCCGGCGCCCACCCGGGAGCAGGCCGCGATCATCGCCGCCCCGGTGGAGCCGCTGCTGGTGGTCGCCGGTGCCGGGTCCGGCAAGACCGAGACGATGGCCTCGCGGGTGGTCTGGCTGGTGGCCAATTCGTACGTGCGGCCGGAGCAGATCCTCGGGCTGACCTTCACCCGTAAGGCGGCCGGCGAGTTGGCCCACCGGGTACGAACCCGGCTCGACCAGCTGATTCGCCGGCTCGGTCGGCAGGGCCGGGACCCGCTGGACGACCCGCTCGCCGGCGAGCCCACCGTCTCCACGTACCACTCGTACGCCGGGCGGATCGTCACCGAGCACGGCCTGCGGGCCGGCTACGAGCCGTCCACCCGGCTGCTCACCGAGGCGTCCCGTTGGCAGCTGGTCGACCTGCTGGTGCGCAACTACGACGGCGACATGTCCGAGGTGGACCGGATGCCGAGCACCATCACCGACGCGGTGCTGGCCCTCGCCGGGGAGCTGGACGAGCACCTGGTCGCCCCGGACGAGCTGGCCGCCTGGACCGGGCGGTTCTTCGCCGAGGTGCAGTCCCGGCCGGGCCGGGTCTACGCCGACGTGCGCAAGGCGCTCGCCCTCCAGCAGACCCGGCTGCGTCTGTTGCCGCTGGTGCGGGCGTACGCCCGGCGCAAGGCGGACTTCGAGGCGATGGACTTCGCCGACCAGCTCGCCCGGGCGGCCCGGGTGGCCCGGGACCACCCGGGGGTCGGCGAGATCGAGCGGGACCGCTACCGGGTGGTGCTGCTGGACGAGTACCAGGACACCAGCCACGCCCAGGTGGTGCTGCTCAACGCGCTGTTCGGCGGCGGGCACCCGGTGACCGCGGTGGGTGACCCGTGCCAGTCGATCTACGGCTGGCGGGGGGCCAGCGCGGGCACCCTGGACCGGTTCCCCACCGAGTTCGCCCGGGCCGGCGGCCGGCCGGCCGAGGCGCTCGGGCTCACCACCAGCTGGCGCAACCGCCCGGAGATCCTCCGGGTCGCGAACGCGCTGTCCACCCCGCTGCGCGCGGCCGGCGCCCGGGTGCCGGAGCTGCGCTCCGCGCTGACCGTCCGGGACCCGATCCCGCACCGCAGTCCCGGTGGGGCGGCCGGCGGCACGGTGCACTGCGCGCTGTTGCCGACGTACGCCGACGAGGCGGGCTGGATCGCGGACAGCGTGCTCGCCGCCTGGCGCGGCGCGGCGCGGATGCTCGGCGCGGTGCCCGAGCACATCCCGGTGGCGCAGCGGCCGACCACGGCCGTGCTTGTCCGGGTCCGCAGCCAGATCCCGGCGATCGAGTCGGCGCTGCGCGAGCGCGGCCTTCCGGTCGAGGTGGTCGGGCTGGGCGGCCTGCTGGACACCCCCGAGGTACGCGACGTGGTCTGCACGCTGCGGGTGCTGGCCGACCCGACCGACGGGGCCGCGCTGCTGCGGCTGCTCACCGGCGCCCGCTGGCGGATCGGGCCGCGCGATCTGGTGGCACTGCACCGGCGGGCCCGGTCCATCGCCAACGCCCGGCGACAGGCAGCTGCCGACGACACCCCGGAGATCAGCCCCGACCTGCTGGACGAGGCGACCCTGGTGGAGGCGCTGGCCGACCTCGGCCCGGCGCAGGCGTACTCGGCGGAGGGCTTCGCGCGGCTGCGCGCGTACGGCCGGGAGTTGGCGCTGCTGCGTTACCGGCTGGACCAGGCACTACCGGACCTGATCGCGGACATCGAGCGGACCATCGGCCTGGACGTGGAGGTCGCGGTGCGGGCCGGCCGGGACGGCGCCGGCGACGCCGGCCTGGCCCGGGGGCACCTGGACGCCCTCGGCGACGTGGCGGCCCGGTTCAGCGGGGAGACGCCGGGCGCGACGCTCGCCGGCTTCCTGTCCTACCTGGCCGCCGCCGAGGATGAGGAGCGCGGTCTCGCCCCGGGCGAGGTCGAGGTGGTGGAGGGCGCGGTGCAGGTGGTCACGGCGCACGCCGCCAAGGGCCTGGAGTGGGACGTGGTGGCGGTGGCCGGGCTGAGCCGAGGGCTGTGGCCCGGGCCGGTGCGCAACTCCGACCACTGGCTGGGCGGGCTGGGTGTGCTGCCGTTCCCGCTGCGCGGCGACGCGGACGGGTTGCCCGAGCTGGCGCTGGACGAGGCGGCGGACCAGCGGGCCGTGGCCCGGGCGGTGAGCGACTTCACCGACGCGTGGCGGGCCCACGACGAGCGGGAGGAGCGGCGGCTGACGTACGTGGCCGTCACCCGGCCGCGTCGGCTGCTGCTCTGCTCCGGTTACTGGTGGGGCGAGGGGACCAAGCGCCCGCGCGGGCCGTCGGTCTTCCTGCGCGAGGTGTACGACGCCTGCCTGGACGGCGGCCCGGGGCACCTGGTCGACGCGTGGGCGCCGGAGCCGACTCCGGACGCGACCAACCCGACCGCCGAGGTGGTGCTCCGCGCGGAGTGGCCGGCAGATCCGCTGGGCGGCCGCCGGCCGGCTCTGGCCGAGGCGGCCGCGCTGGTTCGCCGCCTGATGACCGACGGCCCGGCGGACGTGGTGGTCGCCGGTGGGCCGGGCGAGCCGGAGGTCGATCCGGAGGTGGCGCGCTGGCGGCGCGAGGCGGACCTGCTGCTGGCCGAGCGGGCCGAAGTGACCCGGCTCTCCGGCGCGGTCGAGGTGGCCCTGCCCGGGCAGTTGAGCGTCACCCAGTTGGTCGCGTTGCGCCGTGATCCGGCGGCCCTGGCCCGCGCGCTGCGCCGCCCGGTGCCCACCGAGCCCAACCCGTACGCCCGCCGCGGCACCGCCTTCCACGCCTGGCTGGAACAGCGCTTCGGCGCCGACCGGTTGCTCGACGTGGACGAGCTGCCCGGCGCGGCCGACGCGGACGCGGCGCCGGACGAGGCGCTCGTCGAGCTGCAGGAGCGCTTCCTGGCCAGCGAGTGGGCCGACCGGGTGCCGGTGGAGGTGGAGGTGCCGTTCGCCACGGTGATCGCCGGGGTGGTGGTGCGGGGGCGGATGGACGCGGTCTTCGCCCGGCCGGGCGGCCGGTTCGACGTGGTGGACTGGAAGACCGGGGCGCAACCGACCGGCCCGGCGGCGGAGGTGGCCGCGGTGCAGTTGGCCGTCTACCGGCTGGCCTGGGCGGAGCTGGCCGGCGTGCCGGTCGACCGGGTGGGAGCGGCGTTCCACTACGTCCGGCACGGGGTGACGGTTCGCCCCGCCGACCTGCTGGACGTGACCGGGCTCACGGCCCTGATCGCCAAGCTGCCGGAAGATTCCGTCCAACATTGACCACGGCGCGAAAATCCGTGGTAGGTTGAACGGGTTGCAGTTTTGGTTACCAGAGACTCTGTGTGCGCCTGGCGGGATTGTGGCCCCAGGCGCTCTTTGTTGTGTCCGGAGTTCTCCGGGCGGGGCGACCAGAAGCGACAGGCGATTCGCGCATTCCCGCGCGGAGCGCTCCTCTTCGGGCTCGCAACAAGTGCGAGTCCGACGTTCCGTCAAGGAGACGAAACACATGGCTATTGGCACCGTGAAGTGGTTCAACGCTGACAAGGGCTTCGGCTTCATCACCCCGGACGGCGGCGGCGCTGACGTCTTCGCCCACTTCTCGGCGATCCAGTCCTCCGGCTACCGGAGCCTGGACGAGAACCAGCGGGTCGAGTTCGAGGTGACCCAGGGCCAGAAGGGCCCGCAGGCGGAGAACATCCGCCCGCTCTGATCTTCGGATCGGCCAGCATTACCTGTCGCGCCCTCCGGGCGTGGCGGTGACGGGACCGGCCCGCCCCGTCGTCGACCTGCGTACGCAGGCGGCGGCCCGGCGGCGGGCCGGCCCGTACCCCCTTCGGTTCGTGCTTGTGAGTCCTGGCGGCCTTTTCCGCTGGCGACAGCGCCGTCTTCGGCGCCCTCCCTCGACACGTGCCGCGTCGAGGAAGGCTTCTGCGTGACCTCTGTTATTCCTTCGTTCGCCCATACCGGTCTGGCGCCGGCGCTGCTCACCGCGCTGACCGCGCAGGGCATCACCGAGCCGTTCCCGATCCAGTCGGCCACGCTGCCCGACTCGCTCGCCGGCCGGGACGTGCTCGGCCGGGGTCGCACCGGCTCCGGCAAGACCCTCGCCTTCGGGCTTCCGCTGCTCTCCCGCACCGCCGGCCGCAAGGCCCGGCCGGGTCGCCCGCTGGCCCTGGTGCTGGTGCCGACCCGGGAGTTGGCCCAGCAGGTGACCACCGCGCTGTCCCCGTACGCCCGCGCCGTCGGGCTGCGCTGCGCCACCGTCGTCGGCGGGTTGTCGTTGCAGCGCCAGGCGGACGCCCTGCGCGCCGGCGCCGAGGTGGTCGTGGCCACCCCCGGTCGGCTGCACGACCTGATCAACCGCGGCGACGCCCGGCTCGACCAGGTCGAGATCACCGTGCTGGACGAGGCCGACCAGATGGCCGACATGGGCTTCCTTCCGCAGGTCACCAAGCTGCTGGAGCAGGTCGCGCCGCAGGGGCAGCGAATGCTCTTCTCGGCGACCCTGGACGGCGGCGTGGACCGGCTGGTCCGCCGCTTCCTGAGCAGCCCGGTGACCCACTCGGTCGACCCGGGCACCGCCACGGTCACCGCCATGACCCACCACGTGCTGCACGTCGACGCGGTGGACAAGCCCGACGCGTTGACCCGGATCGCCGCCCGCGACGGCCGCACCATCCTGTTCATGGGTACGAAGCACCGCGCCGACCGGCTCGCTCGTCAGTTGCTCTCCAAGGGGGTACGCGCGGCCGCGCTGCACGGCGGCAAGTCCCAGCCGCAGCGCACCCGGATCCTGGAGCAGTTCCGCAACGGCCAGGTGACCGCCCTGGTCGCCACGGACGTGGCGGCCCGCGGCATCCACGTCGACGGCCTGGACATGGTGGTCAACGTGGACCCGCCGACCGAGGCGAAGGACTACCTGCACCGGGGTGGCCGGACCGCCCGGGCCGGCGAGTCCGGCTCCGTGGTCACCCTGGTCCTGCCGGAGCAGCGCCGGGATGTGTCCCGGCTGATGGCCACCGCGGGCATCCGGCCCGAGTCGGTCCAGGTCCGTCCGGGTGACGGGTCGCTGGCCCGGGTGACCGGTGCCCGCGAGCCCTCCGGCGTGCCGGTGACCATCGCGGGCCCGCCGGCGTCCGCTGGTCGGGGACGCACCGCCGGTGGATCCGGCGGCTCGGTCGCCGACGGTGCCGCCCGGCCGGCGCACCGCGCGTCGGGCCGGTCCCGCCGCCCGCGCCGCCCCCGCATCGCCTGACCCGTACACAACGACCGACCCGCCCCGCTCCGGCTGGGCGGGTCGGTCTGTCTGCGGCGCGGCGCGGGCCTGGCTGCGGGGACGGGCCTTGGCCGCACGGGGTCTGACCGCACGGGCCAGGCATACGCCGGGGGCTGGTCGCGTGGGGCACCGACTCCTCGTGACGACCTTTGCTCTGCTTCAACCCACGCAACGGACACTGTCCGGATAGCGGACACCGGCTGTTGCGCCGGTTGAAGCAGAGCAAAGGCGGCCGTGTGAGCCCTCGGCCCCCGGCCTGTCGCCACGATGGCCAGGAAACCCGGGGGCGCGTTGGAGCGACGTGCGGAGACGAGGCGCCGGCCGGTCGTTACGACGTCCGGCTGCTCGTCTGAGTCGGTAATCAGCCTCGGCTGGGTCGGCTGGCCGACTGTGTTCCGACGAGCCGTGGTCGAAGCTGACCACCGGGGGGACGCCGGGCGGGGGACCCGGCACGGAAGGGGTGACCATGGCGGGCGAAGCCGGCTCGGGTGCGCTGCGCGAACTGATCCTGGTGGTCGCGGTCGCGGTCGCCGGGCTGTTGCTCGCCATGGTTGCGGCCTTCGCGCCCTGGCACGCCACCCCGGTGGGTAATGCTCCCGCCGGCCTGGTGGAGCTGCACAGCCCCGGCGACCCGGGCTCCGGCCCGACGGTCGCACACGTGGGCTGAGCAGCGGCCGGACCGACCGGTGCCGGCGGAGGGGCAGGCCCGGTCAGGATCGGTACGAGGCGTGGTCGGGTCGGCGGGGCACCGGCCCGACCACGCCGCCACCGCCCTCGCATGGCGCGGAGCGCGTAACCGCTGCGTGCGGAGACGTACACCTCACTGACCAGCCTGGTCCAGCACACCCCAGCGGCGCCGGATCGCCTTGTCCGCCGCGCCGAAGGCGGCATCCACGACCAGGCCGAGCACCAGAATGACGATCATGGTGGAGAGCAGCCAGGGCGCGTCGGACAGCTCGCGGGAGTAGGTGAGCTGGGCGCCGAGGGAGGTCTGCGAGATGCCGACCACGATCAGCTCACCAGCCATCAGGCTGCGCCACGAGAACGCCCAGCCCTGCTTGAGCCCGGCGACGATCGCCGGCAGCGCGGCCGGTGCGATCACGTACCGGTAGAGGTTGAGCCCTCGGGCGCCCAGGTTGCGGCCCGCGCGCAGGAGCAGCGGCGGCACGTAGTCCACACCGGAGATCACGCCGTTGGCGATGGACGGTGCCGCGCCGAGCACCACCACGAAGAAGATCGCCTTCTCGCTCAGCTCGAACAGCAGGATGGCCAGCGGGAACCAGGCGATCGACGGCATCGTCTGCAACGCGGTGATCATCGACCCGATGGCGGCCCGGAGCACCGTGGACCGGGCCACCGCCAGGCCGAGGAGCAGGCCGACCGCGACCGAGAAGACGTACCCGACGGCGGCCCGGCGCAGCGTGGTGAGCAGGCCCTCCCAGAGCTGTGGGCCCTGGGCCTGGGTCAGCAGCTCGCGGCCGACGACCAGCGGCCCCGGCAGCGAGTACGGCGGCTTCCAGCCCGACCAGACCACCAACTGCCAGGCCGCGATGACGATGGCCAGCGCGGCCAGCTTGGGCCAGGTGGCCGCCCACACCCGGGTGCCCCCGGAGATCTCCTTCTCGCGGCCGGCGATCTCCAGCGCGTCCAGGCCGGAGATCTGTGCGTCGGTGCGCGCCGTGCTGGTGAGGGTGTCACTCGGCATGGCGGCCCACCTCCGTACGGAGCCGCTCGGTGACCTCGGCGGCGATGGCGGCGACCTCGGGGGAGTCGATCCGCCGCGGGCGCGGGATGTCCACCGTCGTGGAGTAGATGATCCGGCCGGGTCGGCTGGAAAGCAGGATGACCCGGTCGGCCAGCCGGGCCGCCTCGCGGACGTTGTGGGTCACGAAGAGCACCGAGAGCTTGCGCTCGGACCAGATCCGTTCCAGCTCGTCGTGCAGGATGTCCCGGGTCATCGCGTCGAGTGCGCCGAACGGTTCGTCCATCAGCAGCACCGGGGTGTCCAGGGCCAGCGTGCGGGCCAGCGCGACCCGCTGCCGCATTCCGCCGGAGAGCTCGTGCGGTCGCGTACGGCCGAAGTCGGCCAGGTGCACGGTGCGCAGCAGCTCCGCCACCCGCGCGCGCCGCTCGGCCCGGGGCAGCCCGCGCAGCTTCAACGGGACCTCCACGTTCCCGTCGACGGTCAGCCAGGGAAAGAGTGCCGGCTCCTGGAACATCAGGCCGGGGCTGGCGTCGCCGGCGAGGGCGATCTGCCCACCGTTGGGCCGGTCCAGCCCGGCGACCAGGTTGAGCAGGGTGCTCTTGCCGCAGCCGGAGGCACCGACCAGGCAGACGAACTCGCCCGGCGCCACGTCCAGGGACACGCCGTCCAGGGCCAGGACGGCGTTCGCCCCGCGTCCGTACACCTTGGTCACGTCGGAGAGCGCGACCGCGGTGGTCGCGCTCCCCGGCGTCGTCGTGGTCGACGTCACGGCTGGACGACCTCGGGCTTGCCCTGGGCCCTGAGCGCGTTGTTCAGGTACGTCAGGTCGTACAGGCCCTTGAGGTCCACCGGGTCGGTCAGCTTCACCTCGACGGCGTGGTCGAGCCCGGCCTTGAGGGAGCCGGGAATCGGGTCGTTGGTGAACTCCAAGGTCGGCCACGCCTGCTTGATCAGCTTCAGGTCCAGCGGCTTGCCGGTGATCTTGCCAATTGCCGCGGAGATGGTCTGCTGGGCCTCGTCCGGCCTGCTGTTGACGAACTCGTTCGCGGCCACCTGGCCGTCGACCAGCTTCTGCACCACGTCCGGGTGTGCCTTGAGGAACTTCGTGCTGACCAGCAGGTTCGTGATGACGAACTTCCTGTCCGGCCACAGGTCCCGCTCGTCGACCAGCACCTTGCCGCCGACGTTGACCAACCGGGACACGAACGGCTCGGGCACCCAGGCGGCGTCGATCGCGCCGCTGCTGAAGGTCTCCACCGTCTGGGCGTTCTCCTGCGGCACGATCTTGACGTCGCCGCCACCCTCCTTGGTGGTGGTCAGCCCCTGCCGCCTGAGCCAGTAGCGGACCGCCACGTCCTGGGTGTTGCCCAGCTGCGGGGTGGCGACCTTCCTGCCCTTCAGGTCCTGCGGGCCGTTGATGCCCGGCTTGACGACCAGCGCCACGCCACCGGAGGCGGCGCCGGAGACGACCCGGACCGCTGCGCCCCTGGACTTGGAGAACGCGTTCACGGTCGGGTTCGGGCCGATGTAGGTGGCGTCCAGCGCACCGGAGAAGACCGCCTCGATGGCGGCCGGGCCGGCGTTGAACGTCTTCGGGTCCAGCTTCACGTTGGCGCCGAGCTTCTCGGCGAAGATGCCCTTCTCCACACCGACGACCGCCGGCGCGTGGGTGATGTTGGGGAAGTAGCCGAGGCGCAGCGTCACCGGGCCGGAGCTGCCGCCGGCGGCCTCGCTGTCGTCGCCGCACGCGGCGGTGCTGCCCAGGGTCGCCGCGCCGACCACGGCGAGGGTGGCCAGGGTGACCAACCGGCGCAGGTGGAGCCGTCTCATCGTCCATCCAATCCGCAGTATTCCTACTTACTTGGTAGGAAGAGTGGGGCAGGTCGGATGCAGCGTCAAGGCTCATCCACATGCCGGGACGTCGTGCCCCGGTGGCCGACCCGGTGGCGGCGGCTCCGCGGAGGTCGCCGTTGGTGGAGGTGCCGACGCGCTAGGGTCGATCCCGTGGCGGCGCGGAGATCCAGAATTCCAGCGACGAAGTACCCGGTCGAGCGGTTCACCCTCGACAACGGCCTGCGGGTGGTGCTCACCCCCGACCGTAGTGCCCCGGTGATCGGGGTGGCGGTGGTCTACGACGTCGGCATCCGTTCCGAGCCGGAGGGGCGCACCGGCTTCGCCCACCTCTTCGAGCACCTGATGTTCCAGGGCTCGGAGAACCTGGAGAAGCTGGCCCACTTCCGGCACGTGCAGGGCGCGGGCGGCACCTTCAACGGCTCCACCCACCTGGACTACACCGACTACTTCGAAACGCTGCCGAGCAACGCGCTGGAACGCGCGCTGTTCCTGGAGGCGGACCGGATGCGCGGCCCCCGGCTGACCGAGGAGAACCTGCGTAACCAGGTCGACGTGGTCAAGGAGGAGATCCGGGTCAACGTGCTCAACCGGCCGTACGGTGGCTTCCCCTGGCTGACCCTGCCGCCGGTCATGTTCGACACCTTCCCGAACGCGCACGACGGCTACGGCTCCTTCGACGACCTGGAGTCGGCGACCGTCGCCGACGCTGCGGACTTCTTCCGCCGCTACTACGCCAGCGGCAACGCGGTGCTGGCCGTCAGCGGCGACATCGACGTGGCGGAGGCGACCGAGCTTGTCACCCGCCACTTCGGTGACGTGCCGGCCCGCCCGGCGCCACGGCGGCCCGCCTTCACCGAGCCCGACCTGACCGCCGAGCGGCGCACCTCGTACACCGACGCGCTGGCGCCGCTGCCGGCGGTGGCCGGCGCCTGGCGGGTGCCCGACCCGGTCACCGACTTCGCCGCCTACCTGCCGTACGTGGTGCTGGCCGAGGTGCTCACCGACGGCGACGCGTCGCGGCTCGTCGAGCGGCTGGTCCAGCGCGACCGGACGGTGACCAGCCTCGGCGGGTACCTCGGCTTCATGGGTGACCCGTTCGACGTGCGTGACCCGACGGCGCTGCTGCTCCAGGCGCACCTGCCGCCCGGTGGCGACGTGGACAAGGTGCTGCGCACCATGGACGAGGAACTGGACCGGCTGGCCACCGACGGGCTGACCGAGGGGGAGCTGGCCCGGACCCAGGCCCGGATGGCGACCCACCTGCTGCGGGACACCGACGCGGTGCTCGGCCGGGCGCTGCGGATGGCGGTGCTGGAACAGCAACGCGGCGAGCCGGGCCTGCTCAACGATCTGCCCCGGCTGGTCGGCGAGGTCACCGAGGAGCAGGTGCGATCCGCCGCCGCCACCCTGCGCCCGGAGCGGCGCGCCGCCGTCGAGGTCATCGCCGGAGGTGCCCGATGACCACCACCGTCCCCACCGGCCCCCGCACGCTGCCCCCGCTCGGCCCCACCCGCAAGCTCAAGGTGCCCAAGCAGGCCGAACGCACGCTGCGCAACGGCCTCACCGTGATCGCCGTACGCCGGCCCGCAGTGCCCCTGGTCGAGCTGCGGCTCTGGGTCCCGTTCGGGCGGGCGCACCTGGCCCGCGGCGCCATGCTCTCGCAGACCATGCTCTCCGGCACCGAGTCGATGACCAGCGTGCAGATCGCCGCCGAGCTGCAGAAGGTGGGCGGCGGGCTCTCGGCCGGCGTCGACCCGGACCGGCTGATGCTCTCCGGCGCCGGCCTGGTCACCGGCCTGGACCGGATGCTGGAGTTGCTGGCCGAGGTGCTGACCGGGGCCAGCTACCCCAGCGACGACGTGGCCACCGAGCGGGACCGGCTGGTCGACCGGATCCAGGTGGCGCAGAGTCAACCGGCGCACCTGGCCCGGGAAGCGCTGCTGAAGCGGATCTACGGCCGCCACCCGTACGCGACGCAGACCCCGGAGCCCGGCCAGATCCGCGCCGTCCGGCCGGCAGCGCTGCGCACCCTGCACGCCGAGCGTGTGCATCCGGCCGGCGCGCAATTGGTGCTGGTCGGCGACGTGCAGCCGGAGAAGGCCCTGGACGCCGCCGAGCGGGCGCTCGGCGGCTGGGCCGGCGCCGGGCGCGTCGCCGAGCTACCGGGCACCCCGCCGCTGGAGCCGGGGCCGCTGCTGCTCGTCGACCGACCGGGCTCGGTCCAGTCCTCGTTGCGGATCGCGCTGCCGGCCGTGCCGCGCACGGATCCCGACCACGCGCCGCTGCAACTGGCCAACCTGATCTTCGGTGGCTACTTCTCCTCCCGCTGGGTGGAGAACATCCGCGAGGACAAGGGCTACACGTACGGCCCGCACTCGGTGATCGAGCACTCGGTGGCCGGGTCGGTGCTGGTCGCCGCCGCCGAGGTGGCCACCGAGGTCACCGGCCCGGCGTTGCTGGAGACGACGTACGAGCTGGGCCGGCTGGCGTCGCTGCCGCCGAAGCCCGAGGAGCTGGAGCAGGCCCGCCAGTACGCCCTCGGCACTCTCCAGCTCGGCATGTCCACCCAGGCCGGGCTGGCCGCGTTGACCAGCGCGTACGCCGGCAACGGCCTGCGCCTGGACTTCCTCGCCGAGTACGCGGTCCGGCTGGCGAAGGCGACCACCGACGACGTCGCGCGGGTGGCGGCCCACTACCTCGCGCCGGCCCGGGCGGCGGTCGTGGTGCTCGGCGACGCCGAGCGGGTCAGCCCGGGGTTGGCCGCGCTGACCGCGGTTCGGACCGAGCCGGTGCAGCGGTGAGCCGGAGGCCCGCGCCGGCTGCGGAGGGCGCGGCGTGAGTGGGGAGATGGCGCCACCGCTGGCCCGGTCCACGCTGGACCGGGCCGCGCACCGGCGGGGCGATGCGCAGTGGCTGACCGAGGCGTGGATGCGCGCCCGGGTGCTGCTGCTCGACTCGACCGACGAGGGGCGGACGCTGGCGCGTACCGACGCGGCACCTCCGGCGCTGGTGCTGTTCGGGGCGGCGGACGTGCCGGCCGGGTCGGAGTCGATCGCGATGTTCCTCGGTGTCGAACCGGACGGGGTGCCGGTCTTCGCGGTCGACACGCCGCTGCCGGTGCTGCCGGGCACCCGGGCGGTCAACCTGCGCGAGGTGGGCCACCTGCTCGGCGACCGGGAGGCCGGCATATTCACCACCGCGTTGGCACTGGTCAACTGGCACACCCGGCACGGCTACTCGGCGGCCACCGGAGCGCCGACCGTGATGGACGAGGCCGGTTGGTCCCGGGTGGACCGCAACGGCGGGCGGATCTGGCCGCGCACCGACCCGGCGATGATCGTTCTGGTGCACGACGGCGTCGACGGCCCGGACGGGCGCTGCCTGCTCGGCAACAACGCCGGCTGGCCGGGGACCCCGGGCGGCCGGCGCTACTCCTGCCTGGCCGGCTACGTGGAGCCGGGGGAGTCGGCGGAGGCCGCCGTGCTGCGCGAGGTCCGCGAGGAGGTGGGTATCGGGGTCGAGCGGGTCCGGTACGCGGGCAGCCAGGCGTGGCCGTTCCCCGGCTCGCTGATGCTGGGCTTCCTGGCCACCGCCGACCCGACCGATCCGGTGGAGGTCGACCCGTCCGAGATCGCGTACGCCCGCTGGTTCACCCGGCGGGAGATCGGGGCGGCGCTGGCCGGGAGGACCGTGGACGTGGGCGACGGGGCCCAGCTGATCCTGCCGCCGCCGTCGTCGATCGCGCTGTTCCTCATCCACCGCTGGCTCGACGGCTGGGTGGACGCCGACCGGTGAGCACGGTCCCGGCCCGTGGCCGCCGTTGCCGCGGCGGTCACGGGCCGGGAACACGGGCCGTCGTGGTCGGCTGGGGCGAAAACGCGGCGGGGGAGCCGGTCCGACCACGACGGACGTCTCGTGGGTCAGGTGACGGTGCGGCCGGGTCTGTGCCGGAACGCGGGTCGGGCTTCGCTCAGCGGCAGGACCTTGACCCGTTGCTTGCCGGCGCGGACCGCACCGACCGTGGCGAGTGCCCGGGCGAGCAGCAGCGCGGCGTCCCGGTCCTCGGCGTGCACGATCTGCCGGCGCGGCTCGGGGGCAGTCGTTTCGTCGCGGAGTCGATGGCCGTCCGCCCAGGCGGCGGCGATGTCCCCGTCGGCGACGGCGCGGATGTCGGTGCGAACGATCAGGAACCGCATGAGGGTCTCCGGATGAACCGCGACGGATGAGCCAGTGTGGAAGTTCCACGTATCTCGATGGCCATGTTACGCCGCGTGTTCGTCCCAGCAACTGAAACGCGCCTATTGGTTTTGAGCCTCGTCCGATCGGCGGATGGCTGCTCAGCGGGGTCGGCGGTGGGTAACGCGACGGGGCCGCCGGCAGCGCGCCGACGGCCCCGTCCCGGTCACCGGATCAGTTCAGATCGAACTGGCCCTTCTTCGCTCCGGCGATGAAGCCGAGCCAACCCGCCCGGTTGAACAGCAGCACCGGGCCACCCCGGTCCTTGCTGTCGCGCAGAGCGACCGCCGATGGGCCGGTGCCCAGCGGAGCGACCTCCACGCAGTTGGAGGTCTGGCTGCGCGTGCTGGTACGCCACGGGGCGTCCGACAGCCGGTGAGCGGGGACGGACGGCGTGTTGCGGATGTCGTTCATGGTTCTGCTCCTGATGTGAACCGCTCCGATGGGACGAGTGGTGCCGCACGCCCCGACGGAGGGTCCCCCGTGGATCACCGTTCCGTCAGCCGCCCCGAGGCCCGGCGGCGTTGGGTCGGCGCCGTTGCCGGCCCGAACGCCACTGTGGAAGGGGGCGCCGCCTCGGTCGGCCGTCCCGTCGCCTCGATCAGCCAGGAGAGGGTGTCCGAGGCGGTAAGTGCCGCCGTGCATAGCCACTCGAACACCACTTTATAGCGATTTAGTGCGATTGCCTCGGTCGACATGACGTCGGTGAACCCCCCTTCGATGGCCAGCGTCTCCGGATCGAGCGGATCGGCGAACCGGTAGAGGGAGAACGCGGTCGGCGGAAGGTACCAATTGCCGATCTGGGTGTCCCGCAGCAGCACGTGCAGCGTCACGTTGGGCAGCAGGGCCAGCTCGCAGAGCTGGCGAAGTTGCTCGTGCAGCACCTCGGGCGGGCCGGCCCGGCGGCCGAGGGCCGCCTCCTCCAACACGGCCGTGTAGCGGGGCGCGTCGGGCTCCCGGGTGAGCAGCGTCTGGCGGGCCAGCCGTGCCTGGACCTCGGTCTCGGGCTCCTCACCGGGCTCCGGTTCACCGGCGCCCTCGGCCACCTGACGGGCCGAGACGATCCGTACCTGGGCGTACCCGGGGGTCTGCAACAGCCCCGGCACCAGCACCGGGTTGTACTCGGAGATCTCCGCGCAGCCCGCCTCCAGCTCGGCCCAACTGCGCTGTTGCTGAGTCATCACCGGGAAGTTCTTCAACCAGCCCCGCATGTCACCGGCCTCGCTGGTGATCCCGAGCAACTCCTCGTGCAGTGCCGCGTCGGCGCCGTAGAGGTCGAGCAGAACCCCCACGTCCTGCGGGTCGGGCCGGCTGCGGCCGTTCTCCAGCCGGGACAGTTTCGACGCGGAGGCCCAGCCGATCCGCTCGATGACCTGATCCCCGGTGAGGCCCGCGGCCTCGCGCAGGCGGCGCAACTCTGTGCCCAACCGGCGACGACGCAGTATCGGGCTGGGTGCGGCAGGAGGCACGGTGTCCTCTTTCCCGTCGACCGCCGCAGACGCGACGGTAACTGTATGAAATTCGCCCCCCACGGTCAGTATGGACGGCGCGACCGGCGTCGGAGGTTCCGGCGGGGGCGTGTCTCGCGAAAAATGGACCTCGGGTACGCCGGACGACGGCGCGCCCCGAGGTCGCGGCCCCGTCGACCACGCCCGCCCGGGCGCGCCATCCCCGCCGGAGGGACCCATGCGCACCGTCCTGCGCCGACCCGACTTCCGCCTGCTCTTCGGGGGCCTGCTGGCCAGCATGACCGCCGAGTCGATCCTGCTGCTCGCGCTCGCGATCTGGGTCAAGGACCTGACCGGCTCCGACGGGCTCGCCGGCGCCACGATCTTCGCCGTCATCGCCCCGATGACGCTCGCGCCGCTGGTCGGCTGGTTCGTCGACCGCTACCCGCGCCGGCCCTTCTTCGTGGCCGCGAACCTGGTCACCGCAGTGCTGCTCACCCCGTTGTTCACGGTCCGGGACGCGGGCGACGTCTGGCTCGTCTACCTGGTGGCCGCCCTGTACGGCCTGTCCTACATCACGCTCAGCGCGGCGCTCAACGGGCTGATCCGGCAGCTGGTGCCGGTCGAACTGCTGGCCGAGGCGAACGGCGTGTTGCAGACCGTACGCCAGGGGCTGCGGCTGATCGGCCCGCTTGTCGGCGCGGCGCTCTACGCGGCGATCGGCGGGTGGGCGCTGGCCGCCATCGGCATGGTCGGATTTCTGACCGCGGCCGCCGTGGTGACCGCGCTGCCCACCCCGCAGCCGGCGCCGCCGACCGTACGGCTGCGCTGGCCGGCCGAGCTGGGAGCCGGGCTGCGACACCTGGCCGGTGAGCCGGCCCTGCGCCGGGCCCTGCTCGGCTACGGGTTCGGGTCGCTGGTGATGGGCTTCAGCGAGTCGCTCATCTTCGCCTACGTCGACCAGGGGCTGGATCGGGACGCCGCGTTCGTGGGCGTGCTGGTCACCGTGCAGGGTGTGGGTGGGCTGCTCGGTGGGCTCTGCTCGCCGGCGCTGGTCCGTCGGCTCGGCGAGGTCGGCACGCTGGCCGCCGGGGTCGCCTTCTTCGGGCCGGCCGCGCTCGCGCTCGCGTACCCCGATCTCCGGCTTGGGGTCGCGGCGGTGCTGCTGGCCGGCGTCTCGCTCCCGCTGACCATGGTGGGGCTGCACACGCTGATCCAGCGGCGTACCCCGCCCGGGCTGGTCGGCCGGGTCGCCGCCGCCACCGAGGCGGTGGTCAGCGGGCCGCAGGCGTTCTCCATCGGCGCGGGTGCCCTGCTGGTCGGGTTTCTGGACTACCGGGCGCTGTTCGCGCTGGTCGGGGTGGCCACCCTGGTCGCCGGTGGTTACCTCTGGCGGGGCCGGCACCTCAGCGCGCCGTCCGGCGCCCGCCCGCCCGCACCGCCGCCCGGCCCGATCCTTCCGGCGCCCCGGCGCCCGGCGGACGACGCCGACCAGCAGGTGGCGACCGGGAGTCACCGGTCACCGCGACCGTGACGGACACCGGACACGACGAGCGGCCGCCCCGGATGGGAGCGGCCGCTCGCCGAGAATGACCCGGTCGGTCAGGCGGTGAGGGTGTCCAGGTGCTGCTTGACCTGGTTGATCGAGGGGTTGGTCAGGGCGCTGCCGTCGGCGAAGCGCAGCGTCGGCACCGTCTGGTTGCCGCCGTTGACGCTCATCACGAACTCGGCGGCCTTCGGGTCCTGCTCGATGTCGACCACCTCGTACCCGATGCCCTCCCGGTCCAGCTGCGACTTCAACCGGTGGCAGTAGCCGCACCAGGGGGTGGAATACATCGTCAGCATGGTCGGGCCCTCCAACTCATCCGCCGCCGGCTTGCGGATCAAGCCGAGGCTGTTCGCTGCAACGTCCGGGACAGCTGAGATGATTCCTGGTTGTGGTGGTTCACTCAGCGTCGGAACGCGTGCTCGCCGGGCTGGACCCCGAGCAGCGCTCCGCGGTGACCGCACCCGCCGGCCCGGTCTGCATCCTGGCCGGGGCCGGCACCGGCAAGACCCGCGCGATCACCTCCCGGATCGCCCACCGGGCGCTCTCGGGCGAGATCTCCCCCCGGCACGTGCTCGCGGTCACCTTCACCGCCCGGGCCGCCGCCGAGATGCGCAGTCGACTCACCGTCCTCGGGGTGGGCGGTGTGCAGGCGCGGACCTTCCACGCCGCCGCACTGCGCCAGGTGCGCTACTTCGCCCCCCGGCTGCTGGCCGGCCGGGCCATGCCCGAGCTGCTGGACAGCAAGGTGCGGCTGGTCACCCTCGCCGCGGCCCGGGTCGGCCTGCGGACCGACCGGGCCGCCGCGAGGGACCTGGCCGGCGAGATCGAGTGGGCCAAGTCGTCGCTGGTCGAGCCGGGGGACTACGTGGTCTCGGCGGCCCGGGCGCTGCGCGACACGCCGCACGAACCGACGAAGGTGGCCGAGGTGTTCGCCGCGTACGAGCAGCTCAAGCGTTCGAACGGCGTGATCGACTTCGAGGACATGCTGCGCGCCGCGGTGTGGGGCATCGAGGAACACCCGGACGTCGGCGAGCAGGTCCGCGGCCAGTACCGGCACTTCGTGGTGGACGAGTACCAGGACGTCAACCCGCTCCAGCAGCGGTTGCTGGACGCCTGGCTGGGCGGCCGGAACGACCTGACCGTGGTTGGCGACGCCAGCCAGACGATCTACTCGTTCACCGGGGCGACCTCGGCGTACCTGGTCGACTTCCCGCGCCGGCACCGGGGCGCCACCGTGATCCGGCTGGTTCGTGACTACCGCTCCACCCCGCAGGTGGTCGGGTTGGCCAACGCGGTGATCTCCCAGGCCCGGGGCGCCGAGGCGCGGCTGCGACTGGAGTTGAGCGGGCAGCGCCCGGCCGGTCCCGAGCCGGACCTGCGGATCTTCACCGACGAGCCGGCCGAGGCGAACGCGGTGGCCGCCCGCTGCCGGTCTCTGATCGACGCGGGCACACCGGCCAAGGAGATCGCCGTCCTGTTCCGGATCAACGCGCAGTCCGAGGCGTACGAGAAGGCGCTCACCGAGGCCGCCGTGCCGTACGTGGTGCAGGGCGCGGAGCGGTTCTTCGAGCGGTCCGAGGTGCGCCAGGCGATGGTCGCGCTGCGCGCCGCCACCCGGTCGATCCCGGGGGAGACCCCGCTGCCGACCGCCGTCGTCGAGGCGCTCACCGCGGTCGGTTGGGCCCCGGACACGCCCCCGCCCGGTGGCGCGGCCCGCGAGCGGTGGGAGGCGCTGGCCGCGCTGGTCCAGCTCGCCGAGGAGTACGCGGCCACCCCGGAGGTGGTGCCGATCGGCGAGGCGGCGGCGGTCGAGCGCCCGGTCACCCTGGCCCACTTCACCGAGGAGCTGGCCCGGCGGGCCGCCCAGCAGCACGTGCCGACGGTGGACGGGGTGACGCTGGCCTCGCTGCACTCGGCCAAGGGGCTGGAGTGGGACGCGGTCTTCCTGGTCGGCCTCGCCGAGGGCACCCTGCCCACCACGTACGCGAAGACCGTCGAGCAGGTCGAGGAGGAGCGCCGGCTGCTCTACGTCGGGATCACCCGCGCTCGGCAGTGGCTCTGGCTGTCGTACGCCGCCGCGCGCTCGGCGGGCGGACGGGCCCGGCGCCCGTCGCGGTTCCTGCCCCAACTGGACCGCTCCGGCGGGACCGAGCGGGCCAACGGTGGCGCCGGTCCGGCCCGTCGCCCCGAGCGGCGCCGGACCCAGATCGTCTCCTGCCGGATCTGCGGCGCAACCCTGCTCGCCGGTCCGGACCGCAAGCTGGGCCGTTGCCCCACCTGTCCGTCCGACATCGACGATGAGCTGCACGAACGGCTGCGCGAGTGGCGGCAGCGGGTGGCCGGGGCACAGAAGGTTCCCGCGTACGTGGTCTTCACCGACGCCACCCTGATCGCGTTGGCCGAGCGACGGCCCGGTCGGCCGGAGGAGTTGATTGCCATCGCCGGCATCGGCCCCCGGAAGCTGGGCCTCTACGGGGAGTCGGTACTGGCGTTGGTGGGGGGCGCGGCAGTGGACGACGTCTGCCCGGAGAAAACTTTCGAAATCTCGTCGTAAATTCGTTTGCCCTCGCCCCGGCGCGAGGAATAGCCTCAGGACACACCACGCGAGCGGCGCCATTCCGGCTGCTCACGGGGTTGGTCCGGTCGATTCGAGGAACGTGAGGGAGGTGGCACCCGTGAAGATCTTCACCTATGAGCGTCTGGCGGCGATGCCAGCTGTCCACGCTCCGTTGTCGGCTGTCCGGGTGGCCCTCGCGGCCGCACGACCGTCGGTTCCGCAGGTGCACCAGGTTCAGGCCGAGCTGAACCTGACTGTCGCACCCATCGGAGTCGAGGGGACCAGTGGCTTCACGGGCATGGGCATCCAGGGCGCCAAGAAGCGCACGGATGTCCGCGGCGTTCCACCTCGAGGTAGACCGGTCTGACCATCAGACACCGGCTCACCTCGAGGCCGCGGAACCCGCTTACCGGGATCCGCGGCCTCAGTTTTTTGCCCCGCCGAAGTACGTCGGAATGCGATCCACGAGATCGAAGTGAGAGAGAGGTGACCGGGCGATGAGTCTGGCGTTGGCCCCCCTCGACGTGAGCGTCGAGATGGAGGCGAACCTGCCCTGCCGGAAGTTCGACCCCGACCTGTGGTTCTCCGACTCGCCTGCCGAGCTCGAGCTGGCCAAGTCGCTCTGCGGGGACTGCCCGCTGCGCGTCGAGTGCCTGGCCGGGGCGGTGGAGCGAGCGGAACCGTGGGGCGTCTGGGGCGGCGAGATCTTCGAGCGTGGCGCGGTCGTCCCGCGCAAGCGGCCCCGTGGCCGTCCGCGCAAGGAAGACGTCGCACGTGACGCCGCGCTCCGGGTCGAGGCCGAGGCGCGCCTGGCGGCCAGTGGGCTGTCCGAGGTGCGTGGCGCGGTCCGGCTGGCAGCCTGACATGTTCCCGATCCGTACCAACTACGCCGGTGTCACACCGGCAGCGAGTGAGAAGACCATGCTGCACGTACCGACTGGAGCCTTCGAGATGCAACTACTCCACGAAGCGTTGTCCCGGGCTCGAATGCGCCGGCCTCAGGCCGGTCGTACCACCACGAGCACTGAGGCAACCCGATCCGCCCGTACCGTCGCCATGACCAGCCGCAACCAGTCGGCCCGCGATCTGGGCGTTCTCTAGTACCACCCACACAGAGTGGGGCGGGTGCCACCGCCACCCGCCCCTCTCGCCGGGCCAAGGAAGGGCACCTTGTTAACAGCCGGTGCTGAACGGCCAGCGGTGCTCAGGCGACCGGGGCGAAGCCGGGCAGCCAGCGCTCCAGGATGCCCCGGTACGGCGCCTTCGCCTCCAACTGGCAGAGCACCCCGATCGACCCGAGCGTCACCCGGTGGATGAGCAGATATGACGGCGGCAGGTTGAGCTGCCGGCTGAGCTGGTACGTGGGGGAGCGGGGGCTGGCCAGTCGGGCCGCCTCGGCCCGCAGCCAGGCCCGGGTGAAGCGGAACTCGTCGGCTGCGATGGGCTCCAGCATCGGACGGAGGAAGTCGAGCACTCCCTCGGCGTCGATCTCCTCCGTGGGGCTGACGAAGCCCTCGGACCGCAGCCCCGCCACCACCCCGTCGGCGTCGTTCCGCAGGGCCAGCGCGGCGATGCGACCGATCGGCTCTGGCGTGCCCTCCGGCATCCGGGCCACCGCACCGAAGTCGATCACCCCGAGCCGGCCGTCGGGCAGGATCCGGAAGTTGCCCGGGTGCGGATCGGCGTGCAGCAGCCCGGCCCGCTGCGGTGCGGAGAGGTGCAGGGTGGCCATCAGGCGGCCGGCCTCGTCCCGCTGCTCCTCGGTGCCCTCGCGGATGATGTCCGCGAGGGGTGTGCCGGTCACCCACTCGGTGACCAGCACTCGGGGCGACGCGGAGACCACCGCCGGGATGTAGATCTCCGGGTCGTCGGCGTACGCGGCGGCGAACGTGCGCTGCGACTCGCCTTCCAGCTCGTAGTCCAGCTCCTCGGTGATCCGTTCGCGCAGCTCGACCAGGAGCGGCTTGACGTCCAGGCCGGGCTGGATGGCCCGGAACATCCCGCCGAGCCGGGAGAGCTGCTTGAGGTCGGCGAGCAGCGCGTCGCCGGCGCCCGGATACTGGATCTTGACGGCCACGTCGCGGCTGTTCGGCTCGCCCGACGGGCCGTACCCCGGCTCGCGCCACCGCGCCCGGTGCACCTGGCCGATGCTGGCCGCGGCGGCCGGGGTGTCGTTGAACTCGACGAACCTGTCCCGCCAGTCCGGGCCGAGCTGCTCGGTCAGCACCTTGTGCACGCTGGCGACCGGCAGTGGCGGAGCGGCCTCCTGGAGCTTGGTCAGCGCCTGGCGGTAGGGCGCCGCGATCTCCTCGGGCAACGCCGCCTCGAAGACCGACAGGGCCTGGCCGAACTTCATCGCGCCGCCCTTGAGCTGGCCCAGCACGCTGAAGAGCTGCTCGGCGGTGCGCTGCTGGATCTCCGCGGAGATCACGTCGGAGGCGAGCCCGGTGACGCGCTTACCCATGCCGAGGACGGTCCGACCGGCGAAGCCGAGCGGCAGAGCGGCGAGTTTGGCGGTGCGGGACACGGCCCGGCGCGGGATGTCGGTCACTCGGTCATTGTTACCGACCGGAGGGCCCCGCTGCTGCTCTGCTGGCGGGCTGGTGCCCACACCCGGTTCGGCGAGCACCCGCACGCCGGGTGCGGCGGCCAGCCCCGGCGGCGAAACCGGCCCGCTCCGGTGATCTCCGTGGCACCGCCCAGCGTCTCCGGGCTGCCGCCGTCGAGCTGCGCCAGCGCCTCTGCCAGCGCGTACCCGGTGGCTGCGAGCAGTGTGCCGGCCGCGCCGGCGGCGGCCGGCTCGGCGGCCGCGAGTTGGGCGGCGAGCCGCGGCCAGTCCGGGTCGCGGTCGGCCCGGTGCAGCTCCACGCAGTGCAGACAGGGCCCGGCGGGTGGGCGGACCAGCGGCCCGATCACCGGTACGCCCTCGCGCAGGGTGACCAGCAGGTGCGGCTGGCGGCGTTGGGCGAACCCGGCGGCGAGCAGCGCCGGAGGACGGTCGGTGCCGAGCTGGATCACCAGGTCGACCCGGGCGGTCCGACCCGGGTGGGTGCCGGTGCCCGGCGCGGCGCGGTCGAGCGCGGCCCGTACCGCCGGGGCCAGCGGGTGGCCCAGCTCGGCGGCCGGGATGCCGGTGCCGACCAGGTCGATGGGGCGTACCGGGCCGGTGAGGTGCGGAATCACCTGCCCGACGCCGGACTGGGCCAGTGCCACCGCCAGCGGTGCGCCGAGCGCTCCGGCCCCGCTGAGCAGCACTCGGGCGGCCCGCCGCCGGCGCAGGCACTGCGCGGGGGTGCCCGGCAGCCGGGCCGCGGCCAGGGCCAGCGCGCCGGCCTCCGCGGCGAGCCGGGCCCGGACCGGCCCGGTCAGCTCGCGGGGGAGCAGGCTGTGCGCGGGCACCAGCAGGCATGCCGTGCGCAGGGCGTCGAGCAGGTCACGTGCCTCATCGGCGGCGACCCGGGCGGTGGCCGCGTGGGCCAGCACGGCGCGCTCGCTGTGGGTGCCGTCGAGCAGGTCGAGCAGGTGGGCGGCGCGCGGGTTGGCCAGCTCCAGCAGCACGGCGGGCCCCGGGCCGACGCCGAGCTGGAGGGTGTGCCGGTCCCGCCAGAGCCGGCTGAGGCCGGGCAGCAGGGTTGGGCGCGGCAGGGCGGTACGACTCATGATGACGAATCGTGACCGCTTCCCTCCGCTCGGTCGATCGTTGTCCACAGGTGGTCGGGCCGCTGTCCAGCGTTGTCCACAGGATTTGCCGGGTTATCCACAACCCGCCGGTGGTGGTGTCGGTCACCCGACAGACCGTCGATGGTCCTGGTCGGCACGGTGGTGGTCACGCCCCGGAACGGCAACGGGGGCGGGGTGGCCGACGGCCACCCCGCCCCCGATTACCCGTACGCGTCAGACCTTGGCCTTGCCGAGGATGCGGTTCACTGTTGTCCCGCATACCGGACACTTGCCCTTGGCCATGTTCATTCCGGTCTTCGAGACCTCGATGTGCCCCTCGAAGTCCCGCTTCTCCTTGCACTTCACGCAGTAACCGTTGTAGGTCGTCTGGGCCTGGTCGGCCACGGTGCCCTCCTCGTCTCGTCCGCCGGTCAATGCCGTCCCGGCGGGGTGCCCGGCGGCGGGCCACAGGGGGCGCCGGCGCTGGGTCTCACTCCGCGGCCACCATCGTGACCGCTGGTCCGCGGACCCTACCCAGGTCTGGGCGGTTCCATGTCAGCTGTGCATCGACACTGTGAGCTAGTCGACGTCGAGAGTGTGCATGGCGAATTAGGTCGGATAAGTCAGTTTGGCGGGGACACGCCGGCCAAACCCTCTCAGCCACCCGTGCGGGTGCCCCCGCGGCGGCACCGGGCACAGTGATCACCTACGGTGGAGGGGGCCGGACAGGGCCGCCATCGGCGTTCACCAAGGGTGACGAGATGGCGCAGCGGCGACCCGGCCAAGAAATTTTCGGGACGCCCAGCGACCAATCACCATTTTCTGGGCGCGTGTCGCGCGGTTGACCCTTGCGGACCCCTGGTCAGTACGCATTAGCTTTCCTTCGTGACACGTAGCCGAGGCTGCGCGGGCCAGTGATGGCGGGGACGCGCAAGCCGGTCGTCGAGGTGCGGCGCAGCCAGCGCCGACGACGCACGGTGTCTGCGTACCGTGACGGTGAGCGGGTCGTCGTCCTCATCCCGGACCAGTTCTCCCGGGCCGAGGAGAGCGAGTGGGTCGACCGGATGCTGGCCCGGCTCGCCGCCCGGGAGGGTCGACTCGCCCGCTCGGACGCGGAACTGCTGGCCCGGGCCACCCGGCTGATCGACCTCTACCTCGCCGGGTACGGCGCCCAGGCGGTGCCGGCCAGCGTCCGGTGGGTCACCAACCAGAACGGCCGGTGGGGCTCCTGTACGCCCGCCGACCGCAGCATCCGGATCTCGCACCGAGTCCAGGACATGCCGGAGTGGGTGATCGACTACGTGCTGCTGCACGAGTTGGCCCACCTCATCGTGCCCAGTCACAACGCCCGGTTCTGGGCGCTGGTCGGCCGCTACCCCAAGGCGGAACGAGCCCGCGGCTACCTCGAAGGTGTAGCCGCCGCCTCCTGCGCCCCCGTCCCCACCTGACCCGTCGGCCCCGGCCCGCGGCAGGGTCGCCCACCTGGATCGACTGGTATCGGCGATGTTGCGCTGTCCACTGCGGGAGCACACTCCCGTATCGCCGACACGGAGTCGATCACGCTCAGACCGGCCGGGGCGGCCGCGGTGCGGCACCTGGCTGGGGGCCGGCCGCCCCGGCCGGGGTGCGGCGCCCGGCTGGGGGCGGCCGGGACCGGCCGGGGTGAGGCGGGCCTGGTTGGGGCAGGCGTAGGGTCGGGGACATGGCGCGGCGGGTGGTGGTGGCGTTGCTCGGACCGGTCCACTGGTCGCCGCCCGGCGTCGACCGGGCGGCCTGGCGCGCGGCGCTCGCCGAGGACGTCGTGGACCTGATCGCCACCCTCAACGAGGTGGACGTCGCCGTCGCGGTGACCCCGGCCGACCGTGCTCTGGCCGACGCGCTGGTCTGGCCCGGCACCACCGTGCACGAGGTTGCCGAGCCCACGCCGAACGCGGTGTTCCCCGCGCTGGACGGCTACGACCAGGCGGCGGTGCTCGCCGGCGACGTGCCAGACCTGCCCGCGCTGACCGTCGGCAAGCTGCTGCGTCCGCTCACCACCCGGCCGGTCGCGGTGGCTCCGGTGGAGGGCGGCGGTCCCGGCCTGCTCGGGGTGGCCGTGCGACTGCCCGTGGCGGGTTGGCTGCCTCCACTGGACCTGGACACGGCGACGCCGGCCGACGCGCGGGCCGGTGCCCCCCGACCAGGGGACGTTGCCGTCACGGCCGGTTGGCGGCGGCTGCGCGGCCCGGCCGACCTGGCCACCCTGGACCCGGCCTTCGAGGGCTGGGAGGCCACCCGCGCTCTGCTCTCGGGCTCGGGCCGGCCTGCCTGACCCGACCGCCAACCTGGCTGACCGGCGGGTCGGCCTGCCTGACCCGACCGTCAACCGGCTGACCGGCGGCTCGGCCACACAGGCCACTCAGGTTGAAGCACCCGCCTGACCAACCCGCCGTCCCGCCGCCCAGGCCCGGCCCGCGACGGACTCCGGCTGGAGTACCCGCCACAGATCAGCTGGCACGACGGAGCCGGGGCACCCGCCACAGATCAGCGGGCACCCCAGCTCCGTCGTCAGGGCTTGGCGTCGCCGTCGGTGTCGTCGGGCTGGCCCGGGGCCTTCTCCTCCGCCCCACCGGGCGCGGTGAAGTCGAAGTTGTCCAGCTCGCTCAGGTCCCACTCGTTCATGGCGAAGGCGACCGGGTCGGCGAAGTCGTCGTCCGACGGGAGCAGGTCCGGGTGGCCCCAGACGGCGTCCCGGCCGGCGATGCCGCGGTGCTCGGTGAGCGCGGCCCAGAGCGCTGCCGCCTCGCGCAGCCGGCGCGGGCGCAGCTCCAGGCCGACCAGCGCGGCGAAGGTCTGCTCGGCGGGACCGCCGGCGGCCCGGCGGCGGCGGAATGCCTCACCCAACCGGACGACGTTGGGCAGCCGGTCGCTGGCGGCGCTGTCCACCACGTGGCACACCCAGCCCTCGACCAGGGCCAACGCGGTCTCCAGTCGGGCCAGTGAGGCCTTCTGCGCCGGGCTGTCCTCCGGCGTGAAGATGCCCTCCAGGGCGATCGCCTGCATCGACTCCGGGTCGGTCGGGTCGACCCGGCCCATCGCCTCCTCGATCGCCTCCCGGTTGACCCGGATGCCCGAGGCGTACATCTCCACGGCGCTGAGGACGTGCCCGCGCAGCCACGGGACGTGCTGGAACAGCCGCTGGTGGGCGGCCTCGCGCAGCGCCACGTAGAGGCGTACCTCGTCCTCGGGCAGCTCGAGGCCCTCACCGTACGCCCGGATGTTGGCCGGGATCAGCGCGGCCGTGCCGGCCGGGCCGAGCGGCAGCCCGATGTCGCCGGCGGAGAGCACCTCCGCGGCGAGGGAGCCGAGGGCCTGCCCCAACTGCCCGCCGAAGAGCGCGCCACCGAGGGTGGCCACCATCGACTGCATCGGGCCGAGCTGGGCGCGCGCCTCCGGCGGCACCAGGTCGCCCATCGCGCCGACCATCCGGCTGGCAACCGGGTCGCAGAGCTTGCGCCACACGTCCAGCGTCTTGAAGATCCACTCATTGCGGTTCCAGGCCACCGGGGACTGGATGCCGGACGGCCATGCCGAGGCGGGCTCCAGCCACAGGTCGGCCAGGCGCAGCGCCTCTTCCACCGCGTTGCGCTCGTAGGGCGACACCGCCGGGTCGCCGGCGGCCGCCAGCTGGCTGGCCGCCACCTGCCGGGCCAGGTCCCAGTTGACCGGCCCGCTGCCCGGCGCGGAGAGCAGGTGCTGCAACTGCGACATGAACTGCTGCATCTGCGCGGGATCGTTGGGGTCTGGTGGTTGCCCACCCGGTAGCGCGAAACCGAACGGAATATCAGGCACGACGTCTACGGTACGCGCGCCGCGCCCCTGGTCGCCGCCGCTGGCGTTGCGCTGAGGGCGAAGTCGCGTGGCGCATCCGGCAGTCGGGCCCCGAGCGGTCGGTACGCTCTGCCGCATGAGACGTCGTGGCCTGACGGTCCTGCTCGGTGCCCTGTTCACCGCCCTGCTCAGCGTCGGGGTGCTCCGGGTGCCGATCCCGTACGTGGTGCTCGGCCCGGGCCCGACCGTCAACACCCTCGGCACCGCCGACGGCAAGGAGGTCATCCAGATCTCCGGGCGGGAGACGTCCACCTCCGCCGGCCAGCTCCGGCTGACCACGGTGGGGGTGCAGCCCACGGTGCGGCTCCGAGGGGCGATCGCCGGCTGGTTCTCGGACGACGAGGCGGTGGTGCCGCGCGAGCTGGTGTACCCGCCGGGGGAGTCGACGGAGCAGGTCGAGCAGCGCAACGCCGAGGACTTCAAGGTGTCGCAGACCAGCGCCGAGACCGCCGCGCTTCGCGAGCTGGGCTTCCCCGTGCAGGTGGTGATCAAGGCGGTGGCCGCGGACGGCCCGTCCGCCGGGGTGCTCAAGGTCGGTGACGTGGTCACCTCGGTCGACGGTCAGCCGGTGCCGGTGGCCTCGAAGGTCACCGAGCTGGTCCGGGCCAAGCCGGCCGGCACGGCCCTGACCATCGGCTACACCCGCGACGGCGCGCCGGCCACCGCGACGGTGACCAGTCAGGAGCAGGACGGCCGGCCGAGGATCGGCGTCGAGATCGACCAGCAGCAGCCGCACCCGTTCACGCTCGGCATCGACCTGGAGGACATCGGCGGGCCGAGTGCCGGCCTGATGTTCGCTCTGGGCATCGTGGACAAGCTGACCCCGGCCGATCTCACCGGCGGCAAGGTCATCGCCGGCACCGGCACCATCGACGACGAGGGCAACGTCGGCCCGATCGGCGGGATCGCCCAGAAACTGGTCGGTGCGAAGCGTGCCGGGGCCAAGGTCTTCCTCGTGCCGGCGGGCAACTGCGCCGAGGCGGTCCGCAATCCGCAGCCCGATCTGCCGCTGCTGCGGGTGGGCTCCTTGGACGAGGGGTTGACCGCGCTGGAGACGCTGCGGGAGGGGGGACAGCCGACCCGCTGCTGACGCGAGTGACCGGGCCCCGCCACGTTCAGGAACACCCCGTACTCTGGGTGCCTGGTCGGAGCCGATCACATTCGAGCGTGCGGAGCCAACAGTGGTCATGCGTAGCAGCAGCCCCCTACCGAGGATGAGCCGGCGCGGACGCGTCACCATCGCTGTCCTGGTCGGGGTGTTCGTGCTCTTCACCCTGCTCGGCTGGGGTGTCCAGGCCTGGACGGACTGGCTCTGGTTCGACGAGGTCCGCTACACCGAGGTCTTCACCGGCGTACTGGTCACCCGCCTGCTGCTCTTCCTCGCCGTCGGCCTCGGCATGGCGGTCATCGTCGGCGGCAACCTGTGGCTGGCCCACCGGCTGCGCCCGCGGATGCGTCCGCACTCGGTCGAGCAGGCGACCCTGGAGCGCTACCGGATGGCGCTCAGCCCGCGCCTCGGCACCTGGATCGCGCTGACCGCCGCCGTGGTCGGGCTCTTCGCCGGCCTCTCCGCCCAGAGCCGGTGGAACCAGTGGCTGCTCTTCCGTAACGGCGGCGACTTCGGAATCAAGGACCCGGAGTTCGGCGTCGACATCGGCTTCTACGTCTTCCAGCTGCCGTTCTGGCGCTACCTGCTCGGGGTCGCGTTCACCGCGGTGGTGCTGGCCGTGATCGGCGCGCTGGCGGTGCACTACCTCTTCGGCGGGGTCCGCCTCCAGGGCGTCGGGGACCGGATGAGCAACGCCGCCCGGGCCCACCTGAGCAGCCTCGTCGCGGTCTTCGTGCTGCTCAAGTCGGTCGCGTACGTGCTGGACCGGCGGGCGATGCTGCTGGAGTACAACGAGGGCGCCAAGCTGTACGGCGCCGGCTACGCCGACGTCAACGCGCTGCTGCCGGCGAAGGAGATCCTGGCCTACATCTCGATCGTGGTGGCGATCGCGATCATCGTGTTCTCCAACGCCTGGATGCGAAACCTGGTCTGGCCGGGCATCTCGCTCGCCCTGCTCGGCGTGTCCGCGGTGGCGATCGGCGGCATCTACCCCTGGGCGGTGCAGACCTTCGAGGTCAAGCCGAGCGCCAAGGACAAGGAGGCGCCGTACATCCAGCGCAGCATCGACGCGACCCGGGCGGCGTTCGGGTTGGCGGCCACCGAGACGACCCCGTACGCGGCGAACAACCTCACCCCGCCGGCCAACCTGGCCACCGACACCGCGGTGGTGTCGAACGTGCGGCTGCTCGACCCGCAGCTGGTCAGCGAGACCTACACCCAGCTCCAGCAGGTGCGCGGCTTCTACGACTTCGGTCCCAAGCTGGACATCGACCGGTACGGGGTGAACGGCAAGATCTCCGACTACGTGGTCGGCGTCCGGGAGATCAACTACGGCGAGCTGACCGACCAGCAGAACACCTGGATCAACCGGCACACCGTCTACACCCACGGGTACGGGCTGGTGGCCGCCCCGGCGAACCAGGTGGTCTGCGGCGGGCAGCCGTTCTTCGTCTCTGGCTTCCTCGGCGAGAAGACCCAGGAGGCCTGCTCCTCCCAGACCGAGCAGATTCCGGCCAAGCAGCCGCGGATCTACTACGGCGAGCGGATGGCGGCCGACGACTACGCGATCGTCGGCCAGGCCGACCCGGACAAGAAGGCCGAGTTCGACCGGCCGGTCGGTGAGGGTGGCGGCGAGTCCTACACCTACACCGGCGAGGGCGGCGTCGAGATCGGCTCCTTCACCCGGCGGCTGCTGTACGCCATCAAGGAGCAGGAGTCGAACTTCCTGCTGTCCGAGGCGGTCAACAAGGACTCCAAGCTGCTCTACGTGCGCAACCCGCGGGACCGGGTGGAGAAGGTCGCGCCGTTCCTCACCCTGGACGGCGACCCGTACCCGGCGGTGGTCGACGGCCGGGTGCAGTGGATCGTCGACGGCTACACCACGGCGGCGACCTACCCGTACGCGGAGCGGGTCAACCTCCAGACCGAGACCACCGACGAGCTGACCAACCGGGGCACCTTCCAGCTCGCCCGGGAGAACGTCAACTACATGCGCAACTCGGTGAAGGCCACCGTCGACGCGTACGACGGCACCGTGAAGCTCTACGAGTACGACGACACCGACCCGGTGCTCAAGGCGTGGAACAAGGCGTTCGGCGGTGACCTGGTGCTGCCGAAGAAGGACATCCCGGTCGAGCTGACCGAGCACCTGCGCTACCCGGCGGACATGTTCAAGGTGCAGCGCAACCTGCTCACCAAGTTCCACGTGACCAACCCGGGCGACTTCTACTCGGCGCAGGACTTCTGGCAGGTGCCCAACGTGCCGGACGCTCCGGACAGCGGCCAGAAGCAGCCCCCGTACTACCTGTTCACCCAGTTCCCCGGGCAGGAGAGCCCGCGGTTCCAGCTCACCTCCGCGGTCACCCCGAACGGCCGGCAGAACCTCGCCGCGCTGATCTCGGGGTCGTACGTCGAAGGAAAGCCCCGGCTGGAGGTGCTGGAGCTGCCGGACCAGACCCGGATCTCCGGCCCGGTGCAGGTGCACCAGCAGATGACCAACAACGCCAACATCCGCCAGCAGCTCAACCTGCTCTCCAGCAACCAGGCGCAGGTGCAGTACGGCAACCTGCTCTCGCTGCCGTTCGGCGACGGCATGCTCTACGTCGAGCCGGTCTACGTGAAGAGCAACCAGCAGGACGCGTACCCGCTGCTGCAGAAGGTGCTGCTCTCGTACGGCGACGGCGGGTCCTTCGTGGCGCTCGCCGACAACATCAACGACGGCATCAAGCAACTCGTCGAACAGGGCAAGAAGGCCGGGCAGGGCGCGCCGCCGCCCCCGACCACCGGGGGCAACCCGCCGCCGACCACCGGCGACGGCACACCGCCGCTGACCGGCGAGCTGGCCGCCGCGGCGGACCGGGTGCAGACCGCCATCACCGAGGTCCGGGCCGCCCAGACCTCCGGCGACTTCGAGCGGTACGGCCGCGCGCTCAAGGCACTGGACGAGGCGCTCACCGCCTTCCAGCAGGCTCAGCAGACGGCCAACCCGCCCGCTGCTCCCAGCGGCAGCCCGTCGCCGGGCGGCAGCGCGCCGGCGACGACACCAAGCCCGACCGCTGCCGCGGGCGGCTGACCCCCCTCTCTCGGGCAGTACCTCTCGGAGCCCTCGTCGTCGGACCGCACTGGTCCTGACGCCGGGGGCTCCGCCGTGTCCGCCTGTCGCCTCCCCGACACACTGTGGCCCGCCGGCCCGCAACCGGCGGCACCGGTCCGCCGTCCTCTTTGCAACGGGGTGCGGACGAGGGGAATCCACCGATGAGGGACGCACAGAGTTTCGACGAGTTGTACCGCGGCACCGCCCGGCGGCTGTTGCGGTACGGCTACGCGGTCACGGGCGACCACACCGAGGCGCAGGATCTGGTGCAGGAGGCGTTCGCCCGGGCCTGGCGCCAGTGGGGACGGCTGTCGGCGCATCCGGCGCCGGAGGCGTGGCTGCGGCTGGTGGTGGCCCGGCTTGCCACGGACCGCTGGCGGCGCCTGCATCGCTGGCGGGCGACGCTGAGCCGCACCGGACCGCCGCCGGACGCCCCGGCGCCGAGCGAGGACGGGGTTCTGCTGGTTCGCGCCCTCCGCCAGTTGCCGACCGCCCAGCGGCAGGCACTGGCCCTGCACTATCTCTTCGACATGTCGGTGGAGGAGATCGCCCGGGAGGCCGACGTGCCGGTCGGCACCGTGAAGTCCTGGCTGTCCCGCGGCCGGTCCCGACTGGCCGCGCTGCTGCCCGACCTCTCCACCGTGAAGCTGGAGGCGAACGATGTCAGCTGAACTTTCCGACCTCTACCGGTCGCTCAGCGCCGCTGCGGACGACCAGGAGCTTGCCCGCCCCGAGCTGGTTCGGCGGCGTGCCGACCGGCGGGCCCACGTCCGGGTCGCCGGCACCGCGCTCGCGGTGGCGGTGCTGCTCGGCGGTGTGGCCGTCGGTGGCCGGCTGGTGTTGTCGGCGGACGGCGCCACGCCGCTGCCACCGCCCGCCGACACTCCCGGTCCGTTGCCGACCTGGTCGACTCCACCCCCGTCCCTCTCCCCGTCGCCACCGTCTCCGCCGCCGTCGCGCAGTACGCCGAGCGGCACGCCGCCGGCACCCACGACGGGTGCGGCGGCTCCCCGGCCGCCAACCTCGATCCCGGACCGTGCCTTCTTCGTCCTGGCGGCCGCGAATCAGACGGGCCAGGAATCGCGGATCGAGGGGCCGGCGCTGCCGGTGCTCTGCACGGCCAGCTATCCCAGCGAGTCCACCGTGGTGCAGCGCCGCGGCCGGTACCTGGCCTACAAGCGGCCGGAAACGCCGAAGGGGTACGTGCCGGACGGCAGCTACCGGCACACCATCACCATCTACCGCCCGGGTAGTGCCGACGACGCCCTACGGGACCTGCGGCAGGCCGTCCGCGACTGCCCCAGGCAGGAGTTGCCCGACGACGGCGAGAGGACCTGGCGGCAGCGGCTGCTGGACCCGGGGAGGTACGGGGACGAGTCGGTGCTGTTCGAGATGCGGGCCCCGTTCCTGGACGTCAACGGCGAACCGTCCGGCGAGGAGGTCCGGTTGGTCCGGGCGGTCCGGATCGACGACGTGGTGACGGTGCTCTGGGAACAGGGCTGGGAGGGCACCTCCGCCGAGCGCGGCCAGGTCGACGCCGACACCCGGCGCGCGGTGGCGGCGATCGTGGACTGGCTCCACTGACGGCGGTCCGGAGAGCGGGTCGGTGGCGGGATGTGGGTCGCTTTGCGGTTCCCCGGGTCGGTGCGCTACGGTTATCGAGCCGACGCGGGGTGGAGCAGCTCGGTAGCTCGCTGGGCTCATAACCCAGAGGTCGCAGGTTCAAATCCTGTCCCCGCTACGAGAGACACACCAGATCGACAGCCCGTTTCCGGTTCGCCGGAGGCGGGCTGTCGACGTTGTCGGGCACGTGCCGGCAGCCCGCTGGTGGTCATGGCGGCCTCGCGGGCCCGGGCATCGCAGACCCCGACACCCACCTGCGCCTGGATGACGACCCCGCCGATCATCGCCCGGGCGGATGGGTTAGGGTTAACCAGTCGACGCGGGGTGGAGCAGCTCGGTAGCTCGCTGGGCTCATAACCCAGAGGTCGCAGGTTCAAATCCTGTCCCCGCTACCACTGAAAGTGCACGTCAAAGCCCGGCCCCAGATCATGGGGCCGGGCTTTTCTGATCCCCCGCCGCGCGCGTTCCGGGCGGCCGAAACACCACCGAGGGGCTGAGGCGCGCCTCATTCCCACTTCGATGATTCGGCGTGGACCGACGTGCCGAGGTTGCGCCCTTCGGCGAGGATGGGGACATGTCTTCATTCGGCAAGTGGTGGGGCCGGCTCAGCGCGGTCCTCGGTGCGGTCGTGCTGGCGGTGTTCGTGCCCGTCGCGGCCTGGGCGTCCACGGGCACCGGCGAGCTGGTGGTGGAGGCCGCCCGGCGGCGGTCCCGCGGCGGTGGCTTCGGTTTCCTCGGCCTGCTCTGCTGCCTGGTGGTGGTGGCGGTCATCGTGTTCCTGGTGCTGCGGCTGATGCGCAACCGGCGGGGTGGCCCGCCGCGCTGACCCGGCGTTGCCGCCGTTCCCGGCCGTCGGCGGCTACCTGCCGCCGGCGGCGGGCAGCCGGCCATCGCCGGTGGTCACGCCGCGAGGGCTGCGTTGGCCTGGGCGATGAAGCGGGAGGTGGCCGCGCGGGTGCCGGCGCGCCCGGCACGGATGCTCTCCGCGGCGGCGACGAGCAGGGTGCGCACCTTGGCGTGCCCCTTCGGTGGTGGCGCGGGCGCCGGCCCGAGCTGTTCGGCGATGCTGGCGTTGAACGCGGCGGCCCGCTGCTGCGCCGGGTCGGTGATGCTGCCCTCGGTGTAGCGGCGGACGGCGATGCTGGCGTTGAGTCCGCGTTCGTGACCGAGGACGGTGCCCGCCTCGCCGTTCGTGGTCAGAAAATTGATCACGTCGATGACGGTGTCCGGGTGGCGGGTGCCGCGGAACCCCGCCCAGTACATCGAAGCCCGCGCCCACTGCGCACCCGGCGGGCCCGGGAAGCCGACCAGGCCCAGCTCGGCCTCCGTGAGCCGTTGCAGCTCCGGTAGCTGGTGGGACCAGGCGAAGGACGCGGCGGTCAGCCCGCTGACCACCAGTTGCCGGGCCGGCTCCCCGCTGTCGGCCTGCTCGACCAGTGCCGCGCCCGGCGTGGCCCGCCCGCCCCGGGCGCGCTGCCACAGCTCGAACCAGCCGGTCAGCTCCTCCGCGCCGAAGCCGAGCTGGCGCCCCCGGTAGAACTCGCCGCCCTGGGCGCGCAGCCAGAGCCAGAGTGCGCGGTAGTCGCCGGATGGGTCCATGGTGCCGGCCACCCGGCCGTCGCTGGCCTCGGTGACCTGCTCCGCCCAGGCGATGTAGTCCGCCCAGGACATCCCGCCGCGTGGCTCCGGCACCCGCAGCTCCCGCAGCAGGTCCCGGTTGAAGACCACCGCCGCGAGGGTCTGCCCACCGGCCACCGCCATCGTCCGCCCGTCCACCGTGCCGTAGCGGATCAGGCTCTCCGGCAGGCCGCGCAGGTCCAACCGGTGGTCGGCGACCCGCTCGCTGAGGTCGAGGACGATCTGGCGTTGGGTGTACTCGGTCAGCACGGCGTCGTCGAGCTGGATCAGGTCCGGCACGTTGCCGCCGGCCGCCTGGGTGGCCAACCGGTCGTAGTAGCCGTCGGCGCCCTGCCAGGTGACGCGGAAGGTGACCCTGGGGTTGCGCTCCGAGTAGAGCCGCAGCACCTTCTCGGTCAGCTCGGCCCGCTTCGTCCCGCCCCACCAGAAGACCGACAGCTCGACCGGCCCGTCGTCGGTGGATGTGGCGGGGCGGTCGCTGCATCCGGCCAGCCCGCCGGCGGCGAGCAGGGGAGCACCGAGCAGCGCGCCCAGCACCCGGCGCCGGCCCGGGTCGGCATCGAGGCGGTCGATCGTGGGTCGAACAGCGGGCACGGGGTCTCCTGGCACCTGCGGGCGGCGGCGGTCGGACCATTCACGCAGGCGGTGCGGGAAGGTGTCAACGTCCGTCCGGGCACCCCTGCCCGCAACGGCGGCGTGGGTGGTCGGAGCGGGCCCACCGGCGCCGCGTGGTGTACTAGGGCGCGTGGAACTTCTGCACTCGGGCAAGGTCCGGGACGTCTACGCCGACGGCGACGATCTGATCCTGGTCGCCTCGGACCGCATCTCGATCTACGACGTCGCGCTGCCGACGCCGATTCCGGACAAGGGTCGCCTGCTCACCGCGCTCTCGCTGTGGTGGTTCGAGCAGCTCGGCGACCTGGTGCCGAATCACGTCATCTCGGCCACCGACGTGCCGGCGGAGTTCGCCGGGCGGGCGATCCGCTGCCAGCGGCTGGACATGGTCCCGGTCGAGTGCGTCGCCCGGGGTTACCTCACCGGCGGCGGCCTGCGGGAGTACGAGCGCACCGGCGCGGTCTCCGGCGTGCCGCTGCCCCGGGGGCTCGGCGAGGCGTCGATCCTGCCCGAGCCGATCTTCACGCCGTCGAGCAAGGCGCCGGTGGGCGAGCACGACGAGCCGATCACGTTCGCCGACGTGGTGGACAAGGTGGGCCAGGCCACCGCCGAGCGGCTGCGGCAGATCACCATCGACATCTACCGGCACGGGGCGGAACTGGCCGCCGACCGGGGCATCCTGGTCGCCGACACCAAGATCGAGCTGGGCTGGGCGCCGGATGGCACCCTGGTCCTCGCCGACGAGCTGCTCACCTCCGACTCGTCCCGGTTCTGGCCGGCCGAGTCGTACCAGCCGGGGCGGGTGCAGTTCTCCTACGACAAGCAGTACGTGCGGGACTGGGCCACCGGCAGCGGCTGGGACAAGCAGGGGTCGGCGCCGGACATGCCGGCCGAGGTGGTCGAGGCGACCCGGGCCCGCTACGTCGAGGTCTACGAGAAGCTCACCGGCAACCGCTGGGAGTGACGGCCGGGCCGGCGGTCACTCCACCCAGTCGAGCGTGCGCTGCACGGCCTTGCGCCAGCTGCGCAGCTCCCGGTCGCGCAGCTCCGGGGCCATGTCCGGCTCCCACTGTGCGTCCGAGCGCCACTGTTGGCGCAGGGTCGTCAGGTCCGGCCAGAAGCCGACCGCGAGACCGGCCGCGTACGCGGCGCCGAGGCAGGTGGTCTCGGTGATCCGGGAGCGGACCACCGGCACGTCGAGCACGTCGGCGAGAAACTGCATGAGCAGGCCGTTCGCGGTCATCCCGCCGTCCACCCGGAGCCGGCGCAGCGCCACGTCGGAGTCGGCGTTCATCGCGTCCACCACCTCGCGGGTCTGCCACGCCGACGCCTCCAGCGCCGCCCGCGCCAGGTGCCCCTTGGTGATGTAGCCGGTCAGGCCGGCGATCACACCGCGTGCGTCGCTGCGCCAGTGCGGGGCGAAGAGCCCGGAGAACGCCGGCACCACGTAGCAGCCGCCGTTGTCGTCGACGGTGCGAGCAAGCTCCTCCACCTCCGCGGCGGTCGAGATCAACCCGAGGTTGTCCCGGAGCCACTGCACCAGCGACCCGGTGACCGCGATCGCGCCCTCCAGCGCGTACGCCGCCGGCTGGCCGTCGATCCGGTAGGCGACCGTGGTGAGCAGGCCGTGCGTCGACGGGACCGGACTGGCCCCGGTGTTGAGCAGCAGGAAGCTGCCGGTGCCGTAGGTGCACTTCGCCTCGCCCGGCTGGAAGCAGGTCTGGCCGAACAGGGCGGCCTGCTGGTCGCCGAGCGCGCTGGCCACCGGCACTCCGGCCAGCACACCGGTGGCGGTGCCGTACACCTCGGCGGAGCTGCGGATCTCCGGCAGCATGGCCGCCGGCACGCCCATCGCGTCCAGCAGCTCCGGGGCCCAGGCCAGGGAGGCGAGATCCATCAGCATCGTCCGGCTGGCGTTGGTCACGTCGGTGACGTGCTCGCCGGTGAGCTTCCAGATCAGCCAGCTGTCCATGGTGCCGAAGAGCGCCTCGCCGCGCTCGGCGCGCTCGCGCAGGCCGTCCACCTCGTCCAGCAGCCAGCGCAGCTTCGGCCCGGCGAAGTAGGTGGCCAGTGGCAGGCCGGTGCGGGTCCGGAACCACTCCTCGCCGTACGCCGCCGCCAGTTCGCGCAGCAGCGGCCCGGTCCGGGTGTCCTGCCAGACGACCGCGTTGGCCACCGGGCGGCCGGTGGCCCGGTCCCAGACCAGGGTGGTCTCCCGCTGGTTGGTGATGCCGACCGCGGCCAGCCCGGCCGTGTCGGTGCCGGCCGTCCGCAACGCCTCCTGGACGACCTGCCGGACGTTGTCCCAGATCTCCTCGGCGTCGTGTTCCACCCAGCCGGGTCGGGGAAAGACCTGCCGGTGCTCGCGCTGGGCTACGGCGACGATCTCCCCGGCCCGGTCGAAGACGATGCACCGCGAGGAGGTGGTGCCCTGATCGATGGCGGCGACGTACTGGGGGGTCACGGCAGCACCGTACCCGGAGCCGCGGCGCGGTGCGACCGGCGTCACGGTCGGTTGCGACCTGCCGCCCTCCTGCGCCGACCGGTTCGCCTACGATGTGCGAACGTGCGTGACATCGCCGTTTTCAGTGGAACCGCCCATCCCGACCTCGCCGCCGAGATCTGCGCCCACCTGGGGGTGCCGCTGCATCCCGTGCGGGTCTCCCGGTTCGCCAACGACTGCCTGGAAGTGCAACTGCAGGCCAACTGCCGGGAGCGGGACGTCTTCCTGATCCAGCCGCTGGTGCCGCCGGTGCAGGAGCACCTGGTCGAGCTGCTGCTGATGATCGACGCCGCCCGGGGCGCGTCCGCCGGCCGGATCACGGTGGTGCTGCCGCACTACGCGTACGCCCGCTCGGACAAGAAGGACGCGCCGCGGATCTCGATCGGCGCCCGGCTCGTCGCCGACCTGCTCACCTCGGCCGGGGCCGACCGGGTGCTCGCGATGACCCTGCACTCGCCCCAGGTGCACGGCTTCTTCAGCGTCCCCGTGGACCACCTGCACGCGCTGCGCGAACTGGCCACCCACTTCCGGCGCTACGACCTCAGCAACACCGTGGTCGTCTCGCCCGACCTGGGTAACGCCAAGGAGGCCGCCGCCTTCGCCCGGCTGCTCGGCACGCCGGTCGCGGCGGGGGCGAAGCAGCGGTTCAGCGACGACCTGGTCAAGATCAGCGCGGTGATCGGCGAGGTGACCGACAAGGACGTCATCGTGCTGGACGACGAGATCGCCAAGGGCAGCACGGTCGTCGAGTTGATGGAGCACCTGCGTGGCCTGAAGGTCCGCTCGATCCGGCTGGCCTGCACGCACGGCCTCTTCTCCGGCGACGCGCTCCAGCGACTCAGCGACCAGGACGGCGTACTGGAGATCGTCTGCACCAACACGGTGCCCATCCCGACCGCCAAGCGGGTCCCCGAACTCGAGGTCCTCTCGGTGGCCCCGGCCCTGGCCGAGGCGATGCGCCGGATCCACAACGGCGAGTCCGTCTCCGCGCTCTTCGCCTGACCCCGCCACCGTGGGGGCGGGGGGTCAGTGCGGGGTGTGGTCGCGGATGGTGAGCGCCGAGGTGATGCGGACGGTGGTGCCGGCGGCGCCGGTGGCGACCTCCATGGCGTCGGTCAGCTCGCGGGCCAGCCAGAGGCCCCAGCCGCCGGCGGTGTCCGGGGCCGGCCGGCGGCGGTCGCCCAGCCGCTGCGGGCTGATCCCGTGCCCGTGGTCGGCAACCTCGCAGACCAGCATCCCCGGCTCCTGCCAGAGCCGCAGCCACCCTCGCCCGCCGCCGTGCCGAACGGCGTTGGTGATCAGCTCGTTGACCGCCAGCACGAAGTCGTCCAGCCGCTGGCCAACAAGCCCGGAGGCGATCGCGCAGGAGGTGACCGAGTGTCGGATCTCGGTCACCTGGGCCTGGTCGAAGGCCTCGGCGATCAGGAGCGCAGGTTCGATGGGCACAACCGTACGCGGTGCGTGCGGATCTGCATTCGTCATGGCCCCGTCCCGGCGGCGGATCTTGGAGAATTTCGCGGCTTTTCCACCGTACGTCAGGGTTTCTCGAACCGCACTCGCTGCCGGACGCCCGGCTGGTCCGGCTGTGGCATCCTGACCGCCATGCCGTCGCCGTCGGGTGGATTCGAGGTGCCGCTCTGGCGGGCGCTCGCGGTGTTCCGGTTCGCGTCCCTGGCGTACGTCTGCGTGCTCGCGGTGCGCGACGCCGACCGGTACGCCCACCCGTTCGCCGTCGCGGCCCTGGTCCTGGTGATGATCGCCTGGACGGTGGCGACCGCGATCGGCTACGCCCGCCCGGCCTGGCGGCGCTGGCCACTGCTGCTGGCCGACCTCGCGGTGGTGATGGCCATCGTGCTGGCCACCCCGTGGGTCGTCGGCCGGGCGGCGCTCGCCGCCGGCGTGCCCACCCTGGGGGTGGCCTGGATGGCGGGTCCGGTCCTGGCCTGGGCCGTCTCCGGCGGCCGGCGCCGGGGCACCATGGCCGCGCTGCTGGTCGCCGGCGCGGACCTGGCCACCCGGGAGCGGATCGGCCAGTCCTCGTTCACCGGGGTGATCCTGATGCTGCTCGCCGGAGTGGTGGTCGGGCACGTGGCCCGGCTCGCGGCGACCGCCGAGGAGCGGCTGCAACGCGCGGTGGAGTTGGAGGCGGCCACCCGGGAGCGGGAGCGGCTGGCCCGGGGCATCCATGACTCGGTTCTCCAGGTGCTGGCACTGGTGCAGCGGCGCGGCGCCGATCTGCCCGGCGAGGCGGGTGAGCTGGCCCGTCTGGCCGGCGAACAGGAGGCCGCGCTGCGCGCACTGATCGCCGGCACCGCGCCGGCCGGCGCCACCGCCCCGGACTCGGCCGGCACGGTGGATCTTCGGACGCTGCTCGGTCGGTACGCCTCACCGGCGGTGTCGCTCTCCGCGCCGGCCACCCCGGTGCCGCTGCCCAGGCGGGTGGCGGGGGAACTCGCCGCCGCGACCGGCGCGGCGCTGGACAACGTGGGGCGACACGCCGACGGGCGCGCCTGGGTGCTGATCGAGGACGAGGGGGCGACCGTGACCGTGTCGATCCGTGACGAGGGGCCGGGCATCCCGGATGGGCGGCTGGTGGAGGCGGCCGCCCAGGGGCGGCTCGGCGTGACCCAGTCGATCCGGGGCCGGATGACGGACCTGGGCGGAACCGTCCGGATCGTGTCGGCACCCGAGGCCGGCACCGAGATCGAGCTGACCGTGCCGAGGGCTGAGCGGTGACCCCTGTGCGGGTGATGGTGGTCGACGACCATCCGATGTGGCGGGAGGGGGTGGCCCGCGACCTGACCGAGGCCGGTTTCCTGGTGGTGGCCACCAGCGGCGAGGGGCGGCAGGCGATTCGGGTGGCCCCCGCGGCCCGTCCGGACGTGGTCGTCCTCGACCTGCAACTACCGGACATCTCCGGCGTCGAGGTGGTCGTCAGGCTGCGCGCGGCGCTGCCCGACGTGCGGGTGCTGATGCTCAGCGCCAGCGGCGAGCAGCAGAGCGTGCTGGACGCGGTCAAGGCGGGGGCCACCGGGTACCTCGTGAAGTCGACCGCGCCGGCCGAGTTCCTCGACGCGGTGCGCCGCACGGCGGCCGGTGATCCGGTGTTCACCCCGGGCCTGGCCGGGCTGGTCCTTGGCGAGTACCGCCGGCTGGCCGCCGGGCCGGGGCCGGACGCCGGGTCGACCGGGGGCGCGGAGCCCGGGGCACCGCGCCTCACCGACCGGGAGACGGAGGTGCTGCGCCTGGTGGCCAAGGGGGTTTCCTACAAGCAGATCGCACAGCGGCTCGGGCTGTCGCACCGCACGGTGCAGAACCACGTGCAGAACACCCTGGGCAAGCTGCAACTGCACAACCGGGTCGAGCTGACCCGGTACGCCATCGAGCGCGGCCTGGACGACTGACCCGGTCAGACCGAGCGCGGCGGCTCCGTCTCGTGGATGGCCAGCTCCTCGGCGGTCGCCCCGCCGCCGGCCGAACCCGCGTCGTACGCCACGGAGTCGGTCTCCTGGTCGGTGTGCGCCCCCTCGTCCGGTTCCACCAGCCGGCCCACCGTGGCGTCGGCCACCGTGCCGAGCCGGCCGTGGTCGTAGAGGGAGACCGGCGAGTTCGGGTCCGAGGTCGGACCGGCGTCCATCACGTCGGCGTCGAGCTGGGCCTCCGCCGCGGCCGCCTCGTTGTCCGCCTCGAAGGCGATCTTCGGGTCGACCGGACCGGCCAGCGGGTCGTCCACCGGGGGTTCGAAGCTCTCCCGCTGGAGCTTGTAGTCCAACGACTCACCGTCGAGCTGTTCCTCGGCGGTGGTCCCGAACCGGTCCACCGCCACCGGGGTCCGGTCGCCGGGCAGCTGGGCCGGCTCAGGGCCATCCGCCTCGCGCCCGGTGAGCACGTCGTCGTTGGCGGTCGAGTCGTCGTCGGCGGTGTCGGGCAGCCCCTCCGCCTCGGTGTCGGATACGGGGGTCGGGTACTCGTTGTCGCGCATGTCTGATCACTACCCGTTGCCCTGCCGCCGTAACCGGGGGCCGCCCGCCGTGTGCTGGTGAGCCGGACACCAGGGCGGGAACGGCCCGTCAACTGAGGGGGGCGGTTTCGTCCTCGGGGTGCAGCACGCACCAGACGACCTTGCCGTCCGGTACCGGGCTGCTGCCCCAGCGGCGGGCCACCATGTCGATCAGCAGCAGGCCCCGCCCGCCGGGCCGGGTCGGTGGGGCCAGCCCGGCGAACGCGGGCCGGAGGGGGGAGTGGTCGCGAACCGCCACGCGCAGGGTGCCGGCCTGGGGAGCCAGCCGGATGGTCATCGGGGTCCGGGCGTGCGCCACCACGTTGTTGACCATCTCGGTGATCGCGATGCTCGCCGGTTCGGCCAGCGGCCGCACGTCCCAGTGCTGGCAGCCGCTGGTGACCATCTCGCGGGCCTGCCGGGCGGCGCCGACGGTCGGGGCCAGCTCAGCGGTGAGGACCGCGGCCAGCGGCGCCGCGGCCAGCGCGCCGTCCAGGGTGGGCCAGGCCGGGACGCCGGCCAGTGCGGCGTCCGCACCGCCGGACGCGGAGACCGACGGGTCGCAGAGCAGCAGGTCCGCGGCGGGCCAGTCGGCGACCTCCCGACGGATCTCGGCGAAGACGCCCTGCCCGACCTGGTCGGCGACCCGCAACCCGCTCACGTCGGCCACCACCGGGCCGGGTCGGTCGCAGAGCAGGGCCAGCAGCGCGGCCCGGACCGTGTCGGCACCGGCAGCATCGAGCACTCCGGTCAGCCGGACCACACCGGACGACTCGTCGATCTCCACCAGACAACGCACGTCGGTCGGCATGATCGCCCCATTGTGCTCCCGGGTGACGAAGGTCGCATCCGGGCGGTCGATGAACGTCATCAGCGTGCCAACCGGGATCGGCGGGTGATCGCCGCCATCGTGCCGACCGCGGTGCCGGCGGCGGCGAGGCCGAACGCGGCGGTCATCCGTACCAGCTGCCGCCGCCGGCCGTGCCAGCCGCCGTTCCGGCGGCCCTCCGCATCGGCGTGGAAGACGTTGCCGCTGCTGTCCACCCGCGCGCCGGGGCCGAACTGGGTCCGGTGGGCGTACCAGCCGAGGGCGCGCTCCACCAGCGCCGGCGCGAGCCGCCACTGCAGGCCGAGCAGCCGGGCGGCGCCGCCGGCGTACGCCTCGCGGCGTGGCCGCCGCAGCAGCCGGACGATGGTCTCGGCGACCACCTCCGGCGGGTAGACCGGGGGCGGTGGCAGCAGCTCGCGGCCGCTGTGGTTGGCCGCGTGCCGGAAGAACGGGGTGTCCATGGTTGCCGGCAGCACGGTGCAGATGGAGATCTGGCCCCGGCCGGTGACCCGCAGTTCCTGCCGGACGGTGTCGGCCAGCCCTCGGATGCCGTGCTTGGTGGCGTTGTACGCCGACTGGTACGGCATCGCCACCTCGGCCAGCACCGAGGCGTTGTTGACCAGTACCCCTCCACCAGCCGCGCCGAGGTGCGGCAGCGCGGCCTTGATGCCGTGCACCGTGCCGAGCAGATTCACCTCCACCACCCGGCGGAACTCGGCGACCGGGATCTCGTCGAACAGCCCCACGACGCCCACCGCGGCGTTGTTCACCCACGCGTCGATCCGCCCGAACTCGGCCGCCGCCCGGTCGGCCAGCCGCTGCACCGACTCCAGGTCTGTCACGTCGGTCGGCACGGCCAGCGCCCGACCGCCCAGCTGCCGGCAGCGTTGTGCGACCTGCCGCAGCGCTGGCTCACTGCGGGCGGCCAGCACGACGGCGGCGCCCCGGCGGGCCAGCGCGTACGCCGTGGCGGTGCCGATCCCGCTGGAGGCGCCGGTGATCACCACGGTCGAGTCGTCGAGGCTGCGGGTCAGCGGCATTCCTGAGCGGTACCCCCGGCGAGGCCTGGTCATACCACCGGCCGGTGGTCGATCAACGCGGGATCGCCGCCCGGCCGGTCCGCGTCGGAGCTCTCGTGATTGTCGTGGCGCAAGTGTCGGCGGCACCTGCGGTGACTGTTCCCGATCTGCCAGGTTTCGGCTCCCGCTCACCCGGTTAATGGGACGCTCTGACCGGGAGGACCACTGCCGAGGAAAGATCGCAGGGAGGTGACCCATGCGCGTCGGCCTCGTCTGCGCGCACACCAGCTCGTACCGGCACGCCGACGGCCCGCCGGTCGGCACCCAACAGCACATCGCGCGGGTCGCCGCCGAGCTGGCCGGCCGAGGCCACGACGTCCGGCTCTACGAGCGCCGGCACGACCCAGGGCTGCCGGTGACGGTGGACGTCGACGGCTACCAGGTGCACCGGGTGCCAGCCGGCCCGCCCACGCCGTTGCCCACCGCCGAGCTGATCCCACACGTGACGGAGTTCGGTCGCTGGCTGACCGACGAGTGGGCCGGCGCCTGGCGGCCCGAGGTGGTGCACGGGCACTACTGGATCGGCGGCCTGGCCGCCGCGCACGCGGTCCGGGAGACCGACATCCCGGTTGTGCAGACCTTCCACTCGCTCGGCGTCGAGCAGCTGCGCCACCTGGGCGGCCGATACGACGGGCCGGGGGAGCGGATCCCGCTGGAACGTGCGCTGACCCGGGCCGTGGACATCGCGGTCGCCCAGTGCAACGACGAGGTGGACGAGCTGACCCGGATGGGCCTGCAACGCAGCTCGGTGGCGATGGTGCCGGCGGGGGTGGACACCGAGCAGTTCCACCCCGACGGTGAGGCGGCGCCCCGCGAGCAGCGGGCGCGGATCCTCTCCGTCGGCGGGCTCTCCCCGGGCCACGGCCAGGAGGACCTGATCCGGGCGATGCGCCTGGTCGGCGATGCCGAGCTGGTGATCGCCGGCGGGCCTGTGGTCGACCAGTTGGCCAACCACACGGAGGCGCGCCGGCTGCGCGAGCTGGCTGAGCAGGTCGGGGTGGCCGATCAGGTACGGCTCGTCGGCGCGGTGCCGCACGACCAGATGGCCACCTGGTACCGGTCGGCGGACGTGGTGGCCTGCACGCCGCACTACTCGTCGGCCGGGCGGGTCTCGCTGGAGGCGATGGCCTGCGGGGTGCCGGTGGTCGGCTACGCGATGGGCGGTCTGGCGGATGCCGTCGTCGACGAGGTCACCGGCCGGCTGGTGCCGCCCGGCGACGTGCGGGCCCTCGGGGTCTCCCTGCGCCGGCTGCTCGCCGACAACGCCGGGCGGTTCGCGTACGGCCACGCTGCGGTGGACCGGGTCCGCAGCAGCTACACGTGGGAACGGACCGGTGGCGCGCTGGAACGCCTCTACGAGCGTGTGGTGAGCCGCCGCAAACCGGTCGAAGCCTGAGCGCGGCGCCGCGCGGCGGTGCCGGACACCGGGTGGGTGCCGGTCAGCCGGGCTGGCCGACGCCCACCATGGCCCGGTCGCGGCGGCGCGCGTTCGCGTGGTGGTGCTGTGGCTCCGCGTACCGCGTCAGCCCGATCACCGAGGCGAGGGTGACCAGGAAACCCACTGCGGCCAGCCACTCCCGACCCGGCCAGATCTTGTCGTTGAGCAGCAGGAGGCCGACGATCGCCGCCGGCACCGCCCCGGCGGCGTCCATCGCGGCGACCGCGGCGGTGGTGGAGCCGCGCTGCATCGCCAGGCCCAGCAGCAGCTGACCGACGATCGAGTGGACGATGAGCAGGTAGAACAGCGGGTTGGCGAGGAACGCCTCGGCGGACGGCGCGGAGGCCAGTGGCCGGGCGGCCACCGCGGCCGAGGAGAACGCCAGCCCGGCCAGCGAGCCGAGGGCCACCGAACCGGGTGCCCCGTGCAACCGGACGGCGAAGAAGCCGAGCACCGCGATCACGCCGAGCGCCACCAGCAGGGCGACCGCCCCGGCGGTGCCGAGCTGCCGGGACGGCGCCGGCCGGGCGGCCAGAACCAACGCGGTGATCCCGCCGAAGAGCAGGGCCAGCAGCGCCACCTCGGCCACCGGTAGCCGCCACTTCAACACCAGCACGCCGAGGATGGCGGTCACCCCGAGCCCGGCGGCCACGCTGGCCTGGACCAGGAACAGCGGCAGGTCGCGCCGGGCCAGGAAAGCGAGCACGAAGCCGCCGATCTGGCAGCTCAGCCCCACCAGATACGTCCGGTGCCCGGCCAGCCGCAGCAGCAGGCCCGGATCGAAGGTGTGGTGGACCGTGGTGCGGGCCGCGGCCACCGACTGAAGCAGGTTGGCGACGCCGTACGCGACGATCATCGCCGCGAGGAAGCACCAGCCGGAGGAGACCACCTGGCGAGGATAGAGGCTGCCGGGGGTCAGCGCTCGGCTGGTCGATCGAGCCGGGCGAGGATGTCGGCGTGCAGCACACCGTTGGTGGCCACCAGGCTGCTCTCGGTGCCCGGCTCGCCGGCCGGAGCCGGTCGACCAGCCAGATCCGTGACCGTGCCACCCGCCTCCGTGATGATCGGCACCAGCGCCGCCATGTCCCACAGCGACAGCTCCGGCTCGACCATCACGTCCAGTGCACCCTCGGCCAACAGCATGTAGCCGTAGAAGTCGCCGTACGCCCGGCTGCGCCAACTGGTCCGCATCAGGTCGAGCATCGCGTCGAGCCGCCCGGCGCGCTCCCATCCCGTCAGCGACGAGTAGCAGAAGCTGGCGTCGGCGAGCCGCCCCACGGCGGAGACCCCGATCCGCTCGCCGGCGGCGGGACCCGGCCCGGCGTACGCGCCCGCGCCGAGGCTCGCCCACCAGCGTCGGCCCAGCGCCGGAGCGGACACCACGCCGACCACCGGACGGTCCGCGTCGAAGAGCGCGATCAGGGTGGCCCAGACCGGCACACCGCGGACGAAGTTCTTGGTGCCGTCGATCGGGTCGACGATCCACCGCCGACCGTCCGGGGCGCTGGCCGGCTGGTCGCCGTACTCCTCGCCGAGCAGCCCGTCGGCCGGCCGGTGCTCGGCCAGCAGCGCCCGGATCTCCCGCTCCACGGCGGTGTCCGCGTCGGAGACCGGGGTCAGATCGGGCTTCGCCTCGACCCGCAGGTCGAGCGCGCGGAACCGGGCCGTGGCGATGGCGTCGGCCCGGTCGGCGAGCAGGTGGGCGAGGTCGAGGTCATCGGCGTACCCGGTCATGCCGGCAACCTAGCCGACGCCCGGCGGCTCACTCGTCCGGGCCGCGCCGGTCGCCCTCGCCGGGACCGCGCTGGTCGGTCTCGCCGCGCTGGTCGCCCTCGCCGGCCCGGGAGGCGAGCAACCGGCGGTACGAGGCCAGCCGGCGCGGGTCGGCCTTGCCGGCGGCCACCCAGGCATCCAGCCCGCACTCGGCCGCGTCCGCCGTGTGCGGACAGTTGGGTGGGCAGTCCACGGTCCCCTCGACCAGGTCGGGAAAGCCGTGCAGCAGGCTGTCGGCGGAGACGTGGGCCAGCCCGAAGCTGCGGATCCCCGGGGTGTCGATGATCCAGCCCGGGTCGGTGTCGATGCCGGGTATCGCCGGCAGCCGCAGCGCCACCGCGCTGGTCGAGGTGTGCCGGCCGCGGCCGATCGCGCTGACCGTGCCGACCGCTCGGGCGGCGTCCGGCACCAGCCTGTTGACCAGCGTCGACTTGCCCACCCCGGAGTGCCCGACCAGCACCGACACCCGGCCGGCGAGCAGCGCGCGCAGGGCGCCCAGGTCGGAGTCGGGACGGTTGAGCACGTACGGCAGCTCCAGCTCGGTGTAGTAACCCAGCACCTCCTCCGGGCCGGCCAGATCGGCCTTGGTGAGGCAGAGCAGGGGTTCGACGTCCGCGTCGTACGCGGCCACCAGGCAGCGGTCGATGAATCCGGTGCGTGGCGGCGGGTCGGCCAGCGCGCTGACGATCACCATCTGGTCGGCGTTGGCCACCACCACCCGCTCCAGCCGGCCCTCGGCGGTGGTCTCGTCGTCGTCGGCGGTGCGGCGCAGCACCGAGCGGCGTTCGGTGATCCGGACGATGCGGGCGAGAGCGCCCTCCGCGCCGGAGGTGTCCCCGACGAGACTGACCCGGTCGCCCACCACCACCGACTTCCGACCCAGCTCACGGGCCCGCATCGCGGTGACCATGGGCAGCTCGGCCACGGCGACGCCGCGCTCGGCGCCGGCCAGCACACAGGTGTAGCGCCCCCGGTCGACGGCGATGACGAAGCCGTCCACCGCGTCGGCGTGCTGGGGCCGGGTGCGCGTACGCGGACGCGAGGACTTCCCGGGCCGGACCCGTACGTCGTCCTCGTCGTACTCCCGCCGTCTGGTCGCCAGGATCCGTCCTCCGTCGCGTCAGCTCTTGCCGGTCACCATCGCTGACCATAGTGCCGGGAACTCGGGCATGGTCTTGGAGGTACACCCGACGTCGTCCACCTCGATGCCCGGCACGGCCAGCCCGGCCACCGCGGCGGCGTGTGCCATCCGGTGGTCGTGGTAGGTGTGGAACACGCCGCCGCGCAGCGGCCGGGGTCGGATCTCCAGCCCGTCCGGCGCCTCGGTGACGTCGGCGCCGAGCGCGGCGAACTCCCGCGCCAGCGCGGTCAGCCGGTCGGTCTCGTGGCCGCGGATGTGCCCGATGCCGGTGAAGATCGACGGCGAGTCGGCCAGCATGGCCAGCGCGGTCAGTGCCGGGGTCAGTTCGCTCACGTCGGAGAGGTCGGCGGTCAGGCCGTGCACCACGCCGGAGCCCCGGACGGTCAGCCCGGTGGTGGAGAGGGTGACCTCGCCGCCCATCCGGTGCAGCAGTGAGCGCAGCTGCTCGACCGGCTGCGCGCTGCTGCGCGGCCAGCCCTGGAGGGTGACCTCACCGCCGGTGACCAGCGCGGCGGCGAAGAACGGCACCGCGCCGGAGAGGTCCGGCTCGATCTCCCAGCCGCGACCGGTGAGCGGGCCGGGCTCGACGGTCCACACGTCGGGGGTGGTGTCGTCGACGGCCGCGCCGGCGGCGCGCAGCATCTGCACCGTCATCCGCAGGTGCGGCGCGGACGGCACCGGCGGGCCGACGTGCCGCACCACGACACCCCGGTCGAAGCGCGGGGCGGCCAGTAGCAGCCCGGAGACCAGTTGGCTGGAGGCGGAGGCGTCGATCACCACCTCACCGCCGGTGATCCGGCCGGCGCCGAGCACGGTCAGCGGCAGGCTGCCCGCACCGGTGACGTCGATCCGGACGCCCAGCGAGCGCATCGCGCCGATCAGTGGGCCGAGTGGCCGGGTGCGGGCGTGCGGATCGCCGTCGAAGGTGATCCGGCCGTCGGCCAGCCCCGCCACCGGTGGCACGAACCGCATCACCGTGCCGGCCAGCCCCACGTCCACGTGCGCCGGGCCGGCCAGCGGGTGCGGCCGGACCAGCCAGCGCTCGTCGTCGCTGATCGACACGTGTGCGCCCATCGCCCGTAGGCCGGCGGCCATCAACTCGGTGTCCCGGGCGCGCAGCGGCCCGGCCAGTGTCGACGGACCGGCGGCCAGCGCGCTGAGCACCAGGGCGCGCGCGGTCATCGACTTGGACCCGGGCAGGCGCAGCGTGGCCGCCACCGGGTCGGAGGCGGTCGGTGCGGTCCACGGCTGAGGCGGCCGGGTCGCGGTCAGGTTCCCCACGGTTACATTCTGCCGTGTCGGCCGGTGGGCTGCGGCGAACGGCGGTCCTACTCCCGGTTGGCGGGACAGCCGGCGGGTCGTCGACGGGTTAGCGTGTGCCCATGTGCGGCAGGTACGCGACGACCCGGAGCTCCGGCGAGCTGAGCGCGCTGTTCGAGTCGTCCGACGACACCGACGGCCGGCTCCGGCCGGACCACAACGTCGCGCCGACCGACCCGGTGCCGCTGGTCCGGGTCACCTCGGAGGGGCACCGCAGTCTCTGCGTCGGCCGCTGGGGCCTCGTGCCGCACTGGTCGCGGTCGGCCGCCGGCGCGGCTCGCATGATCAACGCGCGGGCGGAGACGGTCGCCACCAGCCGGGCGTACGCCGGCGCGTTCGCCCGTCGCCGCTGCCTGGTCCCGGCCGACGGCTGGTACGAGTGGGTCCGCCAACCCGACGGCGGGCGGCAGGCGTACTACATGACCCCCACCGACGGCTCGGTGCTGGCCCTGGCCGGCATCTGGTCGGTCTGGGGGTCCGGGGCCGACAGCCGGCTCACCTTCAGCGTGCTGACCACCGCGGCGCTCGGCGGGCTGGCCGAGGTGCACGACCGGATGCCGGTGCTGCTGTCGCCCGAGCGGTGGTCGTCGTGGCTGGCGCCGACCGAGGAGCCGGGCCGGCTGCTCGCCCCGCCTCCGGCCGACCAGCTGGCCGGGTTGGAGATCCGCCCGGTGGGGCCGGCAGTGGGTGATGTCCGCAACGACGGGCCGCAGTTGATCGCCCGGGTGCCGCTGGCACCGATGGTGGCACCGCAGGAGCTGACCCTGTTCTGAGGCCCGTGCGCATCGTCGGGCGCCGATTTGCCGGGGTTGCGGGTGTTCGTCGCCTGGCCGTTCAGTCATCTTCCCGGCAGGCACTTGTCTCGGTGTCCGGAAGTGCGATAGAACACAGCGCCGGTAGTGGGTGTCGATTCGCACGGGGCGGACGACATCCACCGATCTTGCCGGTCCCACGGGGGAGGTGGGTGGATGACACGGGCGCGTATGCCCCGCCCGCACGAGGTGGCCGCGGCGCGGCGAGATCCGCGACTGCTGCGGGCCTTGCGGGAACGTCGAGAGGATGACGCGTGGCGCACCAGAGGCACATGCCAGAGCGTTGATCCGGAGACTTTCTTTCCGGCGCCGAACGAGCCGGCGGACGCCGCCGTCGCGCTGTGCCGCAGCTGCGACGTCCAGGGGTCATGCCTGGCCTGGGCGTTGGAGGTGGGTGACTGCCACGGCGTGTGGGGCGCCACGACGCCCCGCGAGCGGCGGGCGATGCTGGTGGCCTGGCGCGGCCAGGTCGAACCGGATCCGGACGCCGCGGACGAGGCCGGCCCGCCGGTACGGGACCGTCTGCTCACCCTGGTCCCGCTGAGCTGACCACAGGCCCGGTCGGGTCCCGGGTGCCGGCCGGGCAGCGCAGAATGGGTCGGTGCCGCCCAGCGACGAGATCGAGACCCCGCGCGGTCCGGCCCGGATCGACACCGACCTGCCGGACGGGCCGGCCGCCGCGCTGCTCGTGCTCGGGCACGGTGCGGGCGGCAGCGTGGACGCGCCCGACCTGCTCGCGGTGCGCGACGCGGCCGTCGCGGCCGGTCTGGCGGTGGTGCGGGTGACCCAGCCCTACCGGGTCGCCGGCCGCCGTGCGCCGGCTCCCGCCGGGCACCTCGACGAGGCCTGGACGACGGTGCTCGCTGGGTTGCGCGACCGGCAGCCGGACGTCCCGACCCTGCTGGTCGGCGGTCGCTCCAGCGGCGCTCGGGTGGCCTGCCGGACGGCCCGTGCGGTGGGCGCGGCCGGCGTGGTCGCGCTGGCCTTTCCGCTGCACCCGCCCGGGCGGCCGGAGCGCTCCCGGGCCGCCGAGTTGGCCACCGGGCTGCCAACACTGGTGGTCAACGGCGACCGTGACCCGTTCGGGGTGCCGGAGCCGGGGCCGGCCGTGCAGGTGGTGACCCGGCCGGGAGAGACGCACGACCTGCGCAGGGATCCGGCCGGCACGGCGGCCGCGGTGCTGGACTGGCTGCGCGCCCAGGGCTGGGCGGCCGGCTGATCCGGCGACCCGGGTCGGCCGGGCGAACCGTGTCCGGTGCCGGGCGCGGGTCGTTGCATCGGATGGTGCCGCCTACCGGAATCGGACGGGCGGGGCCAAATCCTCCCAGGCCCTTCCTGGTCCCAGCGCCGGCCGTTCGCCGGGGCCGGGGCCAGGAACGGGAGGGCGGGCCGGAATGCCCCACCCGTCTTCTCGCGTTACTACCCGCGGACGACTTTCTGCGAGGGGGTGACCGGTGCCGACCGAGACACGGAGCCGGGAACGGGACGAACGGGACGCCCGGCAGCTGAAGCAGTTGCTGGGTGGCCCGGACTGGCCCGCGACGGCGGGACCGGGCGGGGTGGGTGCGGTGAGCATGGGCACACCGACGGGAAGTGAATCTGTGGGCAGGCCCGTGCGCGTATCCTCGGCGGGAAAGCATCCGACGCGAGGGGATGTGCGGTTGACCACCGAGAAGACGGACGAGCGCAGGGCCCGTTTCGAGCGGGACGCGATGCCATTCGTCGATCAGCTCTACGCTGCTGGGCTGCGGATGACACGCAACCCGGCGGATGCCGAGGATCTGGTCCAGGAGACGTACCTGAAGGCGTACGCCGCCTTCCACCAGTTCGAGCAGGGCACCAACCTGAAGGCCTGGCTCTACCGGATCCTGACCAACACCTACATCAACTCCTACCGCAAGCGGCAGCGCCAGCCGATCCAGGCGCCCACGGAGGAGATCACCGACTGGCAGCTCGCCGAGGCCGAGTCGCACACCTCCAGTGGGCTGCGCTCGGCGGAGACCGAGGCTCTGGACCGGCTGCCGGACAGCGACGTCAAGGAGGCCCTCCAGCAGTTGCCGGAGGATTTCCGGCTCGCCGTCTACCTCACCGACGTCGAGGGCTTCTCCTACAAGGAGGTCGCCGACATCATGGGCACGCCGATCGGCACCGTGATGTCGCGTCTGCACCGGGGCCGTCGTAATCTGCGCAAGCTGCTCGAGCAGTACGCCGGGGAGCGTGGCTTCAGTGCGGCCCGCGCCTCGAAGGGTTCGACCGCTGCCGCTGCCGGCCGGGAGGTGTGACGTGAGCTGTGGGGAGCCGCACGAGACGGACTGCCGTGAGGTGCTCGCGGAGGTCTACCTCTACCTGGATCTGGAGTGCGCCGACGAGCGGCGCTCGCTGATCCGGCACCACCTCGACGAGTGCGGGCCGTGCCTGCGCGAGTACGGGCTCGAGCAGGAGGTGCGGGCGCTGGTGGCGCGTTGCTGCGGCAACGAGACCGCGCCGGACGAGCTGCGCGAGAGGCTGCGGGTCAAGCTCACCGAGCTGGTCGTCTTCGAGACCAGCGATTCCCGCGAACTGGCCGACTGACGTCGGCGTACCGAACGGACAAACCGGTGGCCCGGGTCGATCTCGACCCGGGCCACCGGCGTTCCCGGCGTCCGCCGGGTGGGTCTGACCGGTGACGGGCCGTCGGCCCGTCGGCCCGTTCAGGAGTTGGGACGCTTGCCGTGGTTCGCGGCGTTCTTCTTACGTGCCTTCTTCTTGCGGGACTTCTTCGCCATGCTGACCTCCTCGTGATGGGTCGGATCCGCCCTGCGCACGACCACACGCCGGTGCAGCTACCGGCGGCCCGGCGTCGGGTCCGACCCGCTGATGGTAGTGCGGCCGGCACCCGACACCTTCCCTCGGGGCGGCCGGGCACGCGAGCCGCACCGCTCCACGCCCATGGTCCGCCGCCGCATGATTGGATACGTCGGCAGGCACATCGGGAAAAGGGAGGGCCTGGACATGGCCGAGGAGATCCGCGCCGAGATGGTGGCGAACGTCTGGAAGGTCGTCGCGTCGGCCGGCGACACCGTGTCCGAGGGCGACACCCTGGTGATCCTCGAGTCGATGAAGATGGAGATCCCGGTCATCGCCGAGTCCGACGGTGTGGTCAAGCAGCTCGCCGTCAACGAGGGCGATGTCGTGCAGGACGGCGACCTCATCGCGGTGATCGATTGAGCGGCCTGCTGGTCCGGCGCGCCGACCCGGGCGACTTCCCGGCGGTGGCCCGGCTGACCGTGGCCGCGTACGAGGCGGACGGCCAGCTCAAGGGCGAGCACGGATACGGCGCGGTGCTGGCCGACGTGTCGACCCGGGCGACCAGTGGTGAGGTGCTGGTCGCGGTGGACGAGGCGACCGGCGCGGTGCTCGGCTCGGTCACCTTCGTGCTGCCGGGCACCCCGTTCGCCGAGCTGTCCGGCCCGGGTGAGTCGGAGTTCCGGATGCTCGCGGTCGACCCGGCCGCGCAGGGCCGGGGCGTTGGCGCGGCGCTGGCCCGTGCGTGCGTCGACCGCGCGGCCGAGCTGGGCTGCACGGCCGTGGTGATCTGCGTCCGTGCGGGGATGGCCGTCTCGGCGCACCGGCTGTACGAGGGGCTCGGCTTCGTCCGTTACCCGGAGAAGGACTGGGCGCCGGTGGCGGGCGTGGACCTGCTCGGCCTGCGTCTGGAGCTGCCCCGGGGCTGAGCCGCCGGGCGGTCAGCCCTGCGGGCTCCCCGGCGCTGCCGGGGTCCCACTCTCGTCGGGCTCCGCGCCGATCGCGGCCAGCAGCTCGTCGGCCACCTCCAGGGCGATCCGGCGGCGCTCGTCGTCGGTGATGTGCGGCGCCCGGACCGCGAACCAGCTGCTGTGCACCGCGAACAGCGACAGCGCGGCGCGCAGCTGGGCGGCGGGCGAGTCGTCGCCCCGGCAGAGCGCGTTGGCCAGCTCCATCATCCGGCCGCGCATCTGCTGGCCGGCGGCGAGGCTCTTGAGCACGGTCTGGTTCTGCTCGAAGAAGCGCATCACCGACGGCTGGTCGCCAGCGAACATCGTGTCGGCGTACCGGGTGATCAGCGTGCGCCGGGTGGCCAGGGTCGCCGGCTGCGACGCGGCCCAGGCGGTCAGCGCGTCCATCCGCTCCAGCCGGTCCTCGACGAAGCTGGCGACGATGTCGTCCTTGCTCTTGAAGTGGTAGTAGAGCGCCGCCTTGGTGACGTTGAGGCGCTCGGCGATCTCGCGCAGCGAGGTCTTCTCGTACCCCTGCTCGGTGAAGAGCTCCAGCGCGACGGCCTTGATCCGCTCGCGGGTGCCACCTGCGCTCTCCCTCACCCACGCCCCCAATTGGCTTGACCGTCAGTTGGTGCCCAACTTACCGTGCGGCTAGTAAGGTGACTAGCCGGGCGACAAGTAAGTATGGCAATCCTCGGGGGGAGCTTACCCATGACTCAGGCAACCCAGGCCGGCGCGCGACCCAACGTACGGGTCGTGCTGTTCGGGCTGATGATCGCAATGATGCTCGCGATGCTCGACAACATGATCGTCAGCACCGCGCTGCCGCGAATCGTGGGCGAGTTCGGGGGCCTCGACCACTTCACGTGGGTGGTCACCGCGTACGTTCTCGGCACCACCGTCTCCACCCCCATCTGGGGCAAGCTCGGTGACCTCTACGGGCGCAAGTCGGTCTTCCTGACCTCGGTCGGCATCTTCCTGCTCGGCTCCGCGCTCTGCGGCATGGCCGGCTCGGGCATGTTGGGCGGTCCCCAGGACGGCATGGTGCAGCTCATCGCCTTCCGGGCCGTGCAGGGTCTGGGCGCCGGTGGGCTCATGGTCGGCGTGATGGCGATCATCGGCGACCTGGTCCCGCCGCGCGAGCGCGGGCGCTACCAGGGCATGATCGCCGGCATCATGGCCATCGCCATGGTGGCCGGGCCGCTGGTCGGCGGCTTCATCACCGACCACCTCTCCTGGCGCTGGGCGTTCTACGTGAACCTGCCGCTGGGCGGCGTCGCGCTGCTTCTGCTGATCACCACCATGCACCTGCCGAAGTACCGCACCGAGCACCGGATCGACTGGCTCGGCGCAGGCCTGCTCTCGGTCGGCATCACCGCGATCGTGCTGATCACCACCTGGGGCGGCAACGAGTACGACTGGACGTCCCCGCAGATCCTCGGCCTGGCCGTGCTGTCCGTGCTCGCGCTGGTGGCGTTCGGCCTGGTGGAACGCCGTGTCGCCGAGCCGATCCTCCCGCTGGCCCTCTTCGCCAACCGCAACTTCGCACTGATCTCGCTGATCGGCTTCCTGCTCGGCTTCGCGATGTTCGGCGCGATGAACTTCCTGCCGCTCTACCAGCAGACCGTGCAGGGGGCCTCGGCGACCAACAGCGGCCTGCTGCTGCTGCCGCTGATGTTCGGCATGCTGGTCGTCTCCCTGGTCATCGGGCGGGCGATCACGAAGACCGGCCGGTACCGGGCGTACCCGATCATCGGTGGCGTGGTGATGACCGCGGGCATGGCACTGCTGACGCTGCTCGACACCGACACCAGCAAGCTGCAGTCCTCGCTGTACATGGTCGTGCTGGGTGCCGGCATGGGCTTCCTCATGCAGACCTCCATGCTGATCGCGCAGAACAGCGTGGAGCAGAAGGACCTCGGCGCGGCCAGCGGCGCGGCCACCTTCTTCCGGTCGATCGGCGGCTCGTTCGGCATCTCCCTGTTCGGCGCGATCTTCGCCAGCCGGCTGGCCGTCTCCAGCGCGGGCGGCGCCTTCGGTGGCGAGGGCGGCGGGATGGATCTGGAGAAGCTCAAGGAGCTGCCCGCCCAGGCGCGTGAGCTGGTGCTCGGCGGTCTCGCCGACGCGATCTCAAACGTCTTCCTCTGGGCGGTGCTGTTCACCATCGCGATCCCGGTGCTCGCCTGGTTCATCAAGGAGATCCCGCTGCGCACCGCGAACGAGGTGCCGGCACAGGCCACCCCCGAGGAAGAAGCCGAGATCGCTCTCGGCCGGGCCACGGTCGCCTGACCCCGACACCCACCCACGCCGCGTCGTCCCCTCCGGGGACGGCGCGGCGCGTCGTTCACGAGGTCGCGAGTACCGGGGGTCAGGGGCGGCGGCGCGAGGCGGTGAGGCGTCGCCAGAGGCGCCGGAGCGGGTTGCGGGGACGCGGAAGCCGGGGTGGCGCTTCGCCGAGCAGTTCGCTGGCGAGCGTGGCGGTGGCCGGGTCCAGTGCCGGGGCGGCCAGCGCCAGGTGGGCCAGGGAGACGGCGATCGGAACCGGCCGCGCCCGGGCCACCGCTGCCGCGTCGGCCAGCCGCTCGGCCACCACCCGGGCCACGTCCGATCGCACCGCCGGATCCACCCAGGCGGCGGTGACCAGGGCGAACAGTGCCGCCTCGGTGACCCAGTCCTCCACGCCCCAGACCAGGTCGACGAGCACCCGGCGCCGGGTCGAGTCCTCCCACGGCTCGTCGGTGCGGTGGTGCAGCAGCCCCTGGCAGGCCCACACCTGCACGCCGCGTACCCAGACCGACGGGTCCTGCGCGGCCAGCAGTCGGCCCAGCGCGTTGGCCGGCGCCGCCGGCGGATGCACCAGCAGCCCGAGGAGGTCGGCCACGTCCAGGCCGGCCAGGCCCACCGCCGCGTCGTAGGCAGCCGGCGGGTGTGGCCACGCCGGGTGGGCGACCTGCCCGATCCGCTCGACCGCCGCCGCCGAGGGTGCCGGCAGCGCGGGCGTCGGGACGATGCCCGCGTAGTGCCACAGGCGTCGGGTGGACGCCCGCCGCGGCTCCCGCGGGTCCGGCTCCGGCGTGCCGGCGACCTCGATCCGCAGCCCGGGTGCCACCGACGTGGCCGTCCGGACGGCGCTCGGCGGGGCTGCCGCCGTCAGGCGTACGGCACTGCCGAGACCGTTGTCGTCGTCGGCCACCGCCTGGCGCAGGGCGTCGAGCAGCGGACCGCCGGCCGGCGTCAGCTGGCCGAGCCAGGGCCGACCCCGGCAGCACTGGGCCAGATCGCCGTGCTCGTGGCTGTCGTCCGGGTGGTCACGGACGAAGTCCGCGAGCGCGACCAGGTGGGCGAGGTCGCCGTCGCGCTGGTGCCGCAGGCGGTGTGCGGTGTGCACCGCGCAGTCGAACGACGGGTCCCGGGCCAGCGCCCGCTCGGTCCACTCCAGCGCCTCGTCCAGCCGGCCGGTCTCGGCCAGAGTGCCGGCGATGTCGGCGTAGATGGCCAGGTCGTCGGGGTCCAGCGCGACGGCCCGGCCGAGGGCCGCGAGGGCGTCGCGGGTGCGGCCAGCGCTGCGGTACGCGTACCCGAGCCAGACCTCGCCCATCTTGGACGGCTGGGACCGGACACCTCGGGTGGCCCAGCGGATCGCCAGCGTGACCTCGCCGAGCCGCCTGGCCAGCGCGGACGCCGCGCCCAGCAGCAGACCGTGCTCGGGGCGGACGGTGACCGCGTTGCGGGCCAGCGTGAGGTACGGCGCCAGCGCGCCCCGGCCGACGCGCGGCACCGGGTCGGGCAACGCGGCACAGACCTGCATGAGGACCCGGGCGATGTGCTCCGGGTCCAGCCGCTCGGCCAGCTCGGGGGCGATCACCCACGGCACGCCGGCCCACTCCGTGCCGGGCGCGTACCCGGTGGCCGCGGCCAGCAGTTCCAGCCCCTCGGCCGGACGACCCGCGGCGGCCAGCAGGTGGGCGCGGGCGACGACCGCGCCGACGAAGGTGTGGTGGTTGATCGGGAAGAGGTCGAGCCCACCCCCGCCGACGGCGGCCAGCCGGGCCAACGTCTCGTGCACCTCCGGCAGGGTCGGTGCCCGGGCCAGCGCGCCGGCGAGGTGGCCGGCGGCGTGGTGGAGGTCGCCCTCGTCCAGTGCCAGCCGGGCCAGGGCCAGCTCCTCCGTCGCGGAGAGCGCGGGGTCGTCCCTTCCCTCGGGCACATCGTCCTCTCATCGCAGCGACACCGGGTGAAGCGGGACAAGCCTAGTTGATATTGGGACGCTTCGGTGATCAACTGCGCACTGCTGCTCGTTCGATTGCTCTGCTCAGATCAAAGGTGCAAGACTGAGCAGGAAACGCGCGGAAATCGCGCAAGAGGGGAGTGTCCGTGACGCGTGCAGGGGCCGGGATGGCCGCCGACATCGAGGAGCAGCCGGCCGGCTACGCGCGCCTGCTCTCCACCGCCAACGCCGGGGACGTCGCCCGGGTGGCGGCCGCCGTCGCCGAGCGTCGGCCGCGGCACGTGGTCTTCACCGCCCGTGGCACCTCCGACCACGCGGCCCTCTACGGGGCGTACCTGGCCGAGATCCGGCTCGGGCTGCCCGCCGGGCTCGCCTCGCCCAGCGCGGTCACCCTGTTCGGCGCCCGCCCCGACCTGTCCGACGCGCTGGTCGTCGGGGTCAGCCAGAGCGGCGGCTCGCCCGACCTGGCCGAGGTGCTGCGCGCCGCGCGGGCCTCCGGCGCGCTGACCCTCGCGGTGACCAACGCCCCAGGGTCCCCGCTGGCCGAGGTGGCCGAGCTGAGCATCGACATCGCCGCCGGGCACGAGCGGGCGGTGGCCGCCACCAAGACGTACACCGCCGAGCTGCTCGCTCTGCTGATGCTCGTCGAGGGGATCCGCGCCGGCGACGGCGTGCTGCCGGCGGCCGAGCGGGAGGCGCTCGCCGCGCTGCCCGAGCTGGCCGCCCGCACCCTGGCCGACGACACCCCGGCGCAGCTCGCTCCGCGCTACCGCTTCGCCCGCCGGCTGGTCACCACCGGGCGCGGGTACGCCTACCCGACCGCACGGGAGGCCGCCCTGAAGCTGATGGAGACCTCGTACCTACCGGCTCTCGCCTTCTCCGGCGCCGACCTGTTGCACGGTCCGCTCGCGATGACCGACCCGGAGGTCCCGGTGCTCGCCGTGGTCGGCTCGGGCCCGGGCGGCCGGTCGATGGGCGAGGTGCTGCCCCGCCTCGGCGAGCGCCGCGCCGACGTGGTGGTGGTCGGCTCCGCCGACGTGCCGGGCGCCACCCGGCTCGCCGTTCCCGAGGTCGACGAGCGGTACGCCCCGCTGCTGGACATCCTGCCGTTGCAGCGGCTGGCGTTGGCGTTGGCGCTGACCCGGGGCGAAGATCCGGATGCGCCGCGCGGGCTGAAGAAGGTCACCGCGACGATGTGAGACGCGGCGTGGCACGCTGGTCATCGTGTCCACGCTGCGCGACCTCGCCGAGGAGCACACCCATCTCCGTCCGGCCGACATCGACCACCTGCATCGGATCGCCGGCGACTGGCAGTTGCTCTCCGACCTGTCCTTCGCCGATCTGCTGCTCTGGGTGCCGGTCGACGCGGACGGCACGTTCCTCTGCGTCGCCCAGGTCCGTCCGACGACCGCGCCCACCGCGTACCAGGACGACCAGGTGGGGCGGATCGTCGGCGGGCCGGAGGTGGCCCACCTGGGTGTGGCCTACTCCCAGGGCCGGATCTGGCGGGAGGGCGACCCGGTCTGGTACGGCGACGTACCGGCCCGCCACGAGGCGATCCCGGTCCGGCTGCGCACCGCCGAGGGGGAGGCCGGCGAGGTGATCGCCGTGGTCGGCCGGGACACCAACCTCTCCACCGCGCGTACCCCCAGCCAGCTGGAGCTCAACTACCTGACCACGGCCGACGACCTGGCCCAGATGATCGCCGACGGCACCTTCCCGCCGCCCCGACACCCGGGCGAGACCACCTCCGCGCCCCGGGTCGGCGACGGCCTGGTCCGGCTCGACGCCGGCGGCAAGGTCACCTACGCGAGCCCGAACGCGCAGTCCGCGTACCGCCGGTTGGGCTACGCCTCCCACCTCGTGGGGGAGGATCTGGCCGCGCTGCACCGCCGGCTGGCGGGCGACCCGCTGGACGGCACCGAGGCGGCGAACGGCATCCTGGCCGCGCTGCGCGGCGAGGCGCCGCCCCGGCGGGAGATCGACGCGCGTGGCGCCACGATGCTCACCCGGGCGTTGCCGCTGATGCCCGCCGGGGTTCCGATCGGCGCGCTGGTGCTGGTCCGGGACATCACCGAGGTCCGCCGGCGCGACCGGGCACTGATCACCAAGGACGCCACCATCCGGGAGATCCACCACCGGGTGAAGAACAACCTCCAGACGGTGGCCGCGCTGCTGCGGTTGCAGGCCCGCCGGGTGGCCATGCCGGAGGCCCGGGTCGCCCTGGAGGAGTCGGTCCGTCGGGTCGCCTCGATCGCCCTGGTGCACGAGACGCTCTCCATGTCCAGCGACGAGGCGGTCGAGTTCGACGGCATCGTCGACCGGGTGGCGAGCGCGGCGACCGAGGTCGCGGCGACCGAGGTGAGCGTCGGCATGCGCCGGCGGGGCAGCTTCGGCGTGCTGCCGGCGGAGATCGCCACCTCGCTGGTGATGGTCCTCAACGAGTTGCTCCTCAACGCCGTCGAGCACGGTTTCCCACCGGCCGACGAGGGGGACGCCTCCGACGTGGTGCCCGCCGTGGTTCGCGGTACCGATCCGTCGGCCCGGCCGGAGGTGGTGGTCTCGGCGCACCGGTTCCGCAAGATGCTGCACGTCTCGGTCGCGGACAACGGACGCGGGCTGCCGCCGGACTTCGACGCCGAACGTGGCAGTCGGCTCGGCCTCCAGATCGTCCGCGCGCTGGTCACCGGGGAGCTGCGCGGCACCATCGAGCTGCGCGCCGGTGCCAACGGCGGCACGGAGGCGGTGCTGGTCGTACCGCTGGCTCGCAGCGCGCCCGAGGGCCGCTCGCAATCCTGACCTGCGACTCCCGCCGGCGCCGGGTTCCGCTCGGGCGGCTCGGCTCCGGGCGCAGGTGTGTGGGTGAGGGTTATACCTGTGAGTCATATATACCTCTGCGGTATAACGCTCACCCAGATGGCCGTGACCCGACGGGCCCGCGGCCGGCGCGCCCGCACGACGGGCGGTCAGTCAGCGGCCGGGACGGCCGGTCAGCAGGGCGACGGTCAAGCCGGGTCGCTGCCAGACACGTGCGCTGGTGAAGTCCGCGCGCAGCGCGTCGCCCTTGGCGCCCGGCACGGTGGCCAGCGGCTCGGCGTGCCGCCCGGCGACGACCAGCCACACCCGTGGCGTGCCGGCCAGGCATCGCGCCGGTCGCGGGCACTCGGCGGCCCACAGGTCGCCCCGACGGACCTCGTCCTCGGTGACCAGCACGTCCCGCGGCGGGTTCCCCAGGTGGTACTCGACGCCCAGATCGAGGAAGAGCCAGCTGTCCCGGGGCGAATAGACCACGGCGTCCCCGGGCCGCTGCCCGTCGGCGATCACCCGGGCGGCACCCGCGTAGTCCACCGGCGCGCTGCGCGGCCACTCATGGGTCCGCCGCAGCGCCGCCTGATCGGGCAGGCCGAGCAGCCCGGTGAGGGCCACCACGGCCAGCGCGGCCGGCGCGGCCACACCGGCGAGCGCCGCGCCGGCCAGCAGGCAGGCGAAGGGCACCACGAAGACCAGGTACCGAGGTACCCACAGCGGCACGACCGTGCCGGCGGTGAAGAGCAGCAGTACGGGCAGCAGGACCGCACTCAGCGGTAGCAGGGCCCGTCGCCCGAGGCGTGCCGCGCCGAGCGCGGTGAGGCCGACCAGCAGGCCGCCCACCAGACTGCTCTGAGCCACCCCGCCGGGCAGCGCGCTCAGGTCGTCCAGCCGGGCGGGGTCGACCCAGTCCAACTGCCGGGAACGCTGCGTGCCGGCCTTCAGCAGCAGCGGGCCGACCAGCAGCGCGGCCGGCAGCAGCGCCACCACCCACCGCCACGCTCGCCGATCCGGGCGATCCGGGCGATCCGACCTGTTCGCGCCGGCCGCTTCCGACCCGGCCACTCCGGCTGCGGCGCGGCCCCGCCACCCGGCGATCAGCACGACCAGCGCGTGCGCGACGAGCAGGGTCAGCGCGATCAGATGGGTGAGCCCGAGCGCGGCCACGGCGGCGGCGTACCCCGCCCACCGGGCCCAGCCCGGCCGGCGCAGCGCGGTCACCAGCAGCAGGGTGGCGAGGACGGCGAGCGCGGTGGCCAGGGCGTACGGGCGGGCCTCCTGGCCGTAGCGGGAGGTGCCGGGGAGCAGCGCGAAGAGCAGCCCGGCGGACAGACCGGTACGCCCGTCGACCAGCCGCGCGCCGAGGACGGCGAGCAGCCCTGCGGCGGCGGCCATCGCCAGCGCCGCCGGCGCGCGCAGGGCCACCGTGGAGTCGCCGACGAGCGCGAGCCAACCGTGCATCAGCAGGTAGTACGGGCCGGCGGCGGCGTCGATGGTGGCGGCCAACCGGGCCAGGTCGCCCGGTGACCGGGTGGCGGCGCTCCAGGTGGCCAGCTCGTCGCGCCAGAGCTGGGCCGAGCCCAGCCCGGTGCCGGTGACAGCCAGGGTCAGCACCGCCGGAGGAAGCCAGACCGGAACGCGGCGCAGCCGGGCCCGCGCCGTTTCGGTCGACCTTTCGGACAATATGCCCACGGCCCGAGCCTGTCACGGCCAGCCCGGCCCGTGATGTGGGATCCGGCACGCGCACATTGGCCGGCCCCCATGCGGTGTGGCAGCATGAGCCCCATGACCGCCGCTGTCGTCCGCCGCTTCGTGGCTCGTCGCCACGTCGATTACGGCCGCGTGCGCAGCGCGATCTGTCCGGCTCACTGACGACGCCCGACCCATCTGTCTCGGGCGCGCTCCGCGCCGGCTGTCTCAGACACCGTTGTCCCGCCCGCTCTCGACGGGCCGGCCGCCGCGCCCCGCGCCCGCCCCGAGGCACCGCAGACAACGGAGGACGCCGCGATGGCGGTCAGCAGCATCCCGGCCCGTTCCGAGGACCCGCCGGCCCGCCCCGCCCGGGCGGCGACGCGCCGGCCACGGGGTGAGGGTCAGTGGGCGCTCGGCCACCGCGAGCCGCTCAACCCCAACGAGCGGATGAAGAAGGACGACGACCCGCTCAACGTCCGGGCCCGGATCGAGACCATCTACGCGCACCGCGGCTTCGCCTCCATCGACCCGCAGGACCTGCGCGGCCGGTTCCGCTGGTGGGGCCTCTACACCCAGCGCAAGGCGGGCATCGACGGTGGGCGCACCGCCGTGCTGGAGCCGCACGAGCTGGAGGACGAGTTCTTCATGCTCCGGGTCCGCATCGACGGCGGCCAGCTCAGCCTGGCCCAGCTGCGGGTCATCGCGGACATCTCCCGGGAGTTCGCCCGGGACACCGCCGACATCACCGACCGGCAGAACATCCAGTACCACTGGATCCGGGTCGAGGACATGCCGGAGATCTGGCGTCGGCTGGAGTCGGTCGGCCTGCAGACCACCGAGGCGTGCGGCGACTGCCCCCGGATCGTGCTGGGCAGCCCGGTCGCCGGGGTGGCCCGCGACGAGCTGCTCGACCCGACGCCGGCGATCGACGAGATCGTCGCCCGGTACGTCGGCGACAAGCAGTTCTCCAACCTCCCCCGCAAGTTCAAGACGTCGATCTCCTGGCTGGTGGACACCCCGTACGAGTCGAACGACATCGCCTTCCTCGGCGTCGACCACCCCGAACACGGCCCCGGCTTCGACGTCTGGGTCGGTGGTGGCCTCTCCACCAACCCGATGCTGGCCCAGCGGCTCGGCGTCTGGGTGCCGCTGGCCGAGGTCCCCGACGTGTGGGCCGGCGTGGTCGGGATCTTCCGCGACTACGGCTACCGGCGGCTGCGCAACCGGGCCCGGCTGAAGTTCCTGGTGGCCGACTGGGGCGTGGAGCGCTTCCGCGAGGTTTTGGAGAAGGACTACCTCGGCCGGACGCTGCTCGACGGCCCGGCGCCGGACCTGCCGGCGAAGCCGATCGACCACGTGGGGGTGCACGAGCAGGCCGACGGGCGGCACTACGTCGGGGCCGCCCCGGTCGTCGGGCGGGTCTCCGGCGGGCAGCTCGCCCAGCTGGCCGACGTGGTCGAGGCGCACGGCAGCGACCGGGTGCGGCTCACCCCGTACCAGAAGCTGCTGGTGCTCGACGTGCCGTCGGAGCGGACCGAGTCGTTGGTCGACGCCCTGCGCGGGATCGGCCTGGAGGCCCGGCCGTCGGCCTGGCGGCGCGGCACCATGGCGTGCACCGGCATCGAGTACTGCAAGCTCGCCATCGTCGAGACGAAGGCCCGCGGCGAGGAGCTGGTGGCTCGGCTGGAGCAGCGGCTGCGCGACTTCGACGCCGGCATCTCGATCCACATCAACGGCTGCCCGAACGCCTGCGCCCGCACCCAGGTTGCCGACATCGGGCTCAAGGGCCAGCTGGTGGTCGGCCCGGACGGTCGGCACGTCGAGGGCTTCCAGGTGCACCTGGGCGGCGGCCTGGGCATGGCGCAGGGGCAGACCGCCGGCTTCGGGCGCAAGCTGCGCGGCCTGAAGACCACCGCCGACGAGCTTCCCGAGTACGTGGAACGACTGGCCCGCCGCTACCTGGCCGGCCGGAGCGAGGGCGAGACGTTCGCCAACTGGGTGATCAGAGTCGACGAGGAGGAACTGCGATGAGCAGCGAGAACCGAGCGGCACCTCTGTACTGCCCGTACTGCGGCGAGGAGGATCTGCGGCCGCACGAGGCGGGGCACGGCGCCTGGGAGTGCCACGCCTGCGCCCGGGTCTTCTCGGTGAAGTTCACCGGGCTGCTGTCGCGGGCGGTGACCCGATGAGTCTGGTTTCCGCGGCCGGCCTGGGCCTGGTCGGTCCGGGCGGTCCGACACCGGCCGATCCGGCCCGACGCAGCCCCGACGAGCTGCGGGCGCTGGCCGAGCAGGCGGGTCGGGAGCTGGAGGGCGCCCCGGCGCTGGAGATCGCCCGCTGGGCGGCGCAGACCTTCGGCGACCGGCTCTGCGTCACCAGCTCGATGGCCGACGCCGTGCTGGCGCACCTGGTGTCCCGGGTGGCCCCCGGGGTGGACGTGGTCTTCCTCGACACCGGCCTGCACTTCCCGGAGACCCTCCGAGTGCGGGACGAGGTGGCGCGGACGCTCCCGGTGAACGTCCGGTCCATCCGGCCTCGACTCACCGTCGGTCAGCAGGATGGCCAGTACGGTCCTCGGCTGTTCAACAAGTCGCCCGACGACTGCTGCCAGCTGCGCAAGGTGGAGCCGCTGGAACGGGCGCTGACCGGGTACGACGCCTGGGCCGCGGGCCTGCGTCGGGACGAGTCGCCGACCCGGGCCAACACGCCGGTGGTGACCTTCGACGGGCGGCGGGGCAAGGTCAAGGTCAACCCGATCGCGGCCTGGTCGCAGGGCGATGTGGACGCCTACATCGCCCGCTGGAACGTCCCGGTCAACGAGCTGTTCAAGCAGGGTTACGGCTCGATCGGCTGCTGGCCGTGCACCCGTCGCACCAAGGCCGGCGAGGACGCGCGGGCCGGCCGGTGGGCGATGTTCGAGAAGACCGAGTGCGGCCTGCACGCCTGACCTCCCCGTTGACGACCCCGACCGGCCTCCGCACGGCCGGCGGCGCGGATCCGGTGGTGCTGGTCGCACACGGCAGCCGCGACCCCCGCGCAGCCGAGGCCACCCGGGCGCTGGGCCGGGCGGTGTCGGCGGCCCGTCCGGGCACCCCGGTGTGGACGAGCTGGCTGGACCACACCGAGCCCGGACCGACCGAGGTGCTGCGTGGATTGGCGGTGGCCGGCCATCGTCGCGCGGTGCTGGTGCCGCTGCTGCTGACCGCCGCGTACCACCATCGGGTCGACATACCGGCGGCCGTCGCCGCCGCGGCGCAGGCCGGGCCTCCGCTGGCGGTACGGGTGACCGACGTGCTCGGTCCGGCGGACGGAACGGTGGACCATGCTCTGCTGACGGGGCTGCGGCGCCGGCTCGGTGAGTCGTGCACGGGTCGCTTCGACGCGCTGGTGCTGGCCGCGGCGGGCACCCGGGACGCGGGGGCGCGTGGCTCGGTGGGCCTGGTGGCGGACGCGCTCGGCGCGGAGTTCGGGGTGCCCTGCCGGGTGTCGTACGCCTCGGCGGCCCCGCCGGCGACCGGCGTCGCGGTGGCCCGGCTACGGACGGTCGGTGCTCGCCGGGTGGCGGTCGCCGGGTACTTCCTGGCGCCGGGCCTCTTTCACGACGCGGTTGCCGAGGCGGCCCGGGCGGCCGGCGCGGTGGCGGTGGCCGACCCGTTGACCGACGCCCCGGAGCTGGTCGAGTTGGTGCTGCGGCGGGTCGACGAGCGGTCCGGTCGCTGCGACGAGCGGTCCGCTCGGCGCGTCTCGGCGTCGGCGGTGTGACCGAGGTCGCTGGCTGCGAATGATCAGAGTACGGGGCAGCGGGTACCCGTGGTCAGTGGACGTTGCGGTCGGGCGGGTAGGTCAGGTGCGTGAGTTCGCGCGCCGGCGTGTGCGGTGTGGCGCGTCGGCGGGGGCAGGACAGCGGAACGCCCCGGCGGGCGGACCCACCGGGGCGTACAGCTGTGTCGTGGGATCAGGCGGAGTGAGCGCGCAGCACCCGGAGGCCACCGCGACGCTTGACAGCGCGCCGCTCCTCCTCGCTCATTCCGCCCCAGACGCCGGCGTCCTGACCCGACTCGAGCGCCCACTGCAGGCACTGGTCGGTCACGGAGCAGCGCCTGCAGACGGCCTTGGCCTGCTCGACCTGCAGGAGAGCCGGTCCGGACGTCCCGATAGGGAAGAACAGCTCCGGGTCCTCGTCGCGGCAGACAGCATGGTGACGCCAGTCCATGGCGGCAACACTCCTCATTCTGGATGGGGTGGCAATTATTGCTTGTAGTGCTTTTCCTATATGCATCCGCAGTGCCGATGGTGACAGTTCGCGTCGGTCCATTCGGCAGTGCGTGAGCAGGCAGTTAGTCCCGGGGACCTGCTGGAACAGCTCAACCTGACGAGCATATCCAGGCAATGTCCCGGTAACTCAAGTTCGCTTGTGAATACTTTCACGAACACTCGCGATGTCAAGGGTGACGCTCGGAAAAACTCCGGGCGGTGAGCAAGCCCACAACCCATTTGTCCGGGTTTCAGCGCCTTCCTGGTTACCCGCCGTGCCACAGTCGAGGATCAATATAGTACAGTCCACGTGACATTGCTGACATTTCCGGCACCTGCCCCTCGGTGTGGCGGCGACCGCGTCGGTGCAGTTGTGGTGGCCGCGTCGACCTAGGGCAGTACCCGAGACCTAGCAGATTACTCTCAGTGCGGCGGGAACGGATGTGAATCTGACTTTCTCCCGCTCGCCCAGGTAGTCGCCGTCCAGCTGGAACGCCTGCGGGCGGCTGGAGAGCAGGGTGAACTCCGCCGTGTCATGGAGTCGTAACACCTGCCGGCCGCGTGGATCCGGCCGCCGAGACAGGAACTGCGTCACCGTCCGTGTCGTGCTGGCCACCCGCAGCTGACGCAACGCCAGCACGTCCAGCCCGAGGTCGAACGACGCCTCCGGGTTCGGGTTGATCTCCCGATCGCCCAGGTACGTCCACGGCGCGGTGTTCTGGATGATGACCGTGGCCAGCTCGCCCTCCGCCGGCTCGCCGGGACGCTCCAACGTGATCGCCGGGTGCCGCCGGTCCGAGGCGAGGAAGTACTGGTTCATGATCGAACGCAGGTAGAGGCTCGGAGTGGAGACGCGTCCCCGGCGGCGCGCCTGCTCCACCCGGTGGATCACCGCGGCGTCCAGGCCGAACCCCGCGCAGAAGGTGAAGTAGCGGTCGTCCGCGCGACCCAGCCCGATCGTCCGGTGCCGACCCAGACGCAGCCCTTCGAGGATCATGCTGGTCCCCTCCGGCCACTCCCGGGGCAGGCCCAGCGCGCGGGCGAACACGTTGGTCGAGCCACCCGGAACGGTCGCCAGCGCGGGCAGTCGCTCCGCCAGCGTGGCACCATCGGCGCCGGCGGGTGGCTCGGCCGTCATCAGGCCGTTCACCACCTCGTTGACAGTGCCGTCACCACCCAGGGTGACGACCAGGTCGACCCCCTCCGCGGCGGCCTCCCGGGCCAGCGCCATGGCGTGCCCACGCCGGCGGGTGTAGCGCACGCTGAGGTCGACTTCGCTGCGCAGCGCCCGGACAAGCACGTCCCGGCTGCGTTCGCTGGTGGTGGTGGCCTTCGGATTGACCACCAGGACGGCCCGCATGGGCGGCACTGTACCTCCCGGTAGCCCGGGTATCGTGGCGCGCGTGACCATCGACTCGGCCCCGATTCCCGTCACGCTCCGCTGGGCGGTCCGGCTGCTGTGGGCGGAGGCGGTCGCCGTCGGGTTGATCGCCGCCTGGCTGGTCTGGGCCGATCTCACCGCCGCCACCAGCGATCTGCTGTCGGCGCTGCTGGTGACCGCGTTCGCCGTCGGGGCGGCGGCCGCGCTCTGGGCACTGGGCCGCGCGCTGCTGCGCCGTCAGGCCGGTGCGCGCGCCCCCGCGATCGTGCTCCAGCTGATGCTGCTGCCGATCGGGTGGTTCATGATCCAGGCCGGGCTGGGCTGGCTCGGCGTGCCGCTGATGGCACTGGGCCTCGGCGTCAGCTGGCTGTTGGTCAGCCCCCCGACGACCCGGGCCCTCGGTTTCGAATGACCGCACTCGGCGTGTGACGAGGCGACGGGTCGGTCAGTAGCCGCCGGAGCGGCGGGTGAGCAGCGAGATCGTCGCCCGGCCCTCGGCGGCCGTGGCGGACGCCGACGTGGTCAGCGCGGTGAGCACCTTCCAGGCGAAGGACGACTCGGCGGGCAGCGTGGCGCCACCCACGGTCGGCACGGTCACCTCGACGGTCAGCGCGTCCTCGGTGACCGAGAACCGGCACTCCAGCTCGGCGTCGCGGGTGGCGATCGCGAGCAGCATGGCGCACGCCTCGTCGACCGCGATCCGCAGATCCTCGATCTCGTCGAGCGCGAACTGCAACCGGGCCGCGAGACCGGCGGTGGCGGTGCGGAGCACGCCGAGGTAACCGCCGTCGGCGGGCACCGTGAGGTGCACCACGTCGTCGTCGGTCGCTGGCTGGCCGGTCAGTTGAGTCACGCCTCATCCCCCCGGTCGGGGACTCTACCCGGTCAGCCGCCCGGACGCGTGCCGGCGGCGGTGGCCTGGCTGGCGAGGTCGCGCAGTGCGTCGCCGCTGAGCCGGTAGGGGACCCACTCGCTCATCTGCTCCGCGCCGATCGAGGCGTAGAAACCGGCGGCGGGGTTCCAGTCGATCATCCACCACTCCAGCCGCCGGTAACCGCGTCGTACGCAGAGGTCGGCCAGGGTGGCGAGCAGCAGCCGACCCGCGCCGGTGCCCCGGGCGGGCGGTCGGACGTAGAGGTCCTCCAGGTAGATGCCGTGCACTCCCGCCCAGGTGGAGAAGTTGAGGAACCACAGCGCGAAGCCGATCGGCTGGTCGTGCTCGTCGACCGCGACGTGGCCGAAGAGCGCCGGCGCGGTCCCGAACAGGGCCGAGGTCAACTGCTCGGTGGTGAGGTGGCACTGGTCGGCGGCGCGTTCGTACTCCGCCAGCTCGTGGACCATGGCGACGACGGCCGGCACATCCTGAGGACGTGCCGGCCGGATCGTCGGGGTGACGGGTGAGGTCACGCCTTCTTGGTCTCCCAGAAGATCTTCGAGATGTCGTCGATCTTCTGCAGCAGCTTGTCGGCGGTGGCCGGGTCGAGGCTGCCCTTGACCCCAGCCGAGCCGGCGAGCTTGGTGGCCTCGTTGAAGAGCTGGTGCAGCTGCGGGTACTTCTCGAAGTGCGGGGGCTTGAAGTAGTCGGTCCAGAGCACCCACAGGTGGTGCTTGACCAGCTCGGCGCGCTGCTCCTTGATGATGACCGCCCGGGTGCGGAACTCCGGGTCGGTGTTCGCCTGGTACTTCTCGCAGATCATTTTGACCGACTCGGCCTCGATCCGGGCCTGGGCCGGGTCGTAGACGCCGCACGGCAGGTCGCAGTGAGCGCTCGCGGTGACGCGGGGCGCAAGGATGCGCGGAAGTCGCATCGGGATCCTCCATGGGAAGTTTGCGATGATCAAAGGCGACATTACTCCTGGGGATGCTCCCCGAAGTGGGTGGAGGTGAAACCAGTGCGGGCCGATCACCCGGCGGAGGCGCCCCGGCTGCGGGGGCCGCTGACCGCTGTCCTGGTGACCGGCCCGTCCATGGCACCGACGCTGCGGCACGGCGACGCGGTGCTGGTCCGCCCCTGCGGTCGGCCGATCCGCCCCGGTGACGTGGTGGTCGCGGTCTTCCGGACCCGCCCCGAGCTGCTGGTGGTGAAGCGGGCGGTCCGGCCGCAGGGCGGTGGCTGGTGGCTGCGCGGGGACAACGACCTGGTCATCGACGACTCCCGGGCGTACGGGGTGGCCGACGTGCGGGGGCGGGTGGTGGCTCGCTACTGGCCGCGCCCCGGACGGGTCCCGCGTCGACCGTTATGACCCTGCTCACATCCGAGTGGCAGTGTCGACACTATGCTCGGAAAGTGCCCGGGTGACCCCCCGCACCGCGTGCCACCGCTCGCCGCCCACCTCGCGGCCGGGCCGGCCGCCCCGTCTGCTCGACAGATCCTGGAGTCACCGCCATGCCTTCGTCCACCGTGGACCCCGCTGATCCCGTCTTCCAGCTGCACCGGGGCGGCAAGATGGCCGTCACCTCGACGGTGCCGCTCACCAGCCGGGAGGACCTCTCCCTCGCGTACACCCCGGGGGTGGCCCGGGTGTGTGAGGCGATCGCCGCCGACCCCGGCCTGGTCGACGACTACACCTGGGTGTCGCACACCGTCGCGGTGGTCACCGACGGCTCGGCGGTGCTCGGGCTCGGCAACATCGGCCCGCGTGCCGCCCTGCCGGTGATGGAGGGCAAGGCGGTGCTGTTCAAGCAGTTCGCCGGGGTCGACGCGGTGCCGGTCTGTCTGGACACCCAGGACGTGGACGAGATCGTCGCGGTGGTGCGGGCGCTGGCCCCCTCGTTCGGCGGGATCAACCTGGAGGACATCAGCGCACCGCGCTGCTTCGAGGTGGAGCGTCGGCTCGACGAGGCGCTGGACATCCCGGTCTTCCACGACGACCAGCACGGGACGGCGATCGTGGTGCTCGCCGCGCTGCGCAACGCGGCCACCCTGCTCAACCGCAAGCTCGGTGACCTGCGGGTCGCGGTGAGCGGCGCCGGCGCGGCCGGCGTGGCAGTGACGAAGATGCTGGTCGCCGGGGGCGTCAACCCCGACCAGGTGGTGGTCTGCGACTCCAAGGGGATCATCGGCCGGCACCGCACCGAGCTGACCGGCACCAAGGCCGAGCTGGCCGCGACCACCAACGCCGAGGGCCGCCGCGGCGACATCACCGAGGCGCTGCGCGGCGCGGACGTGCTGATCGGCGTCTCCGGCGGGCAGATCCCGGAGGCCGCGGTCGCCGGCATGGCGCCCGGCGGAATCGTGTTCGCGCTGGCCAACCCGACCCCGGAGGTGCACCCCGAGGTGGCTGCCCGGCACGTCGCGGTGGTCGCCACCGGGCGCAGCGACTACCCCAACCAGATCAACAACGTGCTCGCCTTCCCCGGTGTGTTCCGGGGCGCGCTGGACGCGCGCGCCACCCGGATCACCGAGGGGATGAAGATCGCCGCCGCGGACGCCATCGCCGGGGTGGTGGCCGAGTCGCTGACCGCCGAGGCGATTGTCCCGTCGCCGCTGGACCCGCGCGTCGCGCCGGCCGTCGCCGCGGCGGTCGCCGAAGCCGCCCGCCGCGACGGCGTCGCCCGCCGGTAAGGAAGGACACCTTCTTAACGCCTCCTGCATAAGAAGGGGCCCTTCCTAACATCTCGTGCCTGGGGAGGCCCTTCTTAACCGGCGCTCAGCTTGTTACCGTGCCGATCATGCGTGCTGCCTTTGCCTCCCGCTTCGACGACGCCGATCCGCTCGCCGCGCTCACTGTCGGTGAGCGGCCCGAGCCGACCCGCCCGGCCGACGACTGGGTGACCGTGCAGCTGCGGGCCACCTCGCTCAACCACCACGACCTCTGGTCACTGCGCGGGGTGGGGCTCACCGAGGCCCAGCTGCCGATGATCCTCGGCTGCGACGCGGTCGGCGTGGATCCGCAGGGCAACGAGGTGGTCGTCTACCCGGTGGTGGTCACCCAGGGTGACCCGCGCGGGGTCTCCATCCTCTCCGAGTACTTCCCCGGCACCCTGGCCGAGCGGGTCGCCGTACCCCGGTCGAACCTGGTCCCGCTGCCCGACGGGATGGCGGCGACCGACGCGGCCTGCCTGCCCACGGCCTGGCTGACCGCGTGGCGGATGCTGACCACCAAGGGCCGCGTCGATGACGCCGACAGCGTGCTGGTGCAGGGCGCGGGCGGCGGCGTGGCCACCGCGGCCGTCGCCCTCGCCGTCGCGATGGGCAAGCGGGTGTACGCGACCAGCCGCGACGCCACCAAACGGGATCGGATCACCGCGCTCGGCGCCACCGCCGTGGAACCCGGTGCCCGGCTGCCGGAACGGGTCGACGTGGTGATCGAGACGGTCGGCGCGGCCACCTTCGAACACTCGATGAAGTCGGCCGCGCCGATGGCCCGGATCGTGGTCTCCGGCGCCACCGCCGGTCACGAGCCGTCGGTCAATCTCCGCCGGGTCTTCGCCATGCAGCTGGAGATTCTGGGCACCTCGATGGGCACGCCCGGCGAGCTGTACGAGCTGCTGGCGTTCTGCGCCGACAGCGGCGTGCGCCCGGTGGTGGACAGCGTCGTCCCGTTCAGCCGGGTCGAGGACGCCTTCGCCCGGCTGTACTCCGGTGACGCCTTCGGCAAGGTCGTGATCGACCACACCGCCTGACGCCGCGGCGCCTCGGCGCGCTGGCCGGTCAGAGGTGATCGTCGAAGGTGGCGATGTCGCCGCGCGTGGCGTCGGTGGAGATGCGGCCCTTGGCCGCCGGGTCGCCGTAGAGCGTCCAGCGGAGGAACTCGACGGAGGTGTCCGAGACCACCCGCAGCGCCGCACCGTCGTTGAGCAGGGCCCGCCCGTGGTCCCCCTTCGGCAGGCTCAGCATCGCCTTCGGCCACGGCACCTTGTCGTACGCGGCCCGGCCTGCCGCGTAGTCGACCACCTCGTCCAGCTCGCCGTGCACGAACAGCTGGGGCGCGGCCGCGCCGGCGAACGCCGTACCCACGCCGAGCGCCGTGCCGGCGAACACCACACCGGCGTCCAGCCGTTCGTCCCGGCTGGCGGTGAAGAGACCGATGGTGGTCACCCCGCCGGCCGAGTGCCCGGCGGCGGCCACCCGGTCGGCGTCCAGCCGGCCGCGCAGCGGATCGGCGGCCTTGTCGTCGAGCGCCAGCACCTGTGACAGCGCGTACGAGACGTCGGCCGGCTGGTTGAGAACGTCGAGGATGTTGCCGTCGCCGCCCCGGGCGGTGTGCGGGAAGGCTGGCGCCGCCACCACGAAGCCCGCCGCCGCCCACCGGGTCAGCAGCGTGGCGTAGTCGTCCGGCCGCCCGCCCAGGCCGTGACTGAACATCACCACGGGGAACCGGCCCTCCGCGGCCGCCGCCGACCGCCTGGCCGCGCCGCCGGTCTCCCCGGCCGCCGGATACCAGAGCGTCACCGGCAGCGCCCGGCCGTCCCGGTTCAGCTTGAGCTGGCGTACGCCGACGGCGAAGGCTCGCTGTGGCGCGGTCCCGGCGGGTACCCGCGGAGTCGCCGAGGCGATGGAGGAGGGCTCGACCGGCGCTGGCGCGCTCTGGACCTTGCGTGCGTCCGCGGAGCAGCCGACCAGGCCGGCCGTGAGCAGGGCGCTGGCCAGCAGCGCGGGGGTGACGCGACGGGACATGAATCCAATTGTGCCTTGCCGGGCTGACCCGCCTGGCCGGGTTTGGCGTGGCGTGGCCGCGCGGTGACCCAGCGCTCAACCTTGCAGGGCCGGCGGGCGTCAACGGGCCGGGCGGGACTCGTAGTGGGTCAAGGTGGGGGTGCGGGCGTCGGCGGGGAGGCGGGCGCCGGCTGCGCCGTCGTCGTAGAGGGTCCAGCGGAGAAAGTCGGTGGTGGTGGCGAGGACCGGGGCGAACCCCGGTTGACCCGGGGTGAGGTACGCGCCGTGGCCCTGGCCGAGCAGGTTGAGAAAGGCGGCCGGCCCGGGGGTGCGCCCGTACGCGGCCCGGCCGACCGCGACCGGCACCACCGGGTCGGCCGTGCCGTGCACGAAGAACACGGGCGCGGCCGGTCCGGCGAAGCTGCCGGGCAGTCCGCCCCCGGCGATCACGATCCCGGCGCGCAGCCGGGCCGGGTGCCCCTCGGTGAACATGCCGGCCGTGGTGAAGCCGCCGGCCGAGTGGCCGGCGGCGGCGATCGACGCCAGGTCCAGGTGGCCGGCGAGCGGATCACCGGGGTCGGTGTCGAGGCGGCTCAGGTGCCGAATGAGCCGCCAGCAGTCGGCCGGCTGGTTGCGGACGTCGGCCCGGGTGAACCGGGCGGCACCGCGCCGGGTGTGCGGGAACGCGGGAGCGGCCACCACGAAGCCGGCCGCCGCCCAGCGGGTGGTCAGCCCGGCGTGCAGCCCGGGCAGGCTGTCCAGGCCGTGGCTGTAGATGACCACCGGGAACCGCCCGGCGGCCACCCCGTCGGACGACGCCGGGTACCAGATGGTCACCGGCAGGGGGCGCGCCGAGCGGGAATCGAGGGTGAGCGTACGCACGCCGACGACGTACGACCCCTCGGGCGCCCGGCGCGCCGACGGCGGCCCGTCCGCCACGGCGGTGGACCCGTCCGCCACGGCGGTGGCCGGCGCGCAACCGGCCAGCAGCGCTGTCACCAGTACGGCGATCAGCCGCCCCGCCCCCATCGTTCCACGGTAGGTGCCCGGGTGTGGGCAGCGACCCCGCCGTCCGGCCCGGCTGTACCCGCCGGCCGGGTCGGGTCAGCTCCGCCGGCCGGGTCGACACCGCCGTGCCGGATGGGCGGGGGCGGTGCGCCGCGACCTGCTTCGCTAGGGTCACCGGCATGCCTGAGAACTACACCGACCCCAGCGGCAACACCGAGGCGTTCCGCACGTTCACCCAGACGCCGGAGGCCACCGCGCCGGCGGAGTCCCCGTCACGCCCGCCGCTGATCATCGGTGCGGCGGTGGTCGCCGTGCTGCTGGTGGCCCTCGTCGCCTGGCTGGCGCTGCGCTGAGGCTGCCGGCCCGGGCGCTGACCGGCGCCGAGGTACCCGTGTTGACGGGCCGCCGGAGTGCCGTCAGCCGGCCTCGACCACGGCCCGGGCCTGCCGGGCGATCTCCCGTTCCTCGTCGGTGCGAATGACGCAGACGGTCACCTCGGCGCCCTCGGGCGAGATCACCCGGTCACCCTTACCGGCGTTGCGGGCCGGGTCGACGGTGATGCCGAGCCGGTCCAGCCCGGCCAGCGCGGCGGCCCGGACCGGCGCCGCGTGCTCGCCGACCCCGGCGGTGAAGGCGATCGCGTCGACCCGGCCGAGCAGCGCGTAGTACGCGCCCACATAGCCGGTGATCCGCCGGCAGTACACGTCGAAGGCCAGTTCCGCAGCCTGGTCCCCGGCCGCCCGGTGCTGGAGCACCTCGCGCATGTCGTTGACGCCGGTCAACCCGAGCAGGCCGCTGCGGTGGTTGAGCAGGTCGTCGATCTCGTCCACCGACAGCCCACCCTCCCGACGCAGGTGGAAGATCACGGCCGGATCCAGGTCGCCGCTGCGGGTCCCCATCACCAGCCCCTCCAGAGGGGTCATGCCCATCGAGGTGGCGACGCTGCGGCCGTCCGCCACCGCGCAGGCGCTGGCCCCGTTGCCGAGGTGCAGGGTGATGGTGTTGAGCTGCTCGTACGGGCGGCCCAGCAGTTCGGCGGCGCGCCGGGAGACGTACGCGTGTGAGGTGCCGTGGAATCCGTACCGGCGGATCGCGTACCGATCGGCGGTGTCCCGGTCGATCGCGTAGGTGGCGGCGGCCTCGGGCAGGGTGTGGTGGAACGCGGTGTCGAAGACGGCGACCTGCGGAACGTCCGGGAGCATCTCCCGGGCCACCTCGATGCCGGCCAGGTTGGCCGGGTTGTGCAGCGGGGCGAGCGGCACCAGGTCCCGGATCGCGGCCAGCACCGCGTCGTCGACCACGACCGGCTCAGTGAACGTCCGGCCGCCGTGCACCACCCGGTGCCCGACCGCCGCCAGCACGCTCAGGTCCTGCCCGGCCAGGATCTGCCGGACGGCGCTGGTATGGTCCGCCGGGCCGCCACCAGGTTCACCGACCCGCTCGACGGTGCCCTGGTCGAGCACCCGGTCACCGTCGTAGCGGCGCCACTTGACCGATGACGACCCACAGTTGAGCACCAGCACCCGACTCACGAGGCCTCCCCGGTGGCCGCCTGGATGGCGGTGATCGCCACCGTGTTGACGATGTCCGGCACGGTAGCGCCCCGGGACAGGTCGTTCACCGGCCGGCGCAGGCCCTGCATCACCGGGCCGACGGCGACCGCCCCGGCGGAGCGCTGCACCGCCTTGTACGTGTTGTTGCCCGTGTTCAGGTCCGGAAAGATGAAGACCGTGGCCTGGCCGGCGACCGGGCTGCCCGGCAGCTTGGTCGCCGCCACCGCCGGGTCGATCGCCGCGTCGTACTGGATCGGCCCCTCGACCAGCAGGTCTGGCCGGCGTTCCCGGACCAGCGCGGTGGCCGTGGCGACCTTCTCCACGTCCGCGCCGGCCCCGGAGCTGCCGGTGGAGTACGACAGCATCGCCACCCGGGGCTCGATGCCGAACCGGGCTGCGGTGTCGGCCGACGAGATCGCGATGTCGGCGAGCTGGGCGGCGTCCGGGTCGCGGTTGACCGCGCAGTCGCCGTAGACCAGCACCCGGTCGGCGAGCAGCATGAAGAAGACGCTGGAGGCCACCGAGACCTCCGGCAGGGTTCGGATGATCTCGAACGCCGGCCGGATGGTGGCGGCGGTGGTGTGCGTCGCGCCGGAGACCATGCCGTCGGCCCGCCCGGTGGCCACCATCAGGGTGCCGAAGTAGTTGGGTTGGGCGACGATGTCGTGCGCCAACTCGGCGGTGACGCCCCGGTGGGCGCGCAGTTGGGCGTACTCGGCCGCGAAGTCGTCCCGCCACCCGCTGGTGACCGGGTCGACCACGTGCGCGTCGCCGAGGTCGACGCCCAGCTCACGGGTACGCCGGGCGATGTCGTCCGGCCGGCCGAGCAGGGTCAGCTCGACCACCCCCCGACGGAGCAGGATCTCCGCCGCGCGCAGGATCCGCTCGTCGGCGCCCTCCGGCAGCACCAGGTGGCGGCGCTGCGACCGGGCCCGGTCGATCAGTTCGTTCTCGAACATCAGGGGGGTGACCCGGGTCGACCGGCTGACGCGCAGCCGGCGGGCCAGGTCGTCGGTGTCCACGCAGCGCTCGAACGCGCCGAGCGCGGCCTCCACCTTGCGCGGGTTGGCCGCGCTGGGCCGCCCCTCGATCCGGCTGGACGCGGCCACCGTGTCGTAGCTGTCACTGTGCACGGAAAGCACCGCCAACCCGGTGTTCAGCCCCTCCACCAGCCGCATCACGCGAGGGTCGGGCTGCTCGCCGAGGGTGAGCACCAGCCCCGCCACCGACACCTGCCCGGCCACGTGCGCGGCGCTGGCGGCGACGAGCAGGTCGGCGCGGTCCCCGGGGGTGATCACCAGGGCGCCCTCGGTGAGGTGGTCCAGCAGCGTGGGCACGTGTGCGGCGCCGACGACGAAGTCCAGCACGTCCCGCCCGAGCGCGGCGTCGTCCCCGGCAAGCAGGGTGGCGCCGAGCGCCGCGGCCACCTCGGCCACCGTCGGCGCCGACACGCTCGGAACCTCCGGGATGGCGTACGCCGGCACCGGCAGCTCGGGCAGGGCCATCGGCCCGGGCACCCGGTTGGCGATCACCGCGAGCACGGTCGCGCCCAGGTCGGCCAGATCGTGGTACGCCCCCCGCACGGCGGCCGCGACGGCCGCCGGCTCCTGCCCGAAGCCGTCCACCACCGGCACCACCACGCTGCCGAACTCGGTGGCCAGCCGGGCGTTGAAGGCCAGCTCCCGGGGGCGGGCCGGGTCGCCCGGGTCGTCGAAGTCGCTGCCCACCACGACCACCGCCGGGCACTGCCGCTCCACCGCCCGGTAGCGCTCGACGACGGCGGAGATCAGCTCCTCCCGCCGACCGTCGGCGACCAGGGCGGTGGCCTCGGCGTAGCTCATCCCCGCCAGCTCGGCCAGCGGCTGCTCGACCCGGTAACGCTCGCTGAGCAGGGCGAGGATCGGGTCCGGGCCGGCGTCGGCGACCAGTGGCCGGAACACGCCGATCCGCCCGACCTGGCGGGACAGTAACTCGGCCAGCCCGAGGGCGACGGTCGACTTACCCCCGCCCGATCCCACACTCGTCAGATACACACTCCGGGCCACGTCCCCACCCTAGAAGATCGCGCACCCTCCGACCCAGGCCCTCCGACCCTCACCCCCGAGGGCTTTCCCCGCCCTCTTCGTTGATCATGAAGTTGTTGCCGCGACACGCCGACGACACGCGCAATAATCATGATCAACCTGGGGTGGGGTGAGGGCGTTACTCGTCGTCGGGGTCGTCGAGGCGGGCCAGGTAGGTGGCCAGGCGCTCGATGGGGGTCTCGAAGTCGGGGTTGAGGTCCACAAAGTCGCGCAGGCGTTCCCCGAGCCACTCCAGGGTCACCTGCTCGTCGCCCCGGCGCTCGACCAACTCCTCTATACCACGGTCGGTGAAGTACATCGGAACGTCCTCGCTCCTCAATGATGCGTCTCTGATGCGTCTCTGATGCGCGGGCGGGAAGGCCGCCGGTCCCGCCCGCGGGGAGCGGGCGGGACCGGGGGTGTCGCAGGGATGGGTGGAGCTTAGGGGCGGGGGAGTGCCGCCTCGATCAGGGCGTTCTGCTCGACCTCGTGCGTCTTGGCCGAGCCGACCGCCGGGGCGGCCGCGGCCGGGCGGGAGATCCGCCGCAGCCGGACGTCCGTGAGGTGCTCCAGGAGGTTGAGCGCGACGAACGACCAGGCGCCCTGGTTGGCCGGCTCCTCCTGCACCCAGGCGAAGTCCTCCGCGTTCGGGTACTGCGCCAGGGCGGCCCGGATCTCCTCCACCGGCAGCGGGTACAGCTGCTCGATCCGGATGATCGCGGTGTCGGTGACGCCGCGCTCCTGCCGGGCCTGGAACAGGTCGTAGTAGATCTTGCCGGAGCAGAGCAGCACCCGCTTCACCGCCTCCGCCGCCGGGGCGGCCGTGTCGCGCAGCACCGGCTGGAAGGTGCCGGTGGTGAAGTCCTCCACCGACGAGACGCAGAGCTTGTGCCGCAGCAGCGACTTCGGCGTGAAGACCACCAGCGGCTTGCGCTTCGGCGACAGGGCCTGGCGGCGCAGCAGGTGAAAGTAGTTCGCCGGGGTGGTCGGGATGGAGACCCGCATGTTGTCCTCGGCACACATCTGCAGGAACCGCTCGGGGCGGCCGGAGGTGTGGTCCGGGCCCTGACCCTCGTGGCCGTGCGGCAGCAGCAGGGTGACCGCCGAGCGCTGACCCCACTTCACCTCGCCGGAGGAGATGAACTCGTCGATCACCGACTGGGCGCCGTTGACGAAGTCGCCGAACTGCGCCTCCCAGGCGACCAGCGCGTTGATGTTCTCCACCGAGTAGCCGTACTCGAAGCCCATCGCGGCGTACTCGCTGAGCAGCGAGTCGTGCACGAAGAACCGGGAACGCTCACCGTCGCCGGTGAGCGACTTCAGCGGCAGGTAGTCGTCGCCGGTGCGGGCGTCGACCACGGAGGCGTGCCGCTGGACGAACGTGCCGCGGCGCGAATCCTGACCGGCGAGCCGGACGGTGACCCCGTCGTGCAGCAGCGCCCCCAGCGCGATGATCTCGCCGAAGCCCCAGTCGATGTTGCCCTCGACGGACATCTTGGCCCGCCGGTCGAGCAGCTGCTGGATCCGCTTGTGCGGGGTGAAGCCCTCCGGCAGGTTGACGTGCGCCTCGCCGATCGCCTTCACCACGGCCGCGTCGGTGGCGGTGTCGACCTGCGGCTCCGGCTCCTCCTCACGGCGCGGCCGGTTGAGCTGGCGCGGCGCCGAGGCGGCGTCCCGGGTGGCCTTGAAGACCCGCTCCAGCTGCGACTGGTAGTCGCGCAGCAGCTCCTCCGCGTCCTCCACGGTGATGTCGCCGCGACCGATCAGCTCCTCGGTGTAGAGCTTGCGGACCGAGCGCTTGGAGTCAATGATCTTGTACATCTGCGGGTTGGACATCGACGGGTCGTCGCCCTCGTTGTGCCCGCGCCGGCGGTAGCAGACCATGTCGATCACGACGTCCTTGTTGAACGTCTGCCGGTACTCGAAGGCCAGCCGGGCCACCCGGACCACGGCCTCCGGGTCGTCGCCGTTGACGTGGAAGATCGGCGCCTGGATCATCCGGGCCACGTCGGTGCTGTAGAGGCTGGACCGGCTGTACTCCGGGGCGGTGGTGAAGCCGACCTGGTTGTTGACCACCACGTGCACGGTGCCGCCGGTGCGGTAGCCGCGCAGCTGCGACAGGTTGAGCGTCTCGGCGACCACGCCCTGCCCGGCGAACGCGGCGTCACCGTGCACCGCCAGCGGCAGCACGGTGTAGCCCTCCAGCTTGAGGTCGATCCGGTCCTGCTTGGCCCGGACGATGCCCTCGAGCACCGGGTCGACGGCCTCCAGGTGCGACGGGTTGGCCACCACGGACACCTTGACCGCGTGCTCGCCGTCGGGGGTGGTGAACTTGCCGTTCTGGCCCAGGTGGTACTTCACGTCGCCGGAGCCCTGCGTCGAGCGCGGGTCCAGGTGTCCCTCGAACTCCGAGAAGATCTTCTCGTACGGCTTGCCGACGATGTTGGCCAGCACGTTGAGTCGACCACGGTGCGCCATGCCGATGACGACCTCGTCCAGCCCGTTCTCGGCGGAGGACTCCAGCACCTCGCCGAGCAGCGGGATCAGCGACTCGCCGCCCTCCAGCGAGAAGCGCTTCTGGCCGACGTACTTGGTCTGCAGGAAGGTCTCGAACGCCTCGGCGGCGTTGAGCCGGTTGAGCACGTGCTTCTGCTCGTCCGGGGAGGGCTTCTCGTACTTGCGCTCGATCCGCTCCTGGATCCAGCGCCGCTCCTCCGGGTCCTGGATGTGCATGTACTCGATGCCGACCCGGCGGCAGTACGAGTCGCGCAGCACGCCGAGGATCTCGCGCAGCTTCATCCGCTGCCGGCCGGCGAAGCCGTTCACCGGGAACTCGCGGTCGAGGTCCCACAGGGTCAGCCCGTGCTGGAGCACGTCGAGATCCGGGTGCTTGCGGATCTTGAACTCGAGCGGGTCGGTGTCGGCCATCAGGTGCCCGCGCACCCGGTAGGCGTGGATCAGCTCGTGCACCCGCGCGGTCTTGTTGATCTGACCCTCGGAGTTGACCGCGACATCGCGCATCCAGCGCACCGGCTCGTACGGGATGCGCAGCGCGGTGAAGATCTCGTCGTAGAAGCCGTGCTCGCCCAGGATCAGCTCGTGCATCACCTTGAGGAACTCGCCGGACTGCGCGCCCTGGATGATCCGGTGGTCGTACGTGCTGGTCAGCGTGATGATCTTGCTGACCGCCAGCTCGGCGAGGGTGGCCTCGGACATGCCCTGGTACGGCGCCGGGTACTCCATCGCGCCGACGCCGATGATCGCGCTCTGCCCCTGCATCAGGCGCGGCATCGAGTGCACGGTGCCGATGCCGCCCGGGTTGGTCAGCGAGATTGTGGTGCCGGAGTAGTCCTCCATGGTCAGCTCGTTGCGCCGCGCCCGCCGGACCACGTCCTCGTACGCCTGCCAGAACTGCCGGAAGTCCATCTGCTCGCAGCCCTTGATGGAGGGGACCACCAGGTTGCGGCTGCCGTCCGGCTTCGCCAGGTCGATCGCGATGCCGAGGTTGACGTGCGCGGGGCGGACCACCGCCGGCTTGCCGTTGGCCTCGGCGAAGGAGTTGTTCATCTCCGGGTGCTGGACCAGCGCCCGGACCATCGCGTAACCCACCAGGTGGGTGAAGCTGACCTTGCCACCGCGCCCACGGGCGAGGTGGTTGTTGATCACGATGCGGTTGTCCACCAGCAGCTTGGCCGGGACCGCGCGCACGCTGGTCGCGGTGGGCACGCTCAGCGAGGCGTCCATGTTCTGGACGATCTTCGCGGCGACCCCGCGCAACGGCGTGGTCTGCGGGCCGTCGGCGGTCGGCGCGGCGGCCTTCGCGGCCGGCTTCGCCGGGGCCGCCTTCGCCGGGGCGGCGGCCTTCGCCGGGGCGGGTGCTGCGGCGGCGGCCTTGGCCGGTGCCGGCTGCGCGGCGGCCGGCTTGCTGGCCGCCGGCTTCGCCGCGGCGCTGGGCTGGCTGACCGAGGCGGCCGCCTCGGGCTGGCCGTCCGGCTCCGGCGCCGCGGCCGGCGTGCCCGCCGACTCACCGCCCCGCGGGGTGGCGGCGCCCGGCGCCGGTCGGTAGTCGGCGAAGAAGTCGTGCCAGGCCGAATCGACGCTCGTTGGGTCGGCGAGGTAGCGCTGGTACATGTCCTCGACGATCCACTCGTTCGGGCCGAAACCCGCCAGTGGGTTATCCTGCGAAGTCTGCTGGGTCGACACGGCCGGTAATCGCCTCTTTCACGCGGGTTTGTGTGTCACGCGGTGTCCGTCGCGCCCGGTTCGGAGCACGGACAGGACGGCTCCCAGGCTACGCCGTACGGATCCCGCAGGCATTTCCGCCTCGGCCGCGTGGTCCGTTTCACAGAAGATGCCAGAAGTTCAGCAAGTGCTGCGGGTCCGTTCGGTGGCTGCTAGGGCGTGGGCGGCCAGCGCCGGCGATTGAGTACGGGTACGGATGTCCGCCCGGCCACTCCTCGACAGGATCGGCCGCATGGATGGCACGGGGGCACGGGAGCGGTACGGCAGGAGCATGGCGGTCGCGTTCGGCTGGTACGCCACGGCGATCGCGGCGGTGGTGGTGGGTACGACCAGCGTGCCGAGTGCACCACGCCAGGACTGTTCGGCGATGTTCAGTTGTCTCTCTCCGCTGGAGTCGCTGGCGCTGGCCGGGCTGGTCTGGGGTGGGCCGGTGCTCGTCGGGTTGCTGATCGTCACGGCGGTGGTCAACGCGCTGGTCGTCCGCCATGTCTCCTCGGTGGTGCTGGCCGGCACCGTGTCCGTGGCGGTCACCGCGCCGGTCTGCGCCGTCGTGGCCGCCATCTACCTGGGCCGCTCATGAAGCGGCTCGGCCTGGGCGGGCTCTTCTTCGGCTGGCTCTACGGGGTGCCGTTCCTGCTCCTGGTGGGCCTGATCCGGCGGACGTCGACGCCGTACACACCGACGCACGACGCGGCGCGGGCGTTCGGCGCGACCACCAACGCCCTGCTGACCGCCGGGCTCGTGCTGAACGCCGTGCTGCCGCTGGCCGGTCTGCTGCTCGCCGGGTGGGCGGGGGAGCGGGGCTGGCGGCGGCACTTCGGCTGGGCGCTCGGCGGGATGGCGCTGCTCTACCTGGCGGTGGCGCTCGCCGGCAGCATGGCGACCAGCACCCTGGTCGGCCACACCCCGGCCGACGATGAGCCGGACCCGCCGGTCGGATACTGCGTCCCGATCAGCGGCGGCCGGGGCTGCCCGGGCGGCTGAGCGGGCACGGGGACCAGAGCGGGGAATTGCGAGAACGCGGCACCCGGGGTGGCGGCCGAGCCGCCGCCACCCCGGGACCGTCCGGTCAGGAGATGTCGCGCCGGCGCATCAGCAGGGTGCCGACCACGCCGGTGATCACCGCGTACCCGATCAGCACGGCGGCGCCGGCCCAGCGCGGCGGGTTGCCGGGGATGTCCGCCCCGGTGACCATCAGCGACGAGGCGAGCGACGGCACCAGCAGTTGCAGGTTGTTGATCCAGTCGCCCCAGCGGGCGGCCAGGATGCTGATCACCACGATGGCGCCGATCGAGCCACCCAGGTAGAGCAGGATGCCGGTCACGGTCGCGCCGATCTGGCTGCGGATCAGTACCCCGATGCCGACGCCGAACACCCCCCAGAGCAGGTATGCGAGCAGGTTCAACCCGATCGCTCGCCAGGCCGCGTCGTTGCCCAGCTGTGAGCCCACTCCGACCGCGTTCAGCACCGCCGCGCCGGCGATCAGGTTGAGCGCGGTGGTGAACAGCCAGAACAGCAGCGCCAACACACTCGCCGCGGCCAGCTTGGCGCTCATCACGGCGGTGCGGTGCGGCGTGGTGAGGAACGTGGTGGTCACCGTCTGATGGAAGAACTCGCTGGTCACCACGATGATGCCGAGCAGCATCACGATCAGCAGGCCGAAGAACTGCCCGGTGGTGAACAGGTTCGACGAGAGCGCGTCCGGGCTGGCCGCGGCCGCCAGGGTGTCGACCTGGTCGGCTGGCACGTCGCCGAGGTTCCCGCTCGTCAGGGCGTCGGCCTGCAACCAGTTGATGAGCAGGGTGAGCGCCCACAGCGGCAGGCTGATGAGCGCGAAGATCCACCAGGTGTTGGTGGTACGGATCTTGAGCAGTTCGGCTCGGACCAGGTTCATCGGATGCCCGCCTTTCCGGCCGTCAGCTCCAGGAAGACCCGTTCCAGGTCGGGCCGTTCGGTGGTCAGTTCGTGCAGCTCGACCCCGGCGGCCAGGGCAGCCCGGCCGATCGTCGGGGCGTCCACGCCGCCGACCAGGAGGACGCCCTGCTCGTCGGTGTCGACGGTGGCCGACTGCGCCTTCAGCGCGGCGGTCAGCGCCTCGACGTGCGGGGTACGGACCCGGACCCGGGCGCTCTGCGCCATCGACCCGAGGACCTGGTCGACCGGCCCCTGGCGGACCAGCTGCCCGGCCGCGATGATCACCACGTCGTCGGCGAGCAGCTGCATCTCCGACAGCAGGTGGCTGGAGACCAGCACGGTGCGGCCCTCGTGGGCGAGGTTCTTGAGGAACCCCCGCATCCACCGGATGCCCTCCGGGTCGAGCCCGTTGGCCGGCTCGTCCAGGATCAGTACCCGGGGGTCGCCGAGCATCGCGGCGGCGATGCCGAGCCGCTGCTTCATGCCCAGCGAGTAGCCCTTGAACTTGCGCTTCGCCGCCGGGGTCAACCCGACCAGGGCCAGCGCCTCGTCGGCCCGCTGCTTGGGCAGCCCGGCCGCCGCGCAGATCACCCGCAGGTGGTTGATGCCGGTGCGGCCCTTGTGCGCGCTGGACGCCTCCAGGATCGCGCCGACGTGCCGCAGCGGGTCCGAGAGATCGGCGTACCGGTGGCCGCTGATGGTGGCCGTGCCGGCGGTCGGCGTGACCAGGTTCAGCAGCATGCGCAGCGTGGTGGTCTTGCCGGCGCCGTTCGGGCCGAGGAAGCCGGTCACCCGCCCCGGCGCCACGGTGAAGGACAGGTTGTTCACCGCCCGGACGTTCTTGTACTGCTTCGTCAGACCGGACACCTGGATCTGACCGTCGCTGGTGGGGCTTGGCTGCCCGTCAGTCATCGTTCTCCTCCCGTGTGGCGTCGAGGTACGCCGTGGCACAGCGTGACGGCCCCGAGCAACAAGGTCAATCAGGCGCGATCCGTACGCCGTGGTCCGTCTCGGGGCGGAGGCGGCTCCTCCCTGCGGACGACCGAGCGGGTCAGCGGGCGATCCAGGTGGCCCGGGCCGCGCCGATCAGCGTGCCGTCCGGTCCGTACAGGCTGGTGTGCACGAGGGCCTTGCGCCCATCGGCGCGGATCAGTGCACCGGTCACCACGCACTCGTCGCCCGGTGACGGCAGCGCGGTGACCACGGCGGCGATCCGGCCCAGCAGGTACGGGCGACCGGGCGCGAGCACCGCCCAGCCGCCCGGACAGTCCAGCGCCGCCCAGACCGTGGCATCGCTGACCTGCGCTGGCGCCCGGAACGGCGCGGCGGTCCGGCCGTCCGGCAGGCGGCCAGGAAAGATCCGCAACCCGTCGGCCCGGTGCGGGCCGCAGACGTAGCAGTCGGGGAACGGGTGCTCGACCAGGCCGGGGTAGCGTGTCGCGGCGTCGGTCGCGGTGTCCCGGTCGACCGGCGGTACGACGGCGTCCACCGCCCCGGCCGGGCGCACCTCGGCCACCAGTTCGCCGGCCGGGTCACGGACCTCGCCGTCGACCATTCTCAGCGCCGTCTCCAGCGGTGGTGGCCGGCGCAGCGTCACCTCGACCGGGCCGGGTCCGTCCGCCGCGGCGGCGAAGATTCCGGCGCTCCAGCCGCCGTTGCCGGAGCCGGACGGCCCGTTGTAGCGGGACTCGATGCGCATCGTCGACCTCCGGTGGGGCGTGCCGGCGCCGTCGCCGGGTCCGTCCGGCAGCCTCGCACGGCCGCTGTCGGGCGCATCCGCCGGCCGGCGTTCACCCGATCGACACCGGTGGTCACCGCCGATGGCAACCCGGGGCACCTACACAGATCCCATGGCCGTTCTGCATGCCGCTGGCGCACCCCTGACGACCAGCGGATACACCCTGCTGATCGCCGACGACCCGACCCAGGTCGCGGCCGCGCAACGCCTGCGTCACGAGGTGTTCGCCACCGAGCTCGGCGCCACCCTCCGCCCGGGCGAGGCCGGGCTGGACGTGGACCCCTTCGACGCCCACTGCGACCACCTGATCGTCCGCCAGGAGAGCACCGGCGAGGTGGTCGGTACGTACCGGCTGCTGCCGCCGGGCCGCACCAACCGTCGGTACGCCGAGGCCGAGTTCGACCTCGGCGCGCTCGACCCGCTCCGCGACGACCTGGTCGAGGCGGGCCGGTCCTGCGTGCACCCGGACCACCGCTCGGGCGCGGTGATCAACCTGATGTGGGCCGGCATCACCAGGTACCTGCACCTGCGTGGCTCACGCTGGCTCGGCGGCTGCGCCTCCGTGCCGGTGGCCGACGGCGGGCGGGCGGCGGCCGAGGTGTGGGCGCAGGCCCAGGCCCGGCACCTCGCGCCGCCTCCGCTGCGGGTCCGCCCGCTGCGGCCGTGGTTCGCCGAGTCGGCCGTCGTCGCCGGCCCGGTGGCCGCCGTCGATCCGGTCGGCCGCGCCGCGGTGCCGCCGCTGTTGCGTGGCTACCTCCGGCTCGGCGCGTGGATCTGCGGCGAGCCGTCGTACGACCCCGACTTCGGGGTCGCGGACTTCTACGTGCTCTTCTCGCTGGACCGGATGAACCCGCGCTACCTGCGGCACTTCCTGGGCGGGGCGGAGCGGTGACCGCCGTGCCGCACGACCTCTGGCGGCCCTCGTCCGGCTGCGACGAGGAATGCCTACCGGCGGCCGGCGAGGTGCCGACGGTCCCGGTGGCCCGCCGGGTGCTCCGGTTGGTCGCCGCGGTCGGCATGCTGCTGGCCGGGGCGGGCCTGGTGCTGCTGCTGCCCGTGCTGCCGGCGCCGAAGCGGCAGGCGGCGGTGCGCGGCTGGGCCCGGGGCACCGCGCGCGCCTTCGGCGTCCGGCTGGTGATCCGCGGCCGACTGCCCTGGCGGCGCGCGCTGCTGGTCGCCAACCATGTCTCGTGGCTGGACGTCCTCGCGGTGCTGGCGGTCGCGCCGAGCCGGATGGTGGCGAAGCGGGAGATCCGCTCCTGGCCGGTGGTGGGCCTGCTCGCGGCGGCGGCGGGCACGGTGTTCGTGGACCGGTCCCGGCCACGGGCGCTGCCGGCCACCGTGCGCCGGGTCGCCGACGCGCTGCGCGCCGGCCGGTCGGTCGCGGTCTTTCCGGAGGGTACGACCTGGTGTGCCGGGGACCGCGCGGCCGACTGCCGCCCCGGCGGGGGGTTCCGGCCCGCGACGTTCCAGGCGGCCATCGACACCGGCAGCCCGGTGGTGCCGCTGCGGCTCGTTCACCACTGCGAGGCCACCGGGACGGCCACCACGGCCGCCGCCTTCCTCGGTGCGGACACCCTGCTGCGCTCGGTGGCCCGGGTCGTCGCGGCGCGGGAGCTGGTGGTGACGGTGACGGTCGCTGCCGCACTGCATCCGGCCCGCGACGCCGACCGGCGGTTGCTGGCCCGGGCGGCCGAGTCGGCCGTACACCTGCTGCCCCCGGCGGGTGCCGCGGCGCGGGCCCGGCTTCGTCCGGTGCCCACCATGACTCCGGCCGCTCCCGTGCCGTCGCCGGCCGCCGACCGGGAACTGGACCTGGCGGCCTGAGGGGAGCGGCCGCTCGCTCCAGTGCGCGCGATACCCCTGAGGCATCAATATGACTCAGGGGTATCGCGCTCCTCGGTGCATGCCCGATCCGACTCGCGACAGTCTTGTACAGTCGCGATGTATCGCGTTACTGTTCCCCCATCGGACGCGCGTCGGCGCGTCGACCCAGGGGAGGACTCCATGACCGGATGGACGGTCGACAGCCCACAGCGGCTCACCGTGGACGGCCCGGTCACCCGGCTGGACGTCCGCCTGGTGAGCGGGCGGCTCAACGTGGTCGCCACCGATGGCCCGGCCCGGGTCGACGTCACCCGGGTCGGTCGCCGACCCGTCCTCGTCAGCCACGCCGACGGCCGGCTCACCATCCGTCAGGAGCGCGGCCGGGGCTGGGCGGACGCCCTGCGGTGGATTCGGTCGATCGCGCGGTACCCGCGGGTGGACGTCTCCGTCGCGGTGCCCGCCGACGTCACCGCCGACCTGGGCCTGGTCGCGGGCTCGCTGGTCGCCTCCGGGCTGCGCCGGCAGACGACGGTCGACGTGACCGCCGGCCAGATCACCCTGATGGGGCTGCGTGGCAGCACCTTCGCGAGGATCACCTCGGGGCCGGTGGAGGCGCTCGGCGTGGCCGGCGACCTCAGTCTGGAGACGGTCTCCGGTGAGGTGATCCTCGCCGACAGCGCCGCCGACCGGGTGCGGGCGCAGACCGTCTCGGGAGCCATCACCTGCGACCTGGACAACCCCCGCCGCAGCGAGATCCAACTCACCACCATCTCCGGCAGCATCACCGTCCGGATCCGGGAGGACAGCGACCTCGACGTACGGCTGCACACCGCCTCGGGCCGAATCACCAGCGGGTTTCCCCAGGTGCGCACCTCGACGTTCCCGCTGGCCAACAGCGCGGGGGTGCTCGGCGCCGGCGAGGGTAAGCTCTGGGCGTCCGCGACCTCGGGAAGCATCGCGCTACTCGCCCGGCCGGTGGACGACGACGAGGAGGAGCTGCCGTGACCGCCGTGTTCAGCCACGGCCGGCTCCGGCTCTACCTGCTCAAACTCCTCGACGACGGTCCGAAGCACGGCTATGAGCTGATCCGCCTGCTGGAGGACCGGTTCCTCGGGCTCTACGCGCCCAGCGCCGGCACCATCTACCCCCGCCTCCAACGGCTGGAGGCCGAGGGGCTGGTCAGCCACACCGCCGCCGGAGGCCGCAAGACGTACGGCATCACCGACGCCGGCCGCGACGAACTGCGCCAACGGGCCGGCGAGCTGACCACCCTGGAGGCGGACATCGCCGCCTCGGTGGCGGACCTCTCCACCCTGGCCGGCGAGATCCGCAGCGAGGTGCGCGGCTCGGTGCGCGACCTCAAGCGGGAGCTGAGCGCGGCCGCCCGGCAGACCCGCCGTACCCGGTGGGAGCCTCCGGCCCCGCCGCCCGGTCCGGCGGCGTCGAACGGCCCGCGCGCGGAGCTGCTCGACGAACTCGATCAGCGGTTGGCCGCGTTCACCGTCGAGGTGGGCCGGCTGGCGCGGGCCCGGCAGTTCAGCGACACCCAGCTGCGTACCGCGATCCGGCTGCTCGACGGCGCGTTGGACGGGCTGCGCCGGCTGCTGCGCTGACCGGCGCAGCCGACCCGGTCGGGGGTGGCCGACGACTCACAGGATTTTTGCAGGAAGCATCCAGCGCCGGTGCAGTCAGGTCACCGATGATGGGCACATGCCCGCTACCCAGACCGAGGCGCGACTGCTGGTCGTCGAGGACGACCCGAACATCCTCGAACTGCTCTCCGCGAGCCTGCGCTTCGCGGGCTTCGACGTGGCCACCGCGACCAGCGGCAGCGCGGCCCTGAACGCCGCCAAGGATCACCGGCCCGACCTGGTGGTGCTCGACGTGATGCTGCCGGACCTCGACGGCTTCGAGGTCATCCGGATGCTCCGCGAGGGCGGTACGCGTACCCCGGTGGTCTTCCTGACCGCCCGGGACGCCACCGACGACAAGATCCGCGGGCTGACCCTGGGCGGCGACGACTATGTCACCAAGCCGTTCAGCCTGGAGGAGTTGACCGCGCGGATCCGCGCGGTGCTGCGCCGCACCACCACCGGCGAGCAGGCCCCGTCCCGGCTCACCTTCGCCGACCTGGAGCTGGACGAGGAGACCCACGAGGTGCACCGGGCCGGGCAGCGGGTGCAGCTCTCGCCGACCGAGTTCAAGCTGCTGCGCTACCTGATGCTCAACGCCAACCGGGTGCTGTCCAAGGCGCAGATCCTCGACCACGTCTGGAACTACGACTTCCGTGGCGACGACAACATCGTCGAGTCCTACATCTCGTACCTGCGGCGCAAGGTCGACACCACCCAGCCCCGGCTGATCCACACCCTCCGCGGCGTCGGGTACGTGCTGCGCAAGCCGGCGGCGTGAACGCGGTCCAGCAGGCGAAGGGACGGGTGCGCAGCGTTCCGCTGCGGGTGAAGCTGGTCACCTCGGTGCTCGCGCTGGTCGCCGTCGCGCTTCTGGTGATCAGCTCGCTGACCGCGTACTTCCTCCGCAACTACCTGGAGGGCCAGGTCGACGGGCAGGTCCGGTCGACCGCCCAGGGCCTCGGCCAGCTGCTTCCGATGCTGCGCAGCCGTGAGGTCAACGCGATCCTGCCCAGCGACTACGTCGTAATCGTGGCCGACGAGGAGCGGGTGTACGACCCCCAATACGACACGCGAAACTTCGACCCTGACCAGCTGCCCACGTTTCCCGCCAGCCGCAAGGACTTCGAGGCGGCGGAGGGCGAGCCGCGGACAGTCATCTCACACGATCGCCTCACCCGGTGGCGGGTCTATTACGCGGCTCAACCGGATGGCTCGGTACTGGCCGTGGGTCAGCCGCTGACCGAGGTGGACCGGGCGGTGAAGCAGCTCGTCTGGATAGACCTCCTGGTCGGCGGTGCGGTGTTGATCATGCTGGCCTCGGTCGGCGCGGCGATCGTCCGGACCAGCCTCAAGCCCCTCGTCGAGATCGAACGGACGGCCGCCGCCATCGCCGGAGGTGACCTGACCCGCCGGGTGCCCGACCCGGAGGAGGGACAGGAGCATCCCACCTCCGAGCTGGGCCGGCTCTCCCGCGCGCTCAACGCGATGCTCACCCAGATCGAGGCGGCGTTCACCGCCCGTGCCGCCTCGGAGACCGCGGCGCGCTCGGCCGAGAGCGCCGCCCGGGACGCGGCGTTCGCCGCGCAGGCGTCCGAGGCGCGGGCCCGGCGATCCGAGGAGCGGATGCGGCAGTTCGTCGCGGACGCCTCCCACGAGCTGCGGACCCCGCTGACCACCATTCGTGGCTTCGCCGAGCTGTACCGGCAGGGCGCGGCCCGGGCACCGGAGCAGACCGGCGGCCTGCTGCGCCGGATCGAGGACGAGGCGGCCCGGATGGGGCTGCTGGTGGAGGACCTGCTGCTGCTCGCCCGGCTGGACCGGGAACGGCCGCTCTCGCTGGCCCCGGTGGAGCTGCCGGTACTCGCCTCCGACGCGGTGCACGCCGCCCGGGCGATCGCCCCGGACCGGCGGATCGAGCTGGAGATCGAGCCCGGCTCGGGCCCCCTCGTCGTCTTCGCCGACGACGCGCGGCTGCGTCAGGTGATCGGCAACCTGGTCACCAACGCGCTGACCCACACCCCGCCGGACGCCGAAATCAACCTGCGGTTGCGCGCCGAGCCGGGAAACCTCGCGGTGGTGGAGGTGGCCGACACCGGCCCGGGGCTCTCCCCGGAGCAGGTGGAACGGGTCTTCGAGCGGTTCTACCGGGCCGACGCGGCACGGACCCGGCGGGCGGACGGCAACACCGGCACCGGCCTCGGCCTGGCTATCGTGGCGGCGTTGGTCGCCGCCCACCACGGCACGGTCGAGGTGGTCGAGACTCCGGGCGGTGGCGCCACCTTCCGGGTCCGGCTGCCGCAGGTGCCGCAGGACGACGGCGTCGGCGAATGACTTTTCAGGCAACTTCCAGGACGGTTCCAGGTTGGTCGCAGTGGCCGGGGAGAAGGTAGTTCCATGACCGAGTTCGAGTCCGACCCGCAGCGCCGGCCGGCCCCCACCGACGCCGAGCCGTCGCACCCCACCGCCGAGCTGCCGCGCGACGAGCGCGCGCAGTCCGACTCCCCGACCACCCCTGTCCCGGTCGTCTCGACCACCGACGACGCGGCGACCGCCGCCAACCCGATGGTGCCCGCCGAGCCCACCGTGCCTGCGGGATACGCAGGCCAGCAGGCCAGCGCGCCGCCGGCCGCCGGGCACCCGACCGGGTACGAGCCACCCGCCGGCACCCACTCCGCGCCGCCGTACCCGGTCTCCGGCCAGCCGGCGCCCGGCCAGCCGGGCTACTCGCAGCCGACCGCCGCCCGGTACCCCGGCGCGCCCTGGTACCCCGGACAGCAGTCCGGCTGGGCCGGCGGGGGCCAGCCGGGCGTGGCGTACCAGCAGCACCCGGGCCACCAGCAGCACCCGGGCCACCAGCAGCACCCGGGGCAGCCGGTTCCGCCCTGGGGCCCGCAGGCCACGCCGCCCGGCACCGGGCCCCGACCCGGCCGGATCGCCAAGTTCGCCGGCGCAGGCGTCGCGGTGTTCGCCCTCATGCTCGGCTCTGGTGTGGTCGGCGGCGCGCTCGCGCTGGCCCTGGACGGCGACGGTGGCGGCGTCACCCGCACCTACTCCGCGGCTCCGGTCCTCAACAGCGCCGACCTGCCGAAGATCGCCGCCGCTGTGCAGGACAGCGTCGTCTCCATCGCCACCACCAGCGGCGAGGGCTCCGGCGTGGTGCTCAGCGCCGACGGCTACGTGCTCACCAACAACCACGTGGTCGCCTCAGCCGCCGGTGACACGGTGCAGGTGGTCTTCGCCGACGGCAAGAACGCGCAGGCGAAGATCGTCGGGACCGACCCGAAGACCGACCTGGCCGTGGTGAAGGCCAACGGGGTGAGCGGCCTCAAGCCGGCCACCTTCGGCGACAGCGACGGCATGCAGGTCGGCGACCAGGTGCTCGCCCTGGGCAGCCCGCTCGGCCTGCAGGGCTCGGTGACCGCGGGCATCCTCAGCGCGCGGGACCGCACCATCCGAGCCGGCGAGGGCCAGCCGCAGGACCCGAACCAGCAGGGGCAGGCGGTCAGCTCGATCTCCGGTCTGCTCCAGACCGATGCCCCGATCAACCCCGGCAACTCCGGTGGCGCCCTGGTCAACACCCGTGGCGAGGTGATCGGCGTCAACACCGCCATCGCCACCTCCGGCCAGAGCACCGGCAACATCGGCGTCGGGTTCGCGATCCCCAGCAACAAGGCCAAGGACGTCGCGGGCAAGCTCCAGCGCGGCGAGAAGGTCAGTCACCCGTCGCTCGGGGTCGGCGTCAATCAGGCCGAGGGCGGCGGCGCCCTGGTCGCGTCGGTCACGCCGGGCAGTGCCGCCGAGAAGGCCGGCCTCCAGCGGGGCGACGTGATCACCCGGTTCGGTGACAAGGCGGTCAACGACTCCGACGACCTGGTCGGCGCGGTGCAGGCCGGCAAGGTCGGCGATCGGGTCCAGGTGCAGTTCAAGCGCAACGGCGCCGAGAAGACGGCAACCGTGACGCTCGCCGAGACGTCCTGACCGATATCTGAACCTGCCTCCTCCCTCCGGCGGCGGGTGGCGGGGCCAAGGGGGTTGGCTCCGTCACCCGCCGCTCTTTTCCGCCCGGACGGCGGTTCACCCGGATCAGGTGAACCGCCGTCACCCGTACGGCAGGCACATTCGGCAGGCGAGCCGGCGACGTACGGGGGTGGATTGCCATGAGCACGGCGACGGATGTCCGCGACGACCAGCGGATCCAGCGCGACGTTCTGGCCGAGCTGGCCTGGGATGCGCGGCTGCAACCCAACGAGATCGGCGTGACCGTCGACCAGGGTGTGGTCACCCTGACCGGATTCGTGGACGGGGCCGCACGCGGTTGGGCGGCGATCCGCTGCGCGCAGCGGGTCCGCGGGGTCCGGGCGGTGGCCGACGAGATCGAGGTGCGGCTGCCGGGCACACCGGGGCGTACCGACGCCGAGATCGCCATCGCCGCCAGCCGGGCGCTGGAGTGGGACAGCTTCGTGCCGGCCGAACGGCTGGACGTGACCGTGGCCAACGGCTGGCTGATGCTGCGCGGTGAGGTCGAGTTCGGGTGGCAGCGCCGCACCGCCGAGGGCGAACTACGCCGGTTGGACGGCGTGCGGGGGATAACCAACCTGGTCGAGGTGCGTCCGCCGGCGCCACCGGCCGGTGAGCGGCTGCGACGGGACGTCCAGCGCGCGCTGCTGCGCACGATCGGCGCCGATCGGGTGACGGTCGAGGTGGACGGCGACACGCTGGTGCTCGCCGGGGTGGTCCGCTCGTGGTGGGAACGCGACCAGGTCGAGCGGGTGGCCTGGTCCGCGCCGGGGGTGCGGGACGTCCACGACCAGCTGCTGGTCGGCGGGTGACCGTCCGTCCTGTCCGGTTTACCGCCGACGGCACGGGGAAACCGCCGCGGACCATTCCGACCGGCGGCGACACCGGACCGGGGAGCAACGGGGAGGACTCGTGGCCGTGAACCACCCGCCCGCCGCCCGTGCCTCGGAGCGGCCATTGCGCATCGCGATGGTGGTGCCGCCGTGGCTGTCCGTACCGCCGCCCGGATACGGCGGCCTCGAGCAGGTGGTCGCCGGGCTGGTGGACGCGCTGACCGGGCACGGACACGAGGTGACGCTGTTCGGTGCCGGCGGACACCACGGCACCGCCGCCGGCGACTTCGTCTCCACCGTTCCCGAGGTCCAGTACGCGCGACTCGGCGAGTCGTTGCCCGAGCTGGCCCACCTGGCCCGGGTGAATCGGATGATCAACGCAGACGATTTCGACGTGATCCACGACCACACCACGATCGGCCCACTCGTGGCCGGTCGCCGGGCCGTGCCGACGGTGGCGACGGTGCACGGCAACCCGGTCGGGGAGTACGGCGACGTGCTCGGCGAGGTCGACCGCGACGTCGCCCTGGTGGCCATCTCGCACGCCCAGCGCCGGCTCAACCCGGTCCTGCCCTGGGCGGGCACCGTGCACAACGCGCTGGACCTGCGCGGGTTTCCGCGCAAGACCGCACCTGGCCCCGGGCCGGTGCTGTGGCTGGCCCGGTTCAGCCCGGACAAGGGCCCGGACGTCGCCATCCGGGCGTGCCGGGCGGCCGGGCTGCCACTGCTGCTGGCGGGCAAGTGCAACGAGCCGGCCGAACGCCAGTACTACGAGCAGGTCGTCGCCCCGCTGGTCGGCGACGACGTGACCGTCGTGTTCAACGCCGGCCGCGCGGAGACTCTGCGGATGCTGGTCGACGCCCGCTGCCTGATCATGCCGATCCAGTGGGAGGAGCCGTTCGGCATGGTGATGCTGGAGGCGATGGCCACCGGCACTCCGGTGGTCGCCTTCGACCGTGGCGCGGTGCCGGAGCTGGTCCGGCCCGGGGTGACCGGCCTGTTCTGCGAGCGGCCGGAGGAGCTACCCGCGGCGTTGCGGGCGGCGAAGGGGCTGGACCCGGCGGCCTGCGTGGCACACGTCGCGGAGAACTTCTCGATCGAGCGGTTGGCGTACGGCTACGAGGAGATCTTCCGACGTTTCCTCGCCCGCCAGCACGACGTCCGCGAGTCGGTCCGGGTGGCGGCCCGCTGACCGGTGCCGCCGTGGCCCGGATCAGACCCGGGCGGCACCCAGCTCGGCGATGGCGGCGTCCAGCCGCTCCGCGTACGCCGGGCTGAGGCCGCCCTCACCGAGTCGGACCGTGACCTTCTCGCGCAGCCGGGCGACCGGCGGGGTCAGCTCGTTCCGGCCGGAGCCGACCGCGGCGGTCAGGTTACGCAGCTCGTTGCGCAGGTCAAGGCCAACGTCGGCGCGGATCTCCCCGGCGGCCAACCCGGCGCTGATCAGCGCGTCGACCCGGTTGGCGGCCTCCACCAGCGTGCCCGGCCCGGCGGCGGGCGAGCCGGTGCTCCGCCCCGCGGACGGCGTCGCCGCCGGACGGGACGGCCCGGTGCCCGGCGGGCCGCTCGACCCGGTCGGCACCGGCCCGGCAGTGGGCTGCGTCCGCGGTGTCTCCCGCTGCTCGGGCAGCAGGGCCGCGACGGTCAGCGCCACGCCGACCGCCAGGACCGCCGGAATCAGCAGCAGCGCCGGCCGCCGGCGGGACCGGGCCGGCCCGCCATCGTCCGGATCCGGTACGGCTGCTCCGCCGCCCGGTCCCGTCGCCCTTTCGCCGCCGGCCACCGGGACGGGGGTTGCCGGCGGAAGGGCCAGCGTGGGTGCCGCGGTGGTGTCCGCCGGCAGCAGGTGGTCACGCAGCACAGTGGCGACCTGCCGGGCGGTCGGCCGGTCGGCCGGATCCCGGGCCAGGCTGCGCAGGCAGATCCGGGCCACCGTCGGGGGCAGCTCCGGCAGCCCGGCCAGCGTCGGCGGTGGGCCGCTGTCCAGCGCGTCGCTGAGCTGCTCCCAGGTGTCCGCCGGGTAGGGGACCCGCCCGGTCAGGGCCTCGTGCAGCAGCACGCCGAGCGAGTACACGTCGGTCGCGGGCTGGGCGGGCGCGCCGTCGAGCCGTTCCGGAGCCACGTACGCCGGGGTGCCGAACGTGCCGCCGTCCTCGTCCTCGTCGGGAGCGCCGATCCGGGTGGCGATGCCGAAGTCGAGGACCTTGACGCCCACCCAGGTCATCATCACGTTGGCCGGGGTGATGTCCCGGTGCACGATGCCGAGCCGGTGCGCGGCGGCCAGCGCGTCCGCGACCTGCGCGCCGACCTGGACCGCCTCGGCCCACGGCAGCGGACCCTCGGTGAGCCGTAGCTTCAACTCCTCACCGTTGAGGAGCTCCATCACCACGAAGGAGGTGATGGCGCCGTCCGGGGCGACGGTTTCGCCGTAGTCGTGCACCGAGGTCACGTGCGGGTGCACCAGCTGGGCGGCGGCCCGCGCCTCCTCGCGCACCATGTCCCGGAACCGGGCGTCCGCGGCCAGCGACGGTGCGAGTACCTTGAGCGCGACGACGCGGTCCAGCACCTCGTCCCGGGCGCGCCAGATGACCGACATGCCGCCGGCGCCGATCTGGTCGAGAAGCCGGTACCTGCGGTCCAGCAACCGGCCCGGATGCAGTGCTGCCTTCACGGATCGCACCTGCCTCGGGGTGGGAGCGGTATCAGGTTGCGCGAATGTCTCCCGACTGTCAACGGTCGTCACTGCCCGCCACCGATCCGCGGCGGGTGGGTGCGTCCACCACCGCGCGGCGGTGGCCGACCGGTCGGCGCAGGCCCGTGCCAGGATGGGTGGCATGGCGGGGGGACCGGTGGCGTTCGTACTCGGGGGCGGGGGAGTGCTCGGCGCGGTCGAGGTGGGCATGTTGCGTGCCCTGTTCCGCGCCGGGATCCAACCCGACATGGTGCTCGGCACCTCGATCGGCGCGGTCAACGGCGCGCTGGTCGCGGCCGACCCGTCGGAGGCGGTGACCGACCGGCTGGTCCGGCTCTGGGCATCGCCGGAGGCCAGCGAGGTGTACGGCGACTCGGTCGCGCGGCAGCTGCGCCGCTTCGCCGCCCGGACCCACCTGCACTCGCCCCGGCCGCTTCGCCGCCTGCTCGAATCCGAGCTGGGGGTGGACACCACCTTCGCCGACCTGCGGGTGCCGTTCCGCTGCTGCGCCGCGCACATCGAGCGGGCCGCCGAGCACTGGTTCGACAGCGGCCCGGTGGTGCCCGCCGTGCTGGCATCGGCCTCGGTGCCGGGCCTGCTCCCGCCCACCGAGATCGACGGTGCGCACTATGTGGACGGTGGCATCGTCAACTCCATCCCGATCGGCGAGGCGGTGGCGGTGGGCGCCACCCAGATCTTCGTTCTCCAGGTGGGCCGGATCGAACGGGAGCTGACGCCGCCCCGGCGGCCGTGGGAGATCGCGCAGGTCGCGTTCGAGATCTCCCGCCGGCACCGGTTCTTCCGGGAGCTGGCCGCGCTGCCCGCAGGGGTGGAGGTGCACGTCCTGCCGACCGGGGGGCTGAATCCGCGCGACGACACCCCGTGGGCGTACCGCGACATGGCCGCGGTGGGGCGGCGGATCAGCCGCGCGTACACCGCCTCCCGGCGCTACATCGCGACCCACGTGGAGCGGTGATGCCGCTGCCGCCCAGGTGGCTGCGCCGGTTGCTGCTCGCCCCCGGCGTGGTGCTGCTCGCGGTCACCGTGGTGACCACCCTGCCGATCTGGGCGTTGCTCGCCGCGGCCGCCTCCCCGCTGGTCCCGGGCCGGTTGCGCCCGCTGCGGCTGTTCTGGATCGGCTGCGTCTACCTGGTCTGGGACGCCGTCGCGCTGCTCGCGCTCTTCGTGCTCTGGGTCGCCTCCGGCTTCGGCTGGCGGAGCCGGTCGCCGGCCTTCCAGCGTGCGCACTACCTGCTGGCCGGCTGGTTCCTGCGGGTGCTGTTCTGGCAGGCACGCTGGACGCTGCGGCTGCGCATCGACGTGGTCGGCACCGACCCGGACACCGCGCTGCCCGGTCGGCCCGAGTTGGTGCTCTGCCGGCACGCCGGGCCGGGTGACTCGTTCATCCTGATCCACGGGCTGGTCAACTGGTTCAACCGGGAGCCCCGGATCGTGCTCAAGGACAGCCTCCAGTGGGACCCGGCGATCGATGTGCTGCTCAACCGGCTGCCCAACCGGTTCATCGCGCCGACGCCGGAGCGCGGCGAGGAGACGGTGCGCCAGGTCGGGCACCTGGCAACCGGCCTGGACGACAACGACGCATTCGTGATCTTCCCGGAGGGCGGCAACTTCACCCCCAAGCGCCGGCTGCGTGCCATCGCCCGGCTGCGCTCCCTCGGGCTGGAGCGGATGGCGCTGCGCGCGGAGCGGATGCGGCACGTGCTCGCCCCACAGCCCGGCGGGATGCTCGCCGCGCTGGACGCCGCCCCGGACGCCGGGGTCATCTTCGTCGCCCACACCGGGCTGGACCGGATGCTCACCGTCGCCGACGTGTGGCGGGAACTGCCGATGGACAAGCGGATCGTGATGCGGTTCTGGTCGGTGCCGCCGGAGGACGTACCGACCGGACGGCAGGAACGCATCGACTGGCTCTACGACTGGTGGGCGATGATCGACGCCTGGATCGCGGCCAATCGGGACGGCGCCGCGTAGGGTGCGGGCGTGGACCAGATCTGCGTGGTGACAACGGTGGTGGATGCGCGTTCGGTCGCCGACGTGCTGGCGGCCGCGGCCGTCGCCGGACGGCTCGCCGCCTGCGCCCAGGTCGGTGGCCAGGTGGACAGCACCTACTGGTGGCGGTCCGGGGTGGAGACCAGCACCGAGTGGTCGGTGCAGTTCAAGACCGCACCCGACCGGCTCTCCGCGCTCGTGGACCAGATCCGGGCCAGCCACCCGTACGAGGTTCCGGAGATTCTGGTGTCCAGAGTGGAGAGTGGCGACCCCGGCTACGCCACCTGGGTGCACGAGCACACCCGTCCCTGAGTACGCGCACTCTGGGCCGCGCCCCGGTGGGGCTTCCAGAATGACCGCGTGGATGACACCGGCTATCCCTGCCCCGCCTGCGGTGCCCCGGCCGACCTGAGCGCCGGTTGCGCCGGCTGCCGCCGCCCGCCTGATCCGATCGCCGCCGAGGTGGTCCGGCTCGGCCGGGAGGTCGCGCGGCTCGGACCGGAGGTGGAGCGGGCCCGCCGGACGTACGCCGAGCTGGCCGGGCGGCTCGCGGCCAGTTCCCGGCGGCGGGACGAGTTGGCCGCGATCGTTCGCGCCGGGTTGGCCGCGTCCGTCACGGGGCGTCCGGCGTCGTTCACGGGGCCGGGGACGCCCAGCGGCTCGGGGGTGCTCAACGAGCCGGGGTTGCCGGCGCCGGGCGCGGCGGAGACGTCGACCCGGACGGTCCAGGGCCTGCTCTTCGTCCTCGGTGGACTCCTGCTGGGCACGGCGGCGGTGGTCTTCACCGCGGTGGCCTGGGCGGCGGTGGGGGTCGGTGGACGGGCGCTGATCCTGGCGGCGGTCACCGCGCTCGCCCTGGCCGCACCGCTGCTGGCGGTCCGCCGAGGGCTGCGCGGCACGGCGGAGACGTTCGCCGCGGTGGGGCTGCTGCTGGTGGTGCTGGACGGCTACGCGGCCTGGTCGGTGGACCTGGCCGGTGTGGCCGGCTGGCCGGGCAGCAGGTACGCCGCGCTGGTCGGGGGGGCCAGCGCGGCGGTCGCCGCGGCCTACGCCCGGTGGAGCCGGTTGACCGGGCCCTGGTTCGCGGCGCTGCTGGCCGCCCAGCCGGTGCTGCCGCTGCTCGCCGTGGAGGCGCGGCCGGGTCCGGGTGGCTGGGCGCTGGTCCTGCTCGGGGTGGCGCTGCTCGACCTGGCCGTGCTGGCCGGGCTGAGAAACGGGGGAGGGCGAGCCCGGCTGACCGGCCGGGTGCTGGCCGGGGTCGGGCACGTCGCCGCGTTGGTCGGTGCCGCCGGGTGCGCCCTGGTGCCGCTGCTGCTCGGCCGGGCGGCCGATTCACCGCTGCTGGCCGGGGTGCCGATGGTGCTGGTCGCGCTGACCGGGCTCGGCGCGGCCGGGCTGGTCGGCGGACGGGCGCTGCGGGCGGTGGCCGCCGGGCTGCTGGTGCCGGTGCTCGCCGCCGCGCTGCTGCGCCCGGTGGCCGAGCTGCGGCCGTCGTTGCTGCTGGTCGCGGCGGCCACGGCGGCTCTCGGGCTGGCCGGCGCGGTACGGCTGCTGCCGGTCGGCTGGCGGACCGGCCCGCGCGCCGGGGCGCTGCTGGTCGCGGCGGGGACCGCGCAGATCGCGGTGCTGATCACCGGCGGGCTGGCGGTCGCCGCCGCCGGCCGGTCGCTGCCGCCCTGGCAGGGTGCCTCGACGGGGCCGGAGCTGGACTGGGGCTGGCAGCTGGCCCCCGCGCTGGCGTTGGCGCTCGGCGCGACAGCCCTCCTGCTGCCCCGGGACGCGCGGATGCCGCTCGCCACGGCCGGCGCGGCGGCCGTGCTGCTCGCCCTGCCCGCCGGCTGGACGGCCGCCTGGCCGGCCGTGGTGGCCGTGGACCTTCTCGGCGGGGTCGTGCTGCTGCTCGCCGTGCTGGCCCGACCGGCGCTCCGGCCGACCACGCTGTGCGCCGGGGCGCTCGGCGGCGCCGTCCTGCTCGGGCACGGCCTGCTGGTGGCCATGGCCGCTCCAGCCGGTGCCCTGGTGGCGCTCGGGACGGTCACCGTGCTCGGCCTGGCGCTGGCCGTGCGGCGGGCCGCCGGGTCGTCCCGGCGGGTGGCCGGCACGGGCCTGCTGGTCGCGCAGGTCGCGCTGCCCGGGGTCGCCGCGGTGGCGCTGTTCACCGCGGGCGCGCCGCCCTGGTGGCAGGCCCGGGCCGCGCTGGCCGCCGCGGTCCTGCCGCTGGTCGCGCTGCTCGCGACGCGTCGCCACCGAGTGGAGCTGACCGGGTACGCGGTGAGCGGTGCCGTGTTCGCGGTGAGCGTGCCCGGGCTGGCGCCGCTGGTCGTGGTGGGGAACGAGCCGCTCGCGCCGTACGCCGCGCTGGCGGCGCTGGGCGTCGCGCTCGCCGCCCGCTGGGACCTGCCGGTGACCGACGATCAGCCGGACGGGTCGGAGGAGCAGGCCACCGCGGGGGCGCCGGTAGCCGGCGACCACGAGCCGGACGGGTCGGGGACCCCGGCGGGAGCGCCGATGACCGGTCGCTCCGGCCTGCTGGCGGTGGCCGGCGTCGTGCTGACGGCGGTCGCCGTGCTGGCGGCGTTGCCGGCGCTGCTGACCGCGCTCACCACGCCGTACGGCAGCCGGGGTCCGGCCTGGTCGAAAGTTCCCACGGTCGTCGCCGACCCGACGGCGCTGCCCGGGGCGCTGGCGCTGGTCGTGCTGGCGGTGGCCGCCGTGCTGGCGGTTCGGGGGGTCCGTCCGCCGCTGCTGCGCGCGCTGCCGTTCGGCGCGGCCGCGCTGCCGGTGCTGCTCGTCGCGGTCGGCGCGCCCTGGCCGGTGCTGCCGGCCGCCGTCCTGCTCGCCGGGGTTGCCGCGCTGCTGCTCGCCGCGCTGGCCGTGCCCCGCCCGGCGCTCGCGCCGATCGCCGTGCCGGTGGGGGTGGTGCTGACCGCCAGCGGCGTGGCGGGGCTGCTGGTCACCCGGGCCGGCACCCTTGCCGCCGAGGGCGTCCTGCTGGTGGCGGCGGTGGTCGTCGCCGTCGGAGCGCGGAACGTCGAGGTGCGCGTCACCGGTTGCCTCGCCGCGGTGGGCGCGGCGTCGGCGCTGGCGGTGACCGCCCCGCTCGCCGGAGGGCTGCCGCTCCGGGCGGCGGCGTACCCGCTGTTGGCGGTGGCCGCGCTGGTCCTGGCGGTCGCCGCCGCGACCAACCCGCCGGAGTCGGCCCGCGGGAGTTCGTCGGCACGGGCCTGGGTCGGGCGGGTGCTGGATGCTGCCGCGCAGGCGGTGGCGCTGGTGGCGGTACTGCTCGCCGTCGAGGTGGCGCGGCACATCGCGACCATCTGCGTGCTCTGGGGTGTCGCCGTCGCGCTGCGGCTGCTGCGCCGGGGGGAGCCGGTCGCCCGGCGGTGGTCGTTCGCCGCCATCGCCGGCGGCAGCGAGTTGCTCGGGGCGTGGGTGCTGCTGGCAGCCGGCGGGGTGACCGTGCTGGAGGCGTACACCCTGCCGGCCGCGGCGCTCGCCCTTGGCGCGGGCCTGCTGGCACTGCGCACCCGGCCCGGCCTGACCAGCTGGCCGGCGCTCGGCCCGGGGCTGGTCGCGGCGCTGCTGCCGAGCCTGGTGTCGGTGCTGGCCGGGCCGGACCCGCAGCCGTGGCGGCGGCTGCTGCTCGGCGTGGCGGCGCTGGGCGCGGTGCTGGCCGGCGCCACCCGCCGCTGGCAGGCGCCGGTGCTGCTCGGCGGCGGGGCTCTGGCGGTGCTGGCGCTGCACGAGCTGGCCCGTGGCTGGGACCTGCTGCCCCGGTGGATCTATCTGGGCGCCGGCGGGCTGGCGTTGATCGGGCTCGCCGCGAGCTACGAGCGGCGGCGGCGCGACCTGGCCCGGCTGCGCGACGTGGTGGCCCGGCTGGGCTGAGCCGAACCGGGGGTAGGGCTCGCCCTACCCCCCATTCGGGGGTTGTCAGGGTTACTCAAAGCAACCCATACCGGGAGAGTTGACAGTGAGCCCGGGCCACCCCGGTACGGGCGTGAGCGGGAACGGGAGCAGTCCATGGCGCTCGGAGCGGTGGCGGAACCGCCGGTACGACGGCGAGGCAGTGACTACGCACAGTTGTCCCGACGGATCAGCCAGGCGGGCCTGCTGGAGCGGCGTCCCGGCTGGTACGTCGCCCGCATCCTGCTCACCCTCGGCGCCTTCGTGGCCGGCTGGGTCGCCGTGTTCCTCGTCGGTGACTCCTGGTGGCAGCTGCCGCTCGCGGCCGTGATGGCCGTGGCCACGACCCAGGTCGCGTTCCTCGGTCACGACGCCGGGCACCGCCAGATGTTCCGTCGACGCGGTCCGAGCGAGCTGGTGGGGCTGTTCGCCGGCAACGTGGCGGTGGGGATCAGCTACGGCTGGTGGGTCGACAAGCACAACCGGCACCACGCCAACCCGAACCACGAGGACGAGGACCCGGACGTCGGCGCCGGGGCCCTGGTGTGGACGCCGGAGCAGGCGCTGGAGACCAGAGGGTTCGGCCGCTGGATGGCCAAGCGGCAGGCGTACTTCTTCTTCCCGATGCTGCTGCTCGAGGGGCTGAGCCTGCACGTGGCGAGCATCCGGGCGATCGTCGGCCGGGGACCGGACGGCCGGTACAGCACCCCGATGCGGCACCGGGCGGTCGAGGCGGGTCTGCTCCTCGCGCACACCGCCGGTTACGTGGCGCTGCTGCTGGCGGTCATGTCGCCGGGGAAGGCGCTGCTCTTCGCCACCGTGCACCAGGCCCTGTGGGGCCTCTACATGGGCTGTGCGTTCGCGCCGAACCACAAGGGCATGCCGATGCCGACCGCTGAGGACGAGCTGGACTTCCTGCGCAAGCAGGTGCTGACGTCCCGCAACGTGCGGGGCAGCCGGTTCGTGGACACCGCGCTCGGTGGGCTCAACTACCAGATCGAGCACCACCTGTTCCCGAACATGCCCCGGGCCAACCTGCGCCGGGCCCAGCCGATCGTCCGCGCCTACTGCGCCGAGCAGGACATCCCGTACGCCGAGACCGGGCTGGTCGAGTCGTACCGGCAGGCCCTCGGCCACCTGCACGAGGTGGGCCAGCCGCTGCGCGGCTGAGCACCTGGGCCGCTGCGTGGCTGCGAACGTAGGTGGCGGGGGCGGTGCCGTAGGGCATCGCCCCCGCTTCGTCGTGCCTGGCCGACCGACACCCGCCACCGCTGGTCGATACCGCTCGCCGGTCCCGGTAGGGTCGGCCCATGGCAGACCTGCTCACCGCGGAAGCGGTGCGAGACGACCTGGGCGGGCTGACGGGCTGGTCGGGCGACGGCACCGGGATCACCCGCACGGTGGAGCTGCCCAGCTTCCCGGCGGCCATCGCGGTGGTCGACCGGGTGGCCGGGGCGGCCGAGGAGCTGGACCACCATCCCGACATCGACATCCGCTGGCGCACGCTGACCTTCCACTGCGTCACCCACTCGGCCGGCGGGGTCACCCACCGCGACATCGACCTCGCCCGGCGGATCGACGAGATCATCCGGAGCGCCCGATGAGGTTCGAGATCAGCAAGGTGCTGGACGCCATCGAGGGCCGGGTCTGCACGGACCCGTCGCTGGTCAGGGCGGTGCTCGACCTGGCCGAGGTGATCCGCTACCAGGACATCGACGGCGGCCGGCCGGCCAGCCTGCTGCGGCTCGGCATGGTCATCGACGCGCTCTCCCGTGAGCTGGAGGAGGACAGCGTCCAGGTGTACGCGGTGGTGCACCGGGCACTGCTCTCCGACGCCGACCTCACGTCCAACGAGCGGATGGTGGTCCGCCGCTGGGCCGACGACGGGCTCGTCGAGGTGCTCGACAACCCGGGCGACCGGATGCTGGAGGTCGCCGACCTGCTCGGGCTGCCGGTGCTCAGCCGGGTCCGCTTCGACGGGCTGCGCGGGCGGTTCCCGTGGCTGGTCGAGCAGCCTGGTCGGTTGCTCGCCCCAGTGCCCGGCGCCGGCGGACCGGCGTTCATCGCGCACGTCGGCGGCGGGCACTCGCCGGTTGCCGGCACCCGCTCACCAACCGGAGCGAAGCTGCTGGCCCGCCAGTGGCGCTGCCCCGAGCCGGGCTGCGCGCTCTTCGGTGGCGGTGGTGGGGGCGGCGCGTTCGCCGACCTCGCCCGGGTGGAGCGCAGCCCGGCCGGGCAGCCGCCGCCCGCGCTGCGCGGTGGCGTACCGACCTGCCCTCGGCACGGCGTACGGCTCGGCGACGGCGGCCCCCGGCCGCGTACGGAGGTGCTCGCGGTACGCGTCGGCGGCCTGGTCCGGCGGCGGTTCGTCCTCAGCGAGGAGCAGCCGGTGGTGGCCGGCCGGGCTCCGGACCAGGAGGGCGGGATCATGCTCGGGCAGTGGCTCAACGACGAGGCCCGACGGTGGATCAGCCGTGGCCACGTCCGCTTCGAGCTGCGGGTCGGCGAGGTCATCGTGACCGACGTCAGCACCAACGGCTCCGGCATCCGGCCGGCCGGCTCGATGGCCGAGGCGGACCGTATCGCCCTGGCCCCGCAGCAGTCCCGGGTGCTGGGTGAGGGCGACATGGTCGAGCTCTACCCCGGCGTGCAGATCGGCCGGGCCGAGGAGCTGCCCGCCGGTGCTCCGTTCACCCCCACCTCGGTGATGGCCGAGGCCCCCACCATGGCGATGCGCCTCCCCCGCGCCTGACGCCCCCGCCCGCCCCCGCCCCCGCCTTGTCGATCTAGGGCATATCGTCGCTGGCTGATCTACAACCACGACGATATGCCCTAGATCAACGGGGGCAGGGGACGGGGGCGGGACGGGGCGGGGGACGGGACGGGGGTGGGTGGTTTAGGCGGCGAGTACGGCTGCGAGCTGAGCCACCGCTAGGTCGATCTCCTCTTCGGTGATCACCAGCGGCGGGGCGAGCCGGATGGTGGAGCCGTGCGTGTCCTTGGCGAGCACGCCGCGCTCGGCGAGCCGCTCACACGCCTCCCGCCCGCTCATCAGCGCCGGGTCGATGTCCAGACCGGCCCAGAGACCGCGGACGCGTACCCCGACCAGGCCCTTGCCGACCAGCCCGTCCAGACCGGCCCGCAGCCGCTCGCCCAGCTCGGCCGAGCGACGCTGGAACTCGCCGGTGGCCAGCAGCCGGACCACCTCGATCGCCACCGCGCAGGCCAGCGGGTTGCCGCCGAAGGTGGAGCCGTGCTGGCCGGGCTTGAGCACGCCGAGCACGTCGGAGTTCGCGGCCACCGCGGAGACCGGCACGATGCCGCCGCCGAGCGCCTTGCCCAGCAGGTACATGTCCGGCACGACGCCTTCGTGGTCACAGGCGAAGGTCGCACCGGTACGCCCGAGGCCGGACTGGATCTCGTCGGCGATGAAGAGCACGTTGCGCTCGGTGCACACCTGGCGCACGCCCGGCAGGTAACCCTCCGGCGGCACCACCACGCCCTGCTCGCCCTGGATCGGCTCCAGCAGCACGGCCACGGTGTTCTCGTCGATCGCGGCGGCCAGCGCCTCCAGATCGCCGTACGGGACCACGGTGAAGCCCGGGGTGTACGGCCCGAAGTCGACGCGGGCGTCCTCGTCGGTGGAGAAGCTCACGATGGTGGTGGTCCGGCCGTGGAAGTTGCCCTCGGCCACCACGATGTTGGCCTGATCGGCGGCCACGCCCTTGACCTGGTAGCCCCACTTGCGGGCCACCTTGATCCCGGTCTCCACCGCCTCGGCGCCGGTGTTCATCGGCAGCACCAGGTCCTTGCCGCACAGCTCGGCCAGCTCCCGGCAGAAGTCGGCGAACTGGTCGTGGATGAAGGCCCGGCTGGTCAGCGTCAGCCGGTCCAGTTGGGCGTGCGCGGCGGCGATCAGCTGCGGGTGCCGATGGCCGAAGTTGAGCGCGGAGTAGCCGGCCAGGCAGTCCAGGTAACGGCGGCCGTCCACGTCGGTGAGCCAGGCGCCCTCCGCCGAGGAGATCACCACCGGCAGCGGGTGGTAGTTGTGCGCCGTCCAGCGCTCGGCGTCCCGGACCGCTCCCGGCGTCCGCAGGATGTCATCCACGATCACTTGCTTGCCTTTCCCTGACGGAGTCGCAGCGTGCAACACTTCGGTCCGCCGCCGGCCTTACGCAGCTCGGACAGGTCGACACCGATGGTCTCGTAGCCCCGGTCGCGCAGCTTGGCGGCCAGGTCGGTGGCCTGCGCGGGCAGCACCACGTGCCGCCCGTCGCTGACCGCGTTCAGCCCCAGCACCTCGGCGTCGGCCATGGTGGCGTGCACGGCGTCGGGGAAGAGCCGGCGCAGCACGGCCTGGCTGCCGGGGGAGAACGCCTCGGGCAGGTACGCCACGGTCCGCTCGTCGAGCACGGTCAGCGCGGTGTCCAGGTGGTAGAAGCGCGGATCGACCAGCTGCATGGTGATCACCGGGTAGCCGAAGACCTCCTGCAACTGGGCGTGCGAGGCGTGCGCGGTGCGGAAGCCGGTGCCGGCCAGCAGGTGGTCGCCGGCCAGCAGGACGTCGCCCTCGCCCTCGTTGACGTGCTTCGGGTCGTACATCTCGAAGCCGGCGGCCTCGAACCAGGCCCGGTAGGCCGGGGCCTCGTCGGCGCGCTGCGGGTCGCGGAACTGCACGGCCATCGCCTTGCCGTCGATCACGGTGCCGCCGTTGGCGGCGAAGACCATGTCGGGCAGGCCGGGCACCGGAGTGATCTCCTCGACGGTGTGGCCCAGGTCGCGGTACGTCTGGCGCAGCTGCTCCCACTGCCGGACGGCCAGCGCGGCGTCGACCGGCGCGCTCGGGTCCATCCAGGGGTTGATCGCGTAGTCGACGGCGAAGTACGTCGGCCGGCACATCAACAGGCGCTGGCTGGTGGCGTCCATCGTCATTGTGGTGCTCCCAGGGTCGGGCGCGCCCGGCCACCGTGGCCCACGGGCTGGCGCCGTTGCTCAACGTTATGCGGCGTGAGCGGCAGGAACCACCACCGACACTTGCGCGGACCGAACATTCGTTGCGTATGGCTGGCCCGCTGCTGCGATTCGTTGCGTGAGCGGCCGGTCGGGCCCTGGAAACGCGTCGGGGCCCCGGTGAACCGGGCCCCGGATGCACTTCAGGGGCGGCGAACCGCCGCCCCTGAAAGGGTGTTGCCCGGCCGATGAACCACCGGAGAGTTCGGGCTGCCGGCGAGCCGCCGGCTTTCGCCGGTGCACCACCGGCGAGCGGGACAGTGCCCGCTAGAAACGATCGACAAACTGTGAGTCGAGCCACTCCCGGAACCGCTGCACCCAGTCGCCGTCGGTGGTCGGCCAGTCGAACTGACCGGTCATCGCCAGCACGCCGAGCACCACCGCGGCCAGCCCGATCAGCACGCCGAACAGGGCGTCGGTCTTGCCGGCGATGTGCCGGCGGCGGGTGGCGACCAGGCCGAGCACGGCGAGCACCGCGCCGAAGGCGCCGAGCCCGATGCCGTACCCGGCCAGGGTGCCGGTCAGCACGAAGAGCGCGCCGACGACCGCGACGATCAGGCCGAGGGTGGCGAGCAGGCTGGCCCGCGGCTTCGGGCCGCGTGTCACCGGCGGCTCCGGCGCGGTGCGCTCGGGGGTCGGGTCGACCGTCCGGTCGGTCGCGACCCGGTCCGTCGTGTCGGGTCGCCGGGTCGTGCTGTCCAGGTCGGCGTCCCGTTCGGCGGTGCGCCCCATGGCCGGGGCGGTGGTGGACCGGGGCTCGCCGGCCTGCTCCGATGGCGCGGCGGCGCTGCGGAACGTCGTCTGGTCGGCGTCCCGGTCGGTGACCACCGGGCGGTCGGCGACGTCGTCCGACCGGCCGGTGTCGGTGACCGCCGAGTTCTCCCGGTCGCTGACCGGGGTGTCGCGGCCGTCAACGCGGCCGTCGAGGTTCTCGTCCCGCGTCGGTGCCGGCTCGGACCGGCGGGACAGCGAAGGAATCCTGACCACAACACACCTCCTGATGAATGCGTGGTGGCCGACGGAAAGGGTGGCATCCACGCGGTACCGCCCTGAAGTACCCGCCTGGGTGTTTCCTGACACCAGTACCGGGTACGGCCGTTGATCCGCAGGGCATGAGTCGGAATGGCTTTGGAGCTGAATCGTTGACGACATCAGCGGATGACTCGTCTGTGACATCAGCTCCACAGCCCGTCGCGCAGTGCCCGCAACCCGGCCTGCTGCACGTACAACTCCCGCTTGTCGACGGCCCGGCACTCGCCGTCAAGGGGCGGCAGCACCAGGGCTGACGGCACCGCGCAGCTCACTCGGCCCTGCCGAGCGCTGCTGGCTATCCTTCAGCCGTGCCAGAGGGACACACGATCCATCGCCTGGCGGCCCGGCACGCCGAGCTGTTCGCCGGGGACAAGCTGCACGCCGCCAGCCCGCAGGGCCGCTTCGCCGAGGGCGCCGCCCGGCTCTCCGGCGCCGTCCTGGAGGACACCGAGGCGTACGGCAAGCACCTGCTGCACCACTACGCCGGCGAGTTGACGCTGCACGTGCACCTCGGGCTGTACGGAAAGTTCGCCGACGGGCCGGGGGAGCCGCCGGAGCCGGTCGGCCAGGTGCGGCTGCGGCTGGCCAGCGACCGCCACTGGCTCGACCTGCGTGGCCCGACCGCCTGCGAGCTGCTCACCCCGCCCGAGGTGTCCGCGCTGCGGGGCCGCCTCGGGCCGGACCCACTGCGCCCCGACGCCGACCCGCAGCGGGCGTACGCCCGGATCTCCCGCAGCACGACGCCGCTGGCCGCGCTGCTGCTGGACCAGTCGGTGGTGGCCGGCACCGGGCTGATCTTCGTGACCGAGGCGCTGTTCCGGGGCGGGTTGCCGCCGACGCTGCCGGGCCGGCAGCTGACCCGGGCCGGCTGGGACGCACTCTGGGCCGACCTGGTCGGGCTGATGCGGCTGGCGGTCGAGCACGGCCGGATCGACACCGTGCGCGACGTGCACCTGCCGGAGGCGATGGGCCGTCCGCCGCGGGTGGACCGGCACGGCGGTGAGGTGTACGTCTACCGCCGCCCCGGCGCACCCTGCCACGTCTGCGGCGCCGAGGTCAGTCGCGGCGAGCTGGCCGGCCGCAACCTCTACTGGTGCCGTACCTGCCAGCCCGCCTGACCGGCCCGGTGCCCGCGGAGCCGGTCACTGCTCGTCGAGGAGCCACCGGACCACCTCGATGTGGTGCCCGACGACCGCGTCCCCGTCGAGACTCCAGGCCAGCGTGTGGCCGATCGTCCAGCCCCGGACCCGTTCCCGGTCCAGTCCCAGCTCTGCGCTGAGCCGGTCCAGCCGGTGCCGGACGGCGGCCGGGGAGTTCCATCCGGACATCGTGAATCATCGGCCGGGCGCGCCGCTGTCCGGGCCGGGGTGCCCGGTGACGGTGTGGCCAAGCAGAATTGACAGCCGACCGAGCGCCAGAGCAGGGTGGACGTGAGACAACGATGTCAACGGGCAAATGGGAGGAATCGCGCCCATGACCCTTCCCGCCCGCCGATTCTGGCCATATGTCCCTTCCCTACCCGACGGTGACCAGCTGAGATGACCGACGTGCCTAGATCCGCAGCCGAACCAACCCCTGCTCCGGCAGGATCACCGGACGTGCCCGACCTCGATCTGTTCCTCGCCGACCAGACCCACACGCTGCTCGACACGGCGCGGCGCGCGGTCCGGCCCGAGGGCGGCTTCTGGTGGCTGACCGACGACCGCACCCCGGACCGCAGCGAGCCGCTGCACACGTGGATCACCTGCCGGATGACCCACGTGTCCGCCCTCGCCCACCGCAACGGTGATCCGGAGGCGGCCGCTCTGGTCGACCACGGCGTCGCCGCGCTCAGCACGCTGCTGCGCGACGACCGGTACGGCGGCTGGTTCGGCGCCGTCGACCAGCAGGGCACGCCGACCAACGAGCGCAAGGCCGGGTACGACCACGCGTTCGTGCTGCTCGCCGCGTCCGGCGCGGCGCGCGCCGGGCGGCCCGGCGCGGACCGGCTTCTCGACGACGCGTTGAGCGTGGTGCGGGACCGGTTCTGGGACGACGGGGCCGGCGCGGTCCGCGAATCCTGGAACCGGGACTGGACGGTCACCGAGGACTACCGGGGCGCGAACAGCAGCATGCACATGGTCGAGGCGTTCCTCGCCGCTGCCGCCGCCACCGGCGACGCGAGCTGGACCGACCGGGCCCTGCGGATCGGCACCCATCTGGTACACGGGGAGGGCGCCCGGCACGACTGGCGCCTGCCCGAGCACTTCACCGCCGACTGGGCCCCGCTCCCCGACTACAACCGGGACCGGCCCGCCGACCCGTTCCGGCCGTACGGCTCGACGATCGGCCACTGGCTGGAGTGGTCCCGGCTGCTGCTCGAGCTCGAGGCGGTCCTGCCGCAGCCGCCGCGCTGGCTGCTCGCCGACGCCCGCGCCCTGTTCGCCGCCGCCGTACGGCGGGGCTGGGCGGTGGACAACGCCGACGGCTTCGTCTACACCATCGACTGGGACGACCGGCCCGTCGTCCGCTCCCGCATGCACTGGGTGGTGGCCGAGGCGATCGGGGCGGCGGTCACCCTGCACCGGCGCACCGGGGACGCGGTCTACGCCGACTGGTACCGGGTGTTCTGGGCGTACGCGCGCCGCCACCTGATCGACGACGCCGGGTGGCGGCACGAGCTGGACCCACAGAACCGGCCCGCCGGCACGGTGTGGCACGGCCGGCCGGACGTCTACCACGCGTACCAGGCCGTACTGCTGTCCCGCTCGGCCGACGCGCTCGGCGGTCCCGGCCCGCTCGCCCCGGGCGAGGTGCCCGCGTGATCGTGGTGGCGGGTGAGGCGTTGATCGACCTGGTGGTCTCCGCGGAGGGGCAGCGGGCGGTGCCGGGCGGCTCGCCGGCCAACGTGGCGGTCACTCTGGCCCGGCTGGACCAGCCGGTGCGGCTGCTGGCACGGCTCAGCACCGACGAGTACGGCCGGCAGCTCGCCGAGCACCTGACCGCCAACCAGGTGGACCTCGGCTGGGCGGTCCGCACCGGGCAGCCCACCTCGGTGGCGGTGGCCACCCTGGACGCCACCGGGCAGGCCAGCTACGAGTTCCGGCTGGACGGCACGGCGGACTGGCAGTGGACGCCGCAGGAGTTGCCCGAGCTGGCCGGGTCTCCGGCGACCGCCCTGCACACCGGGTCGCTCGCGCTCGCGCTGGCGCCGGGAGCGCAGGTCCTGGAGGACCTGCTGGCCCGCGAACGCCGCCGGGACGGGCTCACCGTCTCGATCGACCTCAACCTGCGCCCGAGCATCATCACCGACCGGGCGGGGGAGCAGGCGAGGGTACGGCGTCAGGTGAGTCTCGCGCACCTGGTCAAGGCCAGCGACGAGGACCTGGCCTGGCTCTACCCGGACCGGGCGGTGCCCGACGTGGTGGCCGAGTGGCGCGAGGCGGGCGTGTGCTGCGCGGTGGTGACCCGGGGCGCGGACGGGGCCTTGCTGCTCGCCCCGGACGGATCGATGCACGAGGAGCCGGCGGTCCGCACCACGGTGGTGGACACCGTCGGTGCCGGCGACGCGTTCACCGGCGGCCTGCTGGCCGCGCTGGCCGACCTCGACGCCCTCGGTGACCGGCCGGCCGACCGGCTCGCCGCCTTGACCGCTGCGCAGTGGGCCACGGTGCTCCGGCAGGCCGCCCTGGTGGCCGCACTGACCTGCGCCCGCCGCGGCGCGGACCCGCCCCGCCGGGTCGAGGTGGCGGCCCTGCTCGGCGCCGTCAGCTGAGGCTACGCGCCGGCCCGACCTCGGTCGGGTCGGCGCGATCGGCTGTCAGGCGGCCGGCGGGGTCAGGCCCCGACGCAGCAGCCAGGTGGGGAGCACGGTGGTCGACGGTGGGGAGTCGTCACCGGCGATCCGCCGGAACAGTCGTTCGCTGGCGATGCGGGCCAGCTCCCGGGTGTCGTACCCGACGACGGTGAGCGGCCGGGGCATCAGGTGCGCCAACTCGAAGTCGTCGAAGCCGACCAACGCGGCGTCGCTGCACCGCCGGTGCAGCTCCTGCAGGGCCCCGACGGTGAGCCGGTTGTTGCCGCAGAAGAAGGCGGTGGGCGGGTCCGGCAGGTCGAGCAGCGCGGCGACCGCCCGCCCGGCCTCCTCCGGTGCGATGAGCCGGTCGCGGACCAGCGACTCGTCGTGCTCGATCCCGGCGGCGGTCAGCGCCGCCCGGGCGCCGGCCAGCCGCTCGCGAATGGTGGGCACTGTCGGCGCGCCGAGCAGGACACCCACCCGGCGGTGCCCCTCGTCGAGCAGAGCGCCGACCCCGGCACGGCTGCCGCCCTGGTTGTCCAGCAGCACGGCGTCCGCGAGCAGCCCCTGCGGCGGCCGGTCCAGGAAGACCACCGGCATGCCCAGCTCGACCTCGCGGCGTAGGAACGAATGGTCGGGGCCGGCCGGCACCACCAGCAGCCCGTCGACCCGACGCTGGGTGAAATCCTGAAGCAGGGCGCGTTCCCGCTCCGGGTCCTCCTCGGAGGAGGCGGTGATCAGCATGGTCCCGTGCGCGGCGGCGATCTCGGCGGCGACGCTGGCGATGGTGGCGTAGAACGGGTTGGCGATCTCCTCGATGAGCAGCCCGACGGTGGCGTTGAGCTGCCGGGAGCGCAGGTTGCGGGCGATGTCGTTGCGCCGGAAGCCCAGCTCGGCGATGGCGGCCAGCACCCGGCCGACCAGTTCCTGCCCCACCGGCTCGTCGTTGACCACCCGGGAGACGGTCTTCAGGCTGACCCCGGCGTGTCGGGCCACGTCGACCATGGTCGGGCGCCGTCGCGCGGTCGGCCGGGTCGGGGTCTGCGTCATGGGGTGGTCCTCCACGGGCGGCGCGGGTCAGCGGGCGACGGCGGCGAGCACGTCGACGGCTTTTCGGGCGGCGATCAGCACCGGGTCCCAGACTGGCGCGTACGGCGGAGCGTAGCCCAGGTCGAGCGCCGTCATATCGTCCACCGTCATGCCGTTCCACAGCGCCACGGCCAGCGTGTCGATCCGCTTTGCCGCCTCGGACCAGCCGACGATCTGCGCACCGAGCAGTCGCCCGCCGGGTCGCTCGGCGATCAGTTTGACGGTCATCCGCCGGGCGCCGGGGTAGTAGCCGGCCCGGCTGGTCGACTCGGCGACCACCGAGATGAAGTCGAAGCCCGCCGCGGTGGCGTCCCGCTCGCGCAGGCCGGTCCGGCCCACCTCCAGGTCGCAGACCTTCGTGACGGCCGTGCCGATCACGCCCATGAAGGTGGCGTAACCGCCGCCGATGTTGATCCCGGCCACCCGGCCCTGCTTGTTGGCGTGCGTGCCCAGCGGTATGTGCACCGGCATCCCGCTGACCCGGTGCAGTGTCTCCACGCAGTCGCCAGCCGCCCAGATCCCGGACATACCGGGCACCCGCATCCGGCGGTCCACCCGGATCGCCCCGGTCGGCCCGAGCGGCAGCCCGGCCGCCTCGGCGAGTGCGACGTTCGGGCGTACGCCCAGACCCAGGACCACGACGTCGGTCGGAATCGGCCCCTCGGCGGTGACCACCGCGGACACCCGGCCGTCCCGCTGTTCCAGGCCGGTCACCGGCATCCCGGTGCGGATTTTGATGCCCAGGCCGCGCATCGCGTCGGCGACCAGCTCGGCAATGTCGCCGTCCACGGTCGCCATGGGCTGGTCGGCCGCCTCGACCAGGGTGACGGAGAGGCCGCGCTGGATCAGGGCCTCGGCCATCTCGACGCCGATGTACCCGCCACCGACCACCACCGCCCGGCGCGGCTGCGGCTCGCCGTCCAGCCAGTCGCGCAGTGCCGCCCCGTCGTCGAGGGTCTGCATGCCGAACACCCCGCCCGCGTCGGTCTCCGCCCACGACGGCTTCACCGGCACCGCCCCGGCGGCGTACATCAGCTCGTCGAAGCGCTCGCGGACCTCGCCGCCGCGTTCCAGGTCCCGGGCGACCACCTCGCGGCGCTCCAGGTCGATGGCGGTCACCTCGTGGCGTATCCGCACGTCGATGGTGAACTCGGAGCGGAACGTCTCCGGGGACCGGGCGATCAACTCCTCGGGGCCGGGCACCAGGCCACTGATCCAGTACGGGATGCCGCACGCCGAGTAGGAGGTGAAGTGGCCGCGCTCGAAGACCACGATCTCCAGGTCGTCACGGCCACGGCGGCGTCGGGCCTGAGACGCCGCCGACATGCCGGCGGCGTCCCCGCCGATGACGATCAGCCGTTGCGCCACGGGACCATCCTGTCACGCGGTGATCAGCCGCGGGTCTGTCGCGCCACGTCCTCCACCACGTCGATGAGCCGTCCGGTGCGGGCGAACACGGCCCGCTGCCGCGCCGCGCCGGTGCCGTGCCGGCGCAGCACGTCCAGCAGATCGGTCACCTCGGCCCAGTCACCGTGCTGCTCCAGCGCCGGTCGCATCCGTTCGACGAACCGGTCCAGCAGCTCCCGGGCCGGGCGCAGCTCGCCGGTGGTGACGTCGACGCCGTCGCCCTCCAGACCGTCGTGGGCGGCGCGCCAGTGCGCGCCGACCAGCAGGTGGTGATCGGTGGTCAGCGCCGGCCGGTCGGCCTCGACGTCCGACATGGCGGTGGCCACCATGGCCCGGACCAGCGCGGCGACCAGCACCGCGTCGTCCACCGACGGGCAGACGTCGCCGATCCGGAGCTCCACGGTCGGGTACTTCGCCGACAGCCGGGCGTACCAGTAGAGCATCCCCTCGTCGAGCATCACCCCGCTGGCGATCAACTGGCGGATCAGCCGCTCGTAGTGCTCGTGCGACTCCAGCCACGGCGTCGGCGCCACCGACGGCCAGCGCTCCCACTCCACAGAGCGCCAGCTGGCGTAGCCGGTGTCCTCGTTGCGGGCGAACGGGGAGTTGGTGGTCACCGCGTGCAGCATTGGCAGCCAGGGCCGGACGTGGTTGAGCACCTGCACGCCGGTTTCCGGGTCGGGCACGCCCACGTGCACGTGCATGCCGTTGTTGCCGGGGCCCGGGACGAGCAGCCGGAACCGTTCGACCATCCGGTCGAAGCGGGGCTTGTCCACCACCGGCGGCACCGGGCCGTCCACCGGCCCGGTGCCGATGGCCAGCAGCCGTACGCCGGCCCGCTCGGCGGCGTCGGCGAGCGCCCGGCGCAGCACGCCGAGGGAGTGCCGGATCGAGGAGAGTTCGAGGCCGGGCGGGCTGCCAATCTCGATCTGGCTGGTCTGGAACTCCCGCTCGACCTGCCCGCGCAGCTCCGCCGGCACCTGCTCGAGGACGAGGTCGACGGCGGGTACCGCGGCCCCGGTGTGCGGGTCGACGAGCAGAAACTCCTCCTCGACACCCACGGTGAGCAATTCGGTCCCCGCGGCCGTACCGCTGGGCGCCTCCGCCACCTGGCCGGTCATCGCCACCACCGTCCGTTCCTGCCGGTCGCGGTCCGTCCGCGTCGGTCGGGCGCTTGGTTACCCACCGTGGCGATGATGGGAAACGTGGCGATGGCGCGTCGGCCCGCGTGTCGGCCGGCGCTGGAGTCCCCGGCGGCCGGTCCGCGCCCGGGTGGCCGCGATTGGATCGGCTGGCATGACTCCGGGTCCTAGGCTGGAACCGTGCCGGTACCGCTGGGGCTTTTCGGGGTTGCGTGGATGTCCGCGTTCGCGCAGCTCACCCTGCTCGCGGTGCGCCCGGCTGACCTGCTCGCCGGCGCCGCGTTGACCGCCCTGGTGCTGCTCGCCGTGCTGCTCGCGGCGCGGGTGCCGGGCCGCTCGGGCGGGCCGGGTGTCGCCCGGCGCTGGACCGGGCTGCGGGCCCGCTCCCGTGATCGCCGGGTGCCCCGGCAGGTCGACCCGGACGCCGCCGGCCGGCCCCGCCCCCGCGCACCCGGGCACCCCTCGGCCGCGTAGCGCGACGCCGCCGCGCGGCCGATCCCGCCGTCATCGGTCACTCCTGCCGGGCGGACGCCGCCGCCGGAGGAGGGCCCATCGGAATCGGACCGAGGGGTTTCCCATGCTCGCCTTCGCACCACTGCACGGGGTGGTCGGTGCCGCCGGCACCGCGCTGTCCCGGCTCACCGATCTGCTCGAACCGTTGGCCGGCGGTTCGGCGACCGCCGCCGCCATCGTGCTGTTCACCATCGCCGTGCGGTTGCTGATCTCGCCGCTCACCGTCGCCCAGGTCCGCGGCGAGCGGCGCCGCGCGGCGCTCGCCCCGCAGGTGCGTGACCTCCAGCGGCGGTACGCCGCCGACCCGGCGAAGCTCCAGAGCGAGGTGTTCGCGCTGTACCGCTCGGCCGGCGCCAACCCGATCGCCGGCTGTCTGCCGTTGCTGCTCCAGGCGCCGTTCCTGCTGGTGCTGTACCGGCTGTTCACCACCAGCGAGGGCGGCACCGGGCTGCTTCAGGAGCGGCTGGCCGGGGTGCCGCTCGGCCACCACCTCGGCGACGGGCTGACCGGGGCCGCCGGTCCGCTCTTCGCCCTGCTGCTGGCCGCCCTGCTGCTGCTGGCCTGGTGGTCGTCGCGGCGGGCCCGCCGGGCGTCGGCGGCGGTCGGCACGGTGGCCGGTACGCCCACCGAGGGGCCGGGTGCGGCGACGCTCGGCCGGCTGCTGCCCCTGCTGCCGTTCACGACGGTGCTGGTGGCGCTGGTGCTGCCGCTCGCGGCGGTCATCTACCTGGTGACCACGACCGCCTGGTCGGCACTGGAGCAGGTGGTGCTCCGACGGCCGCAGACGGCGCCGACGAACGCCGATATAGATCGACGTTGACAACTGTTCCGAGGGGACGTACAACTCTGAGAGAGCGCTCTCTCGACCCGTCCCCGCAGAGAGGCATGTCCATGTCACCTCCTCCGGCGGCCACCGCCGCCCCGTCCGTCCGACGCCGCATGCTGGCGTCCGTCCTGCTCGTCGCCACCACCACCGCCCTGGCCGGGATCACCGTGACCGCGCAGGCCGCCGTGCCGCCCCCCGCCCCCGGTTGGAGCACCGTCTGGAGCGACGACTTCACCGGCGCCGCCGGCACCCGGCCGTCGGCCGCGAACTGGATCATCGACACCGGCCACAACTACCCCGGTGGCCCGGCCAACTGGGGCACCGGGGAGATCCAGAACTACACCGCCAGCACCGCCAACGTCAGCCACGACGGCGGTGGCAACCTGCGGATCACGCCGCTGCGCGACGGCGGGGGCGGCTGGACCTCCGCCCGGATCGAGACCGTGCGCAGCGACTTCAAGGCCCCGACCGGCGGTGTGCTGGCCATCGAGGGCCGGATCCAGATGCCGAACGTCACCGGCGCCGCGGCAGCCGGCTACTGGCCGGCGTTCTGGGCGCTCGGCGCGCCCTACCGGGGCAACTACCAGAACTGGCCGGGCATCGGCGAGTTCGACGTGATGGAGAACGTCAACGGCATCAACTCGGTCTGGGGAGTGCTGCACTGCGGCGTCGCCCCGGGCGGGCCGTGCGACGAGTTCAACGGCATCGGAGCGTCCCGCGCCTGCCCGGGCGCGAGCTGCCAGTCCGCGTTCCACACCTACCGGTTCGAGTGGGACGCCTCCGTCAGCCCGCAGCAACTGCGCTGGTACGTCGACGGGCAGCTCTACCACACCGTCACCCAGAGCCGGGTCGGCGAACCGGCCTGGTCGCAGATGACCTCGCACGCCGGCTACTTCCTGCTGCTCAACGTGGCGATGGGCGGGGCGTTCCCGAACGGGGTGGCCGGCAGTGGCACGCCGACCGCGGCGACCGTTCCCGGTCGGCCGATGCTGGTCGACTACGTGGCGGTGTACCGCCGCGGCGGCGGGACCACCCCGCCGCCCACCACCCCGCCGCCCGGCGGCACGAGGGACGCGTACGGGCAGATCCAGGCCGAGTCGTTCAACGGGCAGAACGGGGTGCTCGTAGAGGCGTGCGCCGAGGGCGGACAGAACATCGCCGCGCTGCGCAACGGCGACTGGGCGCGCTACGACAACGTCGAGTTCGGCTCCGCCGGGCCCCGGGACTTCGTGGCCCGGGTGGCCTCCGGTGCCGGGGGCGGGGCGAGTGGGCTGGTCGAGGTGCGGCTGGACAGTCCGACCGCCGCGCCGATCGGCAGCTTCGCGATCGGCAACACCGGTGGCTGGCAGAGCTGGCGCTCGGTGCCCGGCAACGTCAGCGGGGTGACCGGCCGGCACGCCGTCTATCTCACCTTCACCAGCGGGCAGCCGAACGACTTCGTCAATGTCAACTGGTTCACCTTCCGCCGCTGAGACGAAAGGAAGGGCCCCCTGTTAACGCCTGCGGTAGAGCAGGGGGCCCTTCTTAACACTTCACGCCCTCTGGACAGAAACAGTTAACTATCTTAATAATAAGCGGCAACGTTGACGTCCATGGATGCCCCAACCGGGCGCGGAGGGTCGCATGAAACCTGCCAGATCCCTTGTCCTGTCCCTGGTCACCGCGCTCGCCGCGACGCTCGGTGCGGCCTGGGTGGCACTGCCCGCGTTCGCCGCCGGGCCCACCGCCAGCTTCGTCAAGACCGCCGACTGGGGCTCCGGCTGGGAGGGGAAGTACACCATCACCAACGGCGGCGGATCGACCATCAACGGCTGGAGTCTCGCCTTCGACCTGCCGGTCGGCACCACCCTCGGCAGCTACTGGGACGCCCTGCTCAGCTCCGCCGGTCAGCGGCACACCTTCACCAACCGGTCCTGGAACGGCAGCATCGCTCCCGGCGCCTCGGTCACCTTCGCTTCCTGGCCAGCGGCTCCGGCTCGCCGACGGGCTGCCAGCTCAACGGCGCGCCCTGCGGCGGCGGCACCCCGCCCACCACACCGCCGCCCACCACACCGCCCCCGACCACGCCGCCCCCGACGAACCCACCACCCACCGGCGGCCTACCCAAGCACCTGCTCACCGGCTACTGGCACAACTTCGACAACCCGGCGGTCGAACTGCGGCTGCGCGACGTCCCCACCGAGTACGACCTGGTCGCGGTCGCCTTCGCCGAGGCCACCGCGACGCCGGGGGCGCTCACCTTCGGCGTCGACCCTGGGCTCGCCGCGGCGCTCGGCGGCTACACCGACGCGGACTTCACCGCCGATGTGCGCACCCTGCACTCCCGGGGCAAGCGGGTGATCCTCTCGGTCGGCGGTGAGACCGGCCGGGTCACCGTCAACGACGCCGCCTCGGCCGCCGCGTTCGCCGACACGGCCGCCGCGCTGATCGCCCGCTACGGCTTCGACGGCATCGACATCGACCTGGAGAACGGGCTCAACCCGACCTACATGGCGCAGGCGCTGCGCGCGCTCCGGGCCCGGGTCGGCGCCGGCCTGATCATCGCGATGGCACCGCAGACCATCGACATGCAGTCCCCGGCCGGCGGCTACTTCAGGCTGGCTCTGGACATCAAGGACATCCTCACGGTGGTCAACACCCAGTACTACAACTCCGGGGCGATGCTCGGCTGCGACCAGAACGCCGCGTACGCCCAGGGCACGGTGAACTTCATCGTCGCGCTGGCCTGTATCCAACTGGAGGCTGGGCTCCGCCCCGACCAGGTCGGTCTCGGCCTGCCCGCAGGTCCCGGCGCGGCCGGCGGCGGCATCGTCGCGCCCAGCGTGGTCAACGCAGCGCTGGACTGCCTGGCCCGGGGTACCAACTGCGGCAGCTTCCGGCCGCCGCGCACCTACCCCGGCATCCGTGGCGCGATGACCTGGTCGGTGAACTGGGATGTCAGCAACGGCAACGGTTTCGCCCGCACGGTCGGCCCGCACCTGGACACCCTGCCCTGACCCGCCCCGACGCCCGCACGGGGCGTCCGTACCAACCGCCCGCGCGGCCGGCGTCGCTCGGCCGCGCGGCTGGGACCGGCTGAGCGGGGTCACGGATCAGCGACCGGCGGTCACCGACCGCCGGTCGTCGCGCGCCCGGCGTCGGCGGACCTTGCGGATCACCCAGCTGACCACCATGACGACGAAGATCGCGACGATCCCGTAGTTGAACCAGTCGCTGTACCGCTCGACGTCCTGCCAGCGGCTGCCGAGCGCGTAGCCGGCGCCGACGATGAGGGTGTTCCACACCCCACTGCCGATCGTGGTGAGCAGGATGAACTCACCGAGAGGCATCCGGTTCGCCCCGGCCGGGACGGAGACCAGGCTGCGAACCACGGGCACGACCCGGCCGATCAGCACCGCCCATCGGCCGTGCCGCTCGAACCAGCGGTCGGCCTTCTCCAGGTCGTCCCGGTCCACCAGCGGGATGCGGTCCAGCCAGCGCTTGAGCCGCTCCTCGCCCAGCGCCGCGCCGAGCCAGTAGAGCGCCAGCGCGCCGACCAGCGAGCCGACCGTCGCGGCCACCACCACGAGCACCACGTTGAACCGGCCCTCGCTGGCGAGGTAGCCGGCCAGCGCCAGCACGATCTCGCTGGGGATGGGCGGGACGATGCTCTCCAGCGCCACCAGCAGCGCCACGCCGACCGGCCCCATGCTGTCGATCACGGTGGCCACCCAACCGGTCAACCCGGTGAACTTGGACGGGTCGACGTTCTGGGCGAGCGCCATGGTCGTCCTTCCGGGTCGGCAGCCGGGGATCAGATGGTCATACCCGATGGGCGCTTCGCCACACCCGCCCGTGAGCCGGGCCACGTTGCGGTGCCGGTCAGTGCTCCGGGTGCAGCGCGGTGTCGGCCGGCCCCTGCCGCCAGCCGGTGAACACCACGGTGAGGCCGGCGCGGACCGGCGCGCAGCAGAACGGCCCGGCCGTGGCCTCGGCCGCCGGGTCCAGCGGGGCGAGCCGGACCAGTCGCCACGGTTCGTCGTCCACGCGGGCCCGGACGGTCAGCGCGTCGCCGGCCCGGCTGACCCGGACGGTCACCTGCCGGCCCGACCACTCCGGAACCGGAGCCACCGACCAGTCGGAGAACTCCCGGGTCACCACCGCGCCGAGCTGTAGTTCGCCGTCGCTCACCTCGACGCCGGCTTTGATCCAGTTCCGCTCGTCCACCCGGACCAGCGCACCGGCCTGGTCGAACTGCCCGGTGAGGTCGAGCCGGAAGCTCACCTCCATGGCGCTGCCGACCGGCAACGGTGCCAGCAGGGCGGGGCCGTTGTCGTGCACGAACCCGTAGCTGGTCCGTCGCCAGAGATCGCTCTCCGCCGCCGGTTCGACGATCAGCTCGCCGGTCGGGCTCTCCTCGGCGCGGACCGGCGGATACAGCCAGCCGCCCCGGGCCCAGTCCAACGGTTCACTCGGCGGTACGAGGTCGATCTCCATGACCGGCACGGTACCGGCCGGAAAGCGACCGGCCGGGCTCGGCCGCCCGTCGGCCGGGTTTGCCGCGGTGATCGAACGGAGAAGTTCATCCGGCATGGGTGACCGTTGGTATTCCGAAGACGTCGTCTACTGCCTCGACATCGACACGTACGCCGACTCCGACGGCGACGGGGTCGGTGACATCCGTGGGCTGATCGGCCGGCTGGACTACCTGGCCCGGCTGGGCGTGACGTGCCTGTGGCTGCACCCGATCCACCCGTCGCCCAACCGCGACGACGGCTACGACGCCACCGACTTCTACAACGTGGACCCGCGCTTCGGCACCCTCGGCGACTTCGCCGAACTGCTGCACCAGGCGCAGAACCGGGGCATCCACGTGATCATCGATCTGGTGGTCAACCACACCTCCGACCAGCACCCCTGGTTCCAGTCCGCCCGCTCCTCGCCGGACTCGCCGTACCGCGACTGGTTCGTCTGGTCCGACACTGAGCCGGACGACCGGCACCAGGGCATGGTCTTTCCCGGCGAGCAGGACGAGACCTGGAGCTACGACCGCACCGCCAAGGCGTGGTTCTACCACCGGTTCTACAAGTTCCAGCCGGATCTCAACTTCGCCAACCCGGAGGTCCGGGCGGAGATCAAGAAGATCATGTCGTTCTGGCTCCAGCTCGGCGTCTCCGGTTTCCGGATGGACGCGGTGCCGTTCATCATCGAGCTGACCGAGCCGGGCAACCCGAACTCGCCGAAGGACTTCGAGTTCCTCACCGAGATGCGCCAGCACGTGCAGTGGCGGCGCGGCGACGCGGTTCTGCTGGCCGAGGCGAACGTCGAGCCGGACCAGCTGCCGACGTTCTTCGGCGACGCCGGCGGCTCCGGCAACCGGATCCACATGCTCTTCGACTTCATGCTCAACGGCCGGCTCATGCTGGCCCTGGCCCGCCAGGACCCGGAGCCGCTGGTCGAGGCGCTGCGCGACACACCGACGCTGCCCGTTGGCGGCCAGTGGGCCACCTTCCTGCGTAACCACGACGAGATCGACCTGTCGCGGCTCACCGCCGAACAGCGCAACCAGGTGTACGCGCAGTTCGGCCCCGACGAGGACATGCGCATCTACGACCGGGGCATCCGTCGCCGGCTCGCCCCGATGCTCGGCAACGACCGGCGTCGCATCGAGCTGGCGTACGCCCTCCAGTTCTCGCTGCGCGGCACGCCGGTGCTGCGTTACGGCGAGGAGATCGGGATGGGCGAGGACCTGTCGCTGCCCGGTCGGGAGGCGATCCGTACCCCGATGCAGTGGTCGTACCAGCCGAATGCCGGCTTCTCCACCGCGGACCCGGAGAAGCTGGTCCGCCCGGTGATCGACAAGGGCGAGTTCGGCTACCAGAGGGTCAACGTCACGGCCCAGCGCGGTGACTCGAAGTCGCTGCTCGCCTGGTTCGAACGCATGATCCGGACGCTGCGTGAGGCACCGGAGGTCGGCTCCGGCTCGACCACACACATCGACGTGCCGGCGCCGGCCGGAGTGCTGGCGCACCGGGCGGACGGACCGACCGGGACCATGGTCTTCCTGCACAACCTGGGCACCGACGACGTCGAGGTGGACCTGAGCATCCTTGAGGCGGAGGCCGACCTGCCGAACGACGTGCTCGCCGACCGCGGCTACGGCGAGCTGGGCAAGCTCGGCGCGGTCAAGCTTTCCGGCTACGGCTACCGCTGGATCCGGCTCTGCCGGGGCACGGCCGGCTGACGTCATGCGGGGGCGGGCCGCCGTCTCCGGTCACGCGTGACGCCCGGCCGGTCGCTGCCGGTCGGACGTCACGCGATAACCGCAGGGCGAACGGTCAGCGCACGCCGAAGGCGCGGACGACGGTCTGGCTGACCGAGTTGCCCGAGGTGTCCGTGGCGCTGGCACGCAGCGACACGTACCCCGCGCCCTTCGGCGCCCGCAGCTTCGCCGTCCAGGACCCGTCCTGCGAGCGGTCCAGCGGCTGCTTCTGCCAGTGCGCGCCGTCGTCGTACGAGATCTCCAGGGCGACCGGCCGGACGGTGCCGCAACCAGTGGCGCCGGGCAGGTGCGCGGCGGACACCGTCAGGTCGGTCCGGTCCTTCGCGGTGCCGGCGGAGTCGGTGTCGACGGAGTAGTCGAGCTGAAGCAGCGGCAGCACGCTCGACTCGACCCCGGCTGCCGCTGCCTTCGACCGGAACGTCCACTGGGTCTCGGTGCTGGTCGAATACCGGCCGGCGCTCGGGTCCTGGGCGGTCCGTACCACCAGCCGGTACGGCAGGTCACCCGTACCCGGCGCGGTGCCGCTGATCCACGTGCTGCTGCTCTGGCCGAGCAGCGTGCCGCCCTGGTACAGGTGATTGGTCTGCTCGGCGGAGTTCATCGCCATGCCGACGTGGTCGGCACCGCCCCAACCGGGCACGTCCAGGTTGAGGGTGGCTCCGGAGCGGCTGGGCAGCTTGAAGTTGTTGTTCAGATGCGGCCGTTCGATCGGCTCGAAGAACTGCTCCTCGCCGCGGCTGCCGGCCCGGTAGCTCGTCCGCGTGTCGATCTGGTACGTGTCGGAGTCGACGTACGCCTCCTGACCCCACTGGTAGAGGTCGCCTGTGGAGACCCAGTCGGTGCGGACCGGGGCGAGCGGCCGGTTGCTGGTCTGGCCGATGCCCCAGTCGGAGTACGACGGCCAGTCGAACCGGAACTCGCCACCCCGCGCCTGGGAGGTCGGGAGGGTGAAGCCGACGTCGATCCGGGCCAGCGTCTTCTTCGTCTCGGTCCGGGTCAGCTCGCGTGGGATCCGATTGTGGTACGCCTGGACCAGGTCGTACACGTAGTCGGCGACGGGCTGCGAAACGGCCTCGACCCTGGTGGACCCGCGCTGGATCTGCTGGATCAGCGCCTCGCCCTCGTCGGTGCTGAGCAGCGCCACCTCGATCGGCGTGGGGGTGAAGAAGTCGATCCTGTAGTTGCGCACCTCGCGCCACGGGTTGTCGTTCACCACCAGCATCAGCTTCGCGCCGGCGGCGGTCGCGGCGGCGGCCTGCTCGGAGTCGCTGACGTCCCAGTTGTGTCGGACCACGACCACCTTGCCCCGGGCGTCGAGCCCGGCGTAGTCGCTCGGGGCGCCATTGCCCGCGAAGACCGCCGGCAGTGTCCAACGGCCCTTCGGCAACTGGGTGGTGCCCTGCTGTCGGACCACGTCGTCGAAGTCGACCGTCGTGGTGCCGACGCTCAGCACCGGCTGTTCCTTGCGCCAGCGTGCGCCGACGTAGAAGTCGCCGTGCCGCACGTCGTGATCGGTCGGCTGGGCCCAGAAGCTGTCGTAGAAGACGCCACCGGCGATGAACGAGCGCCACCGGCCCGCCCCCTGGGACCGGTAGTAGTCCAGCCGGGTGAACGTCTCGGCGGTCTGCTGGGGCACCGACGCCTCGACCCTGCGGGCGGCCTTGCCGTCCAGCCGGACCGTGGTGTCCTTCCGCAGGTCGATGTCCGGGTCGCCGAGCAGCGCCAGGCCGAGGGAGTTCGGCCCGTGGCTGCCGGTCACGTTCAGGAAGCTCATCGCCGAGTAGACGCCCTCGGGCAGGTACAGCTGCGCCGTACCGTCCGAATCGGTCCCGACGAAGGCCGGCTCGTAGCTGCCGGGCTGGCCCAGCTCGACGACGCCGCTGACCGGCTTCCCGGAGCGGTCGGTCAGCTCCAGGCGGAGCTGGTGGTACGGCGTGAAGGTGCCGACGGCGATCGCGGTGCGGGTCAGCACGGCCCGGTCCGGCCCGGTGGCGACGACCTGACCGGTGTACCGGCTGCCGGTGCTGGCCCGGGAGGTGTCCGTGGTCAGGGTGACCGTGGCGGTGCCGTTCGCGGGCACGGTCAGTTGCGTCGCGGAGAGGCTGAACAGGCCGGCCGGCGCGGTCGCGGCGTCCAGCGCCAGACCCAGCGTGATCGGCTGGCCGGTGGTGTTGGTGTACGTCACCGGGTGCGTGCTGCCGCCCGCCTTCGTGGTGTCGTACCGCACGCTGGTGGAGACGGTGCCGGTGGCGACGACCGGGGCGCGGACCGCTGCGGCGACGTCGACCCGACCGGTGCCGGCCTGGAAGGCGTCGTACTGGGACGTGGCCCGGGTCGTGCTGACCAGGGCATCCTTGAGCTGCTGGCCGGTCCAGTCCGGGTGCTTCGCGGCGAGCAGTGCGGCGGCGCCAGCGACGTGCGGCGCGGCCATCGATGTGCCGTCCATGGTCTGGTAGGCGCCCTCGCCGGGCGCGTACTGCGACCGGGCCGCGAGCACCCCGACACCGGGGGCGGTCAGCTCCGGCTTGATGGCCTCGTCGCTGATCCGGGGACCCTGGCTGGAGAAGTAGGCGAGCTGGTCGTCGGCGTCGACCGCGCCCACGGTCAGCGCGGCGTCCGCCGCGCCCGGCGCGGCGACGGTGCCCGGACCGCCGGCGTTGCTGGCGGAGACCACGAACAGGGCACCGGTCTCGGTGCTGAGCCTGTTGACCGCCTGGCTGATCGGGTCGGTCCCGTCGCTGGGCTGGTTGGAGCCGAGGCTCATGTTGATGACGCTGGCGTCGGCCTCCCGGGCCGCCCACTCCATGCCGGCGAGGATCCAGGAGTCCTGCCCGAAGCCGGCGTCGCTGAGCACCTTGCCGATCGCCAGCCGGGCGTCGGGTGCGACACCCTTCTCCCGGCCGCCGGAGGCGGCGCCGGTGCCGGCGATGGTGGAGGCGACGTGGGTGCCGTGCCCGACCCGGTCGGTGATCTCCTCGCCGGGCACGAACACGGCGGACTCGCTGATCCGGTCGGTCAGGTCGGGGTGGGTCGCGTCGACGCCGGTGTCCAGCACGGCCACCCGCACGCCCGTGCCGGTGTCGCCTGCGGCCCACACCTCGGGAGCGCCGATCTGCGCGGTGGTGTCGGCGAGGTCGGCGCGCATCCGCCCGTCCAGCCAGATCTTGGCGATCCCGCCGGCGAAGCGTCCCTTGCCGCCGGCCGCAGGTGTCGACCTCGCGGTGGGGGCGCCGCCCGTGACCGCGGCCCAGAACTCGTCGGCCTGGTCGTGGTGCTCGCTCAGCGCGGCACCCGAGATGCTGCTCAGGGTGCGGGTGCGGGTCGCCCCGACGGGCGCGGCGCCGGCGCGCAGGCCGGCGGCGTCGGTGTACGACACGATCAGCGGCAGGTGGTCCAACCGCGCGTCGTCGTACCCGTCGGCGATCAGCTGGGTGACGTTGAACAGCCGCTTGTCCAACGTGTCCGCTGCCACGTAGGGCAGCACGGACTGGGGGTAGACGTAGAGGTCGTCCCCGGCCTCCACCACCCGTACCGGGCCCGGGGTGCCGTCTGGACGCCGTACGTCGAGGGTGCCGCCGTTGGCGCTCCGGCGGGTGGTGACCGTGTCACCGGTGATCAGGGTGACCGAGTGGGTGCCGGGTGGGGTGGGCAGGTCGGTCGCGGGTGCGGGGGTCGAGCCGGGATCGGCCGACGCGCCGGGGGCGGCGGCCGCGGCGGATGAGCCGCCGGTCGCCGCGAGGGCCGCGGAGACCACGGCGGCGAGCCAGGCTCCACGGGTACGCGAGAACTTCACGTGATGTCGTTCCTTGTCTCGTCGTCTGTTCTTCTTACTGGGGGTGACAGCGAACAGGACGGTACGCCGGAAAGATCCACTCGTATAGACAGCTCTTGTTGAGCGATGGTCATCGCTGGTGACTGCCGGTGTGGGGGTTAAGCTCCTTCGATCGACCCCAAGTTACCGGGAGGTAATCATGTCGGAGGAGCCCCGCGTCGCCATCGTCACCGGAGCCGCACGCGGTATCGGTGCGGCCACCGCCCGCCGGCTGGCCGCCGACGGGATGGTTGTCGCCGTGGTCGACATCGAGGAGGCGGCCACCAAGGAGACGGTGGACGCCATCGCCGGGGCCGGCGGCCGGGCGCTCGGCGTGGGCGCCGACGTGTCCGACCGGGCTCAGGTCGAGGCGGCCGTGGAGCGGATCGCCGCCGAGCTGGGCGCGCCCACCGTGCTGGTCAACAACGCCGGGGTGCTCCGCGACAACCTGCTGTTCAAGATGACCAACGCCGACTGGGACACGGTCATGGGGGTGCACCTGCGTGGCGCGTTCCTGGTCAGCCAGGCCGCTCAGAAGCACATGGTGGACCGCAGGTGGGGGCGGATCGTCAACCTCTCCAGCACCTCCGCGCTGGGCAACCGCGGCCAGGCGAACTACGCCGCCGCCAAGGCCGGTCTCCAGGGCTTCACCAAGACGCTCGCCATCGAGCTGGGGCCGTTCGGGGTGACCGTCAACGCGGTGGCGCCCGGCTTCATCGTCACCGACATGACCGCCGCCACCGCCGCCCGGATGAAGGTCGACTTCGAGGACCTCCAGAAGCACGCCGCCGCGGAGATCCCGGTACGTCGCCCGGGCCGGCCGGAGGACGTCGCGCACACCATCTCGTTCCTGGCCAGCGAGGGAGCGGGGTTCGTCTCCGGCCAGGTCATCTACGTGGCCGGCGGCCCCCGGAACTGACCCGTTCCCGTCGAGGGCGCTCCGTGCACGAGGGAGCGCCCTCGACGCGTACGCGGGTCGTTCAGGCGGGGTCGCGGCGGGTGCGCCAGAGCCAGAACAGGCCGAGCACCGGCAGCACCAGCGGGATGTAGCCGTACCCGCTGCCGAACTGCGACCAGACCGTCTCGTCGGGGAAGAGTTCCGGGTCGGCCAGGCTCAGGACGCCGACCGCGATCACCCCGACCAGCTCCAGTGAGCAGCAGGCCAGCGCGACCCGTCGGCCGGTGTGCCCGGCGCGGGCCAGCCCCACCGCGGCCACGATGTAGATGAGTGCGGCAAGGGCGGAGAGCAGGTACGCCACCGGCGCCTCGTCGAACCGGGTGGCGATCTGCAGACCCGCCCGGCTGGTCGCCGCGATGGCGAAGAGCAGGTAGACCGCGATCAGCAGCCGGCCCGGGCCGGTGTTCGTGGTGCGGCGGGCCGGTCGTGTCTCAACCACCGAGGACCTCCCAGGTCTGCTGCAACCGGACCACCACCACGGGGGCCACCAGGCACACCGCGCAGACGATCGCCGAACCCCAGCGGGTCGGCTCCATCCGGGCCAGCACCCAGGCCAGCGGCGGCATGCAGACCAGCGTGACGAGGTAGCCGAAGAAGGCGCCGGGCTCGCCGGGCCGGTCCCCGCCGCCGACCGCGACCAGCGCCAGCACGGTCAGCGCGAGCAGTGCCAGTTCCAGTACGGCCAGGCCGACGAACTGCACCCGGTCCGGTGGCCGGTGGCGTACCGCCGCCACCAGTGCCCACGCCGCGACGAGCAGCGACAGCACGATCGACGCCGTCGCCAGGATCCCGTCCACCGGCGAGTTGGCCGCCGCCGCACTGGTCATCGGCCCCACCCGGTCGTCGCCTCGGTCACCGGCACAGCCTACTAACCGTCGTAGTATCCGACGACGCTGCCTCGCTGTCCTTCGCCGCTCCCTGTCGACCTGCCCCTGATACGGGCAGCTCGACAGGCGCCATCAGGCCATGGCTCCGCCCGCGCGGCGCCGAGAACCTGCGGGCTCCGGTTGGTCGACCCGCCGCCGTCACGGTTGGTGGGGCGACTAGCGTGGATCACGGCCGTGGTGTCGCCGCGGTCAGGGGAAACGGCGGAGGTACACGTGCTGCGGTTCGGCTTGTTCGGCACCGGTCACTGGGCGATCGAGACGCACGGGAAGGCGCTGCACGCACACCCGGACGCGGAGTTGGTCGGGGTCTGGGGGCGCAACCCGGAGCGGGCCGCCGCGCTGGGCGAGCGGTACGGGGTGCCGGCGTTCGCCGAGGTCGACGCGTTGCTCGAGGTGTGCGACGCCATCGCTGTCGCGCTGCCGCCGAACATCCAGGCCGACATCGCGGTCCGGGCGGCCGCCGCTGGTCGGCACCTGCTGCTGGACAAGCCGTTGGCGCTCACCGTCGAGGACGCCGATCGGGTGGTCGCGGCAGCCGAGGCGTCGGGGGTCGCCTCGGTCGTCTTCTTCACCCAGCGGTTCCAGCCGAACGTGACCGCGTTCCTCGCCGCGACCGCGGCCGCCGGGGGCTGGCAGCACGGCCGGACCACCGCGTTCGCCTCGATCTTCCAGGACGGCAGCCCGTACGGCGGTTCGCTGTGGCGCCGGGAGCACGGTGCCCTCTGGGACATCGCCCCGCACGCGCTCTCCATCATCCTGCCGGTGCTGGGCAAGGTGACCCGGGTGGCCGCGATGGACGGGCCGAACGGAATGGTGCATCTGCTGCTCACCCACGACGGTGGCGCCACCAGCAGCGCCTCGCTCTCCCTGGACGCCCCGCGTGAGGCGATGGCCCGGGAGTTCGTGTTCTACGGCGAGAACGGCATCGAGACCGTCCCGATGGGCGAGAACGACCCCGCCACGGCGTTCGGCGTGGCGATCGACCAGCTCGTCGAGCAGGTGCAGACGGGCACCCGCGACCACCGCTGCGACGTCCGGTTCGGCCGCGAGGTCGTCGCGATCCTGGCCGCCGCCGAAATCGCCCGCACCGAATCCCGCACCATCGCCCTCCAGTAACCCCGCCCGTCCCACCCCCCCGCCCCCGGCCCGGGTCCTCCCCGTTGATCATGAAGTTAGCGACGTCCGGCACGGCGTGTCGTGACGCTAACTTCATGATCAACGGGGGGCCGAGGGATCGGGAGACCGCGAGGGGGAGGGCTGGAAATGGGTGGGGGTGGCGGTGGGCTTCGAGGGCGTCGGCGGGTCGCTCGCCGCGACCCTGCGCCGGCACCACCCGCCGGCTCGGGTGGCGGCGGCGCCGCGCGCCACCCGGATCGCGCCGGACACCCCGGTCGGGTACGTCTCCGGCCGGGAACAGTGGCTGGTGTTGTTCCGACTGCTGCACGCCCGCTGACCGTGCGGGGGTCAGGAGAGACTCGATAGCACGGCGTTCAGCTCTTCAGGCGACTCGATCTGCTCCGCCGGCAACGTCCGCAACATCTGCAACATCGCCGTGCTGGCCCCGTTCTCCTGGCCCCAACGGACCAGGTCCTCACGGGAGATTGGGTAGTCGAGCCCGGCCAGGTACTCCTGCAACTGAACCCCGGTGACGGTCATACCGTCCGGCTACCCGCTCGCCGCACCCGTACACCGGTCGGCCCGGCGGCCGGCGGACGGCGCGCCGCCCGGCGACACGCCGACGGTTTGCCGGAGCGGCCGCCGGGTAGCCGCGGACATGCTGGTTCAGCGGCTCGGCGCGCCGAGCGACTTCGACCCGTTGCTGGAGCGCGTCCGCGACGCCCGGGTGGTGATGATCGGCGAATCCACCCACGGCACCTACGACTACTACCGGCTGCGCGAGCAGCTCACCCGCCGGCTGATCGCGGAGTGCGGCTTCTCGTTCGTGGCGGTGGAGGGCGACTGGCCGGACTGCGACCGGGTGCACCGCTCGGTCACCGGCGCGCCGGGCGGTGCTCCGGACCCGCAGACGGCGCTCGAGCAGTTCGAGCGGTGGCCGACCTGGATGTGGGCGAACGCCGAGGTGGCCCGGTTCTGCCGCTGGCTGCGGGCATGGAACCTGGAGCGCCCGGAGAATCGACGGGCTGGATTCCACGGGCTCGACGTGTACAGCCTCTGGGAGTCGATGCAGGCGATCTTCGACTATCTGGGGGAGGAGGATCCGACCTCGCTGGAGGCGGCGCAGGACGCGTACCGGTGCTTCGAGCCGTACGGCAAGCGGGTCGAGGAGTACGGCGCGGCCAGCCGGTTCGTCTCCGCCCGGTGCGAGGAGGAGGTGGTGCGACTGCTGGCCAGGACCCGGGAGCAGGCCCTCTCCGACGGCCCGGACCGCTTCTCGGCCTGGCAGAACGCGGAGGTGGTGGCCGGCGCGGAGCGTTACTACCGGGCGATGGTGGCCGGCGGACCGGATTCGTGGAACATCCGTGACATCCACATGCAGGACACCCTGGACCGGCTGCTGGACCGGTACGGCCCGGACGCCCGGGGGATCGTCTGGGCGCACAACACCCATGTCGGGGACGCCCGGGCCACCGACATGACCGCCGACGGGATGATCAACATTGGCCAGTTGGCCCGGGAGCGGCACGGTGCCGACGCGGTGGCCCTGATCGGCTTCGGCAGCTACCGGGGTACGGCGATCGCCGCACCCCGGTGGGGCTCACCGGCCGAGGCGATGATCGTCCCGCCGGCGCGGGAGGGGTCGGTCGAGCGGCGCCTGCACGAGCTGATGCCGGAGCGGGCGGTGCTGGTCTTCGGTGGCGACGACCAGCCGGGCTGGGTCACCGGCACCGCGGACCACCGGGCGATCGGGGTGGTCTACGACCCGTCCTTCGAGTCCTGGGGCAACTACGTGCCCACCCGACTCGGCGAACGCTACGACGCCTTCATCTGGTGCGACGAGACCACGGCCCTGCACCCGCTGCCCGTCCCGGCCGCCTCCGGCGAGATGGAGACCTATCCCGCCGGCGTCTGACCGGGCCGGGCAGCGAGGGTCAGACGTGGGTCGGCGTGCGGTCCGCGAGTTCCGCGCGCAAGCCCTCGCCCTCGATGTCGACGTTCGGTAGGGCACGGGAGAGCCACCGGGGGAGCCACCAGGCACGGTCGCCGAGCAGCGACATCACCGCGGGAACGATGGTCATCCGGACCACGAAGGCGTCGATGGCCACACCCACGGCGAGTGCGAATCCCATCGACTTGATCACCGGATCCTCCAGGAAGACGAAGCCTCCGAAAACCGAGATCATGATGAGCGCGGCGGCGGTGACCACCCGGGCGCCGTGCCCCATGCCGCTGATGGTGGCCTGCCGGGCCGACTCGCCGTGCACGAAGTCCTCCCGCATCCGGGACACCAGGAACACCTCGTAGTCCATCGCGAGCCCGAAGAGGATGCCGATGAGCAGGATCGGCAGGAAGCTGATCAGCGGGCCCGGGGTGTCCAGGCCGACGAGGTCGGCGAGGTGCCCCTGCTGGAAGACCGCCACCGTGATGCCGAACGTGGCGGCGACGGTGAGCAGGAACCCCAGCGCGGCCTTGACCGGCACCAGCAGCGAGCGGAACACCAGCATCAGCAGCAGCACCGACAGCCCGACCACCAGCAGGAGGTAGACCGGCAGTGCGTCGGAGAGCTTCTCGGAGACGTCGATGCCGATCGCGGTGACACCGGTGAGCAGCACGTCCGCGTCGCGGATCCCGCCCACCGAGTCACGGATGTCGTGCACCAGCGTCTCGGTGGCCTCGTCGGTGGGGCCGGTCTTGGGCACCACTCCGAGCAGGGCGGTCCGGCCGTCCGGGCTGAGCTGCGCCGGCGCCACCGCGAGCACGTTGTCGGTGCGCTGGAGCAGCGCGGTGACCTGCGGCACGGCGGCCGAGGTGGCCTGCGGCGTGTCGCCGGCGACCACCACCGCGAGGCGGCCGGTGAAGCCCGCTCCGAAGCCCTCGGTGGTCAGGTCGTTCGACACCCGGGCGGGTGAGCCGACGGCCGCCGTGGAGGCGTCCGGCAGGGCCAGTCGCATGTCCGGCGTGGGCAGCGCGAGGAGGCCGAGGCCGAGCAGGCCGACGAGGATGACCGGTACGCGGAACCGGGTGACCAGCCGCGCCCAGCGGAAGCCGAAGCCGGACCGGTCCTCGCTCGCTGCCGCGGCAACCGGCCGGTCGGCGTCCGTGTCGTTGACCGGCCTGCCGTCGGCGGTGGCCGAGCGCAGCCGGCGGGGAAGCACCCGGCGACCGGCGAAGCCGAGCAGCGCGGGCTGGAGGGTGATGGCGACGAGCACCGCGACGGTGACCGTGCCGGCGGCGGCGAGACCCATCACCGTGAGGAACGGGATGTCCACCACGGCGAGCCCGGCCAGGGCGATGACCACGGTGGCGCCCGCGAAGACCACGGCGGAGCCGGCGGTGCCCACGGCCCGGCCGACCGCCTCCTCGGGGGACAGGCCGTCGAGCAGGTTCTGCCGGTGCCGGGAGGTGATGAACAGCGAGTAGTCGATGCCGACCGCGAGGCCGAGCATCAGCGCCAGGATCGGCGCGGTGCTGGTCAACTGGACGACGCTGCTCAGCGCGAACAGGCCGGCCATGCCGGCGCCCACGCCGATGAGCGCGTTGAGCATCGTCATGCCCGCGGCCACCAGCGAGCCGAACGTGATGATCAGGACGATCGCGGCGACCAGTACGCCGAGCGCCTCGGTGGAGCCGATCTCCGGCTCACCGCCCAGCACCTCGCCGCCCGGGGCGACCTGCCAGCCCCGTGCCTCGGCCGCCGCACCCACCTGCTCGTACGCCGTCCGCTGCTCGTCGGTCACCTCGTCCGCTCCGGTGGCGAACCGAACCTGGACCAGCGCGTACCGGCCGTTGGGCGAGACCGCGCCGACCTGGAACGGGTCGACGGCGCCGACCACGCCGGGCAGCGTCGCGGCCTGCTGGACGATCTCCTGCACCACGCCACGACCCTGCGGGCTGGCCAGCTGGCCGTCACCCGGTGCCTTGACCGCGATGGTGCCGGTGGCGCCACTGGCCGCGGGGAACTGCTGCGCGAGCAGGTCGAGCGCGCGCTGGCTCTCGGTGCCCGGCATGGTGAAGTTGCTCGCCGTCGGGCCGCGCAGGGTCGCCGCGGCCAGGCCGGCGACGACGAGTACGACGAGCCAGAGCGCGACGACGAGCCGTCGCCGGCGCAGCGCGCCCCGGCCGAGCCGGTAGAGCAGGGTGGCCATCAGGATTCCTTGTCCTCGGTCGTGGGTGGTTGGGGCAGGGAAGACTCGACGGGCTCGACGGCCCGCCGGACGAGGGTGAGCAGAGCGGGGCGCAGCTCGTCGTCGGGAACGTCGACGAACTCGGCGCACGCCTCGGGAATGCCGGCGAGCAGCACCAGCGCGCTGATCCGCGCGCCCGGCCGCTCGGAGTGCCCGGCGAAGGCGTCCCGCAGGCGTTCCGAGATCTGCTGGATGTGCGCGAAGGCCGGCTGGGCCAGCAGCTCCGGGAACTCGCCGCGGAGCAGCGCGATCTCCCGCCGGAACCGCACCGCGAGGTCGACGAAGCCCACCGCGGCGACCTGCTGGGCGGCCGCGCCGGTCAGGCCGGTGAGCCGGTCGTCGAGGTCCCGCAGCACCGCGATGGCCGGGGCCATCAGCTCGGCGAGCAGGGCTTCCTTGTTGGCGAAGTGGTAGAGCACCGTGGCCTTGGAGCAGCCGACCTCACGGGCGATGTCCTGCAACGAGGTGCCCCGGTAGCCGGTCACCGCGAACCGTCGCGCCGCCGCGGCGAGGATCTCGCCGTGCGTCTCGGACACCGCTCTGGCCATCACCGGTCCACCTCCCGCGGACCAGCATGCCTGACCGATCGGTCAGACTCTGACCGATCGGTCAGTTCATCGTGGTGGCTTTCCCCACACCCCGGTCCGGTTTAACCGGCGTGGTCGCGGTCGTACCTGGTCCGCGCCTCGGCGATGGCCCGGCGGTGCCGCTCGGCCCAGCTGGTCAGCGCCACCAGCGACTCGTAGAGCTCCAGCGCCATCGGGGTGGCGGTGTACTCCACCTTCGGCGGGACGGTGGGGTAGACCCTGCGGTGCAGCAGGCCGTCGCGTTCCAGGTTGCGCAGGGTCAGCGTGAGCATCCGACGACTGATCCCCTCGATGTGCCGCTCCAGCTCGGTGAAGCGCACCGGGCCGTTCGAGGCGGCCACCAGGATGCCGATGCTCCACTTGCCGCCGACCCTGTCGAGCACCTCGCGGACGGTGCACGCCCGGGCCTGACCCGGGGTGAACGGCACGCTTCCCGCCGCGCACGCCAGCTCGGCCTCGATCAGCGCGGGCACATCGCTGTTCCTCTGGGACATGACGGTGCCTCCTTCCGCTCTCGCTCATGGTCACAGATGATGGCGTCGGTAACAAACAATGCACCAAGGAGGCGTTCCATGGATCATGCTGTCCCGTCCCGCTGGCCGGCGCTGCTCGTACTCTGCGCCGGCAGCCTGATGATCATTCTGGACGGCAGCGTCGTCGCGGTGGCGCTGCCCGCCGTGCAGCGCGACCTGGGCTTCACCGCCGCAGGCCTGGCCTGGGTGGTCAACGCCTACCTGGTCGCGTTCGGCGGGCTGCTGCTGCTCGCCGGCCGCCTCGGCGACCTGCTCGGCCGGCGGCGGATCTTCCTGGCCGGCATCACGCTGTTCACCCTGGCCTCGCTGGCCTGCGCGCTGGCCACCGGGCCGGCCGTACTGGTCGGTGCGCGATTCGGCCAGGGCGTCGGCGGCGCGCTGGCCATGGCGGTCAGCCTCGGCATGATCGTCCGGCTCTATCCCGAGCCGGCCGAGCGGGCCCGCGCGATCGCCGTCTTCAGCTTCACCGGGGCGGCGGGGGCGTCGGTCGGCACGGTGGCCGGTGGGGTGCTCACCGAACTGGCCGGCTGGCGGTCGATCTTCCTGGTCAACCTGCCGATCGGGGTGGCCATCCTGCTCGCCGCCGTCCGCCAGCTCCCGGCCGAGCGGGGCATCGGCCCGCGCGCGGGCCTGGACCTGCCCGGCGCCCTGCTCGCCACCGGCGGACTGATGGCCACCGTGCTGGGCATCGTGGGGACCGGCGAGCACGGCTGGACCAGCCCCCGGACCCTCGGCGCGGTGGCGCTCGCGGCGCTGCTGCTCGGGGGGTTCGCGCTCCGGCAGCGGGTGGCGCCCACCCCGCTGCTGCCGGCCCGCGTGCTGCGCGTCCCCGGCCTGGTCGCGGCGAACGCCGTGCAGTTCCTCATGGTCTCCGCGTACTTCGGCTTCCAGTTCCTGCTCGCCGTGGAACTGCAACTGGTGCTCGGCCTGGACGCGGCGGCGACCGGCTGGGCCTTCCTGCCCACCCCGGTGGTGATCGCGGTGGTGTCGCTCGGCCTGGCCGGTCGGCTGATCGCCCGGTGGGGTGCCCGGGCCGTCCTGCTGGCCGGGCTCGGGCTGGCCACCGTCGGCTTCCTGCTGCTCGGCCGGCTGCCCGCCGACGGCGGTTACCTCGCCGACGTGCTTCCCGCGATGCTGATCTTCGGGGTGGCCGGCGGCCTGACCCTGCCGGCCGTCACCACGCTGGCCATGGCCGGCGCGACCGACGCGGACGCCGGGCTCGCGTCCGGGCTGGCCAACACCACCCAGCAGGTCGGCGGGGCGGTCGGGCTGGCCGCGCTGGCCACCCTGGCCGCCACGCGCGCCGACGGTCTGCGGGCCGCCGGATGGGCCGAGGTGGCGGCACTGGCCGGCGGCTACCGGATCGCGTTCACCGTCGCCGCCGCCCTGGTGGTCGCCGCGCTGCTGGTCGCGCTGACCACGCTGCCCGGTGCCCGGCCCGCCACGCTGCGCGCCGGGGCTGATCGGCACCGAAGCGCCGCGTCCAGTTGACCGACGGCACCGGGGGCGGGAGGGTGAGCGGGTGAGCGAGGCTGACGAGACGCGGGACGGGGTGGCCCTGACCAACCTCGACCACCCGCTGTCCGACCGCGACGACGCGACCAAGCGCGACCTGGTCGACTACCTCGACGCGGTCCGGGACCGGATCCTCCCGCAGTTGCGGGACCGGCCGCTGTCGGTGATCCGGGTCCGCCCCGGCCAGCCACCGTTCATGCAGAAGAACCTGCCCCGGTACACCCCGGACTGGGTCCGCCGCGTGCCGGTCTGGGCGGAGGCGTCACACCGGGAGGTCTCGTACGCCCTCTGCGACGACCGTCGCACCCTGCTCTGGTTCGCCAACCAGCGGGCGGTGGAGTACCACCCGACGCTGGCCACCGCGGCGGACCTGCACCGCCCGACCCACCTGGTGCTCGACCTGGACCCGCCGGAGGGGGACGGGTTCGGTGCGGCGGTCGGCGCCGCGCTGCTGGTCCGTCAGGCGCTCGCCGACGCCGGCCTCGCCGGGGCGGTCAAGACCAGCGGCGCCAAGGGCGTGCACGTCTTCGTGCCGATCGCCGACGGCCCCACGGCCGAGGAGTTGGCCGCCGCCACCCGGGCGGTCGCCGCCCGTGCCGAGCGGCTGGACCCGGCGCTGGCCACCACGGCGTTCATCCGGGAAGACCGGGGCGGTCGGGTCTTCGTCGACGCCACCCGGGCCGGCGGGGCGACCGTGGTGGCCGCGTACAGCCCGCGGCTACGCCCCGGGATGCCGGTCTCCTTCCCGGTCGACTGGGCCGACCTGACCGAGGTGACCCCGGCCGACTTCACCATCCGGACCGTGCCGGCGCTGGTGGCCGGGGCCGACCCGTGGGCCGCGTCGATGCCGGAGCCGCAGCCGCTGCCCGCCGACCTCGTGGCCGAGGGGCGGACCATCCCGGTGGCCCGGGTGCAGGCCATGCACGAGGGCAAGCGCCGGGCCCGCGCCCGCCGCCAGGCCGGCTGACGGTACGCCCCGGGGTGCGCCCCGACCAGTTGATGGTCTCCGCTCCCGCGGAGACCATCACCGGTGGCGACCTTTCAGCGTCCCTGCAAACGCTTCACGTTGTCGCCGAAAGTCCAGCCCTTCGACCCGTCCCAGTTCGCCGACCAGGTCATCAGGCCCTTGATGCCGGGTACGGCGTTCCACGCCTGCGTGACCAGCGACGTCGACATGTAGCCGCCACCCGCGCCGATCTGCGCGGGTAGGCCCGGAACCTGCTTGTCGTACGGCACGCGGATGGTGGTGCCCTGGATGGTCAGGCCGTTGTTCAGGCACTGCGTCTGCACCGTGAAGCCCTGCACCGTGCCGGCGGGGTACGAGTCACCGGCGCAGCCGTACATGCTGCCGTTGTAGTACTGCATGTTCAGCCACCAGAGCCGGCCGTTGTCCACGTACTTCTTGATGATCGGCAGGTACGAACCCCAGATCGAGCCGTAGACCACGCTGCCGCCGGTGACGTAGGCCGTCTCCGGCGCCATGGTCAGGCCGAAGTTCGACGGCATCCGGGCCAGCACTCCGTCGATGATCCGGATCAGGTTGGCCTGCGACGTGGACAGGGTGTTGATGTTGCCACTACCGGTCAGGCCCGTCTCGATGTCGATGTCGATGCCGTCGAAGTGGTAGGCCGTCAGGATCGGCACTATCGTCGCGATGAACCGGTCGGCGACCGCGCTGGAGCTCAGGTCGATGCCCGCCGCGGCCCCGCCGATCGACATGAGGATGGTCGCGCCGGCGGCTTTGGCCTGGCACATTTCGGCCGGGGTGGCAACCTTCACGCCGGCGTCCATGCCGTTCTCCCAGAGCACCGTGCCGTCCGAGCGGATCACCGGGAAAGCCGCGTTGATCACGTTGTAGCCGTGCTGGCTGAGCCGGCTGTCGGTGATCGGGATCCAGCCGAGGCCGGGGTGCACGCCGTTGGAGGCGCCATCCCAGTTCTCCCAGTAGCCCTGCAGCACCTTGCCGGCGGGCCGTGACTTCACCCCGCAGGTCCCACCGGTCGGTGGCGGCGTGGTCGGTGGCGGCGTGGTGGGTGGCGGCGGGGTGGTGGTGGGTGGTGGCGGCGTGGTCGGCGGCGGGGTGCCTCCCGAGCACGCGCCCAGGTCACGCCAGAGCGACGGGGTCGCGGCGGGGTTCCAGCCGGCGCCGGGGTGTGCGGTGTGGGTGACCAGAGCCTGGTAGAGCCGGCCGCCGTAGGTGACCTGCGCGCCCGCCGGGTAGGTGTTGCCCTCTGCCCAGGCCGGCGCGGTGCAGGCGGCCAGCAGGGCGGCGTCCGCCGAGGACACGGCGGCCATGCTGTTGGGGACGAAGGCGACGGCGGCCGCGAAGGTCATCGCCGCTCCGGCTACCACTGCGAGGATCCGACGGCTTCTCATGGCTCACTCCCCAGGCTTCGACGACCCGCGACTTCCACATATTGACGTTCGTGAAGTTTAATATCAAGGGTTGTTAACAGATTCGAGGAAGTTGCGGAGCGCGGCTGGCCTCGCGCCGGCGGCACCAGCGCCGCTGGCCGCATCTGCTTCGGCGCAGACGCCCTCCCTGGACGGCTGACGGCCGGACACATGGTGAAGGCCCCTGACCGGTTTACTCTGGTCAGAGGCCTTTAGGTGCTGGTTTGCTTCGGTGCCCCCGGCAGGATTCGAACCTGCGCCCCCGCCTCCGGAGGGCGGTGCTCTATCCCCTGAGCTACGGGGGCTCAGCGACTGGAGAAGACTAGCAAACCTCCTCCGTGAACGCCGAATCGGTATCCGGTGCCCCGATCGTGTCGCCGATAGCCCGATGCCCCTGGTGGTCAGGCCGCACGCGTGCCGAAGCGGTCAGGCTGCGACCGCCCGGCCGCAGCTGGGCAGCGGGTGCAGCACGATCCGCCGGGGGAGCCGGCGTGGCCACTCGTTACGCGGCCACGAGCCGTCCACGATCAGGTGGACGGTGCGCTGCTCCTCGCCGCTGAGTCGCAGCACGAAGTCGCGGCGGAGTGGCGGGTCGACGGTCGGCGTGGTGATCATGAAGCGCACCCGGCCGCGGGATGAGACGGCGGAGATCACGTCGGCCGCTGGCATGGTGCCGCGCAGCCGCACCCGCCCGATCCAGTAGACCTCGGCGAGGTGCTCCTGGGCCGCCCGGGTGATCGCCGGGTACTCGCTGCGTACCCAGCGTTCGACCGCGCTGACGCAGAGCCCACAGGCGCGCTCGCGCGGCTCCCGCGGACCCAACCCCCAGGCCCGCAGGTACGCCCCGACCGCGCCCGCGTCGAGCGGCAGGTCGAACCGGCGCTGGATGAGCGTGGTGAGGCTCTGCCGCGTCCACAGCTCCTCGTCCAGGCCGAACTCGTCGGGGTGGACGCCCCGCAGCGCGTCGATCAGTTCGAGTTCCTGTTCGCGGCTGAGCATTCCCGGCTCGCCCTGCCGCTGTCCGCGACGGACGGCTGCCACCGCCCCGTCACCGCCGATGGTGTGGCGCCGGCACCAGCTGGTGACCGAACGCCGTGCGTCTCTGAGTGCAACCCCCACGTCCTGCGCAACGAGCCCGAATCGCAACTGGTCACGATATGTGCGGAGAAAACTCTCTAAGCAACGTAATCGGTTGCACCGCTCAAAACGCCCATACGGGATGAACAGGCATAGACGGCCACAGACCGGTCATGACAACGGGCCCGCGCCCCGCCCGTGTACGGCGGTGACGCGGGCCTGGTACGCCCGTCCGGTGGATCAGCCCCTGGCCTGCGCCTGGAGCTGTCGGAGGTTGTTCAGCTCGCTCTGCTGGGTGGCCTTCATGGTCCGCGCCACCCGAAGCACCTCGGCGTTGTCAGTCTCGCCGAGCACCGCGTCGATCATGTGGATGCCGCCGAGGTGATGGTTGATCATCAGGGTCAGGAACTGCCGGTCGACCTCGATGCCCTGGGCGTCGCGCAGCGCGGCCATCTCCTGCGGGGTCGCCATCCCCGGCATCAGCCCGTTCTTCACGGTGGCCCCGTCGGACATCCACGACATCGGGGACTGCGACCCGGTGGGGCTCAGCTCCCACTCCCGCAGCCAGGTCTGCATGGCCCCGATCTCGCCCTGCTGCCCGGTGGCGATGTCGACGGCCATCTGCCGTACCTCGGGCAGCGTCGCCGACCGGTAGGCGGTCAGGCTCATCTCCACCGCCTGGCTGTGGTGCGTCGTCATGTCCCGCGCGAAGCCCGCTTCGATCGAGGTGTCACCCGGCCGGGTGAGCCCCGGGGTGAGCAGGCCGCCGGCGTACCCGAGCAGCAGGCCGACCACCAGCATGGCGGCCAGCGCCAGCAGACCGTAGCGCCGCGCCGGGGCCCGGCCGCCCTCGTCCGGGGCGGTCGGAGCCTCGTCGTGTTCGCTGTCGGTGGTGGCGGGAGCAGTCATCGCCGTCCTTACTGGGTGGGCTGCTGTTGTAGCTCACGCGGCGTGGTGCCGGTGGCGGTGATGCCCGTGTTGCACAGCGCGGTCGGCCCCTCGACGGACGCGTTCACCCGCAGGTCCTTGATGAACTCGTCGATCCGCTTGTCGTCGGCGTTGTCGACCTTGAGCTGGAAGCCCCACGCCTGGAGCGAGATCGGCTTGTCCAGGCCCTCGTACGGGCTCAACATCATCTTCTCGACGCCGCGCACCTTGCCGGCGAGCTTGTCGATCTGGTCCTGCGGCAGACCCGGCCGGTAGGTGATCCAGACCGCGCCGTGCTCCAGGCTGTGCACCGCGTGCTCACTGGCGATCGGGGCGTCGTACACGTCGCCCATGCAGTTCTGCCAGGCGGCGTTGTGCACCCCACCGACCGGCGGGGAGTACTTGTAGGTCAGCGGACCGGACTTGTGCGCCTCGTACTTCAGGCTGTCCGGGTCCGACTTGCGGATGTTGACGATGCCGTCGATGGCGTTCGCCCGCTTGTCCCACGGCTTGGCGCCCTGGAACGACGCCCAGGCCCCGTAGCCGATGATGCCGGCCGCGAGCACGCCCACCGCGACGAAGAGCGCGATCGGGCCCCAGGCCCGGCCCTGACTCACCTTGACCGGGGCAATCGGCTTACGGGGACCCTTGCCACCTGCCCGGGGGGAACCCGCCGGCTTGCCTGTCGGCTTGCCGGAACCGGCCTTGGCGCCGGACGCCGGCCGGCCTGCGGCCGGCTTCTTGCCGGTGCTGACCACGGTCGGGCGGCGCTCAGGGCCACCCGGGGTGCTGATGCTCATCGTGCCTCGTCAGGTCGGTCGGTCAGGGGAGGTGGCGGGCCGGATGACGCGCAGGGTCGCCGCCGAGTGCCCGAGTCTACCCCCGATAACATGGTTCGGTGACTCCTGCAGAACTAGCCTCGGTCGTCCTCACCGCTGCCCACGCCGTCTTCGCCGAGCGTGGCCTGGACCACGCCGCGCTGCCGGAGCGTACGGCGGTGGAGCGACCCCGCAACCCCGAGCACGGCGACTACGCCTCCACGCTCGCCCTGCAGTTGAGCAAGAAGGTGGGTGTCCCGCCCCGCGAGCTGGCCGCCGCCCTGGCCGATGAGCTGGGCCGGGCGCCCGGAGTCAAGTCGGTGGAGATCGCCGGGCCGGGCTTTCTGAACATCCGGTTGGACGCGGCCGCCGCCGGCCAGCTCGCCCGGGTGATCGTCGAGGCCGGCGCGGAGTACGGCCGCAGCGACCGACTCGCCGGCGAGAAGATCAACCTGGAGTTCGTCTCGGCCAACCCGACTGGCCCGGTGCACATCGGCGGGGTCCGCTGGGCGGCCGTCGGTGACGCGCTCAGCCGGCTGCTGCGGGCCACCGGCGCCGAGGTGGGCACGGAGTACTACTTCAACGACGCCGGGTCCCAGATCGACCGGTTCGCCCGCTCGCTGCTCGCCGCCGCCAAGGGTGAGGCCGCGCCGGAGGACGGCTACGGCGGGGCGTACATCTCCGAGATCGCCGCCGAGGTCCAGGCCCGCCGGCCGGACGTGCTGACCATGGACGACGCCGCCGCCCAGGAGGCCTTCCGGGTCGAGGGCGTCGCGCTGATGTTCGACGAGATCCGGTCCTCGCTGCGCGACTTCGGGGTGGAGTTCGACACCTACTTCAACGAGAAGGACCTGCACGACCGGGGTGAACTGGACCTCGCCCTGGCCCGGCTGCGCGAGCAGGGCCAGGTCTACGAGTCCGAGGGCGCCACCTGGCTGCGCACCACCGACTTCGGCGACGACAAGGACCGGGTGCTGCGCAAGTCCAACGGCGAGTGGACGTACTTCGCCGCGGACTGCGCCTACTACCTGGACAAGCGGGAGCGCGGTTTCGAGCGGGTCGTGATCATGCTGGGCGCCGACCACCACGGCTACATCGGCCGGATGAAGGCGATGGCCGCGTGCTTCGGCGACGACCCGGAGCGAAACCTGGAGATCCTCATCGGTCAGCTGGTCAACCTGCTGCGCGACGGCGCCCCGGTGCGGATGAGCAAGCGGGCCGGCACCGTGATCACCCTGGAGGACCTGGTCGACGCGATCGGGGTGGACGCCTCCCGGTACGCGCTCGCCCGCTACTCCAGCGACTCCCCGATCGACATCGACATCGAGCTGTGGACCCGGGCCACCCGCGACAACCCGGTCTACTACGTGCAGTACGTGGCGGCCCGGACGGCGGGCGTGGCCCGCAACGCCGCCGAGGTGGGGCTGGTCCAGGGCGACGCCGACGCCTTCCGCCCCGAGCTGCTCGGGCACGAGAAGGAGAACGAGCTGCTCAAGGCGCTCGCCGAGTTCCCGGCGGTGGTGGCCACCGCCGCCGAGCTGCGGGAGCCGCACCGGGTGGCCCGCTACCTGGAGGAGAGCGTCGCCGCCTCCTTCCACCGGTTCTACGACAACTGCCGGGTGCTGCCGTTGGGCGACGAGGAGGTCACCGACCTGCACCGGGCACGTCTCTGGCTCAACAACGCCACCCGCACGGTGATCGCCAACGGCCTGCACCTGCTCGGCGTCTCCGCTCCCGAGAGGATGTAGTACCGGATGCGTGCTCACGAAGCTGGTGCGCTGCACGGCGACATCGGCAGCCGAGGGCCGGCCTGGCTGCGTACCCCGGACAACGTCAACGCCCTGATGCCGGCGCTGTGGCCGCGTACCGTGACGCGCGGCGCCGACGGCGCGCTCGCCGTCGCGGGCCTTAGCGTCCGCGACCTCGCGACCGAGTTCGGCACCCCGGTGTACGTGCTGGACGAGGACGACCTGCGGTCACGCTGCCGGGACTTCCGGTCCGCGTTCCCGACCGAGGACGTCTACTACGCCGGCAAGGCGTTCCTCTGCCGGGCGGTGGTCCGGATGATCCACGAGGAGGGGCTGCACCTCGACGTCTGCACCGGTGGCGAGCTGGCCACCGCGCTCGCGGCCGGGATGCCGCCGGAGCGGATCGGCTTCCACGGCAACAACAAGTCGGTGGCCGAGCTGGCCCGGGCGCTGGACGCCGGTGTCGGGCGGATCATCCTCGACTCGTTCACCGAGATCGACCGGCTCACCGCGCTGGCCCGCGAGCGGGGCGTCCGCCCCCGGGTGCTGGTCCGGGTCACGGTCGGGGTCGAGGCGCACACCCACGAGTTCATCGCCACCGCCCACGAGGACCAGAAGTTCGGCTTCTCGCTGGCCGGCGGCGCCGCCGCGGCGGCCGCGTTCAAGGTTCTCGACGAGGGCGTGCTGGAGCTGCGCGGCCTGCACTCGCACATCGGCTCGCAGATCTTCGACGCCGACGGTTTCGAGGTCTCCGCCCGCCGGGTGCTCGCCCTGCAGGCGCAGATCCGCGACGCGCGCGGGGTGGAGCTGCCCGAGCTGGACCTGGGCGGCGGTTTCGGCATCGCGTACACCACCCAGGACGACCCGGCCACTCCTCAGGACCTGGCCAAGCGGCTCCGCAAGATCGTCGACTCGGAGTGCGCCGCCGAGCGGCTCGCCGTGCCGCGGCTCTCCATCGAGCCGGGGCGGGCCATCGTCGGGCCCTCCGTGTTCACCCTCTACGAGGTCGGCACGGTCAAGGACCTCGACGGCATCCGGACGTACGTCAGCGTGGACGGCGGGATGAGCGACAACATCCGTACCGCGCTCTACGACGCCTCGTACTCGGCGACGCTGGCCTCCCGCGCCTCGACCGCCCAGCCGTTGCTCGCCCGCGTGGTGGGAAAGCACTGTGAGTCCGGGGACATCGTGGTGAAGGATGAATTCCTGCCCGCCGACGTGCAGCCCGGAGATCTTGTCGCGGTGCCCGGCACGGGCGCCTACTGCCGCAGCATGGCCAGCAACTACAACCACGTGCCGCGGCCGCCGGTGGTCGCGGTGCGCGACGGCCAGGCGCGTCTGATCGTCCGGCGGGAGACCGAAGAGGACCTGCTCGCATTGGATGTTGGATGACCTCACCTGTGCGCTTGGCGCTGCTCGGCTGTGGCACGGTCGGCCAGGAGGTGGTCCGCCTGCTGCATGAGCAGGGGGCGGACCTGGCCGCCCGGATCGGCGCTCCGCTGGAGATCGCCGGCATCGCGGTCCGTCGGCTCGGCCGGGACCGCGGTGACCTGCCGATCGACCCGACCCTGTTCACCACCGACGCGCTCGGCCTGATCAAGCGCGACGACGTGGACGTCGTGATCGAGGTGGTCGGCGGTATCGAGCCGGCCCGAAGCTGGCTGGTCGAGGCGCTGCGGGCCGGCAAGAGCGTGGTCACCGCCAACAAGGCGCTGCTCGCCGAGGACGGCGTGGCGCTGCACGACGCGGCGGCCGAGGGTGGTGGCGACCTCTACTACGAGGCTTCCGTGGCCGGGGCGATCCCGCTGCTGCGCCCGCTGCGCGAGTCGCTGCACGGTGACCGGATCAACCGGGTCACCGGCATCGTCAACGGCACCACCAACTTCATTCTCTCCGCCATGGACGCCACCGGCGCCGGCTTCAACGAGGCGCTGGAGGAGGCCACCGAGCTGGGGTACGCGGAGGCCGACCCGACCGCCGACGTGGAGGGCTTCGACGCGGCGGCCAAGGCGGCGATCCTCGCCTCGCTGGCGTTCCACACCCGGGTCGGCGCGGCCGACGTGCACCGGGAGGGGATCACCGAGGTGACCGCCGCGGACGTGGCCAGCGCGCAGGCGATGGGCTGCACGATCAAGCTGCTCTGCATCGCGGCCCGCGGTGTCGACCCGGCCGGCCGGGAGACGGTCAGCGTCCGGGTGCACCCCGCGATGATCCCGCGCAGCCACCCGCTGGCCAGCGTCGGCGACGCGTTCAACGCGGTCTTCGTGGAGGCGGACGCGGCCGGAGAGCTGATGTTCTACGGCCGGGGCGCGGGTGGCGCGCCGACCGCCAGCGCGGTGCTCGGCGACGTGGTGGCGGTGGCCCGTAACCGGCTCGCCGGGGTGCGCGCGGCCAGCGAGAGCGCGTACGCCGACCTGGCGGTCCGGCCGATGGGCGAGGCGCTGACCCGCTACCACGTCAGCCTGGACGTGGCCGACCGTCCGGGTGTGCTGGCCGCGGTGGCCGGTGTGTTCGCCCGGCACGACGTGTCGATCGCGACCGTGCGGCAGGGTTCGGCCGGCGGCTCGCCCGGCCGGGACGGCGACGCCGAGCTGGTGATCGTCACCCACGTGGCGCCGGACGCCGCGCTCGCCGCGACCGTGGGCGAGCTGCGCGGCCTGGACATCGTCCGGTCGGTGACCAGCGTGCTGCGGGTCGAGGGCGGGGTGTGAGTCGTTGACCCGGTGGTGGGACGGGCCCGCTCGTCCCGCCAGGTGGGTAACCCGGGGTCTGCCGCCGGTCGCTCCGGCAGGCTGGTCCAGGGAGGCCTGATCCTCAGGTCGGCGCGACGGTTGAGGCGAGGAGAGCGACATGTGGCGGGGTCTGATCGAGGCGTACCGGGACCGGCTGCCGGTCACCGCGGCCACGCCCGTCGTCACGCTCCACGAAGGGAACACCCCGCTGCTGCCCGCGCCGGTGCTCTCCGCCCGGATCGGGTGCGACGTGCACCTCAAGGTGGAGGGCGCCAACCCGACCGGCTCGTTCAAGGACCGCGGGATGACCCTCGCCGTCTCCAAGGCGGTCGAGGCCGGCAACAAGGCGATCATCTGCGCCTCCACCGGCAACACCAGCGCCTCCGCCGCGGCGTACGCGGCACGGGCCGGGCTGACCTGCGCGGTGCTGGTGCCGCAGGGCAAGATCGCGCTGGGCAAGCTGGCCCAGGCGCTGGTGCACGGCGCGAAGCTGCTCCAGGTGAACGGCAACTTCGACGACTGCCTGGCGACGGCCGCCAAGCTCGCCCAGGACTATCCGGTCGCGTTGGTCAACTCGGTCAACATCGACCGGCTGCACGGGCAGAAGACGGCCGCCTTCGAGATCGTCGAGGCGCTCGGTGACGCGCCCGACATCCACTGCCTGCCGGTCGGCAACGCCGGCAACATCTCCGCCTACTGGATGGGGTACGCGGAGGAGCACGCCGCCGGCACCACCACCCGGGCGCCGAAGATGTACGGCTTCCAGGCCGCCGGGGCGGCACCGATCGTCACCGGCCAGGTGGTGCCCGAGCCGTCGACCATCGCCACCGCCATCCGGATCGGCAACCCGGCGAGCTGGACCAGAGCGCTCGACGCCCGGGACACCTCGGGTGGCCTGATCGCGGCGGTGACCGACCGGGAGATCCTGTCCGCGTACCGGCTGCTCGCCCGCGAGGTGGGGGTCTTCGTCGAGCTGGGCAGCGCGGCCAGCGTGGCCGGTCTGCTCCAGCAGGCCGCGGCGGGCACGATCCCGGCCGGCTCGACGGTGGTCTGCACGGTGACCGGTCACGGCCTCAAGGACCCGGAATGGGCGATCTCGACCGCGCCCGCTCCGGTGACCATCGCGAACGACCCGCTGGCCGCGGCCCGCGCCCTCGATCTGGTCTGAGCGGCCACCGCGCCAGGTGCCCGGGTGGCGACCCGGGGGCGGAACGCGGCCGGCGTTGAGACGGCAGGGGTCCGGCGGGGGTCGGGGTGATCGAGTCAGGCACACTTTCGGGTATCCCCGCCCGCATTCTCTTTCAGGAGTGAGCCAGCCCGATGTCGCTGCTCGCCAGATTCAGCCTCGCCAACCGAGGGCTGGTCGCCCTCATCGCGGTGGTGACCACGGCGTTCGGAGCGTTCGCCGTGCCGTCGCTGAAGCAGCAACTGCTGCCGTCGCTCGAATTCCCGGCCGCGTTCATCGTGGCCGCCTATCCCGGCGCCGGACCCGAGATCGTCGAGTCGCAGGTGACCGAACCGATCGAGAACGCGCTCCAGGGCATTCCCGGGCTGGACCAGGTCACGTCGACCTCCCGCGAGGGGGCGGCCACCGTCCAGGTGCTGTACGAGTTCGGCACCGACCTGGACGACGTGGTCAACAAGATGCAGACCGCGCTGAGCCGGATCGACGCCCAGCTCCCGGAGAGCGTCGACCCGCAGGTCATCGCGGGCAGCACCGACGACCTGCCGGCGGTGGTGCTGGCGGCGACCGGTGCCGCGGACGAGCGGGCGCTCGCCGAGAAGCTGCGCGCGACGGTGGTGCCGGAGCTGGAGGGCATCGAGGGGGTCCGTACGGTCGAGGTGACCGGGACCCGCGACGACGTCGTGGTGGTCACCCCGAACCCGGCCAAGCTGGCTGCGGCGAAGCTCCAGCCGACCGCGATCGGCGCCGCGCTGAAGACCAACGGCGTGTCGGTGCCGGCCGGTGCGGTCACCGAGGGTGGGCTGGCCCTTCCGGTGCAGGTCGGCACGCCGGTCGCCAACCTGGCCGACCTGCGCGGCATCGTGGTCGCCCCCGGAGCGGCCCCGGTGCGACTCGGTGACGTGGCGACCGTCGAGCAGCAGCTCGCCCCGGCCACCGCGATCACCCGGACCAACGGCAAGGACAGCCTCGGCATCGCGGTCACGGCGGCGCCGGACGGCAACGCCGTGGAGATCTCGCACGAGATCCGGGACCGGCTGGACGACCTGAAGGACGCCTCCGGCGCCGAGCTGACCGTGGTCTTCGATCAGGCCCCGTTCGTCGAGAAGTCGATCGAGTCGCTGACCACCGAGGGCCTGCTGGGCCTGCTGATGGCGGTCATCGTCATCCTGGTGTTCCTGCTGTCGGTGCGCTCGACCGTGGTCACCGCGGTCTCCATCCCGCTCTCCGTGCTGGTCGCCCTGATCGCCCTGTGGATCGGTGACTACTCGCTCAACCTGCTCACCCTCGGCGCGTTGACCATCGCGGTCGGCCGGGTGGTGGACGACTCGATCGTGGTCTTGGAGAACATCAAACGACATCTGGAGTACGGCGAGGAGAAGCGGCACGCGATCATCACCGGCGTCCGCGAGGTGGCCGGCGCGGTGACCGCGTCCACCCTCACCACGGTCGCGGTGTTCGCACCGATCGCGCTGGTCGGCGGGTTCGTCGGGCAGCTCTTCGCGCCGTTCGCGATCACCGTCACGGTGGCCCTGCTCGCGTCGCTGCTGGTGTCGCTGACCGTGATCCCGGTGCTGGCGTACTGGTTCCTCAAGCCGCGCGGTGGCACCCCGGACGACGAGGCGGTGCGACGCGTCGCGGAGGAGAAGGAACTGCGCAGCCCGTTGCAGCGGGCGTACCTCCCGGTGATCGGGTTCGCCACCCGCAAGCGGTCCACCCGCTGGATCACCGTCGGGCTGGGTCTGCTGGTGCTCTTCGGCACCTTCGGTCTGGCCCAGAAGCTGGAGACCAACTTCCTGGACGACTCCGGTCAGGACACGCTCAGCTTCCAGCAGGAGCTGCCGGCGGGTAGCGGCCTGGCCGCCACCGACGCGGCGGCCAAGCAGGTCGAGACGGTGCTCGGGCGGACCGACGGGGTCGAGACGTACCAGGTGACCGCCGGCGGCGGGGACAACCCGTGGGCCGGCGGCGGAGGCAACAACGTCGCGACCTGGTCCGTGGCGCTCGACGGGGACACCGACGCGAAGCAGATGCGTGAGGTGCTGCGCAAGGAGTTCGACACCCTCGGCACCGGGCTGGGTGAGATCAGCTTCGGCGGCGGGCAGGACGCCTCGACCAGCCAGCTGGAGGTGATCGTCCAGGCCAGTGACCCGGAGGTGCTGACCGGGGCCGCCGAGGCGGCCCGGACGGCGATGGCCGGGGTCCCGGACGTCGAGGACGTCTCCACCAGCCTGGCCGACCGGGTGCCACGCGTCGACGTGACCGTCGACCGGGTCGCTGCCGGCCGGGTCGGGCTCACCGAGACCGCGGTGGGTCAGCTCGTCTCGCAGGCGTTCCGCGGGGCGCCGCTGGGCCAGGTCACGCTCGACGGTCAGCAGCAGAACGTGGTGCTGCGGCTGGGCACGCAGCCGCCGGTGTCGGTGGAGGAGCTGCGGGCGCTGCCGGTGGGTCCGGTCAAGCTGGGCGACATCGCGGCCGTGACCCAGGGCGAGGGGCCGCAGCAGGTCACCCGGATCGACGGTGAGCGCAGCGTCTCGGTGACCGGCACGGCGACCGGCTCGAACCTGGGCGCGACGAGCCAGGAGCTGCAGAAGCGGCTGGACGCCATCGACGTGCCGGGCGCGAGCCTGACCATCGGTGGGGTCAGCGCTGACCAGGCGGACGCCTTCGGCGACCTGGGCCTGGCGGTGCTGGCGGCGATCGCGATCGTGTTCCTGATCATGGTGGCCACGTTCCGCAGCCTCACCCAGGCGCTGATCCTGCTGATCTCCATCCCGTTCGCGGCAACCGGTGCGATCGGCCTGCTGCTGATCACCGGGACGCCGCTGGGCGTGCCGGCGTTGATCGGCGTCCTGATGCTGGTCGGCATCGTGGTGACCAACGCGATCGTGCTGCTCGACCTGATCAACCAGTACCGGGCCCAGGGCATGGGGGTCCGGGAAGCGGTGGTCGAGGGCGGCCGTCGCCGGCTGCGCCCGATCCTGATGACGGCGGTCGCGACCATCTTCGCGCTGCTGCCGATGGCGCTCGGGCTGACCGGCGAGGGCGGCTTCATCTCCCAGCCACTGGCTGTCGTGGTGATCGGTGGCCTGCTCAGCTCGACGCTGCTGACGCTGATCCTGGTGCCGACGCTGTACTCGATGGTGGAACACACCAAGGAGTCGCTGCGGGAGCGACGCCACCGGCGGCGCTCCGGCGACCCGGCGGTGACCGGGCAGACCGACCCGGGGACCGCCGAGCCGGCCAGCCCGAACAAGGTGGCGGTGCCGTCCGGTGCGCCGGCGGCGACGCACGCCGAGGGTTCGCAGCCGGCGGCGGGGCGACCCGCACCGTCGGGCGCGCTGATGGAGGGCACGGACCAGTTCGAGGTGCTGCGGCTGCCCCGCAGCCGCACCTCGCCGCTGCCTCCGACGGAGCCGACCGAGTAGTCGGACCGACACCCCGGAACGCCCCCGGCGGGTTCACCTGCCGGGGGCGTTCCGGCTTCCCGCATGCCCGCACGGTTCCGAGCGGAACCGAGCGACCGGTCGTTGCTGCTCGCGGACGGTATCGAGTGCTGTCGACCGGGTAGCGTCGCGCTACGTGGCGTCCACCCTCTCGGTCCTGACCGGCAACCGGAGCTTTCGCAACCTCTTCCTCGCTGAGCTGGTCGTCTTCGGCGCCGACTGGTTCGTCATGGTGCCGCTGCTGGTGCTGTTGCCCCAGTTGACCGGCAGCGGGGTCTGGGGTGGGCTGGTGCTGGCGGTGGACACCGGCATCGTGGCGCTGCTGCTGCCGTACACCGGCACGGTGGCCGACCGGTTCGACCGGCGGAAGGTCATGATCGCCGCGAACGTGGCGGCGCTGGCGGGCGTGCTGCTGCTGCTCGGCGTCCGGAGCGCCGGGACGGCCTGGCTGGCGCTGGTGGCGATCGGCGTGGTCGCGGTCGCCAAGGCGTTCTACTCGCCGGCCGCCCAGGCGGCGCTGCCCAACGTGCTGGAGCCGCACGAGTTGGCCGCCGGCAACGCGGTGGCCGGCTCGGCCTGGGGCACCATGACGGTGGTCGGCGCCTCGCTCGGCGGCGTGCTCAGCTCGGCCGTCGGCCCGTACGCCTGCTTCTGGGTGGCGGCGGTGGGCCTGGCGCTGGCCGCGGGCCTCGCCGCGCGGATCCGCCGGCCGTTGCAGGCGCCCCGGGACGTCGACCGGCCGGTCCAGCGGACCTGGCCGGCGGTCCGCGAGGCGCTGGTCTACATCGGGCACCGGCCGCGGGTCCTGGCGCTGGTCACGGTGAAGTCGGCGGTCGGCCTGGGTAACGGGGTGCTGACGGTGTTTCCGCTGCTGGCCAGCGTCTACGGGGTCGGCTCGCTGGGCGCCGGCCTGCTCTTCGCGGTACGCGGGGCGGGAGCCCTGGTGGGACCCATTCTGATGCGTCGGGTGCTGACCAACCGGTCCTGGCTGCTGCCCGGGCTCGCGCTGTCGATGTCGCTCTACGGCCTGTCCTACCTGGGCGCGTCGGTGGTCCGCTGGTTTCCGCTGGTGCTGCTACTGGTCTTCGTGGCGCACTTCGCGGGCGGAAGCAACTGGGTGATGTCGAACTTCGCCCTGCAGGGCGAGGTGCCGGACCGGTTGCGTGGTCGGGTCTTCGCCACCGACATGATGCTCGCGACGCTGGCCATCTCGGTGAGTCAGCTGGCGGTGGCGCTGGTGGTGGACGTGGTGGACGAGCGGGTGGTGCTGGCCGGCTGCGGGCTGGTCACCCTGGTGTACGCGGTCGGCTGGCGGATCGCCACCCGCCGGCTCTCGCTCACCGATCCGATTGCCGAACCGGTTCCGGACCCGGCCGGCTGAGCTCGCCGGTCCCACGCTGCGGGCGTCGGGCCGAATCGTCGGTGCCGACCCCTAGCATGAGCCCGTGTCGACGAACTTCAGCGCCGGACCGGTCCGGGTCCGGGTCCCCGCGACCAGCGCCAACCTGGGCCCGGGCTTCGACGCGCTGGGTCTCGCCCTCGGGCTCTACGACGACCTGGCCGCCGAGGTCGCGCCGGGTGGGGTCCGGGTGACGGTGACCGGGCAGGGTGCCGGTGAGCTGCCGGACGACGACCGGCACCTGGTGGTGCGTGCGATGCGGGCCGCCTTCGACGTGCTCGGCCCCCAGCCCACGGGGCTGGTCGTGGAGTGCGTCAACCGGATCCCGCAGGCGCGCGGGCTGGGCTCCTCGTCCGCCGCGATCGTCGCCGGGGTGCTGCTGGCCCGCGCCCTGGTCGCCGACGGGGAGCGCCGGCTGGACGCGGCGGCCGCGCTCCGGCTGGCCGCCGAGATCGAGGGTCATCCCGACAATGTCGCGCCGTGCCTGCTCGGCGGCTTCACGCTCGCCTGGTCCGAGCCGACCGGCGCTCGCGCGGTGTCCCTGGCGGTCGCCGACGGGGTGCGGCCGACGGTTTTCGTGCCGGCGGAGCGGGGGTTGACCGCGACCGCGCGGGCCGCGTTGCCGGCCACCGTGCCGCATGGCGACGCCGCGTTGACCGCCGGGCGGGCGGCGCTGCTCGTGCACGCGCTGACCGCGGAGCCGTCGCTGCTGTTGCCCGCCACCGTCGACCGCCTCCATCAGGACTATCGGGCTGCGGGGATGCCGGGCACGTCGGCCCTGGTCAACGCGTTGCGAGCGGCCGGTGTGGCGGCTGTTGTCAGTGGGGCGGGGCCGAGTGTGCTGGCGCTCTGCGAGCCCCCGCCGAGCTTCCCGGTGGGAACAGACTGGCAGATCTGGCAGTTACCGATAGACGTCAGCGGTGCGCGGGTTGCCCGGGGTAGACTTGGACACGCCGAGCGGGACCCTGTTGCCGCAGGTCGGAAGAGTTGATTACGCTCTAGACCTAGCACAGCCGCGAAGCACGCGATCTCCTGCGGGGCGGCGCACCCCCGAAGCTCTCGGCGGTCAGCCCGTCACCCCTGCCAAGGCCCACGCCGCGCCGCAGTTTCCACAGGTCGCCGCAGACGGCGAGACCTGCTCACCGACGTTTGGTGAGTCGGGAAACCGACCGGCTGCTGTGTCACAGACTCCCGCGACGCGTCCTTGCGAGGCGGGTGCACCGAGGCCGCCCGGCCACCTGAGTCCGACTCCGGGCAGTCCCGGCCTTTATCGAGGGAAGGAATCCATTGAGCGACACCACCGACGTGACGTCGGATGTTTCCAACGTCGCTGGCGATGCCACCACCGCCGCTCCCGCCCGTCGTCGGCGCAGCGGCACCGGTCTGTCGGCGATGCTGCTGCCAGAGCTGCAGAGCCTGGCTGCGTCGCTCGGCATCTCCGGCACGGCTCGCATGCGTAAGGGCGAGCTGATCGCCGCGATCTCCGAGCGGCAGGGCGGCAACGCCGCCGGTACCCCTCGACCGCGGGCCGAGGTCGCGGCTGCGGCCGCTTCGACCCGCGAGGAGGTGCGGGAGACCGTGGACCGTCAGGCGGCGGAGGGACGCACCGACCAGGCGCCGGCCGAGCCGGCTGCCGAGACCGAGGGCCGGGGTCGTACCCGGCGGAGCCGGACCGCGGCGGCGGAGGCGCGCACCACTGAGGCGCGCACCGACGAGGCGGAGGCCGGCGAGCGGACCGACCGGAGCGAGAGCCGCCGGGACCGGGCTGAGCGTCCGGAGCGTGCGGAACGCACTGAGCGTGCCGACCGGGGCGAGCGTGCCGAGCGCACCGAGCGTGCCGAGCGTGCCGAGCGTGGCGATCGTGCCGAGCGGGGTGACCGTGCCGACCGGGGCGATCGTGCCGAGCGGGGCGAGCGCAACGACCGGGGCGATCGTGCCGAGCGGGGCGATCGTGCCGAGCGCAACGACCGGCCGGAGCGTGCCGACCGTGGCGAGCGGACCGAGCGCAACGAGCGTGGTGACCGCAACGACCGCAACGATCGGGGCGACCGCAACGACCGTGGTCAGCGCGCCGAGCGGGACAACGACGACGATGACGAGGGCGGTGGCCGGCGTGGCCGGCGCAGCCGCTTCCGGGACCGTCGGCGCGGCCGCGGCGAGCGCGCCGAGACCGGTGGCGACACCGGTGGGCGCGAGCCGCAGGTCAGCGAGGACGACGTGCTCGTCCCGGTGGCCGGCATCATCGACGTGCTCGACAACTACGCCTTCGTGCGGACGACCGGCTACCTGGCCGGCCCGAACGACGTGTACGTCTCGATGTCCCAGATCAAGAAGTACGGCCTGCGCCGCGGTGACGCGATCACCGGTGCGGTGCGTGCGGCCCGTGAGGGCGGCAACAGCGGCGATCAGCGGCGGGACAAGTACAACCCGCTGATGCGGCTGGACACGATCAACGGGATGGAGCCGGAGGAGGCGCGGCGCCGGCCGGAGTTCTACAAGCTCACGCCGCTCTACCCGCAGGAGCGCCTGCGGTTGGAGACCGAGCCGCACATCCTGACCACCCGGGTCATCGACCTGGTCATGCCGATCGGCAAGGGCCAGCGAGCGCTCATCCAGTCGCCGCCGAAGGCCGGTAAGACGATGGTGCTCCAGGCGATCGCGAACGCGATCACCCGGAACAACCCGGAGTGCCACCTGATGGTGGTGCTGGTGGACGAGCGGCCTGAAGAGGTCACCGACATGCAGCGGTCAATCAAGGGCGAGGTCATCGCGGCCACGTTCGACCGTCCGCCGCAGGACCACACGACGGTGGCCGAGCTGGCGATCGAGCGGGCGAAGCGCCTGGTCGAGCTGGGGCACGACGTGGTCGTGCTGCTCGACTCGGTGACCCGGCTCGGTCGGTCGTACAACCTGGCGGCGCCGGCCAGCGGCCGGATCATGTCGGGTGGTATCGACTCCACCGCCCTCTACCCGCCGAAGCGCTTCCTCGGCGCGGCTCGCAACATCGAGAACGGCGGCTCGCTGACTATCATCGCAACCGCGCTGGTGGAGACCGGCTCCATGGCGGACACGGTCATCTTCGAGGAGTTCAAGGGCACCGGCAACGCGGAGCTGAAGCTGGACCGGAAGATCGCTGACAAGCGCACCTTCCCGGCCATCGACATCAACCCGTCCGGCACCCGTAAGGAAGAGGTCCTGCTCGCACCCGAGGAGCTGGCCATCATCCACAAGCTCCGGAAGGTGCTGCACTCGCTGGACTCGCAGGCGGCGATGGATCTGTTGCTGGACCGCCTCAAGCAGTCCCGCACCAACATCGAGTTCCTGATGCAGATCGCGAAGTCGACGCCGGGAGAGTGACCATCCCCGGATGACCGACGACGAAGGGGCACGGCCACGCGGCCGTGCCCCTTCGTCATGTCCATTCGACCCCTTTGCGAGGGTGAAGTTTTCCTTCGGTTCAGTCGGTGCATCTTGAAACTTCTATTCACCATCGGGTTGACTGTCGTCCATGCGTACCCGCAGACGATCCGCCCGCCGCACCGGCGTCCTGCTGCTGACGCCGCTGCTCGCCCTGACCGGCCCGGTGCCGGCGACAGCCGCACCGCCGGCGCCGCCCATCGCCGCCCCCGTGGCCCCGTCCACCATCGCCGAGGACGCGCCGCCCGCGTCGTCCCGGTCGGCCGGCTCGGTCAGTCTGGCCGCCGACCCGGCCACCGCGACCGCCGCGACCGCCGGGGCCGACGGACTGGAGCCGGCTGACGGCCTGGAGACCACCAAGGCCACCCGGCCGGTCGCGCCAGGCGTGCAACTCACCTCCTTCGACCGGTACGACGCCGAGGGCTGGCTGCGTGCCGACGCACTCACCACCGACCTCGCCGGCGGGGCCACCGTCGACTACGTCAACTCCGGGGCCGTCAGCCGGGCCGAACCGCTGCGGGCAGCGGCGGACCGCTCGCGCGCCGTCGCCGCGGTCAACGGCGACTTCTTCGACATCAACAACTCCGGCGCCGCCCAGGGCGTCGGCATCCGCGACGGCGAGCTGATCCAGTCGGCGGTCAGCGGGCACCGCAACGCGGTGGCGGTCACCGCGGACGGGCTCGGCCGGGTGATCGAGGTGAACTTCGACGGCACCGCCACCCTGCCCGCCGGGCCGGTGCCGTTGACGCAGTTCAACAACATCGTGCAGGCCGACGGCATCGGCGCGTTCACCGAGCTCTGGGGGACGTACCCCCGGGAGCGGGCGGTCGCGGGCGCGGCCCGGATCGTCGAGGTCGTCGTGGCCGGAGGCCGCGTGGCCGCGGTGGCCGGCGCGGCCGGCAGCGGCCCGATCCTCGCCGGCAGCACCGTGCTGCTCGGCCGCGACGCTGGCGCGGACGCGCTGGCCGGGCTCCGCCCCGGTGACCCGGTGACGGTGGCCTGGCAACCGAAGCCGTCCGACGGCAGCACCCTGCACGCGGCGGTCGGCGGCGGCCAGGTCCTGGTCCGCGACGGCGTCGTGCAGAGCATCGCCGACCCGACGCTGGCACCGCGCACGGCGGTCGGCTTCACCGCCGACGGTCGTAAAATGATCATGTTGACGGTGGACGGTCGGCAGGTTGACAGCCGCGGCGTCACCCAGACCGAGATGGGCCGGATGATGGCCGAACTGGGCGCCCACCACGCGCTCAACCTGGACGGCGGCGGCTCGTCCACCCTGCTGGCGAGGGAGCCCGGCGCTCCGGCCGTGCAGGTCGAGAACGCCCCCTCCGACGGCAGCGAGCGGGCCGTGCCCAACGGCCTGGCCATCTACGCGCCGAAGGGCAGCGGTCGGCTCACCGGCTACTGGGTGGAGACCAACAGTGATCCCACCGCCGCTCCCGGCATCTCACCGGTGCGCGGCGGCCGGCCCGACCGCGTCTTCCCCGGCCTCACCCGCACCCTCACCGCGGCCGGCTACGACGAGACGTACGGTCCGGCGGCCGGCGCCCCGACCTGGCGCGCGACCCCGGCGGCGCACGGCCGGGTCGACCGCGACGGGGTGTTCCACGCCGGCGTGCCCGGGGCCAGCACGGTCACCGCGGCGCGGGGCCGGGCAACCGGCTCGCTGGGCCTCACGGTGCTCGGCCCGCTGGCCCGAATCGACTCCACAGTGGAACGCGTTGGGCTGACCGGCCTGGACGGCAACGCCCTGGTCGGTGTCGTCGGCTACGATGCCGAGGGCAACACCGCACCGATCGAGCCGGCCGACCTGACCCTCGACTACGACCGGGACCTGCTGCGGATCACCCCCACCCACGACGGCAACCTCGCCGTCACCGCGCTGCGCGAGACCGGCTCCGGGCTCGTCACCGTCCACGTCGGACGCCACAGCACCGTCCTGCCGGTCACCGTCGGGCTGACCGACGTCCCGGTGGCCGGCTTCGACGACGCCGCGTCCTGGCGGTTCAGCCAGGCCCGGGCCAGCGGCTCGGTCGCGCCGGCGCCGGGGCACACCGGCACCGGCCTGCGGATGTCGTACGACTTCAGCCAGTCCACCGGCACCCGGGCCGCGTACGCGGACCCGCCGGCCTGGATCGGGGTGCCCGGCCAGCCGCAGGCGTTCGGCATGTGGATCCACGGCAACGGCACCGGTGAGTGGCCCAGCCTGCACCTGCACGACGCCCAGGACACCCAGCACGTGCTGCGCGGCCCGCTGATCACCTGGACCGGCTGGCGGTACGTGGAGTTCGCCGTGCCGGCGGGGGTGCAGTACCCGGTGCGCGTCCGCCGGTTCTACGTGGCCGAGACCAACGCCGCCGCGCAGTACACCAGCGAGGTGGTCATCGACGACCTGGTGGCGAAGCTGCCGCCCACGGTCGACGTGCCGGCGGTGGCTCCGCGTACCGATCGGGTGGTGGTCCGCGACGGCACCGTGGACGGCGCACCCTGGCGGTTCGCGGTGCTGTCCGACGCCCAGTTCGTCGCCGCCGACCCGGACAGCGACCTGGTCGCCCAGGCCCGGCGGACGCTGCGCGAGGTGAAGGCCGCCCGGCCGGACTTCCTGCTGATCAACGGCGACTTCGTGGACACCGCCTACCCGGCCGACTTCGCCCTGGCGAAGCGGATCCTCGACGAGGAACTGGGCGACGCGCTGCCCTGGTACTACGTGCCCGGCAACCACGAGATCATGGGCGCCCCGATCAGCAACTTCCAGGCCGCGTTCGGCGCCACCTCACGGGTCTTCGACCATGCCGGCACCCGGTTCGTCACCCTGAACTCGTCCACCGGGACGCTGCGCGGCGGTGGCTTCGACCAGGTGCGGATGCTGCGCGAGACGCTGGACGCGGCGGCCGCCGACCGGCGCGTCGGCTCGGTCGTCGTCCTGCACCACCACCCGCCGCGCGACCCCAGCCCGGCGCAGGCCAGCCAACTCGGTGACCGCAAGGAAGCGGCGCTGCTGGAGCAGTGGCTGGCCGACTTCCAGCACCGCACCGGCAAGGGCGCGCTGTTCGTGGGCGGGCATGTCGGCACGTTCCACGCCGACCGGGTGGACGGTGTGCCGTACGTGATCAACGGCAACGCGGGCAAGACACCATCCACCCCGGCGGACCAGGGCGGCTTCACCGGCTGGACGGAGTTCGGCGTGGACCCGGTCACTCCGGCCGAGGCCGACCGAGCCCGGCGCGACCCGCTCGCCGAGGGGCCCCGCTGGGTGGACGCGGAGTTCCACGCGCACGTGGACCGGCTCGCGGTGAACGCCCCGGCCAGCGTCGCGGTCGGCGCCCCGGCGTCGGTCACCGCCACGCTCACCCAGCCGGGTGGGCGTGCCGTCCCGGTGACCGCCCCGGTCAGCGCGGACTGGTCCGGCTCGCCCGGGGTGCACATCGGCTCCGCGGCCGGGCTACGCCCGTGGCACGTCGCCCGTTTCGACCCGGCCACCGGCACCCTGACCGCGCTGCGCGCCGGTGCTCCCATCCGCCTGACGGTCACCGTCAACGGCATCATCGCCAACGCCACCATCAAACCCACCGGCGACTGAGTGCAAGGAAGGGCCCCTTCTTATCGCCTTGTGCATAGGAAGGGGCCCTTCTTAACAAATAAGGTGCCCTTCCTTAACTCAGAAGTCGCCGTCGGCCACCTGGAAGACGGTCAGGCCGAGGGAGCGCCACATCTGGACCACCTGGGCGCGGTCGTCGAAGACGCCGACCGTCCGGTAGCGGTCCCGGATCTCCCGGTCGTAGATTTCCCGCTTGACGATCGCGTCCTTGCGGGAGTCACCGACGGCGCGCAGGTGCAGGCCGAGGTAGGGAACCCGGACGTGCCGGGCCAGCCACGCCTCGGTGGCGGCCCGGGCCGAGGCGTCCCGCCCGGAGCAGAAGACCACGCCGTACCCGGCGGCGTGCATCGCCCGGACCGCAGCGATCACCGCCGGGTTCGGCTGGTCCTCGCCCACCCGGGTCATGTCGTACGGGCTGCGTGTGACGGCCAGCGCGACGGTGCCGTCGATGTCCACCAGGACGATCTCCGGTGGCTCGGTCGACGGCGGGTGCACGGCTGCGGGTCGTCCGGTGCGGGCCTGCGGCACCGGCAACGGCAGCGTCCGCCCTTCCAGGTAGCGCTCGTGCAGCCGGCGGATCACGTCCGCGCCGACCCGGTCGGCCTCCGGGCGGGCGGCGTCGCGGCGCAGGCACTCGTCCAGTGGCACGTCGGTGAAGTCGTGCACCTCGAACTCCGCGCCGTACCGCGCGGCCAGGTCGGCCCAGTCCCGCAGGGTCCGCGAGCGCAGGTTGGTGTCGTCCACGCAGACGTCCGCCCGGGCCCGCAGCAGCGCCTCGACCTGGGCCCGCTGCACGGTGGTCACCTGCGCCTCCGCCCACTGGGTGAAGAGCCGCTCGCCGTGCAGCATCCGGCGCAGGTCGTCGCGGTTGACCCGGACGACGGACGGCTGGAGGGTCCGGGCGAAGGTCGTCTTGCCGGACGCCGGCAGGCCCCGGGTGGCGATCAGGCGGGTCATGGGCTCCCCTCCGGCTGGGCGGGCGTACCCCCGACGGGGTACTCGGCGGCGGCCCGCCGTGTGGGTGAATGCCCGGCCGGGCGGCGGGAATGCGGACGGGGAGGCACGTGTTGACGATGCCGGACGAGGTGTGCGGCCCGATTGACGGGTCGGCTCAGGCCCATGGCACACTGGTCAATCGGCCACCGGTTCCGGTTCACGCCCGAGCCCGTCGCGCACGGCGCGACGGGCGGTGACGGCGACCCGGCGACCACCAACGAGAGGACCGAGGCGAGATGAAGGCAAACATCCACCCGGAGTATGTGACCACCGAGGTCAGCTGCTCCTGTGGCAACACGTTCACGACCCGCAGCACCGCCAAGGGCGGGGCGATCCACGCCGAGACCTGCAGCGCCTGCCACCCGTTCTACACCGGTAAGCAGCGCGTTCTCGACACCGCCGGCCGGGTCGCGAAGTTCCAGCAGAAGTACGCCAAGGTTCAGGCCAAGAAGGCCAAGTAGCTCCTCGTTCGGCGCCCGCGTCCGGTTTTCCGCCGGACGCGGGCGCCGTCCGCTTTCCGCCCTTTTCCCGGCCGGCGACCGGCAATCAATCCGGCCCGGCCGGCGCCGTACCCTCGAAGGAGCATCCCGCAGCATGAGCAGCGAGCGTCTGGCCGGTCTCCTCGACGAGTACGCGGAGCTGGAGAAGCGGCTGGCTGATCCGGCGATCCACGGCGACCAGGCGACCGCGCGGCGGGTCGGCCGCCGGTACGCCGAGCTGGTGCCGCTGTACAAGGCTGCCGGCGAGCTGGAGCAGGCGCGCGCCGACCTGGCTGCGGCCCGCGAGTTGGCCGCCGAGGATCCGTCGTTCGCTGCCGAGACCGAGGCGATCGCGGCGTCCCTGCCGGTCCTGGAGGAGCGCCTCGCCGAGCTGCTCATCCCGCGTGACCCGCACGACGCCAAGGACGTGATCGTCGAGATCAAGGCCGGTGAGGGTGGCGAGGAGTCGGCGCTGTTCGCCGGTGACCTGCTGCGGATGTACACCCGGTACGCCGAGCGGCACGGCTGGGTCACCGAGGTGATCGACGCGCAGGACTCCGACCTGGGCGGGGTCAAGGACGTCTCGCTGTCGATCAAGACCAAGGGTGTCCCGGAGGGCGGCAACGGCGTCTGGTCGCGGCTCAAGTGGGAGGGCGGCGTGCACCGGGTTCAGCGCGTCCCGGTCACCGAGTCGCAGGGTCGGATCCACACCAGCGCCGCCGGGGTGCTGGTGCTGCCGGAGGCCGAGGACGTCGACGTCACCATCGACCAGAACGATCTGCGCATCGACGTTTTCCGTTCGTCCGGCCCGGGCGGCCAGTCGGTGAACACCACCGACTCGGCGGTGCGGATCACCCACCTGCCGACGGGCATCGTCGTCTCCTGTCAGAACGAGAAGTCCCAGTTGCAGAACCGGGAGCAGGCGATGCGGATCCTGCGGGCCCGGCTGCTCGCCGCCGCCCAGGAGCAGGCCGACGCCGCCGCATCGGACGCCCGGAAGGCGCAGGTGCGTACGGTGGACCGCTCGGAGCGGATCCGCACCTACAACTTCCCGCAGAACCGGATCACCGATCACCGGATCGGCTACACCGCGTACAACCTGGATCTGGCGCTGGCCGGCGAGCTGGACGGGGTGCTGGACGCCCTGGCCGAGGCCGACCGTGCCGCCCGGCTGGCCGGCGACACCGAGCTGACCCGCCGCTGACCGCAGCGCCGCGGGTCCGCCGGCCGGCGGGGGCGCCCGGCGGCCGGGCGGTCAGCTGGCGCGCGGGCGGCTCTTGGCTCGCAGCATCGCCCGGTCGGCCTCCTCGAAGGCGACGCTGAGCGCGTCGCGTAGCCCACTCCCGGCGGAGACCTCGGCGAAGCCGATGCTCACCCCGACCGGGGTTCCCGGCACCAGCGACTCCCAGTCCTCGGCGCGGACCGCCCCTTCGATCCGGCGGGCCACCTCGGTGGCCTCGGTCATGCCGGTGTCGGGCAGCACCACCACGAACTCGTCACCGCCGTAGCGGGCCACGAAATCGCCCCGCCGCATCACCCGGTTGATCACCCCGGCGATGCGTTGCAGCACCAGGTCGCCGGAGTGGTGCCCGTGCCGGGTGTTGACCGCCTTGAAACCGTCCAGATCGCAGACGCCGATCACCACCCGCTCGCCGCGGGTGACCACGGCGGTGATGTACCGCTCCAGCCGCCGCCGGTTGGGCAGCCCGGTGAGCGGGTCGGTCAGCGCCTCGCCCTCGAACCGCGCCGCCTCGCGGCGCATCTCCTCGTGGTCGATCCGGGCGGCGATGCCGTCGATGTAGACGTCGCGCAGCCGGTCGTTGCGCTGGGCGGCGAGCCGGAAGGCCAGCCGGTCGGCCCGGTGCGCCGCCACGTGGTCTCCGGCCCGGGCCAGTGCGATGCTGCGCAGCCGGGCCGGTTCGGCCGCGCCGAGCGTCTCGGTGGACACCCGGATGGAGTCCAACCGGGTGACCGCCTCGATCGGCCGCCCGGCGGCGACGGCCAGGCAGACCTGCCCGAGTTGACGCATGTCGCGCGCCCGGGCGCTGTCCCCGCCGTGGCTGAGCAGCCGGGACGGATCGCCGTCTCCGCCGGACTCCACCCGGTCGCCGAGCGCGGCCTGCCGGGCCGCCGCGTAGCCGTACGCGGCGAGGCTGCTGGGGCGTAGCCGGCCGGCCCGCCCGGCATGCATGAACCGGGCCAGGTCGGCGGCGACGTCCCGGAGCACGCGCAGGCAGCCGTCGCTGTCGCCGTTGTGGTCCAGCGCCACGGCGTTGCGCAGCCGGATGCCGGGCGCGGCGAACGTCTCCTCCGGGATGCCGGCGGTCAGCCCCAGCTGTCGGGCGCGCTCGATCGCCCCGAGGGCGTACCCGTGGAAGCTGAGGTAGCTGTACGCCATCGCGAGGTCGTGCCAGCCCCAGGCGGTGTCCCGGTCCGGGTCCTCCACGGCGCCCAGCGCCCGGGCGGCCTTCACCAGGTGGGTGACGCAGCGGTCCAGGGCGCCCTGGTGGTGCGCGGCGAGCGCGGCCAGCGCGTTGAGGTGCCCGTGCAGATAGGGCTCGGCGAGGTCGCGGACCGCCGCCGAGGCCTCCTCGATGGCCCGGGTGAACTCCGCCGTCCGACCGAGATTGATCAGCGCGGAGAGTCGCTGCACCATCGCGTCCGCTCGCGCCGCCGGGTCCGTCGTGGTGCGGATCACCCGTTCCAGCAGGGCGTACGACTCTGCGGAACGACTGGCCTCCTGCAACGCCCGGGCGTGCGTGAGGGCGTCAACCTGGTCATCGACCCGGTCGAGCCAGCCCACTCGCGACCTCCCGTCGTGTGCGCCTCGACGCACCGGTTCGTGGCGTCGCCCGCGACGCTTCATGATTATGGCGTGACCACTCTGCCGCAACACCCCCCCGAAGGGACAGGCCGGCTCCGTCCGTCCGCCGCGGTGGCCCGGGCGGCACGGCTGCTCGCCGCCGCCGGGGTGGGCCCGGCCCGGGTGGAGGCCGAGTTGCTGGCGGCGTACGTGCTGGGGGTGCCCCGGGGTCGGCTGGCGCTCGCCGACGACCTGACCGACGATCACCTGGCCCGGCTCGACGAGCTGGTGCGCCGCCGTGCCGCCCGGGAGCCGTTGCAGCACCTGACCGGTCGGGCCGGCTTCCGGCACCTGGAGTTGGCGGTCGGCCCGGGCGTCTTCGTGCCCCGGCCGGAGACCGAGCTGCTGGCCGGCTGGGGCCTCGAGCAGGGCCGGTGCCGGCCCGACCCGCTGGTCGTGGACCTGTGCAGCGGCTCCGGCGCGATCGCTCTGGCGGTGGCGCAGGAGCTGCCGGGCGCGCGGGTGGTGGCGGTGGAGCGGTCCCCGGCGGCGCTGGCCTGGCTGCGCCGCAACGCGGCGGAGCGCGCCGAGGCGGGGGACCGCCCGATCGCGGTGGTCGAGGCCGACGTCACCGCGCCAGACCTGCTGGCCGACCTGGTCGGCCGGGTGGACGTGCTGCTCTGCAACCCGCCGTACGTGCCGGTCGACGTGGTGGTGCCGCCGGAGGTGGCCGGGCACGACCCGGCGGAGGCGGTCTTCGGCGGCGCGGACGGTCTGGCGGTGATCCGGCCGGTGATCACCCGGGCGGCGACGCTGCTGCGCCCCGGCGGCGTGATCGGGGTCGAGCACGACGACACCCACGGCTCGGCGGTGCCCGGGCTGCTCGCCGCGGACGGCCGGTTCACCGCGATCACGGGGCATCCGGACCTCACCGGCCGCCCTCGCTACGCCACCGCGTCCCGACGGGCGGACGGCCAGCACGCCCCGGGCGGGGCGGCGTGGCAGACTGACTCCTCGTGATGCTCTACGACTGCCGGTCGCCCGCCGATCGGGACCGCGGCATCGCTGCGGCCATCGAGGCGGTCAAGAACGGCGAGCTGGTCGTCCTGCCGACGGACACCGTCTACGGCATCGGCGCGGACGCGTTCACTCCGTACGCGGTCAAGGCGCTGCTGGACGCGAAGGGCCGGGGCCGGCAGATGCCGCCACCGGTGCTGATCGGCTCGCGGCACACCCTGGACGGGTTGGTCTTCTCGCTGCCCAGCGCCGCGCGGGACCTGGTGGAGGCGTTTTGGCCGGGTGCGTTGACGATCGTGGTCGAGCACTCGCCGAGCCTCCAGTGGGACCTCGGCGACAAGACGGGCACGGTGGCGGTGCGGATGCCGCTGCACCCGGTGGCGCTGGAGGTGCTGCGGGAGACCGGCCCGATGGCGGTCTCCTCGGCCAACAAGACCGGCCAGCCGGCCGCGGTCACCGCGGAGGAGGCGCGCGACCAGCTCAGCTACTCGGTGCGGGCGTACCTGGAGGCCGGGCCCTGTCCGGATCCGGTGCCCAGCACGATCGTGGACCTGACCGGCGAGGTGCCGCAGCTGCTGCGGGCCGGCGCGATTCCGCTGGAGAAGCTGCGCGACGTGGTGCCGGATCTCGTCGACGGCCGGGGGGTCTGAGTGCCCCCGTTCACCGTGCTGCACGTCTGTATGGGCAACATCTGCCGCTCGCCGATGGCGGAGCGGCTGCTCGCCCTTGCCGTGCGGGAGCGGTTGGCCCGGCGTGAGCAGGACCCGGCCCGGGCCGAGGAGCTGCTGCACAGCCACAGCGCCGGCACGGGCGGCTGGCACGCCGGCGAGGAGATGAACCCGCCGGCGGCCCGCCAGGTCACCGGCCGGGGCGGGGGCGTGGAGGGGTTCGCCGCGCGCAAGCTGCGGTCGGAGCACATCGACGCCGCCGACCTGGTCCTGACCGCGACCGCGGATCAGCAGGAGTACGTGGTTGCGCTGCGTCCGGACGCGGCGGCCCGCACCTTCGTGCTGGGTGAGTTCGGCCGTCTGCTGGCCGCGGTGGACGCCGCCGCGCTGCCGAGGGCCGAGGCGACCCCGGAGGCGGTGTACGCCCGGGGCGTGGCCCTGGTGGCGGCGGCGCACGACGCCCGGCTGGGCGCCTCGCTGCTGCCGACCGACGACCTCGATGACCCGTGGGGTCGCGGCGACCAGTGCTTCAGCCGGGTCGCGGACGAGATCGAGGAGACGGTCCACCCGCTGGCCGCCGCGCTGCTTCCCTGAGCGGCGTGCGAATTTCCTCCGGGTTTGGGCAAAACCCGGGGCGAAAGGGGCCTTCCGGGTCATTCTGAACGGGTCCTAGCGTGACCGGCTCCTGCGGGGAGAGCTGATGATCCGGGCCCATTTCGACAAACTGCTGACCGTGGTGATCGCCGGTGTGCTGGCCGGGTTGGTGCTGGCGGCGGCCGCACTGCCGGTGGCCCTGGTCTTCGGGATCGGCTTCAGCGCCCTGTCCACGCCCTACTCGGAGCTGCCGAACACGCTGCGCACGCCGCCCACCGCCCAGCGCTCCAACCTCTACGCCAACGACGGCACCACCCTGATCACCTCCTTCTACCAGGAGGACCGGGTGGACGTGCCGCTGCACGAGGTCGCGTCCGTGATGCGTCAGGCCATCGTGGCCGCCGAGGACGTCCGGTTCTTTCAGCACAGCGGGGTGGACCTGCGGGGTGTGGTGCGCGCGTTCACCGTGAACAAGCGCGACGGCCGGACCCGGCAGGGCGCCTCCACGCTGACCATGCAGTACGTCCGCAACGTGCTCAGCAGCGATCCCCGGCTGACCGAGAGCCAGCGCAGGTCGGCCACCGAGGTCACCACCGCCCGCAAGATCCAGGAAATGCGGTACGCGTTGGCGCTGGAGCGGGAGCTGAGCAAGGACGAGATTCTCACCCGCTACCTCAACATCGCCTATTTCGGCGCCGGGGCGTACGGCATCGCGGCGGCCAGCAAGCGCTACTTCTCCCGGTCCCCGGCCGAGCTGACCCTCGCGCAGGCCGCGCTGCTGGCCGGGCTGGTCCGGTCACCGGACAGCGACGACCCGATCAACGGCGACGCCGACAGCGCGCTGCACCGGCGGGCGTACGTGCTGGAGCAGCTGGTGGAGTCGAGCCAGGTGTCGGCGGACGCGGCGGCGGCGGCGCGGGCCGAGCCGTTGGACCTGCGGCCCAGCGAGACCCCGAACGACTGCACGGCCGTGCCGGACGGGCACAACGACTGGGGATTCTTCTGCGACTGGTTCACCCGGTGGTGGAGCAGCCAGCCGGCGTTCGGGTCGACCGCCGACGAGCGGCAGCGCACGCTGCGCCGGGGCGGGTTCTCCATCGTCTCCTCGCTCGACCCGGCGGTGCAGCGGGCCACCACCGAGCAGGTGCTGCGGATCTACAAGCCGACCGAGGCCCGGGCGGTGCCGACCGCGGTGGTGCAGCCCGGAACCGGTCGGGTGCTGGCGATGGCGGTGAACCGCAGCTACAGCGTGGCGGACAACCCGGCCGGGCAGAAGAACCATCCGAACACGGTGAATCAGCTGATCGCCGGCGGCGGGGCGATCGAGGGGTACCAGGGCGGGTCGACGTTCAAGCTCTTCACCATGCTGGCCGCGCTGGAGTCCGGCATGCCGCTGTCGACCGACTTCACCGCGCCGACACGGCTGCTCACGAAGTTCCCGGTGACCGGGGAGGCGAGCTGTGACGGCCACTGGTGCCCGGCGAACGCGAGCCCGTCGTCGATGGACGGCCCGCGCACCATGTGGACCGCGTTCGGACGCTCGGTGAACACCTACTTCGCCTGGCTCACCGAGCGGGTCGGCGCCGACCGGGTGGTGGAGATGGCCGAGCGGCTCGGCATCGTGCTGCGCGCCGACTCCGACGCGCGGCTGGCCCGGTACGGGGCGAAGAACTGGGGCCCGTTCACCCTGGGCGTGGCCGCGACGACCCCGCTCGACCTGGCCACGGCGTACGCCACGGTGGCGGCCGACGGGACCTGGTGCGCCCCGCTGCCGGTGGTCTCGATCACCGACTCGGCCGGCCACCCGGTCGACGCCGCCAAGCCGGACTGCCGGCAGGCCCTCGACACCGATGTGGCCCGGGCGGCCGCCGACGCGGCCCGCTGCCCGGTCGGCGACCAGTCGATGTACGGGCGTTGCGACGGTGCCACCGCACCCGGTCTGCGGGGCAGGCTCGACCGCCCGGTCGCCGGCAAGACCGGCAGCTCGGAGCGGTACGAGACGGAGACGGTGGTGGCGTTCACTCCGCAGCTCGCGGTGGCCTCGATGGCGGCGAACCCGGACGACCCACGCGACGCGGTGGGTCAGGCGGTGCAGGCCCGGATGGTGGAGGCGGTCGGCGAGGTGCTCGCCTTCGCCCTGCGCGACCAGCCGGTGCAGGACTTCGTCCCGCCGAGCGAGCGGGTCGCCTTCCAGGTCACCGGTGCCCGTGACGGCAACTGAGCCTCCGCGCCGGGCGGCGTGCGCGTTGACCCGGCCTGGTCAGCCGGTGCGCGCGGCGGGGTGATCGGGGGCCTGCTCGGCGCCGCGGGCGATGTTGCGGGCCATCCCGCCGAAGACCACCGCGTGGAACGGGGCCACCGACCCCCAGTAGGCGTGCCCGGCCAGGCCGCGCGGCAGGAAGACCGCGCGTTGCTGGTAGCGGCTGCGGCCGTTGTCGGCGGGCAGCACCCGCATCTCCAGCCAGGCTCGGCCGGGCAGCCGCATCTCGGCGCGCAGCCGCAGCAGCTCGCCGGGGACGATCTCCTCCACCCGCCAGAAGTCCAGGGCCTCACCGACCTGGAGGCGGTGCGGGTCGCGCCGGCCCCGGCGCAGCCCGACCCCGCCGATCAGTCGGTCCAGCCAGCCGCGGATCGACCAGGCGAGCGGGAACGAGTACCAGCCGTGCTCGCCGCCGACACCCTCGATGACCCGCCAGAGGTCCGCCGGCGGCGCGTCCACCGTCCGCTCCCGCAAGTCGGTGTAGGCGGTGCCGCCGGACCAGTCGGGGTCGGTGGGCAGCGGCTCGGCCGGCGCGTCCGGGCCGCTCGCGGTCGACCAGCGGGTCACCACCTGGGCGTCGCGCACCTTGGCCAGCGCCAGCGCCACCGCCTCGTCGAAGCGGGTCAGCCCGCCCGGCGGGTCGGGTACGTACCGGGCGATGTCGTGTTCGTGCGCGATCGCCTCGTGGACCAGGCTCTCCACCAGCGGGCGGGCGATGGCGTTCGGCACCGGGGTGACCAGGCCGACCCAGCGCGAGGAAAGCGACGGGGTGAGCGGGCGGACCGGCACGATGACGCGCCGACGCAGGCCGGCCACACGGGCGTAGCGCTGCATCATGTCGCGGAAGCTGAGCACGTCCGGCCCGCCGATGTCGAAGCCGCGGCTGACCTCCGGCGGCAGCGCGGTGCAGCCGGCCAGGTAGCGCAGCACGTCGCGGACGGCGATCGGCTGGATCCGGTTGCGGACCCAGCGCGGAGTGACCATGACGGGCAGTCGCTCGGTCAGGTAGCGCAGCATCTCGAACGAGGCCGAGCCGGAGCCGATGATCACGGCGGCGCGGAGCACCGCCGTGGGCACGCCGCTGGCCAGCAGGATCCGGCCCACCTCGGCCCGGGACCGCAGGTGCGGGGAGGGGACCTCCTCGTCGGCCGCCGGCTCCGGGCCGCCCAGGTAGACGATCCGGCGTACGCCGGCCGCCCGGGCCGCCGCCGCGAAGTTGGTCGCCGCGGCCCGGTCGGCCGCCTCGAAATCGGGCCGGCCCAGCGAGTGCACCAGGAAGTAGGCGACGTCCACGTCGGCGAACGCGGCGGGCAGCGTCTCCGGCCGGCTCAGGTCCCCCTGGACGATCTCCGCGGCCGACGCCCAGGGCACGTCGCGCAGCCGTACGGCCTTACGGGCCAGGCAGCGCACGGTGTGCCCGTCGCTGAGCAGCAGGGGGACCAGTCGCCCGCCGATGTATCCGGTGGCTCCGGTGACGAGGCATCTCACGGCTTCCAGTGTGCGGCCCCCTAGACTCGTTCGCTGTGGACACCGAGACGAGCACCTTCTGGGGGCCGGATTTCGCGCAGCTCAGGGCCACCGACCCGGAGATCGCCGGGGTGGTCCTCGGCGAGCTGGACCGGTTGCGCGGCGGCCTTCAGCTGATCGCCAGCGAGAACCTGACCTCGCCGGCGGTGCTGGCCGCGCTCGGTTCGACGCTGACGAACAAGTACGCCGAGGGCTACCCGGGCCGGCGCTACTACGGCGGCTGCGCCGAGGTGGACCGGGCCGAGGAGATCGGCATCGCCCGGGCGAAGGAGCTCTTCGCCGCCGAGCACGCCAACCTTCAGCCGCACTCCGGCGCCAGCGCCAACCTGGCCGCGTACGCCGCGCTGGTGCAGCCGGGGGACACGGTGCTGGCGATGGACCTGCCGCACGGCGGGCACCTGACCCACGGCAGTCGGGTGAACTTCTCCGGCAAGTGGTTCGCCACGGTCGGGTACACCGTCCGGCCGGACACCGAGCTGATCGACTACGACGAGGTGCGGGATCTGGCCCGGGCGCACCGGCCCAAGATGATCATCTGCGGCGCCACCGCGTACCCCCGGCTGATCGACTTCGCCCGGTTCCGGGAGATCGCCGACGAGGTCGGCGCGTACCTGATGGTGGACGCCGCGCACTTCATCGGCCTGGTGGCCGGCCGGGCGATCCCGTCCCCGGTGCCGTACGCCGATGTCGTCTGCGCCACCACCCACAAGGTGCTGCGCGGCCCCCGCGGCGGCATGATCCTCTGCCGGGAGTCGCTGGCCCAGCGGATCGACAAGGCGGTCTTCCCGTTCACCCAGGGCGGCCCGCTGATGCACGCGGTCGCGGCCAAGGCGGTCGCGCTGCGCGAGGCCGCCCAGCCCGAATTCCAGACCTACGCCAGTCAGGTGATCAGCAACGCCCAGGCGCTCGCCGCCGGGCTGGCCGACGAGGGGATGCGCCCGGTGTCCGGAGGCACCGACACCCACCTCACCCTGATCGACCTGCGGGAGCTGGGCGTGACCGGCGCCGAGGCCGAGGGCCGCTGTGACGCGGCGTCGATCACCCTCAACAAGAACGCGATCCCGTACGACCCGCAGCCGCCGAGGGTGGCCTCCGGCATCCGGGTGGGCACGCCCAGCGTCACCACCCAGGGCATGCGGGAGGGGGAGCTGCGGCAGGTGGCCGCCCTGATCGCGCGGGCGGTACGCGCCGATCCCGGTGCCCCGGGCGGCGCCGACGAGCTGACCCGGATCGGTGCCGAGGTGGCCGAGCTGGTCGCGGTGTTCCCGGCGTACCCCCGTGGCTGACCCCGCGGCCGCCGAGACCGGCACCGACCGGCGCTGGCGGCTGCGACACCTGCCGGTGCTGCTGGCCGCGTCGGTGGCGCTGGCCGCGGTCGCCGCGGTGGTCGGTGGCGCGACCGGTGGCGTGACGGCCGCGCTCGGCGCGGCGGTCGGGGTCGGGGTCACGGTGCTCAGCTACACCCTCACCACGGTGGTGCTGGCCTGGGCCGACCAGATCAACCCGCAGCTGCTGCTGCCCCTCGGGCTGGGCCTGTACGCGCTGAAGTTCACCCTGCTGGGTGTGGTGATGGTGGCGGTGGCGTCCACCGGCTGGCCCGGGTTGGTCCCGCTCTGCCTCGGCATCGTCGCCGGGGTGGCAGTGTGGACGGGAGTGCACATCTGGTGGCTGACCAGGGTGCACGCCCACCGGTCGCCCGCCTGACCTGGCGATCGGCCGATCGTCCCATCCATCGGACGCGCGGCAACCTGTCGGCCACCGGTCATTTTCCCAGGGGCGGAAGGGGAGTAGCGTGCCCACAGACGACGCGGCCCCCGAGATGCCCACACAACGACGGTTGTGCGGGGGGTGAGGCACAGCCTCGTCCTCCCGGCTGATATCGTTCGCCCCGTCATGGCTGGTGACCAAACCCCCCGTCCCGCCGGTGAACCGGACGACATTCCGTCCGGCGCCGGTCAGGGCTGGACCGCGCTCAGCTACCTCATCGGAGGCATGCTCGTGTGGGGTTTCATCGGCTGGCTGGTTGACCAGTGGCTCGACACCGGCGGCGTCGCCACCGGGATCGGCGTCGTGCTCGGTATGGCCGGGGGGATCATCCTGGTCGTCCGCCGACTCGGCACGCCTACTTAGGAAGGGACGCGGTGTTCGGACAGGCGAACGTTCTGGCAGCTGGCCAGGCGGCATTCCCACCCACTGTGGAGGACTTCTACCTGCCCAGCATCCTGCCCTGGGGTGCGCACGAGTCATACTGGTTCACCAAGATCACGGCGATGGTCTGGATCGCGGTCGGCGTTCTGATCATCTTCTTCCTGGCGAGCTACCGGAACCCGCAGCTGGTGCCGACGAAGAAGCAGTGGTTCGCCGAGTCGATCTACGGCTTCGTGCGGAACAACATCGCCGTCGACATGATCGGGCACGCGGGCGTGCGGTTCGCGCCGTACTTCACGACGCTGTTCTGCTTCGTGCTGCTGACGAACTCGTTCGCGATCATCCCGTTCTTCCAGATCTCGCCGAACTCGCACATCGCCTTCCCGGCGGTCCTCGCGATCATCAGCTACGTGCTGTTCAACTACATCGGCATCAAGCAGCACGGCTTCGTGAAGTACTTCAAGAACTCGCTGATCCCGCCGGCGCCGTGGTACATCCTGCCGCTGCTGATCCCGATCGAGCTCTTCTCGACCTTCATCGTCCGGCCGTTCTCGCTCGCGGTACGTCTCTTCGCGAACATGTTCGCCGGCCACATGCTTCTGCTGGTCTTCACGCTCGGCGGCTTCGCGATGCTGAGCGCCAACGCCTGGCTGGCGCCGGTCTCGGTGCTCTCCTGGGTGATGACCATCGCGCTCACCTTCCTCGAGTTCCTGGTGATCGTCCTGCAGGCCTACGTCTTCACCGTCCTCACCGCCAGCTACGTGCAGGGCGCGCTCGCCGAAGAGCACTGATCCACCGCACCAACCGTTGTCGTCCCGCGTGAGAGTCACGCGTGATAACCAGGAGGAACCACACCAATGGACGCTAGCGTTCTCGCCGCGGTAGAGGGCAGCACCGCCGCCATCGGCTACGGCCTCGCGGCCATCGGCCCGGGCATCGGCGTCGGCCTGGTCTTCGCCGCCTACATCCAGTCGACCGCCCGCCAGCCGGAGTCGTCGCGGATGACCCTGCCGTACGTCTGGATCGGCTTCGCCGTCATCGAGGCGCTGGCGCTGCTGGGCATCGCCTTCGGCTTCATCTGGGCCGGCTGATCCCGCCCTTAGACCGGGAGGTAACCATGTACTTCCTCGCCGCTGAGGGTGGTGAGTCGACCCACAACCCGATCATCCCGCTCTGGCAGGAGATCGTGGTCGGTTCGGTCGCCTTCGCCGTGCTCTGCTTCGTGCTGATGAAGTTCGTCTTCCCCCGCATGGAGCAGACGTTCCAGGCTCGGGTCGACGCGATCGAGGGCGGCATCAAGCGCGCCGAGGCCGCTCAGGCCGAGGCGAACCAGCTGCTCGAGCAGTACCGTGCCCAGCTCGCCGAGGCCCGCACCGACGCCGCGAAGATCCGCGACGACGCCCGGGCCGACGCGGAGGGGATCCGGCAGGACGTCCTCGCCAAGGCGCGGGAAGAGTCCGACCGGATCATCGCGGCCGGCAAGGACCAGCTCGCCGCCGAGCGGGCCACCATCGTGCGCGAGCTGCGTACCGAGGTCGGCACGATCGCGGTGGACCTGGCCAGCAAGATCGTCGGTGAGTCGCTGGCCGACGAGGCGCGGCGCAAGGGCACCGTCGACCGGTTCCTGAGCGGTCTCGAGAGCACGGGGGCCCGCTGATGCAGGCCGCCAGCCGGGAGTCGTACAAGATCGCGGCCGAGCGCCTCGACGCGTACGTCCGCGGCACGGAGCCGTCGGCGGTGACCTCCACCGCCGACGCCATCCTCGCCGTCGCGGCCCTGCTGCGGCGCGAGCCGCGGCTGCGCCGTGCCCTGTCCGAGCCGGCCCGTTCCGGCGAGGACCGCGGCGCTCTGCTCGGCGACATGCTGGGTGGCCGGATCGGCTCCGACGCGCTCGACCTGCTCGTGACGCTGGTCTCCGGCCGTTGGTCGGCACCGTCGGAGTTGCTCGACGGCGCCGAGCGGCTGGGCGTGGAGGCGCTGCTTGCCAGCGCCGACAAGGCCGGCGAGCTGGGCGAGGTCGAGGACGAGCTGTTCCGCTTCGGCCAGGTCGTGGCGGGCCAGTCGGCGCTGAGCAACACGCTGGCTGACCCGGTCGCGCCGGTCGAGCAGCGGGCCACCCTGGCCCGTGAGCTGCTCGCCGACAAGGCCCGCCCGGTCACCGTCCGCCTCGTCGAGGTGGCGCTCGGCGGGTTCGGGGGGCGTTCCTTCATCGGGGCGCTCACCCGGCTGGTGGAACTCGCCGCCGAGCGACGTGACCGGCAGGTGGCGTACGTGACCGTCGCGGCCCCGTTGAGTGACGAGGACGAGCGTCGGCTGGGCGCGAGCCTCACCGCGATATACGGTCGAGAGGTCTCCGTCAAGCAGACGGTCGACCCCAACGTCCTGGGTGGCGTGAGCGTGCGGGTCGGCTCCGACCTGTACGACGGCACCATCCTGCGCCGCCTCAACGAGACCCGCAACGCGCTCGCGAAGCGCTGAGCGGCTCCGCCGCCCAGCGTTGGGGCGGCTCCGCCGCCCAGCGCCCGGAATGACAGACGCCATTCGGACCGGTCGGTACTAGGTATCCCGGGCCCCTGAATTTTAAGGAAGCAGAGGATGGCCGAGCTGACCATCTCGACGGAGGAGATCCGCGGCGCCCTGGAGCGCTACGTCTCCTCCTACTCGACCGACGTCTCCCGCGAGGAGGTCGGCACCGTCGCCGACACCGGTGACGGCATCGCCCACGTCGAGGGCCTGCCCTCGACCAAGACCAACGAGCTGCTGGAATTCGAGGACGGCACGCTCGGCGTGGCGCTGAACCTCGACGTCCGGGAGATCGGTGTCGTCGTTCTCGGTGACGCCGCCAACCTGGAGGAGGGGCAGCGGGTCAAGCGCACCGACCGCGTCCTCTCCGTGCCGGTCGGCGACGCCTTCCTCGGCCGCGTGGTCAACGCGCTCGGCCAGCCGATCGACGGCCTCGGCGACATCGCCGACGAGGGCTACCGCGAGCTGGAGCTGCAGGCTCCGAACGTGATGGCCCGGCAGTCGGTGTTCGAGCCGCTGCAGACCGGCATCAAGGCGATCGACGCGATGACGCCGATCGGTCGGGGTCAGCGGCAGCTGATCATCGGCGACCGGAAGACCGGTAAGACCACGGTCGCCCTGGACGCCATCCTCAACCAGCGGGACAACTGGCGCACCGGCGACCCGAAGAAGCAGGTCCGCTGCATCTACGTCGCCATCGGCCAGAAGGCCTCCACGATCGCCTCCATCAAGGGCCAGCTGGAGGAGGCGGGCGCGATGGAGTACACGACCATCGTGGCCTCCCCGGCGTCCGACCCGGCCGGCTTCAAGTACATCGCCCCGTACACCGGCTCGTCCATCGGGCAGCACTGGATGTACGGCGGCAAGCACGTCCTGATCGTCTTCGACGACCTGAGCAAGCAGGCCGAGGCGTACCGGGCCGTGTCGCTGCTGCTGCGCCGCCCGCCGGGCCGCGAGGCGTACCCGGGTGACGTCTTCTACCTGCACTCCCGCCTGCTGGAGCGCTGCGCGAAGCTCTCCGACGAGCTGGGTGGCGGCTCGATGACCGGTCTGCCGATCATCGAGACGAAGGCCAACGACATCTCGGCCTTCATCCCGACCAACGTCATCTCGATCACCGACGGCCAGATCTTCCTGGAGACCGACCTGTTCAACCAGGGCGTCCGTCCGGCGATCAACGTCGGCACCTCGGTCTCCCGGGTCGGTGGCGCCGCGCAGGTGAAGCCGATGAAGAAGGTCGCCGGCTCGCTGCGGCTCAACCTGGCCCAGTACCGCGAGCTGGAGGCGTTCGCCGCCTTCGCCTCGGACCTGGACAAGGCCTCCCGGGCCCAGCTGGACCGCGGTTCGCGCCTGGTCGAGCTGCTCAAGCAGCCGAACTACTCGCCGTTCCCGGTGCAGGAGCAGGTCGTCTCGGTCTGGGCCGGCACCGAGGGCAAGCTGGACGACATCCCGGTGGGTGAGGTCCGGCGCTTCGAGTCGGAGTTCCTCCAGTACCTGCGGCACAAGCACGCGGGTGTGCTGGCCGGGATCGCCGACAACCAGTGGAACGACGACATCATCGGCTCCCTGGACAGCGCGATCAGCGAGTTCAAGCAGGTCTTCCTCGGCAAGGCGGACGAGCGTCGGGTCAACGACGCGCCGGCCGCGCCGCTGGAGGGCGACGAGAACCGCGAGACGGTGACCCGCTTCCGCGACGGCGCGACCGACCGCCCGGCCGAGAGCTGATCCCATGGCGGCCCAGGTACGCGTTCTTCGTCAACGGATCCGCTCGGCGAAGTCGATGAAGAAGATCACCAAGGCGATGGAGCTCGTGGCGACGAGCCGGATCGCCAAGGCCCAGGCCCGGGTGCAGGCGTCCCTGCCGTACGCCCAGGCCATCACCGGCGTGCTCACGGCGCTGGCGTCCAACGCGCGGATCGACCACCCGCTGCTCACCCCGCGCGAGCGGGTGCGGCGGGCGGGCGTCCTGCTGGTCACCAGCGACCGTGGCCTGGCCGGCGGTTACAGCTCCAACGCGATCAAGACGGCGGAGTCGCTGATCGCGCGGCTCAAGGCCGACGGCAAGGAGCCGGTGCTCTACGTCATCGGGCGTAAGGGCGTCGGGTTCTACCGGTTCCGCGATCGGCCGATCGAGGCCAACTGGACCGGGTTCAGCGAGCAGCCGTCGTTCGAGGACGCCCGCACGGTGGGTGAGACGCTGATCAAGGCGTTCACGGCCGGTGCGGACGACGTCGACGGCGGTGCCGGTGCGGACGGGGTGCTCGGCGTCGACGAGCTGCACATCGTCTACACCGAGTTTCACTCGCTGATGACGCAGAGCCCGGTTGCCAAGGTCATCGGGCCGATGCAGGTGGAGGACCGGCCCCGCTCCGAGGGGCTGCTGCCGGCGTACGAGTTCGAGCCGGAGGCGGAGGCGCTGCTCGACGCGCTCCTGCCGAGGTACATCAACACGCGGATCTACGCGGCGTTGATCGAGTCGGCGGCGAGTGAGTCGGCGGCACGGCGGCGGGCGATGAAGAGCGCCACCGACAACGCCGAGGACATGATCGAGAAGTACACGCGTGAGATGAACTCGGCTCGCCAGGCCGGGATCACCCAGGAGATCAGCGAGATCGTCGGCGGCGCCAACGCGCTGGCCGCGTCGGGAAGTGATGTGTGATGACTGCACCAGTAGAGACCAAGACGGCCACGGGTCGCGTGGTCCGGGTCATCGGCCCGGTCGTCGACGCCGAGTTCCCGCGCGACGCCATGCCGGCCCTGTTCAACGCCCTGAACGTCGACGTGAACCTGTCCGGCGGTGAGAAGACGCTGACCCTGGAGGTCGCCCAGCACCTGGGTGACAACCTGGTCCGTGCCATCTCGATGCAGCCGACGGACGGCCTGGTCCGCGGCGCGGAGGTGCGTGACCGCGGCGAGCCGATCACCGTGCCGGTGGGCGACGCGGTCAAGGGCCACGTGTTCAACGCGATCGGCGAGGTGCTCAACCTCAAAGAGGGCGAGACCCTGACCCCGGACGACCACTGGGGTATCCACCGCAAGGCCCCGGCCTTCGCGGACCTGGAGCCGAAGACCGAGATGCTGGAGACCGGCATCAAGGTCATCGACCTGCTCGCCCCGTACGTCAAGGGCGGCAAGATCGGCCTGTTCGGCGGCGCGGGTGTGGGCAAGACGGTGCTCATCCAGGAGATGATCACCCGTGTGGCCCGTAACTTCGGTGGTACCTCGGTCTTCGCCGGCGTGGGTGAGCGCACCCGTGAGGGCAACGACCTCATCGCCGAGATGACCGAGTCCGGCGTCATCGACAAGACCGCGCTGGTGTACGGCCAGATGGACGAGCCGCCGGGCACCCGGCTGCGGGTGGCGCTCTCCGCGCTGACCATGGCCGAGTACTTCCGCGACGTGAAGAAGCAGGAGGTGCTGCTCTTCATCGACAACATCTTCCGCTTCACGCAGGCCGGCTCGGAGGTCTCCACCCTGCTCGGCCGCATGCCGAGCGCGGTGGGCTACCAGCCGACCCTGGCCGACGAGATGGGCGAGCTCCAGGAGCGGATCACCTCGGTCCGGGGCCAGGCCATCACCTCGATGCAGGCGATCTACGTGCCGGCGGACGACTACACCGACCCCGCCCCGGCCACCACGTTCGCCCACCTGGACGCGACCACCAACCTGGAGCGGTCGATCTCCGACAAGGGCATCTACCCGGCCGTGGACCCGCTGGCGTCCTCGTCCCGGATCCTCGCGCCGGAGTTCGTCGGCACCGAGCACTTCCAGGTCGCCACCGAGGTGAAGCGGATCCTGCAGCGCTACCGCGACCTGCAGGACATCATCGCCATCCTCGGCATCGAGGAGCTCTCCGAGGAAGACAAGATCACCGTGGCCCGGGCCCGGCGGATCGAGCGCTTCCTGTCGCAGAACACCTACGCCGCGGAGCAGTTCACCGGCGTGCCGGGCTCGACGGTCCCGATCAAGGAGACCATCGAGGCGTTCCGCAAGATCAGCGAGGGCGAGTACGACCACTTCCCTGAGCAGGCGTTCTTCATGTGCGGCGGTCTCGAGGACCTGGAGCGCAAGGCTGAGGAGCTGATGAAGGGCTGACAGCCCGATCGGATCCGAAACAAAAAGACTGCCCCGGCCATGCCGGGGCAGTCTTTTGTTCACCTTCACGCCCTAACATCGCCGCGGTCCGTTACTCGCGGTCGTCGGTCCTGAACCAGCCGAGATACGGTCGTTCCGCGCGCTCACGTGAACGAGCGTTGATATTTGCAACCTTTCGGCTACGTGCGCCCGTCTCCTACTCGTGGGCGTAACGATCGGAGATGCTCGTGGGTAAGGCCGGCAAGAGTGGCCGCAAGCCGTCCATCTGGCGGGGCGTGCCGCGCTGGGCCAGGGTGTGCACGGTGTTCGGCACCGTGCTGACCATGCTCAGCGGGGCGGTGCTGGTCGGCACCGAGGTGCTGATGGCCCGCTACGAGGGCGCGGTCGGCAAGGCCGACCTCTTCGGCGACCAGGCGGCCGGGGCCCAGGCGAAGAAGTCCGACATCAAGGGCCCGCTCAACATCCTGCTGGTCGGCATCGACCCGCGTACGCCGACGGCGGCGCCACTGGCCGACTCGATCATGGTGTTGCACGTGCCCGCGACGATGGACCGGGCCTATCTGTTCTCGATGCCGCGGGACCTCTACGTGCACATCCCGCCGTTCAAGAAGGCCAACTTCAACGGCGAGACAACGAAGATCAACGCCGCCATGTCGGTGGGCAGCCAGGTGCCAGGGGGAAACCCCGACGCGGCGCGGGGCTTTGAGCTGCTGGCCACCACTGTGCAGAACGTGACCGGCATAAAGCGGTTCGACGCAGGTGCGATCATCAACTTCACCGGCTTCCAGAAGATCGTCGACGCCATGGGCGGCGTCGACATGTACATCGAGCGGGACGTGAAGTCCGAGCACAAGCAGCCGGACGGTAAGCCGCGGCCGGGCAACACGCAGGGCGAGGGCTACGTCGGCCCGCAGGCGGTCTACAAGAAGGGCAACCAACACCTCAGCGGGTGGCAGGCGCTGGACTACGTCCGGCAGCGCTACCCGAAGAACGGTGTCCTGGACTCTGACTACGGCCGGCAGCGTCACCAGCAGCAGTTCGTCAAGGCCATGGTCGGGCAGGCGTTCAGCGCCGACGTGGTGTCCAACCCGATCAAGCTGGACAAGGTCCTCCGCGCCGCCGGTCAGTCGCTGATCTTCAGCGGTCGCGGCAACAGCGTGATCGACTTCGGCATCGCTCTGAAGAACATCCGGCCCAACACGATCCAGATGATCAAACTCCCCGGCGGTGGAGTCTTCGACGGTAAGAAGTACAAGGGCGAGCAGTTCAAGCCAGGCGTCTCAGACTTCTTCACCGCCCTGCACAATGAACAACTGGACCCGTTCCTGCTGGAGCACCCGGACTTCCTGAACAAGACCAAGTAGCCGTGGCGTAGCTCTCCCCACCCGCCTTGGGGGCGAGTTCGCGTCAGGACTAGACTTTCGGCAATCCGCCGCCGCAGCAAGGAGACAGCGTGGCACAGCAGCTTCACGTCGAGCTCGTCGCCGTCGAGGAGAAGGTCTGGTCCGGTGACGCCGAGATGGTCGTCGCCCGGACGACCGAGGGTGAGCTGGGTGTCCTGCCGGGGCACGCGCCGCTGCTCGGCCAGCTCGCCGAGCCCGGCCAGGTCCGCATCAAGCTGGCCGGCGGAGAGCAGATCTCCTACGACGTGGCCGGCGGCTTCCTCTCGGTGAGCGCCGACGGCGTCACCGTGCTGGCCGAGAGCGCAACCCCGGTCTCCTCGCAGAGCCACTGAGCCGTACCGGGGATGGAGATCGTCGAGGGAATCGGGATCGGCGTCGCCGTTATTCTCGCTGCGCTCCTCATCCTCTTCGTCCGGCGCGCCCTGGTCACCCGGAGCGGTGGCATCATTCGGCTCAGCGTCCGGGTCTCCACCATGCTCGACGGCCGCGGCTGGTCGCCGGGCTTCGGCCGGTTCGCCGGTGACGAGCTGCGCTGGTACCGGATGTTCAGCTTCGCGCTGCGGCCCAAGCGGGTGCTCTCCCGCAAGGGGCTCGCGGTGGAGCGCCGCCGGTTGCCTGAGGGCCAGGAACGCCTCTCCATGCCGGCCGACTGGGTGATTCTCCGCTGTACCATTCACCACGCACCGGTGGAGATCGCCATGGCGCGGTCGACAGTGACCGGTTTCCTCTCCTGGCTCGAGGCCGCCCCTCCGGGGGCGGTCTCGCCGCGTATGGCCTCCCAGGACTGGCCTGCTGCCTGAGCCGCTCTTCTGTGGTCGCTCTTCTGGGTTTCCGGGGGAGCCCGCCCGGCTCCGGACGGTCAGGCTTGATCCCTGCGCCGGGCGGGCTCCCCCGGAAACCCGTCGTTGCCACTGTGCGTCGTTCCGGCACCGGCTTTCACCACCTGCCGTTACCGGTGTGGTTGAGTCCCGCCTTCTCGGTGGTCGGGGCGGGTTGATCGACTCGGTTTTCTTGAATTCGGGCTGTCCTGCTGGTCGGGATGCTCCTGTTTCATGAGCCCGAGTGGATCAAGCCTCGGCTACGCGTGCCGGCGTCGAGATCGGGAACCCACACCTGGACGTGGTGCGGCGCGCCGACGCTCAGCGCTTACCGCCCGGCACCCATAGCACATCTCCCGCCGGATTTGCCGTTCTTGACAGGATAAAGAGCAGATCGGAGAGCCGGTTGAGATACTTTGCCGGGAGCGGGCTGGTCCGTTCCGGATCGTGGCTGACCAGCGCCCACGCTGCCCGTTCGGCACGCCGGGCGATGGTCCGCGCCACGTGCAGCAGCGCCGCGCCCGCGGTGCCGCCGGGGAGGATGAAGGAGTCGAGCTTGCTCAGGCGTGCGTTGTACTCGTCGCACCAGCCCTCAAGGCGCTCGACGTACTCCTCGGTCACCCGCAGCGGCGGGTACTTCGGCTCCGGCTCGACCGGCGTGGACAGGTCCGCGCCCACGTCGAACAGGTCGTTCTGGATCGATGCCAGCACGGCCCGCAGTTCCTCGTCGAGCTGGCCCAGGGCCAGCGCGACGCCGATCGCCGCGTTGCACTCGTCGACATCCGCGTACGCGGCGATCCGTGGATCGGTCTTCGGCACCTGCTCGTTGTTGCTCAGCCTGGTCATGCCGGCGTCGCCGGCCTTGGTGTAGATGCGCGTGAGGTGGACGGCCATGACGCACAGCCTACGGATACCGGACCTGACGATCCCGGCGCGCCCGGACACCACCGCCGGCTGGCCGGCGGTGGTGGGCCCCGGGAACGCGGGCGATCCGGCGGTCAACGATGTCGATGTCATCCGGGTTTGCGGCGGCGCCCGGCTGACCGGCACCGTGCATGTGGTGGGCGCCAAGAACTCGGCGTTGAAGTTGATGGCCGCCGCGCTGCTCGCTCCGGGCCGCAGCGTGATCACCAACGTCCCGCGGATCACCGACATCGCGATCATGGGGGAGGTGCTGCGCCGGCTGGGCTGCGACGTGCGGTTCGACGCGGATGACCCGGTCGATCCGATGGTCGCGCGGGGCGGGGCGGCCCGATCCCGATCGGTGATCATCGACGTACCCGAACAGCCGGGCGCGGACGCGGACTACGACCTGGTCCGCCGGCTCCGCGCGTCGATCTGCGTGCTCGGCCCGCTGCTGGCCCGCCGGGGGTACGTGCGGGTGGCCCATCCGGGCGGCGACGCGATCGGCTCGCGCGGGCTGGACATGCACGTCTCCGGGCTGACCCGGATGGGCGCGGACATCTCCGGTGAGCACGGGTTCGTCATCGCCGCCGCACCGCACGGGCTGCGCGGCGCGGACATCGTGCTGGACTTCCCCAGCGTGGGCGCGACCGAGAACCTGGTGATGGCGGCGGTGCTGGCCCAGGGCACCACGACGATCGACAACGCCGCTCGGGAGCCGGAGATCGTCGACATCTGCACCATGCTCAACCAGATGGGCGCGCGGATCTCCGGCGCTGGAACGTCCGCCCTGCGGATCACCGGCGTACCCGGGCTGCGCCCGGTGCGGCACGCCACGGTGGGGGACCGGATCGTCGCCGGCACCTGGGCGTTCGGCGCGGCGATGACCCGTGGCGACGTGACGGTGACCGGGCTCGACCCGGCCTTCCTGGAGGTCGCGCTGGACAAGGTGGTGGCGGCCGGCGGCCTCGTGGAGACCCGGGGAGACGGTTTCCGGGTGCGGATGGACGACCGGCCCCGGGCGGTCGACGTGGTGACGCTGCCGTACCCGGGCTTCGCCACCGACCTGCTGCCGATGGCGATCGGCCTGGCCGCCGTCAGCGACGGTGCCTCGTTGATCACCGAGAACATCTTCGACGGCCGGTTCATGTTCGCCAACGAGATGATGCGCCTCGGCGCGGACATCAAGACCGACGGGCACCACGCGGTGGTCCGCGGCCGGGACCGTCTCTCCGGGGCGCCGGTGCGGGCCACCGACATCCGCGCCGGGGCCGGGCTGATCATCGCCGGGCTCTGCGCCGACGGGGTCACCGAGGTCTCCCACGTGCACCACGTCGACCGGGGCTACCCGGACTTCGTGGCCGACCTGCTCGCGCTCGGGGTGGACGTCGAGCGGGGGACGACGCCGGAGGAGCCGGCACTGGAGATCTGACGCCAACCGGGGCTGCCGGGTCTCCCGACAGCCCCTTAGCCGTCGTTCAGGCTCGCCGACTAGGGTGCAGGCAGGCACTCAATCGCAGCGAGGGAGAAGCAGATGGCGGGTCGACTCGCGGTCGTCGGGGCCGGGCTGATGGGCTCCGGCATCGCCCAGGTGGCGGCGCAGGCGGGCTGGCAGGTGACGCTGCGCGACCTGGACGACGCGGCCACCACCCGGGGCCTCGGCGGCATCAGGAAGTCGCTGGAGAAGTTCGCCGAGAAGGGCAAGATCGAGGCGTCCGAGGTCGAGGCGACGCTCGCCCGGATCACCCCGACCACCGACCTGGAGGCGGCGGCGGACGCGGACATCGTGGTCGAGGCGGTCTTCGAGCGTCTGGAGATCAAGCACGAGGTGTTCCGCGCGCTGGACAAGATCTGCAAGTCCGACGCGGTGCTCGCCACCAACACCTCGGCCATCCCGGTCACCCAGATCGCCGCGGTCACCGAGCGGCCCGAGGCGGTCGTCGGCACCCACTTCTTCTCCCCGGTGCCGATGATGCAGCTGTGCGAGCTGGTCCGCGGCTACAAGACCAGCGACGCCACGCTGGCCACCGTACGGGCCTTCGCCGAGGAGATCGGCAAGACGGTGGTGGTGGTCAACCGGGACATCGCCGGCTTCGTCACCACCCGGCTGATCTCCGCCCTGGTGGTGGAGGCGGTCAAGCTGGTCGAGTCCGGTGTGGTGTCGGCGGAGGACCTGGACACCGCCTGCCGGCTGGGCTTCGGGCACGCGATGGGCCCGCTGGCCACCACCGACCTGACCGGCGTGGACGTGCTCCTGCACGCCTCGAAGAACATCTACACCGACACCGCGGACGAGAAGTTCTTCCCGCCGGAGCTGCTCCAGCGCATGGTCACCGCCGGCGACCTGGGCCGCAAGACCGGCAAGGGTTTCTACACGTACTAACCCCCCCCGCCCCGCCTCGCCCCGCCCCGCCGACTCTCCCGCCCCGCTTCTCGCGTCGATCTAGGACTAGTCGCTGTCGTTGGAGATCAACAAACGGCAACGAGCCCTAGATCGGCGGGGCGCGGGGCGGGGCGGGGCGGGGCGGGGCGGCGCGTGAGGCGGGGTCAGCCGTCGCGCTTGGTCGTCCAGCGGAAGGTGGTCAGGCAGAGCACGACGCCGATCACGCACCACAGGGCCAGTACCACCGCGACGCGGCCCAGCTCGAACGAGCCCCCCGGCTCCTGTGCCCCGAAGCTCGACGGCAGGAAGACCGACCGCAGCCCCTGGCACATCCACTTGAGCGGGAACAGCGCGGCGACCTGCTGCATCCAGGTGGGCAGGTCGGTGAAGACGAAGAACACCCCGGAGATGAACTGGAGCACCAGCGCGACCGGGGTGACCACCGCGGAGCCGCTGCGCGCGGTGCGGGCAAGCGACGAGATGGCGATGCCGCACAGGGTGCAGGCGGTCACCCCGAGCACGGCGACCCAGCCGAAGGTGAACCACTTCCCGGCGGTACCCGGCAGGTCGAGGTCGAACAGCGCCACCGCGACCGCGAGCAGCAGCGCGGTCTCGGCGATGCCGATCGCCACCACCATGATCACCTTGCCGGCGAACCAGACCCACTTCGGCATCGGCGTGCCCCGGTAGCGCTTGAGCACGCCCCGGTCCCGCTCGATCGGGATCCAGATGCCGAGGTTCTGGAAGCTCACCGTCATCAGGCCGGTCGCGATCATGCCGGTGATGAAGTACTGGGTGAACTTGACCCCTCCGCCGATCGTGCCGTGGAAGATCGACGCGAAGATCAGGATCATGATGATCGGGAAGCCCATCGTGAAGACGACGGACTCCCGGCTGCGCAGGAACTGGGTGATCTCCAGCCGGCCCTGCCGCAGGGCGAGCCCTCCAGCGCCCGGCCGGCGGCCCCGGGTCGCGGCGACCGGCGTCGCCGGCTTCGTCGTGGTCGTCATCGCGCGTGTCCGATCATCGTGAGGTAGACGTCCTCCAGGGTCGGCCGGGTCACGGTGAGCCCGGGGACCTCGCCGCCGTAGCGCACGGCCAGGTCGGCCACCAGGGCCGTCGGCGTCGCGGTTTGCGCAAGCTCCGGCGTCCCGTCCGGGGTACGCCAGGAGACAGTCGCGAGGGCCTCCTGACGGTTGCCCAGCCGGTTCGGCGCGGACACCTCGACCAGTCGTCCGCCGGTGATCACGCCGACGCGGTCGGCCAGCGCCTCCGCCTCGTCCAGGTAGTGAGTGGTCAGCACGATGGTGGTGCCGGCCGCTGCGAGGTCGCGGATCAGCTCCCAGAACTCCCGGCGGGCCTCCGGGTCGAAGCCGGTGGTCGGCTCGTCGAGGAAGAGCAGCTCGGGGCGGCCGATGATGCCCAGCGCCACGTCGAGGCGGCGCTTCTGCCCACCGGAGAGGGTGTGCGTGCGGGCCTTCGCCTTGCCGGCCAGCCCGACCCGCTCGATCACCTTGTCGGGATCGTCGGCGTCGGGATAGAAGCCGGAGAAGTGCCGGATCACCTCGGCCACGGTCAGCTCGTCGAACTCGCCGGTGCCCTGGAGCACGATGCCCACCCGGGATCGCCAGCCGGCGTCCGGGTGGGCCGGGTCCGCGCCGAGCACGGTGACCTCGCCAGCGTCCCGGCGTCGGTAGCCCTCAAGGATCTCCACGGTGGTGGTTTTGCCGGCGCCGTTCGGGCCGAGCAGGGCGAACACCTCGCCGCGGTGGACGTCGAGGTCCACACCCGCCACGGCCACGTTGTCGCCGTACGCCTTGCGCAGCCCCCGGACGGAGATGGCCAGCTCGTCATCCATGGCGTCCAGTGTGCGTCCTGGCTGGGGAGGTGCGGCGCCCGGGGTGTGGCGGTCCGGACCACTGCGGGCGCTTCGCACCCGGACGTCCGCGACATGGACCTGTGTGGTTTTCCACAACCCGTTTTACTGAACGGTAACTTAGACTCCGGCCATGGATGAGAAGGCATCTTCGGGGCGGTTGCCCGAGCGGGACCGCCCGTGGGTGATGCGCACCTACGCCGGCCACTCGTCGGCCGCCGCGACCAACGCCCTCTTCCGTCGCAACCTGGCGAAGGGGCAGACCGGTCTCTCGGTCGCCTTCGACCTGCCCACGCAGACCGGGTACGACCCCGACCACGAGCTGGCGGCCGGTGAGGTTGGCCGGGTCGGTGTGCCGGTGGCTCACCTCGGCGACATGCGGGCGCTCTTCGACGGTCTCCCGCTGGCCGACATGAACACCTCGATGACCATCAACGCCCCGGCGATGTGGCTGCTCGCCCTCTACGGCACCGTGGGGCTGGAGCAGAACGCCGAGCTGGCCCGCTGTGCCGGCACCACGCAGAACGACATCATCAAGGAGTACCTGTCCCGGGGGACGTACATCTTCCCGCCGGCGGCGTCGCTGCGGCTCACCGCCGACGTGGTTTCGTACACGCTGCGCGAGATGCCGCGGTGGAACCCGGTCAACATCTGCTCGTACCACCTCCAGGAGGCCGGTGCCACGCCGGTGCAGGAGGTCGGCTTCGCGCTGGCCACCGCGGTCGCCGTGCTCGACGCGGTCCGTGACTCCGGCCAGGTGCCCGCCGAGCGGATGGGTGACGTGGTGCAGCGGATCTCGTTCTTCGTCAACGCCGGGGTGCGGTTCGTGGAGGAGATCGCGAAGATGCGCGCGTTCGGCGTGCTCTGGGATGAGATCACCCGCGACCGGTACGGGGTCGGCGAGGCCAAGCAGCGCCGGTTCCGTTACGGCGTGCAGGTCAACTCGCTCGGCCTCACCGAAGCGCAGCCGGAGAACAACATCCAGCGCATCGTCCTGGAGATGCTCGGCGTCACGATGTCCCGCGACGCCCGGGCCCGCGCGGTACAGCTGCCCGCCTGGAACGAGGCGCTCGGCCTGCCCCGCCCGTGGGACCAGCAGTGGTCGCTGCGGATGCAGCAGGTCCTGGCGTACGAGTCGGACCTGCTCGAATACCCCGACATCTTCGCCGGCTCGCACGTGATGACCGCGCTGGTCGACGAGATCGTCACCGGTGCCCGGGTCGAGCTGGACAAGGTGCTGGAGCTGGGCGGCGTGGTGGCCGCCGTGGAGACCGGCTACCTCAAGAGCGCGCTGGTCGCCTCGCTGGCCGAACGCCGTGGCCGGATGGAGTCCGGCGCCGACGTGGTGGTCGGCGTCAACCGGTTCACCGAGACCGAGCCCTCCCCGCTGACCGCGGCCGGTGCTGAGGCGGTCGAGCAGGTCGATCCGGCGGTCGAGGCCGCCGCCGCGGACGGCGTACGCCGGTGGCGGGCCGACCGGGACGCCGCGGCCGTCGACGCGGCCCTGGCCCGGCTCCGCGCGGACGCCGCGACCACCACGAACCTGATGCCGGCCACGTTGGAGTGCGTGCGGACCGGCGTGACCACCGGCGAGTGGGCAGGCGCGCTGCGCCAGGTCTTCGGCGAGTACCGGGCGCCCACCGGGCTGGCCGGCGCCACCGGCACCAGCGGCGACCCTGGCCTCGCGGCCGTCCGCGAGCGGGTCACCGCCACCGCCCGCGAGCTGGGCAGCGGCCGGCTGCGGCTGCTGGTTGGCAAGCCCGGCCTGGATGGGCACTCCAACGGCGCCGAGCAGATCGCGGTACGCGCCCGCGACGCCGGATTCGAGGTCGTCTACCAGGGCATCCGGCTGACCGCCGGGCAGATCGTCGCCGCCGCCGTGGAGGAGGACGTCGACCTGGTCGGGCTCTCCGTGCTCTCCGGCTCGCACCTGGCGGCCGTGCCGGCCGTGCTCGACGGGCTGCGCACCGCCGGCCGGGCGGACCTGCCGGTGGTCGTGGGCGGCATCATCCCCGCCGGTGACGCCGACACGCTGCGGGCCGCCGGGGTGGCCCGGGTCTTCACTCCGAAGGACTTCGCCCTCACCGGCATCATCGACGACCTGGTGACGGTCATCCGCCGCGCCAACGACCTGCCCTGACCGTGGCGGGTGTGGCAGGTCAGCGGCCGTCGTAGGTCATGCAGTCGGCCATGTCGTTGTCCGGGCCGACCCTGATGGACGAGGCGTGACACTCGAGCTGCTCATTGTGCCGGCAGTCGGACCGCTGGCACGCGCCCACCTGAGCGATCAGGCTCTCCACACCGCCGCGCACCGGCGACTCGACGAAGGTGTGGCAGTGCGCGTGATCCATGCTGCCGATCGTGATCGCGAAGGCGTGACAGTCTCCGGCGTCGTTGTATGCGCAGGCTACGACCACGCACTCCTGGACTCGGGGCATCTCCATCGCTGCGGTCATGCCGACCTCCTCTAGGCTCTTGCCCGATCGTAGGCTTTTGCCGGCTTCGTGACCCTGGCTATACCGGGACGGGGATCAGGTGTGCGGGTTGCCGCTGGGTCGTTGACCGGCGTGCCGGTGTGCTCCTTGTGCGTTGCGTTGCGTCGTGGGTGGGGCGGGGCCGGCCGTGCCCGGCTCCGGGCGGTCAGGCTTGATCCCTGCGCCGGGCACGGCGGGCCCCACCCCGTCGGTGGTCGCCGTCCGTCGTGATCCGTCCGCTGAGTCCGGCGAGGCCATCCGGGCGGCGATGCCCATCCCTCCCGATGGCTACGTGAGGGCGATGAATCCCATCCGGTTGGGCGATCATCGGTTCCGATCCCGCGGTCTGGCCGGCAAGCCCCGATCCCGGCGGGTTGTTCAGTCCGTTCCGATCTCTGCGAGGGTCCGGCATGCCGTCCCGGATTGTTCGGTCCGGTCCAGATCTCTGCGCGGGTAGGGCAAGCACGATCGGCGGGAATCGCCATCGGTTCCGATCCTCGCCACGTGCGGTGAGTCCCATCCGGGTGGTCGCCGGTCCTTTTCGGGTCCCTGAGCGGGGTTCCGGCAAGCCCCGATCCCGGCGGCGATCGTTGTCCGTCCTGATTCCTGCGCGAGGCGCGGTGTGTCCTGTCCGGTCGGGTCGTCGTCTCGCGGTGATCCCTGTGCCTGGGCGCATCCCGCCGACGGCTGCCGGCCCGATCCCTGTTTGGACGTGGCCCAGACCCACCGAGTCGGGCGGTCGGTGGGGTGAGCGCTATACCTGTGAGTCATACATATGCCTCTGAGGTATACCGCTCATCGACCACTTCGCCTCCGGATCGCCCCTGCCCGGGGTGATCGACTCGGTATCGCGGATGTCGCGGTGTCCACGGCCACCGGATGCCCCGATATCGCCGATACCGAGTAGATCACCCCCAAACCGGCGCATCCGACGCCGGAACGCCCGGTGATCTCGTGGCGGGTGTCCGGTATCGGGGGTTTCTGGGTTGTGACCGGCTGCATCCGTGGGGTGGAATCGTGGCGGGCCGGGGGTCGTTACATACCCTGACGATCGCAGCACCACCGGTCCGCCACCCGCCCCCGTGGGTTGGCAGCAGGGCCGGCCGCCAGGTCCCGCCCCCGCAGGTTGGCAGCGCGGCCGGGGTTGGAATGCCCGCGAGGTGCGTGGTCGTTGCAGAGTCCCTGACCGACCGCACCAGCACCCTCGAACGGGGTGCCTGTCGGATGGGCCAGTCCTGGAATGGGCCCGGCCCGGCGGTCGTTACACACAGTCCCGGCGCCACGAGCCCCCCGGCTTGTAGGCCGCCGACCTAAGACTTTCCCCCCTTGTGTTGAAAGCGCCGGACGAGGTGCTCGCACCCGCGTGCCGTTTCCCCTGTTGGCGGTGGGTGTCTACCCCCTTGAAGGAGCTGACCCCTGATGAACACGATCATTCGTAAGAGCGTGCTGTCGGTTGCTGGTCTCGCGTTCGCCGGTGGTGTCTTCGCCGGTCCGATCGCCGCCACCGCCGCCACCCCGGTCGAGGGCAAGCCGGTCGCAGTCGCCGTGCAGAAGGCGCAGGGTGCGCAGTCGCGCATCGACCTGAACGACGAGCAGAGCGGCAATGTCAAGGCGATCATCGCCGCGACGAAGAAGGCCGGGCTGCCCGAGCGGGCCGCGGTGATCTCGATCGCCACCAGCCTGCAGGAGTCGAAGCTGGAGAACCTGGGTCACCTCGGCGACCGCAACGACCACGACTCGCTGGGCCTGTTCCAGCAGCGCCCCAGCTCGGGTTGGGGCACGCCGGAGCAGATCACCGACCCCGAATACTCCACCACCGCGTTCCTCAAGGGCCTCAAGCAGGTCGACGGGTGGCAGGACATGGCGTTGACCGACGCCGCGCAGACCGTGCAGGTCTCGGCCTACCCCGACGCCTACGCCCAGTGGGAACAGCAGGCCACCGACCTGGTCGCCCAGCACTGGAACAGCTGACCCAAGCAGCACCTGCGTGACACCGACCGCTGGCCGGCACCCCCACCCCCGGGGCGCCGGCCAGCGGCATGTCTGGATCTGGCGGGAGCCGCCACGGCCACGCGGTCTCGTCAGACGCGGAAGCCGGCGGCGCGGGCGGCCTCGCGTTCCCGGCGGCGCTCGGAGCGTCGGCGCAGGAACCAGTAGACGAATGCCACCAGGCCGAGCAGGAAGGCGAGCACCAGCACCGGCAGGATGATCGCCACCAGGGAGACCACCACGCTGGTGGCGTCCTCGGCGGTGCTGGCCACCGGGGCACCGAACCCGGCGGTGGTCGCGTTGACGACCGGCCGCGCGGCGGACTTGAGCAGGTGTACGCCGAACGCGAGCAGAACGCCGGTGACCACGGGCACCCACTGGTGCGACGAGAAGAAGCTCCCCGGGTCGGTGACCGTCACCGTCTCCGACGAGGATCCGGCGCCGAAGGCCAGGCCGCCGGCGGTGGGTCGGACGACGGTCTGCACCACGTCGTTGATGTGGTCGACCACCGGCACCTTGTCCGCCACCATCTCGACGGCGAGCAGCAGGGCCAGGATGGCGATGACCCAACCGTTGCCGAGCCACGTCCAGCCGCTCGGCAGGTCGATCAGGTCGGTGTAGCGGGCGAGCAGACCGAGGGTGAGCAGGGGTATGTACGCGTTCAGCCCCGCCGAGGCGGCGAGACCGGTACCGGTGAGGACTTCGAGCACCGTCTCAGCATCCCATCGACGCGCCAGTGCCGCTCGCTGGCGACCGGGGGGTGCTCGGCTACCCTCGTCGGGTGCGGTTGGTCATTGCGAAGTGCTCAGTGGACTACGTCGGACGGCTCTCGGCTCACCTGCCGCTGGCGACCCGGCTGTTGATGGTGAAGGCGGACGGGTCGGTGTCCATCCATGCCGACGACCGGGCGTACAAGCCGTTGAACTGGATGAGCCCGCCGTGTCGGCTGGAGGAGGCTCCCGGCGTGTGGCGGGTGGTCAACAAGGCCGGCGAGGAGCTGCGGATCACCCTGGAGGAGATCTTCCAGGACACCTCGTACGAGCTGGGGGTGGATCCCGGCCTGCGCAAGGACGGGGTGGAGGCGCACCTCCAGGAGTTGCTGGCGGCCAACCCGAGCGCTTTGGGCGACGGGTACACGCTGGTCCGCCGCGAGTACATGACGGCGATCGGCCCGGTCGACCTGCTCTGCCGGGACGCCAACTCCGGCGCGGTGGCGGTCGAGGTCAAGCGGCGCGGTGAGATCGACGGCGTCGAGCAGCTCACCCGCTATCTCGAACTGATGAACCGCGACCCGCTGCTCAGCCCGGTCACCGGAGTCTTCGCCGCTCAGGAGATCAAGCCGCAGGCACGGGTGCTCGCCGCCGACCGGGGCATCCGGTGCGTCGTCGTGAACTACGACAACCTGCGCGGCATCGAGAAGGACGAGCTGACCCTCTTCTGACCGGCTCACTCCCCGGTCCGCACCGCGATCAGCGACCTCGGCAGGCCGGCCACCCGCTCGACGAGCATCCGCGAGTCGGGGAAGTAGCGGTAGGGCGTCTGCACCCAGTGCCGGTCGGCCAGCGAGCGGACGGCGGCGGCGAACCGCAGCCGGCGTTCGCGCCACATCCGACACTCACCTGCCGTACATCGCCTTGATGACCTTGACGAGTCGGGCCACGTCGGTCGGGGTCCGCTCGAAGGTCATGGACGGCAGCAGCGACCGGGCCCGCCGGCGGGTGATCGCCTTGGCCCGGCCGAACTCGCGCAGCCCGTCCTCGCCGTGGATCCGCCCGAAGCCGGAGTCACCGACCCCGCCGAACGGCAGCGTGGACATCCCGGCGAAGGTGAGGGTGGAGTTGACCGACGCCATCCCGGAGTGCAGCCGCCGGGCGATGGCGACCGCGCGCCGCCGGCCGAAGACCGAACCACCCAGGCCGTACGACAGCGCGTTGGCCCGGGCGACGGCCTCGTCGGCGTCGCGGACCCGGCTGATGGTGAGCGTCGGCCCGAAGGTCTCCTCGCGGACGGCGGCCGACTCCTCCGGCACGTCCACCAGCACGGTCGGGTGCACGTACGGCGGCTGCACCGCGTTCGGGCCGCCGAGCACGGCGCGCCCGCCGGAGCTGACCGCGGCCTCGATGTGGCGGCGGATCACATCGACCTGGCCGGGCATGGTGATCGGGCCGATGTCGGTGCCCTCCGGCCCGACGGTCAGCCGGCCGGCGCGGGCCACCACCTTGTCGACGAAGGTGTCGAAGACCTGGTCGACGGCGTACACCCGCTCGATGCCGATGCAGGTCTGGCCGGCGTTGGTCATGCCGCCCCAGACGCACGCCTCGGCGGCGGCGTCCAGGTCGGCATCGCTGTCGACGATCATGGCGTCCTTGCCGCCGCCCTCGATCAGCACCGGGGTCAACGTCTCGGCGCAGGCGGCCATGACCTTGCGGGCGGTGGCGGTGGAGCCGGTGAAGGCGAGCTTGTTCACCCCGGAACGGCAGAGCGCCGCGCCGACGTCGCCCAGCCCGTGCACGGCGGTGAAGATCGGTTGCTCGGGTACGACCTCGGCGAAGCTGTCCACCAGCCACTGGCCGACCGCGGGCGTGTACTCGCTCGGCTTGAGCACGACGGCGTTGCCGGCGGCCAGCGCGTACGCGGCGGAGCCGATCGGGGTGAAGACCGGATAGTTCCACGGCCCGATCACACCGACCACGCCGTACGGCTGGTATTCGAGGTGCCCGGAGAACTCGGCGAGGATGAGCCGGGACCGGACCCGGCGCGGGCCGAGCACCCGGCCGGCGTTGCGGGCGGCCCAGTCGATGTGCTCGATCGCGGTGACGATCTCGACGATGGCGTCGGCGACCGGCTTGCCGCCCTCGACGTGCACCAGCTCGGCGAGCTGCTCGATCCGCTTGGCGAGCAGGGCGCGCCAGCGCAGCAGCCGTTCGCGACGGCCGGTGAAGCCCAGCCCGGCCCACCATTCGCTGGCGGCGCGGGCGCGGTCGACGGCCCGCCGGACGTCGGCGTCGGTGGCGACCGGGAGGCGACCGGCCTCGACGCCGGTGGCCGGGCTGGTGGAAACCAGTTGGCCCGCCTCGATGACCGGGTTGCCGGGGACATGCACAGCCGTCATGGCGGAAGTCTAGACCCGAAGATTACTCGTCGGTAGGGCGCGATTCGGCCCGGCGGGGCGGGAGTCGCACCCGGCCGCCCGCTCGTTGATCAGGGCAGGTCAGGCCCTCTGCGTCGGATCCCGGCCGCCCGAACCGTGGAACGGGAGATGACCGGGAGGTGGCGAGGAGCTGACCGGCTGGTCGGTACTGGCGATTACCGTCTGATGGCAGGCTGACGCGCGGAGTAGTGGTGTGGGGTGGAGGGCTGACTGTCCATGGAGGAACATCCGGAACTGATGCCGCTGTTGACGGTCGCGGGTGGGCCGATGCGCGGGGCGAGCTTTCGGCTGCGGGCCGAGTCGCAGGTGATCGGTCGGGCGCCGACCGGGCACGTCGTCATCAACGACCCGCACCTGAGCCGGCAGCACGCGGAGGTGTGGCTGGCGCCGGACGGCCCGTCGCTGCGGGACCTGGGCTCGACCAACGGCACCTGGCTCAACGACCGCCGGATCACCGAGGTGGAACTCCTCTCCGACGGCGACGTGATCCGGCTCGGCCGCACCGAGCTGCGCCTGTTCGATCCGGGAGTGGCCCACACCGATCCGGTCGGGCTCAGCTTCGGCCCGTCCCGGCGTGACGTCCGGCCGACGCTGCCGCTGCCGCTGGCCACCCCGCCCACCGCACGCCGCTGAGTGAAAGGAAGGGCCCCTTGTTATCGCGAGGCGATAACAAGGGGCCCTTCCTTTCACCTGACCGCACGTTGTGCTTGGTGCGGGCCACACCCGGGGCGCATCCCGGATGGTTGTCGGGCACCTGGACCGGCGTGGACCGGCGTGGCAGCATGCCGCGGATGGAGACCGAGCAGCGGACCGTGACGGCGAACGGCATCACCCAGGCGGTACGGGTGGCCGGCCCGCCGGACGGCATCCCGGTGCTGCTGATCCACGGCAACTGCTCATCCGGGCTGTTCTGGGAGCCGCTGGTCCGACGGCTGCCGCCGACGCTGCGGGTCGTCGCCCCGGACCTGCGCGGTTACGGCGCCTCCGAGACCGCCCCGGTGAACGCGACCCGGGGCCTTCGGGACTTCTCCGACGACGTGGCCGCCCTGCTGGACGACCCGACGCTCTTCGGCACCGCCGACGCCCGCCCGGTGGTGGTGGGGCACTCCCTCGGCGGGGGCGTGGCGATGCGACTGCTGGTCGACCACCCGCACCGGGTTGGCGCGCTGCTGCTCGCCGCTCCGGTCTCCCCGTACGGCTTCGGTGGCACCCGCGACCTGGCCGGCACGCCGACGACACCCGACTTCGCCGGCACCGGCGCCGGCACGGCGAATCCGGACTTCGTCGCCCGGCTCACCGCGGGCGATCGCGGCACCGACGCCCCGACCAGCCCGCGTGCCGTGCTGCGAGCCACCTATGTGGCCGATCCGGCGGCGCTGGGCAGCGACGAGGAGTTGCTGCTCGACACCCTGCTCTCCACCGCCACGGGCGACGACAACTACCCCGGCACGGCGACGTCCTCGGACAACTGGCCGGGCACGGCGCCGGGGGAGCGCGGGGTGCTCAACGCTCTCGCGCCGACCTGGTTCCGGCTCGCCGACGAGCTGGTGGCCGTCGCCGACAAGCCTCCGGTCACCTGGGTACGCGGTGACGCCGACGCGATCGTCTCGGACACCTCACTGTTCGACCTGGCGTACCTGGGCTCGCTGGGCGTCGTACCCGGCTGGCCCGGCGAGGCGAAGTGCCCACCGCAGCCGATGGTCGGCCAGACCCGGGCGGTGCTGGAGCGGTACGCGGCGGCCGGCGGCGCGTACCACGAGGTGGTGCTGCCCGGCTGCGGGCACAGCCCCCACCTGGAGCGTCCGTCGGAGTTCGTCGCGGAGCTGCTGGCGCTGACCACCGTCCCGGCCAGCTGAGCGCCCCGGCGGCGTCGTGGGTGAAATATCCCACGGCGTCTCGACAACCGATCGTCACGTGGCAGACTCGCGCGCATAGCCTTAGCGGCCGTTCAGTGGCCGTGCGGAGTGTCTGGGGAGGCCGGTCGTGGCGCGCGAGTTCAGCACCGTGGGTGTGGTGGGGCTGGGCACCATGGGTGCCGGCATCGTCGAGGTCTTCGCCCGCAACGGCATCGACGTGGTGGCGGTCGAGATTTCCGAGCCGGCGCTGGAGCGTGGCCGGGTCACCCTCACCGGCTCCACGGACCGGGCGGTGGCCAAGGGCAAGCTCGCCCCGGAGGACCGGGACGCGCTGCTCGACCGGGTGCACTTCGCGGTCGGGCTGGACGCGCTGCACTCCGTCGACCTGGTCATCGAGGCGGTGCCCGAGCACCTGGACCTCAAGCAGCGGATCTTCGCGGAGCTGGACCGGGTCTGCCGGCCGGAGACCATCCTGGCCACCAACACCTCGTCGCTGAGCGTCACCGAGATCTCGGTGGCCACCACCCGGCCCAACCAGGTGATCGGCATCCACTTCTTCAACCCGGCGCCGGTGATGAAGCTGGTCGAGGTGGTCCGCACCGTGGTCACCGCGCCCGAGGTCGTCGCCGACGTGGAGGCGCTCTGCGCCCGGCTCGGCAAGGTGGATGTCACCATCAACGACCGGGCCGGCTTCATCGCCAACGCGCTGCTCTTCGGCTACCTCAACCACGCGGTCGGCATGTTCGAGTCGCACTACGCGACCCGGGAGGACATCGACGCCGCGATGAAGCTCGGTTGCGGCCTGCCGATGGGTCCGCTGGCGCTGATGGACCTGATCGGCCTGGACACCGCGTACGAGATCCTGGACACCATGTACCGGCGCGGCGGGCGGGACCGCCGGCACGCCCCGGTGCCGCTGCTCAAGCAGATGGTGACCGCGGGGCTGCTGGGCCGGAAGTCCGGCCGGGGTTTCTACACCTACGAGCGGCCCGGCTCGCCGGTGGTCGTACCCGACGAGGCGACGCCGCTGGCCACGGAGGCCGCGCTCGCCGACGGCGCGCGCGCCATCGCCAAGGTGGGCGTGGTGGGTTCCGGGACGATGGCCACCGGCATCATCGAGGTCTTCGCGAAGGCCGGCTACGAGGTCATCTCGGTGACCCGGGGCGCGGAGAAGTCGGCGAAGGTCTGCGAGGCGGTGAAGACCTCGCTGAACAAGGGCGTGGTGCGCGGCAAGCTCGCCGAGGCCGACCGGGATGCCGCGCTGGGCCGGATCAGCTGGTCCGCGACGCTCGACCACCTCGCCGACGTCGACCTGGTGGTCGAGGCGGTGGTCGAGGAGCTGAGCGTGAAGAAGGCGCTCTTCGCCAGCCTCGACGAGATCTGCAAGCCGGGCGTGGTGCTGGCGACCACCACCTCCTCGCTGCCGGTGATCGACGTGGCGATGGCCACCCACCGGCCCGCCGACGTGGTGGGGCTGCACTTCTTCAACCCGGCGCCGATCATGCCGCTGGTCGAGCTGGTCCGCACCATCCGCACCTCCCCGGAGACCACCGCGACCGCACGGGCGGTCTGCGCCGCGCTGGGCAAGACCGGTGTGGTGTGCGGCGACCGGTCCGGGTTCATCGTCAACGCGCTGCTCTTCCCGTACCTCAACGACGCGGTGAAGATGCTGGAGGCCAGCTACTCCACGGCCGACGACATCGACCACGCCATGAAGCTGGGCTGCGGCTACCCGATGGGCCCGTTCGAGCTGCTCGACGTGGTCGGGTTGGACGTCTCGCTGGCCATCCAGCGGGAGCTGTACCTGGAGCTGCGCGAGCCGGGCTTCGCGCCCGCGCCGCTGCTGGAGCACCTGGTCACCGCCGGCTACCTGGGCCGCAAGACCCGCCGGGGCTTCCGCGACCACTCGCACCGCTGACCGGTCAACGCCGGAGGGTGCCGACGGCGTCTGCATGGTGTGACCTTCGAGGAGTACGTCGGCAGCCGGGGCCCGTCCCTCGTCCGGCTTGCTCGATTACTGACCGGTGACGAGCACCGGGCCGAGGACCTCACGCAGGAGGTGCTGGCCCGGGCGTACGTGCAGTGGCGCAAGATCGCCCGAGCCGACCGGCCCGACGTGTACGTGCGACGGATGCTGGTCAACGCCAACATCTCCTGGTGGCGCCGCCGGTCCAACCGGGAACTGGCCACCGACAACTTCGCCGACCGTCCGCACCGGGGCGACCTCGGCGGCGAGGCGGCCGACCGGGACGAGATATGGCGCCTGGTTCTCGACCTGCCCGACCGCCAGCGGGCGGTGCTCGTGCTGCGCTACTACGAGGACCTCGACGACGCGACGATCGCGCAGATCCTGGACTGCTCGCCGGTCACCGTCCGCACCCACGCGATGCGGGCGCTCGCCAACCTCCGGGAGCGCTGCGGCGTCCCGACGACGAACGGGAGCCGGCCGTGACCGACCTCGACGAGCGGATCGTCCTGACGCTGCGGGAGCGCGCCGAGGGCCCGGTGGACGCCGACCGACTGCTGGTCGGCGCGGTGGTTCGGGGGCGGGCGCGGGTTTGCCGGCGGCGTGCCGCCGCTGGCGCGGTCCTGAGTGTGGTCGCCCTGCTCGGCGTTGGCGTGGTCGCCGGCCCGGTGGCCCGCCTGCCCGGCCTGGGCCCCGCGATCGCCCCCGGCCTGCCCGGCCCGGCCGAGGCGGCGGTGCCCCTCGTGCCGCCGCGGGTCGACGGTGCTCCCGGCGCGGCGGCCCGGCCGGACCGGATCGGCAAGGACCCGGCCCTGCTGCACATCGGCCTCGCCCCGGGCGGCCCCCGGTTCCTGGAGTGGAACGTGGGCGGCGGCAAGGAGACCGCGAAGCTCGACGTGGGCGGGCGGACGGTCACCGTCGAGCTGACCTCGGTCGACGTGTTGCAATCCGTCGGAGCCTGGAACATGCCGCCGCTTCAGGGCCCCACCGGCAACCGCTACGACGGTTCCGTGGGCCACACCGACGGGCCCGACGGTGTGCCGATCTGGCGGCGCTACTGGCAGCCGGCACCCGGCGTGTACGCCGGAGCCAGCGTGGCAGGCCCGGACGAGGGCCCGCTGCACGACGCGGCCGCGGCGCTGCGGCTTGATGCGGCGTACGGGTGCAACGGTCCGCTGCGGTTGACCGACCTGCCGGCCGGTGCCCAGTTCACCGGCTGCTGGATGGTGGTGGGCACCTTCCCGGCCGCGTACGCGGTGATGATGCACGTCATCGACTACGACCGGAAGACGTCGATGTTGGTCGAGTTGCAGTACGCCGGCACCACCACGACGAGCCACGCGACAGCGAACCGGACGATCGGGGGTAGGCCCGGCCATTTCGACCCTGACCGCAAGAGGCTTTCGCTGCTCGACATTCCCCGCGCCCAGCTGAGCGCCACCCTCAGCTCCGACAAGACCTTCACCGAGGCGGAGGCGGGCACCGTGCTGGTCGGGGCGCGGGTCGCCGAGTACCTGGACCAGCCCGCGACCTGGTGACCGCCGCTCGGGCCGTACCACCCGGCGGACCGTACGCTTGGTGACTGTGAGCCCCCGTCGCAACCGTCCCCGCCGGGACGAGAACGCCAACCTGGACGCCGATCGGGTCCGGCAGGGCGTCGCCTCGGTGCAGCAGTGGACCGACGGCGCCTGGCAGGTACGCGGGATCGGCGCGGGCGCGTCGATCAAGACGTACCGCTGCCCGGGCTGTGACCAGGAGATCCGGCCCGGGGTAGCGCACCTGGTGGCCTGGCCTGCGGACGGCCTGGGTGACCTGACCGACCGGCGGCACTGGCACAGCGGCTGCTGGCGGGCCCGGGACCGGCGCGGCCCGGCGGTACAGCGCGGCCGGGGCACCCCGCGCTACTGACCGACCCGGCCAGGGCGCCTCGCGCCACGGCTGAGCGATCTGGATCACCCTGTTCACGCCCGGGCGGGCGGCGGCGGCGACTTCGGGACAGACTTGACCGGTGAGCACACCGATCCGCGCGTCGTCGATCCTGCCCGGCCGCCGGGAGGACATCGAGCTGCACACCGCCGACGGCCTGCGGCTGGTCGGCGAGCTGGCTCTGCCGGTCGACCGGGCGCCGGTGGCCACCCTGGTCTGCCTGCATCCGCTGCCCACGCACGGCGGGATGATGGACAGCCACGTGTTCCGCAAGGCGGCCTGGCGGCTGCCCGCGCTGGCCGACCTGGCCGTGCTCCGGTTCAACACCCGGGGCACCAGCAGCCTGCGCGGGACCAGCGAGGGCGCCTTCGACGCCGCCGTCAGCGAGCGCTACGACGTGGCCGCCGCCATCGAGTACGCGGAGTTCGCCGAGCTGCCGAACATCTGGCTGGTCGGCTGGTCGTTCGGCACCGACCTGGCGCTGAAGCACGGCTACGACCCGGCGGTCGCCGGGGCGATCCTGCTCTCCCCGCCGCTGCGCTTCTGCACCCCGGAGGAGTTGGCCGTCTGGGCCGGCTCGGACCGGCCGCTGGTGGCCCTGGTGCCGGAGTTCGACGACTACCTGCGCCCGACCGAGGCGCGGGAGCGCTTCGCCGCGGTGCCGCAGGCCGAGGTGGTCGGGGTGCCCGGCGCCAAGCACCTCTGGGTCGGCGACGCGGAGACGGTGCTCGACGAGATCGTCCGCATCGTGAACCCCGCGGTCGACGTGCCACTGCCGAGGACCTGGGACGGCCCGATGGAGGCCGGCGACGTGAGCGCGTACGCCGACCGGACGGTGGCATCGTTCGCCGACACGCCGGTACCCGGGCCGTCCGCCGGCCGGGCCGACTGAACCGACCCGGTTCGGCTCAGCGGGTCTCCTGGCGGGGGAGCACCACCTCGCGCAGGATCAGTTGCAGCGCCGCCACCGTGGGGATGGCGATCAGCGCGCCCACCACGCCCAGCAGCGCCACCCCGAGCAGCGCGGCGAGCAGGGCGGCCACCTCGTTGACCTCCACCGAGCGCCGCATCACCTTCGGGTAGATCAGGTAGTTCTCCACCTGCTGGTAGATGAGGAAGAACACCGCGCAGGCGATGCCGACCGGCAGGCTGGTGGCGAAGCCGACCAGGCTCACGATCACCGCCCCGAGGGAGGCGCCGATCTGCGGGATCAGGTCGGTCACCGCGACCACCACGGCCAGCGCGAACGGGTACGGCAGCCCGACGATCAGCGCGAAGACGAAGGTGGTCGCCCCGGCCAGCACCGCGATGCTCAGCGCGCCGACCATGTAGGCGCCCACCTTGGTCAGGATCTCGTCGCCGATCAGCTGGACGCGTTCCCGCCGCGAGCGGGGCACCAGCGCGTACCCGAGGGAGCGCAGCCGGTTGAAGTACGCCAGGAAGTAGATGGTCAGCACCAGCACGGTCAGCGCCCGGAACACCGTGCCGAAGATCAGTTGGGCGCCGCCGAGCACCCCGCCGAGCGCCCGGCCGACGGTGCCCGCGTTGACCGCGCCCTGCACCCGCTCCACCAGGTCGTACCGCTCCACCAGGTCATTGACCGCCGGGTTGCGGCGCAGCTCCTCGACGTAGCTGGGCAGCTGGTCGATGAACTGCCCAGACTGGGTCACGATCGGCGGGACCAGCGCCACCACGCCGCCGCAGAGCAGCAGCACCAGGGTCAGCGCGACCACCGCGACCGCCAGGCCGTGGGGGAGCCCCCAGCGGCGTAGCCGGGCCACCGCCGGGTAGAGGCCGACCGCCAGGAAGAGCGCGATCACCACCAGCAGCAGGATGCCGCCGGCGTTGCGAATCCCCAGATAAAGGGTGTACGCCAGCAGCACGCCGAGCGCGCCCGTGAAGCCGATCAGGAAGCTGCTGCGCCGCAGCGGACGCCCCGGCGTGCCGAACTTTCCGGACGGGACGGCCGGCGGCTCGTCCGGGTCGACGTCCGGGTCGGGGATCGGCACCGGGCGTGGCGTCTCGGCTGGCGGGGGACCGGCCGGCGGGGGACCGGGTGTTGCGTCCGGATCGTCGGCCGACGGGCCGTGCTGCGGCACCAGGGACCTCCCGGGTCAGACGGTGGGGCGACGGGCGACGGCGACGAACGCCCGCCAGGCGGCCGGCGCGAACACCAGCACCGGGCCGCTCGGGTCCTTGCTGTCCCGCACGCCCACCACCCCGGGCAGATTGTCCGCCACCTCGACGCACTCGCTGTTACCGCTGCGACTGGAGGTGCGCCAGACCGCGCCAGTCAGGTGCATGAGTCCACTGCTTCCTTCATGAGGTCAATCGAATGCCGGCGGGAGAGCGCTTCGTTCCGAACCGTCTCCCATCGTGAGAGCAGCGTAGCTACGTCACCATCGCCGTCAACCACGACGCCGGCAAGCTGATTCTCGAGGTTGCCGACCCACCCGCCGTCCGCACCGCGCGCGAGCGTGAAGGGCCCGGACATGCCGACGTGAAGCCCGACGTCGGCGGGAATGACGTGCACGCTGACCTGCGGACGTTGGGCGCATGCGATCAGATGGGTGAGCTGTTCGAACATGAGCCCGCGCATGTGCTCGGCAGCATGTCGCACCGCATGTTCGTCGACGACGGCGATCAGCTGCGGTGGGTCAGGCTGCGTGAGGATGGCTTGTCGGTCCAGCCGGGCGTGCACCCGACGCTCCACCTCGTCGTCGCTGAGCATGTCGTCGCAACGGATGACCGCGCGTGCGTAGTTCTCGGTCTGGAGCAGGCCGGGGATCAGCGTGGGCTGGAAGCAGCGCAGCTGGCGGGCGGTGCGCTCGGCGTCCAGCCAGGGCCGGAACCAGCTCGGCTGGCCGTCCCGCTCGGCGAGCTTGAGCAGGTAGACCAGCAGGCCGCCGGTGGCCAGCACCTCGTCGGCGCGGGCCAGGAAGAGCCGGTCCAACGGACGCTGACCCAGCTCCAGCGCGGACACCATCGAGCCGGAGTAGTGCACCAGCCGGCCGAATTCCTCCTGGCTCATCCCGGCGGCGGTTCGCAGCCGGCGCAGTTGAGCGCGGATCATGTCGGCCGTCGGCGCGGCGTCGCCTTCCACAGTGCCTCCGCAGGTCCGCAGGTCGTCTCCACCGGCCCGCCCGGCGGATCGCGCCACCGACGCAGTCACGCCTCTGGGAGCGCCGACGCCTTCCGACCGTAGCGGTGTGATCAGCAGACTGTCACGTACCGGATCCTTCGCCGGTCACTCCGGTCCCCACCGCGCCGGGCCCGCCGTCACCCGGCGGCGCGCGTCCCGTGCCCCAGTCGAGGAGGTACCCCATGCCCAGCTCCTGCCGTGCCGGCCCCCTCGGACGGTCCCGGACCGCCGGGACGGCGCCGAGGTCGTCCGCCGGCTGCCCGCCGGACTCCGGCAGACCTCGCCGCGCCCGTACGCCGATGGCCGGGCTGCCACAGCCACGGCTCGGGCCGTACCCCGCGCATCCCCGAGCCTGCGGTGACCGGACGCCGCACACTCCGCTGCGACCGATGTGGTGCTGCCGGGCCGACGGCCGGCCGTGGCCGTGTGCCGAGGCCCGGCTGCTGCTCAAGGCGGAGTTCGACGCGGACCCGGCGGCCCTGACCATCTACCTGGCCGGGCTCTATCACGAGGCGGCACACGACCTGTACCAGCTCAACCCCTACGACGGGCCGACGCCACGGGAGCTGTTCGAACGCTTCGTGGCGTGGGGCCCGTTCCGCCGCCCGGTGATCGACCCGCCCTCCGACCCGGCTTGGCCCTGACCCGCCCTGTGGTGACCGGAGTTGACGGCTCCCGGGAGCGGTGGTGACTGCCACCGACCCGGACTGACCGGCCGTTATCCGTTCGGCCGGTCCGGCCCGGCTCGCGACAAGCAGATCTTGGACAGTTTCCGTTCACGGGTAGCGGAAACTGTCCAAGATTGCCGTGGCCGGTGCGCGCGGTGCGGGTGAGCCCCCGGGGTTGGCGCAGAGGGTGTCGCAGTGCCGGTCAGTCCTTCTCGACGGTGACCCTGCTGGGCTTGGCGCTGCGCTCCTCGGTGGTCGGCTTGGTGGGCCGCTTGCCGTTCTCGCTGTTGCTGATGAGCTTGGTTGGGGTGGCGCCCCGGCCGTCCTCGCTCGGTCCGGCGGGCACGGTCACCTCGACCTCCACTTCGGCGCTGGCCTCGCCACCGTCGACGCTGGTCAGCGGCTCGGCCACCGGCCGGGTCGAGCCGTCCCCGGTGACCGGCGCACTTGGCGTCCGGCCGTCGCCAGCAACGGGGCCGGTGGCGTTCTGCAACCGCAGTTCGGCCACCTGCCGCTGGAGTTCGTCGGACTCCTGCCGGGACTTCCAGGTCTCCTGGCGCAGGTCGGCGAGCTGCTGCTGGGCCTGGGCGATCTCCAGCATCACCTGGGCGAGCTGCTGCCTGCCGGCCGCCGCCTCCTGCTGGGTGGCCGCCAGATGCTGCTGGGTGGTGGCCAGGTGCTGCTGCGTGGTGGCCGCGTACTCCTCGAACTGGCGGCGGGAAGCCGCGACGTGCTCGTCCGCCTTGCGGCGCTTGTCGCCCGCCTCGGTCTCGGCCCGGCTCAACAGCTCGGCGGCCTCCTCCTCGGCCCGCAGGCGCATGGTCAGCGCGTCCTGCTCGGCCGCCTGGCGGACCGCTGCGGCGCCCTGCTCGATCTCGTTCCTACGGCTGGTGTACTCCGTCTCCAGCTCGTTCTTGCGGCTGGAGTACTCGGTCTCCAGCTGGTCGCGACGGGTGGTGAAGCCCGTCTCCAGCTCCTGCTGGCGGCCGCTGAAGGTGGTCTCCAGCTCCTGCTGACGACTGGTGAACCCGGTGTCCAGCTCCTGCAGGCGGGACTTGTACTGCTTTTCCAGCTCGTCGCGGCGCTTGGCGAACTCCTGCTCGGCGGCGGACCGCCGCTGGGCCAGCTCCCGGTCGGCCGTCTCCCGTCGGGAGTTGACCTCCTGCTCCACCCCGGCCCGCCAGGCGCCCAGCTCCTGCTGGGTCTGCGCCCGGGCGTGCTGCACGTACGCCTCGGTCTCGCTGCGCATCCGCTGCACGTACGACTCGGTTTCGGCTCGGCTGCGCTTGGCCGACTCGGTGGCCTGCGTGACCAGCCGCTCCGCCTCCTGCTGAGCCTTCGCCCGGGTGGCCCGCCCGGCCATCGAGGCGTCATCAATGATCTGCTTGGCCTCCCGCTGCGCCTTGGCGTGGGTGGCCCGGCCGGCCTCGGTCGCGGTGTCAGTGAGCCGCTTAACCTCCTGAAGGGCCTTGGCGTGCACCTCCTTGGCGGCCTCGCGCAGCTCGCTGGCCTCCTGCCGGGCCGTGGCCAGCGCCTCGCGCGCCGTCTCGCGCAGCTTTGTGGACTCCTGCTGGGCCCGGGTGTGGATCTCCTTGGCGGTGTCGCGCAGCTGGGTGGCCTCCTGCTGGGCCTTCGCCAGCGCGTCCTGCGCCGTCTTGCGCAGCTTCGCCGACTCGTCCTTGGCCGACCGCAGCGTCGACTCCGCCTCGGTGCGCAGGGCGGCGCTTTGCCGCTCCTCCTCCGCACGCCGCGCGGCGAGGGAGATCTCGAAATCCTTCAATGCCCGGGCGGCCTGCTCGCGGGCCTCCTCGATGATGTGCTCAGCGGCGGCGCGACGGGCCTCGATCTCCTCGTTCGCCGCGGACAGGATCTGCTCCGCCTGCTCCTCGGCGAGGGTGAGGATCGACTCGACCCGGGGGCCGAGGTGCCGGAACGAGGCGCGGTCCACCACGTTCATCTGCTTGCGCACCTGGGCGATGTCCCGCTGGAGCACCTCGACCTGGCCGGCGAGCTTGTGGATCTGTGTGTACGCCTGTTCCCGTTCGGCGGCGAGGGTGGCGATCTCGTGCTCGGCACGCGCCACGTACCGGTCGACCTGTCGTTTCTCGTAACCCCGCAGAGCGGACTCGAAGCTGGGCTCCGTGGTCACGTCCCCGCCGAGTGCGAACAGTTCCTCGCCGTGCGACATGCCCCCATCCTCACACGCATCGGGCCCTGCTGGGGCGATACGGACGCCCCTTGTGGGACCTACTTCACTTGGTTCGCAGACCGGGATGTCAAGGAATGGGAAACGCATACGGCGCGAGACAACGCCGGTCACCCGGTGTCACCTCGCGCCGTCGATGCCCCGACCTGACGCCTCGCGTCAGCCGGCGGTCTCCGCGGTGACCCGCTCCTGACCGCCGTCGGCCTTCTTGGCTTCCGGCTTCGCCGCCGGAACCCCGGGGACGATGCCGGCGAGCCCGGAGAGCATCTGACCGAGCTGCGAGGTGACCGCGTCCTTCTGCCGGGTGAGGTCCTCGACCTCGCGGCGGGCGGCCTGGGTGGTCAGCTCCGCCTCGGTGCGGGCCTCGGTGAGCAGGCGCTGCGACTCGGCCTTGGCCTCGTTGAGCGTCTTCTCGGAGAGCGCCTTGGCCTTGTCGATCGTCTCGTTGGCGCTGCGCTCCGACTCGACCCGGCGGGCCTCGGCGCGCTGCTCGATCTCCTTGGCGCGCTCCTGCGCGGCCCGGGCCCGCTGCTCGGCCTCGCTGACCATCTTCTGGGTCTGCGCCACCTGGGCGGCGTGCCGCTCGGACTCCTCGCGCTCGGACTTCTCGCGCCGCTCGGCCAGCTGGAGCTCCAGAGCCTGGAGGTCCTTGTCGCGCTTGTCCCGCGCGTCGGTGAGCAGCTTGGTCGCCTCGGCGCGCTTCTCCTCGGCCTCACGGGCCGCCTTGGCCCGCTGCTGGGTGATCTCCCGCTCGGCGGTGGCCCGGAGGGTGGCCACCTCCCGCTCCACGGTCGACTTCAGCTCGGCCACCTCGTGCGCGGTGACGGTACGCAGCTGCTTGGTCTCGCGGTCGGCGTCGGCGCGCAGCGTGTCGGCCTCGCGGCGGGCCTGCACCCGGACCTCGGCGGCCTCACGCTCGGCGGCGGTGCGCAGGTTGCCGGCCTCGCGCTCGGCGCTGGCCTTCATCGCGGCGGCCTCGGCGCGGGCCTTGTCGGTGATCTCACGAGCCTCGAGGCGGGCGGCGGAGAGGATGCCCTCCGACTCGCGCTTGGCCTCGTTGCGGTGGTCGTTGGCCTGCTCCTCGGCGAGCCGGAGAATCTGCTCGACGCGGGTGCCGAGCCCGGAGAGGGTGGGCCGGCTGTTCTCCTCGAGCTGCTTGTTCGTGTCGGTGAGCTTCTGCTCCAGCGCACTCATGCGCTGCTCGGCTTGGCGGAGCCGACGCTGGGCGTCGTTCATCCGCTGCTCGGCCTCGGCACGGGCCTGCTCGGACTGGGTCAGCGCGGCGGTCATCCGGCCGAGGAAGTCGTCGACCTGGTGGGTGTTGTATCCGCGCAGGCCAACGGTGAAATCTGGCTGCGAGTTCGCGTTATCGAAGAACGCGAGAGGGGAGGACTGCTGCTGGGGCATTGGGACATACTGGCAGACGCCCCAGGGTGCTTCGCAAGAGCGGTGCGCAGCTTTCGTGTCCTCTTTACATGGTCAACTTCCGCGCTCGACGAGGCCGGACCAATGGGCGATCTTGGCAGGTCCCGGGCGGGTCGGACGCCACGCAGCGTGACGCGGAAAAGAGCCACGGGACGTGCCCGTGGCCCTTTGTTCGATCCGGGTGGGTATCCCGCTAATGGCGTTCGAAGAACAATGGCCGTTCACCGCAATGGCCGCCCGGTGCTCGTCCGTCCGGCCGACGGCCCGGTCAGTGCCCCCGGAACCGGTTGATCGCGTCCTCGTGCCTGGCCCGCAGTTCCCCGTCGCGCACGCCCAGCCCGTCGGCGGGGGCGAGGCAGCGCACGCCGACCTTGCCCTGATGGGCGTTGCGGTGCACCTCGTACGCCGCCTGCCCGGTCTGCTCCAGCGGGTAGGTCCGGGACACCGTCGGGTGCACCTTGCCGAGCGCGACCAGGCGGTTGGCCTGCCACGCCTCGTGGTAGTTGGCGAAGTGGCTGCCGACGATCCGCTTGAGGTGCATCCACAGGTAGCGGTTGTCGTACTGGTGCTGGAAGCCGCTGGTGGAGGCGCAGGTGACGATGGTGCCACCGCGCCGCGCCACGTAGACGCTCGCACCGAAGGTCTCCCGGCCCGGGTGCTCGAAGACGATGTCCGGGTCCTCGCCCCCGGTCAGCTCGCGGATCCGCTCACCCAGGCGCTTCCACTCGTCCGGGTCCTGGGTCTGCTCGTCCTTCCAGAACCGGAAGCCCTCCTCCGCCCGGTCGATGACCAGCTCCGCGCCCATCCGGCGGCACAGCTCGGCCTTCTCCGGCGAGGAGACGACGCAGACCGGGATCGCCCCGCCGTTCAGCGCCATCTGGGTGGCGTACCCGCCGAGGCCACCGGAGGCGCCCCAGATCAGCACCACGTCGCCCTGCTTCATGTTGGCCCCGTGGTGCGAGACGAGCTGCCGGTACGCGGTGGAGTTGACCAGCCCCGGGCTGGCCGCCTCCTCCCAGGTCAGGTGCCGCGGCTTGGGCATCAGCTGGTTGGCCTTGACCACGGCCAGCTCGGCCAGCCCGCCGAAGTTGGTCTCGAAGCCCCAGATCCGCTGCTGCGGGTCGAGCATGGTGTCGTCGTGCCCGGCCGCGTCCTCCAGCTCGACGGAGAGGCAGTGGGCGACCACCTCGTCGCCGGCGGCCCACCGGGTCACCCCGGGGCCGGTACGCAGCACCACGCCGGCCGCGTCCGAGCCGACCACGTGGTACGGCAGGTCGTGCCGGCGGGTCAGCTCGGAGACCCGGCCGTAGCGCTGGAGGAACTTGAATGTGGGCACCGGCTCGAAGATGCTGGTCCACACCGTGTTGTAGTTGATCGCGCTGGCCATCACCGCGACCAGCGCCTCGCCCGGACCGAGCTCCGGCGTCGGCACCTCCTGCACGTGCAGCGCCTTGCGGGGGTCCTTGTCCCGGGTGGCCATGCCGTCGAACATCCGGGCCTCTTCGGCGCGGACGACCACGCCCCGGTAGCTCTCCGGAACGGGCAGCCCGGCGACGCCGGCAAGCTCGCGGTCCGGATCGCTCGATTCCTCCGCCGCCATGATCGCTTCGAGGATGTCCTGCACGGTGACCTCCGGTTCGTCCGCACCCGCACGGGCCCGGGTGCTGCCATCGTCGGCGCCGGTGGGCGCGACCGCCATGTCGGCATTCGACACATCCGGCACCGGTCGCGCTCCTGTGGGCCGGGACGTTACTGAACGGTAGCTAAAGCGGGAAGTCTTCTGTGAAAAACTGCATCCGCCGATGCGTGAAGGTGTCCGGCCACCCCGCCAACCGCGCACTCACGTGCTCGCCCGCCGCGATTCCCCCGCCCCCGCCCGCCCCCGATCCCCGGCGATGCGGGGTGGCCGGGCGCTGCGCGGCGGCCGGAACAGTGGGCGGTGCGACCGGGCGGTACGCGGTGCGACGGGGCGAGGTGCGGCGCGGTGCGCGCTGCGACCGGCGGTGCGCGGTGCGCGGTGCGACCGGCGTTGGGTGCGGTCGGCGGTGCGGGGCGGTCGGCGGTGCGGGGCGGGCGGTCGGCGGTGAGGTGCGGTGCGGTCGGCGGTGCGGGACGGTCGGCGGTGCGGTGCGGTGAGGTGCGGCCGGCGGTGCGGTGTGCCTGTCGGTGCGCGTGGCGCGGTCGGTCGTGGCAGCAACTTCAGGGATGTAGTGGCCTCAACGCCGGCGGAGGCCCCTATATCCCTGAAGTTGTGCGGATCTTGGCAGCGTGGGCTGGGGCGCGGCGTGCGCGCGGCGCCGGGGCGCGCGGCGTCGAGGCGCGGTGCGGGCGCGCGGTGCGGGCGCGCGGGGCGGGCGCGCGGGGCGGGGGAAAGGCGACGCGGGGCGCGGGGCCGGGGGGAATGCGGCGCGGCACCGGGGGAACGCGGCGCGGGGGGAGAGGTCTCGGGGCGTACGACCGGGCGCCGCGACGCTTGATCGACTCGCTTTCAGCGATGTGGCGGTGTCCGGGTCGTCTGGACACCGCCACATCGGCGACTGGAGTTGATCAAGCGTCGCCGGCGAAGAGCGGCGTTCCGGGGCGTTCAGTGGGTGGTGGCGGGTTCGACGAGTTCGACCAGGACGCCGCCGGCGTCCTTGGGGTGCACGAAGTTGATCCGGGAGTCCGCGGTGCCGCGCCGTGGTGCGTCGTAGAGCAGCCGCATCCCGCGCGCCCGCAGCGCGGCGCAGGCCGCGTCGATGTCCACCACGGTGTACGCGACCTGCTGCACGCCCGGCCCGTTGCGGTCCAGGAACTTGGCGATCGTCGACTCCGGGGTGAGCGGGGCGAGCAACTGCACGCAGCCGCCCTCGGCGGTCGGCCCGACGGCCAGCATCGCTTCCCGGACGCCCTGCTCGGCGTTGGTCTCGGTGTGCACGCAGCGCATCCCGAACGTCCGCTGGTAGAAGTCGATCGCGGCGTCCAGGTCGGCCACGGCGATCCCGACGTGGTCAATCTTGCGAAGCCCGATGTCTGTGACGTAGTCCGCACCGGGCTCGGCGGGGGAGTTCTCAGCCATGGCGCTAGTCTGGCCGAACAATCGTTAAGGCGTACAGCTCGGCACCCCCCTCGGAGGCAGGCATGGCTTCGGTGATCGTCAGCGGCGCGCGGACCCCGATGGGGCGGCTGCTGGGCAACCTCAAGGACCTCCCGGCCACGAAGCTCGGCGGGATCGCGATCAAGGCGGCGCTGGAGCGCGCCGGTGTCAGCCCGGACCAGGTCCAGTACGTGATCATGGGGCAGGTGTTGCAGGCCGGCGCCGGCCAGATCCCGGCCCGCCAGGCGGCGGTCGAGGCGGGCGTGCCGATGTCCGTGCCGGCGCTGACCATCAACAAGGTCTGCCTCTCCGGCCTGGACGCGATCGCCCTGGCCGACCAGCTCATCCGGGCCGGCGAGTTCGACATCGTGGTGGCCGGCGGCATGGAGTCGATGACCAACGCCCCGCACCTGCTGCTCGGCCAGCGCTCGGGCTACAAGTACGGCGACGTGGTGGTCAAGGACCACATGGCGCACGACGGGCTCAGCGACGCCTGGGACTGCTGCTCGATGGGCGAGTCCACCGAGCGGCTCGGCACGAAGCACGGCATCTCCCGCGAGGAGCAGGACGCCTTCGCCGCGGCCAGCCACCAGCGGGCCGCCGCCGCCCAGAAGAACGGCCACTTCGCCGACGAGATCACTCCCGTGGTGATCCCGCAGCGCAAGGGCGACCCGCTGGTGATCAGCGAGGACGAGGGCATCCGCCCGGACACCAGCGTCGAGTCCCTGGCCAAGCTGCGTCCCGCGTTCGCCAAGGACGGCACCATCACCGCCGGCAGCTCCTCGCCGATCTCCGACGGCGCCGCCGCGGTGGTCGTGATGAGCATGGCGAAGGCCAAGGAGCTGGGGCTGACCTGGCTGGCCGAGATCGGCGCGCACGGCAACGTGGCGGGCCCGGACAACTCCCTGCACTCGCAGCCGTCCAACGCGATCAACCACGCCCTGAAGAAGGGCGGCCTGAGCGTCGAGGACCTGGATCTCATCGAGATCAACGAGGCGTTCGCCCAGGTCGGCATCCAGTCCACCCGTGACCTGGGCATCAGCCCGGACAAGGTCAACGTCAACGGCGGGGCGATCGCGCTGGGGCACCCGATCGGCATGTCCGGCGCCCGGCTGGTGCTCACTCTCGCGCTCGAGTTGAAGAGGCGCGGCGGCGGCACCGGCGCGGCCGCGCTCTGCGGCGGCGGCGGCCAGGGGGACGCCCTGATCATCCATGTTCCGGGAAAGGCTGAGACCAACCAGTGAGTGAAGCGGTCGAGCACGTTCCGGCGGCCGGCGCATCGTCGGTGCGCCGGAGCCGGGACGTACCTCTGCTGGTCGAGCGGGCCCGCGCGGGTGATCCCCGCGCGGTGGCCCGACTGATCACGCTGGTCGAGAACGGCGACGAGCTGCTGCCGGAGATCGCCGCCGCCCTGGCGCCGTACGCCGGGCAGGCCCAGGTGGTGGGGTTGACCGGCTCGCCCGGGGTGGGCAAGTCGACCACCACCAACGAGCTGGTCCGCGCGCTGCGAGCGCGCGGGCACCGGGTCGGCGTGCTGGCGGTGGACCCGTCCAGCCCGTTCACCGGCGGGGCGATCCTCGGCGACCGGGTGCGGATGCAGGACCACGCCACCGACCCGGGCGTCTACATCCGGTCGATGTCCAGCCGGGGGCACCTCGGCGGGCTGGCCGCGGCGACACCGCAGGCGGTCCGGGTGCTGGAGGGCGCCGGCTGCGACGTGGTGCTGGTGGAGACCGTCGGCGTCGGGCAGGCCGAGGTGGAGGTCGCCTCGTTGGCCGACACCACGCTGGTGCTGCTCGCGCCGGGTATGGGTGACGCGATCCAGGCGGTCAAGGCCGGCATCTTGGAGATCGCCGACGTGTTCGTGGTCAACAAGGCCGACCGGGACGGCGTCGACGCCACCGTGCGTGACATCCAGGGCATGATCGCCCTCGGTGAGCGCGGCCCGGGCCAGTGGCGACCGCAGGTGGTCCGTTCGGTCGCCGCGCGTGGTGAGGGCATCGACGACATCGCCGCCGCCATCGACAAGCATCGTGGCTGGCTGGTCGAGCACGGTGAGCTGCGCCGCCGCCAGGAGGCGCGGGCCGCCGCCGAGATCGAGGCCATCGCGCTCGGCGTGCTCCGCGCCCGGATCGGTTCACTGCGCGACGGCACCGAGCTGCAGACGCTGGCCGCCAAGGTCGCCGAAGGCGCCCAGGACCCCTACGCGGCCGCAGACCGCCTGCTATCCCAGCTAGCCCGCTAACAGCCCCCCGGGCCGCCCCGCCGGCCGGCCCCGCCCCCCGCGCCCCCGAACCCTGCGTCGATCTAGGGCGCATTGTCGTGAGTGGATCTCCACAAGCGACGATAGTCCCTAGATCGACGAGGCAGTAGGCTCGCGGACGCGCGGGGTGGTTCGTGTGCGGCGGGAGGACGGCAGCGTGGATGAGAGCGGGGAGCGGGACGTGAGCGACGAGGCGACGCGGGAGCTGACCACGGTGCCGGCGGTGGCTGGCGGGACGACGCAGGTCTCCGACGAGGTGGTCGAGAAGATCGCTGTCGCGGCGGCCCGCGCGGTGCCCGGGGTGGCCGAGCTGGGCGGGGACGTCGCCCGGTTCCTCAACTCGGTCCTCGACCGGGTCGGGCTGGACCAGGTGGGCGATGCCCGGCGGGGCTGCTCGGCGCACGTGACCGGGGACGCCGCCGTGGTCAACCTGGTGCTGGTCATCCAGGCCGGCCAGCCGGTGCCGGAGATCACCGGGCAGGTGCGGGCCCGGGTCACCGAGGCGGTCGAGGCGTACGGGCTGCGGGTGGACGAGGTCAACATCCGGGTCGACGACGTGGCGATGGGCGGGCCGGCGACTCCGGCCGTCTGACCGTCGGGGCAGCTCAGGTTACCCGCCGGTACGACGTGACTTAGCGATCGTTCAGGCAAGGGCTCTACACTCGACGTGCAGTCGAGGACCGAGGAGGAGCCCTGCGCATGGACGCCGACGAGATCGCCGCCGGACGGGCACGCTGGCAGGCCCGGTACGACTCCGCGCGCAAGCGGGACGCGGACTTCACCACGCTCTCCGGGATGCCGGTCGAGCCGGTCTACGGGCCGCCCGAGGGCGCCGCCTACCCGGGGTTCGAGCGGATCGGCTGGCCGGGCGAGTACCCGTACACCCGGGGCCTGTACCCGACCGGCTACCGCGGTCGGACCTGGACGATCCGGCAGTTCGCCGGCTTCGGCAACGCCCAGCAGACCAACGAGCGCTACAAGATGATCCTCGGCGCCGGCGGTGGCGGCCTCTCGGTCGCGTTCGACATGCCGACCCTGATGGGCCGCGACTCCGACGACCCGCAGGCGCTCGGCGAGGTCGGCCACTGCGGCGTCGCCATCGACACCGCCACCGACATGGAGGCGCTGTTCGACGGGATCGACCTGGCCGGCGTCACCACCTCGATGACCATCTCCGGCCCGGCCGTGCCGGTGTTCTGCATGTACCTGGTGGCGGCCGAGCGGCAGGGCGCCGACCTGTCCAAGCTGGACGGCACCCTGCAGACCGACATCTTCAAGGAGTACATCGCGCAGAAGGAGTGGCTCTTCGACCCCGAGCCGCACCTGCGCCTGATCGGCGACCTGATGGAGTACTGCGCCGGGGAGATCCCGCGCTACAAGCCGCTGTCGGTCTCCGGCTACCACATCCGCGAGGCCGGCTCGACCGCCGCGCAGGAGCTGGCGTACACCCTGGCCGACGGTTTCGGCTACGTGGAGCTGGGCTTGAGCCGCGGGTTGGACGTCAACGTCTTCGCGCCGGGGCTCAGCTTCTTCTTCGACTCGCACCTCGACTTCTTCGAGGAGATCGCCAAGTTCCGGGCCGCCCGGCGGATCTGGGCCCGTTGGCTGCGCGAGGTCTACGGAGCGACCAGCGAGAAGGCGCTCTGGCTGCGGTTCCACACGCAGACCGCCGGGGTGTCGCTGACCGCCCAGCAGCCGGTCAACAACGTCGTACGCACCGCCGTCGAGGCGTTGGCCGCGGTGCTCGGCGGGACCAACTCGCTGCACACCAACGCGCTGGACGAGACCCTGGCGCTGCCCACCGACGAGTCGGCCGAGATCGCCCTGCGTACCCAGCAGGTGCTGATGGAGGAGACCGGCGTGGTCAACGTGGCCGACCCGCTCGGCGGCTCCTGGTACGTGGAGGCGCTGACCGACAAGATCGAGGCCGAGGCGGAGGAGATCTTCGCCCGGATCCGGCAGCTCGGTGGGGAGGGGCCGCACCAGATCGGCCCGATGACCTCCGGCATCCTGCGCGGCATCGAGGACGGCTGGTTCACCGGGCACATCGCTGAGTCGGCCTTCGTCTACCAGCAGGCGCTGGAGAAGGGCGACAAGAAGATCGTCGGCGTCAACTGCCACACCGGCACGGTCGCCAAGGAGCTGGAGATCCTGCGCATCTCACACGAGGTGGAGCTGGAGCAGCGCCGGGTGCTCGCCGAGCGCAAGAGCGCCCGGGACGAGTCCGCGGTCCGCGCGGCGGTCGCCCGGATGGTCGACGCCAGTCGCACCGACCAGAACATGATCCCCGCCATGCTCGACGCCGTCCGCGCCGAGGCGACCCTCGGCGAGATCTGCGACGCCCTTCGCGCCGAGTGGGGCACCTACCGGGAGCCCGCCCGCTTCTGACCCCGTTCCGCAACCCCGTCGATCGTGCACTTGTGCCCCGGCAGATGCCGCAGATGCCGCCTCTCCGGGGCAGAAAGTGCATGATCACGGGGTTGGGGCGGTGCGGGTGAGAGTTGCAACGTCCCAGTTGCGGGTGAGCGGAGATCGCGGGCTCACGTGCGAGACTAGGTAACCATGAGCGACCCACGGATCACCTCGTCGATCTTCACCCGCGGCGCGGTCGACCTCAGCACGCTGCGCGGCCCCGCACCAGCCAGTACCCGCCCCGGCACACCCCCGCAGGGCGGCCCGTCCGCCGGCAGTCCCGGCGCGCCCACCGCTGCCGGTAACGCCGCCGTCGTCGACGTCACCGAGGCGACCATCCAGTCCGACGTGCTCGAGCGGTCGATGGCCATGCCGGTCATCGTCTTCTTCGGCGCGGCCGGCTTCCCGGAGAGCGACGAGTTCGCCCCGGTGCTGGAGCGGCTGGCCGCCGAGAGCGGCGGCACGTGGGTGCTGGCCCGGGTCGACGTGCAGGAAAACCCCCGGATCGCCCAGATGTTCCGGGTCCAGGGCATCCCCATGGTCTACGCGGTGGTCGGCGGCCAGCCGATCGACGCCTTCTCCGGCGTGGTGCCCGAGGCGCAGCTGCGCCAGTGGATCCAGGCCGTACTCAAGGCCGGCGGCGTGGCCGTCGCAGAGCCGGAGGACCCCCGCCTCGACGAGGCGGACGACGCGCTGATGAGCGGCGATCTGGACGCCGCCGAGCGGGCGTACCGCAAGATCCTGGCCGACAGCCCGGCGGACGCCGCGGCCGAGGCCGGCCTGGCCCAGGTCGGGGTGGCCCGCCGCGTTGCCGGCGCCGACCCGGCAACCGCGCTGGCCGCCGCCGAGAGCGCCCCCGACGACGTGGCGGCCCAACTGCTGGCCGCCGACATCGAGGTGCTCAGCGGCCTGGCCGAGCAGGCGTACGCCCGGCTCGTCGGCCTGGTCCGGCGCACCGCCGGCGAGGACCGCGAGACCGTACGCCAGCACCTGGTCTCGCTGTTCACCATCGCCGGCCCGGATGATCCGGCGGTCGCCTCGGCACGCCGGGCCCTGGCCAGCGCCCTGTTCTGAGTTCACAGCACGCCAGCGCGGGCCGGCGTTCCGGCCGGCCCGCCCGACCACCGAGGACGGGAGCTCATGATGCGCCGGATCGCCGTCCTCGACGCGCCGACAAATCTCGGTCTGCGGCCACCGACGTCCACCTCGGTCCCGGGCTGCGCCAAGGCGCCCGGTGCGCTGCGCGACCACGACCTGCTGGCCCGACTGCGGGCCCGCGACGCCGGCTGCATCACCCCACCCCGGTACGACCCGGGTGACTGGCGGCCCGGCGACGGGGTGTGCCACGCCCGGGAGATCGCCGACTACTCACTGGCGCTCGCCGAGCGGATCGGCTCCATCATCGACCGGGGGGAGTTCCCGGTGGTGCTGGGCGGCGACTGCTCCGTGCTGCTCGGCTCGGCGCTGGCCATGCACCGCCTCGGAGAGGCGGTCGGCGGGCGGATCGGGCTGGTCTTCGTGGACGGTCACTCCGACTTCCGGCACCCCGGCAACGCCTCCTACGTGGGCGCTGCGGCTGGCGAGGACCTGGCCCTGGTCACCGGGCGGGGGCAGGCCGACCTGGCCGCGCTGGAGGGGCGCCGACCCTACTTCCGCGACATCGACGTGGTGGTGCTCGGCATCCGGGCGCAGGACGAATACCGGCTCGACCTCCAGGCTGCCGGGATCGTCACCCGGCCGGTGCCCTCGCTGCGCGCCGAAGGCGCCGCCCGGACGGCCCAGTGGGCGCACGAACAGCTCGCCGACTGCGCGGGCTACTGGGTGCACATCGACGTGGACGTGCTCGACCCGGCGGTGATGCCCGCCGTGGACGCGCCGGACCCGGGCGGGATCGCCTTCGCCGAGCTGGAGATCCTGCTCGCCGGCCTGGTCGACACCCCGCACTGCCTCGGCGTCGAGCTGACCGTCTTCGACCCCGACTACGACCCGGACGGCTCCTACGCGGCCGAGATCGTCAACACCGTGGTGGCCGGCCTGGCCCCGGTCACCGCCCCCGAGGCGGTGCCGCCCCGGTTGCTGTCGGCCCGGCCGGCCGCCCCCACCCCACGGCGCGGCAACGGCCGGCCCGCGGTCGTCACCGAGCGACCCGACGAACCGCGTCCCGCGACCGGCGACGAGGCCGATGCCGAGCCCTCCGGTGCCCGTCCGGCGGCGGGCCGGCTGCCCCTCGGCGGCGCGGCCCCGGCCGAGCCGGAGCCGCTCGGCATCCTCGGTCCGGTCCACTCGGAGCCGGCCGGCATCCCGGCTCCGGTCGAGCGGGAACCGGTCGGCCCACCCGCGTCGGCCGGCCCGGGCCTGCTACGACGACCCTCGCCAACCGTCCCGGAGCCCACCGACCGCTCCAACGCGGACACTGCCTGACCACTCCGCCCTGAGGGCGGTCGGGTTGGTGTGATCGAACGGTATCGGCGATATCGGGGTGTCCAGGTGTCTCGGACACCCCGATATCAGCGACCCGGAGTGGATCACCGCCCAGTCGGCGCTTGGAACTGGCGGATCAGCGGGCCGGGAGGGCGCGCAGGAAACGCTCGGCGATCGGTACGGCGGACGCGGTGCTGGCGCCGCCCTTCTCCACGAAGACGGCGAACGCGACGTCACCCCGCCAGCCGACGAACCAGGCGTGCGTGTGGGCCGGGTTGTCGTCGTACTCGGCGGTGCCGGTCTTGCCGTACACCTCGCCACCCGGCACGTCCCTGAGCGCGCTGCCGGTGCCGGCGGTGATCACCTCGCGCATCATGGTGCGCAGCGCCTCGACCGACTCGCGCTTGAGCGGCTCGCCGGCCGCGGCCGGCTTGGCCGGCGCCGGGTCGACCAGCAGCTTCGGCTGCTCGAAGCGGCCCCGGGCGACCGCGGCGGTGGCGCCGGCCATCGCCAGGGGGCTGACCAGTGTGGTGCCCTGCCCGAACGAGGCGGCGGCCTGCTCGGCGAGGCTGCCGCCCGCCGACACCTTGCCGGTGAACGCGTCGGTGCCGAGGTCCCACTGCCCCTCCAGGCCCAGCGAGCGGCCGGCGGCGGCCAGCCCGTCGCCGCCCAGCTTCGGGGCCAGCGCGGCGAACGCCGTGTTGCAGGACTTGGCGAAGTCGGTGCGGAACGGCACCGAGCCGAGCTGGAAATTGTCCGAATTCTTGAACGACCGACCGTCGACGGTGAAGGTCTTCGGGCACTGCACCGGCCCGTCCAGCGTGACCGCGCCGCGGTCCAGCAGACCCAACGCGCTGACCATCTTGAACGTCGACCCCGGCGGCACCTGGGCGGTGAAGGCCAGGTTCTCCCCGGCCGGCCCGGGCCCGTTGGCCGCGGCGAGCACCGCACCGTCGCTGATCCGCACCGCCACCAGGGCGGACCGGCGCGGCTCGGCGCGCAGCGCGCCGTCGGCCGCGTTCTGGGCGGCCACGTCCAGGGTGGTCTTCAGAGGCTGACCGGGCTGCGGCTCCCGACGGAACAGCTCGGTGCCGGTGGGCGCCAGCTTGCCGTCCTCGGCGGGCCGCTCGACCACGACGGTCAGCCCCGGGCCGCCGCGCAACCGCTCGTCGTAGCGGCCCTGCAGTCCGCCGTGCCCGACGAGGTCACCGGCGACGTAGCGGTCGGGGTGCGCGGCGAGGTCGTCGGCCTGCGCCGGGTCGACCGTGCCGAGCAGCGCGCGGGCGAACTCCCGGGTCGGCGCCAGGTCGAGCTTGTCGGACACGAACTTGGTGCCGGGCAGATCGTAGATCCGAGGCTTGATCTGCCGGTACGCCTCCTCGCGCAGGGTCACCACCTCGACGAGAGCGCCCGGCTCGGCCTTGGCCACCCGGTCGGGCAGGTCGGACAGGTCGACGGCGGGGACCAGGGCCGGTCGGATCGCCTTGAAGCCCGAGCCGAGATCCTTGACCAGCTTCTTGATGTCGGTGACCTGGTTCGGCTGCACACCCACGCGGACCACCGGGCGGGGCGCCACGATCGGCTGCCCGGCCTGGTCCAGCAGCCCGGCCCGGGGGCCGGTGTCGCGGCGCAGCCCCATCCGGTCACCCTTGGTCAGCTGCTCGTGCACCACCCGGGGCTCCCACATCACCTGCCACTGGTCGTCGTCGCCCTTGACGAGCCGCAGCTCCCGGTCGTACGCCCAGCGGGTCTCACCCGGCAGCTTCCACTCCACCCGGATGGGCGCGGTCGCGATGTCGGCGGTGACCTTCGGCTCACCCCGGCGGGTCAGCGTGGGCGGGGTGGCCGCCAGCTCGCCGGAGAGCTCCGTGATCTCGCGCGTCACCTCGGCCGCCGGCAGTTTGGCGCCGGTCGTGTCGACCAGGCCGACCGCCTGAAGGTCGCCGCCGCGCCAGCCGGCGAGGAAGGCGTCGACGCTGCGCTGCGGCCCGTCCTCGCCGGAGCAGGCGGCCAGCAGACCGGCGGTGAGCAGGGTCGCGGTGAGGGCGGCGACCCTCCGCCGGTGGTTCGGCCGGTGGGGCCGGGGGTACGACAGGGGCATGGAGCGGGTCCTTCCGATCTCGGACTGCCCCTGCACGGTAGTACGCGACCGCTGTCCCCAGCGTCCCGTAGTGCCGCCCGACGTGCGGAAAGACGGACCGCGCCGGTGTGATGAACATCGCGTGGCGGGGTATCCCGCAACCGGCCAACCTCGGACCCGCAACGGGTGAAAGGACAGAGTCCCGATCCGGACGTCCGGCCAGTGGTCCGCCGACGAAGGTGCAGAGCGGTAGGGCCTAGGCTGGGCGGCAGAGTGACCCACAACGCGGTGGGTCGAGGGGAGTGGCACCGATGGACCGGCGTCCGGCGATCAAACCGGAACCCGACCTCCGGCAGGATGACTCCGGCCGGGACGACGACAGCTTCGATTCGGCGACCGACGGGGACGGCTACGGCCGGCTCGACTCGGGAGTGACCGGGCTGACCGGGTCGAGCATCGACACCATCTACGATCTGGGCCTGCCGACCGAGGCGTTGGCCGACGACGTGGAGGACGCCGAGCTCGACGAACCGGTGCCCAACGCGGAGCGCCTGGTGGCGCAGGCTGTCGCGCTCGCCGGGGACGACCACGACGCGGCGACCCTGGTGGGACGCTTCTGGCGGTTCGCCCCGGACGAGGAACTGGTCGGCTTCACGGCGGAGGAGATGCTCGACGCTGCCCGCGCGCACCGGGACCTCGCCCAGCAGCGGGTGCCCGGCGAGCTGAAGCTGCGGATCCACGAACCGCACGCGGACCAGCACCACACCGTCGTCGAGATCGTCACCGACGACATGCCGTTCCTGGTCGACTCGGTGACCGCGCTGCTCAACTCATACCACCTGGACGTGCACCTGCTGGTGCACCCGCTGGTCGTGGTCCGGCGCGAGCCGCTGGGCCGGCTCACCGAGGTCTCCGCGGACGTGGAGCCGGACGACGCGATCGCCGGCGACATCATCGAGAGCTGGATGCGGATCGAGATCGACCCGGTCCGGGACGCGGCCGAGCGTGAGCGGCTGCGCCGCGAGCTGCAGCGGGTGCTCACCGACGTGCGGGAGGCGGTGGAGGACTGGCCGAAGATGCGCCAGCGCGCCCTGGCCCTGGCCGACGAGCTGGCCGCCGCGCGGACCTCCGACAACCGCCCGCCGGTGCCGGAGAAGGACATCACCGACTCGGTGGAGCTGCTGCGCTGGCTCGCCCAGGACCATTTCACCTTCCTCGGCTACCGGGAGTACCGGTTGGTGGATGCTCCCGGCGGCGACGGCGCGGAGGTGGTCGACGGTCAGGCCCTGGAGGCGGTGCTCGGCACCGGTCTGGGCATCCTGCGGTCGGATTCGCCGGAGGCCCGTTCGCTGGCGTCGATGACGCCGGAGGCCCACGAGAAGGTGCTGGAGAAGCGCCTGCTCATCATCACCAAGGCCAACTCGCGGGCCACCGTGCACCGCTCGGCGTATCTGGACTACATCGGCTTCAAGATCTTCAACGAGGCCGGTGAGGTGATCGGCGAGCGTCGCTTCCTGGGGCTGTTCTCCACCGCCGCGTACCGGACCAGCGTGCGGGAGCTGCCGGTGGTGCGCCGCAAGGTGGCCGAGGTCCTGGACCGCTCCGGCCTGAGCCGTCGCAGCCACTCCGGCAAGGACCTGCTCCAGATCCTGGAGACCTACCCGCGCGACGAGCTGTTCCAGATCAAGACCGACGACCTGTACCACGCGGTGATCGGCGTGCTGAGGATGGCCGGCCGTCGCCAGCTGAGGGTCTTCCTGCGTCGGGACGCCTACGGGCGTTTCATCTCCTGCCTGATCTACCTGCCCCGGGACCGGTTCACCACGCAGAACCGGCTACGGATGCAGGACATCCTGCTGCGCGAGCTGAACGGTGTCGGGGTGGACTACACCACCCGGGTCACCGAGTCGATGCTGGCCCGGGTCCACTTCATCGTCCGCACCGACCCGACCCGGCCACCCGGCGAGATCGACGCCGACCTGCTCGCCGAGGAGCTGGCCGACGCGACCCGCCTCTGGGACGACGACTACCGGCTGGTGCTGGAGCGCAAGCTCGGCGACGAGCAGGCCAAGCACCTGTTCGCCCGGTACGCCGACGCGTTCCCGGAGGGTTACAAGGATGGGCACACGCCGTACGAGGCGATGAAGGACCTGGCCAAGCTGGAGCTGCTGGAGGAGCCCGGCCAGCTGGAGATGCACCTGTTCCGCAAGCAGCTCGCCCCCCGGCCCGGCACCCGGGTCCCGGGGGCCGACCTGATCGAGGCGATGGACGTCCGGTTCAAGGTCTACCGGTACGGCGAGCCGATGATGCTCTCCGCGGTACTGCCGGTGCTGCACTCGCTCGGCGTCCGCGTGGTCGACGAGCACCCGTACGAGGTGGACCGGGTCGACGGCCGGATCTACCTCTACGACTTCGGCCTCATGCTGCCCGAGGGGCACCAGGAGCTGGCCGAGGTGCGTCCGCACGTGGAGAACGCGTTCGCGGCGGCCTGGCGCGGCGAGGCCGAGGTGGACCGGTTCAACGAGCTGGTGCTGCGCGGCGGGCTGACCTGGCGACAGGTGGTGGTGCTGCGGGCGTACGCGAAGTACCTGCGGCAGGCCGGTACGGTCTTCTCGCAGGACTACATGGAGCAGACCTTCATCGCGTACCCGAAGGTCGCCGCGCTGCTGGTGGAGCTCTTCGAAACCCGGTTCGCGCCGGGTGAGCTGAGCGCGGAGCAGCGCCAGCAGCGCAGCGGTGAGCTGGTGGAGACGATCCGGGGCGCGCTGGACGACGTTGCCAGCCTCGACCAGGACCGGATCCTGCGCTCGTACCTGACGCTGATCGAGGCGACCCTGCGGACCAGCTTCTACCAGAAGCCGGTCGGCGGGCGGCCGAAGGCGTACGTGGCCTTCAAGCTCGATCCGCAGGCCATTCCGGACCTGCCGGCCCCGCGGCCGAAGTTCGAGATCTTCGTCTACTCGCCCCGGTTCGAGGGTGTGCACCTGCGGTTCGGGCCGGTGGCCCGGGGCGGGCTGCGCTGGTCCGACCGTCGGGAGGACTTCCGCACCGAGGTGCTCGGCCTGGTCAAGGCGCAGATGGTGAAGAACACCGTGATCGTGCCGGTGGGCGCCAAGGGTGGCTTCGTGCTCAAGCAGAAGCCGGGCGACCGGGACGAGGCGGTCGCCTGCTACCAGGAGTTCGTCGGCGCGATGCTGGACGTCACCGACAACATCGTCAGCGGGCAGATCGTGCCGCCCGCCGACGTGGTGCGCCACGACGGCGACGACCCGTATCTGGTCGTGGCGGCGGACAAGGGCACCGCGACGTTCTCCGACATCGCCAACGAGATCTCCATGGCCCACAACTTCTGGATGGGCGACGCGTTCGCCTCCGGCGGTTCGGCCGGCTACGACCACAAGAAGATGGGCATCACCGCCCGGGGCGCCTGGGAGTCGGTCAAGCGGCACTTCCGGGAGCTGGGCCTGGACACCCAGACCCAGGACTTCACCGTGGTGGGTGTCGGCGACATGTCCGGCGACGTGTTCGGAAACGGGATGCTGCTCTCGGAGCACATCCGGCTGGTGGCCGCCTTCGACCACCGGCACATCTTCCTGGACCCGGACCCGGACGCGGCGACCTCGTACGCGGAGCGCCGGCGGCTGTTCGACCTGTCCCGGTCCTCGTGGGAGGACTACAACCCGGAGCTGATCTCGGCGGGCGGCGGCATCTTCTCGCGTACCGCCAAGTCCATCCCGATCACGCCGCAGGTCCGGGCGGCCATCGGCCTGGACGACGACGTCACGCAGATGTCGCCGCAGGAGCTGATGAAGGCGATCGTGACCGCGCCGGTGGACCTGTTCTGGAACGGCGGCATCGGCACCTACGTCAAGGCGTCGAGCCAGACCAACGCCGAGGTGGGCGACAAGTCCAACGACGCGATCCGGGTGGACGGGCGCAGCCTGCGCTGCCGCGTGGCGGGCGAGGGCGGCAACCTGGGCTGGACCCAGCTCGGCCGGATCGAGTACGCGTTGACCGGTGGCCGGATCTACACCGACTTCATCGACAACGCGGCCGGGGTGGACACCTCCGACCACGAGGTGAACATCAAGATCCTGCTGAACACCGCGGTCGCCGACGGGGAGCTGACCACGGCTGCCCGGGACGAGCTGCTGGCCGAGATGACCGACGAGGTCGCGGAGCTGGTGCTGCGGGACAACTACGACCAGGCCCGGGCGATCAACAATGCCCAGGCCCAGGCCGCCTCGCTGCTCCCGGTGCACCGGCGGATGATCAATGATCTGGAGCGCTCGGGCGCGTTGGACCGGGCACTGGAGGCGCTGCCGCCGGACGAGGAGCTGGCGGTCCGCAACGAGTCCGGCCTGACCGCGCCGGAGTTCGCGGTGCTGCTCGCGTACGTGAAGATCGTCCTGGAACGGGAGATCCTCACCGAGGGGCTGGCCGACGAGGAGTGGACGACCGAGGTCCTGGTCAACTACTTCCCGACTCCGATGCGCGAGCGGTTCGCCGACCGGATGGGCCGGCACCGGCTGCGCCGGGACATCGTCACCACCGTGCTGGTCAACGAGGCGATCAACCGGGGCGGCATCTCGTTCGTCTTCCGGGTGGTCGAGGAGACCGCGGCCAGCGCGGCCGACGTGATCCGGGCCTATGTGGTGGTCAGCGAGGTGTTCGGGCTGCGCGACCTGTGGGAAGCGGTCGAGGCGCTGGACAACAAGGTGGCGCCGGAGCTGCAGACCAGCGTCTACCTGGACACCCGGCGGCTGCTCGACCGCGCGGTGCGGTGGCTGGTGTCCAACCGGCGCTCGCCGATCGACGTACCGGGTGAGATCGCCCGGCTGCGCGACGGGGTGGCCCGGCTGCTGCCGGGGCTGGAGGAGCTGTTCTACGGCACCGAGCGGCAGGCCATCGCGGCGCACATCGACTCGATGACCGAGCGTGGGCTGCCGCGTGAGCTGGCCGAGCAGGCGACCCGGTTGATGTACAGCTTCGGCCTGATGGACGTGGTGGAGACCGCGACCCGCAGCGGGCGGGACGTGGGCGAGGTGGCCTCGGTCTACTTCGTGCTCTCCGACCTGTTCCGGGTGGACTCGCTGCTGTCGAAGATCTCCCTGCTGCCGCGGGAGGACCGTTGGCAGACGTTGGCCCGGATGGCGCTGCGCTACGACCTGTACGCCGCGCTGGCCGCGCTCACCGCGGAGGTGCTCGGCTCCACGCCGGATCAGCTGCCGCCGCACGAGCGGGTGCAGCAGTGGGAGCAGTCGAACGCCACCTCGATCCACCGGGCGCGCCGGGCGATGGGGGAGTTCGACGAGTCGCGGGCGGATCTCGCCGCCCTGTCCGTGCTGCTGCGCCAGATCCGCACCCTGGTGCGGACCTCCGCCGCCGCCTGATCAGGTACGCCGGACGCGGTCCGGCCGGTCGGGTCACCCCGACCGGCCGGACCGGGTTCGCTGTCGCGGGTCACTCCGCCAGGGTGGCGAAGACGACCACGTTGTCCGGGTAGCTCTTGGCGGCCTGGTCGAACTGACCGCCGCAGGTGACCACCCGGAGGCCGGGCCGGTCGTTCGGCCCGTACACCAGCTCGGTGGGGAAGGACGCCTTCGGGTACGACTTCACCGAGTCGACCCTGAAGGCGACCGGTTGGCCGTCCGCGCGCCGCACGGTGATGGTGTCGCCGGGGACGAGAGAGCCGAGGTCGAAGAAGACGGCCGGGCCGAGCTTCGCCGAGTCCACGTGCCCGACGATGACCGCGTTACCGGTCTCGCCGGGGCTCGCGCCCGGCTCGTACCAGCCGGCCTGGTCGGCCTGCTCCAGCGGGGGGACCTGGACGGTGCCGTCCGGGTTGGTGCCCAGCGACATGATCGTCGCGTTGACGCCGATCTTGGGGATCTCGATGCCGGTCGGGGCGGACCGCGCCAATCCCGCCGGAACGTCCCCGTCGGCGGCAGGTTCACCGTCGACCGGCGGGGCTTCCGTGCCGGTGACAGCCGGTCCGGTGACCTCGGGACCGGCCTGGGCCAGGGGCTGCGGCGGGCGGGGAGAGGGCGTGGTCTTCAGCGCGGCGCCGATCATGCCAGCACCGATCATGGCGAGGGTGACGACGACGACCGCGCCGGCGGCGCGCCACGGTTTCCCGTGACGGCCGCCGGCCCGTGTCGTCGTCACGTCAGACGAGCGAACCATCGGTCCGCCGACGACGCATCAGCACGATCCCGCCCAGCGCGGCAGCGCCGAGCAGGCTCGCCCCACCGGTGGCCAGGCCACGGTCGGTGCCGGTGCTCGCGCCCCCGTCACCACCGTCGACCCCGCCGCGGGGCAGCACGACGAGCTCACCCTCGCCGCACGAGCCCTTGAGCTCGTAGCGACCCGGGCGGGCGTCCTTGTCGACCTTGGCCTCGCCGTAGTAGACGAAGTCCCGCTTGTGCTCCCAGCGGTCCTCGTCACGGTCCTTGCCGTTGTCGCCGCGGTCGCCGCGGTCCTTGCCGTGGTCGTCACGGTCCTTGCCGTGGTCGTCACGGTCCTTGCCGCGATCGCCGCGCTCGTCCGAGCCGTACCCGTCACGGTCCTTGCCGTTGTCCGAGCCGTACTCGGAGCCGTTGTCCTTGGACTCCCAGCCCTTGTCCGAGCCGTACTCGTCGTGGTCCTTGGACTCCCAGTCCTTCTTGTCCTCGTCCTTGGAGTCCCAGTCCTTCTTGTCGCGGCCGTGGTCCGCGTCCTGGCCGTGCTCGTCGCCCTTCCAGTCCTTGCGGTCCTCGTCCTTGCGGTCCTCGTCCTTGCGGTCCTCGTCCTTGCGGTTCTCGTCCTTGCCGTTGTGGTCCTTGCCCTTGTCGTCCTTGCGGTCCTCGTCCTTGCGGTTCTCGTCGCTGTACCCGTCAGCAGCGCCGCCGCCCTGGCCGCCGTTCTCGTCCTTGCCGTTGTGGTCCTTGCCGTTCTCGTCCTTGCCGTTGTGGTCCTTGCCGTTGTGGTCCTTGCCGTTGTGGTCCTTGCCGTTGTGGTCCTTGCCGTTGTGGTCCTTGCCGTTCTCGTCCTTGCCGTGCTCGTCCTTGCCGTTGTGGTCCTTGCCGTTCTCGTCCTTGCCGTGCTCGTCCTTGCCGTTGTGGTCCTTGCCGTTCTCGTCCTTGCCCTTGTCGTCCTTGCCGTGCTCGTCGCCGCGGTCGTCGCTCCGGTCGTCGTGCACCGGCTTGAGCTTGACCTTGCCGGTGACCTTGGACCACACGAACGCGTGCTCCTGGCGATCCGGGCAGACCTCGAGGAGCTTGACCTCTTCGCCGGCCTTGACGACGTGCGGCTTGGCGAAAACCTTGCCGTCACGGTCCTTGCCACCGTCGTGGTGCCCATCGGCGAACGCGATCCCCGGCGTGAACACCAGGAGCGACGCGCCGCCCAGCGCGGCGCCCGCAACGACCTTCCCGAGCATCTTCTTAGCCATGACCTGCGTCACTCCATCCCTGTTGTCCTGAGCCCGGCGACAACCGAGCTAAGACCGACGTTAGACCGTTTCATGAACTATCAAGGGAAAGATTCGTGTTTTGACCTTTACTGTTGCTAAGCGGCAAAGGGGTGCTACGCGGCTTTTTTTACGCCGAACGCCGTCTGGGAGCGCGACTCCGGGTTCCGCGTGCACCAGGGTGTTCCGCGCTCGCTGTGTCGGCCTGGTCGGGCCATCCGGTAGCGGCGGCCCTGGAGCCGCTCGTGCCGGTCGCGCACAGTCGGAGGTATCGTCCGCCTCGGGTCACGGACGTCGCCGCTCGAACACATTGAGCCATTGCCATGGAAGCGCTCCCATGCAAGAATCGGCGCACGCGGTTCGGGGAGCCACACCGCGCAGGCAGGGGAGTTGAGGGCATCCGGTCCGCCGGACGACATCCCGCCGCCGACCGGCCGCTTGCCGGTCGTTCACCACACCACCCACCGCCCGTCCGGGTCGGGCACCCCCGATGAATCCCGTTGGCGCCGGCGGCCGTCCGTCCAGGACGCCCACCGGGCCGTCCCGCCGGGCCGTACGCGAGCCCGGTCTCGCCCAAGGAGATCAGTGGCATGAATGTGTGGAGAAGGCTGTCCGGCCCACGCCGGGCCCTCGCGCTCGCCGGCGCGGGCGTCCTGGTCGCCGGTGGGTTGGTGACGATCCCCGTCACCGCGGCGCACGCCGCGACCCAGTGCGACATCGCCTACTCGGCGAACGAGTGGCCCGGTGGCTTCAGCGCGAACATCACCATCAAGAACATCGGTGACCCGGTCAACGGCTGGACGCTCGGGTGGACCTTCCCGAACTCCGGTCAGCGGGTGCAGCAGGGCTGGTCGGCCGAGTTCACCCAGTCCGGCAGCCAGGTCACCGCCCGCAGCCTGTCCTACAACGGCAGCTTCGCCACCGGCGCGTCTACCAGCATCGGGTTCAACGGCGCGTGGAGCGGCAGCAACCCCAAGCCGACCTCGTTCACCCTCAACGGGGTGACCTGCAACGGTGGCACCACGCCGCCGACCACGCCACCGCCGACGACCCCACCGCCGACCACGCCCCCACCGACCACGCCGCCGCCCACCGGCAGCAAGGTGGACAACCCGTACGCCGGGGCCCGGGGATACGTGAACCCCGAGTGGAAGGCCAAGGCGGACGCCGAGCCGGGCGGCAGCAGGATTTCCAACAACCCGACCGCGGTGTGGTTGGACCGGATCGCCGCCATCAACGGCACCCCGGACAGCAGCTCCAACGGCGCCTTCGGAGTGCGTGACCACCTGGAGGAGGCGCTGCGCCAGGGCGCCGGCTACATCCAGTTCGTGATCTACAACCTGCCCGGCCGGGACTGCGCCGCGCTCGCCTCGAACGGTGAACTGGGCCCGGACGACCTGCCCAGGTACAAGGCCGAGTACATCGACCCGATCGCCGCGATCCAGGCCGACCCGAAGTACCGGAACATCCGCATCATCAACATCATCGAGATCGACTCGCTGCCCAACCTGGTGACGAACACCTCCGGGCAGGCCGGCGGCACGGCGATGTGCGACACGGTCAAGGCCAACGGCGCGTACGTCAACGGCGTCGGCTACGCCCTGGCCAAGCTGGGCACGCTCGGCAACGTCTACAACTACATCGACGCCGCGCACCACGGCTGGATCGGCTGGGACACCAACTTCGGCCCGACCGCCGATCTCCTGAAGACCGCCGCGGTCGCCTCCGGCAGCACGGTGGCCAACGTGCACGGGTTCATCGTCAACACGGCGAACTACTCTGCCCTGCGCGAGCCGTACATCAAGATCACTGACAACGTGAACGGCCAGTCGGTGCGGCAGTCGAAGTGGATCGACTGGAACTTCTACGTAGACGAGCTGTCGTTCGCCCAGGCGTTCCGCGACAAGCTGGTCCAGGTCGGCTTCAACTCCGGCATCGGCATGCTGATCGACACCTCCCGCAACGGCTGGGGCGGCACCGCCCGGCCCACCGGACCGGGCGCGACGACCAGTGTGGACACCTACGTCAACGGTGGTCGGATCGACCGCCGGATCCACGCCGGCAACTGGTGCAACCAGGCCGGCGCGGGCCTCGGCGAGCGGCCCCGGCCGGCTCCCGAGCCGGGCATCGACGCGTACGTCTGGGTGAAGCCTCCGGGCGAGTCGGACGGTTCCAGCGAGCTGATCCCGAACGACGAGGGCAAGGGCTTCGACCGGATGTGCGACCCGACCTACACCGGCAACCCCCGCAACGGCAACAGTGCGACGGGTGCCCTGCCGAACGCGCCGATCTCCGGCGCGTGGTTCTCCGCGCAGTTCCAGGAGCTGATGCGCAACGCGTACCCGGCGCTCTGACCGGATCGCTCCCGCACCCACCCGCCGCCGGTGGTAGGTGAGGCACTGCCGGCGGCAGGTTCCCCGGGTCCCCGGTCCGACCGTGACGGTCGGGCCGGGGACCCCCTCGTGCGCCCTGCTCAGGGCACGGTGCGCTCGATCGCCGCCCGACCCTGCTCGGCCAGGTCACGGCGGGCCCTGTCCAGGTTCTCCGGGGTGAGGTCCTGCCCGCGGGCCATCACCAGGTCCTCCGGCTCCCAGGGCTGTTCCGCGCCGGTACGGATGTTGTCCCCGCCGGCGCCGGTGCCCGTTCCGGTCGCCCCGGTGCCGGCGGCGTACGGGTCGCCGAGCAGATCGTCGGTGTCCGGCGCGAGGTCGTCCGGCCGGGTGCGGGGTTCACCGAAGGCCGGGGTGTCCCGGTCCGGGCCGCCCCCGGTCCGCAGCTGCGGGACGGTGCTGTCATCGTCCGCCGCCGCGGCCATCTCCGGGCTCTCCTCCAGCGGGGGTCGGCGGTCGCGATCGGTCATGGTGCTGCCTCCTGTGTCCGACACGTTGCCTGATCCCCCTCGCGTACCCCCTCGGGCGGCGCCCATGCCCCGCGCCCCCGGGTGGGCCGATGTGCGCCGACCACCCGGTGGGCGCGCCGTCGGTCAGCTACCGGGATCCTTCTCGTTCGGCGCGGGTGGCTCGGCCGGGCGCAGCCACTGCCAGAGCAGCATGAGCAGGCCGAAGGCGAGCATCACCAGACCGGCCCACAGGTTGATCCGGACGCCCTCGGCCTTGTCGATCTCGGCCCGGCTGTCGAAGACGCCGATCAAGGTCACGATGACCCCGTACGCCACGAAGAGACCACCGATCACCCGGCGGATGTCGAACAGCCGCGCCGCGGCGGAGCGGCGCTGCTCCTTCTGCGTCTCGTCGATCAGCGGGTCCTGTGCCGGCTGGCCGTCGTTGCTCATCTGCCGACCCCTTTCCTAGAAGACCGGGATGTAGAAGAGGGCGGCCAGCGCGACCGCGATCACGCCGAGCAGCACGGGGGAGCGGTACCAGGCGGCGTCGCCCGCGAGCACATCGCCCTTCAGGTCGACGCCGCCCATGCCGTAGACCAGCCCGCGCAGTTCCTCGTCGCGTTTCGGCGCGGTGAGCGGCGTGATGATCGCGGCGACCACCACCGCCGTGGCGAACGCGAGGCCGGCACCCCAGAAACTCTCCTCCAGGTCGGAGTTGAAGTGGACCACTCCGCCCTTGTAGAGCAGGTAGAGGCTCAGCGACACCAGGGTGCCCAGCAGCAGCGACCAGAAGCCGGCCAGCGCGCTCATCCGCTTCCAGAACATGCCGATGATGAAGGTGGCGAAGAGTGGCGCGTTGAAGACGGAGAAGAGCGCCTGGATGTAGTTCATGATGTTGCTGAACCCGGCCGCGATGAACGCGGTGCCGATGCCGATCACCACGGCCGCGACCGTCGCCCACCGGCCGATCCGCAGGTAGTACTCGTCCGACCGGTCGCGGCGGATGTACGACTGCCAGATGTCGTAGGTGAAGACGGTGTTGAAGCCGCTCACGTTGGCCGCCATGCCCGCCATGAACGAGGCGAGCAGGCCGGTGACCGCCACCCCGAGCACGCCGTTGGGGAGCAGGTCGCGCATCAGCAGCGGGATGGCGTTGTTGTACTGCAGGTCGCCGCTCTCCGCGCCGAGGCCCTTCACCGTCACCAGGGCCACCAGGCCGGGGATGACCGTGACCAGGGGGATTAACAGTTTCGGGTACGCGGCGATGATCGGCGTACGCCGGGCGGCGCTCATGTTCTTCGCCGACAGCGCCCGCTGAACCTCGGCGAAGTTGGTTGTCCAGTAGCCGAACGAGAGCACGAAGCCGAGGCCGAAGACGATGCCGATCCAGTGCGCGCCGAGCGGGTTGGCGGTGGTGCCGGTGTCCTGCCAGGCGTGCAGGCCCGCCTCCCCGAGCTTGGAGTCGCGGACCGCGTCCATCAGCCCGGACACCCCGCCCACCTTGACCAGGCCGATCACGGTGACCGGGATGAGGCCGGCCAGGATGACGAAGAACTGGAGCACCTCGTTGTAGATCGCCCCGGACAGACCGCCGATGGTGATGTACGCCAGCACGATCGCCGCGCCGACCACGATCGCGGTCCAGAGCGGCCAGCCGAGCAGGGCCTGCATCACCAGGGCCAGCGCGTACAGGTTCACTCCGGCGATCAGCACCTGGGCGACGGCGAAGCTGAGCGCGTTCAGCAGGTGGGTGGGGCGGTTGAACCGCAGCCGCAGGTACTCCGGCACGCTGCGGACCTTGGAACCGTAGTAGAAGGGCATCATCACGATGCCCAGGAAAACCATCGCCGGCACCGCGCCGATCCAGTAGTAGTGGACCGTCATCACGCCGTACTGGGCGCCGTTCGCGGCCATCCCGATGATCTCCAGCGCGCCCAGGTTCGCGGAGACGAAGGCGAGACCGGTCACCCAGGCCGGCAGGGACCGGCCGGAGAGGAAGAAGTCCACGCTGGTGCGGATCGCCCGGCGGGCGGCGAAGCCGACCCCGAGGACGGTGACGAAATAGAGGGCCAGGATGAGGTAGTCCAGGACATTCATGTCGAGCCGAAGACCGCCGCCGCCGTCGTCCATCGCCGTCACCCCTCGTCCGCCGCCCGTTCGATCGCGCGCGCCCTATTACCCCGAACGGGCGTTTTCACGCCTGCATGTCGGGTCCGCCGTGTTCGGGCCCGATCGGGCGGTCTCCACCAGGTCGATCCGGCGGGAGAACGGGCGGGACGGCTCCCCGGGCGTGCCAGGGCGCCCCGGCCGGCTGGCCGGGGCGCCCGTGGTCTGTCGCTCAGCGACCCAGCACGCGGTCCAGGAAGTCCCGGTAGCGGCGTACCGCCATGCGCAGTTGCTCGGTGTCCGCCGACCCGGCGTCCTGCCACCCGCCCAGCGCGTTCTTCTGCGCGGCCAGCGCCGACGCGAGCGCCTGGATGGCCTCTTCCACCAGCGACTGCGCCTCGCCGGCCGCGGCCTGCGGATCGTCCACGAAACGCAGCTGCACGTCCCGCCAGCGGTCCTGGAAACGCTGCGCGGTCTCCGCGTCGAGAAGCGTGGCCGGCTCGGCCGCCACGGTCGACCCGGCGGGTCGCGACGTACCGGCCGACTCCAGCGAGGCGCCGGCGCCACTGGGGGCCAGCACCGGGTCGGCATCCGGCGAGACCGCGTCCGGGTCGACCATTCCCGGCGTGGCGCTGCCGTAGGCGGCCGCGTCCGGGTCGCCGCCGGCTGCGGTCAGATCACTGCGCCGCTCGGGTCCACCGTCCGTGCTCCCCGGCGGAGCGACGGTCCGCATGGACGTGTCCGCGTCGGCGCGGGCGTCGTCGGTCTCCGGATCGGTGCCCCGGCGGTGCAGCTCGGCGGTGGGGTCGGCACGCAGACCCTCACGCTCGCCGTCCTCGGCGCCGTCCCCGGGCTGGGCGGTCCGCTCGGCCCGGGGGTCCGGCTGGTCCTCCGGGCGCGGGCTGGCCAGCGCGGACGCCGCCACCGCATCGGCCACCGTGGTGGCGCCGAAGGTGGTCGGCAGCGGCCCCGGCTCATGGAACTCGCGCTCGTCGGTCTTGTCGTCCGAGGCCGACGGGTCGTCGAAGGTGCCCCGGTCGTCCAGGGCGTCCTCGGGCACGTCCGCGCGACCGGCCCGGTCGCCGGCCGGCGGCACCGGCACCGGCGCGGACCGGCCGGCCTCCGGATGGTCGTTGCTCACCTGCGGCTCTTCCTGGCGCATCGGTGGCCTCCTCAGCGGCTCGTGGCGTCGTGCGGGGTGTCCGGGTGACGTTGTTCGGGCGGACGGTGGCCGACCGGCTCCTCACCGAGCAGGTCGGCGAAGAGTGCCCGGTAGTGCACGACCGCCTGGCGCAGCTCCTCGGTGCTGGCTTCGCCCCGGGAGTTGCGCAGGTGGATCTCGTGCGCGTCCCGGTAGTTGGTCAGCGTGCGGGCGTGGTCGACGGAGAGATGGGCGATCTGGTCCGAGAAGTCCCCGGTCGGATAGCCCTGTTCCTCGATGAGCCGGGTGACCAGCTCATCCGCGTCGCCCACGGTCTCGCCGGGCGAGTCGACGAAGCGGACCTGAAGCTCCTCCCAGGCGGCGGCGTACCGCGCCCGGGACTCCGGACTGAGCGGGGTGAGCGTGAGCTCGGCGTGCCGGCGTTCCCGGTCGCGCAGCTCGCGCTCCGCGGCGGACCGGCTGTCCTGCTCCGCCACCACCCGGTCGTACTCCGGCCCGAACCGGCTGCGCAGCCCGCGGCGGCGGCCGAGTGTCCGGACGGCCGCGGCCAGTGCCGCGACGAGCACCAGCACGACGAGCACGACGACGATTATCTGCGTGGGCGACATGGCTCCTCCTTCGTCACCTCGTATTCCCTCGCGGCACTGATCGCCAATCCCGATCCGGGGCACTTTCCTCAACGGTCCGTGTCCGGTGTCGCGGAACGTGTTGCCGTTCGTGCGATGACGAGGCCACAGCACGGGATCCAGCCAAAATTTGACTCATTCCAGAAAGCGCGCTTGGGTGGGGTGATGCCGGTCAGGTCCGACTCTGGAGGAGAGCGATGAGCGACCCACAGGACAGCAAGCCGATCCTCACCACCCGGCAGGGCCACCCCGTGCACAACAACCAGCAGCAGCGGACGGTCGGTTCGCGTGGCCCCGCCACGCTGGAGAACTACCACTTCCTGGAGAAGATCAGCCACTTCGACCGGGAGCGGATCCCGGAGCGGGTCGTGCACGCGCGCGGTTTCGTCGCGCACGGCGAGTTCGCGGCGTACGGGACGATCGGTGACGAACCGGCGGCGAAGTACACCCGCGCCAAGCTGTTCCAGACGAGGGGCAAGAAGACCCCGGTCACCATCCGGTTCTCCACCGTCATCGGGGGCCGGGACTCCTCCGAGGCCGCCCGCGACCCGCGCGGTTTCGCGGTCAAGTTCCGCACCGAGGACGGCAACTGGGACGTGGTGGGCAACAACCTCCAGGTCTTCTTCATCCGCGACGCGATCAAGTTCCCCGACGTGATCCACGCGCTGAAGCCGGACCCGGTGACCTTCCGTCAGGAGCCGAACAGGATCTTCGACTTCATGTCGAACACGCCGGAGTCGATGCACATGCTGACCTGGCTCTTCTCCCCGTACGGCATCCCGAAGAACTACCGCACCATGCGTGGCTCCGGGGTCAACACCTACCGTCTCGTCAACGTGCACGGCGAGGGTGTGCTGGTCAAGTTCCACTGGATGACCCAGCAGGGCGAGCACAACCTGACCCAGGCGGAGGCGGACGCGATCCAGGCCACCGAGCTGGGCCACGCCTCCAAGGACCTCTACGAGGCGATCGAGCGCGGCGAGTACCCGCAGTGGGAGCTCAACGTGCAGATCATGAGCGACGACGAGCACCCGGAGCTGGACTTCGACCCGCTCGACGACACCAAGATCTGGCCGGAGGAGCGGTTCCCCTACCTGTCGGTGGGCATGATGACGCTCAACCGCAACATCACCGACCACCACAACGAGAACGAGCAGATCGCCTTCGGCACCGGTGTGCTGGTCGACGGCATCGACTTCTCCGACGACAAGATGCTCATCGGGCGCACCTTCTCCTACTCGGACACCCAGCGCTACCGGGTCGGCCCGAACTACCTCCAGCTGCCGGTCAACCGGCCGCGCGAGGACGTCCAGGTCAGCACCAACCAGGGCGGCGGCCAGATGTCGTACGGCGTGGACAACCGGGGCGGGAACCCGCACATCAACTTCGAGCCGTCCTCGGTCGCCGGTCTCCAGGAGGCCGACGAGTCCTACCGGGAGTACCGCCCGTTCGTCTCGGGGCAGGTCATGAAGGCCCCGATCGAGCGGCAGAACAACTACTCCCAGGCCGGCCGGCGCTTCCGCGAGATGGCGGACTGGGAGCGCGACGACCTGATCCTCAACCTGACCACGCTGCTGGCCCGGTGCGACAAGCACATCCAGGAGAAGATGGTCTGGCACTTCAGCCAGTGCGACGAGAACTACGGCCGGCGGGTCGCCGAGGGGCTCGGCATCGCCGCCAACGCCTGACCCGTACCCGTACCGCACGACCACGAGCGCCCCGCCGGTACACCGGCGGGGCGCTCGCCGTGCCGGCCCAGCGGATTCCGGAGCGTCCATGTTGGCGCGACAGGCGGTAGTGCAACGCCGCGCGATTACGTATCCTGCCCAAGGCGCCCGCGCCGGTGCCCGGCCTCCTGGTCGGGCGCAGCCGGCCGGCGCGTTGCCCGGCGGTGCCGGCGCCCCTCCTGCCACCCCTGCACGGGCGAGGTCTGATGAGAACCCGCGACTGGCCGATCCGCTCGAAGCTGACCGCGTTGGTCGTCGCGCCGGTGACCGCGCTACTGGCGTTGTGGATCTTCGCCACCACGCTGACCTTCGGTCCCGCGCTGGACCTGCTCTCCGCCCGCACCCTGCTGTACGACCTGGGCCGCCCCGGCGAGACCGTGGTCACCGAGCTGCAACGCGAACGCCGGCTCTCGGTGGTGCAGCTCGCCGGCACCACGGAGCTGCCAGCCCTGGCCGAGCAGCGGCAGCGTACCGATCGGGCGGTCGCCGAGCTGCGCCGCCGGGTCGACGGGGAGGAGCTGCGCGACGCCGCCGACGACCTGCTCGACGCTCGGGTCGACCGGCTGGTCACCGCCCTCGCGGCCCTGCCGGCCGGCCGGGACTTCATCGACGACCGCAAGGTGGACCGGGCCGGCGCCATCGGCCTCTACAGCGGCATGATCTCCTCGGCCTTCCAGGCGTTCGCCGGCATGGCGAACCTGGCCGAGCCCGACCTCAACCGGCAGGTGCTGGCTCTCACCGCGCTGGGTCGCTCGCGGGAGCTGCTCGGCCAGGCCGACGCCCTGCTGGCCGGAGCGCTGGCGGCGGGCCGGTTCGCCGAGGGGGAGCACACCCAGCTCGTGCAGGCCATCGGCAACCAGCGGTGGCTCACCGAGAGCGCGGTGGCCGACCTGCCCGAGGCGGCTCGGGCCGGGTACCAGCGGTTGACCGAGGGCACCGCGTTCACCCGCCTCCGCGCCATGCAGGACACGCTGGTCGTGGCCAACCGGTCCGGCCGGCCACCGGTGGACGCCGCGGCCTGGCAGGCCAGCCACGACGCGGTGCAGCAGCAGCTCCGCGACTTCGAGCTGACCGAGGCCGACGGGCTCACCGACCGCTCGGTGCCGATGGCGGTCCGGATCCTGGTCCGGTTGGCCGCGGCCGGGGTGCTCGGGCTCGTCGCCGTGGTGATCTCGGTGCTCGTGGCGCTGCGGGTCGGCCGCACGCTGGTCCGACGGCTCAGCGGCGTCCGCACCGCCGCGCTGGAGCTGGCCGAACACCGGCTGCCGGACGTGGTTACCCGGCTACGCCGGGGTGAGCAGGTCGACGTCGCCCGGGAGGCGCCCCCACTGAAATACGGCCACGACGAGATCGGCGAGGTCGGGCGAGCCTTCACCGAGGTGCAGCGCACCGCGGTCCAGGCCGCGGTGGACGAGGTCACCCTGCGCCGGGGGCTCAACGAGGTCTTCCTCAACATCGCCCGCCGCAGCCAGAGCCTGGTGCACCGGCAGCTGCACCTGCTGGACCGCATGGAGCGGCGCGCCGAGGACCCGGACGAGCTGGCCGAGCTGTTCCAGGTGGACCACCTGGCCACCCGGCTCCGCCGGCACGCCGAGGACCTGGTCATCCTCGCCGGCTCCGCGCCGGGCCGCGGCTGGCGCAACCCGGTCGCGATGGTCGACCTGATCCGGGGCGCGAGCTCGGAGGTCGAGGCGTACGACCGGGTGGACATCACCGCCGTTCAGCCGGCCGGCGTGCTGGGCCGGGCCGTCGGTGACGTCATCCACCTGCTCGCCGAGCTGATCGAGAACGCCACGGCCTTCTCACCGCCGGACACCCGGGTCACCGTCAGCGGGGAGCAGGTGGCCAACGGGTACGCGCTGGAGATCACCGACCAGGGGCTGGGGATGTCCGCCGCGGCGCTGGAGAGCGCCAACGTCCGGCTCGCCAGCTCGCCCGAGTTCGACCCGGCGCAGAGCGCTCGCCTCGGTCTCTTCGTGGTGGCCCGGCTGGCGGCACGGCACGGGGTGCGGGTGCGGCTGCGCCCGTCCGGGGAGGGCGGGGTGACCGCCGTGGTGCTGGTCCCCACCGACCTGATCACCACCGAGCCGCCGGCCGGCCCCGACCCGGCCGGGCTGGGCGCCGCGTCACCCGGCCCGGACCGGCGGCTGGCCCGGACCGGCCGGCGCGCTGCCGTACCCCGGACCCGGGCCGGCCGCAGCCGGGCACTCACGGCCCCGCTCACCGCCGGCGCCCCGTCCGCCCGACCCACCGGCACACCGGACCCGGCGCCCACGAACGGTTCAGGTGCCAACGGGTCAGGCGACGGCGGGCCACCACCGATCGGGTCGGCCACGGGTCGCGGGTCAGGTGACGGTGCGGGCGACCGGCTGCCGGCCGACGGCGAGGCGGTGGACGAGCTGGACGGGCTGCCCCGCCGGGTGCGGCGGCGTACCCCGGCATCCCGGCCCCGGTCGACCGTCACCGACACCCCGACGCCCCGATCGCCTGAGGAGGTGCGTCGGGTGATGTCGGCTCTCCAGGCCGGGACCGCCCGGGGCCGCGCCACCGTCATCAACCCGGGCGGCCCGGCCGGCCCGGCCACCGCCCCGGCAGGACCCGCCGCCGCCTCGGCCTCTCCAGACCCGACGGCGCCAGGAGACCCCGCAGGCCAGGCCGGCGCGGACCCGGCTGTCAGGCCGGCCGCCGATCCGGTGCCGGCGCGAGTCGCCGACCCGGGGCCTGCCCCGGCCGCCGCGCCCGCCGCGGCCTCCGAACCCCCGACCGCGACTGAGAGGGACGCCTAGTGCCGCATTCGACGAAGCAGAGCACCGGCCTCGACTGGCTGCTCGACGAGTTGGTGGAACGGGTACCGGCGGCCCGGGAGGCGGTGGTGCTCTCCGCCGACGGGCTGCTGCTCGGCTCCTCGGCCGAGCTGGAGCGCTCCGACGCCGAGCACCTCTGCGCCCTCGCCGCCGGCTTCTCCAGCCTGGCCCGGGGCGCGAGCAGGCACGTGGACGGTGGCCCGGTCCGGCAGACCGTGGTGGAGATGGAGTCGGCGTACCTCTTCGTCACCGCCGCCGGGCAGGGCACCTGCCTGGCCGTGGTGAGCGACGCCGACGCGGACATCGGCCTGGTCGCGTACGAGATGGCGATGTTGGTGATCCGGGTCGGGGAGAACCTCACCGCACCGGCCCGATCGTCGGCGGGTGCCGGTGATGCGAGCTGAGCCGCCCGGGCCGCAGCACGAGTGGCTGGACGGCGACGCCGGCCCGGTAGTGCGCCCGTACACCCTCACCGGCGGCCGGGTACGCTCCGCCGTCGATGGGTTCGACCTCGTCGCGTTCGTACTGGCCGGGTCGGATCTCGACCCGGCGGCCGACCCACGGCTGCTCCCGGAGCACCGGCGGCTGGTCGCGCTGGCCCGCCGGCCGGTGTCGGTGGCCGAGCTGGCGGCCGAGCTGGACCTCGCGGTCGGGGTGGTCCGGGTGCTGCTCGGTGACCTCCTCGCCCAGGGACTGGTCGCGGTGCACGAGCCGCCGGCCGCCGGGCACCTTCCCGACAACGACATCCTCAAGGCGGTGGTCAGTGGACTTCGTGCGCTATGACCATGCGGGCTCCGGCACCACCATCCCGCTCGCACTGAAGATCCTCATCGCCGGTGGATTCGGGGCCGGCAAGACGACGCTGGTCAGCGCGCTGAGCGAGGTCCGGCCGTTGCAGACCGAGGAGGTGCTGACCGGGGCCGGAATCGGCACCGACGACATCTCCGGGGTGGAGGGGAAGTCGACCACCACGGTGGCGATGGACTTCGGCCGGATCACCATCAACGACGACCTCCAGGTCTACCTGTTCGGCACCCCGGGGCAGGACCGGTTCTGGTTCCTCTGGGACGAGCTGGCCTTCGGCGCACTCGGCGCGGTGGTGCTCGCCGACACCCGGCGGCTGGCCGACTGCTTCCCCTCCATCGACTACTTCGAGCAGCGCGGCATCCCGTTCGTGGTGGGCGTGAACTGCTTCGACGACTCCCGCCGGTTCAACCTGGAGACCGTACGCCGGGCGCTCGACCTTGACCCGGACGTGCCGATGGTGCTCTGCGACGCGCGGGACCGGCAGTCCGGCAAGCTGGTGTTGATCTCCCTGGTCGAGCACGTGGCCCGGCAGCGCGGAGAGCCGGTGCCGGCCGCCTGAGTCGCCGCCGCCCACGGCCGGCCGGCAGCGGCTGGGGTCCTGGCGGCGCCGATCCGGAGCCGGAAAGCCGGTTAACGAGCCGGCATCGCGGGCAGCCTCTGGTTGGATCAACGCAGGATGCCGGCGGAGGAGTTGGACGTGAGTGGTCAGGTCGAGGTCGTCCACATCGGGTGTTACACCGCGCAGAGCGGCGGGCGGGGCAGCGGCATCGTCGCGGCTCGCCGTGACCCGGCCACCGGGGCGTTGACCCCGCTCGGCACGGTGGCGATCACCCCGTCTCCCTCCTTCCTGGCCCGGCACCCCACCCACCCGGTGCTCTACGCGGTCAACGAGCTGGCAGATGGGGAGGTCAGCGCCTGGCAGGTCGGCCCCGACGGGGCGCTGGATCCGCTCGGCAGCTGGTCGACCGGCGGCGCCGAGCCCTGCCACCTGGCGGTGCTGCCCGACGGCGGCCACCTCGTGGCGGCCAACTACGGCGGAGGCAGCGTCGCGGTCTTCCCGCTCGACGCGCGGGGCGTGCCCGGCGAGCGCACCGACCTGGTGGTGCACGAGGGCCACGGCGCCGACCCGGAGCGCCAGGAGCGGGCGCACTGCCACATGGTCTCGCCGGGCCCGGGCCGAGGGCCGCTGCTCGCGGTCGACCTCGGCACCGACTCGGTCTACCGGTACGACCTGGACGGCGCGAGCGGGCGGCTGGTGCCCCGCGGACCCCGGATCCGTACGGCTCCCGGCACGGGCCCCCGGCACCTGGCCCGCCACCCCGACGGGCGGCGTTGCTGGCTCGTCGGCGAGCTGGACGCCTCGGTCATCGCGTACGAGCTGACCGACGATGGCGCGCTGCACCAACGCGGTCGGGTCGAGGCGAGCGAGCGGGCCGGCCACGTCCAGCCGTCGGAGGTCGCCGTCGCACCGGACGGCCGGTTCCTCTACGTCGCCAACCGCGGGGTGGGCACCATCGCCGTCTTCGACCTGGCCGGCGAGCTGCCCGAGCTGGTGGCCGAAGTGGACACCGGTGGCGAGTGGCCCCGGCACTTCGCGTTGCTCGGCGACCACCTCTATGTCGCCGACGAGCGGGCGGGCATGGTGCGGGTCTTCCGCCGGGACGCCACCACCGGCGTCCCGACGCCGATCGGCGAGCCCGTGCCGGTGCCGAGCCCGACCTGTGTGCTGTCGTGAGACGCGAGAGCGACACCGATTTGACCACACCATGGGGCCGCCTCATCACTCTGCGTCGTTAAACAGCGATCAACTGTTTCTCCTCCGTAACTTTCGTCCGAACGGATGTGGCAGAGAGGGCACCTTGTACGCAAGATGGTCACCGTGTCAGCAGGCCGCCATCGCATGCGTACGAAACTCCATCTAGCAGCCGCCGCCGCTACGGCGACGGTGCTCGTCGTCACGACCGGCGTCTGGTTCGGCTATCGAGAGCTGATCCAGCCCAGCTGTTCGGGGGAGATTCGGCTCGCCGTGGCAGTCGCCTCCGAGCTTGCGCCCGCGGTGGACGCCGCCGCGTCCCAATGGGTCAAGGAGGGCGCCGCGGTAGGCCCCACCTGCATCCGGGTGGACGTCTCAGCGTCCGACCCGGTCGACGTGGCCGCCGTGGTGGCGGCCAAGCACGGTGCCGTTCTGGCCGGCGTCGGGCAGGCCAGCGGCACCGCCGTCACCCCGGACGTCTGGGTGCCGGACTCCTCGACCTGGCTGCTGCGGTTGAAGAAGGACGCCACGGCGTTCGCTCCGACCAACGGCGCCTCCATCGCGCGCAGTCCCGTCGTCGTGGCGATGCCCGAGCCGGTGGCCGGCCGGCTGGGCTGGCCCAAGAAGAAGTTCACCTGGACGGACCTGCTCAAGCAGGTCAACAACCCAGGCACCCCGCTGCGCACCGGGATCGTCGAGCCGACCCGGGACGCGGCCGGCCTGTCCGGCCTGCTGTCGCTGACCGCGGCGGCCAGCGCCGCCGGTGGCGACGCCCAGCGCAACACCGTCGGTGCCCTGCGGGCGCTGGCCACCGGGCGCTCCTCGCTCCGCAACGATCTGCTGGCCCGTTTCCCGACCGCCACGGACCCGACGTCCATCGCCAGCGGTCTCGGCGCGGCGGCGCTGTCCGAAGAGGACGTGATCGCCTACAACAGCAAGGAGCCGCCGGTAAAGCTCGCCGCGCTCTACATGGAGCCGGCGCCGATGCCGCTGGACTACCCGTACGCGGTGCTGCCCGGCATCGAGCCGACCAAGGCCTCGGCGGCCCGGGTGCTGTACGAGCTGCTCACCACCCCCAAGTTCCGCGACCGGCTGGCGGCGCAGTCGCTGCGCGCGCCGGACGGCAACTGGGGCGCCGGCTTCAAGGCGCCGCAGGGCGCGCCGAGCCCGGCCGGCGGCGCGTCGACCGCGCCGCCCACCGGCGGCACCGCCGCGGGTGGCCTGGACCCGGCTGCGATACAGCGGGTCGTCTCCAGCTGGTCGATCGCCACCCAGTCCGGCCGGATGCTGGCCGTCATCGACGTCTCCGGCTCGATGAAGGAAAAGGTGCCCAGCGCCAACAACCGCAGCCGGGAGGAGGTCACCGTGGATGCGGCACGCCGCGGCCTCGGCCTCTTCGACGACTCCTGGTCGATCGGCCTGTGGACCTTCTCCACCAAGCTGGTCGGCAACCGGGACTACCGCCAGCTGATCCCCATCGGCCCGCTCTCCGCCCAGCGGGCCCAGTTGGAAGGCGCGCTCGGCGGCATCAAGCCGTCCGACGGCGGCACCGGCCTCTACGACACCACGCTGGCCGCGTACCAGGCGGTGCAGGAGAACTGGCAACCCGGCCGGGTCAACTCCATCGTGCTGTTCACCGACGGCAAGAACGAGGACAGCAGCGGCATCAGCCAGGCCCAGCTGCTCGCCAAGCTGAAGCAGATCGCTGACCCGGAGCGGCCGGTCCAGGTGGTCATGATCGGTATCGGCGAGAGCGTCAGCAAGGCCGAGCTGGAGTCGATCACGAAGGTGACCGGTGGCGGCAGCTTCGTCACCAAGGACCCGAGCGAGATCGGCAACATCTTCCTCAACGCCATCGCGCTCCGCCCGCCGGCGCCGCGCTGATTCGAGACGCAGACAGGAAGGGGCCCGTCGTACACCGATCCGGTACGGCGGGCTCTTTCTCGGTAGCCCTCGACGGTTGAAGAAAAGTGACGGCAATACGTCGGAAGTAATCGGCGGTCATAGTTGTCAGGGCAGGATGGCGACGTGTTCCGGCATTGCCGGTCCGCCTCCGGTCCGATCCGTCGGCCGGGGCCGTCCTGATCAGAGTGGGAGGGCCGGTGACCGCGGCGACACTGTCGACCCCCGCGAGCAGGTCGGGGAAACCTGCCGGCCGTCCAGCCGGGCTGGTGACGCGCGCCGACGAACGGTCGTACATCCGGATCCTGGTGGTGCTGGACACCACCGTCCTCATCATCGCGCTGCTCGTCGGCTACGTCGCCCGGTTCGGTGACGACGAGCCGAGCGGCTCGGAGATCCCGTACGTGCTGGTGGCGCCGGGGCTGGTGCTGGCCTGGCTGGTCTCGCTCAAGGCGCTCGGCTGCTACGACGACCGGGTGATCGGTTACGGGGCGGACGAGTACCGGCGGGTCAGCTCGGCCAGCCTGCGGCTGGCCGGCGCGATCGCCATCGCCGGGTACATCGCCGACGTCGGCGTCTCCCGAGGCTTCCTCGGCATCTCCTTCGCGGTGGGCACCTTGGGGTTGGAAGTCGCCCGCTTCGCCGCCCGCAAGCGTCTGCACCGGGCCCGCTCACGTGGCGCGGGCTGGTCCCGCAAGGTGCTGGTGGTCGGCGACACCGCGCACGTGCTGGAGCTGGTGCACACGTTGCGCCGGGAGCCGTACGCCGGCTACCACGTGGTCGGCGCGTGCATCCCGGACGCGCTGCTGGCGCCGGTGGCGCAGCGGTTGGGCGACGTGCCGGTGGTGGGATCGTTCCGCGGCATCCCGGAGGCCGCCACCGCGATCGGCGCGGACACGGTCGCGGTCACCGCCTCCGGCGAGCTGACCGCCGCCCGGTTGCGCCGGCTCGGTTGGCAGCTGGAGGGGACCGGCGTCGACCTGGTCGTGGCGCCCGCGCTGACGGACGTGGCCGGCCCACGGATCCACACCCGCCCGGTCGCCGGGCTGCCGCTGATCCACGTCGAGGCGCCCGAGTTCCGCGGCGCACGGAAGCTGGTCAAGGGCTTCGTCGACCGGTCCGCCTCGTCGCTGGCGCTCGCGTTGCTGCTGCCGCTGATCGCGTTCATCGCGTTGGCCATCAAGCTGGACAGCCGGGGCCCGGTGCTGTTCCGGCAGGTCCGGGTCGGTCGGGGCGGGCAGGAGTTCGGGGTGTTCAAGTTCCGGACCATGGTGGTGAACGCCGACGTGCTGCTCGCCGAGCTGGCCGCCCGCAACGAGACCGACGGCCTGATGTTCAAGATGCGCGACGACCCCCGGGTCACCCGGGTCGGCCGGCTGCTGCGCAAGTGGTCGCTCGACGAATTACCGCAGCTGGTCAACGTGCTGCTGGGCCAGATGAGCCTGGTTGGGCCACGCCCACCACTGCCCTCGGAGGTGGCCCGCTACGACGGCGACGTGGCCCGGCGGCTGCTGGTCAAGCCCGGCATGACCGGTCTGTGGCAGGTCAGCGGCCGGTCCGACCTGAGCTGGGAGGACGGCATCCGGCTCGACCTCTACTACGTGGAGAACTGGTCCCTCGCCGCCGACCTCACCATCCTCTGGAAGACCTTCGGTGCGGTGGTGAACAGCCGCGGTGCGTACTGACGGTCACGGCTGCGGCCCGGTCCAGTCCAGGCAGACCACCACCGCGTCATCGACCAGGTCACCGGAGACGAACGCGCGCAGGTCACCGATCAGCGACCGGACGGCGTCCAACGGCTCCATCGGGCCGGTCCGCCGCAGGAACCGGTCCAGCGCCGTCTCGCCGTAGCGCGTGTGCTGCCCGGTGGCCTCCACCACCCCGTCGCTGACCACGAAGATCCGGTCGCCGCGCTCCAGCGGGAACCGCTGCTCCTGGTAGTCGGTCGCCTCGAACATGCCGAGCGGGAACTGCGCCTCCAGCGGCTGCTCGGTGACCTTTCCCTCGCGCAGCAGGACCAGGCGGGGCGAGCCGGCGTCGACCACCGTCAGCACCCCGGAGCGCAGGTCCAGCTCCATCAGCAGCGAGGAGAGGTGCCGTTCACCCCGGTACTCGTCGTAGAGCGCCTGGTCGGCGAGGGCGGCCTGATCGGCCAGGCCGAGCCCGGCCCGGCGGGCGTTGCGGAGCGCGTGGGTGGCCAGCGAGGTGAGCAGGGAGGCAGCGACACCCTCACCGGTGCCGTTGATGGTGGACAACCAGAGACTCTCCCCGTCGTCGGACCAGTCGAAGCTGTCGCCGCGCACCGTGTACGCCGGCTCCAGCTGCCCGGCCAGACTGAATGAGGGCCGGATCCGGCTGCGACCCGGCAGCAGGTCCCACTGCATCTCAGCGGCCAGGGTGAGCCGCTGGCTGCGCCGCGCCGCCCGGTAGACGTCGGTGCCGGCGGACACGGCGGCCAGCTCGTGGGCGAGCGCGGTGGCGATGTCGGCCAGCTCGCCGACAAGGGTCGGGTCGTCCGGGACCGGCGCCAGTCGCAGCACCCCCCGGCGCTCGCCGCGCATGCTGACCGGGAGCCAGGCCGTGCCGTCGGCGAGCACCGGCGACTGGTGGTCGAAGGCGCGCCAGGCGGGGTGCCCGGGACCCGTCACGGGGTCACCCTCGGTGAGAGGCAACAGCTCCGAGAGCCGGTAGTCGACCTGGAACAGCTCCGTCTCGGTGATCCCGTACGACCCGGCAAGAACGTCGCCGACGCCGCCGACGAGACGATCGACGGGTGTCTCGTTCAGGGTACGTCGTGCCCGATTGACCGGTTCGCTCATCACCACTCCCTTGATCAAAGCTCGACCACCAGTGGGTTCGGAGTAGTCTCGGGCCACCATGGCCGAACTGCACGGTCCGCCGGACCCCGAGACGAGTATGGCTGCCGCGTTGGACTCGGCGGCGGCTGCCCTGTTGACCGTGTGGGAGTCGGCTCGGGAGGGGACCGCCAACCGGGTGTCCGGAGCGCAGCTACGGGCTGTGATGGTCGTGGAGCAGTACGACGGGATCAACCTGCGTCGGCTCGCCTCCCGGCTCGGCATGCTGCTCAGCTCCGCCAGTCGGCTCTGTGACCGGCTGGTCGCCGCCGGAATGCTGGAGCGTGAGCCGGGCCGTTTCGACCGGCGGGAGATCTCCCTGCACCTCACCCCGGAGGCCCGCCGGCTCCTCGCCGAGCTGCGAGCCGACCGCCAGGCGCAACTCGCCGTCGTGCTGGCCGGGATGAGCCCCGCGGGTCGCACCGCACTGCTGGAGGGGATGCGGGAATTCGACGAGACGGCCCGCCGGCAGCAGGCGCAGACGTCGGGGCCGAGCGGGCCGGACGACCTGGACCCGCCGACCGGGCGGGCAGGCGACTGGTCGGAGGACGCGGACCCGCCGGGCCGGGCGGTGTGGACGGGCGCGTCGGCTGGACCCGAACGGACGGTGTGCCCGCCCCGGGAGTCGCCGACCGGGGAACCTCCGGTGGCGCGGACCGCCTGATCCGGCCGGTCGGGCCGAGCGCCCCGCCCACGTCGAGCCGCTGGGCGCCGGGGCTGCTGTCGGTCACGCCGACGCGCACACGGCCAGCACCGCTACGTCGTCGTGGGCCTGCCCGCCCGGGGACCCTTGCCTGAGGGCAAGAACCACCGAGCCTCCGCGACGGACGCCCGTCAGCCGGAGCGGGCCAGCCAACCGGCGGGACGAGCGACGATCTGGCGTACCACCGAGCCGGCCGCGCCCACCGCGGCGGCCTCCGCGCCGAGTGTCGCCGGTCGGACCGTGACCGGTGACCAGGCGGCGGTGAGCACCCGGCCGGCGATCTCGGCGAGCACCGGGGGGCACAGCCAGGGCGCCAGTGGGGCGTACCCGCCGCCGAGCACGACGGTGTCCAGGTCCAGCAGGTTGACCACGCCGGCCACCGCGACACCGAGCGCCGTCCCGGCGTCACGCAGCGCCCGCAGCGCGTCGGCGTCGCCGGCCTCGGCCAACTCGGCCAGTCGAGCCGTCGCGGTGTCCGCCGGAAGTTCCGCCCGGGCCAGCCCGGCAGCGGCCACGATCGCCTCCTGGCCGGCGTACTGCTCCAGGCAGCCCTGCCCGCCGCAGCGGCACGGACGGCCCTGCGGGTGGACCGGGAGGTGCCCGATCTCACCGCTCCAACCGCGCACGCCGCGGAACAGCGCTCCGTTCAACACGATTCCGGCGCCGATGCCGACCTCGCCGGAGATGTGCAGGAAGCTGGCCGGGCCGGGCGGCCGGGAGTGCAGTTCGCCGAGCGCGGCGAGGTTGGCCTCGTTGTCCACCACCAGCGCCGGCACGCCGGGCACCTGCTCGGTCAACGGCGGGTGCTCGGCGAGCAGCGCCGGCACCGGCACGTCATGCCAACCGAGGTTCGGCGCGAGCCGGACCAGCCCGGCGCCGTCCACCAGGCCCGGCACGGCGAGCGCGGCCCCGGCCAGGCTGAGACCCTGCCGGGCGGCGTCGGTGCGGGCCTGCCCGGCCATCGCGACCAGTCGGGCGAGTGCCTCGGCGGGGGCGACCGGGCGCAGGTCGGCCCGGTGCACGGTGCGGTGCCGGACCTGGCCGGACAGATCCACCACGCAGACCGCGAGGTAGTCGACGTTGATCTCCAGGCCGAGCCCGGCCGGCCCCTGGTCGGCCAGCACCAGACCCCGGGCCGGGCGGCCGGCGCCGGCCCGGGGCGCCGGGTCGGCCTCGTCGACCAGCCGGCCGGCGAGCAGGTCCTCGACCACCGCGGAAACGGTGGCCCGGGTCAGGCCGGTCGCCGTGGCGAGGTCGGCCCGGGATGGTGGACGGTCGGCGGCGGCGATCCGGCCGAGCACCAGGGCGAGGTTGAGCTCGCGCAGGCTGCCCTGACGGACCGCGCCGGCCGGAGCGTTGGTGGGGCTCACCCCTTGACAGTGCCACAGGCCGCGCAAATAATTCAATCGTTGAACAAATAGTGGACGACACACCCCGGAGGCCCCTCATGGCACCCCGTCCCACCCCCGCCGACAAGTTCTCCTTCGGGCTCTGGACCGTGGGCTGGCAGGCCCGCGACCCGTTCGGTGACGCGACCCGCCCGGAGCTGGACCCGGTCGAGGCCGTCAACCGGCTCGCCGAGCTGGGCGCGTACGGGATCACCTTCCACGACGACGACCTGGTCCCGTTCGGGGTCGACGCCGCCACCCGCGACCAGCACATCGCCCGGTTCCGCAAGGCCCTCGACGAGACCGGCCTGGTGGTGCCGATGGTCACCACCAACCTCTTCAACCACCCCGTGTTCAAGGACGGCGGCTTCACCAGCAACGACCGCGACGTCCGGCGTTACGCGCTGCGCAAGGTGCTGCGCAACGTCGACCTGGCCGCCGAGCTGGGTGCGAGCACCTTCGTGATGTGGGGCGGCCGGGAGGGCTCGGAGTACGACGTCGCCAAGGACGTCCGCGCCGCGCTGGACCGCTACCGCGAAGCGGTCGACCTGCTCACCCAGTACGTCATCGACCGGGGCTACAACCTGCGCTTCGCGCTGGAGCCCAAGCCCAACGAGCCGCGCGGCGACATCCTGCTACCTACCGTCGGGCACGCGCTCGCCTTCATCTCCCAGCTGGCCCACCCGGAGCTGGTCGGCCTCAACCCCGAGGTCGGGCACGAGCAGATGGCCGGGCTCAACTACGCCCACGGCATCGCCCAGGCGCTCTGGCAGGGCAAGCTGTTCCACCTGGACCTCAACGGCCAGCGCGGCGTCAAGTACGACCAGGACCTGGTCTTCGGCCATGGTGACCTGATGAACGCGTTCGCCCTGGTGGACCTTCTGGAGAACGGCGGCCCGAACGGCGGGCCGACCTACGACGGCCCCCGGCACTTCGACTACAAGCCCTCCCGCACCGAGGACATGGCCGGGGTGTGGGCGTCGGCGGCCGCCAACATGAGCACCTACCTGCTGCTCAAGGAGCGGGCCGCTGCGTTCCGCGCCGACCCGGAGGTGGCCGAGGCGCTGGCCGCCAGCAAGGTCGCCGAGCTGAGCACGCCGACGCTGAGGCCGGGCGAGGGGTACGACGACCTGCTCGCCGACCGGTCCGCCTTCGAGGAGTTCGACGTCGACGCGGTGGCCGCCCGGGGCTTCGGCTTCGTCCGGCTCAACCAGCTCGCCGTCGAGCACCTGCTCGGCGCCCGCTGAGGCCCGCCATGCTGCTGGTCGCGGGCGTCGACTCGTCCACCCAGTCCTGCAAGGTGGTGATCCGGGACGCGGAGACCGGTGCCCTGCTCCGGCAGGGCCGGGCGCCGCACCCGGACGGCACCGAGGTCGACCCGGAAGCCTGGTGGCAGGCGCTACGCAGCGCCGCCGACCAGGCCGGCGGGTTCGCCGACGTGGCGGCGGTCTCCGTCGCCGGCCAGCAGCACGGCATGGTCTGCCTCGACGAGGACGGCCGGGTGGTCCGGCCGGCGCTGCTGTGGAACGACACCCGCTCCGCCGACGCCGCCGCCGATCTGGTCGAGGAGGCGGGCGGCGGCGCGGCGGGGCGCCGGTTCTGGGCCGAGGCCACCGGCAGTGTTCCGGTGGCCAGTTTCACCATCACCAAGCTGCGCTGGCTGGCCCGGCACGAGCCGGAGCTGGCGGCCCGGGTGGCCGCCGTCTGCCTGCCGCACGACTGGCTGACCTGGCAGCTGGCCGGCGCGCCGGGGCTGGCCGCGCTGCGGACCGACCGGGGTGACGCCAGCGGCACCGGCTACTGGTCGCCGGCGACCGGCGACTACCGGCTGGACCTGCTGGAGCGGGCCTTCGGTCGGCGGCTGACGGTGCCCGAGGTGCTCGGTCCGGCCGAGTCGGCCGGCAGGCTACCGGCCGGGGAGCTGGGTGGGCCGGGCGGCGCGCTGCTCGGCGCGGGCACCGGGGACAACGCCGCCGCCGCGCTCGGTGTCGGTGCCGGTCCGGGTGACGTGGTCGTCTCGATCGGCACCTCCGGCACGGTGTTCAGCGTCGCCGACGTGGCGGCGGCCGACGACGGCGGCGCGGTGGCCGGCTTCGCCGACGCGGCCGGCCGGTTCCTGCCGCTGGTCTGCACGCTCAACGCAGCCCGGGTGCTGGACGCCGCCGCCGCGATGCTGGGTGTCGGCCTGGACGAGCTGGCCGAGCTGGCGCTCTCCGCGCCGGCCGGGGCGGACGGGCTGGTGATGGTGCCGTACCTGGAGGGGGAGCGGACGCCGAACCGCCCGTTGGCCACCGGCGCGGTGCACGGGCTGACCCTGCGCACCTCGACCCCCGCGCACCTGGCGCGCGCCGCCGTGGAGGGCATGCTCTGCGCGCTCGCCGACGGCCTGGACGCGTTGACCGCGCAGGGCGCCACCGTCCGCCGGGTCATCCTGGTCGGTGGTGGGGCCCGGTCGGCCGCGGTACGTCGGATCGCGCCGCAGGTCTTCGGCTGCCCGGTGGTCGTCCCGCCGGCCGGGGAGTACGTCGCCGACGGCGCCGCCCGGCAGGCCGCCTGGGTCGCTCTCGGCGGTGACGCGCCACCGCGGTGGACGGTCGAGGGCACCGAGGAGTACGCCGCCGAGCCCGTCCCCGCCGTCCGTGACCAGTACGCCGCCGCCCGGGGGTTGGTCCTGGACCGGCGCTGACCGATCGGATCGACGCGGGTGGTGCCGGTGGGAAGCTGACCGGCACCACCCGCGTGACGACCTCCTCAGCGGAGTCTGGTTGGCTGCCGGTCATGACCGTGACCAGTGCCGGGTCCCGCCGGGCCCGTGGTGGCGGCCCGGCGCACCGGTTGTACAGCGTCGTGGTGTTCGTGCTGCTCGCCTCGCTGGACAACGTGGCCATCGGGCTGGTCCCGCCGCTGTACGGGCCGATCGCCGAGGCGTTCGCCGTGTCGGGGCGGCTGCTCGGCCTGGTCACCGCGGTCAGCTTCCTGGTCAGCGCGGTGGCCGCGGTCGGCTGGGCGTACGTCGGCGACCGGACCAACCGCAAGCCGCTGCTCATGGTGGGCACGCTGCTCTGGGCGGCGGGCACCGGCGGGAGTGCGCTCGCCGGCGGGTACCTGACGTTCCTGGCCGCGCAGCTGGTCGCGGCGGTCGGTCTCGGCGCGGTCGGCTCGGTCGGCTTCTCGGTGGTCACCGACCTCATCTCGCCGACGCGGCGAGGGCTGGTGATGAGCTTCTGGGGCCTCTCCCAGGGGGTCGGCACGCTGGCCGGCACGCTGGTCGGCGGGCTGCTCGGGGCGACCGACTGGCGGCGGCCGTTCCTGGTGCTGACCGGGGTGGGCCTGGCCGCCACGCTGGCCTACCTGTTCACCTACGACATCCGGCGCGGCCAGAGCGAGCCGGAGCTGGCTCCCGCGCTGCACGAGGGGGCCGAGTACGACTATCGGATCAGCCGCGCCGACCTGCCGCGGATCCTGGCCCGGCGGACCAACCGGTGGCTGATCCTGCAGGGCCTGACCGCGCAGGCGGCCTTCGGTTCGCTGGTCTGGCTCCCGGTGCTCTTCGCGGAGCGCGCCGAGGCGCAGGGCTACTCGGAGTCGACCGCGGTGGTGGTGGGCAGTGTCTTCGCCACGCTGTTTCAGCTCGGCGGGGTGCTCTCCATCGTCGGCGGGCTGATCGGCGACGCGGTGCAGCGGCGTAACCCGGGGGGCCGGGCATTCGTCGCCGCGGTCGGCATCCTCGCCGCGCTGCCGTTCTACCTGGTGCTGTTCTTCGTGCCGGTGAGCATCGACGTGCCGGACGACGGCAGCACCGGCGCGGTGATCGGCGCGATCCTGTCCAGCGTGTTCACCGAGCCGTCGGTCGGGCTGAGCCTGCTGACCGCGGTGGTGGCGCTCGCGTTGACCTCGGCCAACTCGCCGAACTGGTTCGCGCTGATCGCCGACGTGAACCCGCCGGAGCACCGGGGCACCGTGTACAGCCTGGGCAACCTGGTCAACGGGGTCGGCCGGGCGGCCGGCAACGGGCTGGTCGGCGTGGCCTTTCAGGGCCTGCGCGCGGCGTTCCCGCCACCGCTGAACTTCGCCGTCGGGCTGGCCGCGTTCCAACTCTTCTTCATCCCCACCGGCGTCATGTACTGGCTCGCCTCGCGGACCTCACCGGCCGACATCGAGAACGTGCACGACCTGCTGCACACCCGCGCCGACCGACTCTGACCGCGCCGCCCTCCGCCGGTGGACCGCCCTGTATCCGGGTTGTGGTGGCCTCCCGCCGGATCGAGGCCACCACATCCCGGAAGCAGCCCGATTCTCGATGTGCCGGTGCGCGGAGTGAATCGTCTGCGACATCAGCTCCAAAGCACCCCGGCCCGTCCCGCCGACCCGTTCAGGAGCAGGGGCGGCGGGACGGGCCGGACAGGCTGGGATCAGCCGCGTACCCAGACCGTCACGTCGGTCGGCACGGCGCCGTCGTCGTGCAGCGGTGCGCTGGAAGCGAGCAGTTCCGCGCCGGCCGGAACCGGCACCGGAGTGGCGCCGAAGTTGGTCAGCACGGTCAGCTCGCCGTTGCGGAAGGTCAGCACCTCGTCGCCGGAGGACAGCCACTCCAGCGTGCCGTGGCCCAGCCCGTGGACGCGGCGCAGCCGCAACGCCGTGCGGTACAGCTCGTACGTCGAGCCGGGCACGTCGCGCTGCCGGTCCAGCGCGTACTCCGCCCACAGCGGCGGCTGCGGCAGCCAACTGGCGTCGGACGGCCCGAAACCGTACGACGGCGCGTCAGCCTCCCACGGGATCGGCACCCGGCAGCCGTCCCGGCCGCGCTGGGTGTGCCCGCTGCGCGCCCAGGTCGGATCCTGACGGGCCTCGTCCGGCAGTGTGGTGTGCTCGGGCAGGCCCAGCTCCTCACCCTGATAGAGGTAGGCCGAGCCGGGCAGGGCGAGCATCAGCAGGGTGGCCGCCCGGGCCCGGCGCAGGCCGAGCGCGGCGTCCGGCTGCGGGTCGCCGATGCCGATGCCGTTGGGCCGGACGGTGCCGATCGGCAGGCCCAGTCGGGATGCGTGCCGCACCACGTCGTGGTTGGACAGCACCCAGGTGGTCGGCGCGCCGACCGAGTCGGTCGCCTCCAACGAGCGGGTGATCACCGCGTACTGGGCCGGCGCGGTCCAGGCGGCGAGCAGGTACTCGAAGTTGAACGCCTGATGCATCTCGTCCGGACGGACGTAGCGGGCCAGCCGCTCGGCCGGCTCCACCCACGCCTCGGCGACCAGCACCCGCTCGCCGGGGTAGCTGTCCAGGAGCTGCCGCCACTGACGGTAGATCTCGTGGACGCCCTCCTGGTCCCACATCGGCGGGCGCGGCTTGTCCACCTCGTTGCCGGACAGGATCTCCTGCGGCTCCTGCCAGTCGGCCAGGTCGGCCTGCTTGACCAGGCCGTGTGCCACGTCGACCCGGAAGCCGTCCACCCCGCGGTCCAGCCAGAACCGCAGCACGTCCAGGAACTCCGTGTGCACCTCCGGGTTGTCCCAGTTGAGGTCCGGCTGTCCCGTGTCGAACAGGTGCAGGTACCACTGGCCGGGCTGGCCGTCCGGGTCGACCGTCCGGGTCCAGGCCGGGCCGCCGAAGACGCTCTGCCAGTCGTTCGGCGGCTGGTCACCGGTCGGGTCCAGGCCTTCGCGGAAGATGTACCGGGACCGCTCCGGGCTGCCGGGCGCGGAGGAGAGCGCGGCCTGGAACCAACGGTGCGCCGAGGAGGTGTGGTTCGGGACCAGGTCGACGATCACCCGCAGGCCGCGGGAACGGGCCTCGGTGATCAGCTTGTCCGCGTCGGCGAGGGTGCCGAACAGCGGGTCGACGTCCCGGTAGTCGGCCACGTCGTAGCCGGCGTCGGCCTGCGGCGACGGGTAGAACGGGGAGAGCCACACCGCGTCCACGCCCAGCTCGACCAGATGGTCGAGGCGGGCGGTGATGCCGGGCAGGTCGCCGACGCCGTCCCCGTCTGAGTCGGCGAACGAGCGGGGGTAGATCTGGTAGATGGCGGCTTCGGTCCACCAGCCGGTGACCGGGTGACCGGAGGGGGTCTGCTGCGTCGGATCGGTGTTCAGGGTCGTCTCCCGTGTCGAACTGTGGGTGGACTGCCGGGTGCTGCTGCCGGCCGCGTCGCCGCCAGCCGCCGGGCCGGCGGCGGATGGTTGGAGTTCAGTGTGCCCGGGGCGGTGCGGTCGAGTCCCGGACGACCAGCCGAGTGGGCAGGATCACCGGGCTGTCGCGACCGGGGGTCCGTTGACCGACGATCGGGCCCAGGCTCCGGGCCCCGAGCGGGTCGAGCAGCATCCGGGCGGCCAGCCGGCCCTGCTCGGCGGCGGGCTGGGCGATGGTGCTGAGCCCGAGCACACCGGCCAGGTCGTGGTCGTCGATGCCGATCACGCTGACGTCCTGCGGTACGCGCAGACCAGCGTCGCGCAGCGCGGTCATCGCGCCCATCGCCATCTCGTCGCAGGCGGCGACGATCGCCGTCGGCGGCTCGCCCCGGGCCAGCAGCTCGGCGGTGGCCTGGGTGCCGCCGTCGATGGTGAACGTCGACTCGACGTCCAGGCTCGGGTCGGGTTGCATTCCGGCGGCCCGCAGCTCCTGCTGATAGCCCCGGCGCCGGTCCAGGTGGGTGGTGAAGGCCAGCTCGTCGTCGGGGTCGCCGGAGATGTGCGCGATCCGGCGGTGGCCGAGGTCGAGGAGGTGCCGGGTGGCGGTACGGGCGGCAGCCACGTCGTCGATCCGCACGCACGGCCAGTTGGGCACCCTGGTCCCCGAGCTGATGGTCACGCCGGGCAGGTCCAGGGAGGCCAGCGCGGTCAGGTCGGCCGGGCGCAGCGGCGTGGCGACCAGCATGATGGCGTCCACCCGCTTGTGCAGGTTGGCGGTGCGCAGCACCCGCTGGCGGACCTGCTCCCGGCCACCCAGGTTGTAGAGCAGCAGGTCGTAGCCGGACTCGTGGAGGTACTCCTCGACCGCCTCCACGACCGTGCTGAAGAACCATCGGGTGATCCGGGGGACCACCACCGCGACCGTGCCGGTGCGGCCACCGGCGAGCCGGGACGCGCTCGGCGAGACCTCGTAGTCGAGCTGCTCGGCGGCGGCGAGGACGCGGCGCCGGGTGGCGGCGGAGACCGTCGGCAGCCCGCGCAGTGCCCGCGAGACGGTGGCCGTGGACACTCCGGCCAGCCGGGCGACATCATCAATCTTCGTCACGGTTCCCCCGCGCTCGGTACCCGGCGCCCGCCGCCGCCCGAGGGGCCAGGCGGCGGCGGGCAAGCGGGTCAACCCTTGACGCTGCCGGCGAGCAGGCCTCGCACGAAGTAGCGCTGCAGGGACAGGAACACGATGAGCGGTACGACGATCGACACGAACGCCCCGGCGGTCAGCCGCTGCCACTCATTGCCCCGGGTGCCGGCCATCTCCGCCAGCCGGACGGTGAGCGGGGCGGTCTCGTCGCCGCCGCCAGCGAAGATCAGCGCGACCAGCAGGTCGTTCCAGACCCAGAGGAACTGGAAGATGCCGATCGCGGCCAGCGCCGGGGTGATCAGCGGCAGCACGATGGTGCGGAAGATCTTCGGGTGGCCGGCGCCGTCGACCCGGGCCGCCTCCATCAGGTCTCCGGGTAGCTGCGAGATGAAGTTGTGCAGCAGGTAGACGGCGAACGGGAGCGCGAAGCAGGTGTGCGCGAACCACACCTGGGCGAACTTCTGTTCGTCGACCAGGTCCCAGGCCGGCATCAGGGTGATGCCGGCGACGGTGACACCGGTGGAGAAGAACTTCAGCAGCGGCACCAGCGCCATCTGCAGGGGCACGATCTGCAACGCGAAGATCGCGATGTAGGCCCAGTCCCGACCGCGGAAGTTGATCCAGGCCAACGCGTACGCCGCCAGGGAGGCGAAGGCGAGCGGGAAGAGTACCGACGGGATGGTGATCGCCAGCGAGTTGATGAAGTAGCTGGCCAGCTGCCCGGACGACGATGACCGGCCGAACAGGACCTGCTGGTAGTTCTCCAGGGTGAACTGCGGGTTGGTGAAGGCGGTCCACCAGCCGGTGGTCTTGATCTCGTCCTCGGGCCGGAGCGAGGAGATGAACAGGCCGAAGGTCGGGATGGTCCAGACCACCGCGATGACGATCGAGATGAGGGTCGCGGTGCGGCTGTTCAGCCGCTTGCGGACCCGCCCGGCGGTGGTCTTCGGTCCGTCGGTCTGCTGGGTGCCGACGGCGATTGTGGGCGTGGCAGTGGTCATCTCAGCCCTCCCGCTGCTGACGGAGGTTGCGGATCTGGTAGATCACGATCGGGATGACCAGGATGAAGAGGAAGACCGCGAGCGCGGAGCCCTGCCCGTTCTCGCCGTACCGGAACGCCTGGTTGTACATCTCGTTGGCGATCACGCTGGTGTCGTAGTTGCCGTTGGTTGCGGTTCGGACGATGTCGAAGACCTTGAGCGTGGCGATCGAGAGGGTCACCACCACCACGATCAGCGCCGGTCGGATGGTCGGCATGGTGATCTGCCAGAACATCTGCCACGGGCTGACTCCGTCGAGCCGGGCGGCCTCCACGATGTCGCCGGGGATGGCCTTGATCGCGGCGGAGAGCACCACCATGGCGAAGCCGGCCTGGATCCAGATCATGATGACGATCAGCAGCAGCGTGTTCAGCGGCGACTCGAGCAGCCACTGCTTGGGTTCGCCGCCGAGGCTGACCACGATGTGGTTGAGCAGGCCGATCTGGTCGCCGTCGCCGCGGTAGGCGTAGACGAACTTCCAGATGATGCTCGCGCCGACGAACGAGATCGCCATCGGCAGGAAGATCAGCGACTTGGCGACGGCCTCGAACCGGGCCTTGTCCACCAGCACGGCGTAGATCAGGCCGAAGCCGGTCGCCACCAGCGGGACCAGGATCACCCAGATCAGGCTGTTGGTCAGCACCCGGATGATCGAGCTGTCGGAGAACATCCAGCTGTAGTTGGCCAGGCCCACCCACTCGTTGCTGTCCTTGTCCATCAGGGAGAGCAACGTGGTGCGGATGGCTGGCACGACCAGCCCGATGGTGAGCAGCAGCACCGTCGGCAGCATGAAGAAGAGCGCGAAGAGCCCTTCCCGTTGCTTCGGGCGCCGGGGGAGCGGGGCGCCGCTGGCGGACGCGGCGACGAGCTGCGTCTCCCGACGGCGGGCGAACCAGGCCGGCACCACGTCGAGGAGCAGGAGCAGACCGCCCACCACCGCGACGAAAGCGATCAGCCCGTACATCAGCATGAGGAACTTCGGCTGTTCCTCTGCGAAGTCGAACTCCATCGACCCTCCCAGGTCCAGATCCGCCGGTGGGCGGGCCCGGGGGTGCGGACCGGCCCACCGCTCAGATCACTTCCAGCTGCTCTCGATGCCCTGGAGCACCGACGCGGTGTCCTTGCCGTTGATCCACTCGACCATGCCCTTCCAGAACGTCCCCGCGCCGACCGCGGCCGGCATCAGGTCGGATCCGTCGAAGCGGAACGTGCCGGTCTTGTCCTGCAGGATCTGGACGGAGAGCTTGTCGATCGGGCTGGCGACGTTGGCGATGTCCAGCTTGTTGTTCGCCGTGACCCAGTTGCCGAGCTTCGCGCGGCTGTTGACGTACTCGCTGGAGGCGAGGTAGGTCTGCACCGCCTGCACCTCGGGACGGTCGGCGTACGCGACGACGAACTCGCCCGCGCCCAGCACCGGCTTGCCCTTGGCCGCGTCGATGGCCGGGAAGTAGAAGGCGAACGCGTCGCCGTCCTCGGCCACCTTCGTGCCCTCGGGGAACTGGTTGGCGTAGAACGACGCCTGCCGGTGCATGGCGCACCTGCCGGTGGTGACGGGCAGGCCGGCCTCACCGAAGGCGGTGGTGCCGATGCTCTTCACACCGCCGAAGCCGCCGTTCATGTACTTCTCGTTCTTGAGGATGGTGCCGGCGCGGTTGACCGCGTCGACGATCCTCGGGTCGTTGAACGGGATGGCGTGGGTGGTCCACTGGTCGTAGACCTCGGGGCCCTGGGTGCGCAGGACCACGTCCTCGATCCAGTCGGTGGCCGGCCAGCCGGTGGCGTCACCGGACTCGATGCCGGCGCACCACGGCTTGACGCCGGTCGCAGCGATCGTGTCGCTGAGCTTGATCATGTCGTCCCAGCTGGTCGGAACCGTCCAGCCCTTCTCCTTGAAGAGCTTCGGCGAGTACCAGACGAAGGACTTCACGTTCGCGCCGAGCGGCACGCCGTAGAGGGTGCCGTTGACGGTGCCGTACTTCAGCCAGTCGGCTGGCAGGTTCTGCTCGGCCATCGTCTTGGTGTCGGCCCCGAGGGACTTCAGCTTGCCGGCGTCGGCGAACCGCTTGACCAGGCCCGGCTGAGGCACGAACGCCAGGTCGGGCGCGTTGCCGCCGTCGACCCGGACCGGGAGCTGCGCCTCGAACTCGGCGTTGCCCTCATAGTCGATCTCGATGCCGGTGCAGTCGGTGAACTGCGACCACGACCGCTCCAGCAGGTCGGCCTCGGCGTCACGGATGGACGCGTAGATGGAGACCTTCTTGCCGTCGTGTCCGTCGTACTTCTCGTATGCGGCACACTCCGCGGAGCCCGCGTTGTCGCTCTTCTTGTCGTCGCCGGTACCGCAGGCGGTGGCGCTGAGCGCCAGCCCCAGTACGCCGGCGATCGCGAAGGCCTGGCGTGGTCTGGTAAAGACCGCCATGCCGTCCTCCTTTCTAGCCGGCGCGGTCGTGCTCAATGGCCCGGCGCCGGTCCCGATGGGCGTGCACACATGTAAGCGCTTGCATCGGGTCCGGTCCAGCCCCTGGCAGACACGAGCGAGTAACAATCCGGAAACCTCCAGGCCGCCCCGTGGGCGCGCTCCCGGGCCGGGTCTCCGACTCTTTCGAAGAATGACGATATCTGTCAGGCTGAACCCTCCACATCGAAGGTTTTCGACATAGGAGGAGCTGTATGCGTAAGCGGTGGATCAGCCTGCTCGTGGCGGGCCTGCTCGTCGGGGGAGTCCTGGCTCCGGCGAGCCCGGCGCTGGCCGCGCCGACCTTCAAGGTGCCGTTCCCCTGCGGCCAGTCCTGGTCCGGGCAGACCCGGTCGAACCACAGCCCGGCGTACGCCGTCGACTTCAACCGCACCGACGACCTCGGCGACCCGGTGGTGGCCAGCGCCCCGGGCACCGTCGACCGGGTGACCGACCTCGGCGGCACCAGCTACGGCAGGTACGTCCGGATCAACCACGGTGGCGGTTACAGCACGTACTACGCCCACCTCAACGGCTTCAACGTGTCGGTCGGCCAGACGGTCGGCTACGGCAAGGTGCTCGGCTGGGTCGGCAGCACCGGCGGCTCCACCGGGCCGCACCTGCACTACGAGCAGCGCCTCAACGGTGGCGACGTCCAGGTCCGGTTCAACGGCGCCCTCGCCCTGTACTGGGGCACCAAGAGCTACACCAGCGACAACGGGTGCAGTTCGGGCACCGGCAACGGCACGGTCGACACCAGCGGCACCCCGCTGACCGTCCGCTCCGGCCCCGGCACCGGCTACGCCTCCGTCGGCACGGTCGCCGACGGCACCAGGGTGACCATCACCTGCCAGACCAGCGGCACGACGGTCACCGGCACCTACGGCACCAGCTCGATCTGGGACCGGATCGGCGCCGGCCGCTTCATTGCCGACGCGTACGTGTACACCGGTCACGACGGCTACATCCCGGGCGTGCCCCGCTGCTGAACGGTTCGACGACCAGGGTTCCCGGCGGGCGGCGCCGTCGGGGACCCGTCGGTCAGGAGTTCAGCCGCCAGATCGACAGGTTCAGTGCGGCGGCGAAGGTGACCCAGGCCCAGTAGGGCAGCAGCAGCGCCGCCGCGACCCGGGAGACCCGGGCGAACAACGCCACGGTGAGCCCGATCGCCAGCCACATCGCCACGATCTCGGCGAACGCCAGCCCGTACTGCCCCGCGCCGAAGAACAGCGGGGTCCAGATCGCGTTGAGCACCAGTTGGGCGGTCCACGCCCAGAGCGCCGGCCCGAAGCCGACCTGACGCCAGGCCAGCCAGCCGGCCACCGCGATCAGCGCGTAGAGCACCGTCCAGACCGGGCCGAACAGCCACGAGGGCGGTGCCCAGCCGGGCTGCCGCAGGCTGGCGTACTCGTCGGTGGTGCCCTGCACCCCCAACCCGCCGATCGCAGCCGCGACGAAGACCGCGACCGCGAAACAGGCGAGCGCCCAGCGGGATCGTCGGCCGGAGGTCGGTGGCACGTCCTGAGATACCTCCACGGTCGAGATATTTCCGCCTGGTCGGCGGTCAAACCGCTGGCGCGGAACCCACGCCGAGACCGGTCACCGCCCGACCTGGACCCGCGCCCGCGCTCCTGTGGACAGCACGGCGCCGGGGTCGCCACGTCCGGTGCTCCCGTCGGGAGGACGGAACTCCGGTCGCGGCGACCCCGGCGGGTCCCGGTATTGCGCCTACGGACGTCAATTATTGAAGATGCTGACACCACCCGGGCCGACCAGCAGCCCGACGACGATGAGGACGATGCCCCACAGGATCTGCCGGCGGAACAGCGCGAGAATGCCGGCGACGACGAGTACGACTGCGAGAATCCAGAGAATCAGCTCCATGACCTCTGACTACCCGAGCGTCCGATCGGGGAAACCTGGTCGCTGTCGGGTTGATCGCCGACATGGAAGACGCTGTAGGCCTGCTTGATCACCGGGTGCGCGACGTTACGTACCCGCACCCCACCGGGCGTGGTGCCGCGCTCGGTGCCAGCGTGCGCGTGCCCGTGCAGGGCCAGCGCGGTGGGCGCCGAGTCGATCGCCTGCCCGAGCTGGTACGAGCCGAGGAACGGGTAGATCTCCAGCGGCTCGCCGGCCAGCGTGTCCGGCACCGGTGAGTAGTGGGTGAGCGCGACCAGCATGTCGCAGTCGAGCGAGCGCAGCGCCGTACCGAGGCGCTCCGCGCTGTCGGTGGTGGTGTGGACGAACGCCTTCATCTCCGGTTCGCCGAAGTCGCTCGCGCACCGGCCGGCGAACCCGCCGCCGAAGCCCTTGACGCCGGCGATGCCGAGCCGGCCGCCCGCGCAGTCCAGCACCACGCCGTCGCCCTCCAGCACGGTGATGCCCGCGTCCTCGAGCACCTTGACCACCTGCGGCACCTGGTCACACTGGTGGTCGTGGTTGCCCAGCACGGTCACCACCGGCACGGCCAGCCCGCCGAACTCCTGCGCCACGCAGCGCGCCTCCGCCTCGGTGCCGTGGCGGGTCAGGTCGCCGGCCAGCAGGAGCACGTCAGCGCAGTCCGGCAGTTCCTCCAACGCCGGGCGGAACCGGCCGACCACGTCCTCGTCCAGATGCACGTCACCCACGGCGGCGATCCGGATCACCATGAAGCCTCCCTCAGGGCAGTTGCTCGATCTGCGTGGGCGCCTGGGCGCGGATCACCCCGATGTCGCTGGTGATCGGCACGTCCGGGAAACGCTCGGCCACCCGGCGCAGGATCTCCTCGCGCCGGTGCGGGCTCTCCACCTCGCCGTAGAGCATGAGGGCGCGTTCCCGTCGCACCACGGTGATTCCCTGTTCGGCGACGGCGGGGTCCTCGGCGAGCAGCCGGTGGATCTCGGCCTCGACGTACTCGTCGGGTGGTCCGGCGCCGCTGTCGCGATGGTGGGTCACGGTGTCCCCTCTCCTGCCTGGGTGCCGGTTTCCGGCACCACCTCCAGCCGGTCCAGCAGCACCAGGAACGCCTCGGCGTACGGCGAGTGCTGCGTCTCCTTGCGTACCCGTTCCCAGTCGATCTGCTCCCGCAACGACCGGGCCAGCGGCAGGCCGCGGGCGAAGTCGCAGTAGTGCTGGGAGAAGCTGAGCAGCTTGTGCACCATCAGCTGGGTGGCGGACAGGACCGGCATGTGAATCGCGTCCACCGGCCGGACGACCGTGTCGGCGAATGTCTCCTCGGTCACCGGCGTCTCGATCGGTCGGTGGATCAGATCGACCATCCGCCCGTCGTCGAAGACCTTCACCAGCCAGTCCTCCGGCGGACGCTCGGCGACGAAGCCGGCGGCCACCAGGGCCTCCAGGGCCTGCTCGACGTCGACCTCCCGGATCAGGAAGTCGACGTCGTGATCACTGGAGTGGCCGCCGTGGGCGTAGACGGCGAAGCTGCCGCCCAGCGCGAACGGGATCTCGGACTGCTTGAGCACGGCGGCGACCTTCTTCAGGGTGTGCACCAGACTCTCGTCCCCGCGCTCAGCCATCTGGTTCTCCCGTCGGTCGTGTTGGTGGACAGGCGGTTGGATTCGAACTCCCGTACCCGGCATTCCGGTCGCCCACACCTGGTCGGGTCGCGGGTGGGTGCGAACAGGGATCAAGCACCACAAACTGCGCGGGTCGGAGCACGGGTCGGATAGCCTGTCGAGGGTGGCCACATCATCGGGGATGCGACGCGGCAGGACCCGGTTGCGCACCGTGGCCCTGATCGGCATCGACGGCTCGGGCAAGACCACCCAGGCGCACCGGCTGGCCGACGCGTTGACCGCCGCCGGCCGCCCGGCCACATACCGCCGCAACGCCAGCGGGCGTCGCTGGCTCGGCCGGCTCGCCCACCGGCTCGGCCGTCCCGACGCCCAGCGACTCGTCGGGCGCGACGGCGTGCTGGCGGTGGAATCCGTGCTGCGCTGGCTCGCCATCGCCGCCGCCCTGCTCAGCTGCCTGCTCACCGGCCGGACGGCGGTGATGGACCGCTACTCGGCCTGCCAGTACGCCAGCATCCGCGCGCATGGCGGGCACCGCTGGGAGCGGTTGGCCCGGGCCGGCTACCGGCTCTTCCCGACGCCGCAGGTCACCTTCCTGCTCGCCGTCGACCCGGCTGAGGCGTACCGGCGAATCGAGCAGCGGGGCACCGACCACGAGACGATGGGCTGGCTGACCGCGGCCGACACCGCCTACCGCGCCCTGCCCGAGTACCCGACCTTCGTCCTCGTGGACGCGGGCCGCTCGGCCGAGGAGGTGAGCGAGCAGATTCAGGCGCACCTGGCGACCTGGCTGCCGCCGTCCGTCCGTCCCGACCCGGGTCGTCCGCCCGCCGGACCGCCGCCGTCCGAAGTGCCGGAGCCAGCGGCGCCGCAGCCGTCCGTGATGCCGCCGCCGGTGTCGACGCCGTCCGTCGGCGCGACGGCCGCCGTGCCGGCGGTGGGGGAGCGGACCAGCCGTGGGGCTGACGGGCCGCTGGTGGCTCAGGCCCGCCCGTAGACCGGGACCGCGGCGCCGCTGGTCGGCGCGGACTCCGCCGACGCGAGGAAGTGGACCACCGGGGCGATCTCGGCCGGGGCCACCCAGCGGGAGTGGTCGGCGTCGGGCTGAGCGGCACGGTTCGCCGGGGTGTCGATGACGCTGGGCAGCACGGTGTTGCAGCGCACGTTGCGGGACCGGTACTCGACCGCGACCGCGTTGGCGAAGGCGAGCACCGCGGCCTTGGCGGTGACATAGCCGGCCGCGCCGGGGAACGGGGCGACCGCCGCGCGGGCCGAGACGCAGACCACGGCACCGCCACCGGCCGCCACCAGGTGCGGCAGCGCGGCCTGGGTGACCAGGTAGGTCGGCCGCAGGTTGGCGGTGAGCATCCGCTCGAACTCCTCGACCGGCGTCTCGTGCACCAGCCCGCCGCTGGCGTAACCGCCGACCAGGTTGACCACCGCCCGCAGCGGCGCCGCCGGTTCGCCGGCGGCGGCCTCGACCGCCCGCGCCGCGCCGGCCGGATCGGTGAGGTCCGCGACAAGCCGGACCAGCCCGTCCGCCGCCGGCTCCGACCGGGGCCGGGCTCCCCGCTCCGGTACGACCACCCGCCAGCCGGCCGTCAGGAACGCGGCGGTGACCGCCCCGCCCAGCCCGCCCGTGCCCCCGGTGACCAGCACACTGCGCTCCGCCATGCGCCACACGCTAGCGCCGCCCCCGCCTCTCCATCGCCCCGACCCGCTCCGCCGGGTCCACGCCGTCCGGTCGGGTCGCGTCGAGGCGTCGGCGGGGGAGCCCTGCCCGGTGTGGCTGGTCGGGGACGCCGTACGGTCTGGCCAGACCCGGATGTCGCACGCCCGGAGCCGTCCGACAGGTTGCCCCGGCCCGGCGGGGGAGGTGGCACCGTCTCGGCGGTGGCACGCTTGGCCTGACGGGCTCGCCCGATCGGCGGTACTTTGCCCATCACGTGGAGTCATGGTTGACGCTCACGCCTCGTGAAAGTAAGTTTCATCCGTGGCGAAGAGTCCGAAGATTTCTGCGAGTCACGAGCCCGGTGGGCTGATCGTCCACATCAGCGGGCTGCTGCCGTCGCTGTCGCCCGCTGAGCAGCGGGTCGCCCGGCTGGTCGTCGCCGACCCGGCTGCCGCCGCCCGCCGGACGATCACCGATCTCGCCACCGCAGCCGAGACATCCGAGGCGACGGTCATCCGGTTCTGCCGGTCGGTGGGCATGGACGGTTATCCGCAGCTGCGCATCCGGCTCGCCGCCGAGGCCGCCCGGCGGGTCGAACCGCCGGACGCCCGGGTGGTCGGCGGTGACATCCCGCCCGGCGCCGACCTCGCCCAGATCATCGCCACCATCGCGTTCAACGACGCCCGCGCGGTGGAGGAGACTGCCGAGCAGCTCGACCCGGCCACCTGTGAGCAGGTGGTCGAGGCGATCGCCAACGCCGGCCGGATCGACATCTACGGCGCCGGCGCCAGCGGGTTCGTCGCCTCGGACTTTCAGCAGAAGCTGCACCGCATCGGGCGGATCGCCTTCTATTTCCCGGACGTGCACACCGCGCTGACCTCGGCCGCGCTGCTCGGCCGGGGCGACGTGGCGGTCGGCATCTCGCACACCGGCACCACGTCCGACGTGATCGAGGTGCTGGAGCAGGCCAGGACCCGGGGCGCCGTCACCGTGGCGCTGACCAACTTCCCCCGCTCACCGATCACCGACGTGGCCGACTTCGTGCTGACCACCGCGGCCCGGGAGACCACCTACCGCTCCGGCGCGACGGCCAGCCGGCTGGCCCAGCTCACCGTGGTCGACTGCCTCTTCGTCGGGGTGGCCGCCCGCAACCGGTCCCGGGCGCGCAAGGCCCTCGAGGCGACCGCCGAGGCCGTCCTGTCGCACCGGGTTGGTGCGAACCGGAGGCGAGGATGACGGCCGGTGCGGTGGAGCCGGACGAGGACATGCCAGCACCGCCCGCCCGCCCGACTGTCCGGGTGGGCGCCCCCACCGAGCGGCGTAACCCGCTCAGCGTCGACCTCGACCTGATGTCGACCCGGGACGTGCTCACCGTGATCAACGAGGCTGACCGGCGGGTGCCGGCGGCGGTCGCCGCGGTGCTCGACGAGATCGCCGCCACGGTCGACCTGGCGGTCCAGGCGCTGCGCGGCGGCCACCGGGTGCACTACTTCGGGGCCGGCACGTCGGGCCGGTTGGGCGTGCTCGACGCGGCCGAGCTGGCTCCCACCTTCAACTCGCCCCGGCACTGGTTCTGCGCCCACCTCGCCGGCGGGCCGGACGCCATGTGGCGGGCCGTGGAGGACGCCGAGGACGACGACCGGGGCGGCGCGGTCGAAGCGGCCGGATGTGTCCGCGCCGGTGACCTGGTGGTCGGTCTCGCCGCCAGCGGACGCACGCCGTACGTCCTCGGGGCGCTCGCCGCGTCCCGCGCCAAGGGTGCCTCGACGGTGCTGCTCTGCGCCAATCCGGAGGCGGAGGCGGCCCGCTCGGTCGACGTGTTCATCGGGGTGGACACCGGACCGGAGGTCGTCACCGGGTCGACCCGGATGAAGGCGGGCACCGCGCAGAAGTTGGTGCTCAACACGTTCTCGACCGCCGTCATGGTGCGACTGGGTCGGGTCTACTCGAACCTCATGATCGACATGGTGGCCACCAACGCGAAACTCCGCGGGCGGATGATCTCGATTCTGGTCGAGGCCACCGGCTGCTCGGAGGAGGTCTCCCGGCGAGCCCTCAACGAGGCCGACGGTGATCTGAAGACCGCCCTGGTCTCGCTCGTCTCCGGTGCCGAGGTCACGGCCGCGCGCGCCGCGCTGGCCCGCTCCGCCGACCAGGTCCGCGGCGCCCTCGCACTGCTCGCCACCTGACTCCGCCCGCCCGTGTCGCCGCCGGGAAGCGAACGGGGCTCCGGATTGTTCATCGGGGCGGGGGGTAATAACACCCCCGTGGATGAACCGACCGGTCCACCGGTGCGTATCTGGCAGTGACCAGGATCGCAGCGCGGTGGTGACCCGGGTCGCTGTGCCCCCGCGGCGGGCGGTGTTGCCATGGTGCGGGCGTTCGGCGATTCGCCGACCCGCCAACCCGTACGTGGTGCCCAGCGGCGAGCCACCCGGCGGGTGCTGACAGCAAACATGGACCGTGCTCTCAGCTACTACTCAGGCATTCGTGACACTTTCGACTCACGACATGGAATCCCCGACACGTCTCATCTGTTGTGTAGGTGTCAGCACCGGTGGGCACAGCGGAAGTTACCGGGGGGCTGACAGACGTGGGGATGGCAAGGAACCGGGCAACCGGCGCGAGCGAGGGGACCGTGGGCAACGTGGACAAGAACATCGGCATGCGAACCGATCAGGTCGCCGAGGAGCGCGACCTCGTCGGCGTCTACCTGCACGAGATCTCCCGGACGCCACTGCTGGACGCCGCCCGGGAGGTCGAGCTCTCCAAGACGATCGAGGCCGGCCTGTACGCCGTGCACCTGCTCAGTGAGGACCGCGTCCCCGATGGCGTCGACCGGGCCGACCTGGAGCGGCTGGTCGTCGAGGGGGAGCACGCGAAGGACCTCTTCATCCGTGCCAACCTGCGACTGGTCGTGTCGATCGCCCGCCGTTACGTGCGCTCGGGCATGCCCATGCTGGATCTGATCCAGGAGGGCAACACCGGTCTGGTCCGGGCGGTTGAGAAGTTCGACTACGAGCGTGGCTACAAGTTCTCCACCTACGCCACCTGGTGGATCCGCCAGGCCATCAGCCGGGCGATCGCCCAGCAGGAGCGCACCGTCCGACTGCCGGTGCACCTGGTGGAGGACGTCAACCGGATGCGCAACGTGGCGCGGCAGCTCACCCGTGAGCTGGGCAGCGACCCGGAGCCGGAGCAGATCGCGGCGTCGCTCGGCGTTACCGTCGAGCGGGTCAACGAGCTGCGCCGCTGGTCGCAGGACACCGTCTCGCTGGACACGCCGGTCGGCGACGACGGCGACACCAAGCTCGGCGACCTGGTCGCCGACAGCGACGCCCCGTCGCCGGAGGACATCGTCCTCTCCGGGCTGGAGCGGCAGCGCATCGAGGGGCTGCTCAACCACCTCGACGACCGGTCGGCCGGCATCATGCGGGCCCGCTACGGGCTGGAGGACGGCCGCGAGCACTCGCTCACCGAGGTCGCGTCCCGGTTCTCGCTGTCCCGCGAGCGGATCCGGCAGCTGGAGATCCAGGCCCTCGGCCGGCTTCGTGAGCTGGCCCGTGCGGAGGGGCTGCAGGCAGCCTGACCTGGTAGTGCTGACGGCGAACGGCCGGCGTCCGATAGGGGGACGCCGGCCGTTCGCCGTACCCGGTCGTGGCTAGCGGACCCGCCCGTAGCCCTGGATGGACATCATGTTCATGCCCCGCTTGAGCACGTTACGGCCGGCGCTCGGTGCGTCGATCACCTGACCGTCGCCCACGTAGAGGGCGACGTGCCCGAGCCCGCTGTAGAAGACCAGGTCGCCCGGGCGCAGGTCACCCCGACCGATGTGGGCGACCGCCCCCCACTGCATCCGGGTGTTGTGCGGCAGCGACTTCCCGGCCGCCCGCCAGGCGGCCGAGGTCAGCCCGGAGCAGTCGTAGCCGTTCGGCCCGTCGGCCGCCCAGACGTACGGCTTGCCCAGTGCCCCGAAGGCGTAGCGGACCGCGGTGCCGGCCGCACCGGAGACGGCGGGTGCGTTTCCGGCCTCGGCCGGCGCCTTGGGCGCGGGTCGCTCGGTGGGCGCCCCGTACGCCTGCCGGCGCAGCTCGTACAGCTTGGCCAGGTCCCTCTCGATCTGCTTCTTCCCCGCCGCCAGCTGGCGGGCCTGCGCGGCCTGCCGGATCAGCGTGGCGTCCAGGCGGCGCTTCTCGTCGAGGAGCCGTTTCTGGTTGGCAGTGAAGCCGGAGATGCGTTCCTGGCGTTGACGGGTGAGTTGGTCGAGAGCGCCGAGCCTGTCCAGGAGCGCGGCCGAGCCGCCGGGACGCAGCAGCGCGTCCGCGGTCCGCAGTTCGCCGCTCTTGTACGCGGTGTTGGCCAGCTCGGCGACGTCGGCCCGGCTCTGCTCGGTCTGCTGTTCGAGCGGGCCGATGCGGGCCTGTAATCGGGCCGCCGCGGTCTTGTTGGTTTTGATCTCCTCGTTGAGCTTGTTGTACGACTCGACGACCCGCTCCAACTCGGCCGAGGACGTCTCGATCCGGCGGGTCAGGTCGGCGGGGGACGGCTCGGCGTAAGCCACCGCCGTCGGGGCGATCAACGCGGCCGACATGCCGGCCAGCGCCATGGTGCGCAGCAGGTTTCTCAGGGATGACAAGAGCAGAAGGCCCCTCTCCCACGGCCGCCGGCGGGGCTGCTGATGCCCTCGGCGACACCGGCCGGGGCCATCCGGGCGGACGGCACTGGGCCGGACCGGCTCGCCCAAACTAACCCGGGACGGCTGTCGTCCGCAGTTGAAGTAGGGGCGAATGTTGGCGTTGTGGCGGGTAGTGCCGCTGCGCCCGGTGAAATTCATCGTGGCTGCTGGCGCTGTACGGGTCGATCTCTGCGCCCCTTTTTTCGGTAGATGACGGGTTTCCGGCTTTCGTCGTTCCGGGCGCATGCCGTCGGATACCTGCGCTCCATAACCGATAAAACCTGAAATGGATGCTGTTTCTCGACGATGTCCACCGGTCGGGCGAGCTGTCGGAAGCCGGTAAATGGCCCGGCGGGCTGGCGGTACCCCAACACAATGAACACCGGAGCCGGGAATCCCGTCGACAGGCAGCGATGCCCGTGACCTGCGGGCCAGCCCGGCGAGCCGCCCCACGGGAGGAACCGTGAATCGTGAAGGCGCTACAACGCGACCGCAGCGAACGGTGCCCGGAGCCCGGTCCACCCTGCTGTACGCGCGGCCCGGCATCATCGTGACCGTCGACCGGTTCACCGTCGGCCGGACGAGTTACCGGGTCGCCGACCTGACCCACCTGCGGACCACCCGGGGTCCACACGACCGGATCGCCGTCCGGGCGGTCGCGATCACCGCCGCCATGCTCGGCGGCGTCGGGCTGCTGCTCGGCTTCACCGGCGGCCTGCAACGGTTGACCGCGGGGGCGTACCTCATTCTCGGGGCGGTGTTTCTGCTGCCGGCGGCGCTGGCCCTGGTCGGCGATCGCTGGCGGCCACCCCCGCACGAGCTGTGGGGATGGCACCGGGGCGCGGAGGTGCTGCTGTTCAGCGCCGACGACGAGCGGCAGTTCGGCCAGGTCACCCGGGCGCTGCTGCGAGCCCGGGAAGTGAACAGGTACGGCGGTTGGGTGGACCCGCTCGCCTCGGCCGACCCGTGGCGGCCCAGCCGCTGACCGGCGCCGGCCCGGCCCGCGCCGGCCCGGGGCCGTGGCGCCGACGATCGGCCGCTCAGCTGGCGACCGGCTCCGGCGTGCGCTCCGTGGGGCGGGCCAGCCACCCGGTGACTCGCCGCTCGGCGTAGAACGAGACGAACGGCACAGTGCCGGCCAGCATCACCAGCAGCATCCGCTTCAGCGGCCAGTTGGCCCGGCGGCTCAGGTCGAACGCGGCCAGCAGGTAGACCATGTAGAGGAAGCCGTGCGCCTGCCCCACCGTCTCCACCACGACCGGGTTGTCGAACGCGTACTTCAGCGGCATGCCGATCACGACCAGCAGGATCAGCGCCACGCCCACGATCCAGGCGATCACGCGGTACCGGGTAAGGGCTGCGCCCACCTTCGTCCGTCCTTCCGAGCCCCGGCTCAGCCGGGATAGTCACCGGGCCGGGCGCCCGGATTGGCGTTCAACCATGACAGGTAGTCGTTGTAGGCGGCCAGGTCCCTGTCCTCGACAGGCTCGCTGGCCGCGGGGACCCGGGCGACCCGCACCGGTCGGCGTACCGCCGGTCGGGACCCGGCGGCCACGGCCGGCGGCGCCCCGGCGGTCGGCGCGTCGGCGGGGTCGGCCGGCGGCTCGGCGGCCGCCGCCGCCTTCCGGCGGGCCAGCCGCACCTCACGCCACCACACGTAGACCACGAAGCCGGCGAAGACCGGCCACTCGACCGCGTACCCCCAGCTGATGCTGTTGCCGGCGGCGGCCCGGCTGACCTGCCACCAGCCCAGCCCCAGGAAGCCCACGACCAGCACGACCATGGCCACGTGACGCGCGATCCACGCCGGGGTCCAGAGCCACCTCATGGCGTCGAGGGTACCGGGGACCGGGCCGGTCTCCGACACCGTGTCGTAGTTGTCGCACGGCCGGGATGGTTTGGCGTCACCCGGTGTGGGCATCCGTCTAGACGCCAGCCCAAACGAGACCAGGGGGGCGATGATGACCGGATCGGTACGCGAGGACGGCTTTCCGTCCAGTGGCAGCACGGACATGAGCCCGGAGCAGCGGGTGCCCGAGTGGGGCGGCGACGAGCTGGCCGACCCGGCGGGGGCCGGTGCGGATTTCGACGGCGATGTGCTCGGCGTCGACCCGACGGAGCTGAGCGACGAGGATCTGATCCGCGAGGTGCACAGCCTGCACCGCACCCGGCTGGACACCCTGCGGCACGCGGCGGATTCCGCGCTCGCCAACCACCTGCGGCGCACGGCGGAGCTCGAGACCGAGTACCTGGCCCGCCACCCGGGCCGGGAGGTCGACCCGAGCCGCCTGCGGGACGCCTGATGCCGGCGCGCGCTGTGCGTGGCATGTCCGCGCCGCCCGAGGTGGTCTTCAACACCGCCACCGACCCGGCCCGGGCCTCGGCGTGGCTGCCCGAGCCGTTGCGTGGCGACGGCAGCCCCGCAACGGAGATCAGCAACGAGGAGCTGCGGGCCCGCTGGGGCGGCGACGACGCCGGCTGGTCCGCGGAGATCCGGGTGGAGCCGGCGGACTCCGGCGGGGCCCGGATCCAGCTCGACCTGGCCGACGGCTCGGGTGGGGAGGCACCGGACCAGCTGGCCGACGAGGCGCTGAGCAACCTGGCACGCGAGGTCGCCGACAACCTCCAGGCCGGCTGAGACCGTCACCGGCCACTGCTTCCGTACGAGCCACGACACGTGAGGAGACCGGGTGACCGGCATTGGCCTGCGACAGAAGGCGACCCGGCTGCGCCGGGCGTACGCACCGCACGAGCACCGCCCGCTCGGCGGCTACCTGGCGGCGATGGGCACCTACGCCGGGGTGACCGGTGCCATCGCCGGGCTGGTCAAGGTCACCGGACGACCGGTGCCCGAGCGGCCCGCCACGGCCGACGTGGTGCTGCTCTCCATCGCCACGCACAAGCTCAGCCGGCTGCTGTCCAAGGACGCGGTGACCAGCCCGCTGCGGGCTCCGTTCACCCGGTACGACAGCCCGATCGGCAGCGGCGAGGTGATGGAGCAGGTCCGCGACTCGGGCAGCTCCACCCGGCACGCCATCGGGGAGCTGTTGAGCTGCCCGTTCTGTCTGGCGGTCTGGGTGGCCACCGGGCTGACCGGCGGCCTGGTCCTCGCGCCCCGGCTGACCCGGCTGGTGGCCACCGCGCTGACCGCGGTCGCCGCGTCGGACTTCCTCCAGATGGCGTACGCGAGCGCGCAGCAGGCCGCCGAGGGCGGGCACCACGAGGACTGACCCGGAGAGGCGAACGTTGTGGGGGGCCGGCAGCGCCGCCCCCCACCGACGCGTCAGCGCTGCATGCCGGACCAGCCGTGCGGCGACTCCGGCTCCCGCTCGTCCTCGTCCTCCCCGGTGATGATGTCCCGGTCCACCGCGGTGCGGTCGTGTTCGTTGGCGAAGTCCGGCTCAGGCGTGGTGTCCCTGCCCTTCGGCGGTTGACCCAGCGCCGGCACCTTCTCGTCGTGGTCCTCGTGGTGCGTCATCTCGGTGTCCCTTCTGAGGTCGTCGGCGAGGCGGGCGGTGCGGCGCGTTCACCCGACGGAGCCGCCCAGCAGGTCGCTGACCTCGTCCACCGCGTACTCGCCCTCGGGCAGCGAGTCGATCCGGGCGAGCAGGTCCGCCGGGAGGTCGGCGGCCACCGCCCGGCGGTAGATCTCCCCCTGGGTGACCCGCTCCTGACCCCGGTAGATGTCGTTGAGCAGGTCGTCGAGGGCCCGGGTGTCCGGCTCGCCGGCCACGGATGCGTCGTCGGTCACGCCGATCAGCTACCCGGGCCGGAATCGGTCAAACGTCGCGCCGGAGTGGCCGACCTCGGGCGGGTGTACAGACAGCGCCGCCCCCGGCCGGGTGGCCGGGGGCGGCGCTGGTGTCGGTGTGCAGGTCGCCTCTCGGCGAGTGGCGCTGCGCGGCTCCAGCCGGACGGTATTCCGCGAAGGCTGTTTAGGTGAGGCCCGGGGACACTGGACACACCGACACCTCAGTCAACGGACCGACCCCCGAAGCTGTTCCGCCCACTGCCGTGTCCGCCGTCACAGCCGCTCGGCAGGTCAGGCCGGGGTCGGCAGAGTGGCCCGGCGTGCCCGGACGGCGGTGGCCAGGTGGTCGAGCACCTCGGCGGTGTCGTCCCAGCCGAGGCAGGCGTCGGTCACCGAGCGGCCGTACACCAGCTCCCGGGTCGGGTCGAGGTCCTGTCGGCCGGACAGCAGGAACGACTCCAGCATCACGCCGGTGATCCCGCGCTGGCCGCCGGCCAGCTGCGCTGCCACGTCCGCTGCCACCAGCGGCTGGTTGCGGTGGTCCTTGCCGCTGTTGGCGTGACTGGCGTCGATCACCAGGCGCTCCGGCAGCCCGGCCGCGCGGAGCAGATCGAGCGCACCGGCCACCGACTCCGCGTCGTAGTTGGGCCGGCCACCCCCGCCGCGCAGCACCAGGTGCCCGTCGGTGTTACCCCGCGTGTGCATGATCGCCGGGGTGCCGGAGAAGTCGATGCCGGGGAAGACGTGCGGCACGCCGGCGGCCCGGATCGCGTCCACGGCGGTGCCGATGCTGCCGTCGGGGCGGTTCTTCATGCCGATCGGCATGGACAGACCGGAGGCGAGCTGCCGGTGCACCTGGCTCTCCACGGTGCGGGCACCGATCGCGCCCCAGGCCACCGTGTCCGCGATGTACTGCGGCGTGATCGGGTCGAGGAACTCGCAGCCCACCGGCAGCCCGAGGCGCAGGACGTCGAGCAGCAGCGCCCGGGCCCGCCGCAGGCCGGTGTTGACATCCCCGCTGCCGTCCAGCCCCGGGTCGTTGATCAGGCCCTTCCAGCCCACCGTGGAGCGCGGCTTCTCGAAGTAGACCCGCATGACGATCAGCAGGTCGTCGGCGAGCCGGTCGGCGGCGGTACGCAGCCGCTGCGCGTAGTCGAGGGCGGCGGCCGGGTCGTGCACCGAGCAGGGGCCGACGACCACCAGCAGGCGGTCTTCCTCGCGGTCCAGCACCCGACCAACCGCGCGTCGGCCGGTCAGCACGGCCGAGGCGAGCGGGGCGTCCAGGGGCAACTCGTGGTGCAGCAGCGCGGGCGTGGTCAGCGGCACGACACGGTCGATCCGCTGATCGCTGACCCGATCGGTCTCCGGGGTCGTCACGGTGGGCATCCTCTCGCCGACCGTGCCCGGGGCCGGTGCCCGGGACGAGCCGGCTGCTCGTACGCAAAAGGGCAGGAACGACAGCTCCTGCCCAGCCGGCTCGGTCCGTGGTGACGTCAGATCATGGTGAAGTCACCGGCGTGCGAGCCGGCTGCCTAAACCATCGATACGAACGCGTCACGAGGTCAGCGTACCCGACGGGCGACCCGACCCGCACAACCAAGCGGCGGAACGCCGCGTGCCGGGACCGGGGTCGGGGTAACAGGGGTGCCATGACCGACGAGCAGAGCGATCAGGACCGGGTGGAGTCCCGCGCGCACCTCCTGCCCGAGGAGGCGGCGGTGGGCAGCGACGATCCGGGGGCGCAGGCCGACGCCATCCTCACCGAGTCCGACATCCGCGAGGAGGATCAGAACGCGGCGCCGGACACGGTGCTGGAGCACCGCACCTCGGATCAGACGGTGGTCGCGTCTGAGCCACCGGACTGAACGGTCGCTCCGCGCCCACGCCGCGATCCCCGGTAGGTCTGCTCCCGCAGCCAGGCCAGCGGCCCGGTCGCCCGCAGCCCCGGTGGCAGGTTGCGCACCGGGTCGAAGGCGAGCGCGGCGTCCTCCCGAGCGCTGAGCTGCGCACCGATGCTGACCTGCCCGATCGGCCGCCACGGTCCCACGGCGGACGCGACCGCGAGCACCAGGCGCGGCGCGTCCGCCCGGGTCGCGGCGGCCGCCGCGGCCAGGCTCCGGCCGAGGTCGACCGAGTCGGGGTCGGCCAACGCGGCCAGCCAGAGCCGTCGCCGACCGGCCTGGTAGCACATGATCGTGCTGTACGTCCCGGCGAAGCGGCGTCGGGGCAGCGGCAGGTTCCGCAGCACCGGGGCCGCGCCGCTGGAGCTGACCAGCAGGTCGAACGGGCGACCCGGGCAGTGCACGCGCACCGCGAGGCCCAGCACGTCCGGCCAGCCGCCTGGTGTGGGCACCCCCTTGGAGAGCCGGACGGTGGCCGGGTAGCGGCCCGGGTCGTCGAGCAGGCCGACGCCGGTGGGCGGGCCTGACGTACCCCAGAAGTGCACCTCGCCCGCGAACGAGCGACCGGCCGGATGCACCAGCCGGCCGCGGCGCAGCCGGGTCAGTGCGGCGGTGGCGCGTACGACGGCGGAGGCGGCCCGGCCGGCGGTGCGGGACGGGGGCGGGGCGACGGACGGCGCGGGCATTCCCCACCGGTACCCCGAACGGCCGGCTCGATGCCGGCGGGTCGGCTCGCCGACCGACCGCACGTCACCTTTCCGCCCACGAGATCGGATAGCGTCGTGCCATGCCCGACAGCGGTTACCCCTGGCCCATCGAGACGTCCCGACTGGACAACGGCTTGCGCGTGGTGGTGAGCGAGGACCGCACCGCCCCGGCGGTGGCCGTCAACCTCTGGTACGACGTCGGCTCCCGGCACGAGCCGGCCGGGCAGACCGGCTTCGCCCACCTCTTCGAGCACCTGATGTTCGAGGGCTCGGTGAACGTGGCGAAGACCGAGCACATGAAGCTGATCCAGGGCTCCGGCGGTTCGCTCAACGCCACCACCAACCCGGACCGGACCAACTACTTCGAGACGGTCCCGGCCGAGCACCTGGAGCTGGCGCTCTGGCTGGAGGCCGACCGGATGGGCGGCCTGGTCCCCGCGCTCACCCAGGAGACCCTGGACAACCAGCGTGACGTGGTGAAGAACGAGCGCCGGCAACGCTACGAGAACGTCCCGTACGGCGACGCCTGGCTGCGGATGCTGCCGCTGCTCTACCCGCCAGGTCACCCGTACCACCACGCGACGATCGGCTCGATGGCCGATCTCAACGCCGCTGACCTCGCCACCTTCCAGGCGTTCCACCAGACGTACTACGCGCCGAACAACGCCGTGCTGACCGTGGTCGGCGACGCCGCGGCCACCGAGGTGTTCGCGTTGGCCGACAAGTACTTCGGCGCGCTGCCCGCGCGCGACGACATCCCGCCGGCTCCGGACGGCCGGAGCGTCCCGGCGACCGGGCAACCGGCCGTGGAGAAGGTGACGGGCGACGTACCGGCCCCCCGGGTGTACGTCGCGCACCGCGGCCACCCGTTCGGCAGCCCGGGGTACGACGTGCTCACCGTGCTCGCCACCGTGCTCGGCAGTGGTCGGGGCAGCCGGCTCTACCAGCGGCTCGCCGACGGTGAGCGGATCGCCCAGCCGGACCTGGTCGGCGCGTACGGGGTGGACCTGGCGCACGCCCCGGCGCCGCTGATCGCCACCGCGACCGCCCGCCCCGGCGTGAGCGCCGAGCGGCTGGCCGAGGGGCTGGCCGAGGTCGTCGACGAGCTGGCCACCGTGCCGGTGACCGCGGCCGAGTTGGACCGCGCCAAGGCGTTGCTGAGCACCGCGTGGTGGCGTCAAATGTCGACAGTGGACGGTCGCGCGGACACGCTCGGCCGGTACGCCACCCAGTTCGGTGACCCGGCCCGGGCCGCTGACCGGCTGCCCGCCTGGCTCGCGGTGACCGCCGAGCAGATCGCCGAGGCCGCCGCCGACGTGCTCGGCGCCGCCGACCGGGTGACCCTGACCTACCTGCCCGAGGAGACCCCATGACGCTGATCACCGACCGTCCCGGCCCGGGCGCCGCCCGCCCGTACCGGTTCCCGCCGGTGGTCCGCCGCGCCGTGGCCGGTGGTCAGGTGGTCGCCGCGCACCTGCCCGGGCAGAACCTCGCCGTCGCGCTGCTGCTGCTCGACGCCGGCGCCGGTCGGGAGCCGACCGGCAAGGAGGGGCTGGGCGGGGTGCTGGCCAAGGCGTTGGAGGAGGGCACCGCACAGCGGGACGCGACCGCGTACGCGCTGGCCATCGAGGCGCTCGGCACCGAGCTGGTGACCGGGCTGGACTGGGACTCGTTCCAGGTCAGCGTCCAGGTGCCGGTCGACCGGTTGACCGCTGCGGTGCGGCTGCTCGCCGAGGCCGTGCGGACGCCCCGGCTGGACCCGGCCGACGTCCGGCGGGTCCGCGACGACGAGGCCAACGCGCTGCGGATGGACTGGGCGAACCCGGGCCCGCGCGCCGACGCCGCGTTGCGCGCGGACCTGTTCGGCGCGGAGAACCGGTGGGGGCGCCCGATGTACGGCGACCCGGAGTCGGTGGCCGGGCTGGACGTGGAGGACGTGACCGTCTTCCACTCCGAGTGGTTCCTGCGGCCGGGCACCCTGGTCGTCGCCGGTGACCTGGACCGGATCGACCTGGACGCGCTGGCTGCCGCGGTGTTCGCCGGCACCGGCGGGGGGCCGGCCGACCGGGGTGGCCCGATCGAGGTTCCGGTGCGTACCGGGCGGCGGATCATCCTGGTGGACCGGCCGGGCTCGGTGCAGTCCACGCTGCGACTGGGCCACCCGTCGCCGCACCGGGCGCATCCCGACCACGTGCCGATGTCGCTCGCCGGCACGGTGCTCGGCGGGGCGTTCACCTCCCGGCTCAACCACCTGATCCGCGAGGTGCACGGCTACACGTACGGCATTCGGGGCGACTTCGCCTCGTCCCGCCGGTTCGGCCGGTTCGCGGTCAGCTCCGGGGTGCAGACCGCGGTGACCGCGCCGGCCCTGGTCGAGGCGGTGGGGGAGATCACCCGTACCCAGATCGCAGGGGTGACCGAGGACGAGCTGGCGGTGGCGCGTTCCTGGCGGGCCGGGCAGCTCTCGGTCGAGTTGCAGAGCCCGCGGGCGATCGCCTCCGCGCTGACCACGCTCGTGGTGCACGACCTGCCGGACGACTACCACGCCCGGCTGCGCGAGGAGTTGCTCGCCGCCGACGTGGACCAGGTCTCCGCGGCTGCCGCGACCCACCTGCACCCGGACGGGTTGACCCTGGTCATCGAGGGCGACGCTGCCATCATCCGCGACGACCTCACCGCCGCCGCCCTCGCCGAAATGATCACTCCCGGCTGACCCTCGTCTCCTGGTTGATCATGAAGTTGTTGTCACCCGGCACGGCGTGTCGTGACAACAACTTCATGATCACCGGGGAGTGGCGAGGTGAGGGCGGGGTGTGATGCGGGACCCGGGGGGTGGGAAAGGGCTCCCGGTTGTGGGGGCCGGCTGGGTAGCCTCGCGGGCATGAGGATCGGCATTGTGGGGGCCACCGGCCAGGTCGGTGGCGTGATGCGGCGGGTGCTGGCGGAGCGGGAGTTCCCGGCGGAGCAGGTGCGGTTGTTCGCCTCGGCGCGGTCCGCCGGGCGTACGCTGCCGTGGCGCGACGGGGAGGTGACCGTCGAGGACGCGGCGACCGCCGACTACTCCGGGCTGGACGTCGTGCTCTTCTCGGCCGGTAAGGGCACCTCGGGCGAGCTGGCCCCCCGGGTCGCCGAGGCCGGCGCCGTGGTGATCGACAACTCCTCGGCGTTCCGGATGGACCCGCTGGTGCCGCTGGTCGTCGCCGAGGTCAACCCGCACGCCGCCGCCGATCGCCCGAAGGGCATCATCGCCAACCCCAACTGCACCACGATGGCCGCGATGCCGGTGCTGCGCCCGCTGCACGCCGAGGCGGGCCTGGTCGGCCTGGTCGTCTCGACCTACCAGGCGGTCTCCGGCGCCGGGCTGGCCGGCGTCGCCGAGCTGGACGAGCAGGTCCGCAAGGTCGCCGAGCACGCCTCGGCACTCGCCTTCGACGGGTCGGCCGTGGAGTTTCCCGCGCCACGCTCGTTCGCCGAGCCGATCGCCTTCAACGTGCTCCCGCTGGCCGGTTCGATCGTCGACGACGGCTCGTCCGAGACCGACGAGGAGCAGAAGCTCCGCAACGAGAGCCGCAAGATCCTGGAGATCCCCGACCTGAAGGTCTCCGGCACCTGCGTCCGGGTGCCGGTCTTCACGGGCCACTCGCTCCAGATCAACGCCCGGTTCGCCCGGCCGCTCACCCCGCAGCGGGCCCACGAACTGCTCGCGGACGCGCCCGGGGTCGCGCTGACCGCCGTGCCGACGCCGTTGCAGGCGGCCGGGCAGGACCCGACCTACGTGGGACGGATCCGCGCCGACGAGACCGTCGAGTACGGCCTGGCGCTGTTCTGCTCCAACGACAACCTGCGCAAGGGTGCCGCGCTCAACGCCGTGCAGATCGCCGAGCTGGTCGCCGCCGAGCGCCGCTGACCGTCTTCGTCACTCCGGGCCCCCGCCGGCTGCCGGCGGGGGCCTCGGTCTGCCCGGGCCGCGGCTCGCCGGGCGCGGGAGTCGGCCCGTCGTGCTTGGATGAACGAAGCCGACCTGCCACCTGGAGGATGCCGTGCCGGATGACCGTACCCAGCAGGCGATGACCGACCTGGTCGCCGGCCGCTCGATGGGCGTGCTCGCCACGATCAAGCGGGACGGGCGGCCACAGCTGTCCACTGTGATCTACTCCTTCGACCGCGACGCGGGCCTGATCCGGGTGTCCGTCACCGACGGTCGGGCCAAGACCGCCAACCTGCGCCGGGACCCGCGGGCCAGCTTCCACGTCGGCAGCGACGACGGCTGGGCGTACGCGGTGGTCGAGGGGCGCGCCGAGTTGACGGCACCGGCCACCGAATCGGGCGACGCGACCGTCGAGGAGCTGGTGGGGCTCTACCGGTCGCTACGCGGCGAACACCCGGACTGGGACGACTACCGCCGCGCCATGGTCGCCGAGCAGCGGCTGGTGCTGCGCCTGCACGTCGAGCGCATCTACGGCATGCCGCCCCAGAGCTGACGGGCCGTCCACTCCCGGTCAGCCCGGGCCGATCACGGTCACCCCGGGCCAGCGCTGCGCGGCGCACTGACCAGGCGTACCGGGGACCGCTGCCGGGACGGCCGCCCGCGTTATCCCGCCCCGAGCGGCGGGTAGACGGGCCGTGCCGACACCGAGAGGGGAGCACCATGACAACGGTCGGAGAGTTCATGACGACCCGGTTGGTGACGATGGACGGCGACGACACACTCATCGCGGCCGCGCAGGAGATGCGGGACAGCGCGATCGGTGACGTGGTGGTGACCGACGGCGACAGTGTGGTCGGCATCGTCACGGACCGGGACATCACGGTCCGAGGTGTCGCGGAGAACATGGACCCGGGCTCGACCCGGCTGAACCAGATCACCACCCGTGATGTGGTCACGGTGAGCCAGTACGACGACGCGGTTGCCGCCGCGGACCTGATGCGCACCTACGCCGTACGCCGGCTACCGGTGATCGACGACGGGCGCCTGGTCGGCCTCGTCTCGATGGGCGACCTCGCGGTGGAGCGCGAACCGCAGTCGGTGCTGGCTGACATCAGCGCCGACGACCCGAACAACTGACCGTCCGCCGCGGGCACGCCGGCTCTCCCCTCGCGGGAGGGCCGGCGTCGCGCTGCGCGGAGCACGTCACGGGGTCAGGTCGGCTCGACCCGGACCTGCACGTCGGTGGCGGCGCGAGCCGCGGCGACCGTGGCGGCCTCGGCGTCGACCTCCCGCCGGACCCGGGCGGGCAGCGCCGAGAACGGGCTGACGCTCAGCTCCAGCCGCCCCTTGCCGGCCTGCCGTGCCCTCCAGGTGCCGGCGATCTCGCCGTCCACCAGCAGGGCGCCCGGATTGCCGATCACCCGCCACAGCTGCCGCTGGTGCTCGCGGGCGGGCACCAGCAGGTCGCGGTCGCGGCCGGCGAGGAACGGGTCACCGGGTGGCAGCAGCCGCACCAGACGGGGCGCCGACGCGCCGGTCAACGCGTCGAGCGCGTCGGCCGGCAGCCAGGCGGCCCGGCCGTCGACCCGCACCTCCACCAGGCCGGCCGGCCAGACCCGGCGCAGCTCGGCGGCGGCGGAGCCGAGAAAGCCGGCCGCGTTGGCCAGGGTGGCCGGGCCGAGCAGCCGCAGGTAGGTCCTGACCAGGCCAGCGGTGTGCGCCGCGTCGGCGGGCGGGCCGGGCCAGTCGGGCAGCGGGGCGAGCCGGGCGGCCCGACCGGAGACCACCAGGCGCACCCCGCCGGCGAGCCCGGCCTGCTGGAACACCGACCCCGAGATGTGCCGTGCCTGGCACGCCCGGCAGTCGTAGGTCAGCTCGGCGGGCACCCGGTCGGAGACCGCCCGGCTGACCACGCCGCGCTCCATCTCGGTGGTGACCACCGCCTGGAACGCCTCGGCCGTGGCCCGGAACGCGGCCAGCCCGAGCCGGGCCCCCGCACCGATCTGCCCCGGGATCCGGCGGGTGGCGTCGGCGTCACTGAGCGGCCAGAGCGCCGCGGCCAGGGTCGGCAGCTCGGCACGCCGGTGCAGGTGCGGTGCGCCGCGCATCGACCACACCAGCTTGAGCCGGTCGTCCGGCTCGGTCGCGCCGCGCGCCGCCAGCGCCTGCCGGGCCGTGCCGTACGGCGTGTCCTGCACGCCCAGGGACAGCACCGCCAGATCGCCCGGCCGCCGGCCGCCGGAGCGGTCGAGCTGCTGGGCGGCCACCCGGTACGCGAGGACCTGCCGCCGGTCGACCTGTGCCGCCTGCCCCGTCATGTGCCCCTCCGTCACGGACGTCCCGTCGCTCCCACACTTGTGCCCGGCACGCTACCGGGCCGGCCCGACACCCCCCGGCCGCTCACCCGATCCGGGCGAGGTTGACCGGAGAACCGGCGGGGACCCGTGCGGGGACGTGCAACGCCGGTCCTGCGCGCCACGCGAGCGCGGCGGGGTCCCGGGCGGCGCAACTGGGGGAGGAGTGGACCCGATGGTGGACGCGACCACGAGGTTCTTCGAGGATCTGGACCGGCGGGGGTACGAACCCCGGCTGGCGAAGGCCTCCGGGACACTGCGCATCGACCTGCGCGAGGGGGCGCAGACCCGGCACTGGCTGCTGAGGATCGACCACGGCCGGCTGAACGTGAGCCAGGAGGACCGGGAGGCCGACACGGTCATCGGGACCAGCCCGGCGCTCTTCGACGACATCGCCACGGGCCGCGAGCACGGTCTGGCCGCCCTGTTGCGGGGGGACATGACGGTGGTGGGTGACGCCCGGCTGGTGGTGCAGGTGGAGCGGATCTTCCCGGGTTCCCCGGATGCCGTTGGGCCGCGCCGCCGCTTCGTCGGGGAGGTGCACTGATGGGACAGAGCAACACGATCCGGATCCTGGACGGCAACACCTTCGTCGTCTGTGAGGACACCGGCGACATCGAGGCGACTCCGAGTGAGCCGACCGGGCTGTTCTCCATCGACACCCGCTTTCTGTCCACCTGGGTGCTGACCGTGAACGGCGAGCGGCTCAACTCGCTCTCCTTCGACGACCTCCAGTACTTCGAGTCGCGGTTCTTCCTGGTGCCGGGGATGGCAACGCACTACATCGACGCGAAGTTGTCGATCATTCGGGAGCGTTCGGTCGGCGGCAGCTTCCGGGAGCAGATCACCATCCTCAACCACGACGAGAAGCCGGTGGACCTGGAGATCCGGATGGAGGCGGCGTCGGACTTCGCCGACCTGTTCCAGGTGAAGGACGAGATCGTGAACAAGAAGGGCGAGCTCTACACCGAGGTCGAGGCGGACCGGTTGCGGTTGGGCTACCGCCGGGGCAACTTCCGGCGGGAGACGATCATTTCCTCGTCGGTGGCGGCCCGCTATGACAGCAAGGGATTCGCGTACACCGTCCACCTGGAACCGAACGAGCAGTGGGACACCGCGATCGGGGTCGAAACGCACGCGGTGGGGCCCGGAGACCGGGACCTGCGGATCGGGCTGCGGGTGCACGGCGGCGAGCGGCTGGCCCTCCAGCACGACCTGGAGCAGTGGATCGCGACCGCACCTACGGTCAACAGTGAGCACGGCCAGGTGTCCAGCACGTACCGGCGCAGCCTGATCGACCTGGCGGCGCTGCGCTTCTCGCCGTTGTCGCTCGGCGGCGCCACCCTGCCGGCTGCCGGCCTTCCCTGGTTCATGACCATGTTCGGCCGGGACAGCATTCTCACCTGCCTCCAGACGCTGCCGTTCACCCCGCAACTGTCGAAGACCACGTTGCGCATCCTCGGCGCCCTCCAGGGCAGCCGGTTCGACGACTTCCGCGACGAGGACCCCGGGCGGATCCTGCACGAGATGCGCTACGGCGAGACCGCCGCCTTCGAGGAGCAGCCACACTCGCCGTACTACGGCTCCGTGGACGCGACGCCGCTGTTCGTCGTGCTGCTCGACGAGTACGAGCGGTGGACCGGGGACGTCGCGCTGGTCAAGGAACTGGAGCAGGAGTCCCGGGCGGCGCTGAGGTGGATCGACAACTACGCCGACCTGATCGGCAACGGCTACATCTGGTACGAGCGGCGCAACACCGACACCGGCCTGGAGAACCAGTGCTGGAAGGACTCCTGGGACTCGATCTCCTACTCCGACGGCACGCTGCCGCCGTTCCCGCGGGCCACCTGCGAGGTGCAGGGGTACGCGTACGACGCGAAGGTCCGCGCGGCCCGGCTGGCCCGGGAGTTCTGGGACGATCCGGAGTTCGCCGACCAGTTGGAGCGGGAGGCGGCGGACCTGAAGCAGCGGTTCAACCGGGACTGGTGGGTGGCCGACGGCGAGTACTACGCCCTGGCCCTGGACCCGGACGGCCGCCAGTGCGACGTCCTCAGCTCGAACATGGGCCACCTGCTGTGGAGCGGGATCGTCGAACCCGAGCGGGCGGAGAAGGTCGCGCAGCACCTGGTGGGGTCCCGGCTCTTCACCGGGTGGGGGGTGCGGACGCTGGCCGAGGGGGAGGCCCGGTACAACCCGATCGGCTACCACAACGGCACGATCTGGCCGTTCGACAACTCCTTCATCGCCTGGGGCCTGCGCCGGTACGGCTTCGCCGAGGAGGCCGCGACGATCGCCAGCGGCATCCTGGACGCGGCGACCTACTTCGACGGGCGGTTGCCGGAGGCATTCGGCGGCTACCCGCGGGAGCTGACCAAGTTCCCGGTGGAGTATCCGACGGCGTGCAGCCCGCAGGCGTGGTCGACCGGTACGCCGCTGCTGCTTCTGCGCACGATGCTCGGCCTGGAGCCACACGAGGGGCACCTGGCGGTCGATCCAAAGTTGCCGGTGGGAATGGGCCGCATCGAGGTGCTGGACATCCCGGGCCGCTGGGGTCGGGTGGACGCGTTCGCCCGGGGCCGGATCGACCTGCACAACCTCGCCGACTGACCCACCGCGCCGGCCGGTCCACGTCGGGCCGGCCGACCTGGTCGGTGCGGTCAGCCGGGCGGCAGAACGCTGTCCAGGAACGCGGCGGCCACCGCCCGCAGGTCCGGCCGATCCAACTCGAGCGAGTGGCCACCATGGGTCACCCAGCTGTGCACCGGGTGCCCGGCGGCGAGCAGCGCACCGGTGAACCGGACGGTCTGGCTCACCGGGACCGAGCGATCGGCCGTGCCGTGCACCAGCAGCACCGGCACCCGGTTGCCGACGTGGGTGCCGACCGTGGCGTCAACGGTGGCCGGGTCGCCGGTCGCGGGCGGGTGACCGAGCAGGTCCACCCATGGATCATTGCCGGCGCGCAGCCGTACCCATTCGGGGTCGAGCGGGTCCACTGCCGGCCAGTACGCCAACACCGCGGCCACGTCGTCCGGACGGTCGATGCCGCGCAACCCCGCCTGGAGGGCGAGCGTGGCACCGGCCGAGTCACCACCCACCAGCAGTGGCCTGCCGTCGTCGCGGGCGCGACGTGCCTCCTCGCGTACGTCGGCCAGCTGCGCCGGCCAGTGCGCCTCGTGCGCCAGCCGGTAGCGGGCCGGCACCACCCGCAGCCCGTGCCCGGCCAGAGCCGCGCCGTCCTCGCTCGCCCGCCCGCGCCAGCCCCCGCCATGGATCCAGAGCAGCACCGCTCGTTCCGTCATCCCGCCATCTTTACGACCAGGTGCTGCGCGGGGCCAGGGGATCCGCCGAGGGCAGAACGAAGACCGCCGTGCCTGCCGGTCGCCACCCAGGCGTCCCCCAGTCGGGCAGGGTAGATTCTGCGGATGCCGGAGCTCGTGTACCCGCCCGTTATCGCCGCCGCCAAGACGATGTTCCGGGTCCTCGACCTGAAGATCACGATCGAGGGCGCCCACCACGTACCCCGCAGCGGCGGGGCGGTGCTGGCCAGCAACCACGTCAGCTACCTCGACTTCATCTTCGCCGGCCTGGGCGCGAACGCGTCGGATCGGCTGGTCCGGTTCATGGCCAAGCAGTCGGTCTTCGCGCACAAGATCTCCGGCCCGCTGATGCGCGGAATGCGGCACATCCCGGTGGACCGGCAGGCCGGCGCGGCCTCGTTCCGCGCCGCCGTGGACGCGCTCAAGCGCGGCGAGGTCGTCGGCGTCTTCCCCGAGGCGACGATCAGCCGTTCGTTCACCGTCAAGGAGCTCAAGAGCGGCACGGTGCGGATGGCCCGCTCGGCGAAGGTGCCGGTGCTGCCGGTCGCGCTGTGGGGCACCCAGCGGCTCTGGACCAAGGGCCGCCCGCGCACGCTCACCCGCCGGCACACGCCGGTCAGCATCCTGATCGGTGAGCCGATCAACCCGGCGGATTTCCCGGACCCGAACGTGCTGGCCGCCGAGCTGACCAGCCGGCTCAGCGCGCTCGTCGACCGGGCCCAGCGGGAGTATCCGGACGCGCCGGCCGGTCCGGAGGACACCTGGTGGCTGCCCGCGCACCTGGGCGGCAGCGCACCCACCCCGGAGGAGGCCGCCGCCCTGGACGCGGCCGCCGAGCACCGCACCCCCAGCGTCTGACGACCCGGGTGGTGGCCGGATCGTTCCGCATCCGGACATGATGGTGTCTGCCGTCGGGGCTGTCCTGCGGCCAGGATCGGAGCCATGAGCAGAACAGCACTCGTCGTGATCGACGTCCAGGAGTCCTTCCGCCAGCGCCCGATCTGGGCGCACGGCTCCAATCCCGACCTGGTTCGGCAGGTCGACCGGCTGGTCGCCGCCGCCCGTGGGTGCGGCGACCTGGTGGTCTGGGTCCTGCACTCGGAGCCGGGCACGGGCGGGGTCTTCGACCCGGCCCTCGGGCACGTGCGGCTGATCGACGGGCTGGTCCCGGTCGAGGGCGAGCCGACGTTGGTCAAGACCGCGCACAACGCGTTCACCACCACCAACCTCCAGCAGGTGCTGACCCAGGCCGGCATCCACGACCTCACCGTCTGCGGCATCCGCACCGAGCAGTGCGTCGAGACCACCGCCCGGGTCGGCGCGGACCTCGGCTACCGGATGACCTTCGTCACCGACGCCACGCTGACCTTCCCCATCCCGCATCGGGACCTGCCGGAGACCGCCACGGTCGAGGAGATCCTCGCCGACCCGCGCACCCTGACCAACGAGGAGATCGTCACCCGCACCGAGTACGCGCTGGCCGGCCGCTTCGCCACCATCCGGACGGTGGACGAGCTGACCGGCGCGACCTACGCCGGCGCCCGGGGTTGACCGGGTGACCCGGGTCGTCTTCCTGCTGGTTCCGGAGCTGCACCTGCTGGACCTCGCCGGGCCGGCCCAGGTCTTCTCCAGCGCCGCCGACCTCGGCTACGACTACCGGCTGCACTACGTCGCCGAGCGGGAGCAGGTGTCCACCGTGCAGGGCGTACCGCTGATCGCCGACACCCGGTGGCCCGAGCTGACCCCGGACGACCTGGTGCTGGTGCCGGGCTGGCGGCCCGCCGCGCACGGGCCGCAGGGGCCGGTCTCGCCCGTCGACCTGCGGCGGTTGGCCGATCATCACGCCGCCGGCGGCACCGTGGCCAGCGTCTGCGCCGGCGCGTACGCCCTCGGTCGGGCCGGGCTGCTCGACGGCCGGCGCTGCACCACCCACCACGAGGTGCAGGACGACCTGGCCCGTCGGCACCCGGCGGCCCGGGTGGCCCGCGACGTGCTGTACGTGGTCGACGACCGGGTGGTCACCTCGGCCGGCATCGCCAGCGGCATCGACGTGGCGCTGCACCTGGTGGCCACCCGGCACGGCCCGGCGGTCGCCGCCCGGATCGCCCGCACGCTGGTCGTCTACGCGCGGCGCAACGGGCACGAGCCGCAGGCCAGCGCGATGATGCGACACCGCTCGCACCTCTCGGAGGCGGTGCACCGGGTGCAGGACCTGATCGACAGCCGGTACGCCGAGCCACTGCCGCTGGCCGAGCTGGCCGCCGCCGGAGGCGTCGCCGAACGGACGCTGACCCGGCTGTTCCGCGGGACCACCGGGCTCACGCCGCTCGGCTACCAGCAGCTGCTGCGGGTGGAACGCGCCGAGCACCTGATCGGGCACGGCGCGACGGTGGAGTCCGCCGCGCGGACCGTCGGCTTCACCGACGCCCGGATGCTGCGCCGCCTGCGAGCCCGCTCCAGCGGGACGGCTCCGGCCCGGGCCGGTAGTAGTCGTCCCGGGATCGGAACTCCACCGGCAGCGAGCCGGGCAGCGTGACCCGGGAGTCCCCGGCGAGCAGTGCGGGGCCGGCCCGCAGCAGCAGCACGTCGCGCTCCTGCGCGGAGAGGTCGACCAGTTGCGGGCGGGTGAGCCGGAACATGGCCACCGCCCGGCGGACCTGCCGGGCCAGCGCGGTGACCTCCCCGGCCGGCCCGCCGAGGGCCAGCGCCGGCTGTTGGATGGTGCGCAGCGCGTCGCAGACGATCAGCAGCTGCTCCGGTGCGTCCGGGCCGGCCGGCGGCAGCTCCAACCGGGACGGCCACTGCCAGCGGATCTGCCCGCTCATCAGCCCGGCTGGCCGGCCCGCCGGTCGGCGCGGGGGCGTCTCGTCGGCGACCAGGGACAGCTGCGCCCCGGTGCCCACCCAGCAGATCCGTTGGTCGGTGACGGTCACCGACACCGGCCAGGGCAGTCGCCAGCCGCGCCGCGCCTCGGTCGGCCCGAGCAGGTAGCCCGCGACCAGCAGCCGGTACCGGCCGAGCACCTTCTCGCCGGGCACCGGTCGCAGGGCGTAGCGGCGGTCCAGGATCGGCCCCGCATCGTCGTCCGGTGCGTCGAACCGGTGTGGACCGATGAAGAAGGGGGACGCGTCGGCGTGCATCGTCACGACCTCCCGGTCAGCTGGGGTGTGCGTCGAGCCTGGCGGATCCGGGAGGCCGTGTCATGACGCCCGTTAGGGGGTCGGCCGGTCGTGCGTCGCCTGTGACCGGTAGATGCCGATCTCCTCCGGGCGGACGAGGCCGTCCTCGATCGCCCGGGCGAGCAGCGCCGCCTTTGTGGCGGCCGGCCGCCCCGCTCGGGTGTACTTGATCCGCGCACGGTCGACGTACTGCTTCACCGTGTGCTCGCTGATCCGCATCCGGCGGGCCACCGACGCCTTGGACATCGACTGGAACCAGAGCAGCAGCGCCTCGCGCTCCTTGTCGGACAGCATCGGCCGGTCCGGCCGCGGGTCGCCGACGATCGCGCCGGCCAGCGCGGGCGGCACGTACGGGCGGTCGCTCGCCGCGGCCAGCACGGTCGCCACGCAGTGCTCGCGGCCCTCGTGCTTGGCCAGGAACGCCACCGCCCCGGCGTCCAACGCGGCGAGCATCGTCTCCGGGTCGGTGTGCTCCGAGTAGACCACCACCCGCCGCCCGGTGGCGCTCAGCTCGGCCAGCTTGTCCAGCACCATCCGGCCGTGCAGCCGCAGGTCGAGCAGGACCACGTCGGCGTCCGGCGCCGCACGCAGCACCGCGTCCGGGTCGTCCCCGGTGGACAGCACGGTCAGTCTCGGCTCGGTGGCGAGCCAGGCGCGTACGCCCTCGACCACCACCGGGTGGTCGTCGACGATCGCCACCCCGACCGGCCGGTCGCCGGTCATCTCCGCCACCGGGTCTGCGCCCATCTGATGTCCCCGTCCCGTTCGTAGAGGTGCTGCACCGGCCCGTCGTCGTGCTCCCCGGGCGGTGGACCGGTCGCCTCCGGCGCCTCCCGGTCGGGCGTGACCAGGCTGACCACGACCTCGTCCGGGCCGGAGACGACGGTCAGTCGGGCCCAGCCCCGGGCGTCGGCGAGGATGCCGGTGAGCGGGTCGGCGAGCCGGCGGCGGATCTCCACCGGCAGTGGTGGCGGGTCGCCGATGGTGACCAGATCGATCGGCAGCCCGTTGCGTTCGGCCAGGTCCGCGGCGGCCCGCAGCTCGTGCAGCAGCGGGTCGGGTACGTCGTCGGACTCGGCGATCAGGCGGCGCAGCCGGGCCGCGGCCAGCACGCACCGGCGCTGCACCTCCGGGTCGTCCGGATCGGCCCGTCCGGCGGCCAGTTCCCCGAGCACCCGGCCGGCGGCCGCACCGACCAGGACGAGGCGGTCGCGGCGTTCCCGAAGGCCCTGCTCGGCGGCGTCCCGCTCCGCGGCGATCGCGTGCATGGTGGCCGCCGCGGCGGCCCGTTCCCGGGCCAGGCCGACGATCGTCGTGCTGCCCACGAAGACCGCCACCGGCAGCGAGAAGGTGCCGTAGACGTACATCGCGTAGCGGGCCAGGTCGGCAGGGTCGTGGCCGTGCCCGAGCACGGCGACCAGCGCGATCAACGCGTGCGTGGTCAGCAGCGCGACCAGCCCGGTGACCCGCCGGCCCCACATCGCCAGCACGAAGAACCAGCCGAGCGTGCTCCACACCCAGTTGGCGGCGGCGAACAGTTGTCGTTCACCGGCCGCGGCGAAGACCGCCGCGTCGACGGCGAGCAGCAGCCCGGCGAGTGGCCACGGCGGCAGCGGCGCTCCGCGCAGCAGCCGTACCCCGGCCACCACCCCGGCCACGGCGACGAGCAGCCAGCCGCCCAGCACCACCGCCGGCGCGGCGAACTCCGCGCGGGCGCCCAGCACCGCCGGCAGGCCGATCGCGACGTGCCAGGCCAGCGCGATCGCGACGGAGGCGATCCGGGCACCCCGGTCGGAGGCGTGCGCCACGGCCGCCGGCGCGGCGAGCGCCGCCGTGGGTGCCGAACCCCGGGGCGCGGGCACGCTGGCCCGGCCCGGCTGCGGCTCCGGAGCCCGGGCCGACGCCCCGGGTGCCGCGGTGCGATCCGTCGAGGCGCCGAGGTCAGCCGACACCGGGCCACTCCAGCCGGATCGTGGTGCCCGCGCCGGGGGCGGAGCGGACCTCGGCCCGCCCGCCGACCGCCGCCATCCGGCCGCGGATCGACTCGCGCAGCCCGTACCGATGGGGAGGGACGCTGGCCGGGTCGAAGCCGGGGCCGTCGTCGGCCACCTCGACCACGACGGCGATCGCGTCCCGGCTCATCCGCAGCGTGACGTCGGCACCCGGCGCGTGCCGGACCACGTTGGACAGCGCCGCGTAGGCGCTCTCGGTGATCGCGTCGGCCACACCGGCGGGCACGGCGCACGACGCCAGCTCCAGGCTCACCCGCAGCTCGGGCAGCCGGTCGGGCACCGTCCGCAGCCGCCCCTCCAGGGGCACCGGGCCGTCGCCGGGCACCGGGCCGACGTCCGTCAGCGCGACGAGGGTACGCAGGTCGGCCGCGCACCGCTCGCGCAACGCGGCGGACGGCCCGGGCACCGCGCCGAGCCCCACCATCGTCAGCGTGCCGAGGACCGTGTCGTGCAGGTCGCGGTTCTGCCGCCGTTCGGCCTCCCGGGCGGCCCGGGCGATCAACGCGTCCCGGGTCAGCCGCTGGTGCTCGGCGAACGCCCGGTCCGCCCGCCCGATCCGGCGGCGCATAACCGCCGTCATCATCGCCGTGCAGGCGGTCTGCACCAGCAGGGTGGACGCGTGCGCCCGGGCCTCGGCGGGGTTGCCTGCCGCGTGCGCGCCCGCCACGTACGCGGCGGTGACCAGCAGCCCGGCCGGGATCGACCAGCGTGCCGGGGCGGTGGCCTGCGCGTTGATCACGGTGGTGCTGGCCAGCACCGCGATCCAGCTGCCCTCGCCGGGCAGCACCCCGGGCGCCACCAGGCGGGGGATGAGCAGGCAGGCGACCGCTGTCAGCGCGACGTCACCGGCGACCAGGGCCGGGGTGATGCCGTGGCGCAACGCGCGGCCGGCGTACCAGAGCGACCAGCCGGTCAACGCGGCCACGCCGGGCAGGAGCAGGGCCGGCTCGACCGGTGGAGTACGCACCGACAGCGCCACCACCGCGCCGACCAACCCGCAGGTGAGCCGCAGCAGCGCCGGCAACGTGGTGAAGATGAGGCTCAACGCGCCGCCGGCCGGATTGTCCAGCGCGGGCGGCGGCGCGGTCGGGGTGGCAACGGCCGGCATCGGGAGGCGTCCTTCCGACAACGACCCGGTCCGGGTCCGCGCGGCGGAGATCGACATCGGAGAATAGCATGGCCGATGGCAAGCAATCATCCATTGTGCCCGGAGTGTCGCCGATGTATCACTCCGTGCTGCGGGGCTGGAGCAGGTCCCACCGGTTGCCGTAGAGATCGGCGAACACCGCGACCGAGCCGTACGCCTCGTGCCGCGGCTCCTCCAGGAACCGCACCCCGGCGGCGACCATTCGGGAGTGGTCCCGGGCGAAGTCCTCGGTGTACAGGAACAGGCCGACCCGGCCGCCGGTCTGGTCGCCGACCCGGGCGCGCTGCTCGGCGCTGCTCGGCCGGGCAAGCAGCAGTGCCGTCTCCCGGGCGCCCGGCGGACGGACCACCACCCAGCGCGAGCCGTCCGGGCGTGCGGTGTCCTCCACCAGCTCGAAGCCGAGTCCGCCGACGTAGAAGTCGATCGCCTCGTCGTACTCCCGCACCAGCAACGCGACCAGTCCCAGATGTGCCATCCGGCCATCATGCCGGCGCTCGCGCGGCGAGCCCGATCGGCGTGTGGTGGATGTGAGCTGGCACCCGCTCCCGCGCCGGCCTCGGCCGCCGCTTCGGAACCGGGTGCGGTTCCCGCCCGTCCCATCACCTGGAGAGAGGTGGTGAGCCGGATGCGCTCGGGCGGGATGGTGCTGGCGGTGGCGCTGCTCGGCGTGGCGTTGGGCGGCTGCGCGGGCCGAGGCGCCGGGCCGGGTGTTGGGGACGATCCCGGCCCGGCCCGGATCGTCGAGAAGTGGACCTCCTGCGCGGAGGCGGCACCACGGGCCGGCGCGAGTATCGTGCTGCCGGCGCCGGACGGGGCTGAACCGGTGCCGACCGGGGACGATCCGGCGATCGGGCGGATCGACCCCGCGTTCACGCCGGTCGCCGCGGTGCTCTGCGGCCGGGAGATTCGACCACGCCCCGGTGGCGGTGAGGAGCAGGTGGCCACCGAGCGGCGCGCCGACGAGATCGCCGTGCTGGTCGCCGCGCTGCGCCTGCCGGACCGGCGACCGGATGGGGAGATCGCCTGCACCGCCGACATGGTCATCCCGCCCTGGCTGGCCCTGCTCGACGATCGCGGTCGGTGGCTGCGCCCGTACCTGCCGGCGGACGCCTGCGGCAAGCCCCGCGCGGAGGTACGCGCGGCGCTGGACGGACTGCGGTTGACCACCGTGGACAGCCGTGTCGTCGGGCAGGTCGGATCCCCGGCGGCCGAGGCCGCTGGCTGCGCGCAGCGGTGGGCGGACATGGTGTGGGTGGAGACCACGATGGGACGCCCCGGACCGCCCGCGCCGGCGACGGCTCCGGCCGCGGAGCCGCTGCGCCTCTGCGTCTACGACGTGCCCGCGTCGGAGCGGGGCGGCGGCAAGCCGGCGGGTGACTTCGCGTACGGCGGGCCGCTGCCGGCCGAGCGGCAGGCGGCGGTGCTCCGCACACTGGCCACCGCCCGACCGGCGACGGCGTGTGTCACCCCGGCGTCCCGCTTCGCGGTGCTGCGGCCACTGGACGGCACCGGCGGACCCGACCGGTACGTGGAACTGGACGGCTGCCGGCGCTTCCTGGTCGTGCCGCCCGTCGGCGGGTCACAGCTCGGGCAGGGCGATGCCACGCTGGCCGAGTTGCTGGGGCGCGGCTGAGCCAGCCGCCGGTTCGCTCTTTCCGCGATCTGGCCCGTGTTGGCGTGGCGGTCTGCTGGACTGGGACGGGGAGCGCCGGTGGGATGAGGAGCAGCCGTGGGTTCGTTGGCCTGGTCAACGTATGTCGCCCCGGCCAAGCCGGTGGTGTCGACAGACCTGCCGCCCGGCGAGAGCCGCGAGATGTGGTCGCCCACCAGCTCCACCCTGATCTACGGAGACCGCGACGCGGTCCTGGTCGACGCGTTGCTGACCATCGATGAGGGGCGGGCGCTGGCCGACTGGGTCGTGGCGAGCGGCAGGAACCTCACGACGATCTACATCACCCACGCGCACGGCGACCACTTCTTCGGTGCGGCGGCCGTGCTGGAGCGCTTTCCCCGGGCGCGGATGGTGGCACCCGTGAGCGTGGTGGAGAGGATGCGCGACCAGTTGGGGGAGCAGTGGCTCGACGGTGTGTGGCGCAAGGATTTCCCCGACCAGATCGCCGAGCGTCCACCCATCGCCGAGCCGCTGGTCGACAACACCATCGACCTTGAGGGCGAGCAGTTGGTGGCGGTCGAGACCGGCCACACCGACACCAACGGCACGAGCGTGCTGCACGTACCGTCGCGCGGTCTCGTCGTCGCCGGCGACGTGGTCTACAACGACGTCCACCTGCACCTCGCCGAGGCGGCTGACGGCGGCATCGAGGGCTGGGTCGGTGCCCTCACGATGGTCAACTCGTTGCGGCCCTGCGTGGTGATCGCCGGCCACAAACGCGACGGCGCCGACGACGATGCGCACACCGTCGAGGAGACCCGCCGCTACCTGGAGGACGTCGAAGCCGCCGCGCAGGGCACGGGTAGCGCCGAGGAGCTGTACGCGGCGATCATCGAACGCTACCCGGACCGGATCAACCGCGCCGTGGCCTGGAAATCCGCCCATGCGCTCAAGCCCGAACCCAGTTGACCGGCAGCGCTGCGCTCCTCGTCCCGGTGATCGACTCGACGTCGGTGATATTGGGGTGTCCCCGCCCCAGGGACACCCCGATATCGGCGATACGGAGTCGATCAGCCCGCAGCGGCCGATCCGAGGCCGGGACGAGGAGCGCGACGGAGGCCGGCGTCGGAATCGTCAGCGCCGATGTCGGTCTGGCGAGGCGCGTCTCCGGTGAAAGTCACAGGCGCCGACTACGGTCCCGCCATGGCAGCCAGCATTGACCTGACGCTTGATTCCACCGACGCCCAGGTGCTTTCCGCGTTCTGGAAGACGGCCCTCGGCTATATCGACGAGCCGCCGCCCGCGCCCTTCGCCACCCGCGAGGAGTGGCTCGCGCAGTTCGACCCGCCGGAGGACGACGTCGCGGACGACGGTGCGTGGCTGTGCGACCCCGATGGCGTCGGCCCCCGCCTCTCCATCCTCAACGTTCCCGAGCCCAAGACGGCGAAGAACCGGCTCCACATCGACATTCGGGTGCCCGGCCACGGCAGCCCCGACGAGCGGTGGGCGCGGATCAAGGCGGAGTCGGAGCGCCTGGTGAAGGCGGGCGGGAGTGTCCTGGAAGAAGCCGACGGACATCACGTGGTGATGGCCGACCCGGAGGGCAACGAGTTCTGCGTCGCCGCAACCTCAGCCTGAAGGGCGGCTTCGGGGCCACGCGTCAGCACCGTTCTGGGTAGCGTCGGTGGCGTGGCGGACGCAGTCGTGATTCCCGGCCGTACGTTCGGAACTGGTGCGCCTCTCCTGATGTACACCGGCGACGTGGCCGAACAGCGCGGTGCGACGCTGCACAGACACCCGTGGTCCGAGGAGCCGCCACGGCCGGACGCGCCGGAGATCGAAGGATGGGTGCGCGGTCAGATCGCCCCGCTGATCGACACCGTCGGCGGTCGCCCGCTGCTGATCGCCAATTCGCTCGGCACGAATGCGGCAGCCGTCGCCGCCGAGAGATCCCCGCCCGCGGTGTAGCTCACGCCCGTGCTCACCCTGCCGTGGGTCGTCGAGGCCCTGGGTCGGGCGACCGGCATGTACGTGCCAGGCCCGCTGACGGACTCGATCGCGGTGCTCAGCCGGGTCGTGGTCGCCGTGGAGGAATTCCTCGACGGGATCGCCTGGCCGGTCGCCCCGACCTAGTCAACCTCCGACGCTTGTCGCACCCGCTCGGTAGGACTAGAAACATGGACGGACATGCTTGGTACCGGGTCGCGCGGGTGCACCTCCAGGCGTACGACCCAGGCTGGCCACTGCGCTACGCCGAGGAAGCCGAGCTGCTGACTCGCACACTTCGGGACGCGGTCGTGGCGGTGGAGCACATCGGAAGTACGTCGGTGCCGGGCCTGGCGGCAAAGCCTGTGATCGACATCCTCGCCGCTGTCCGCAACTTCGGCGATCTTCCAACCGTCGTGGAGCTCCTAGGCGGGATCGGCTACATCTACACGCCGGAGTCCGAGGCTGACGACCCGAGCCGCCGGGTCTTCCGGAAGGGGCCGGACGACCTCACCCGTCTGCGCACGCACCACCTGCACGTCACTGAGCACCGCAGTCACTACTGGCGTCGCCTCGTCGCCTTCCGCGACCACCTCCGCGCGCACCCGGAAGAGGCCGCCGCATACCTCCGGTTGAAACGTGACCTCGCAGATCGGCACGCCGCAGATCCTGGTCGCTACACCAGAGACAAGCGGGATTTCGTGCGGGAGCTTGAGCGGAAGGCCGGTGTCTGAGCGCAAGCTGCCGACCTGGGGTACGAAGGTACGCCCGGCAGGGTTCGAACTCCCGGTTTTGTCCGAGGCGACCCGGCCATCGCCGGTGCCGTTCAGTGCTCCCAGACAGACACCGCCCGTCCCCCTCTGCCGGAGTCAGCACGACGATGGCCCCGGCGCCGAGCGCCAGGGCCATCGAGTTAGTCGATCTAATTGCGAATGGATGGTCAGTTCACGGACTCAGGGAACAGGTACAGGTCGAACCACAGTCCCTGACCGTCAACCTCCAACTGCTGGCTGCTGCCGGAGAGGCCGGGCGGGCCTGCGTACGTGCCGGTGAGCGTGTAGAGGCCCGGGTCGACGGCGAACTGGAAGCCGCCGTCAGGGCCGGTGACAGCCTCGATCCCGACCGGCTCCAGCCGGATCGTCGCCCCCGCCAGCGGCAGCCAGGTGGTCGTGTCGATCGCCTGGCCCCTGAGGCTCCACATGACGGACACCGTGAAGGATGCCTGCGTCAGTGGGCTGAGCCTGCCCCGGCGGTCGACCGCCACCGCGTACACCGGACGCTCACCGCTCACGTTGCCGACGTCGATCGTCACAGTGGCCGCACCATCACGCCCCGACCGGACCACGCCGCCCAGGTTGGTGTCACCGACGCTGTACCGGTAGCTGGTCACCGAGGTGTCACCGTTCGCGTCGAACCTGATGGCGAGTTGGCCGCCTTCGACCACGCTGTCCCCGTTCGGGAAGCTGATCGTCGGCTGGAGGAGAGCCTTCGTCTTGACCGAACCCGTGACGGCCGCGGCCGCAGGCGGCGCCAGCAGCATCGAACCGACGGCCAACAGCACGAGCGACGCGGTCATCGCAACGAGCCCACGGCTCGTAGAACGCTTGCGTGTACCCATCCAAGCCCCCGAATTCTCAGAATGTCACAGCGTGGTCAAGCTAGTCGGCAAGATGATCTCCGTCAACGTCCTTCGCAGCCAGGAAAGGCCCGCTGTTTCTGGCTGTACGGACGGCTGTGCGGCCTGTCGAGGGGGTCTCGACACACCACCCAGGACGCTGGTTGATCCAGCAGTGAACCCAGGTATCGAGACCGCTCACCTAGTCGGTAGGCGGCCTCGAATGCTGTGGGGGTCGAGCGTGCGGGCTACGTCCAACGCTCGCCGTTGCGGGTGGCCTTGGTCATATCGATCAGGTTGCCCAACCGGTACCGCAACACCCGCGCCTGCCCAACGGAGAGCAGGAGGCCGGCCGCGGCGCTGCCCTCCACGCTTGTCAGGTGCACCATCGGCTCAGCAGCCGGGTGTAGGGCTTGCACCAGGGCCACGTCAACGATGAACGCCTCCGGCCGGTTGGTGTCCAGGTGCAGGGCTGGCGAGCGGTGCCGGCCCCTGCGCGCACAGTCGCCCCGGTCGCACCAGCGCGGGTGGGTCAGGCCGGCGGGCTCGGTGGCAAGGGTGCCGGTCGGGAAGACGTGCACGTAGCCGCAGGGCCGATCCACGTCCGGTGCCATGCCGACCGGATGGGCGTCCATCCCGGTCTTGGCCACCACGGCGGTTACGTGGACGGTGTGCGCGGGGCAGGTGTACGCGCAGGCATCCAGGGAGTCGGCGGTGTACAGCTCGATGCGGACCGTCGCAGGTTCTCCGCAGGCGGGCGGGGTGGGTAGGGTGCTCACGGGTCGCCTCCTAGCTAGGCGATCAAGGCCCTCGGTCAGCGGCGCAATCGCTGGTCGGGGGCCCGCCTTGGTTCTGGCACGACAAACGTACAGTCGATGTACGTCTAGTGACTAGACGTCTAGATGCTGGACAACCCCGAACACGTACAGATCATGTGCGTGTCTACGCTCCCGCCCATGACGAGCCCGCTGTCCAATGTGCCGATCTACCGGCAGTTGGCGGACCTGCTCGCGAAGCAGATCGAGGAAGGCAAGCTGCGCCCCGGGCAGCCGTTGCCGAGCGAGCTCCACTTGCAGCAGACCTACGGCGTAGCGCGGGGCACGGTGCGGATGGCCATGCGCGAACTACGCGACAGGGGTCTGGTCGTCACCGTGCACGCACGGGGCACCTTCGTTGCCGAACAGGGCTGACCAGAGCTGACGCGGTTGTACCGGGGTTGTACCCGGCTATCTCGAAGATCAGCCCTGACAAACGTTTCCGCTGGTGGTAGTGGGTGCGCCCGGCAGGATTCGAACCTGCGGCCTTGGGATTAGAAGTCCCCTGCTCTATCCGCTGAGCTACGGGCGCGCGGCGTGGATGTCGCGCCCAGAGGGTACCGCCGACCCGCCGGCCGGCGGGGAAAAGGGGTGCCCGCGTCCACGTTGCCGAGCAGGGTCTCACGGTGGCCGGGTGACCGGCATCCGGGTTCCCACGGACCGACCCGGCGCCGGCCCGTACCCTCGGCTGGTGCTGCTGGACCCCGACGCCGAGAACGACGTCGCCTACGAGCTGTGCCAGATCGTCGGCCGTGCCATCCTGCCGTACCGCTCGTCGGACGCCACCGACCAGCGCTTCGGTACCGCCTTCTTCTTCCAGGGCACCGACGACCCGGTAGGGGAGTCGTTGCTGACGGCGGTCGACCTGGTCGGCAGTCCGGGTGGTGAGTTGGGCCTGCGATCGAGCGTCACCGAGCCGGCCGGGGTCGCGCCGGATGCCGTCACGGAGACCGACATCAGGCCCGGCTGGGGGCGCTTCCCGGGCGACGGCGTCGCGGTGCTGCCCACCAGCGGGCTGCACCGGTACGCCGGTGACGGCGGCTGGCGGTGGCGGGTGCAGCCGGTGCCCGCCGGGATCGCCGCCGGGCCCGAGGTGGTCGCCGGCCTCGGCGCCGACGCCAGTTCCGCTTTCGTGCTGGCCCATGGGTTACGCGAGGACGGGTCGCGGCCGCTGGAGGTGGCCATCGAGCGGGTGGTCCGCGACGGGGACGACGTGCGGATCACCACTGAACTGCCGCCGGGGTACGTCGGGGCGCCGGTCTTCGTCGTCGGGGCGGACACCGCCGGGGACGTGTCGCTGTACTGCCTGGGCCTGGTGCTGCCCGGCGTCGGCGGTCACCCGGTGGCGACCTTCGACCGGATCCGGGCCGTGCTTTCGTCCACGCCCGGCGACGACTCCAGACGAGACACCGGAACGGCGAGCGCCGGGTGATGTCGCCGCACGCCACCTTTACGCGCCGGTGAGTCGCGGGCCGTCGTCGTGCTGCCGGGTCAACCGGCGGTCGTCGTCGCGCTGGCGCGTCAGTCGCTGACCGTCGTCGCCCCGGCCCGATCGGCCGTCGGACGCCGGCTCTCCGGCAGCCCGGGTTCATCGGTGGTCGAGGCAGGGTTGGCCGGGGCGGTGGGGCCGGCGGCGAGGAACGCCTCGGCCCACCGGCCGACCTCGTCGAAGACCTTTCGGCGTACGGCGGGACCGGAGAGCGTGAGGTCGTGCAACCCGCCGTCGAAGCGGGCGAGGGTGACGTGCCGGCCGAGGCGGGGCGCGTACCGGACCATGTGCTCCACGTCCAGCACGGCGTCGGCCAGGCTGGCGTTGTCGTGCCATTTGGTGCCCCGGAACGAGCGGGTCGAGCAGGCCAGCAGCACCGGCACCTGGATGTCCAGCCCGGCGCGCAGCCGGCGTTGGCCGGTGCGGATGGCGTTCAGCCAGCCGGCCCGGACCGGGAACCCGGCCAGCGGCTTCCACGCCAGGTCGTAGGTCCACTCGCCCCGGTGGTCGGCGTGGAGGCTCTGGCCGTACACCGTGCCCAGCCCGAACGGCAGGATGCGGTGCGGCGCCCGGCGGCCCAGCCGGGAGGCGGCGGCCGCGATTGGCCGGCGCACCGCCCAGGGGGCGTTCAGGTCGAAGAATGGGCTGTTCAGCACCAGGCCGTCGACGGTGCCGGCGTCGCGGCGGGCGTCCGCCCAGAGCGAGATGATCAGGCCGCCGGTGGAGTGGCCCATCGCCAGCAGGGTGTCGTGCCCGTCGTCCTTGCGGATGATCTCGGCGGCGGCGTCCAACTCGGGGAAGTAGTCGCTGATGTCCCGGCAGAAGTTCGGGGTCTGGCCCGGGAGCAGGCTGCGACCGTACTTGCGCAGGTCGAGGGCGTAGAAGTCCCAGCCCCGCTCGGCGAAGAAGTCGGCCAGGTGGGTCTGGAAGAAGTAGTCGACGAAGCCGTGTACGTAGAGCACGGCCCGCCCGGTGGGGCGCTCGGCCCGCCGCCGGACCAGCGTCGCGACGACCGGTCCCTCGTCGTCGGCGCCCAGGTCGATCGTCTGCCGCTCGTACGGCGGCCCCAACACGTCCGGTTCCACGTTCGCGACGCTACGCCGGCAACCTACCCGGCGGTAGCCCCGAGACCCAACGGCCCCGACCAGCCGTGCCTGCCGGCCGGGGCGTGCGGGAGCACGCGTCAGGCGGTTTCCGCGTCGGCGCGGCTCGGGTCGGCGGCGGGGTCGACCTGATCCTGCGGCTGGCTGACGTCGCGCAGGTGCTTGTTGTGCCGGGGCTCCTGGCGGGTCTTGGCGTCGTTGAGCCGCCGGCGCAGGTCGTCGCGGACGTCGTTCAGCGCGGCGTGCAGGTCCTCCTCGGCGGACGTGGTGACGATCTTCTGTCGGCCGGCGACCCAGCACTCCAGGGTGACCTTCTGCCCCCGTGCCTCGCGGTCCTTCACCGACACCTCCAGCTCGGTGGCGTCGGCGTGGAAGCCGGCCAGCCGGGCGTCGAGGGTGGCGAACTGCTCGGCGATCCAGGCGCGGTCGCCCTGCGAGAACCCGGCGCCCACCCGCAGGCACTCGGCCACGGTGGCCGGGTTCGCCACGGCGCTCATCGCCGCGCCTCGGAAGCGTTTGCGGAGCCGATGGTGGTGATCATCATGGCGCTGACCTCTCGTCGACGTGGAGCTGTCGGTGGTGCTTGATCAAGTCCATACCCAGTTCGGCCGGACCCGGAAACCGCTGTCGCCCGTCCGGGCGGGTCGGCCGTACCACATCCCGGCCTGATCAGGGCGTTGTCCACAGGTGACGTCGTTGTCCACAGGTCGGGGGCGAGGTGCTGGCGAGCACCGTCCGCAGCGCCGAGGCTCAGTGCCGAGTCGACTCGCGCTGGCAGGTTCCCGATCCCCCTGGAGGGACGATGTTCGACACCTACGTGACAATCGTCGGCAATGTGCTGACCACGCCCGAGTGGCGGCGTACCACCCAGAGCAACACCCTGGTGGCCAACTTCAAGGTCGCCTCCACCGCCCGCCGGCTCGACCGCGACAGCGGCCGCTGGGTCGACGGCAACTCGCTTCGGGTCCGCGTCAACTGCTGGCGCAAGCTCGCCGAGGGGGTGGCCGCCTCGGTGATGGTCGGCGACCCGGTGGTGGTCTGCGGCCGGCTCTACACCCGCGACTGGACCGACGACGCCGGCAACCACCGCACCCTCTACGAGCTGGAGGCCGTCGCCGTCGGCCACGACCTGTCCCGGGGCAGGGCGCGGTTCCTGCGCAACCGCCCGAGCATGACCACCAGCACCATGGAGGACGCGGAGGCGGAGAGCCGGGTGCACGGCGAGCCCACCGAGCCGGTGCCGGCCGGGCAGACGCCCGTCCCGCCCGACGACCGTCCGCTCGACGACGACTTCGAGCTGCCCGACTTCGGCACGACGCGTACCGGCGCGTTCACCGCGGCCGGCCTGCTCGACGACGATGCTCCTCACAGCACCGACGGCTCGGGGGGCGGTGACGCCGACGGCCCGGCGGGGCTCGACGACGACGAACTGGCCCTCCCGCCCGGTGCGGAGGACGACCAGCCGGACGACGACCAGCCGGACGACGAGTTGGGGCCGGTGCCGGACGAGGGCCGGCCGGAGCCCACGCCGTCCGGCCGGGCGCGGCGTGGCCGGGGGCGGGTCCCGCAGCCGGCGTGACCCCTCGACCCGGCCGTCCCGGCTGTCGCGGACGGCGGCCGGGGCGGCGGCCAGGCGGCGACGTGACCTGTGCGCGAGCGGCATCGGTGGGCGGATGCTCCGGCGGCACGTCACGAACGGGGGCGGGGTGGCGACGCGACCGGCGTCGTCACCCCGCGTGACGCCCGTGGCTCGGCTCCTACACGCCGGGCGTTGTGGTTCGGGGCGTGCCGGGCCGGGCTGGTTCACGGGATGCTCGTCTAGGCTGGCCGGCCGGAGGTGGTGCGCGTGCGACGGACAGCGCCGGTGGCGAACGCGGTGGGGCTGCTGGCCGGGTACGCGCTGGACAGGCTGCTCGGCGACCCACGCCGGTGGCACCCGGTGGCCGGCTTCGGGCAGGCCGCCGGCGCGCTGGAGCGGCGGCTCTACCGACCGGACCGGACGGCCGGGGCGGCGTTCACCGCGCTGGCCGTGGGTGGGCCGGTGCTGCTCGGGGCGTTCGCCGCGGCTGCCACCCGGCGCCGGCCGGTGAGCCGGGCGGTGCTCGTCGCCGCCGGCACCTGGACGGTGCTGGGCGGTCGCACCCTGCGGCACGAGGCCACCGTCATGGGTGGGGCGCTGCGCGACGCCGACCTGCCCGCCGCCCGGCGACGCCTCGGTCACCTCTGTGGCCGGGACCCGTCGACCCTGGGCGAGTCGGAGCTGGCCCGGGCCACCGTCGAGTCGGTCGCGGAGAACACCTCCGACGCGGTGGTCGCCCCGCTGGTCTGGGGCGCGGTCGCCGGCCTGCCCGGGCTGCTGGGCTACCGCGCGGCCAACACCCTCGACGCGATGGTCGGGCACCGGTCGGCGCGCTACGCGCGGTTCGGCACCCCGGCCGCCCGGCTGGACGACCTGCTCAACCTCGTGCCGTCCCGGCTGACCGGGCTGCTCACCATCGCCGTCGCGCCGGTCGCGAACGGCGACCGGGAACGGGCCTGGCGGGTGTGGCGGCGCGACCGCAACGACCACCCGAGCCCCAACGCCGGTCAGTGCGAGGCGGCGATGGCCGGTGCACTTGGGGTTCGCCTCGGTGGCCGCAACGTCTACTTCGGGCGCTCCGAGGTGCGCCCCTTCCTGGGCGACGGCCCCCGACCCGAGGCGCGGCACCTCAAGCGGGCCGCCCGGATCTCCGGCGCGGTCGGCCTGGCCGCCCTCGGGCTGGCCGCCGCGTACCCGCTCACCGTCGGGCGCCTCGCCGCCGCCGTCGGGCGGCGCGGGCTGAAGGCCGCCGTCGGCCAGCGCGGGCAGGTCACCGCCGTTGGCCGGCGCAGGCTCAATGGTGTTGGCCGGCGTGGACTGGGAGCCGCCGTGGCGGGGCAGGGGAGCGGGCGGTGAGCGGGCTGCTGGTCGCCGGCACCACGTCCGACGCCGGCAAGAGCGTGCTCACCGCCGGCATCTGCCGCTGGCTGCACCGGCAGGGCGTGAAGGTGGCGCCGTTCAAGGCGCAGAACATGTCGAACAACTCGGCGGTGGTGGTCGGGCCGGACGGGCGCGGCGGCGAGATCGGCCGGGCCCAGGCCATGCAGGCCGCCGCCTGCGGCATCGCCCCAGACCTGCGCTTCAACCCGGTGCTGCTCAAGCCGGGCAGCGACCTGGCCAGCCAGGTCGTGCTGCTCGGCGAGGCGGTCGACACGATCACCGCCGGCACCTTCCGGCAACTGCGTCCCCGGCTCGCCGAGACCGCGTACGCGGCGCTGGCCGAGTTGCGGGCCGCGTACGACGTGGTGATCTGCGAGGGCGCCGGCAGCCCCGCCGAGATCAACCTGCGGGCCGGGGACTACGTCAACATGGGGCTGGCCCGGCACGCCAACCTGCCCACCATCGTGGTCGGCGACATCGACCGGGGCGGCGTCTTCGCCTCGATGTTCGGCACCGTGGCCCTGCTCGACCCGGCCGACCAGGCGTTGATCGCCGGCTTCGTGATCAACAAGTTCCGGGGCGACCTCGGCCTGCTCCAGCCGGGGCTGGACATGCTCCGCCACGTCACCGGCCGCCCCACGTACGGGGTGCTGCCCTGGGCGCTCGACCTCTGGCTCGACGCCGAGGACTCGCTCGCCTACGGCCGGGTGCTCGGCCGCCCGGCCGCCCCGCACGGCACCGAGTGGCTGGAAGTCGCCGTCGTCCGGCTGCCCCGGATCAGCAACGCCACCGACGTGGAGGCGCTGGCCACCGAGCCGGGGGTCCGCGTACGCCTGACCGTCGAACCAGCCGAGCTGGCCGCCGCCGACCTGGTCGTCCTGCCGGGGTCCAAGTCGACCGTGGCCGACCTCGCATGGCTGCGCGAGACCGGCCTGGCCGACGCGGTCCTGGCCCACGCTGCGGCCGGCAAGCCGCTGCTGGGTCTCTGCGGCGGTTTCCAGATGCTGGGGCGGGCGATCCACGACCCGGTGGAGAGCCGGCAGGGCAGCGTGCCGGGCCTCGGTCTGCTGCCCATCGAGATCACCTTCGATGCGCGCAAGACCGTCCGGCAGTCGGTGGGCGCCGCCCACGGCGACCTGCCGGTCCGTGGCTACGAGATCCACCACGGGTACGTCTCGCAGACCGACCCGACCCTGACACCGCTGCTGACCGGGAGCGACGGCGTCGGCGAGGGCGCGGTGCTCGGCGTCGTGCACGGCACGCACTGGCACGGGGCGTTCGAATCCGACGGCTTCCGCCGTGGTTTCCTCACCGAGGTGGCCCGGCTGGCCGGGCGCAGCGGGTTCCGGGTCGCGCCGGACACCAGCTTCGCCGCGGCCCGGGAACGCTCGCTCGACCTGCTCGGCGACCTGGTCGAGGAACACCTGGACACCGACGCCCTGTGGCGCCTCATCGAGATCGGGCCACCCCCCGGCCTCCCCTTCGTCCCACCCGGCCCGCCACCGGCCTGACCGGTCGCCGGTCAGCGGCGGATGTCGGCGGGGCGGTCGGTGGTGGGAAAACCGGCGGCGAGCCACGCGTCGACGCCGCCGATCATGTCGGTGGCCCGGCGCAGCCCGAGCGTCTGCAGGCTGGCGGCGGCCAGGCTGGAGCTGTAACCCTCCCGGCACACCAGCACGATCTCCCGGTCGTAGCCGGTGGCCTCCGGGATGCGCCATTCGCTGGCCGGGTCGAGTCGCCACTCCAGCACCGTCCGGTCGATGACGACCGCGCCGGGCAGGTCGCCCTGGTCGCGGCGCTGTATCTCGGTACGGGTGTCGACCAGCAGCGCGCCGCCGCGGACCGCCTCGACGGCCTGCTGCGGAGTCAGTCGGTGCAGCCCGGCGCGGGCCTGTTCGAGCAGGGCGTCGATGCCGGGGCTCATCACGTCTCGGAGCACCACCCGATCATCCCGATTCGGGCGTGTGTCGGACGGCGAACGGGCCGCGCATCACCCGTCGTCGCCCCAAATCCCCCGGACGTGACGGTGCCCGGCCGTGGCGGTCAGCCGGACGAGTTGCGGCCACCTCGATCCGGCACGATCGACTCGGCTTCCTGGAAGTCGTGGTGTCCTGTCGGTGGGATACCCCGGTTTCCGTGATCGCGAGTCGATCGTGTGGACTTGGCGCTGTTTTCTACCGAATCGTCGGCGTGGACGGGGGACGGCGTGGACGGGGTGCCGTCGGTGGCGGTCGTCGAGGCGTACGCCGAGCTGGCCCGCCGCGTGCTCGCGGGCCCGGCACGGTTGGGGCGGACCCGGCTGGTCGCGGTCGACGGGCCGAGCGGCGCGGGCAAGAGCCGCTTCGCCGCGCACCTCGCGGACGCCCTGGCGGCGCTGCCCGGCGGTGCCCGACCGCCGGTCGTGCACACCGACGACCTGCTCGACGGCTGGGACGACCAACTCACCTTCTGGCCCCGGCTCGACGAGTGGGTGCTGGGCCCGCTGCGCGCGGGGCGACCCGGCTCCTACCGGCGCTACAGCTGGGTGCGGCGGTGCTTCCTGCCCCGCCCGGTCCCGGTGCCGGCCGCGCCGGTGCTGATTCTGGAGGGGGTCAGCGCCGCGCGCGCCGTCGTCCGGCCGGAGCTGAGCCTGGCGGCCTTCGTCACCGCGCCCGCCTCGTTGCGGCTGGCCCGCGCGGTCGCCCGGGACGGAGCGGAGATCCTGCCCGAGCTGCGCCGCTGGCACGCCGGGGAGAGTGCGCACTTCGCCGCCGACGACACGGCCGCCCGCGCCGATCTGCTGGTCGACGGCGCGCCGACCCTGCCGTACGACGCGGACCGGTACTACGTTCGCATCCGCTGAGCGGGGCATGGACGTCTGCCACCGGCTACGGCACGATGCGAGGAGGCCCAGGGCTCGGCGAACGGGGGGACTCATCATGTCGGCAGCGGATTCGCCCGCGCGGCGCCGTATCACCCTCACCGGCATCAGCTCGCGGGCCTGGGAACATCCGGCCGACCGGGGCGCCCTGGTCGCGCTGCGCGAGCTGCGTGGCTTCGACGACGTGGTGCGGGCGTTCTTCGGCATGTGGAACGAGCGCGGCTTCCGGCTCTCCGTGCTGGCCTCGGGCATCCGGGTCGACCACCGGCAGTACCCGGCGGTCTGGCAGCGCTACACCGAGGCCGCCGCGGCGCTCGACGTCGCCGAGCTGCCCGAGCTGTACGTGACGCAGTCGCCCTGGCTGGGCGCCGAGGCGGTCGGCCTGGACCGGCCGTTCGTCGTGCTGAACTCCGCCTGCGTGCAGCAGCTCGACGAGGACGAGCTGCGCTGCCTGCTCGGCCACGAGCTGGGGCACGTCGGCAGCGGCCACGCGGTCTACAAGACGATGCTCATGATCCTCACCCGGTGGGCGGCCAACCTGAGCTGGTTGCCGGTCGGCGCGTTCGCGCTGCGGGCGATCATCGCGGCGATGCTGGAGTGGTGGCGCAAGGCGGAGCTCTCCGCCGACCGGGCCGGCCTGCTCGCCGGACAGGACCCGGCCGCCGCGCTGCGGCTGCTGATGAAGCTCGCCGGCGGCGGCGACCTGTCCCAGATCGACACCACCGCCTTCCTGGAGCAGGCCGCCGAGTACGCCGGTGGCGGCGACCTGCGGGACAGCCTGCACAAGATCCGGATGACCGCGTGGACCACACACCCGGTGCCGGTGGCGCGCGCCGCCCAGCTGCGGCAGTGGATCGACTCCGGGGCGTACGGCCGGGTGCTGGCCGGGGACTACCCGCGGCGCGACAACGACGGTTCGACCAGTGTCTCGGAGGAGATCAGGGCGGCGGCCGAGTCGTACCGGGAGGAGTTCAGCCGGTCCACCGATCCGCTGGTCGGGCTGCTGCGTCGGCTCGGCGACGGCGCCAGCGACGTCGGGGAGTGGGTGGGCGGCACCGCGGGCCGGGCCCGTTCCTGGATGGACGCCGCCACCGAGGCCGCCGGCCGCGCGCACCGCGCCGGCCGGACCGCGCCCGGCGCGACGGCGGGCGCCGGCCCGGCGGGAGCCGGTGAGGGTACGGGCTCGACCGGCACGCCGGGGTAAGGCCGGCATACGATGCCGGTCATGACCACACCGATCATGTCCGAGGCCCAGGTGCGGGCCGCCGTCGAGCGGGAGATGCCCGGTGTCCGGGCCGACCTGGAGCGCCTCGTCCGCATCCCCGGCATCGCCTTCGAGGGCTTCGACCACTCACACGTGGAGCGCTCCGCCGAGGCGGTCGCCGAGCTGCTGCGCGGCTGTGGCCTGGACGTCGACATCGTGCGTTCCGGCGGGCAGCCAGCGGTGATCGGCCGCCGTGCCGCCCCGGCCGGCGCGCCCACCGTGCTGCTCTACGCCCACCATGACGTGCAGCCGGTCGGCGACCGGTCGCTGTGGGAGTCCGACCCGTTCGAGCCGGTCGAGCGCGACGGTCGGCTCTACGGCCGGGGCGCGGCCGACGACAAGGCCGGCATCATGGCGCACATCGCGGCGCTGCGCGCGTACGGTGACGCGCTGCCTGTCGGCGTGGTGCTCTTCATCGAGGGCGAGGAGGAGTACGGCTCCGATTCGCTGGAGCGGCTGCTGGCCGAGCACCGCGACGAGATCGCCTCGGACGTCATCGTGATCGCCGACTCCGGCAACTGGGACATCGGCGTACCGGCGCTGACCACCTCGCTGCGCGGCATCGTCAACTGCTTCGTCGAGGTTCGTACGCTGGACCACGCGGTGCACAGCGGCATGTTCGGCGGTGCCGTCCCGGACGCGCTCACCGCGCTGGTCCGGCTGCTGGCCACCCTGCACGACGACGCCGGTGACGTGGCGGTGGACGGGCTGGTCGGCCGCGTGGGCGCCACCGTCGACTACCCCGAGGACCGGGTCCGGGCCGAGGCCGGGCTGGCCGAGGGCGTGCAGTTCATCGGCACCGGCCGGATCACCGACCGGCTCTGGACCAAGCCCGCGCTGGCGGTGCTCGGCATCGACGCGCCGTCCACCGGCGAGGCGCCGAACGCCCTGGTCCCGTCCGCGAAGGCGAAGCTGAGCATCCGGCTCGCCCCGGGCGACGACCCCAGGCGGGCTTATGCCGCGGTGCGCGCGCACCTGGAGAAGCACGCGCCGTGGGGCGCGCAGGTGACGGTCTCCTTCGAGCACGACGGCGACCCCTGTGTGATCGACGCTTCCGGGCCGATGTTCGACGCCGCCCGCTCGGCGTTCCGGCAGGCCTGGGACGGCACCGACCCGGTGGACATCGGCGTCGGCGGGTCGATCCCGTTCATCGCCACCTTCCAGGAGATGTTCCCGAAGGCGGCGATCCTGGTCACCGGTGTGGAGGACCCGCACGCCCGCGCGCACGGCCCGAACGAGAGCCTGCACCTCGGGGAGTTCGCCCGGGTCTGCCTCGCCGAGGCGCTGCTGCTGGGCAAGGTGGCCGCGGCGGGCTCGAACGGGAGCTAGGTGTCGGAACCGTAACTTCCGGTGTGATCTGGGAGTTTGCGGTGTGTCGGGCGCGGGGCTGTTATAGCCTTTCGAACATGAGTACGAACGAGGTGATGGCCCGGTTGGGGGCCGCCGTCAGCGCGCTGGGGGACGTCGACGTCTCCGCGTGGTCCGAGGACACGCTCAAAGAACAGCTCGGTGAGCTCTCCGCCGCCCTGGTCGCCCTCGACTCGGTGCTCTCCCGGGTCGCCGGCGAGGTCCGCGCCCGGGGGCTGCGCATCGAGGAACCCGTCTCCGCCTGATCCGCCGTCCACGTGGTCGGCGACTTCCTGCCGACACCGCCCGGGCACGGCAATGCCCGGGCGGTGTCGGGGGTGACTGGCAGGATGAACCTCGTGCGGTTTCTCGACCTGGCAGCCACGTCCGCCGCCGTCGGTGCCACCAGCGGCCGGCGGGCGAAGGTGGAGTTGCTCGCCGACGCGCTGCGCCGGCTCGACCCGGCCGAGGTGGAGCCCGGCGCCGGCTATCTCGCCGGTGAGCTGCGTCAGCGGCAGACCGGAGTGGGTTATGCGAGCCTGCGTGACCTGCCGCCACCGGCCGCCCAGCCGACGTTGACCGTGGCCGCCGTCGACGCGGCCGTCGAGCAGATCGCCGCAGTGCACGGCGCGGGCTCGCAGGCGCGACGCCGAGCGCTGCTCGGGGCCCTCTACGCGGCGGCGACCGTCGAGGAGCAGCGGCTGCTCACCAACCTCTTCAGCGGCGAACTGCGGCAGGGCGCCCAGGCCGGGCTGCTCGCCGACGCGGTGGCCCGGGCCGCCGAGGTGCCGGTGACGGCGGTCCGTCGGGCCCTGCTGCTCGCCGGTGACCTGCGGGCGGTGGCGGTGGCCGCGCTTGTCGGAGGTGCCGCCGAGCTGGCCGGGTTCGGCCTGCGGGTCGGCCGGCCGCTGGCGCCGATGCTCGCGCAGAGCGCCCCCTCGGTCGATGAGGCGCTGGCCGCGACCGGCGCACCGGCGGTGGTCGACGTGAAGCTCGACGGCATCCGCATCCAGGTGCACCGCTCCGGCGCCGACATCGCCGTCTTCACCCGCAGCCTCGACGAGATCACCACCCGGGTGCCCGAGGTGGTCGCCGCCGTCCGCGCGCTGCCCGGCCGGGAGTTGGTGCTCGACGGCGAGGCGATCGGCCTGGACGAGACCGGCCGCCCGCTGCCGTTCCAGCAGACGTCCAGCCGGGCCGCCCGACGCACCACGCCCAGCACAACAGGGCGCACACCGGTCGCCCCGGCGGTGCTCGCGGCCGCCGCCAGCACCGGCGAGACCGTGCTGACGCCGTACTTCTTCGACCTGCTGCACCTCGACGGCCAGGATCTGATCGACCTGCCCGGCCGGGAGCGGTGGGCCGCGCTCGCCGGCGCGGTGGACGCGTCGCTGCTGGTCGGGCGACTGGAGGTCGACAACCCGGAGCAGGCCGGGGCGGCGTTCGCCGCCGCCATCGACGCCGGCCAGGAGGGCGTGGTGGTCAAGGCGCCGGACGCGCCCTACGACGCCGGTCGGCGCGGCGCGGCCTGGGTCAAGGTCAAGCCCCGGCACACCCTCGATCTGGTGGTGCTCGCCGTCGAGTGGGGCAGCGGGCGGCGGCAGGGCTGGCTGTCCAACCTGCACCTGGGCGCGCGCGACCCGCGCACCGGCGACTTCGTGATGCTCGGCAAGACGTTCAAGGGGCTCACCGACGAGCTGCTGCGCTGGCAGACCGAGCGTTTCCTCGGCCTCGCGGTGGAGCGCGGCGACTGGGTGGTCCGGGTCCGCCCCGAGCAGGTGGTGGAGATCGCCTTCGACGGGGTGCAGACGAGTTCGCGTTATCCGGGCGGGGTGGCGCTGCGGTTCGCCCGGGTGGTGCGGTATCGCGACGACAAGTCCGCTGCCGAGGCGGACACCATCGACGCGGTCCGCGCCATCCACGCCGGCCGTCCCACCGGCTGACCGGCCGCACCGGCCCGGGTCACCGGCTGGAGAGAGCCCTGGCGTAGTTGACCTGGTTGTTGAGGTGCTGCACCTGGCCCTGGTCGGTGACCGGGATCCGGGCCACGTACTGCTGGGCGCCGTTGGTGACGGTCACCTGCACCGTGCCGTGGTGCCGGGTCTCCTTGACCAGCAGGAAGAGCAGGCTGAAGAAGGCGAGACAGAAGAAGCCGACGATCGCGCAGACCAGCGCCCAGGTGGCGATCTTCTCCTCACGCTGCCAGTAGTCGGCCACGTGCCAGGAGGCGCCGGCCAGCGGCAGCACCCCGGCCGGCGTACGGATGATCGGCGGGCTCACCGTGATCTCGGCGATCTGCACCGCGACCACCTCCGGCCCGGCCGCCGCGAAGCCGGCCGGCACCGGGTGCGCGGGCATCGAGACCGGCGGGTACGGCCCGACCGCCGGCCACGCCCCGGCGGCCTGCGCGGGCGGCCCGGAGAACTGCGCCGGGGGTCCCGAGAAGGGTGCGGGCGGCGCGGAGAACTGCGCCGGTGCTCCGGCGAACGGCACGGGCGGCGCGGAGAACTGCGCCGGAGGTCCGGAGAACGGCGCGGGTGGTGGCAGCTGCGTAGGCGGCGCGGCGAACGGTCCCGCCGACGGGACCGGGGTGGCGGGGAACTGCGCGGTGGGCGCCGTCTGCGGGGCGGCGGTCGCCGGGAATGCCGCCGGCGTACCGGGAGATGGCGTGACCGGAAAGGGCGCCGTCGGCGGGGTGACCGGAAGCGGCGCGGTGTGCGGCGCGGCGGCCCACGGGTCGATCGGCGGGTGCGCCTGGGTGTCCGGCTCCGAATCGGGCAGCGGGGCCGTGGGATCCGTGCTCACCGGGACCCCCAACGCGAAATGATCACCCGGCGGAGACTACCGGCTGCCATGCCGTCCCGGGTGCCCCGGACTGTCCGGTTCGGACACCGACGCGGTCAGCCGGTCAGGCGGACGCGCTCGACGTCGGCTCGGCGGCCCGGTCCAACGGGGTCGAGGTGGCGCCGATGCCGGCGGCCCGGCGGGCCTCCCGGCGGGCCACCCAGCCGTAGCCGAACAGGGCCATCACGGCGAAGAGCCACCACTGCACCACGTAGCCGAAGTTCTGCCAGTTGTTGGCGTGCCCGACCGTCACCGCCTTGAACACCGGGTCGGCCGCCGGCGTCTGCTCGTCGAGCAACAGGTAACCGCCGTACACCGGGTAGGGCAGTTCGCGGGCCAGCCGCGACACCCCGATCCGGCGGGTCTCCAGCCGCCCGTCGCGGCGGTCGACCGCGCCGGCGCCGCTCTCGGTCTCGTGCACCCGGCCGACCACCGTCACGTCCCCCGTCGGCACGGCGGGCACCGGCGGCTGGGCGGTCGCCCCGCCCGGCGCCGGCGGGATCCAACCCCGGTCCACCAGCAGCGCCGTGCCGTCGGCGAGCACCAACGGAGTGAGCACCTCGAAGCCGACCCGGCTGTCCACCGTCCGGCCACGGACCAGGACGGTGTTCGTCGGGTCGTACCGGCCGGTGGCGGTGATCCGGGTCCACACCTTGTCCTCGGCGGGGGCCGGGCCGGCCGTCCCCGCGCCGTCGGTGGGGGCGCGCAGCGCGTCGGCCAGCGGGACCGGGGCCATCCGCTGGCCGGCGTCGATCCGCTCGTTGACCTCGGTGCGCGCCCGGTAGCGGTCCAGCTGCCAGTTGCCGAGCAGGACCATGACCGCGGCGGCGACCAAGGTCAGGGCGAGGGCGCCCAGCCAGCGTGGGCTCAGCAGGAACCGGTACACGGCACCGAGGCTACCCGTATGACCGGCGCCACTGACCTGGACCGGGCCGCGACCGGTCGACCGGCCCCGGTCGGCGGTGCTCGCGCATCGCGCGGGGACGGGTATCGTCACGCGGACGGACCGGCCCGCCCGGTCCGCCGTCGCGTACCCGCCGCCGCCCGCGAGGAGTCGATGATGACCGTCGTGCCGCGCCTGGTGCTCAGCGCGCCGTCCTCCGGGCACGGCAAGAACGCGTTGGCTATCGGGCTGCTCGCCGCCCTGGCCGAGCGGGGTGTCGACGTCGCCGGGTTCAAGCTCGGCCCGGACCACGTCGACGCCGCCTACCTCGGCCTCGCCTCCGGTCGGCCGGGCCGGGTGATCGATCCCCGGCTGGTCGGCGTCGACCGGCTCGCCCCGCTGGTCGCGCACGGCGCCGAGGGCGCCGGGCTCGCCGTGGTGCAGGGCAGCATGGGCCTGTACGACTCGGTCGGTGGCCGCCCGGAGCAGGAGTCCACGGCCGCCGCGGCCGCCGCGCTGCGCAGCCCTGTGGTGCTCGTGGTCGACGTGGCCGCGATGGGTCAGTCGGTGGCCGCCCTGGTGCACGGTTTCCGCTCGTACGACGAGCAGCTCTGGCTCGGCGGGGTGATCCTCAACCGGGTGGCGTCCTCGCGGCACGAGGCGATGCTGCGTGAGGCGCTGGATGACGTGAACGTGCCGGTCTACGGGGCGCTGCGCCGGCAGGACCTGCCGGCGGTGCTGCCGTCGCGCCGGCACGGCGTGGTGCCGGTGGTCGGCGGGTCCGCCGACGCCGCCCGCGCGGTCCGCCGGCTGGGCGAGGCCGTCGCCGCCACGGTCGACCTGGAACGGCTGCTCGGGCTTGCCCGCTCCGCTCCGTCTCTGCCGGCCTCGGCGTGGTCGCCGGAGGAGGCGCTCGGTCCGGTGACGGTCCCCGCGGACCGCCCGCTGGTGGCGCTCGCCGGCGGGCCGGGCGGCAGCTTCAGCCACCCGGAGACCGCCGAGCTGCTGCGGGCCGCCGGCGCCGAGGTGGTCACGGTCGATCCGCTGCGCGACGAGGCGCTGCCGGTCGGCATCCGTGCGCTGGTCGTCGGCGGTGCACTGCCCGAGGCGTACGCCGAGCAGCTGTCGGCCAACCGGCGGCTCTGCATCGCCGTGGCCGAGTTGGCGCGCACCGGCCGTCCGGTGGTCGCCGAGGGCACCGGTCTGCTCTGGCTGGCCCGGGAGCTGGACGGGCTGCCGATGTGCGGGGTGTTGGACGCGGTCGGCGTCAGCCGGGACGGCCTGGTGGTGGGCTACCGCGAGGCGACCGCCCAGACCGACAGCGTGGTCGCCGCGCAGGGCACGGTGCTGGTCGGGCACAAGGAGCACCGAGCGGTGCTCACCCCGCGGGCCGGTCAGCGCCCGGCGTGGAGCTGGGACGGCGGCACGCCGGAGGGCTTCGTCTGGCGCAACGTGCACGCCTCGCAGCTCACCCTGCACTGGGCCGGCCACCCGACGACCGCGGCCCGGCTGGTCGCGGCGGCGGTGGCCGACCCGGCGACCGAGGCGGTGCCCGTGGAGCCCGGCGGGGTGCCGGCGTGATCGGTCAGGTGGCGGTGCGCCGCTTCCCGGCGCTGACCGTCTCCACCCCGCGCACCGAGGTGCGGCGGCACACCGCGGCCGACGCGGCGCCGGTCGGCGAGATCTTCGCCGACAAGCTCACCCGGCGCTGGCTGCCGCTGGCCGACGACTCCGGCCCGATCGACGGGCACGCCTGGTGCACGGACCTGGCCCGCCAGCGGCGCGACAGCGGCGAGGGGGACCACTGGGCGGTGCTCCGCCGCGAGGACGACCAGGTGGTGGGCTCGCTCTGGACCCGGCGCACCGACTGGGGTGCCCGGACCACCGAGATCTCCTACGCGATGGCGCCGCACGCGCGCGGGTTCGGCCTGGCCGCCGAGGCCGTGGACGCGGTGGCCATCGCGCTGATCCTGGAGCACGGCTTCCAGCGGGTCGAGCTGCGGGTGGCTCCCGGCAACCTGGCCTCCCGCCGCGTCGCCGAGAAGGCCGGCTTCAGCTACGAGGGCCTGCTGCGCAACGCCGGTTACGTCCGCGGCGGCCGGGTGGACCTCGAACTCTGGTCGTTCGTCGCCGCCGACCTGCGTTGAGCCTCGCCGGTCAGCCGACGATGGCGTCCGAGGGTGGGGTGAACTGGCGGGTCGGTTGACCCTTCAGGCCGTCGCGCAGCGTCTCCGCGACCGCCGCGATCGGGATCTGGGACTGCCCGTCGCCGACCGCGTTGAACGGGTTGTCCGGGTCGGAGATGAAACTCGCCGCGGCCAACTCGGGCGTGTAGCCAACGAACCAGGCGGACCGGGTGCTGTCGGTGGTACCGGTCTTGCCGGCCACCGGGCGGCCGACCGTACCCCGGACGCTGTCGGCGGTGGACCAGCCGCCGCAGCCTCCACGCGCCGGGGTGTCGCCGGTCGGGCAGCGGGCGGCGTCGGTGGCCGCCCTGGCGGCGTCCGCGCTCACCACCTGCCGGCAGCGCGGCTTGGCCACCTCGCGTTGGATGCCGCTGGCGGTGGCGTACGTGGTCGGCGTGCCGTCCCTGTTCATGATCGCCTGCACCGGGATCGCCTCGCAGTACCGGCCGTCGGCGGCGATGGCGGCGTACGCGTTCGCCATCTCCAGCGGGGTGGCGTCGGAGACGCCCAGGGTGAACGCGCCCCACTTCGACGCCTTGGTCGGCGAGGCATGCTCCCGGTCCACGTCGGTTCGCCAGCGCAGCCCGAGCTGCTCGGCGAGGCGGACACCCTTCTCCGCGCCCACCTGCTCCTCCAACCACACGAAGTACGTGTTCACCGACTTGCCGAAGCCGGACCACATGGTCTGCCGCCCGCTCATCGCCCCGCTGGCGTTCGACGGCGCCCAGCCGTCATAGACCCGCGACTGGTATCGGTACGGGGCGTTGAACTCCGTGGACAGCGTCATCCCCGAGTTCAGTGCGGCCAGCATCGGGAACATCTTGAACGTCGACCCGGCCTGGTAGCCCGGCAGGTCACCGCCGCCGAGCAGCGGCGCCACCGTGTTCGGGTAGTTGGCCTTCACCTTCGGCCCCGCCTCCGGGTTGGAGCTCTGCGGGTTCTCGCTCAGGTCCAGCGAGTACGTCCGGTTCACCGCCATCGCCTTCACCCGCCCGGTGCCCGGCTCGGAGACCACGATCCCGTTGGCGAACGGGCTGCCGGTGCCCTCCTTGGCGCCGACGTTCTTCTCCGCCGCCTCCTGGATCTTCGGGTCGATGCTGAGCACGATCCGGTAGCCGCCCCGGCGCAGCTTGTCCATCCGTTCCAGCCGGTTCGCCCCGAACGCCGGCTGGGCGCTCCACCAGTTCTTCAGGTAGTCGCAGGCGAATCCCCAGCTGTTGTACTTCTCCAACACCGCGGCGCAGTCGTTCGGCGGGCTGGTCAGTTTCAGTCGGATCGGCTCGGTCTTCGCGGCGGCGGCCGAGTCGGGGGAGAGGTAGCCGAGTTGGCTCATCCGGTCCAGGACGTAGTTGCGCCGCCCGGTGGCCTCCTTCTGGTCGGAGTCGGCCGGGTCGTACTCCGACGGCGACTTGACCAGCCCGGCGAGGGTGGCCGCCTCGACGGGGGTGAGGTCCTTCGGGGTCTTGGAGAAGAAGATCTCGCTGGCCGCGTAGATGCCGTACGCCCGGTGCCCGAAGTACGCCGAGTTCAGGTAGCGCTCCAGGATCTGCTCCTTGCTCATCTCCTTCTCCAGGTCCAGCGCCATCCGCATCTCCTTGACCTTGCGCAGGCTGGTCTGCTGGGTGGCCTCCTGGACCTCCTTGGGGGTGGTCGCGCTGTCCCGCAGGGCCATCCGGACGTACTGCATGGTCAGCGTGGAGGCGCCCTGGGAGACGCCGTTGGAGCGGGTGTTGGCCACGAAGGCCCGTGCCACGCCCTTCGGGTCGACGCCGTGGTGCTGGTAGAAGCGGGAGTCCTCGGCGGCGACGATCGCCTGCTGGATGTTCGGCGACATGTCCGACAGCTTGGTGTACTGCCGGTACTCCTCGTAGAACATGGTCAGCACGGTCTTGCCGTCCGGGGCGTAGAGGTACGAGGTCTCGGCGGGCAGGGCGGTGGTCAGCAGCTTGGTCTTCGCCTCGACGGCGTGCGCGGTGGCCTTCGCGCCGAGCCCGGTGAGGGCGACCAGCGGGTACGCGGCGGCAGCGATCACGATGCCGGCGATCAGCCCGGCGCGGAGGAGAGGGACGAGTCGACCAGCGGCAGCAAGGGGTCGGTTGCTCACGTGGCCAAGTTATGACATTTCCGATTCGTGCATGAGAAGAACTCATAAACCGGCGGGTGGTGACGCGGCTTACGCGGAGATCAGCTGTCCCAGCGGCCACCTTCCCGGCAGGATCGCGGACATGCGTGATCAGCCGAGCGGAGCGGCACCCGGCCCTGGGACCGGACCGGCAGCTGTTCCCGAGCCGGACCTGGGCCACCACGGCGACGCGGAGGTGGGTGCCGGCCTGGTCGACCTCGCCGTCAACGTCCGCCAGGCACCGCTGCCGGACTGGCTGGCCGGCCCGATCACCGCCACCCTCACCGACCTGGGCCGCTATCCGGACCCCGCACCGGCCCGGGCCGCTGTCGCCGCCCGGCACCGGCGTCACCCGGACGAGGTACTGCTCACCGCCGGCGCCGCCGAGGGGTTCGTGTTGATCGCCCAGGCGCTGCGCGGCGTACGCCGGCCGGTCGTGGTGCACCCGCAGTTCACCGAGCCGGAGGCGGCGCTGCGGGCCGCCGGGCACCCGGTGGAGCGGGTGCTGCTGGACGCCGCCGAGGACTTCCGGCTCGACCCGGACCTGGTGCCCGCCGACGCCGATCTGGTGATGATCGGCAACCCGACGAACCCGACGTCGGTGCTGCACCCGGCACGCACCCTGGCCGCGCTGGCCCGCCCGGGCCGGGTGCTGGTGGTCGACGAGGCGTTCGCCGACACCACCGCCGCACCCGGGCGACCCGGCGAGCCGGAGTCGCTGGCCGAGCGGCGCGACCTGCCCGGGCTGCTCGTGCTGCGCAGCCTCACCAAGACCTGGGGCCTGGCCGGCCTGCGCATCGGCTACCTGCTCGGCGCGCCGGAACTGCTGTCCCGGCTGGCCGCCGTCCAGCCGCTCTGGGCGGTCTCCACGCCCGCGCTGGCCGCCGCGTCGGCCTGCGCCACCCCCGTCGCGGTCCAGGCCGAACGCGCGATCGCCGCCGAACTCGCCGCCGACCGCGACCGCCTGACCGCCCGTCTGACCGACCTGCCCGGTGTACGCGTCGTCGGCCGCCCGGCCAGCGCCTTCGTGCTGCTGCACCTGCCCGGAGCGACCCGTGTCCGGGCGGCCCTGCGCGAGCGGGGCTGGGCGGTACGCCGGGGTGACACGTTTCCCGGGCTCGGCCCGGACTGGCTGCGGGTGGCGGTGCGCGACCGATCCACCACCGACGCGTTCATCGAGGTGCTGCGCGAGACCATGGAGGCATGATGCTGGAGACCACGATCGCGGCGATCCGACCGCCGGACGAGTCGGCCATGGCCAGCGCTCGTGAGCTGCACGGCCGGCTCACCAAGCCGGCCGGCTCGCTGGGCGCGCTGGAAGAGCTGTCGGTACGCCTCGCGGGCCTGGCCGGGGCCTGCCCGCCGCCGCTACCCGAGCCGGCCGCGGTGGCGATCTTCGCCGGGGACCACGGGGTGCACGCCCAGGGGGTGACCCCGTGGCCGCAGGAGGTCACCGGGCAGATGATCGGCAACTTCCTGGCCGGCGGCGCGGTGGTCAACGCGTTCGCCCGGCAGGCGGGAGCCTCGGTCACCGTGGTCGACGTCGGCGTGGCCACGCCGCTGCCCGCCCAGCCGGCCGCCGAGACGTCCGGCCCGGTCGTCCTCGACCCGTCCACGCCCCGGATGGTCGCCGCGTCCGTCCGCCGGGGCACCCGGGATCTCGCGGTGACCGCTGCGCTCACCCGGGACGAGGCGCGGGCCGCCGTGCAGACCGGCATCCGGATCGCCGACGAGCTGATCGAGGCCGGGGCGGCCATCCTGCTCACCGGGGACATGGGCATCGGCAACACCACCCCCGCCGCCGCTCTGATCGCCGCCTTCACCGGCGCCGACCCGCTCGACGCCACCGGCCGGGGCACCGGGGTCGACGACCCGACGTACGCCCGCAAGGTGGCCGTGGTGCGGGCCGCGCTGGCCCGGCACGCGCCTACCCCGGCCGACCCGCTGGGTGTGCTGGCCGCCGTCGGCGGCCTGGAGCACGCCGCGCTGGCGGGGCTGATCCTGGGCGCCGCGGCGCGCCGCACGCCGGTGCTGCTGGACGGGGTGATCGCGGTCTCCGCCGCCCTCGCCGCCGCCGCGTTCGCCCCGGACGCGGTCAGCGCCATGGTCGCCGGTCACCGCTCGGCCGAGCCGGGCGCGACGGTGGCGCTGCGCCACCTCGGCCTCGACCCGCTGATCGACCTGGGGCTGCGCCTCGGGGAGGGCACCGGAGCACTGCTGGCGCTGCCGGTGGTCACCGGCGCGGTCCGGGTGCTGCACGAGGTGGCCACGTTCGACTCCGCCGGGGTGGCCGAGAAGTGAGCGGGCGCAGCGGACGAAGTAGCGCGGCGGCGGCGTGAGCACCAACCCGTACCCGCTCGGCCTGCGGCTCGACGGGCGGCGGGTGGTCGTGGTGGGCGGCGGCGTGGTCGCCACCCGACGGGTCCCGGCGCTGCTTGATGCCGGCGCGGACGTCCTGCTGGTGGCGCCGGAGCTGACCCCGGCGCTGCGCGCCCGGGCGGACGCGGGCCGGCTGCGCTGGGTGCCGCGCCGGTTCGAGCCGGATGACCTGGACGGGGCGTGGCTCGTCCAGGTGGCGATCGACGACCCGGTCGCGGCGGAGTCGGTGAGTGCGGCTGCCGCCGAGCGGCGGATCTTCTGCGTCCGCGCCGACGACCGGACGGTCGCCACGGCCTGGACCCCGGCGGTGACCCGGCACGGCCCGGTCACCGTGGCGGTGCTCGGCGGCGGCGACCCGCGCCGCGCGATGACCGTCCGCGACGCCATCCGCGACCTCCTGGGTGCAAGGAAGGGCCCCCTGTTGACGCCTGCGGTAGAGGAAGGGTCCCTTCCTAACGCGGGCGGGCGGGTGGCGCTGGTCGGGGCGGGGCCGGGCGACCCGGAGCTGATCACGGTGAAGGGCCGGCGGTTGCTGACCGAGGCGGACGTGGTGGTCGCCGACCGGCTGGTGCCCGGGCTGCTCCTGGACGAGCTACGCCCCGACGTCGAGCTGGTGGACGCCTCGAAGATCCCCTACGGACCGTCCCGGGCCCAGGAGGAGATCAACCGGATCCTGGTGGACCGGGCACGGTCGGGCGCTCTGGTGGTTCGGCTCAAGGGCGGTGACCCGTACGTCTTCGGCCGGGGCGGCGAGGAACTGTTGGCGTGCGCGGCGGCCGGCGTGCCGGTGACCGTGGTCCCCGGGGTGACCAGCTCGATCGCCGCCCCGGCCGCGGCCGGCATCCCGGTCACCCACCGGGCGGTGGCGCACGAGTTCACCGTGGTTTCCGGGCACGTCGCGCCCGACTCACCGGCGTCGCTGGTGCGCTGGGAGGCGCTCGCCGGGCTGCGCGGCACCCTGGTGATCCTGATGGGGTTGAAGAACCTCGCCGCCATCACCGCCACCCTGATCGCGCACGGCCGGTCGCCGCGGACACCGGCCGCCGTCGTCCAGGAGGCCACGACGGGTGCCCAGCGGGTGCTGCGCTCCACCCTCGGCGCGGTGGCCACCGACGTGCTCGCCGCCGACCTTCGCCCGCCCGCGGTCGTCGTGGTGGGCGACGTCGTGCACGCGCTGGACAGCTGACGGTTGGCGGCGGGCCTTGCCGCGCGCTTCGACGCGCCGGCTCGGCGTGCGGGGCTTCGGCGTGCGGGATGCCCCGGCGTGCGGTGCTGGAGCCAGTGGCGCGACACGGGAGCCGGCGGACACACCCCTTCGGGCGCGCCGGGTAGTCCCGGCCCCACCGGTCGGCAGCACCGACGGCCGGCCGGCCGCGACACGAGGCTGCCCAGGGACAGGCGACGGGCCGGAGCAGCGCTGCCCCGGCCCGTCGTCGTACTGACGGTCGTCTACTGCTTGAGCATGTTGTCCAGCAGCAGGGCGCACCGGATCAGACCCAGGTGGCTGTACGCCTGCGGGTGGTTGCCCAGCCCGCGCTCGGCCAGCGGGTCGTACTGCTCGGGGAGCAGCCCGGTCGGGCCGGCGGTGAGCACCATCTGCGCGAACAGCTCCTCGGCGTCGGTGCGGCGGCCGGTGCGCAGGTACGCCTCGATCAGCCAGGCCGTGCAGATGTGGAAGCCGCCCTCACGGCCGGGCAGGCCGTCGTCCCAGTGGTAGCGGTAGACGACGGGCCCGCTGCGCAGGTCCGCCTCGATCCGCAGCACCGTGGACAGGAAACGCGGGTCGTCGCCCGGGAGCAGGCCGGAGAGCCCGATCCAGAGCGACGAGGCGTCCATGTCCTCGTCGCCGTACGCGACGCTGTACGCCTCGACCTCCTCGTGCCAGCCGTGCTCCAGCACGTTGGCGGCGATCCGGTCGCGCAGGTCCTTCCACTCGGGCCGGTCCTCGCCGCCGTGCTGGCGCATCACGTGCAGCGCCCGGTCGACGGTCATCCAGCACATCACCTTGGAGAAGATGTGGTGCCGGGGTGGCAGCCGGGCCTCCCAGATGCCGTGGTCGGGCTCGTGCCAACGGCGGCGGACGGCCTCGACCATGTTGTCCAGCACCCGCCACTCGTCCTCACGGACCGAGCCGCGGGCGTCGGCGACCGCCGCGATCAGGTCGGCGATCGGGCCGAAGACATCCAGCTGGAGTTGGTGGTTGGCGAGGTTGCCGACTCGGACCGGTCGGGAGCCGGCGTACCCGGGCAGGGTGTCGATGACCGCCTCGGCGCCCAGCTCGTAGCCGTCGATGGTGTAGAGCGGGTGCAGCCGCTCCGGGTGCCCGCCGGTGCGCTCGATGCAGCCGTCCACCCAGCGCAGAAACCCCTCGGCCTCCTCGATGGAACCCAGGTCGACCAGCGCGCGGGCGGTCAGTGCCGCGTCGCGGAGCCAGCAGTAGCGGTAGTCCCAGTTGCGGACGCCGCCCAGCTCCTCGGGGAGCGAGGTGGTCGCCGCGGCCAGGATCGAACCGGTGGCCTCGTGGCACAGCCCACGCAGGGTGAGCGCGCTGCGGGCGACCAGGTCACGGGAGGTGGACGGCAGCCGCAGCGAGGCGACCCAGTCCTTCCACGGCTGCTCGGCCGCGGCCTGCCGGTCGTGGATCGGCACCCGGTGATGCTCCAGGCTGTGCGTGCCGAAGCGCAGCTCCAGCACGATCTGCCCGCCGGCGGCGGAGAGATCGACGACCGCCTTGGCGTTCTCGTAGCCGCCGTCGTTGCCGACCTGCCACTCCACCCCGGGGGAGTAGAGCGCGAACGGCTCGTTGGAGCCGAGCACCAGCAGGCCGTCGCCGAGCGGCTGCAACTGCACGGCGACCTGACCGAACTCGGGCCGCGGCGCGAATTCCAGCCGGACCCGGCCGCTGCCGGTGAGCACCCGGATCAGGGTCGAGTCGCCGGTGACCACCACCGGGCCGTCCGGGGTGGTCTCCCGGGCCGGCTTGTCCAGCCAGTCGGTGACGGTGAGCCCGGACCACCGGGTCTCCACGGTCATCGTGCCGGAGCGGTAGCGCTGGCCCAGCGGGATGCCGCCGCGTTCCGGGGTGATGCTGAAGTGGCCGGCCGGGCTGCCACCGACCAGGTCGGCGAAGATCGCTGCCGAGTCCGGTTTGGGGTGGCACAGCCAGCTGACCTTGGCATCGGGGGTGAGCAGCGCGACGGTGCGGCCGTTGGACAGCATGGAGTGCCGCTCGATCGGCACCGCCCGCTCGCCGAACAGCCAGTGCCGGCGGGTCTCCAGCAGCAGCCCGAGGGCGCGGGCCGCCTCGAGCGGCTCGGCCACCCGGTAGCCGGCCTGGGTGTCCCCGGGACCGATCTTGATGCCGAGGTCCGGGCCGTGCAGGTTGCCGAACGCGTTCTCGTCGGTCACGTCGTCGCCGATGAAGAGCACCGCGCTGGCCGCGAGCTGGGTCCGCAGCTGGTCGACCGCGGTGCCCTTGTGGGTGGCCACCACGGAGAGCTCGATGACCTCCTTGCCCTGGGTGACCGTGACGTCGTCGAAGGTGGCCGGCCCGTTGCGGACCGCCTCGATGGCCGCGGCGGCGATCTGCGGGTCGACCCCCCGGGTGTGCACCGCGACGCTGGCCGGCTTGCGTTCCAGCCGGATGCCGGGGTGTTCGGCGGCGATCTCGCGCAGCGCGTCCCGGACCCGGTTGCGCACCGCGACCAGCTCGGGGGAGAGCCGTTCGACGAAGCCGATGTCGAACTCGGAGCCGTGGCTGCCGACGAGGTGCACCTCGCTGGGCAGCCGGGAGAGTGCGGCCAGGTCGCGCAGCGCCCGGCCGGAGACCACCGCCACGGTGGTCTGCGGCAGCGCGGCGAGCGCGCGGATCGCGGCCACCGACTCGGGCAACGGTACGGCCGTGCTCGGGTCCTCCACGATCGGCGCCAGGGTGCCGTCGTAGTCGCAAGCGATCAGGAGCTGGGGGACCCGGGCGATCCGGCCGATGGCGGAGCGCAGCTCGGGGTCCATCACTCCGGTGGTGATCGCCGCTCCGTCGTTGACGGACGTGTTCACGCGGCCTCCGCCTCGGAGACTCCAAGCTCGGTGAGGAAAGACTTGGCCCAGTGCCCCACGTCGTGGGTACGCAGGTGACGTTGCATTGTCCGCATCCGGCGGCGCGCCTCGGTTTTCTCCACGTGCACGGCCCGGAGCAGGGCGTCCTTGACCGCGTCCGGGTCGTGCGGGTTACACAAAAAGGCCTGGCGCAGCTCGGTGGCGGCGCCGGCGAATTCACTGAGCACGAGCGCGCCACCCTGGTCGGCGCGCGATGCGACGTACTCCTTGGCCACCAGATTCATTCCGTCTCGCAGCGGGGTCACCATCATCACGTCGGCAGCAACGTACATCGCGGCCAGTTCACTGCGACTGTACGACTGATGCAGGTAGTGCACCGCCGGCACGCCGACCCTGCCGAATTCACCATTAATCCGACCAACTTCACGCTCCACCTTGACCCGAAGCGCCTGGTAGTGCTCGACGCGTTCCCGGCTCGGTGTGGCCACCTGCACCATAACCGCGTCCGGGACTGTCAACTTTCCGTCAGCCAGCAGCTCGCGGAAAGCCTTCAGCCGCAACTCGATGCCCTTGGTGTAATCCAGGCGGTCCACGCCCAGGATTATCGTCTTCGGGTCGCCCAGTTCTGCGCGAATCTGCTTGGCGCGGGCCTGGACCGCCGGGTCGGCGGCCATCCGTTCCATCTCCTGCGTGTCGATCGAGATGGGGAAGGCGCCAGCCTTCACCTGCCGGCCGTCGACCTGGATCATCTGCCCCTCGTAGCGGAGCCCGAGCAGGTGCCGGGCCAGCCGGACGAAGTTCTGTGCCGCCAGCCGCTGCTGGAAGCCGACCAGATCGGCGCCGAGCAGGCCGCGCAGGATCTCGGTGCGGAACGGCATCTGCATGAACAGCTCGATCGGCGGGAACGGGATGTGCAGGAAGAAGCCGATCCGCAGGTCCGGCCGCAGCTCCCGGAGCATCGCCGGGACGAGCTGGAGCTGGTAGTCCTGCACCCACACCGTCGCGCCCTCGGCCGCGACGTCCGCCGCGGCCTCCGCGAACCGTGCGTTGACCAGGCGGTACGCCTCGCGCCAGCGGCGCTTGTAGGCCGGCGTCTCCACCGCGTCGTGATAGAGCGGCCAGATCGTCGCGTTGGACTGGCCCTCGTAGTAGCGCTCCAACTCCTCGGCGCTCAACGGGACCGGGTGCAGCCGGATGCCCTCCAGGTCGAACGGCTCGGGGGCGGCACCGGTGCCGCCGGCCCAGCCGACCCACGTCCCCTGGTGCTCGGCGAGCACGGGATGCAGCGCGGTGACCAGCCCGCCGGGGCTGCGTCGCCACTGCCGTCCCTCAGGTGTGCTCACCTCGTCGACCGGCAGACGGTTCGCCACTACGACAAAGGAGCTACGGACGGTCACGATCGGCCACCTCCGGGTACTGACGGGTCCACCGCGATGAGCGTACTGAGCGTAGCTGCGGCCTCTGTTGCCCCGTGCCGGAGTTCCGTACCCGGGCGGCGGCGGCTGAATCGGAATCGTGATCTTGTTGACAGGGTGGTTCGGTGAGCGGCACGACGTACTCCTGGGGCGGGGTGATGTGGGCGAAGCGGGCCGTACCTGTCAGGATTGACGATGGCGTGCGCGCGGCCGGCTTCCGGCCGGCGGCGGGCGGAGTCGCAGCCCGCGCCGCGCCGCCGATCATGCGACAGCAACCGACGGAGGTAGCCCGCACCGTGGCCCAGTTCATCTACGTCCTGGAAAAGGCGCGCAAGGCGCACGGCGACAAGGTCGTGCTCGACAACGTGACGCTGAACTTCCTGCCGGGGGCCAAGATCGGTGTGGTCGGCCCGAACGGTGCCGGTAAGTCCAGCCTCCTCAAGATCATGGCAGGGCTGGACAAGCCGAGCAACGGCGAGGCCCGGCTGATGCCCGGCTACACCGTGGGCATGCTCGCCCAGGAGCCCCCGCTCAACGACGCCAAGACCGTGCTCGGCAACGTCGAGGAGGCGGTCGCCGAGACCAAGGCCAAGCTGGAGCGGTTCAACAAGATCGCCGAGCAGATGGCCACCGACTACTCCGACGAGCTGATGGAGGAGATGGGCAAGCTCCAGGAGGAGCTCGACCACGCCGACGCGTGGGACATCGACTCCAAGCTCGAGCTGGCCATGGACGCCCTGCGCTGCCCGCCGCCGGACGCCGACGTGACCCAGCTCTCCGGTGGTGAGCGCCGCCGTGTCGCGCTCTGCAAGCTGCTGCTGGAGGCGCCCGACCTGCTGCTGCTCGACGAGCCCACCAACCACCTGGACGCGGAGAGCGTCTCGTGGCTGGAGCAGCACCTGGCCAAGTACGCCGGCACCGTCATGGCGATCACGCACGACCGGTACTTCCTCGACAACGTGGCCAACTGGATCCTCGAGCTGGACCGCGGCCGGACCTTCCCGTACGAGGGCAACTACTCCACGTACCTGGAGAAGAAGGCCGCCCGGCTGGCCGTCGAGGGTCGCCGTGACGCCAAGATGAAGAAGCGCCTCACCGAGGAGCTGGAGTGGGTCCGGTCCAACGCCAAGGCCCGGCAGACCAAGTCCAAGGCCCGCCTGGACCGGTACGACGAGATGGCCACCGAGGCGGAGAAGACCCGCAAACTGGACTTCGAGGAGATCCAGATCCCGCCGGGCCCGCGTCTTGGCAGCACGGTCATCGAGGCGTCGCACCTCACCAAGGGCTTCGGCGACCGGGTGCTCATCGACGACCTGTCGTTCTCGCTGCCGCGCAACGGCATCGTCGGCATCATCGGCCCCAACGGTGTCGGCAAGACCACGCTTTTCAAGACCATCGTCGGGCTGGAGCAGCCGACCGACGGTCAGGTCCGGGTCGGCGAGACCGTCTCGTTGTCGTACGTCGACCAGAACCGGCAGGGCCTCAACGGCGACAAGACCGTCTGGGAGGTCGTCTCCGACGGGCTGGACTACCTGATGGTCGGCAAGGTCGAGATGCCGTCGCGGGCGTACATCGCCGCGTTCGGCTTCAAGGGGCCGGACCAGCAGAAGCCGACCAAGGTGCTCTCCGGCGGCGAGCGCAACCGGCTCAACCTGGCGCTGACGCTGAAGATCGGCGGCAACGCCATCCTGCTCGACGAGCCGACCAACGACCTGGACGTGGAGACCCTCTCCAGCCTGGAGAACGCGCTGCTTGAGTTCCCCGGCTGCGCCGTGGTCATCTCCCACGACCGGATGTTCCTGGACCGGGTCGCCACGCACATCCTGGCCTGGGAGGGCGACGACCAGAACCCGGCGAAGTGGTTCTGGTTCGAGGGCAACTTCGAGGCGTACGAGAAGAACAAGATCGACCGTCTCGGCGCGGAGGCCGCCCGGCCGCACCGGGTGACCTACCGCAAGCTGACCCGCGACTGACCGGCCGACAAGGTGTCTGACCGGTTCGTCTACCACTGCACACTGCGCTGGTCCGACCTGGACGCGTACGGCCACGTCAACAACTCGCGCTTCCTCACTCTGTACGAGGAGGCGCGGGTGGCGTTGATGTTCGCCGGCGGCCGCGCCTGGGGGGTCGGCTCGTTCGCCGACGGGGTGGTGATCCGCCGGCACGAGGTCGACTACCTTCGCCCGGTCGACTACGCGCTGGGTCGGGCCACCGCGGAGGCCGCGCCCACGGTCCGGATCGAGCTGTGGGTGGAGGAGATCCGGGCCTCCCGGTTCACCGTCGCCTACGAGCTGTACGACGGCGAGGTGCTGGCCAGCCGGGCCCGCTCGGTGCTGGTGCCGTTCGACCTGACCCGCCAGGTGCCCCGGCGGATCACCGCCGAGGAGCGTGCGTTCCTGCTCACGTACGCCCCGCAGGGCGGCTCGGCGTGACCCGGTCGGGCACCGCGGGGCCGGACCGCGCGGAGGCGCCGACGCCCGGGCACGGCCTCACCGGAGTGGCCGACGCGGGCGCCTTCCTGGCCCGGCTGGTCCGGCTGGATCCGGTCGCGCCGGTCCGGCTGCGCCCGGCCGACGCCGCCGGCCGGGTCGCTCTCTGGGCGCGGCTGCCGTGGCAGGTGCTGGTGGTTCGGACGGTGGACGGCGGTCCGGCCGACGGCGGGTCCACGGACGTCACGGTGGCGGCTTCCGAGCTGCTGGCGGAGCTGGAGCGCGGGGGCGCGGCCCTGCCGGCACGCCGGGACGCGCAGTGGCGGTGGCCGCTGCCGCCGCCCCGCAGCAGGCCGGTGGAGGCGCTGCCCGCCGCGGAGCTGTGGCGGATCGCGGGCGCGGCGGCCGGCACCCTGCGTGCCGCGAGCGAGCACGGCGTGGCCGGCCGCGCGGTGGGCCAGCGCGCGTTGCGCGACGCACTGCTCGACCACGTGGCCGTGCTGGTCACTCCGGACAACCCGCCCGGCCCGCCGGTGGAGGTGTCGCAGCGACTGGTGCAGGGGCTGATCCGGATGGGCTTCCTGGGCACCGCTGACCGCCCGGCGGGCCCGCCCGCGGAGGCCGGCGCCGTGCAGGTGCGAGTGGCCGGCCGTTGGGTCGGCCTGGTGGGACCATACGGAGCGGCCTGGTTGCAGAAGGCCACGGATCTCGCCGTGACGCCCCTCGCAACTCGTCCGAACGGATGACCCCTGGTCATTCTTCTGGGCTGGGGCAGTCGTTGGGGGGATGCTTCAACCCGGCTGTCCGGGTACCGTCCATCCTCGGATCCAACGCACCGTAGGCGGCTGGATCCGCTGGGGAGTGAGGTGCGCGAGCGATGCCGTGGTGGTCATGGCGCCCGGGTCCCGCCGAGGGCGGCGATCCGGAAACCCGAAGCGGGATCACAGTGGAGAGCGCGGTCCGGGTCGGACCGCCCAGCCCTCGCCAGCCCGGGGATGACTGCCCGGGCAACGAGCGGCCCGTGTTGACCGAGATGCCGGCCACCGTCGAGCCGGTGAGCCTGCGCCGAGTCTGTGACGCACTCGATCTGCTCGACGTGCGATACCTGGCCGACGGCGACGGCAACCTGCTGGCCATGTGGGAGCGGCACGCCGTGCTGGTCACCCTCGAGGGGCCGGAGGACGAGATCCTGGTGATGCGGGCCCGTCCGCACGCCACGGTGCCGCCGGACTGGGCCGACCGGGCCTACCGGGTGGTCAACGAGTGGAACCACACCCGTCGCTTCTGCAAGGCGTACATCGGTGACCCGACCGAGCGCGGGCAGCTACCGATCTACGCCGAGCTTCAGGTGCCGCTCGCTGCCGGCACCCACGACGCGCTGCTGGTCGAGATGCTCGACTGCGGCGCCGCGGTGGCCACCAGCTTCGTGGACTGGCTGCACGACGAGGGCGCGCTGCTCTGAGGCCGCCGGGCGGGCGCGGGAACGGGCCCGTCAGGCGCCGTCGGCCGCATCCTCCGTGGCGTTGACCATGAAGTACGCGGCCCGCTCCAGGTAGTCCCAGAGCGCGCCGGCGACCTGCGGCTCCAGGTCGAGCCGGTCAACGGCACGGCGCATGTGCCGCAGCCAGGCGTCCCGCTCGGCCAGGCCGATGCGGAACGGGGCGTGCCGCATACGCAGCCGCGGGTGCCCTCGCTGGGCGGAGTAGGTGTTCGGGCCGCCCCAGTACTGCATGAGGAACAGGGTCAGCCGGTCCGCCGCCGGGCCCAGGTCCTCCTCGGGGTACATCGGCCGGAGCAGGGGATCGGTGGCGACGCCGGCGTAGAACTCGTCCACCAGCTTGCGGAAGGTGGGCTCGCCGCCGACCGCCTCGAAGAGGGTTGTCGACGCACCGGGACGGTCGGATTCGCCTGCGGGGTTCACCGTTCCATCCTGCCAGGTGTGACCTGCGCCAGGCCGACCCGGACGCCGTGCGTCGGGTCACGCGGGGCCTGCTCCGGTTGGAGCCCCCAGGGGCTGGCTCAGGTGACCGCGTGCCGGCGGCGGCCGTCACCGGTGCGCGGCTCGGGGCCCGCCGCCGTGCCGCCGGAGGTCGGGTCGTCCGGGTCTGGCTGGCTGACCGGCGACTCGGCGTTGGCCGCGGTCGCCGACGCGATCGCCCCGTTGACCGTCTGCTGGTCCGGCCACCGCAGCGCGGCCACCACCATCAGCAGCACGCCGGCCGCGCTCCACACCCCGACCACCAGCGGGATGTCGAACCGCTCGGCGAGCAACCCGGTGACCAGCACCGCCACACCCTGGATGACCTGCACACCAGTGGCCATCACACCGAACGCGCGGGCTCGGAAGGCGGCGGGCAGCGCCTGGACGAACAGCCCGTTGGCCATCGGCAGCATGCCGGCGACCGCGAACCCGCAGAGGGCCGCGAGCAGCGCCACCACCAGCGGCGGCGGGTCGAACAGCGCCGGCACGAGCACCAGGGGGGCGAACACGGCCAGCGGCCGCATCAGGGCGAGCCGGCGGGCCGGGCCGAACAGTCGGCTCACCAGCAGCCCGCCGAGGATGAATCCGACCGGGTTGGCCACCATGATCACCGCCTGCGCCAAGCCCGCGTCCAGGTCGCCGCCGGCGTCCTTGTTGGCCCAGGCCGCGGCCAGCCCCTCCGGAACGATCGAGAAGAGCATCGCGCTGAACACCAGCACCGCGATCGCCCGCAGCACCGGTGTGCCGAACACGATCTGGAACCCCTGGGCGGTCTCGCGGAGCAGGTGGCTGCGGTGCTCGGTGGTCATCAGCGGGGCCCGGTCGCGGACACCCAGGCGGACGAGCAGCGCCGAGGCGGCGAAGGTCAACGCGTTGATCAGCAGCGCGAGGGCCGGGTCGATCGCGGCGACGGCGGCGCCGAGCAGGTAGCCGACGACCTGGGCAGCCTGCCCGACGCTGCTGTTCAGCGACAAGCCGACCACCAGCCGGTCCCCGGCGAGGATCTGCGGTATCAGCGCGGACTTCGCCGCCTGGCTGGGAGGGTTGGCCAGCGTGGCGGCGAAGATCAGCACCAGCACCGCCGGGACGGGCAGGTTCGGGATGGCGATGAGCAGCATCAGCGCCATCCGGATCACGTCACACGCCACCATCACCCGCCGGTACGGGTACCGCTCGGCCAGCGCGGCGAGCAGCGGGCCACCGAGCAGCCAGGGCAGGTAGCTGACCGCGAAGGCCGCGGCGGAGAGCGCGACGGACTCGGTCTGCTGGTAGACGAGCAGGGTGACGGCCGCCTTGGCGACGTAGTCACCGACCCAGGAGAGGGCACCGGCCGTGAAGACGGCCCGGAACTCGCGTTGGTCGAACACCTCGCGGAAAGTGGCCGGGCCTTCCGCGGAAGGTCGCTCGTCGGGCACCGTCGCCTCCATCGGCCCCCGGGGAGACCGCTCGTGGCAGCCCGGCCGGGAACACTCGTCAGATCTACGGATCAGCGAGGATGTGATCACGCTCCGGCGGGAACGCGTGCTCCGGATTCTGCCCGATCGTCTGACAACTAGCTAGCGCGAACGGATCGTTCGTCGCATCCCCGACTGAACGAACGGACGATACCTGAGGGGCCGGGTGGCCCGCGACCCCTGGATTCGCGGACAGTGCCCGCCGGGTCAGGTCGCGCCGCCCTGACCAGTCTCGCCGTCCGCCGGCGGCCGGTTCAGTAGACCGGGATAGATGCGGGAGGTGGCGATCTGTGCGGTGATCCCCGAGTTCTCCAGCGCCTCCGCCAGCCGCCGGCGCAGCTCCCGTCCCACCGCGAACTGCCCGTCGGCGGTCGTCTTCACCACCGTCCGGATCACCGCGCCGTCCACCGTCATCTGTTCGACGCCCAGCACCTCCGGCGCCTCCACGATTTCCGGCGACAGCTCCGGGTCCACCGCCAACGAGGCTGCGGCGGTCCGCAGGACGGCGGTCGCCTCCTCGGTGCCGCTGAAGCCGATCGGGAGGTCCACCACCACCAGGGCCCACCCCTGGCTCTTGTTGCCCACCCGGATGATCTCGCCGTTGCGGATGTACCAGAGCACACCGCGACCGTCGCGCACGGTGGTGACCCGCAGCCCGACCGACTCGACCACACCGGTCGCCTCGCCCAGGTCGACGGTGTCACCCACGCCGTACTGGTCCTCGATCAGCATGAACAACCCGGCGATCAGATCCTTGACCAGGCTCTGCGCGCCGAAGCCCAGCGCGACGCCGGCGATCCCGGCGCTGGCCAGCAGCGGAGCCAGGTCGAAGCTGAACTCACGCAGGATCATCAGCAGCGCGATGCCGAAGACGAACGCGGTGGTCAGGCTGCGCAGCACCGAGCCGATCGCCTCGGCCCGCTGCCGGCGCCGCTCCGGCACGAACTCGGTCGGGTCGGCCGCGGCGGTGGGCACCCGTTCGCGCAGCGGCCGCAGCATCGTCGGCACCGCACCGTCGGTGGTGGTCCGGACCAACCGGTCGATCGTCCGGTGCAGCGCCCAGCGGGCGACCATCGCCAGCGCCACGATCAGCAGCACCCGCAGCGGCTTGAGCAGAATCCAGTAGCTGCCCTCGGCGAACCAGGCCGAGTGGGTCATCCGGTACAGGAACTCGCAGGAGGAACTGCCCTGGCAGTTCACCGACGTGGCGGTGGACAGGGCAAGGGGCGTCACGCTGGCGGCACTCACCCTGTCTTCGTACCGTAAGGAAGCCGAGCGCCCGCCGCCGACCCACCGGCCGGGTGAGTTCGCGAGGCGTCGGTCGCAGATCTCGATCTCGGACCGTCACCTGACAGCCGAGAGCCTCCTGGCGCAGCCGGTAACGGCACAGTTCGCCCAGGCCACAGCAGTGATCCGTCCCGGTGCGGGTGATCCGCTTACCAGAAGAGAGATTAGTACGTGCAATCCGGGGTCCGATCAGGGACTATTGGCGCAACGGACGTCGGTGATCGGACCGACGTCGACCGTGTGGGCCGTCGTGCCCCACCCCGGTCGGCGGCGGCGCCCAGCAGCCGCTGAACCGGGAGGGTGAGCGCGATGCCTGACATACGACCCACGGTGGGCTCCGGCGCGTTGGTCCTCAACGCCACCTACGAGCCGCTGTGTGTCGTGTCGGTGCGTCGAGCCGCGATCCTCGTCCTCTCCGCCAAGGCGGTCTGCGTCGCCGACGGTGACGGCATCCTGCACAGCGCGCGGGACGCGCTCCCGGTGCCGTCGGTCGTCCGGTTGACCCGCTTCGTCCGGGTCCCCTACCGCACGCACGTCGGCCTGTCCCGTCGGGCGATCTTCGCCCGGGACGGGTGGCGGTGCGCCTACTGCCGAGGCCCGGCGGAGACCATCGACCACGTCTTCCCGCGGAGCCGCGGCGGCCGGCACGCCTGGGAGAATGTGGTCGCCGCGTGCGCGCGGTGCAACCACACCAAGGGCGACAAGACCCCGGCCGAGCTGGGCTGGCGGCTGCACGCCCTGCCGGCCGCGCCGAAGGGCACCGCCTGGCGGGTGCTCGGGCACCGGGCGCCCGACCCGCGCTGGGCCGACTGGCTCGACCTGCGAGAGCCCGAAGCCGCCGCCTGACCCGACACCAACCTCAACCATCACGAGCCTTGACCAACGACGCGAAGACCACGACGTTGTCCGAGTAGCCGGTCTCGCCGCCGACCCAGCGGCCGCCGCAGGTGATCAGCCGTAGGCTCGGGCGGCTGAAGTCGCCGTACACCTCGTCCACCGGCAGTCGCCCCTTGTCGAATCGCTCCACCGAATCGACCTCGAAGACGGCCACGCTGCGGTCGGAGCGGTTGACCTCGATCTGATCTCCGGAACGCAGCTCCCGCAGCTGGTGGAAGACCGCCGGCCCGCTGGTGGTGTCCACGTGCCCGACGATCACCGCCGGGCCGTACTGGCCGGGTGTGGGGCCCTGGTCGTACCAGCCCGCCTCCTGAGCGCGGGCCGCGTCCGGCACGGCGATGGTGCCGTCCGCGGCGATGCCCACGTCATGCACCGGCGCCTGCACATCCAGGGTGCGGATGGCGAGACTCGTCGGGCGGCTGGCCGGCAGCACCGGGAACTTCTTCGGCGGCGGACGCAGGCCGGCACTGAGCCGGTCGGGCAGCATGCTGATCCCGGTCACCTGCTCGACGCCGAGCATCGCCACGATCAGCAGCATCAACGCGGCAACGGCCAGCACCGGCACCCCCGGTCCGGTGCCCAACCGCCGCCTGAGCAGCGGCGACCCGGCCGGGCGGCGTGGCGGCAGCGGGCGTGCGGCCGGATCGGTGGTGGCGACGCTGGCCGACACCGCCTCCCCCGAGACCCGGCGCAGCCGGTCGGAGGCGCCGGCCAGCAGCCGGCCGTAGGCGCGCAGCGTCGCTCCGGCCCGGAAGCGGGCACCGCGGTCCGGCCGCGCACGCGCGGTTCTGCGGCTCATGGCTGATCCGGCTCAGGAGCCGGCCCCGGTCCGACGCCGGCCCCCGGCCACGCCGAGCGCGACCGCGGTGGCCACCAGCGCCACCCCACCGAGCACCAGCAGCGATCCGGTGCCGCGACCGCCGGCCGTGCCGCCGCCCCCGGTCGCCGGTCCCTTGCTGGGCGAGGCCATGTTCAACACGGTCAGCGTGGTCGAGGCCCGCTGGCCGTTCTGGCAGCGCAGTTCGACCGGGTAGTCGCCGGGCTCCTTGTCGCCCGGGACGGTGACCTCACCGGTCAGGAAGCCCTTGTCCGGTCTGAGCATCACGTGCCCGAACGCGTCGGAATGCACGTTGGCCTGCTCGTTGTTGTTGTTGTCGCAGCTCGCCCGGATATTGACCCGGCTACCGGCCTGGACGCTGTTCGGCGTCACCTCGATGAAGGCGTTCTCACCGGCGCGCGCCGGCGCGACCGACATCAGGACGAATGCCCCGACCAGCCCGATCAGTGTCAGGGCGGCCGAGAACGCGCGGTTGATCGTGCGAAGACCCTGCATGATTTCCCCCTCCCGGCGACGACCGCCGGAACCCTCCCCTGGGCACCGCGCTGATTTCCCGCTGGCCCGGGGGCAAACCCGCAGGCGGGCAGGGTGCAGGTGGGGTCAGCGGCGGCGGAGGGGGGCGCCGGCGGACGGGAGCGGGGTGATCGGCTGCCAGTCCAGCGGGGAGGACAGGACCATCGTGCTCGACGGCTGCCCGTACGGGGCGAGTCTGTCGATGACCGCCTCGAACTCGCCGATCGAACCGGCCGCCACCTTGAGCATGCTGCACGCGTCCCCGGTGATCCGGTGGATCTCCAGGATTTCCGGCCAGCCGGCCACCGCGGGGTCGTGCAGGATGCATCGCGCGCCGTAGCAGGACATCCGGATCAGGGCGACCACGGTGCGGCCGGCCCGGGTCAGGTCGACGTGGGCGTGGTAGCCGGTGATCACCCCGGCCTCCTCCAGTCGTCGGACCCGCTCGGCGACCGCTGGTGGGGACAGGTGCACCCGCCGGGACAGCTCGCTGAAGGAGAGCCGGGCGTCGGCCTGCAACTCGCGCACCAGCGCCCAGTCCATGTCGTCCACGCTCAGACCTTACTTTCGTGAACCGGATTCGCCCACCTGCCTTTGGTTCGGCAGCGGAAGAGGGCAAGAGCCGTTGATCCGGCATTCCGTACACCGATCTGACCGCGAGATCATGACGTCGGCCAGTTCGGGGGAGGGAGACCAATGGTGGATCAGACGGAGCGGCGGGCGCCGAACCGCGCCGCCACCGTGCGACCGGTGACCCCGCGGCAGCGGGCCGCCCGCGCCGCGCGCAACGGCGGCGAGCCGACGTTGGAGTTCGCCGAGCTGGTGCCGTACGACGCGTACGTGCAGGCGAGCGCCCTGCACCAGTTGCAGCGGCCGCTCAGCGCCGACCCGGGCGAGATGTCCTTCCTGGTGGTCAGCCAGATCATGGAGCTGTACTTCGGACTGACCTGCCACGAACTGCGGGAGACCCAGCGACTGCTGCGCGCCGACCGGATCTGGGACGCGCTGGCCCCGCTGCGCCGCGCCGCGCTGCACCTGGAGGGGCTGAACGCCGCCTGGCAGGGCCTGCGCTGGATGACGCCGGCCGACTTCAACCGGTTCCGCAACCTGCTCGGCGAGGGCTCCGGCTTCCAGTCGGCGATGTACCGGCAGTTGGAGTTCCTGCTCGGGCTCCGCGACCCGGCGCTGATCCGGCCGTTCCGCCGGCAGGCCGAGGTGCACGCCGAGCTCAGCGCCGCGCTGGCCAGCCCGAGCCTCTGGGACGACGTGCTCGCCCTGCTCGCCCGGCACGGCTTCGACCTTCCCGCCGACCTGCTCGACCGGGATGTGGCGGTCGAGCACGACCCGCAGCCGTCGGTCGAGGCGGCCTGGGTACGGATCTACGCCGACGCCGGCCCGGACAACCACCTGCGGCTGCTCGGCGAGGCGCTGAGCGGGGTCGCCGAGGAGTTCGGCGACTGGCGGTGGAACCACGTCAAGGCGGTGCAGCGGACAATGGGCGCCAAGGTCGGCAGCGGCGGCTCCGCCGGACTGGCGTGGTTGCAGCGCAGCATGGCCCGGGTGGTCTTCCCGGAGCTGTGGTCTGCCCGCACCGCGATGTGACCGGAGAGCGAGACACCCCTGTGCACACCCCTGAAGGAGAGGCATACCGCCTCGACGAAGCGGACCCGGGCCACCGGCACCTGTTCCACGTGCCGCCGGCCGACGGCGGCAGCCACCCCGAGTCGGCGTACCTCGCCGGCAACTCGCTCGGCCTGCAGCCCCGGGCCACCCGCGAGGAACTCCTCGCCGACCTGGACGCCTGGCAGCGGCTCGGCGTCGAGGGGCACCTCGAGGCGGAGCGGGCCTGGCTGCCGTACCACGAGTTGTTGACGGCGCCGGCGGCCCGACTGGTCGGCGCCCGGCCCGCCGAGACCGTGGTGATGAACTCGCTCACGGTCAACCTGCACCTGCTGATGGTCAGCTTCTACCGTCCGGCCGGCGCCCGCACCCGCATCGTCATCGAGGACGCCGCGTTCCCCTCGGACAGCTACGCGGTGCGCAGCCAGGCCCGGTTCCACGGCCTGGACCCGGACGACACCGTGGTCCGGCTGCGCCCGCGCCCCGGCGAGGACGCCCTGCGCACCGAGGATGTGACCGGCTACCTGGCCGCCGAGGGCGACCGGGTGGCCCTGGTGCTGCTCGGCGGCGTCAACTACCTGACCGGCGAGCTGCTGGACATCCCGGCGATCACGGCCGCCGGCCGGGCGGCCGGCGCGGTGGTCGGTTGGGACCTGGCGCACGCGGTCGGCAATGTGCCGCTGGCCCTGCACGACTGGGACGTCGACTTCGCCGCCTGGTGCTCCTACAAGTACCTGAACTCCGGGCCCGGCGCGCTGGCGGGCGTCTTCGTGCACGAGCGGCACCTCGGCGACCCCGACCTGCCCCGCTTCGAGGGTTGGTGGAGCACGGCGGCCGCCACCCGGTTCGAGATGACCCCGGTGTCCCGGCCACCGGCCACCGTGGAGGCGTGGCAGATCTCCAACCCGCCGATCTTCGCGATGGGCCCGGTGCGTACCTCGCTGGAGCTGTTCGACGCGGTCGGCATGCCGGCGTTGCGCGCGCGCAGCCTGCGGCTCACCGGCTGGCTGGAGCAACTGCTCGACGAGGTCACCGCCGACCGGCCGCTGCGCGTCATCACCCCGCGCGACCCGGCCCGGCGGGGCTGCCAGCTCTCGGTGCGGATCGGCGCCGGCAGCGCCGCCGAGCTGACCAAGCGCCTGCGGCACGAACACGGCGTGATCGCGGACGCCCGGGAGCCGGATGTCGTCCGGTTCGCCCCGGTGCCGCTCTACTCCACGTACCACGACTGTTGGCGGGCCGCCGCCGCACTCGCCGCGACGGTCGGGCAGGTGTCCTCATGACTGTGCGGCGCGACGAGGTCGCGATCATCGGCGCCGGGCTGGCCGGTTGCCTGGCCGCCTGCTTCCTGGCCCGGCGCGGTTACCCGGTGGCGCTCTACGAGCGCCGGCCGGACCCGCGCACCGGCACGGCGGAGCGGGGCCGCTCCATCAACCTGGCACTCTCCGAGCGGGGGCTGGACGCGCTGCGCCGGATCGGCCTCGACGAGCAGGTGATGACCGGCGCGCTGCCGATGCGCGGCCGGATGATCCACCCGGTCGAGGGGGAGCCGCAGTTCCAGTCGTACAGCGCGGCCGGTGACCGGGCGATCAACTCGATCAGCCGGGGTGCGCTGAACAACGCCCTGCTGGACGCGGCCGCCGCGCTGCCCGGCGTGCGGATCGTCTTCGATCACCGGTTGGTCGGGCTCGACCCGACCGACGGTGGCCTGACCTTCGACACCCCGCGGGGCCCGGTCACCGCCAAGGCGTCGGTGGTGCTGGGAGCCGACGGCGCGGGCTCCGCGGTACGCGCGCAGCTGCTGGCGCACGGGCTGCTGACCGAGAGCGTGGATTTCCTCGACTACGGCTACAAGGAGCTGACCCTGCCGCCGCTGGGCGATGACTTCGCGCTGGAGGAGGACGCGCTGCACATCTGGCCGCGCGGCACCTCGATGATGATCGCGCTGCCCAACCCGGACCGCTCCTTCACCTGCACGCTGTTCTGGCCCAACCAGGGCGCCGGCAGTTTCGCCTCGCTGGACAGCCCGGCCGCGATCGAGCGGCACTTCGCCCAGCACTACCCGGACGTGATCCCGCTGGCGCCGGATCTGGTGGACGACTACCAGCACAACCCGGTCGGCGTGCTCGGCACGGTCCGCTGCACACCCTGGCAGGTCAACGGCACTGTCGGCCTGCTCGGCGACGCGGCGCACGCCATCGTGCCGTTCTACGGCCAGGGCGCCAACTGCGCCTTCGAGGACGTGGTGGAGCTGGACCGCTGTCTCGACGAGTGCGCCGACGACTGGGCGGCGGCGCTGCCACTGTTCCAGCGGCGGCGGCAGGAGAACGCCGAGGCCATCGCGAGGATGGCGTTGACCAACTTCGTGGAGATGCGGGACAAGGTCGCCTCACCGGTGTTCCAGCTCGGCCGGCGGGTGGAGCACGCACTGGAACGGGCGCTGCCCGGCCGGTACGTTTCCCAGTACGAGCTGGTGTCCTTCTCCACCACTCCGTACGCCGAGGTTCGCCGCCGGGTCCGCCGGCAGCACCGGGCGCTCGGCGTGCTCGCCGGTGGCGCCGCGCTGCTGCTGGTCGGCGCGATCGGCGCAGCGCTCAGCCGAAGGAGGCGCGCATGACCGGCAGCTGGGATCCGCGACTGATGACCGGCCGGGCGCCGGCCGGGCCGCCACGGCTGCGCAACTTCGTCGGCGGCGACTTCGTCGACGGCGGGCCGACGTTCACCAAGGTCAGCCCGGTCACCGGTGAGCCGGTCTTCGAGGTCGTCGAGGCGTCGAAGTCCACGGTGGACGACGCGGTGGCCGCCGCTCGGGCCGCGCTGCGCGGGCCGTGGGGCCGGATGGGGGAGCGGGAGCGCGCCGAGGTGCTGCGCCGGGTCGCCGACGAGCTGGAACGCCGCTTCGACGACCTGGTCACCGCCGAGGTGGCCGACACCGGCAAGTCCATCGCCCAGGCCCGCACGCTGGACATCCCCCGGGGCGCGGCGAACTTCCGGGCGTTCGCGGAGATCGTGGCGACCGCGCCCACCGAGTCGTTCACCACGGTCACCCCGACCGGCGGCCGGGCGCTCAACTACGCGGTCCGCAAGCCGGTCGGCGTGGTCGCGGTGATCGTGCCGTGGAACCTGCCGCTGCTGCTGCTCACCTGGAAGGTGGCTCCCGCTCTGGCCTGCGGCAACGCCGTGGTGGTCAAGCCCAGCGAGGAGACGCCGGCCTCGGCGACGCTGCTCGCCGAGGTGATGGCCGCCGCCGGCGTACCGGCCGGGGTGTTCAACCTGGTGCACGGGTTCGGGCCCGACTCGGCCGGCGAGTTCCTCACCCGCCACGCCGGGGTGGACGCGATCACCTTCACCGGCGAGTCGGCCACCGGCGGCGCGATCATGCGGGCCGCCGCCGACGGGGTCAAGGCGGTGAGCTTCGAGCTGGGCGGCAAGAACGCCGGCCTGGTGTTCGCCGACGCCGACCTGGACGCCGCGGTGGCGGGCTCGGTGCGCTCCAGCTTCACCAACGGCGGGCAGGTCTGCCTCTGCACCGAACGCATCTACGTGCAGCGTCCGATCTTCGAGGAGTTCACCGCCCGGCTGGCGAAGCGGGCCGCCGAGCTGGCGTACGGCTGGCCGGCCGACGAGGCCACGGCGACCATGCCGCTGATCTCCCACCAGCACCGGGCCAAGGTGCTCGGCCACTATGAGCTGGCCCGCGCCGAGGGCGCCCAGGTGCTCACCGGCGGCGGCACGCCCACCTTCGGTGACGCCCGCGACGGCGGGTCGTACGTGCAGCCGACGGTGCTCACCGGGCTCGGCGCGGACGCCCGTACCAACCGCGAGGAGATCTTCGGCCCGGTGGTGCACGTCGCGCCGTTCGACACCGAGGACGAGGCGTACGCGCTGGCCAACGGCACGGAGTACGGGCTGGCGGCGACGGTGTGGACCCGGGACGTGGGCCGCGCGCACCGGGCCGGAGCCCGGCTGGACGCCGGCATCGTCTGGGTCAACACCTGGTTCCTGCGCGACCTGCGCACCCCGTTCGGCGGGGTGAAGGCATCCGGCATCGGCCGCGAGGGTGGCGTGCACTCGCTGAACTTCTACTCCGAACTCACCAACGTCTGCGTGGACCTGTCGTGAGCGCGCCGCAGCGAGGAGCGGGCATGAAAGCTGACATCGAGGCCGCGAACCGGGAGCTGGCCGAGGCCCGCACCACCGGCAGGCCGTGCCCACCGCTGCGCGGCCGGCTGCTGGCGGAGGGCGACGTCGAGTCGGCGTACCGCGTGCAGCAGCTCCAGTCGCGGGCCTGGCAGGGCCGCGGCGAGCGCCGGGTCGGCGCGAAGATCGGGCTGACCTCCCGGGCGGTGCAGGAGAGCTTCGGGGTCTTCCAGCCGGACTTCGGCATGCTCACCGACGCGATGGCCGTCGCCGACGGGGCCGAGGTGGCCATCGACCGGCTGCTCCAGCCGCGGGTCGAGGCGGAGATCGCGTTCGTGCTCGGCAAGGACCTGCCGGACCCACGGATCACCACGGTCGACCTGGTCCGTGCCGTCGACCACGTGCTGCCGGCGATCGAGATCGTCGACTCGCGGATCGCCGCCTGGGACATCTCCATCGTGGACACCGTCGCCGACAACGCCTCCAGCGGCCTCTTCGTGCTCGGCACCACGCCGCGCCGGCTCGCCGACGTCGACCTGCGGCTCTGCGGGATGGTGCTGGAGCACGCCGGTGAGCCGGTGTCGGTGGGTGCCGGCGCGGCCTGTCTGGGCAATCCGCTGCACGCCCTGCACTGGCTGGCCGGGACGATGGCCCGTGCGGGTGATCCGCTGCGCGCCGGGGACGTGGTGCTCTCCGGGGCGCTCGGCCCGATGGTGCCGGTCACCCCCGGCGCCGCATACGAGGCGCGGATCTCCGGGCTCGGCTCGGTGCGGACCTGCTTCTCGACGGAGGGCCAGTGAGGGCGAGGAGTGAGTCGGTCTTGCGAGCCCCGCAGTCGCGAACGAAAGGAGGAACAGCCTCATGACGGTCGGCGTGGCGGTGCTCGGTTCCGGCAACATCGGCACCGACCTGATGATCAAGGTGCTGCGGCTCAGCGACAGCCTGCGGATGGTGGCGATGGCCGGCATCGACCCGGCCTCCGACGGCCTGGCCCGGGCCCGCCGGCTCGGCGTGGCCACCACCGCCGAGGGTGTGGACGGGCTGGTCGCGATGCCGGAGTTCGCCGACGTCGAGCTGGTCTTCGACGCCACGTCGGCCGGCGCGCACCGACGCCACGACGAGGTGCTGCGCGCGCACGGCCGCACGGTGGTCGACCTGACCCCCGCCGCGCTCGGCCCGTACGTGGTGCCACCGGTCAACCTGGACGAACACCTGCACGAGCCGAACGTGAACATGGTGACCTGCGGCGGGCAGGCGACCGTGCCGATCGTCGCCGCGGTGCGCCGGGTCACCCCGGTGGCGTACGGGGAGATCGTCGCCTCGATCGCCTCCCGCTCGGCCGGGCCGGGCACCCGGGCCAACATCGACGAGTTCACCGAGACCACGGCGCGGGCCATCGAGGTGGTCGGCGGCGCCGAACAGGGCAAGGCGATCATCGTGCTGAACCCGGCGGACCCGCCGCTGCTGATGCGCGACACCGTCTACTGCCTCTGCCCGGACGCCGACGCCGACACCGCCGCCATCGCCGCCTCGGTGGCGGACATGGTGGCGACGGTGCAGGAGTACGTCCCCGGCTACCGACTCAAGCAGGACGTGCAGTTCGACCGGGTCGAGGCGTACCTGCCGACGCTCGGGCGGCAGCTCACCGCGTTGCAGGTGTCGGTCTTCCTGGAGGTCTCCGGTGCCGGGCACTACCTGCCGGCGTACGCCGGCAACCTGGACATCATGACCTCCGCCGCGCTGCGCACCGCGGAGCGGCTGGTCGCGCTGCGTGAGGTGATCGCCCGATGACGGATCTGTACATCCAGGACGTGACGCTGCGCGACGGCATGCACGCCATCGCCCACCGGTACACCGTCGAGCAGGTGCGCACCATCGCCGCGGCGCTGGACGCCGCCGGGGTGGCCGCGATCGAGGTGGCGCACGGCGACGGGCTCGCCGGCTCCAGCGTCAACTACGGCCACGGCGCGGCCAGCGACGCCGAGTGGATCTCGGCTGCCGCCGAGGTGCTGACCACGGCGAAGCTGACCACCCTGCTGCTGCCGGGCATCGGCACCATCGCCGACCTGAAGGCGGCGAAGGCGCTCGGGGTGACCAGCGTCCGCATCGCCACCCACTGCACCGAGGCCGACATCTCCGCCCAGCACATCTCCTGGGCACGGGAGAACGGCATGGACGTGGCCGGGTTCCTGATGATGTCGCACATGAACGACCCGGCCGGGCTGGCCGGGCAGGCCAAGCTGATGGAGTCGTACGGGGCGCACTGCGTCTACGTCACCGACTCCGGTGGCCGGCTGCTGATGTCCGACGTGGCGCAGCGGGTCGACGCGTACCGGCAGGTGCTGGAGCCGGAGACGCAGATCGGCATCCACGCCCACCACAACCTGTCCCTCGGGGTGGCCAACAGCGTGCTCGCCGTCGAGCACGGCCGGATCACCGGGTCCGCCCCGGCCGGCGCCGACGCGGCGCACGGCCGGACCGTGCGGGTGGACGCCTCGCTGGCCGGGATGGGCGCCGGCGCCGGCAACGCACCGCTGGAGGTCTTCGTCGCCGTCGCCGAGCTGCACGGCTGGCGGCACGGCTGCGACGTGTTCGCGCTGATGGACGCCGCCGACGACCTGGTCCGTCCGCTCCAGGACCGGCCGGTCCAGGTGGACCGGGAGACGCTCTCCCTCGGGTACGCCGGGGTCTACTCCAGCTTCCTGCGGCATGCCGAACGGGCCTCGGCGAAGTACGGCGTCGACGTCCGGTCGATCCTGGTCGAGCTGGGTCGGCGCCGGATGGTCGGCGGCCAGGAGGACATGATCGTGGACGTGGCGCTGGATCTGGTGGGTCAGCGTGAGCAGGAGGTCGCACCATGATCGGCGTGGACACCGTTGGCGTCGCGGCGAAGCTGGGCACGGCGGCGGACACCGCCACCGCCATTCCGCAGCTCGCCGCCGAGGTGGGGCTGGACGTGCCGACCGCGTACGGCGTGCAGGCGGCGCTGGTGCAGCGCCGGCTGGACCGGGGCGAGCGGCTGGTCGGGCTGAAGATGGGCCTGACCAGCAAGGCGAAGATGGCCCAGGTCGGCGTGGACGAGGTGATCTGGGGGCGGCTCACCGACGCGATGCGGGTGCCCGACGGCGGCGCCGTCGACCCGGCCGCGTACATCCACCCGCGGGTCGAGCCGGAGGTGGCGTTCCTGCTGGACCGGCTGCCCGAGCCGGGCGAGCCGGTCGGCGACTTCGCCTCGGCGGTCCGCGCGGTCGCCCCGGCGATCGAGCTCATCGACTCCCGGTACGCCGACTTCCGGTTCTCCCTGCCGGACGTGATCGCCGACAACACCTCGGCCGCCGCGTTCGTGATCGGGCCGTGGTCGCCGGTGCCGACCGGGCTGGACAACCTCGGCGTGTTGCTGGAGGTCGACGGGCGGGTGGTTCAGGTCGGCTCGACGGCGGCGATCCTCGGCGATCCGCGCCGGGCGCTCGACGAGGGCATCCGGCTGGCCGGCCGGCACGGCGTACGCCTGCAGTCCGGGTGGGTCTTCCTGGCCGGCGCCGCCACGGCGGCCGTCCCGCTCCGTCCTGGCGTCCATGTCCGCGCGGTCGTGGAGAAGCTCGGCGCGGCGTCGCTGCGGGCTTCCTCATGACCGCGCGGGTCGTGGCCGGAAAGGCCACGCCGCGGGGTGCGTTTCCACACGTCAAGGTCGCGGCCGGGTTCGTCTTCGTCTCCGGTACGTCGTCGCGGCGGGCGGACAACTCGTTCGCCGGTGTCGAGGTGGACGAGTTCGGGACGACGAACCTCGACGTCCGGGCGCAGACGCGGGCGGTCATCGAGAACGTCCGGGATCTGCTGCGCTCGGTCGGCGCCGACCTGGCCGACCTCGTCCAGGTGACGTCGTACCTGGTCAACATGAACGACTTCGGTGGTTACAACGAGGTGTGGGCCGAGTTCTTCGACGCGTCCGGGCCGACCCGTACGACGGTGGCGGTGCACCAGCTGCCGCACCCGCACCTGCTCATCGAGATTCAGGCCGTGGCCCTTCTTCCCTCGGGAGGTCAGTCGTGAGTGAGATCGCCGAGCCGTTCAGTTTTCCGGGTTGGATCGCGGAGAACCAGCACCTGTTGAAGCCGCCGGTCGGCAACAGGGAGATGTTCCCGGGCGGGGACGACTTCATCGTCATGGTGGTGGGCGGGCCCAACCAGCGCACCGACTTCCATGTGGACCCGTACGAGGAGTTCTTCTACCAGGTCAAGGGCAACATGCACATCAACCTGATGACCCCCGAGGGGCCGCGTACGGTGCACGTGCGTGAGGGCCAGATGTGGATGCTCCCGCGGAACACCCCGCACTCGCCACAGCGGCCGGAGGCCGGTTCGATCGGTGTCGTGGTCGAGCGGGTCCGCGAGGAGGGCACGCTGGAGACGTTCCAGTGGTATTGCCCGGAGTGCGGGCACAAGGTGCACGAGGTCGAGTTGCAGGTCCGGGACATCGCCGCCGACCTGCCGCCGGTGTTCCAGGCGTTCTACGCCGATGAGGCCGCGCGCACCTGCGCCAACTGCGGCACGCTGCACCCGGGCAAGGGCTGATGCCCGCAGGCGTGGTCGACGTGCACACGCACGTCGTACCGAAGGGATGGCCGGACCTCGGTGCCGCGTGCGGCGGGTCCGGCTGGCCCTGGCTGCGGGTCGACTCCGAGCGGGCCGCGATGATCATGGTGGGGGAGTCGGAGTTCCGCCCGGTCGGCGCCGAGTGCTGGGACGCGGCGAGCCGACTGGCCGACATGGACGCGGACGGCGTGGACGTGCAGGTCGTCTCACCGACGCCGGTCTTCTTCAGCTACGACCGCCCGGCCGACCAGGCGGTGAAGGTCGCCCGGATCTTCAACGACCTGACCCTGGAGGTCACCGCGGGCGGCGGCGACCGGCTGGTGCCGTTCTGCCAGGTGCCGTTGCAGGACCCGGACGCCGCCTGCGCCGAACTGGACCGCTGCCTGGCCGCCGGGCACGTCGGCGTGGAGATCGGCAACCACGTCGGCGACCGGGACCTGGACGACGCCGGCGTGGTCACCTTCCTCCAGCACTGCGCCGAGGTGGGCGCGCCGGTCTTCGTCCATCCGTGGGACATGCCGGGCGGTCCCCGGCTGGACCGGTGGATGGCCCGCTGGCTCACCGGGATGCCCGCCGAGACGCACCTGTCGGTGCTGGCCATGATCCTGGGCGGTGTCTTCGACCGGGTGCCGGAGACGTTGCGGATCTGCTTCGCGCACGGCGGCGGCAGCTTCCCGTTCTGGCTCGGCCGTGCCGACAACGCCTGGCACCGCCGTGGCGACCTGGTCCGTGGCGCGTCGGCAGCTCCGCCCAGCAGCTACGTCGACCGGTTCAGCGTCGACTCGGTGGTCTTCGCGCCGCCCGCGCTGCGCCTGCTGGTCGACACCATGGGGGAGGACCGGGTGCTGGTCGGCAGCGACTACCCGTACCCGTTGGGCGAGCGGCCGGCCGGCGCGGTGGTCCGCGCGGCCGACTTCCTCAGCGCCGACCAGCGCGACAAGCTCTTCGCGACCAACGCTCTGCGCTTCCTGCACGGCTGAGCCCTCCGAGCACGGTGGCGGCCTTCCCAACCACCTCGACAGCCTTTGCTCTGCTTCACTCCACGCAACAGCGACTGTCCGGATATCGGACGTTCCCTGTTGCGTGCGTTGAAGCAGAGCAAAGGCTGTGTCGGGACTGCCGGTGGTCCGGCCGAAGCGGCGGAGCAATCGAGGGTGAACCGCAGGCGCGGCGGCGAGGCCGTCACCGAGGCCGCGGCGAGAGGGCGGCCGGCAGCGGCCGGTTGCTGATCGTCGGCGCGTGACGAGTGCACCGGGGGCCGGCGGCCGGCAGGATGACGGCATGGCCGACATGCACGACCTGACCGCGTTGGAGCAGGCCGCCGCGGTAGCCCGCGGCGAGCTGTCCAGCGGGGACCTGGTCGAGCACCACCTGCGCCGGGTGGCGGCGATCGGCGACACCGTGGGCGCGTTCGTCACGGTCACTCCGGAGCTGGCCCGGGAGGCCGCCCGCGCGGCCGACCTCGTGCCCGCCGAGGCGCGCGGCCCGCTGCACGGCGTACCGACCGCGATCAAGGACCTCACCCTCACCGCCGGGGTCCGCACCACCTTCGGGTCGGCTGCCTTCGTCGACTTCGTCCCGCCCGTCGACGCCGACGTGGTCCGGTTCATCAAGGCCGCCGGCCTGGTGAGCCTGGGCAAGACGACCACCTCCGAGCTGGGCTGCTCGCTCTACTCGGAGGGCCGGGTCGCGCCACCGGCCCGCAATCCGTGGCAGCTCGCGTACACCGCCGGCGGGTCTAGCGGCGGCGCGGCGGCGGCGGTGGCGGCCGGTCTGATCCCGGTCGCCCAGGGCTCCGACGGCGGCGGCTCGCTGCGCATCCCGGCGTCGCTCTGCGGCCTGGTCGGCTACAAGCCCAGCCGTGGCCTGGTCTCCGGCGGGCCGCTCGGCTCCGGCGCGTTCGGCCTGCCCACCAGCGGGCCGCTCGGACGGACCGTCACCGACGTCGCCGCGCTGCTCGACGTCATGGCCGTGCCGGTGCCCGGTGAGCCCTACCTGCCGCCAGCCGCGCCGCCCGGCGGTTACCTGGCGGCCGCCCGCCGGGCCGAGCCCGGCCGGCTGCGGATCGGCCGGTTCACCACCCCGATGCTCGCCGACGAGCCGGTGCACCCCGACTGCGTGGCCGCCGTGGACCGGGCGGCCGCGCTGCTCACCGCCGCCGGCCACGAGGTGGTCGAGGTGCCGGCGCCGCTCGGGCCGGAGGCGTGGCCGCTGTTCGAAGTCATCTGGTACGTGCTGGCGCTGGCCCCGGTGCCGCCGCAGCGGGAGTCGGAGCTGCTGCCTCTGACCCGACTGCTGCGGGCCCGGGGTGCCGAGGTCTCCGCCGGCACCCTGGCCGCCACCCTCGGCGAGTTGCAGGCCCAGGTCCGCCTGGGCACCCACCGTACCGCCGGCGTTGACCTGCTGCTCTGTCCCACTCTGGCCGCACCGCAGGCACCCGTCGGCTGGTTCACCGCGGACGGTGACCCGGCCGCCGATTTCGACCGGCAACGCCGGTTTTCGCCCTACTGCGCCATCTTCAACGTCACCGGCGATCCCTCGGTGTCCCTGCCGCTGGGCACGACCACCGACGGGCTGCCCGTCGGGGTGCTGCTCACCGGTCGGTACGGCGACGACGCCCGGCTCATCGCGGCCGCTGCGCAACTGGAAAGCTGGAGTGACGGATGGGATCGGCACCCCGCAATCTGGCGGGCCGTCGACTCCGCTAACGTGAATGGCGACGGAGTCGGCCGGTCGCCATCATGATCGTTCAACCGACCCGGTTGTTCGAGGTCCTTCTTCCGCCTGGGGGCGTTGGGATTGTCTGTTACCGAGACGTTGCTGGTCTTCGTCGGCATCCCGGTGGCCGCGGTGCTGGTGATCGCCGGCCTGGCGTACGCCGGTAGCCGCGCCGGTGGTACCGCCGGCGGTGGTGGTGGCTCCAAGCGCTACCGGCCCGGCCGGCCCTTCGACTTCACTCCGGTCTGGTTCCTGGGCCGCCCGGAGCAGCTGGCCGACTCGGCCGGCACCGCGCTGGCGGCGGGCGCGCAGGCGCCCGCGCTGACCAGCCACAAGCTTGAGCAGGCCAGCGTTGAGGCGCCGGCCGGTGGAACCGGAGGCGCAAGTGACCGTTGGTGAGGAGCAGGCCAGGACGGATAATCCGCCCGAGGTGCTGGACGGGCCGTTCTCGACCCGCCAGTTGCTGCGCATCGACGAGGCGCTGCGCCTGGCCGACCAGGGCACCGGCCTCGTCTTCTCGGTCTTCGTCGGCGGCCTCGACGAGCCGGTCCGCGAGCACGCCCAGCGGCTGCACCGCCAGCTCGCCAACCCCGACAGATCGGTGCTGATCGCGGTGTCGCCCAACCAGCGGCAGCTGGAAATCGTCACCGGACGGCACGCCCGCAAGCGCATCCCCGACACGTACGCCAAGCTGGCCGCGCTCTCCATGGTGGGAGCGTTCAGCGGGGGCGACCTGGCCGGCGGCATCATCAACGGCCTCGACCAGCTCGCCAGCCACGCCGGCAAGGGCTGAGCGCCACTCGTACGACGAAGCCCGGCTCGCTGAACAGCGGGCCGGGCTTCGGTCTGTGCGGGCTGGGTCAGCGCGTCGAGGCGCTCTGGGCGTCCTTCGCACGGGCCTTGAGCGCCCGCACGACGCCGTCGCGGCCCTCGGCGACCAGCCGGCGCAGCGGGGCGGGATGCCCGTCGCCGGCCAGCCACGCGTCGGTGGCCGCCACCGTGTCGTCCTCCACCAGGTAGGTCGGGTACGCCAGCTGGGCGAACTCCTGCGCCGGCTCGCTGTCCCGGGTGGCCCACACCTGGCCGACCGCCTCGAAGTACCGCTCCCGGTACGGGGCGACCAGCTCCACCTGCGCCGGGTGGGCGAAGCCCTGCAACAGCGCCCGGTGCCGCCAGTTGGGCAGCGCGTCCGGGCCGGTCAGCAACGCCCACACCGCGGTCTTGTTCTCCGCGGTCGGCACCAGCGCGTGCGCGTACGCGGCCTCCCGCTCGCCGCTGGCGGTGCGGTCACCGGCCAGCTCCGCCTCGATCTCGGCCGGGCCGGCCGCGCCGTTGGCCACCAGCGCGCCGAGCACCGTCCACCGCAGCTCGGTGTCCACGGTCAGCCCGGCCGGCACGCCGGAGCCGTCCAGCCAACCGCGCAGGGTGGCCAGGTCCTCCTCGGAGCGGGCCGCCGAGGCGTACGCCCGGGCCCAGGCCAGCTGGAACCCGCTGCCCGACTCGGCCGCCGCGAGCGCGTCCCTCGCCGTGCGGGCCAGATCGGCCCAGCCAGTCGACGCCCAGGCGGGGTCGGCGTACAGGGTGAGCGTGGTGGTGGCCTGCCGCAGGGTGGCGGTGACCAGGTTGATGTCGGTCTCGGCGGGCAGCCCGCTGACCACCAGCGCCACGTAGTCGCGGGCCGCCAGCTCGGCGTCCCGGGTCATGTCCCACGCCGCGGTCCAGCACAGCGCCCGGGCCAGCGACGACTCGAAGCCACCGATGTGCTGCACCACCGTGGCCATCGACCGGTCGTCGAGTCGCAGCTTGGTGTAGCTCAGGTCGTCGTCGTTGAGGAGCAGCACGTCGGCCGCGCGGACGCCGCGCAGCTCGGCGAGGTCGGTCCGCTCACCCGTCACGTCCACCTCGTGCCGCTCGCGGCGGACCAGCCGCCCGTCGGTCAGGTCGTACAGGCCCACGCCGATCCGGTGCGTCCGCAGCGTCGGGAACGCGGCCGGCGCCTCCTGCCGGACCACGACCTGCTGGTACGTGCCGTCCGCGCCGATCGTCACCTCCGGCCGCAGCGTGTTGACCTGCGCGGTCTCCAGCCACTGCGCGGCGAACTTGCGCAGCTCCCGGCCCGAGGCCGCCTCCAGCTCGGTGAGCAGGTCATCGAAGGTGGCATTGCCCCAGGCGTGCTTGCCGAAGTACGCCCGCAGCCCGGCCACGAACGGCTCCTCACCCACGTACGCGACGAGCTGCTTGAGCACGCTCGCGCCCTTGGCGTAGGTGATGCCGTCGAAGTTGACCTCCACGGCCTCCATGTCCGGCATCTCCGTGTAGACCGGGTGGGTGGAGGAGAGCTGGTCCTGCCGGTAGCCCCAGTTCTTCCGAATGGACAGGAAGGTCGTCCACGCCTCGGTGAACCGGGTGGCGTTGGTGTTGCACCAGTGGCTGGCCCACTCGGCGAACGACTCGTTCAGCCACAGGTCGTTCCACCAGCGCATGGTGACCAGGTCACCGAACCACATGTGGGCCATCTCGTGCAGGATCGTGTTGGCGCGCTGCTCGTACTCGAAGTCGGTGACCTGCGAGCGGAACAGGTAGTGCGACTCGGCGTGCGTCACGCAGCCGAAGTTCTCCATCGCGCCGGCGTTGAAGTCGGGCACCCAGAGCTGGTCGTACTTCGGCAGCGGGTACCGCACCCCGAACTTCTCGTGGAAGAAGTCGAAGCCCTGCTTGGTGATCAGGAACAGGTCGTCCGAGTCGAGATAGGGCGCCATCGACGCCCGGCAGAAGGCACCCAGGTCGATGCCGTCGTGGGTGTCGCGCACCTCGTGGTACGGCCCGGCGCAGAGCGCCGTGATGTAGGTGCTCATCCGGGGCGACTCGGTGAAGTGGAGGGTCTTGAGCCCCTCACCTGCCGGCTCCTCACGCTGCACCGGCATGTTGGACACCACCCGCCAGTGCGCCGGCACGGTGGCGTGCCAGGTGTACACGCTCTTCAGGTCCGGCTGGTCGAAGCAGGCGAAGACCCGCTGCGCGTCGGCCGTCTCGAACTGGCTGTAGAGGTACGTCTCGCCGTCCACCGGGTCGACCGTGCGGTGCAGCCCCTGACCGCTGTTGGAGTAGCCGAAGTCGGCCTCGACCACCAGAACGTTCTCGCTGTCCAGCCCGGACAGGGTCAGGCCCTTCTCGGCCGACCAGTCGGACAGGTCGACCGGAGCGCCGTTCAACGTGGCGGAACGCACCGCATCGGCGGCCACCTCGATGAACGTGCTCGCGCCCGGCTCGGCGCAGCGGAATCGGACCTCGGTCGTCGACCGGAACGTGCGGCCGTCGGCCGCCAGCACGGCGGTCGACAGGTCCAGACTGATGTCGTACCCCGTCACGTCGAGCAGGCGGGCCCGCTCGGTCGCCTCGACCTGCGTCAGGTTGCGCACTCCCGGCACTGTTCGTCTCCATCCCACATCTCGCCGTACGCCCGGCGGCGCCCGTTTGCCGACCGCTCGTGGCGGCCGGTCCGGAACCGAGTCTTCCACGTACCGGTAGCCGGCGGTGGCCGAGGTCACGCTCTGATTCGGGTGCCGGCCGGCACGGGCCGGGGTGAAGATTCGTGGAGGCGCCGGATCGCCGGCGCCACCTGTCGCGAAGGGACCTCACCGTGACCGAACGTGTCGCCGTGGACATGTGGTTCGACCCGGCCTGCCCGTGGGCGTGGATCACCTCGCGCTGGCTGCTCGAGGTCGAGCAGGTCCGTGACGTGGACACCCGCTTCCACGTGATGAGCCTGGCCGTGCTCAACGAGGGCCGGGACGAGCTGCCCGAGGATTACAAGGCGTTCCTGAGTACCGCCTGGGGCCCGGTGCGGCTCTGTATCGCCGCCGAGCAGCGGTACGGCGGCGATGTCCTCCGCAAGCTCTACACCGCGCTCGGCACCCGGATCCACCTCGGCAAGGAGGAGCGGGGTCGGGAGCTCTACGTCGCCGCGCTGGCTGACGCCGACCTGGACCCGGCGCTGGCCGAGGCCGCCGACAGCACGGACTTCGACGAGGCGCTGCGAGCCAGCCACGAGGCCGGTATGCGGCCGGTCGGGCAGGACGTCGGCACCCCGGTGATCCACGCACCCGGCCCGGACGGCGGCCAGGTCGCGTTCTTCGGCCCGGTGATCACGCCGGCGCCGAAGGGGGAGGCTGCCGGCCGGCTCTGGGACGGCGTACTGCTGGTCGCCGGCACCCCGGGCTTCTACGAGCTCAAGCGCACCCGCGAGCAGGGCCCGATCTTCGACTGATCCACGACCACCACGCGCCCCCGTTCCGGACACCGTCGGCTGCCCGGGCGGGGGTGCGTCGTGTCGGACGCCGGGTGCGCCGCCGGGGGGCGGGAACGGTTACGGCGTCACCGGTGGGCGGGCGGCGTCGTTTCCCTCGGTGTCCGCCGCAGCGACCCGCAGGGCCGCACCCCGCAGCTTGTGGAGGCAATCCCGATGGCCAAGCACCGTGCGTCCGGTGACGATCAGCTGACCCGGCAGGGGGTGATCGAGACTCCTGGCGCGGCCTACTGGTCGGTCGACGACTCCCGCTGGCCGGCGGTCCGTCCCGACCTTCCCGCCCACCTGGTGGACCTGCTGGCCCCGCCCATCGTGGTCGGCGTGGCCCGGGTCCCGGTCACCTCCCGCCTGACCCCGCCCGCCGGCATCGCGACGGCCGACCTTCCGGCACCGCTCGCGGTTCCCGCGCCGGCCATCCAGCCGGTTCCCGTACCGCCCGCGCCGGCCGTGCCGCCGCCGATCACGCCGGTCGCGTCCGTCGCACCGGTCGAGCTCGTCGCACCGGTCGCGCCGTCGGCGGCCGCGCCGGCCGAACCCGCGCCGCCTCCGCCGGCGCCCGCCGCCCCGCGCCCGGTACCGACGCCGCCGCCGAACCCGCGACCCGTCCCGGCGCCGCCGCACGAGCCGCGTCCCGTGCCGGGGCCGCCCGCGGCGCCCCGCCGCAACGCGACCACCGGACCCGCCGCGACCGGCCGCACGGCGGGGCAACGGCGGACCCGCGGCAGCCGGCCGGCACCGCCGGGGCACATCCGGCCGCGCCGGCTGACCCCGCCCCGGCCCGGCGCTTTCATCTGGTGGACGCCGCGCGGGTCCCCGCTACCGGCGACGCCGTCGCCGGTAGCGTCAGCGGGCATGACGGTCGTACATCCGATCGCCCGGGCCTGGATCACCACCGGCGGCACCGGCGCGCAGAACTACGACGAGTTCGCCGACGACGCGGAGATCACCGCGATCATCGAGGCGAACCCGCACAGTGCCCTCGGCATCGAGATGCCGCACCGGGCGCCGGAGAGCCAGGGGAAGTCCTTCCTCGACGCGCTGCCGGACGCGGTGGCCCGGCTCGCCGAGGCGAAGGCGGACGGCAGCTACACCCCCGCCGAGCAGGTGGTGGTGCTCTACCGGATCAGCGCTCCGGGCGACGAGCCGGCGTACGGGCTGTTCGCGATGGTGGACACCGACCAGATCTCCACCCGGGCCGACGAGCCCGGCCTGGTCATCCGCAACGAGGACGTCTTCATCGCCAAGGTGCGTGAGCGGGTGGCGCTGGCCGAGTCGCTCGGTCACCTGCTCTCGCCCGTACTCCTGCTCCAGACCGGGCGCGGCGACGAGCTGCACGCCGCGCTCGCGGCGGCGACCGAGGCGGCCGGCGCGCCCGCTGCCACGGACACCGACCAGGCGGGGCGCACGCACGCCATCTGGCTGCTCGGCCCTGGCCCCGAGCAGGACGAGCTGACCGGCCTCGCCGGCGGCGGGGATCTGGTCGTCGCCGACGGCAACCACCGCAGCCTGGCCGCCCAGACCGGCGGGCTGTCGCGCTTCCTGGCCGTGGTGACCACGCCCGACTCGGTGGCCATCCAGCCGTACAACCGGCTGGTCAGCGAGCTGACCACCACGCCGGACGAGCTGCTGGACCGGCTGGGCACGGCGGGCGCCGAGGTCGAGCCGATCGACGGCCCGGTCGAGGTCCCGGCGGCCGGCGGCACCGTCCACCTCCGGCTCCCCGACCACGGGTACGCGGTGCGCCTGCCCGGCGCCGCCGACGACCGTCTGGAGAACCTGGACCACGCCCTGGTCGAGCGGCTGCTGCTGCGCGACGCGCTGGGCCTGGACCCGGGTGACAAGCGGATCACCTATGTGGGTGGGGACTACCCGGCGAGCTGGCTCACCGAGGAGGTCGACGCCGGGCGGGCCGAGCTGGCGATCCTGATCGCGCCGGTGACCGTCGCGGACTTCGTCGCGGTGAACCTCGCCCGCGAGAAGATGCCGCGAAAGAGCACCTGGTTCACCCCGAAGGCGCGTGGCGGCCTGGTGGTCGCCGAACTGCCCCGCTGAGCGACCGGCCGCACGGCCGTGTGACGAACGCGGCTCGGGGACGCCGCCCCTGCGGCGTCCCCGCCGACGGCCTGACAGACTGCCCGGTATGCGCGTCTACCTGGGATCCGATCACGCCGGTTTCGAGTTGAAGGTGCACCTGGCCAACCACCTGGCCAAGCAGGGGTACGACGTGGTCGACGTCGGCCCGCACAGCTACGACCCGGACGACGACTACCCGACGTTCTGCCTGCACACGGGCGACCGGGTGGTGGCCGACGAGACCGGCCTCGGGGTGGTCATCGGCGGGTCCGGCAACGGTGAGCAGATCGCCGCGAACAAGGTCGCCGGGGTCCGCGCCGCGCTGGCCTGGAATGTCGAGACCGCTCAGCTGGCCCGCCAGCACAACGACGCGAACGTGGTCGCGGTGGGGGCCCGCCAGCACACTCTGGACGAGGCCACCGCCATCGTCGAGGCGTTCCTGAGCACCCCGTTCTCCGGCAACGAGCGGCACGCCCGCCGGATCGCCCAGGTGGCCGAGTACGAGCAGACCCGCGAACTCCCCGCCCTGCCCTGACCCGCCCCCGCCCCGGCCCCGCCGCGTCGCCCACGCGCCCCGCCCCGGCCGCGTCGATCTAGGGACAATCGCTGTGGATGGAGATCCGCTAGCGACGATTTTCCCTAGATCGGCGTGAGGCGGGGTGTCGGCGTGCGGCGGGGTGTCGGCGTGCGGCGGGGTGGCGGGGTGGCGTGCGGCGGGGTGGCGTCAGCGCGGCGAGCGGGGCAGGTCTTCGCGGGGGACCCAGTTGCGGCGGACTACCACCACCCGGGCCTCCGCCTCGGCCAGGTCGTCGTCGGTGGGGCGGGCGCCGTCGCGGGCCCGCAGCGCGGCGCTCAGCCCCACCTGGGACGAGCCGGAGCCGACCAGCCCGCGCAGACCCCGCTCGCCGTCGCGCTCGTCGTTCGACGGACCCCGACGGCGGGGCGGTGGGTCGGTGCCGTCGTGCACGCCAGCGGTGCTGGCCGTCGGGCCGTCGGTACCTCGCCCGGCCGGCTCAGAGTCGGGGTGGTGGCGCAGCCGCCGTCGTCGTCGGTCCGGGTCACCCATCAGCCGACCGTACCTCGTCCGGTGTGGGATTCGGCACCGTCGTGCCGGGCCGCGCCGGACGGGCTCGGCGACCGATTTGCCGGCTGGCTACCCTCGGATCCAGGCGGCGGTGGTGTCGCCGGTCAGGGGGAGGACGAGATGGCAGACCAGACGCAGCCGTGGGCGGAGCGGACCGTGGAGGTGCCACCGCAGGCCGGCGTCGGGGTGCCGCCGCAGCGGGACGGGTTCCGCCGGGGCGTGGCTCCGGTGGGTCAGCCTCGCAACCCGCGTACCGAGCCGTTCCCGACCGTCGAGCAGAACCCGACGGGCACCGGCTGGCCGGGCGGACCGGAGCCGCGCCGGCCGCTGAGCTGGCGTCTGGCGCAGCTGCGTCGCGGCGGCGAGTGGAGCGCGGCGGCCGGCCTCTTCGCGTTCGTGTGCTGGGGGATCTGGGCGCTCTCCGGCCAGGGTGACCTGAGCGGCCCGCTGTTGGTGCTGGTGCTGAGCCTGCTGGTGGCGGTCGGTCTGTTCGCGCTGGCCCGGCTGGTCGGCAGGGTGGTGCTGGAGCGGCAGCTCGGGCGGGTACGGCGCAGCGCGCGAGGCGCGCACCTGGCGACCGCGGTGTTCCTCGCCGGCCTCGGCGTGGCCTGGCTCCAGCAGACCGAGTGGGTCGTGTCCGCCTGGAACTGGATCTCCTCGAACTGACAGGTACGCGCGGGCGGGTCGGCCAACGCCGCCCCGCCCGCGCGTTCGGTCGCGGCACGCCGCGACACCGGTCGTCTCCCACCAGGCAAGGCGGCTGCTTACCCGGCCGGCCACGGTTCATCCGTGGCCGGCCGGTCCGACTGACGCGACGGCGGGACCTGCTCGGTACGGCGGTCAGTGGGTGCCGCCGTGCCCCTCCGCGTCGGCGCGCGGTGAGGCGACCCGAGCGGCCGGGTCCTCGACGCCGGGCTCGCCGCCGTCCGGGGCGACCATCCCGTCGTAGTTGTAGAGCGGTCGGTCGTCGTCGTGCTGCTTGGTGGTCCTGATGTAGCGATGCATCATGCCGTCGATCTCCACCTCGACGAGGGCTTCGCCGCCGGTGTCGTGGGTGCTGCCGTCGCGGGGGCCGCCAACCAGGTGTGCCGTGCTGTTCGTGTCCATGTGGATGCCCTACCCGGCGGTCCGCGACCGGAAACGGACGAAATGTCGCGGCCGTTTCCGGTCGAGCCGCGTCAGGCGGTCGCCCTTCTGTGCCGGCGCCACCGGCGCGGCCGAAAACCCTGGCCCCGGGGTGCTGCCCGGCCGGCGGTGCCGCGCCCGGGAACCGGTCGCGGCACCGCCGGAAGGTCAACCCGCGGCGGCCTGGGCGGCCGCGTAGTCGCGCGCCACCCGGACCATCTCGACCAGGCCTCCCGCGTACTCCTGGGCCTCGCCGTGTGCCTCGTCGAACGGCGGCTGGAAGCCGACGCCCTCCCACTCGCCGGTGGTCGGGTTCCACCGGTCGTTGCCGACCTCGAAGTCCCAGGCGAAGATGCCCAGCTCGTAGTAGAGCTGGTCGGCGGAGTTGCCGGCGGCCGAGTAGAGCACGTCGGCGACCGGGCCGGTCTGTGACGGCCAGGTGACGGTGCCGCGCTCCTGTGCGATGGCGCCGACGATCCGCCGCGCGCTGTCCAGGAACATCTTCGACTCGTCGATCGACGGCCGGGGCAGGGTGACCCGCCCGTCGGCCCGGTACGCCCCCGGCGGCCACATGAAGTAACCGCCGTAGGAGTGCACGTTCATCGCGAACTTGATGTTCGGGTGGGCCTGGGCGAGCGCGATCACGTTGCGGCTCTCCGCCTCGGACAGCTCCGCGGTGCCCGCGTAGTTGCCCGAGAGGCAGTTGGCGCTGGCGCCCACGTACCCGTCGAAGTAGGACCCGACGGTGTAGTTGCGGTTGATGTCGACGCCCCACGAGGTGCGGTACCGCGGGTCCCGCGTCGGCCCGGTGCAGTGGTTGACCAGGTTCTTGCGCTGGAAGTTGTAGTCGTTGAACGAGTAGTTCGCGCCGTCCGGGTTGACCGTCGGGATGACGAACACGTCGACCTGCTCCAGCAGCTCGCGGGTGGCCGGATCGGTGCGGGCGTTGGCCAGCATCCGCTCGGCGAACTCCAGCGTCACCAGCGGCGTGGCCCACTCCCGGGCATGTTCCTGGGAGTACGCCAGCACCCCGACCCGGGAGCCGTCCCGGTGCACGCCGAGGCGCAGCGCCTGTACCGTCCACGGCCGCGCCGGCACCTCGGTGCCCTGGAGCCCGTCGTCCAGCCGGGCCGGGCCGGCGACCGGCATCGGCAGCCCGGCCGAGCCGTCCTCCACGGTGGCCCGGAACCGGTTCGGTTGGCGGGCGTTGATCGCCGCCGCCACCTCGTCGGTGGTGCTCACCGTCTTGCCGGCGGTGTCGGTGGCGAGCGTGATCGTGAGGACGCGGTCGCGGTAGCCGACGGTCAGCGGCCGGTTCCGTTTGCCCGGGTCGACCGTCCGCACCTGCACACCGTTCATGCCCTGGTCACCGAAGCGGACCGACTCGACCACCACGGCGGACACCGCCGGGTCGCCCAGGTACGTGACCGCGTTGCGCCGGTACCCCTGGGTCTGGTTCGGCAGGTCGATGACGTCCACCAGGTCCCGGTACTGGCGGGCCAGCCGCTTGATCCGCGCCTGGATGTCCACCGGCGTCAGGTACGCGTCGATGAAGTCCTTCTGGTAGCCGGCCGGCAGCGGCGGCGGGGTGGCATTCGGCCAGAGGGCCGGTGTGACGGCCCGGCTGACCCCGCCGAGGCTGGAGGTGGCGGTCAGCTGGACCGGCCGGTTCGGCACCGGCTGGGGGAGCGCGTAGTGGTACTGGTACTCACCGGAGTCCTCGAACCGGGACAGCGGGAACGACCCGGTGGCGCCGTCGGCCGTCCGCCAGCTGACGGTGATCTCCACGTCCGGGTCGTCGGTGGCGGTCGTGGCCACCTGCGCCTGCAGGAACGTCTGCCCGCTCGTGGTCCACCAGTACGCCTGCTGCACCTGGAGGGTGTCCACGGCCGCGGCGGCGGCCGTGGTCCGCTGGCCCGCGGCGGGAGCACGCAGCCCGGCGGCGGTGCGGGTCTGCGCCGCGCGGACGCTGTCGGCGTAGTGCCGGCTGCCGTCCCCGGCGCGCTGCACGATCTGCACAGCGGTCGCGCCCTGCGCGGTCAGGGCGGCGAGCTGGGCGCCGGTCAGCACCAGGTCGGCGAGGATCCGCCCGTCCCGGGCCCGGGGTCGGTTGGCCAGGTCGGCACCGCTGGCGACCAGGCGGTCGAGCTGAGCCTGATCCAGTAGCTGCATCCGGACCAGGGCGGTCTCGGTGGCGCTCAGGGTGATCGGTGTGGCCGGGGCGGCGGGTGCCGCAATGCCCGGACCGGGATGGGACAGCACCGCGCTGAGCAGGATCGCTGTGGTGGCGGCAGCTGTCCACCGTCGTCGGACGATCATGTGCCCTCCTGACGGACGTCGATGGGTCTGGTCCTTACACCAGTCGATAGATCGACAGCTGTCAAGGGATGATCGGTAAGTGCCGCATACGGCTGCCGCTCCGGACCGTCGACGACGTCAAGCTCTCCACGACCGGGTCACGGCGGGGGCCACTGGGACAACACCGCGAATCCTCCGGCCAGGCAGGCGATCGCGGCCGTCGGCCAGGGCCACCACCGTCCGCCTCTGCGCAGCCGCGCCAGAGCCGCTCCCAGGCAAAGCAGGGCGAGCAGGCCGGCCGAGGAGAGGGCGAGCCACAAGAGTCGGCTGTGGGCGGGTCTGCACCGTCCAAACTCGGGATCGCACGACCCCGGATGGGTGAGGTCGGGCTCGAGCCAGGCGAGCACGAAGGCGAACCAGAGCACCACAGGGAGGACGACGACCAGCACGATGGACACCGCTCCCACACGTAATCCAAGGGACGGCACCGGCTGAGCAGTCTCTGGATCGGGCATGCCCACACAATTGGGAACGTGCCGATCGGTCGGAAGCACGAACGGGTCACAAGCGGTTCGACAAACTGCCGATGTTCACCCCGGTGCATCGGTCCCGCGCCGGCAACGTCTTTCGGGCCGGGAACGGGCACGCCACCCGACGGAAGGGGCAGAGATGGATGTGACCCGGGTCGGACGATGTCTGAACTGGGCCACCGCGGTGGAGCGGGCGACGGGAGTCGAATCCGCACCGTTGGTGGGGAAGGACGAAGGTCACTGCCTGGAACGCCTGCTCGTCGCAGAAGAGGGGGTCACAGCTCGGCAGCGACCGCTGTAGCGTGCGCGGCGTGGGATACCTGGTGATGCCTTCAGGTCGTCTGAACCTGCCGGAGTCGGACGACGTCGCTGCGGTCGCCGCTGTCAAGGCCGCCATGGCTGTACAAGGTGGTTGGTTCACGCCGGATGTGTTTCCGTCAAATGACACACTGGCCGACATGGCGGAGGCGGCCGGAGCTTCAATCACCCGCGACGCAGACTGGATCGAGTTTGGTTACGACGACGAGGGTGACCCCAAGTGGTCGGACCAGGCCACGGCCTTCTACGTCGCGATTGCGCCGTTCGTTCGGTCGGGAGTCGTCCATATCGAGGGTGAAGACGCTTCCCGCTGGTCATACACCTACGCTGACGGGCAGATCACCCAACAGGGTTGGAACGGTTGGGATGGATCCATCGAGCCGTTTGGCGAGCATGTGGATCCCTCCTCCCTGGACCACCCATAGGCGCGTGGTTCCCTCACCGGGCGCCAGGGTCTCCGAGAGCGGATCTCCTGGTCGGCAGTCGTAGACCGTCCACGCCGGGAGTGGCCGACGCCGGCCGTGAATGGCACGCGGATGGCATGCAGGACCCAGCATGGGGAGAAGCGAGACGCCCAGGTGCCGCGACCTTGCGGTCTGCCTGGGCCTTCGTTGGTGGAGCGGGCGACGGGAATCGAACCCGCACCGTCAGTTTGGAAGACTGAAGCTCTGCCATTGAGCTACGCCCGCGTGCACCCCGCCAGCGGGGGACGCAGCCGACAGCGTACCCAATCACCGTGCCGCCCGCGCAGCCGCGCCACCGCCATGTCGCGGCCGTGCCGTGCCCGGCCGCGTCGCGGCGCGCCAAGATCCGCGCAACTTCAGGGATGTAGCGGCCTCAGCGCGCCGGGAGGCAGCACTTTCCCTGAAGTTGCGCGGATCTTGCCCCCCGGGGAGGCCCGGGAGGCGACGCCGGAGCGGAAGAGGGGTTTTGGGGAATGTGTCCGGGTGAGAGGTGGCCCCGGCACGTCCCGGGCCGGTCGACGGCATAGACTGCACGTCGCCACGGGGTGTGGCGCAGCTTGGTAGCGCACTCGCTTTGGGAGCGAGGGGCCGTGGGTTCAAATCCCGCCACCCCGACTGTCGTCCGCGGCCGGGCCGCCCCGGGTGCCGCCGAGTTTTCCGCGCGGTCCCCGGGCGCTGCCGGAGCGTCAGGCCGGCTCACCTACACTCGATGGGCTGAATCACGCCCAGACTCAACTGAGATCCGTCAAGGAGTACGCCTGTGAAGAGCACCGTCGAGACTCTGAGCCCGACGCGCGTGCGGCTCGCCATCGAGGTGCCGTTCGTCGAGCTCGAGCCGAGCCTCAAGAAGGCGTACCGGGAGATCGGTTCGCAGGTCCAGGTTCCCGGCTTCCGCCGGGGCAAGGTGCCGACCGCGGTGATCGACCAGCGGGTGGGCCGGGGCACCGTCCTCAACGAGGCGGTCCAGGACGCCATCCCGGACAACATCCTCGCCGCGGTGCGCGAGCACGACCTGAAGACGCTGGGGCGTCCCGAGGTCGAGATCACCGAGTTCAACGACGGTGACTCGCTGAACTTCACCGCCGAGATGGACGTCCGTCCGGAGATCACCCTGCCGGACGCGTCGACCATCGAGGTGACCGTCGATGAGCTGCAGATCGACGAGAGCGAGATCGACGAGCAGGTGAAGAACCTGCGGGAGCGGTTCGCCACCCTCAAGACCGTCGAGCGGGCCGCCGCCGAGGGCGACTACGTCCAGATCGACCTGAACGCGACCGTCGACGGCGAGGACGTGCCGGGCGGCCAGGCGAGCAACATCTCCCACGAGGTGGGCAGCAAGCAGCTCCTGCCGGGCCTCGACGAGGCCGTGGTCGGTCTCGCCGCCGGCGAGAGCACCACCTTCACCACCCAGCTGGTCGGCGGCGACTTCGCCGGCCGGGACGCCGAGGTGGCGGTGACCGTGCGCACGGTCAAGGAGAAGGAGCTGCCGGAGCTGAACGACGAGTTCGCCCAGATGGCGAGCGAGTTCGACACGATCGAGGAGCTCCGCGGCGACCTGCGCTCGCGGGTCACCCAGGGCAAGCAGGTCGAGCAGATCTACGCGGCTCGGGACAAGGCCCTGGCGCAGCTGGTCGAGGCCGCCGACGTGCCGGCGCCGGAGGGTGTCGTCCGCGAGGAGGTGGCCAGCCGCAAGCAGGCGATGGTCGACCAGCTGGAGCGGATCGGCGCCTCCATGGAGGAGTACCTCGCCGCCGAGGAGAAGACCGAGGAGCAGATCGACGCCGAGCTGTCCGAGGCGGCGACCGAGGGCGTCAAGGTGCAGCTACTGCTGGACACCCTGGCCGACGCCGAGGACGTGCAGGTCTCCGACGACGAGTTCGGCCACGAGATCGTGCACCGGGCGCAGCGGGCCGGGATGGCCCCGCAGCAGTACTACGACCAGCTGGTGCGCTCCGGCGCGGCCGGCGCGGTCTTCGGTGACGTGCGGCGGGGCAAGGCGCTCGCGGCCGTCATGGAGCGGATCACGATCAAGGACTCGGCCGGCAACGAGGTCACCCTCGACGCGCTGCGCGCCGCCAACGAGGCGGAGCACAACCACGACCACTGATCGTCGGGATGCGGCCGCCGTCCGCCGCTGTGCGGTGGATGGCGGCCGCATCCATTCCGGGGTACGCCCGGCGACCAGCGTCGTCGGGTAGGCCCGGAAGCCCGCGCCGCGGGTACGCCCGACGCAGCTGCGCTGAGAGCGAACAGTGCCCCGACCGGGACTCTGCCGCCCCGCACAGCGGTTAGTGTCGGGAAAGACGGTACGGAGAGCGAAGGGCTGCCATGACCGACATGCACATCCCCAAGAAGTCGCTCCGGGCGATTGACGCGCGCGGTGGCGACTCCATTGGCAACCTCGACGACTCGGTCTACAACCGGTTGCTCAAGGAGCGCATCATCTTCCTGGGCAGTGAGGTGACCGACCAGGTCGCCAACCGCATCTGCGCGCAGCTGCTGCTGCTCGCCGCGGAAGACCCGGACCGCGACATCAACCTGTGGATCAACTCGCCGGGTGGCTCGGTCACCGCGAGCATGGCGATCTACGACACCATGCAGTTCATCGACAACGACGTGTCGACCGTGGCGATGGGCATGGCTGCCTCGATGGGCCAGCTGCTGCTCTGCGCGGGCACCAAGGGCAAGCGGTACGCCCTGCCCCACGCCCGGATCATGATGCACCAGCCGTCCGGTGGTCTGGGCGGTACGGCGTCCGACATCGCCATCCAGGCGGAGCAGATGCTCTACACGAAGCGGATGTTCCAGGAGCGCGTCGCGCACCACACCGGCCAGAGCCAGGGGCAGATCGAGGCGGACTCGGACCGGGACCGTTGGTTCACCGCCCAGGAGGCCATGGACTACGGCTTCATCGACAAGGTGATCATCGGGGCCGCTCAGGTTCCGGATGGCGCCGGGACCCTGAGCTGAGGAGCTGACGATGACCGATCTGAGCTTGCCGCCCCAGTTCGCGGCCGTGCACAACCGTTACGTGCTGCCGTCGTTCGTCGAGCGCACGTCGTACGGGGTCAAGGAGTCGAACCCGTACAACAAGCTCTTCGAGGACCGGATCATCTTCCTCGGCGTCCAGGTGGACGACGCGTCGGCCAACGACGTGATGGCCCAGCTGCTGACGCTCGAGGGCACCGATCCGGACCGCGACATCATCATGTACATCAACTCGCCGGGTGGCTCGTTCACCGCGATGACGGCGATCTACGACACCATGCAGTACGTCCGTCCGGACATCTCCACCGTCTGCCTGGGTCAGGCGGCCAGCGCGGCGGCGGTCCTGCTGTCGGCCGGCACCCCGGGTAAGCGGATGGCGCTGCCGAACTCGCGGATCATCATCCACCAGCCGGCCACCGAGGGCGGCTACGGGCAGGGCTCGGACATCGAGATCCAGGCCCGGGAGATCCTGCGAATGCGGACTCAGCTGGAGGACATGCTCTCCCGCCACTGCAACCGCCCGATCGAGCAGGTCCGCAAGGACATCGACCGGGACAAGATCATGACGGCCGAGGAGGCCAAGGAGTACGGGCTGGTCGACACGATCCTGACCAGCCGCAAGAAGGGTCTGTTGGCGGCCAACGCCGCCCGCTGAGCAGTACCGGGTCAGAGGTTGGCCGGGCATCCGTTCCCGGCCGACCTCTGACACACCCGTTTTGGGGGTCGGAGAATGCCCCGCCAGCGGGTAACGTCGGGTCCGTACCGCTTCGCCGGTTGGGCCGGCGGGGTGAACGGAGCCGGACGGCGCGCAGCGTCCGCAGGGTCAGGGCCGGGTCTCCGGCCGATGAGTGCAGGGAGAACGTAGGTGGCACGGATCGGTGACGGCGGCGACCTACTGAAATGCTCCTTCTGCGGCAAGTCGCAGAAGCAGGTCAAGAAGCTCATCGCGGGCCCCGGGGTCTACATCTGCGACGAGTGCATCGATCTCTGCAACGAGATCATCGAAGAGGAGCTGGCCGAGTCCGGCGAGGTGAAGTGGGAAGAGCTTCCCAAGCCGATGGAGATCTGCCAGTTCCTCGACAACTACGTGGTCGGGCAGGATCAGGCCAAGAAGGCGCTCGCGGTCGCGGTCTACAACCACTACAAGCGGATCCAGGCCGAGTCGGCCGGCGCGCCGGGCTCCGGCAGTGACGCCGTCGAGCTGGCCAAGTCCAACATCCTGCTGCTCGGTCCCACCGGATGCGGCAAGACCCACCTGGCGCAGACGCTGGCGCGGATGTTGAACGTCCCGTTCGCGATCGCCGACGCCACGGCGCTGACCGAGGCGGGCTACGTCGGCGAGGACGTGGAGAACATCCTCCTCAAGCTGATCCAGGCCGCCGACTACGACATCAAGCGCGCCGAGACCGGCATCATCTACATCGACGAGGTCGACAAGATCGCCCGCAAGTCGGAGAATCCGTCGATCACCAGGGACGTCTCCGGCGAGGGCGTGCAGCAGGCCCTGCTCAAGATGCTGGAAGGCACGGTGGCCAACGTGCCGCCGCAGGGCGGGCGCAAGCACCCGCACCAGGAGTTCATCCAGATCGACACCACCAACGTGCTGTTCATCTGCGGTGGCGCTTTCGCCGGTCTGGATCAGATCATCGAGTCCCGCACCGGGCAGGGTGGCACCGGCTTCGGCGCCCGGCTCCGGTCGGTGTCCGATCGGTCGACCGATGACATCTTCAGTCAGGTCATGCCGGAGGACATGCTCAAGTTCGGCCTGATCCCCGAGTTCGTGGGCCGGCTGCCGGTGATCACCAACGTGCGCAGCCTGGACCGCAGCGCCCTGGTGCGGATCCTCACCGAGCCGCGCAACGCCCTGGTCCGGCAGTACCAGCGTCTCTTCGAGCTGGACGGGGTCGAGCTGGAGTTCGACGAGCCGGCGCTGGAGGCGATCGCCGACCAGGCCATGCTGCGGGGCACCGGCGCCCGTGGCCTGCGGGCCATCATCGAGGAGGTCCTGCTCTCCGCGATGTACGAGGTGCCGAGCAACCCCGACGCCGCCCGGGTGCTGATCACCCGAGAGGTGGTCCTGGAGAACGTCAACCCGACCATCGTGCCGCGCGAGTTCACCGGCCGGAGGGCCCGGCGGGACCGCGAGGAGAAGTCGGCCTGATCGTCCTCGCGTCGCGCCGGCCGCTCAGTCCTGACGCGGCCGGCGCGACCGGGTCTCCGGGGTGCGCGCGGGAGGTCGGGGGAGCGGTGCGCCCCGCCACGCTTTAGCCGCCAGTCCCAGATCTCGATCAGGTCCGGCCCGTCCGGCCCGCCCAGCGCATCTGAGGCTGCCCCTGTGGCCCTTCCGGCCGTACCCTTGGCCCATGCGCGTCGCCGTCTGCCAGCTGAACGCCCGGGATGACCGCAAGGCCAACCTGGCAGCCGCGGAGGTCCTGCTGGAACGCGCCGCCGCCGGCGGCGCGGACCTCGCCGTCCTGCCGGAGTACGTCGACTACCTCGGCCCTGCCGCCGGGTTGCCGGAGCCGGAGCCGGTGGACGGCGAGGTGGGCAGCTTCTTCGCCGGGATCGCCCGGCGACTCGGCATCTGGCTGGTGGCCGGGTCGTTTCACGAGGCCGGCCCCGACCCGGAGCACACCTGGAACACGTCGCTGGTCTTCGACCGGTCCGGCAGCCTGGCCGCGAGCTATCGCAAGATCCATCTGTACGACGTGGAGATCCCCGGCCGGGTCTCCTACCTGGAGTCGGCGAGTGTCGCTGCTGGCGTCCAGCTGGTGGTGGTCGACGTCGAAGGGCTGCGGGTGGGCCTGTCGATCTGTTACGACCTGCGCTTCCCGGAGCTGTACCGGCGCCTGGCGACCGAAGGTGGCGCCCAGTTGCTCGTGGTACCGGCCGCGTTCATGCTGCACACCGGGCGGGACCACTGGGAGGTCCTGCTACGGGCCCGGGCGATCGAGAACCAGTGCTTCGTCGCGGCCGCCGGGCAGACCGGTGACCACGAGCCCGGCCGTACCTGTTTCGGGCGCAGCATGGTGGTCGACCCGTGGGGGACGGTCCTGACCCAGTTGCCGGACGGCCCGGGGGTGTCCGTCGTCGACCTTGGCCTTGACCGGCTCGCCCAGATCCGGGCTGAGCTGCCCAGCCTGGCGAACCGCCGGCTCTGAGCCCTCAACCCTCAAGCAGCACACCGATCGCCGTGAAGCCCGCGATGACCGCGGCGGTCACCAGCAGAGCGGTGGTCATCCGAGATCGGCCCCGCCGGGCCAGTCGCCCCACCGAGAGCACCAGGACGACCAGCACGACCGCGCCGATCACCAACTGCCAGAACGGCAGGAGAAGGCCGAGCAGCGCCTCCTCGGCGTGCACCGTGGCGCCGAGCCCGGACTCATCCATGCCTGACACTCTGGCACGCCGGTGCGCCCCGCGTCGCGGGCTACGCGGGGACCGCTGCATCCCGTTCGGCCAAACCAGTGATGAACCCTGATTTGCCTTCTCCGAGCCGTCCGCGTAACTTTCTCTCTGCACGGGGGAGGCCGGACAAACTGGCCGAGAACGGGCACCAGGCTCGTGGCGGAAACGCCGAGCGAGACTGAGGATCGGGCGGTGCGGGCCACTCCGGACACGGGGTTGCGAACGCGAAGCCGACCGGGTAGAGTTTTGAAGCCGGCAGGAGCCGGGCGGAGAGCCGCGAAGCGGCGATCGGCCGGTCTGCGGCTTCCCACGACAGTAACGACCGCCGGGTACGGCGTGCGTCATCGTGGATCAGGACGAACCAAGTTGATCACCTCGGACACGAGGTTGACAATGAAAGTTCGACCAAGTAGGTTTGAACGGTTGCCCCGAGATGGGGTCCCACCGGGTGGGGCTTTTGATCGGTGTGTGGTTGTTCTTTGAGAACTCAACAGGGTGCTTGAAAAGCCAGTGCCAATTATGATTTATACCCCGGACTGGTGATCCTTTCGGATTGCTGGTTGGGATTCCTTTGGCAACATTTGTTTGTTGTCAGGATGCTGTTCGACAAAGATTTTTGTTGGAGAGTTTGATCCTGGCTCAGGACGAACGCTGGCGGCGTGCTTAACACATGCAAGTCGAGCGGAAAGGCCCTTCGGGGTACTCGAGCGGCGAACGGGTGAGTAACACGTGAGCAACCT